>JAQTUE010000036.1 GCA_028710415.1 Paludibacter sp. | reverse complement strand
ATTGTAAATCGTAAATGAATAAATGGTAAATCTAGTTGCCGGCTTCTCTCTTAAAGCGGCTGCAAAAGTAGTGCTTTTTTCTGAACTACCAAACCTTTTCTGAAATAATTTGCTTTTATTTTTCTACACCTTAAATGGTAAATGGTAAATGAAATAATAGTAAATTGTACCTTGCTTCTCTCTTAAAGCGGGTGCAAAAGTACTAGCTTTTCCCATACAAACCAAACTTATTTCCCCTTTATTTCTGCTATAAAACACGAAATCATCATAATTGACTGAACTAAAAGAACTTTAGCAATAAATTATTTTTCATTTCAATTCATTTAAACTTTCCAAACTTCAACATATTCAGAATTTATTATCAAAACAGACTACAATGAACAACCCTTACTCTCGAAAACGTTCCGAAAATAGTAGCTCTTATTACTCATTTGTTCAAAAGTTACAATAAAAGCGAATGATTAAAATCTACGATTATTCAAAAAATATAGGAAAATGAGATGTAAAGAGTGATTTTTTACTTTTTACTCCCGAAAACAAAATCAAGCATAGGCCACATTTGAAGATGATTCCCGAATGGACACCTGCCCCACGAAAGAATATAACCGGCTTTTATTCTCAATGACCTGCCCACTGCCCACATAATTGTACCGGAATTCTCCGCAAATAAGTTATTATTGCTTCGGGTGATTACATAAATACGTGCAGTTTCTTCATAAAACTGTTAACGGGTAAGAATGCATTTGAATGAACATCCTGCAAGCTACGATGTAATTATGAATAATAATTTCAGAAAATTTCTTTTATGTTATCTTCTTCCTGCCCATACCTTACAATTTGAATGATCTCTTCAATTTCCTTAAAGTCGGGAACGCCGGTTCCACAATAGTACTCATCGAGCAGGAAGCCCCCAAATTGATTACAATTATCAATTCCCAATTTTACAATTGAGTCAATGGATATATCGGTTGGAATTAACAAACTGAAGCTTGCATAGCTTGTTTTGAAATCAAACCATTCAGTCAGACACTTCAAATCCCGTGCTGCATAAGTTATTTCATTTTCTATAGTTTTGTTTTGCCATGCTTCAAATGATTTGCCTTCTTGAGGTAAAAGCAAGACGTAAATCCGCAACATATCATTGTTTGGACCAACACCTGTAAAAACAAAATCCAGGTCATCATCGCCACTCAAATCAGCATGTAAATACAAGGTACATTCTCCCAAAGCTATTGTAGCCCATTCTTCCAAGTCCTGATCCGGCTGTCCGGCATATTTTTTCAAATAATTATAAGCAGTCAGATTACCAACATGAGCCAGTAAGCCCAATGCCTTTTTCTTTTCATCAATAGTCGTATTTGTCATAAAAAGCAAATCACCCCATTGTTGTATTTCTTCTTCGGTAAGATTGCTAGAGTCAAAGTTGTGGGTATTTTCAATATAATCCAAATGTTCATTCATAGTTATCGAAGTTTTAAAAATATCATTTATCACATTTTATTTTCTATAAGCTACTTCAAAAGCCCTTTGTGTTTTAAACGCGACACAATGGCACCTCTTTTTCTGTAAAAAACCAATTCTAATTCCTTGATTTCTTTACCATCTATATAAAGTGATTCAAGTTTTTCATCATCTTCAGGAGTCCAGGGCATATAAGCATTGGGATATTTTTTTTGAATTTCAGCAATAGGTCTGTTTGTTTTTATAATCGATGGTTCATTCTTCAATTGTTTGTATTTAAGCAGGCAATTACGAAATACGTTTGTAAAATCTTCTATATTTTCTTCAAAGACCATTACTTTGTGATGTTCATAACCATCTGCAATCTTCTTCGATTCTGTAATGGTAATGTATAAACTCTTACTCTCAGTTTGTTTAATATCAAAGAAATACGTTCGATGTCCTTTAATAAGTTTTTCTGTAAACAATTCCTTAGTTTCCATTTGATTATTTGATTAATGAGTTAATTACAAAGTTATTTAATCCTCTCTCAAATATAGTATAATGATTTTTAGAAATTCATACAGGTTAGTCATGATAATTAATTATCATCAAATATAATTTCAACATTTAATTGGTGATAAATCTTTCATTATCATCTTATCTTGAATAAAGGAATTAGGGTTGATTTGCTATACCTCAGCAATTGTGGCTTTATAATTGTATTTTATCATTTATCTTGGGACTTTGCAACCTTCTATGAGAATGCTCAATAGTCGTAAAGGTCGTTAAAGTCCCCAACTTTTTTATAACAAAGGATTTGCAATTTTTGTTTTATTTTTTTATCAATTCCCCGGCTATTTCACTTTAGGGTTATCGACTACAATTTTTAATTAAATCACAATTACGCATTATTTTTTATTTCCATCATGTTTTCGCCACCCGGTATCTTTATCCGGTTTTATTCGCATTCTCTTCTGAATTTGTTTTAGGTTCATCCATGGTTTGTCCTTGGCTCGTCCATGGATTAACCAAGTGTAAAATAATAATTCAATCTAAATTCAATGATTTATACATGTACATACCATGTATTTATACAGATACATGGTATATACATGTTATATAGATCGTATATACATGGTATATACATGGTATTTAAGGCTAAGCCAAGGACGAACCATGGACAAACCATGGACGAACCTAAACCAAGTACCATACGAATAGTATTTGGAATCAGAACTAAAAATTTAATTAGGGTCTGCTGAAAAAGCATAAACCATTTGTTCTTCAATATTATATCGTTATTTTTGGATTTGAAACAGTTAAACGATGTCAGGGAAAAACTGGAAGAACTGATTGATGTAGTTTATAATCCAACCTTGCTTAGGGGCAAACCAACAACTTATCGCAAAGTGGCTCGTAAAACTTATTTGCACACTGCTCAGAAAAAAAGAATAGGTCATAAAGTAATCCGCAAGTCAATTCGCGATCAGCTCAATCATGTCCAACGGGATATCAAGTCAATTCATACACTATTAGATGCTTATGAAGGATTGCCTTTACCTTTTAAAACCGAATAAGTAGAAATATCTTTTTGTAGTTCAGACTCTTTATGAGCAACAGAAAAAAATGTATGACAACAAAATCAATAGTGATTAGCAATAGATTTCATTTAAAACAATCAATTCATATCACGAAGTAATATCATTTATTTGCCATTCTATGGAATTCCCTGAGTTCTTTCTTCTTCTCAGCAGATAGACTGGTAGCCTGAATACCTTCAATTGCGCCTTCGAGTCCATACAGCAATTGAATGCAAGCACCCGGATCGAGAGTCTGCAAGCGCAGGAAAGCCTGTTCGGTTCCTACAGCCCGCAGTTCTTCGTACGAACAGATTCCAACCTGAATGAGTTTGGACTCAGTATCTTTCCCAATATTGGGTTGTTTTGATAAATCTGAAGTCATAAGAGTTTAGCATTGAGCGTTGAGCATCGAGCATCGAGCATCGAGCATTGAGAATTGAGAATTGAGAATTGAGTAAAGATAAATTCAGAACACAAAGCAAATATCATAAAATCATATCATATCATGATGTCATATCATGAAATCATATCTTGAAGTAATATCACTAAGTAATATTATTTTGCTTTCAGGAATTCAACCATCTTCTTAGCAGCTTTAGAAGCAGCACCGGGTCCTCCCAATGATTGCTTCATAATGGCATATTCATTGAGCATATTCTCTCGATAAGATTTATCATGCAGGATATTGTTCAGTTCGTTGGATACATTTTCAACAGTAAAGAAATGAGCCATCAATTCCTTCACGACTTCTTTTTCAGCCACCAGGTTCACCAGTGAAATGTATTTTACCTTTACAAAATAATCTTTGAGCTTCATCATCAAATGTCCGAAATAGACATTGTACACCACTACCTGCGGTATCCCGATCAGGGCAGTCTCCAGGGTGGCAGTACCTGAATTGACTACAGCAGCCTTCGCCTGTTGCAACAATTCATAGGTTTGGTTATAGACTACCTTCACATGCTTATCTTTCAACAGGAATTTATAATAGCCAGGTTTTATACCGGGAGCACCTGCAACAATTGCCTGGTATTCGGGGAAACGCAGGGTAGCATCAATCATCCGGGGTATGCAGGCTGAGATTTCCTGTTTACGGCTTCCTGCCAACAGGGCAATAATGGGTTTGGCAGGCAGTTTATTGAGCTCACAGAACTCTTTAAATGTTTGTTCCTGATTGGACCTCTCAGAAATAGAATCCACGGATGGGTTTCCTATATATTCAACCGGGAAATTATGTTTATTATAAAATGCCGTTTCAAAGGGGAATATCGTAAAGAGTTTATCCACATAGAGTTTGATTGCCTTAATGCGGTGTTCTTTCCACGCCCATATTTTTGGAGAGATATAATAATAAACCGGGATATTCAGTTTTTCCTTAGTGAAACGTGCCATGGGCAGGTTGAAACCCGGATAATCAACCAAAATAACCACATCAGGCTGATAACTGACAATTGCTTTCTTGCATTCGTTGATATTGTTGAGTACTTTGCGTGCATTCTTCAACACACCCCAGAAACCCATAAATGCCATTTTACGATAATGTTTTATCATTTCACCACCCTGGGCCTTCATTAAATCACCGCCAAGAAAGCAAAAATCAGCCTGCGGGTCTTCTTTGCGTAATTCCCGCATTAGGTTTGAAGCATGTAAATCGCCTGAAGCCTCTCCGGCAATGATAAAGTATTTCATGAATTGTGATTTAGTTATTAGGTTGATTGGTTAATTGGTTGATTGGTTAATTAAGTTAACTGGTTAATTAGTTGATTGAGTTAACTGGTTGATTGGTTGATTGGTTGATTGGTTGATTGGTTAATTAAGTTAACTGGTTAATTAGTTGATTGAGTTAACTGGTTAATTGGTTAATTAATTAATCCTGGTCAAAAGTCTATGTTCTAAATCTTGGTTCTTGGATCTTGGTTCTTGGCTCAATACTCAATGCTCAATGCTCAATGCTCAATGCTATTCACAACATAAAAATACTGGCAATAAAATAGGGCATTGCACCCATAAGTATCCCGGAAGCAAGTTTAAAGCCTTCGGTTTTATAAAACACAAAAACAAAGACCAGATTCGGCATGGTGGAAAGTAACAGTAACTTACCCAATATCATTCCGGGATAGAGTTGTTTCAACGTTTCTAAAAAGGATAAATCACCCGGGTAAAACCGGTTCAGGTATACCCACATGAATAACACCGGAAAGATTAATCCGGGAATAAATCCATACAAAAAACGATTGTAACGCTCCATTCGTAAGTTCATTATAAACTCCAGTTACGTATTTTATCCATAGCCTCGTAGGCAGTCAGGTCAATTTTAGTAGGAACTATCGAAATGTACCCATGATCTAAAGCCCATTCATCAGTATCTTCAGCATCCGGTTCATGGTTTTCGAAAGCACCTGTCAGCCAGAAATAAGAACCACCGCGAGGATCAATTCGTTTCGCATATTCTTTCGTCCACCTGCCATCACATTGACGGGCAACACGTATACCTTTGATCTCACCTACCGGTGCATTTACATTCAGGCAGGTAGCATGCGGCAAACCGTTCAGCAAAGCTTCACTGGCAATCTGCAAGACAAATTTCTCAAAGACTGAAAAATCAGCATCCAATGAATGATCAACGATAGAAAAACCAATGGATAAGATCCCATTCTCACACCCTTCAAGTACAGCGCCCATGGTACCGGAATAAATCACGTTAATGGCTGAATTGGAGCCGTGATTTATGCCTGCCACCACTAAATCAGGCTTGCGGTCGACGATTTCATTCAAAGCCAGTTTTACACAATCGGTTGGAGTACCGGTACACATATAGCGAATCAGGCCTTCCTTTTCTGATAACTTTTTGAAGCGGATGGGATGTGTAACGGTCAATGCATTGGACTGTGCCGAACGTGCCCCATCAGGTGCAACTACAACAACGTCTCCCAGTTGGGTCATCAGCCGGGTCAGAACTTCAATACCCGGAGCATCATGGCCATCATCATTGGTAATTAAAATCAACGGTTTATTCATATCTTGTATATCTTAAAATCGATTGTATAACTAAAAACACTATTTGTCTGTCTGTTCAACTCTTCTTAAGTTTCCGACCGGACCCATAAAGGAACAGAGAACTAACCATCACAAAGTATAGTAAATCACGGGAATCAATCACTCCGCGGCTCATTGATTTATAGTGGGCATGAATCCCTAATGAATCGAGCAACTGGATGGACTTTCCCGAAGTAAAAAAACCTGTCAGCACTTCAAAGCCGTAATACATAAAGAAGGAAAGCACGACCGCCGCCACAAACGAAATAATCTGATTATTGGAAAGTGAGGATGAAAACGTACCGATAGCCACATAAACAGCAGCCAGAAAAAAGAGCCCGATAAATGATCCCCAGAACGCTCCTGAATCGACATTCCCAACAGGTTCAGCCAGGTAAGAAACAGAAAAATAATAAATTAACACGGGAAGTAATGCCATTGTGACAAGCACTAGTCCAGCAAAATATTTGCCTAACACGATTTGCATGTTGCTCAAGGGCTTTGTAACAAGTAATTCCCAGGTACCGGTTTGCTTTTCTTCGGCAAAGAGGCGCATGGTGACAGCAGGGCAAAGAAACAGGAATAACCAGGGTGCCAGGTAAAAGAGTCCATCAACATTGGCATATCCTGAATCCAGGATATTATATTCACCGGGAATAACCCAAAGGAACAATCCGGTTAGGATTAAAAAAATGCCTATAACGATATATCCGGTTGCATTACTAAAAAAGGTACGCAATTCTTTTTTGAAAATTGTAAACATGGATTATATGGATGAAATACGAATTCTATTTCTTACTTATTACAGTCAAAAGCATTTCTATGCAATTGATTTTTGCTACATTTGCGGTGTCAAAGGTAACCAAAAAAAATGAATGGAAAAACAAAAACTACAGTTGAAACTATGAAATATATCCTTTTTCCACTCTTATTCATACTGATGACAATTCAACTGCAAGCTCAAACCAGTGAACAATATAGTTTCAAAATAGAAGGAATTTACGGTACTATCATCCCCCACGACCAACATGTAAAACCATTGATTGAAAATCATGTAACCGGCACCGAATTGTCAGTTGAATTTCAAACAATGGGAGAAAAACCCTGGCAACAATTTAATGGATTTCCCGCTATCGGACTGGGAGCAGTGTGGCTTAACCTTGGGAATTCCCAAAAACTTGGAAATGCCTTTACCCTTTATCCTTACATCAGTTATACCCTGCTAAAAACAAAAGTCTTCAAATTAAGCCTGAAAGCGGGGGCCGGTGCCAGTTACCTGTCAAAAACATTTCAAAACACGAATATGAATTCCCTTGGGGAAATAATCCCTTTCGACAGCACGAATACTGCTATAGGATCATCCCTGAATGTGTATTTCTCAGGAGGTGGCAGCCTGGAAATTCCAATCAGCAAGGGATTTAGTTTAATGGCTGAATATACCTGGAATCATATGTCGAATGGCAGTGCCTTTGTCCCAAATTCGGGATTAAACCTGTTAAACGGATTCGTAGGATTGAAATACTTCCCGAATTACAAGAAATACCATCTTCCCTCCCACCAAATCCTGGAAGGATTACCGCGTAAAATGACATTTGAAGTTATTGCTTCAGGAGGATTCAGGCAACTATACTATCAGGACAACAGGACCTACCCGATTGCTTCCCTGGCAATCAGTGCTTACAGGCCACTAACAAATTACTACCGGATGGGATTCGGAATTGATGTGTTCTATGACGGTGTATACGATGGGACGAGCCTTTATAAAAGGACTTATATCACAACCAATGAATTAAAAAACAAAATAAGGGTTGGTACTTCCTGGCATCATGAAGTCATTCTTGGACGTCTAACTGCCGGGGTAGATCTGGGACTCTATCTGTATGACCCACTTAAAAACAGGTCACCTTATACTGATGCTAAAAACAGTACTTTAAACAAATCCATCATTTACCCTTACAATATCAACACAGAAGATGGATGGTTTTATACCCGTGCAACCCTGAAATATACCCTGGACAACCATCTGTTCCTGTCATTGGGATTGAAAACACATCTTCAAAAAGCAGAATTCATTGAATGGGGACTGGGGTATAGGTTTTAGCACAGAGCATCAAGCATTGAGCATTGAGCTTCAAGAAATGTGAAATGAGTTATTTGGATTCTGAAGCTATTGAGTCCAGAAGGAGTGGAATTTCATCGGCATCAATCCCATTGGCAATTAAGAAAGATTTATCTTCATTGAAAGCTTCCAGGAATAATTCCCAACTATTTTGCTGCAAACTGATACTCTTTTGATAAAACTCAATGGTTTCATTTAAATTGCGTTGGCACCAGGATACATGACCGGCATTAAGGTAATCATGGGCATTTGGTTCATTCTCCAGTAACTTCTTTACGTAATAATCCGCCTGTTGTATATTCCCGGAAATAAACGAGCACCATGCGATTGCACGCCAGACTTTCACATCATCTCCACCAAAGGCATCTAATTTAAAGTATATAGCCAGGGCTTCTTTAAATTTACCCAATTCAACGAAACAATGTCCTATTTGCATTAAAACACTTGTTTGATTTGGTTTCAGATAATCGACCTGTTGATAATACTCCAACGCTTTTTCAAAATCTCCCAGCAAACGGTAACACAGGGCTATTTTTCTAACAGTCCACACATCATCGGTTTGTATTAAGTCTGATTTTAAATAAGCCTCCAACGCTTTTGAGAATTGCGACGTGAGCTGATAGGAATAGCCAATCTTTTGATAAAGTGCAGCTGTAGGATTTATCTCATGCTGAATTTTCTCAAACAGCTCCAATGCCTGTAAATAATGATTCTTGGAAAAATAATACTCAGCTATACTTAATTTAAAATCTTTATTCGAAGATAAAATTTCAAATAAATAAGATTTGTGCATTAAAAGCGAAAAAGCAAACATATCGGAAAAATCAGTATGTTGCGGATTCAGTTTAAAGAACCGGAATAAATCCTGGATATACAATCTGGAAATATTTTTTGCAGCAATATTGGGAGTCAGCAATGCTTCATCCCTGGACATTTCGTCCAACTGTTCAGCTTCCATTTTAAAAGACTGTTTCAACATGCCCCTTTGTGATTCGGGCATTTGAAGAATACTTAAACAGAAAGAATACTTATCGGAGTTACACATCACATTGTTACTCACAAAAGCAGTTAACAATGTCTTATCTTCCGTTTTAAACAATTCATTGATAGCCGAGTATTGAGAATCGAACGGTAAGAACCAATTGGTGAATTCCGAAAAGAACGGGAAATTCTTAAGCAACGAAAAAGTACTCATATACACATCGGCACCTTCCAGTTGAAGTTCGCTCAACTCTTTCAATTTATCCGACACCCCGCTTTGTTCCAGCATTTCCTGCCAATCGGGATTCTCATCAGCCCATTCTTCTGAGTTTAACAAGACATCAGCATCCATCTTATCCTTGAGCATTGGACTTATCTTCATCACTTCAGGCAATATCTCTTCCTGCATCTTCTTGGTGATCTGTTCCGTTTCAGCCGTTGCTATGATCTGAATAATGATATTCTGAAAATTATCAACGATATGATGATCATCGGCTAGGAGTACAAGTCGGTTTCTGATAGATGGAAAAAAAGGCAGGAAACGGTTATACTTAGCCATTACAAAGCATAAACCGACTAATGCACGCTGTTTTACCTGCTGGTCATCCACCAGGCAAGCATCAAAAAGCAACATGAGTTTACTTTCATCGAACATTCGCCACAAATTCAACGTAAGGGCCGAAATCACAACTGATTTCTCAATCCAACCCGGGTAGTCTTTATGCAACACTTCATTGAAGAGTATTTTTTCCTGCGACCCAATGACTGTAGTAAGCCAGAATAATCCAAAAAACTCCGGAATCAGCAATTCATAATTTGAACGTAGTCTTTTCAATTCAGCAACCTGAACATCCTCATTGTTTTTCAATAATGCCGATTGACTATGAAAGTATTTTAAAGCATTAAACAGATCAATGGTTGAATGATGTTTTTTGGTATGGGGATAGTAACGTTTTTGAGTATATTCATAGTTGGAAGAATTCCGCAGGATAAGTTCTTCCCTCAATTCCGAATTTAAAACAAAAACCTTTGCAATTAATTTATTATAAACTGATTTTCGCTGTGGATCTTCAACACCGGTTACAAAATAATGAAGTAAGAAACGATAATTTTGCTGCAAGTCTTCCAACCTATCGGAATATTCACCAATTTGCAACTCATTCACCAGAACCCTGAGTTTGTCAAAAGCATTATTCACCTGCCCGGAAACAAGAAAATGAGAGATTGATTTGAAGGTAGCATGAATTTGTCCTGCATTCATATTTTTGAAGTGTGTAGGATTAGGGAGATGATTACAATTATAAAACCAACTTCTAGTGAGCTTGTTTAATTAAAATGTAAAATTTACGAACAATTAGCAGAATAAAAGGGAGTTGATGGGAAAAGTATCTTACTTAACCCATTTTACTTATCTTGCGCAACCTGTCTTCATCAATAATCTTCAATTTCCGGCCATCCATAGCGATCACGTGTTCATTCACGAAATTCGAAAGAGTCCGGATAGCGTTTGAAGTAGTCATGTTTGATAAATTGGCCAGGTCTTCGCGGGAAAGATAAATACTGATGGTTGCCCCATCTTCCTCAAGGCCATAATTGGTTTTAAGCAACAGGAGCGCTTCAGCCAATCTTCCACGGATATGCTTTTGGGTAAGATTTACGGTACGGGCATCGGAAGCTGCAAGGTCAGTGGCCAGTTCTTCGAGGAACCGATAACAAAAAGCATTGTTGTGCCTTAATATAGACAAAAATATATCAGCTTTGATCATATAGACTGTAGAAGCTTCAAATGCCGTTACATTGGTATTGTAAGTCTCATTGGCTATAATTGCCCGATACCCAAAGTGTTCTCCGGGCTTTAACATCCTGATTATCTGATAACGGCTTCCAACACCTTCTTTGTAGACTTTCACTTTGCCACTGGCAAGAATCATCATATGAGTAGGAATTTCACCTTCACTATGAATCATTTCATTTTTTTTGAAATAATGTACCGTGTAGTTATTACGTACAAATTGTCTTTCATCAGGTGTTAAAACATCCCAGACAGTTAGAATCTCTTCTAATGGTTTGAGATCGGAAACATGTTTTTTTGCCATATAATTTTGTAACAAATATGTTTGACAACAATGTTATAAAGCACAAATTTAGTAATTTTTTGAGATAATCGTACATTAAACAAAAAAAATCCATTTAAATATTGTAAAAATTATTTTATTGTGTCATATTTAGAATCACAAACGCATAGCAATTTTAACTATTTCCCCTGTTTTAAGAAATCATTAAATCATTTTCTAAAATAATTAAATAAATAGAATTACTTTTGCAGATATCATAAAATGATTTTCAGATGAAAAGATTCTCTATAATTACCATTTTACTTTTGAGTTTTATAACGTTAAAAGCTCAACAAATCCTAATTAGTGATTCTGCTATCATCAGTTTAATTACCTGCTCGCCCGGGGAGGAAGTGTATTCCAAATTTGGACATACCGCCATTCGTATCAATGATTCCCAAAAAGGTGTAGACCTGGTCTTTAACTATGGTATATTCAGTTTTGAAACAGAGAACTTCTATTACAAGTTTATAAAAGGCGAAACAGACTATCAACTGGGGATTTATGACACACGCTATTTCTTACCGGAGTACGCGCAACGGAATTCGATAGTATGGGAACAAATCCTAAACCTGACAATTGTCGAGAAAAGGAATTTGATTAACCTGTTATTGAAGAATTACGAACCTGAAAATCGAACCTATCGATACAATTTTGTTTTTGACAACTGCTCAACCCGGCCACGTGATAAGATAATCGCTGCGCTTCAGGGGTATATCAGGTTCCAACCTACGAATGAGACTAAATCATTCCGTCAATGGGTAGGTGTTTATGTGGGAACTGATACCTGGCTTAAATTTGGTATTGATATTGTTTTTGGGATGGATGCCGACCAACCTGCCACTACCAGTGAAAGTATGTTTCTCCCGGAGAATCTTATGACTGAATTTCAAACAGCCCAGATTCATAATTCAAATGGCCAAATTAGGAAATTAGTTACAGAAAAGAAGGTATTAGTCAATAAAAACGATTCAACTGTTTCAAACGAATCCTGGCTATTTAAACCAACTTCAATCACCTTGATTCTATTGATTTTAGGAATCCTATTAACAATATGGGATATCAAGGAACGAAAGCGTCATTTCAAGTTTTTTGATACAATTATTCTGGCTCTAACAGGCATTGGTGGTGTGATTGCTTTTTACCTGATGTTTATATCAATACATCCGTTGGTAAAATCAAATTTGAATTTATTATGGCTCAACCCAATAAATTTAGTTTTAGCATTGTTGATCTGGATAAAACCTCTCAGGGTTGCATTATTTTACTACCAGATATTAAACATTGCATTGTTGGTTGGAGCATTATTAGCTTTTGCTTTATCTACCCAGGCATTTAATTTAGCGACTTTCCCGCTTATTGTACTTTTATTAATGAGAAGTACCAGTTGGTTTGCACTAACAAAAAGAAAGATATTTAAAAACAGAAATGTATAACTGAAATTAAAGGATTTAGAACAACATGACAAATAATCTTCAAGAAACGGAAATTCCATTACGTTTTGTTTGTATTATTCCTGCCCGTTATAGTTCAACACGTTTCCCAGGAAAACCATTAGTGGACATTGGTGGAAAAACAATGATCCAACGGGTTTATGAACAAGCCTCTAAAGCTCTGCCAGACGTTTATGTAGCAACCGACGACCAACGGATCTTTGATACGGTAATTTCATTTGGTGGAAAAGCCATTATGACTTCCGACCAGCATAAAAGTGGTACTGACCGATGCTATGAAGCATTTACAAAACTGGAAGAATGGTTTGATGTAGTAATCAATGTACAGGGAGATGAGCCTTTTATACAACCTGAACAAATCATAACCTTGCAGGAATGCTTTAATAAACCCGATGCACAGATAGCTACTTTAGCTAAGAAGATTACGGAAAAAGATGGATTCGATTTTCTGAACAACCCAAACAATCCAAAACTGGTGATTAATTCCAGGAACGAAGCCATGTATTTCAGCCGTTCCATCATACCTTTTATTCGTGGTTCAGAAACCAAAAACTGGATCTCCCGTCATCCGTACCTGAAACATGTAGGCATTTATGCATACAGGGCCGATGTTTTGTGCGAACTCACTCAACTGGACCAATCCACGCTTGAGATTGCAGAATCGCTGGAGCAGCTCCGTTGGATTGAAAATGGCTATAGCATTCAGGTTGGTTTCACCGATGTTGAAACCGTTGGGATAGATACTCCCGAAGATTTGGAGAAGGTAAAAGGGCTTTTGGAGTAACCAAATATTTCAACATAAATAAAAGCACAAGAGGGTGTCCAAAAATGGACACCCTCTTTCTATAAATGATCGTAAGTTTAAATCTATGAAACTATTCTTTAATCATCTTCTGAGTGAAATTACCCTGACCTGTGAATACTTTTACCAGATAGCTTCCTTTGTTAAGCTGACTCATGTCAATAGTTGTATTGTTGCCTTCGGCACGTTTTACCAGGATACCTGTCAAACTATAAATCTCAACCTTGTTTAATTCAGCACCTGAAGATATTGATAAGCTGTTTTTTACCGGATTTGGATACAATGTCAGCCCTGACACTTCTGTATTGTGTATTCCGGTTCCTGTAGAAGTGTACACAACACTCATATAGAATAGATTTGTAGTAGAGCCTTTGGTTATGGAATATGAACCGGCAGGAAGAGTTGCAGTCACAATTCCTGCTACTGCTGTGTAGGCCGTTGTATTAACTTTAATTGTTCCTGTAAAAGTAGCATCAAATACCAGGGTCAGGATACCCTCTTTCGTTGTTGTAAATGCAATAGATGTGGTTGGAGCTGTTTCAATTTTTAAACGTTTGGTTAATGTCAAACCTCCAAAGCTGACACTACCATCAGTGCTATTCATATTTCCGATAATGGTATAGAATGTGCTTGTTTTACCGGATATTGTAAAGTTATGCACCATATTTACTGGTGCGCTCATTGTAATAGTTCCCGAACCTGTGGCAGGTGTACCCGCTGTACCGGTAGTAGCAATGGAGTAAGTTACAGTAGCCGTCGGAGTGCCCGAAATTGTGATAGTTTTAGCACTGGCATCTTTTACAAAATCAATTCCTGATACAGGCAATCCAGACACAGAAGCATCAGTTGCATCCCCACCCCATGTGTAAACGATTGGGGCAATCGCAGTTCCACTGGTTACTGTTTGGTCACTATTGTTGGCTGAAGTGAGTGTAAGAGTTTGACTGCTTAAAATTGTGATAGATCCCGATAATGTTACAGAGGTGCCCGTACTACCACTGGTTGTAATAGAGAATGAAATATTTGCCGAAGGAGTGCCTGATATAGTTATTGTTTTGGCCGTAGCATCTTTTACAACAGTAATTCCTGAGCCCGGGAGTCCTGTCACAGTTGCATCAGTTGCACCGCCACCCCAAGTGAAAAGCATATCAGAAATAGCAACACCACTCACCACAGTTTGGCTATTATCGGTAGTTGTTGTAAGTGTCTGACTGTTTGTTGTAGAGGTTTCACCTTGTACAGAAACTAATTTGGTCGTATAATTTGTAACTAAAGCTTTTAATGGTGCATTGACAAGATAGGCAGCATCATCCACGGTATTGTTAAATGTCCATTTAATATCTCCACCATTTGTACGGCCCGCATATTGCATTGTTTTGGCTTTGGCAACATCAGGAGCATCAGGAACTAATGTTTTCACATATAATGTTGCATCGGTATCGAAGTTATTGTATACATTGGCACCTGAAAAAGATTTTACTGTGGCAGGTACCTGATCACCACGATTGGCAGCCACATAAGCATCAAAGTCAATTGTTGAACTGATAACACCGGCAATGTTGTAAGCAGGGTTTGGATCACCGTAAGCAACAAAGCGCATATTATTAGTTCCTATAGAAGCATCAAATGTATTATTGAATGCTTTTATAGTTCCCCCTGCTTCTCCTGAGAAGGTTCCCAAATTATTGGGATCGTTCTTTAGCGTGGTTTCATTCCACACATCAGTTCCCTGCAATGAAGTCATCATAGGATGTTTAGCATTTCGGTAATAGTTTCCTTCCACAAACAACGATGAACCCAGGGTTGAACCTGCACCGTATTTGGCAATTCCATCATAGTAGTTGTTATAAACATGGGCTGAATAAAAACGAACACGTGGATGGCGTGAATCAGAATGATCAAACCAATTGTGATGATAAGTTATATACAATCCGGTTGTAGTACCTTCACTTAATCCCAACAAACTACATTTACCATTGTCTACAAAGTGATTATAAGAAATGGTAATATAGGTAGACAATTTAACATCCATGGCACCATCTCCTTTAATCTGATCGGCATCGCTCCCTGCATTGCCATAGTACATCTCGTTATTATGAATCCATATGTGATCATTATCCTGTTGCAATCCGAAATCATCTCCATTTGTACTGTTATTATTCATAGCAGCGAAGTTCCTGATTTCAACGTTTGCTGCGGTTTTAAGACAGAAGCTCCAACCATTGGTCACAGCATCATCACCTACACCCTCAAAGGTAAATGACCCTGCTGCATTATTAGCGTTTGATACATATAAATCACCATTGGTCAAATAACTCAGGTCGGTTATATTTCCTATAAAACGAACGATCAAAGGGCGTGTATCTTTTCCTTTCTTAAATCCGTCCAGAATGGTTTGTAATCCAACACAGGGATTTGCTGTTGCTCCTGTCACTGTCATTGAAACTGTATTTTTAGTATTTTCAGTAATATACAAAATCACAGCACCTGTTTTTGGGGTTCCATCAATATTATAAGCACTTGGAATATGTCCTCCTTGAAATGCAAAACCATTACGGTCATGTGCCCCGACAGTAAGATCTCCGGTTGTAATTCCAGTCCCTTCTACTCCTGAAATCACCGGTGCAACCTTAATAGAATAAGTTCCGGCAGCAAGACCCAACACATCAGCACGGAAATAAGTACCATAGCTGCGGATAAGCTGATTATCGATTTTTTGGTCGGTAATGCCATTGCCACTGTAATAGACATTGTAACTTGTAGCTCCGGAAACAGGCTGCCATTTTACATAAGCAGATTCAAGCCAACCCGCCGATTCATTAATAGTAACTGTCTGTGCCCACATAGATATCGAGGCTATTAAGACAAGCATGAAAGTAAGTACCCTTTTCACCATTTTGTTTGTGTTTTAATTATTGTTTTAGTTAACTGATTTTGTAATAATTTGTATGATGCAAATTTACGATTTGGTTTCAAAGGCAATGTAGACAATTTGTTTTATAATGTGGAATTTTTAATGGATGCTAATGTTTGTGGGAAAACGGATTGTTTCTCCACATAGGGTGGTTAAATAATCCAGGACTAACAAATGGTTTAGAGGATCGTAACCTATCAATCTGAATTGCAAAATATTAAATCAATAATCTTTTGCAATTCAGTTACCCGAACTCCGTTATTTTATCGATTTAATACAAATACACTAAAAAGAGATACATTTTTGATCTGTTGCTAAATAAAAACTCCCAATAATTGAATGAATCAATTATTAGGAGTTTAAGCACAATTTATAAGTTGATATTCCTAAATAATATCAGCAAAATCAGTGATATGTTCATCAACATAAGCTGCAATGAATGACGTTTGCTTCTCTTCAATGTCAAAATAGATCTCTTCCAGTTCGTCGAAAACTTCAAAATCGACATACAAAGCATTAAATTCCTCCTCCGTGGTTTCCTTTTCCAGTTGGGCTTTATTCGGATCGTAAATCTCTTTAGCCTTATAAATCAATTTCGACAGTTCAATAGCTCCGAATTGTTTTATTGCTTTTGCAAAAGGGTTTGAGAAAATATACCCCCCGTACCCATTCTGGATTAATTGTACAAAGCCGCCATCGCGCATTTCTTTTGTGAAGAAATGGTATGCCAGCAAGGTATGTTGGCTTCCATTGAGCAAGGGCATCTTTTCTGCTGTCAATTCACCTCCAATTGCATCCAGGTATGCATTGGTAAAAACCTGTAAAAATTCATCCATACCGGCTTTGGAAGCTTCCGCCAATGTTGCATCTTTAATTTGTATCATAAGTTGTAGTTTGAGTGTTTGAAATGTTTGAAATGTTTGAAATGTTTGATGTTTGATGTTAAGAATTTAAAGAAGTATTTCTGAACTATAAGCCGGCACATGGATTCTTATAGTCCGGTTTGATATAATAAACTTAGTGTCAAATGTAGATTTGAGACCTTCAGCATTCAGTTCGGGAGGTAATAATACTGTAAATAATGTTGATATTGAAGAATTGTTGATAAAAACAATTGCATTCTTATCAAAATATTTCCGTGCATAAACCCAACTATCCTTTGTATTCTGAATAGACATGAACTCACCATATATCAGTACAGGATTATTTTTTCTTAAGTGAGCCAATATGGAAACCTTTTTCTTCAGCAATGATTCCCTTTTGTTCAGGCCTTCAAATTTCATCATCCTGCGTGAATCAGGATCATTGGCTCCGGTTAACCCTATCTCATCACCATAGTAAATAACCGGCACTCCGGGAATGGTCATATTAAAGGTTTGCATTAAAAACAGTTTATCGTATGCAGTTGAATCTGTAATCCCGATATTCCTATTCCAGGCTGCAGCTTTTGAATCTTCTCCAAATTTCAAATCTCCCGAAGCATAGGCCATAAACCTGGGCTTATCATGATTCCCTGAAATATAGCCCATCAAATTGTGACTCCCGTAAATGTACAAACTTGAATTCAAAATAGTATTCACCTGTTGCAAATCGCTCCCCCCTACACCGGCAAAAGTAGTATTCGCGATATCAAATACATTAAAATCAAATTGTCCATCAAGCATTCCGGAAGTCAGGTAACTACTTATCAATTCAGGACTTCCATATGTTTCTCCAATCTGATACAAGTTATTACCCAGGTTTTGTTTTTTAATCTTAAAGGTTAGTTCCCGCCAGAATTGTTCCGGTATATGCTTACAGGCATCGTGACGGAACCCATCAATGTTGAATTCTTTAATCCAGAACATGGCCGAATCTGTCATCATATCAACAACCTTTGGTTTTGAAAAATCAATAGTTGGCAGGAAAGTATCAAACCAGGTTGTGAGCCGGTAATCATTCCAACGTTCAGTATTCATTGTCCCATCGGGCAAATACAATGGAGATGTAAACTGGGGATGCAATTTATAAAACGGGTGTTCAATATGTATATGATGGGCAACGTAATCCAACAGGATATTCATATTTTTTCTATGGGCATTATCAACCATGCCTCTGAATTCCTTGTTGGTACCAAAACGAAAATCTACTTTTGAAGAAGAAACAGGCCAGTAACCATGGTATCCTGAAAATTTAGTTTTCATGGGAGCATAATATCCGTACGGAATTGTAGGGTTTTGGTTTAAAGGTGAAACCCACAACGTATTTACACCAAGTTTTTCAAAATACCCATCATCTATTTTCTGTTGTATTCCGGCTAAATCACCTCCCCAATAATCAACCTTATGGTTTACATCCGGCCGGTTCATTGGATGATCATTTGTTTTATCCCCATCCTTGAACCGGTCGACAAGCATAAAATACATAATCTGGGCCTGTTTATCGGTACGGGTTATCTCTTTTGAATCAGTCAATACTTTTCCCTTCTCCAAAGGAATCAGTGCATCGTTGCTGACTCCATATTCATTGCTGGCCCAGACACGGAAATACGAACGATCCATTTTATGTGCTTCATCAGGTATTTCAAAAGTGATCTTTCCATTTTCAACTGTAATGAATTTATTGGGCAACCTGTAATTTTGCCAAAACACAAAGACATCCTTCGCACCATTCTGTGCCAGAAGAGTAATATCTTTATCTGTAAATTCAGATGTGTACAGTTTCGGGAATTTATCTTTGTGCCCTGCTACCTGAAGGATGGAATTAAACTTACCATACCCGTTATCCACTTTATTGGGATTATTGGCATCGTGGTTTTGTTCCCCGTCCAGCTTCATTTGATACAGATAGGTGCCCGGGCTTAAATTTAGCTTTACCTCGTATTCTCCTTTCATATTCAACTTTAAGTCAGGAGAAAGTGATGGTACCCAATCATTCATCTGACCTGCAATCTGGACTTTCTGATACGTTTTACCCTGTGGATTGTACGTGAAAGTTGTTTCAATTTTATCCGTTTTCCTGCAAGGGATTGAGAACGGGAATCCATTCAACCATAGTTTTACTTCCACAAAATTCTCCATATCAGGCTGGACATTTAGAATAGCCGTAATCTGGTTTTTATCGATCTTGCACGTAAGCTTTGTTGATGAATCGGTTATAGAATCTATTTCGGATGTATTTGCAACGAAATCCTGTAGAAACAGTATATTCTTTCCTGTTTTTAAAGTCATCAACGAATTGAGATTCATATTATTCTCCGAATCCGCAGGGTAATTCAGGGGAGGTTGACACGCAATAAACACGAATAATGCCAATAAAAATACTATCAATTTACTTTTCATACATATATTGAAAATTAGTTTGTTAATTATGCAATTCTATTAATGTACATCCAGTATCAAAACTGTTTTAGCAGCAATTGAAACCGGATTATTCAATGAATACGTTTTGGATGTTGTTATTTCAGTTCCGATCGTTTTTCCTGAAAGCATTTCATTGAACCGCACTAATTCAACGTCTTTAGCCTGTCCATTATTGTTGGCAATGATCATAATTGTTTTATCAACATTATATCTGAAGTTGACATAAATCCCGTTTTCCGGTATAAATTGTTTCATTAATCCGTTTTGTAAAACCGGATTGTTTTTACGGTAGTTCAATAACGTTTTCAAATAGCTGAACACTTCATTTTCAGCGATTGTTCTATCTTTTACACTAAATGCATTCCTTTTATCTTCTGCCCATCCTCCCGGAAAATCAAACCGGTGCCCCTGGTAGTCGCAGGGAATGCCATCCAGCATGATTTCAGTTCCATAATAGATCTGGGGATAACCGCGTGCAGTAAGCAACATTGCCAATCCCATCTTGTATTTGTTTACATCCCTTTTCACAACAGTTGAATACCGGTCAATATCATGATTGTCCAGGAAATTCATGATCATATTCGGATTGGCATATACAAAATCCTGTGCATACAAGGAATAAAATTTAGCCAACCCTCCATCCCAGCTTTCGGTTTCATTAAAAGCAGAACTGAACACATCTTTCAAACAAAAATCCATGACACTGGTCAACCTGGAATCAAATCCATCTTTGTTGTTATTCCCCGATTGATAATAAGCTATTTCGGCAGGTGTTTTTATCCAGCATTCCCCAACCACATTCATATTCGGATACTCATTTCGGATAGACTGGATAAATTTTGCTGCTGTCCGGATATCATTATAGGGATACGTATCTACCCGCATGCCATCAATGTTGGCGGATTCAATCCAAAACACATATACCTGTCGAAGATAATCGAACAGTAACGGGTTCTGCAAGTTCAGATCAGGCATATTCGGGGCAAACCATCCATGGGTAAGGCGGTACTGGTCAGTCTTTGACGCATGTGGATCGGTCCATGCAGTCATTCGGTAATTGGAAGATGTGTACGTAGGCCAGGTATTGAACCAGTCAGTTGCAGGGACATCTTTCATCCACCAATGTGATGAACCGCAATGGTTCGGCACAACATCAATGATGATTTTCAGGCCTTTTGCATGGCACGAATCCGATAGCCTGCGATAATCTTCATTTTTCCCAAAGCGTGGATCAATTTTATAATAATCGGAACAGGCATAATGATGGTAGGAATATTGAGTATCATTGTTATCAAAAAGTGGAGTTGTCCACAAAGTAGTTATTCCCAACTCAGCCAGATATGGAATCTTTGATATTATTCCATCAATATCCCCTCCATGCCTTGCCCCGGGAATACTACGGTGAACTCCCTGATGATATCCGGGAACAGAATCATTTTTTGGATTGCCGTTTGCAAACCTGTCGGGCATCAGTAAGTATAATGCATCGGCATTTGTAAAGCTGCTTCTTAATGATGATCCTTCCACCCTGTTTTTCAGTTCATAAAGGACAAGTTGTGATTTATTTCCTCTTTTAATTACTATGTTGAATTTGCCGGGCATTGTTTCTTTTGCCACATTCATATACAGAAAAACATAGTTTGGATTATTGGTAAGTTCTTTTCTTGAAATTGCAATACCCTTATAATTTACTAAAATCTCAGAGGTTGAAATATCCACTCCATACAACATGACCTGAATTTCCTGTTGATTCATTCCTGTCCACCAAAAAGCAGGTTCAACTCTTTGAACCCACTTCTGGTCTTCGGCATAAGTAGGAAAAAGGAGAAAAACAGTAACTAAAACTAAAATAATTCTCTTCATTTTCAGATCATTTTCAATAAAAGAAACGGACAATTAATTAAGCACTTCTGCCTGGCTTTCAGATGCTACTTGCACCGGTTTATTATTAATAAACAAATCAATTGAATCACCTTTTATATTATGAATGATTGTTCTGTTTTTTTCCACACGGATATTCAACTGATTACCCCTGAACATGATATTAAAAGCAAAAGCATTCCATTTATCCGGGATCTGAGGGCTAAAATGAAGTTTATCTTTTTTTACCTTCATACCTCCAAAACCCTGCACGATGGTAAGCCAGGTACCGGCCATACTTGTAATATGCAATCCGTCTTCCACCTCATTATTATAATCATCTAAATCGAGCCTGGCAGTCTGGTAATATAAATCATACGCTTTTTGTTTATCACCGATCATACTGGCAACTATGGAATGCGTACAGGGTGAAAGTGATGATTCATGGACAGTAAGTTCTTCATAAAAATTGAAATTCTTACGGATTGTTTCTTTGTCAAATTCTTCTTCAAAGAAGTAAAGTCCCTGTACCACATCGGCTTGCTTTATCAATGACGAGCGGACAATCCTGTCCCAGGTCCAGTGTTGATTAATCGGCAACTGGGAATCAGGGATTTCAGAAGCTTTGGTCAATGCTTTATCCATGAAACCATCCTGTTGTAAGAAAATACCTAATTCTTTATTTTTAGGGAAGTACATATTTTCGATGATGTCTTTCCATTGGAATACTTCCGCATTCGTAAACTGGAGATTCTGTGTTATATCTTCAAATGCCCTGAAATTATTTTGTTTTACTTTTTCAATGCATTCGATGGTATATTTAAGACTCCAGACTGCAATATAATTTGTAAACCAATTGTTATTGACATTATTTTCGTACATATTTGGTCCGGTAACCCCCAAAATGACATACTTCTTCTTTTCAGTAGAAACATTGACACGTTGACTCCAGAACCGTGCAATCCCAATCAATACTTTGAGCCCGTATTCTTCCAGGTAGCTTTGGTCGCCGGTATACCTGATATAATTATAAATGGCATAGGCTATGATTCCGTTCCTGTGGATTTCTTCAAAAGTATATTCCCACTCATTGTGGCTTTCACCACCATTAAAAGTTGAAACCGGGAACAGTGCGGCACCATTCGTAAATCCGAGTTTTTCTGCATTCTGTATTGCTTTTGGAAGCTGCCTGTAACGATACAATAACAGATTCTTTGATACGCTTTGCGGAGAAGTACATAAGTAAAACGGAATGCAGACTGCTTCAGTATCCCAACGGGTAGCTCCGGAGAATTTCTCACCGGTAAATCCTTTCGGGCTTATGTTCAGACGGGCATCATTTCCATTGTAGGTCTGGTTCAGTTGAAAAATACTAAAGCGGATAGCCTGTTGCGCGGCAACATCACTGTCAATGATAATATCCGATTGAAGCCATTTTTGGGCCCATACGGCTGTATGTTCTTCAAACAACTGGTTCCAGCCTTTCGCTTTGGCTGCCCGTGCCAGGGTACATGCCCGTTCGGTCAATTCTTCCCTGGGGTGATTCAGGGAGTTAATAATGGCTACATATTTATTCAAACAAACCGTATCCCCTATCCTGACATCGGTTCCAACACTGAATCCGGCCACTTTTTCCTTTTCAATCTTGGTTGGATTTACATTCAGCTGTTCGTTATTCTTATACAATACATAAGTGAGTGCAGCACAAACATGAAAATCCATTCTACGGGTCTGAACCCATAAATGGGATACATCCTGTTCTGTTTTAGTCTGCAAAACATTCCAGAATTGTTCGTTATAATTGGTATATTTATTCATGACATCGCCATCAATCAATGGCAGGAATGAAATACGTCCTTCATAATTCAGTGATTTCACTGAATAGCTGATGGCACCAACTTCTGTTTCAGCCATGCTTAGGAATCTTTTTACAGATACCTGAATCCGGTGGCCTTTTGAGGATATTGCTTCAAAGGTACGTTCCAGAAAACCTTCCCGCATGTTCAGCACCCTCTTGAAATTCTGAACATCCCATTCAGCCAAATCAAGACGGTCATCATTCAGCCTGACACTGATACCGGTCCAGTTTGGGGCATTAATGATCCTGTCGTTCGTTTCCGAATAGCCATTTTTCCAGTTGCCACGTTCAGCCTTTTCTGGATAATAGATCCCGGCGATATATGAGCCCAGCATGGTTTCACCGGAGTAATACTCTTCAAAGTTCGCCCGTTGTCCGATATGGCCATTCCCTAAACTAAAAATACTTTCTGAAGCCAGTTGTCTGTTAACATGAAATCCCTCTTCAATGATACACCAGGGATCGGTTTGCAAATATTTATTCATATGGTATAGTATAAAAATACGGTTATGTTGAAATCAATAAAAATTAGTTCTTAAAATAAAAGGGTTTAAAGTATGACAGTCTTTTCATCATGGACTTTGTCTTCAACCCATAAAACACAGACTGCTGCAATAATCAAAAAACATCCTGACATAATCAATGCAAAGATAGCCTGTGATTCAAAAAAGCGTTTTAAAATCATTCCTCCAAAAATGCCATTCACAATTTGTGGAATGGTAATAAAGATATTGAATATCCCCATATAAATTCCGATTTTGCGGACTGGCAATGCCGGTGCTAAAATGGCATAGGGCATCGATAATATACTTCCCCAGGCCATTCCTACCCCGATCATTGAGAAAATCAGATTGGTCGGGTTACTGATAAAATAAATAGAAAGTAATCCGATAGCTCCGGCAAGCAAGGATATGCTATGAGTTAATTTACGACCAATCTTGTGTGCTATTGCCGGCAACAATAGTGCATAAATCATGGCAACACCATTATAGACTCCAAAAATTATCCCCACCCAATTACCGGCATCCTGATAGGAAATTGATTTTGTATCTGCAATCGCCAACCCATACACATGTTGTGCTACGGCAGGCGTTGTGAACACCCACATGCCAAACAAAGCTATCCAGGAGAAAAATTGTACCAGTCCCAATTGTTTCATGGTTTTGGGCATGGCAATAATATCTTTAAATATATCGGAGAATTTTCCTTTCTCAACCTTCTGTTCAATCTGTTCTTCATTGAATCCTGCAAGTTCCTCCGGAGAATATTCCTTCGTGCTAATCACTGTCCAGAGTATGGTAATAATCATTACTGCTGCACCAATATAAAAAGAGAACACAACATTATCCGGCATCCCACCTTTTGGTGCCACCTTTGAAATGCCCATCCAATTGCCCAGTACATAGGGAAGCCAGGAACCAATAACAGCCCCAATCCCAATTAAGAATGTCTGGACTGAAAAGCCTAACGTACTCTGATCGGCAGGAAGCATATCGGCTACCAAGGCCCTGAAAGGTTCCATGGCTACATTAAACGAAGCGTCCATGATCATCAGAAAACCTGCACCGACAAACATGGCTGGTATTAACCCGGCAAATACTCCTGCATTCGGCATCAGTATCAAGGCAATGGATGCAAGGATTGCTCCCGCCAGAAAGAATGGCCTGCGGCGTCCCAGTTTGGTCCACGTATGGTCAGAATAATGGCCGATAATTGGCTGAATGATCATCCCTGTTATTGGTGCTGCCAGCCAAAACCACGACAGTTGTTCAATATCCGCTCCAAAAGTTTGCAGTATCCGGCTTGCATTTGCATTCTGAAGCGCATATCCAAACTGAATCCCCAGGAAACCCATGCTCAGACTGAGGATTTGCATGAAGCTGAAGCGGGGCTTAGCGTTCCGCGTTCCGTGTTCCGTGTTCCGCGTTCCGTGTTCTGCGTTCCGGGTTTTGCGTTCCGGGTTATGAGTTCCGGGTTTTGAGTTTGGTGAATCGTTCATAACGATTAATTTATTAAATATTTGATTCTTTGGTTTCTATAGTTGGCTTAAGGAACTTTACTCCTTTGTAATCGGAATTCCTTAGATAACTAATAAATTTTCCAATTCTTTCTGATAAAGAGGTAGAATCTGCAATTAGTGTATTTAATTCTTCTTCCGTAATATAATTATAATCGAATGCCCTATATGATTGTGAACGAACTTCTCCTAATGATCCTTTTGAAAAAGTCAAGAAATTAATGAATTCTTTATTACCTTCTCTTTCAAAACCTTCGGCAATATTGTCCATCACGGAGCCGCTTGATCTCTTAATCTGATCTTTTAAAGAATAATCCTTTGAGAAATGTTCTTTTTGAGTTAATAGGAATATGTTTTTACATATTTCCCTGGCTTTTTTCCATACTTCCAGATCTTCAAAACGTTGAATTGTTGCCATAGTACATGAATTTTAATTGTTTTGGAATAATTAAACATTAAACTCTGAATGAAATACCCTTAACACTAAACGCTGAACACGAAACACGGAACACGGAACGCGGAACACAGAACACGGAACGTGTTCTCACCTCGTCGTCCCTCTGATAATCAAATTTGTCTTTACAATCTTATTGGTATATTGCCCCTGGGTTTCTCCATTAATTTTGGAGAGCAACAATCCGGCTGCATTTTTGCCCATCTCATACCCATGCTGTTCCACCGTGCTAAGCATGGGGTCACAGGCCTTTGCTAATTCACCATCCGAGAATCCAAAGATGGCTACATCCTGAGGAATTCTGAGTTTGGCTAGTTTGACGGCATAGAGTATCCCGGCAGCACAATGGTCATTGATGGCAAAGAAACCATCCGGGCGGTTTGGTAGATCTAAAATTTCGGGAGTGATAATGATAGCTTCCTCACGGGTATCGCACACGCGGATCAACAAATCATCCACCGGTAAATTATATTTCCGCAAGGCATCCATATATCCGTTCTTGCGGTTCTTGGATATTTCCAGGTGAAAAGGAGAACTATAAAAGGCAATGCGCTTACAACCGGTTTGTATCAGGTATTCAACGGCTGCATAGGCTCCTGCATAGTCATCCACCACCACACGGTCGGTATTGATCCCGATACAGATCCTGTCGAAGAAAACCAACGGAATATCACTGTCAATTATTTCCTGAAAATGGTCATAATTGGTTGTATTTTTGGATAAACATGCCAACACCCCTGATACACGCGTGGCAATTAATGCTTCTGCATTCCTGACTTCTTTTTCATAATTCTCACTCGACTGGCAAATGATCACATTAAAGCCTTGCTCGTTGGCAATTTGCTCAATGCCGGAAAGTATGGAAGAGAAAAAATAATGCACAATCTCGGGGACTATTACCCCAATGGTATTATTCTTGCTCATCCGTAAGCTCAGGGCTAACGTATTGGGCTTGTAATTAAATTCCTTGGCATACTTATTGACCGCATCCTTTGTGGACTGACTAATATCGGGATGGTTTTTAAGTGCGCGCGAAACGGTAGAAGGAGATATATTGAGAGCTCTTCCAATATCTTTAATTGTGATTTGTGGTTTTTTCATATCAAAATCATTTTTTGTAGAAATAATTTAGTTGTTGGAACAAACTTTTGTTGCATTCATTTTATTCATTAGTAATATATTATGATTGAATTTCATTGTTTTAGTTCCAATCTGGAATTGCTAATTTGTTACCGTTAATTTAAATTTTCAGTTTTCAAACAGGATTCATTAAACGTTTTATTCGAATACTTGATTCCCTATTCAAAACTTTGCTTGTAACTTGATTCTATTATACTGACCGGTTTTAATGGTTTTTTGAATGCTTCCCACTGTTGAAATCTTCGTCATCATGTATTCACCATATTTATGATATCCCTTAGATATCCCTTAGATGTCCCTTAGATATCCCATAGATATCCCATAGATATCCCATATCATTAAAAGGATAGTATATCTAAGTGTTATAGAAATAACAATCAAGAGAAAACTGAAATAATACATAAAACAGGTATTGAACTCATCAAGGAACAAGTAATGACCAAAACAATTCAAATACCATCCTCTATTTTAATCCGGTTGATCGTTATTCTGACAGTTGTTATTTCCTTAGGAATTCTTTCCTGTTCCACAATTCTTTTAAAATTCAGTCAACTATCTTTATCAACAGGCTGCCTTTAGAGCATTCGTTACATAAAAAGTTGGTTTAATAGTGAAACTACTTCAAACCGGAATAAAACACTTTCCTGGGAATGGATAACTATATTTATTTTTTCGATCTGTATAATTAAACCCAACACAATAAATCCAAACTGACAATTTGCTTTTTTACCCTCTGGTTTCAAACCAATAGAATACAAATTTGAATCCTAAGATTAGAATCTATAAATTATTCTTTGCAAAAGTAAAATAGATTATCCGAATAAAAAATTATTTTGCAAAATATTTAAAATACAACTCGCAATCGTTTGCGTAAGTTTTTACAAATATATTTATTAAAGGTAGATTGTAAATAAACATTAATACTCTATTTTTGCCTACATAATTAATGTTTAACTGATTTGAACTCTTTTTAAATGAACTTTTTATTAAAGTCGTTGAATCAAAGAATAAAATGAGTTTTATTCGTTTTTTATAATAAATAATTACAAGTTTCAACCTTAAAAAAACTTAATGCATGAAGTACAATCACTTTAAGCACAAAATGCGTGCATTTGTTGCTGTTCTAGCGATGTTTGCACTTGGTATGACAGCCAACGCTCAACAAATGTCAGTTTCCGGGATTGTAAAAGATGCTAAGACCGGGGAACCTATCCTTGGAGCAAGCATTCTTGAAAAGGGCACCAACAACGGTGTCATCACTAATTTTGAAGGAGCATTTACTATTTCAGTTGCCTCAAAATCCACTTTGGTAGTCCGCTATTTAGGCTATCTTAGCGAAGAAGTTCCTGTTTCAGGAAAAAACACACTAGTTATACAATTAAAAGAAGATGCTATTGCCTTAGGGGAAGTAGTAGCTATTGGGTATGGAACGGTTAGAAAAAATGATGCCACCGGATCTATAACAGCAATTAAACCGGATAAGTTGAATCGGGGACTTACAACCAATGCTCAGGATATGTTAACCGGTAAAATCGCTGGCGTATCCGTAATCTCTGGTGGTGGTACTCCAGGTGGAGGTGCAACAATCAGAATTCGTGGTGGTTCTTCGTTAAATGCAAGTAATGATCCATTAATTGTTATTGATGGATTAGCGTTGGATAATGATGGAATAAAAGGAGTTGCAAACTTTCTTAGTACTATTAATCCTAATGACATTGAAACATTTTCAGTTTTGAAAGATGCTTCTGCAACTGCAATTTATGGATCACGTGCATCAAATGGTGTTATTCTCATTACTACCAAAAAAGGCGAAACCGGTGGAAGAGTAAGAGTATCATATGATGGCAATATGTCGGTAAGCGCAATTGGTAAAACACTTCAGGTAATGAATGCTACTGATTTTAGTAACTATGTAAAAAAACTATATGCTGCCGATCAACCGGATGTAGTTGCCAAGATGGGAAAATCGAATACAGACTGGCAAAGCCAGATTTTTCAAAACGCTGTCAGTACAGACCACAATATTAATATAAGTGGTGGTATAAAAAAACTTCCCTACCGTGTTTCGTTTGGATATACCGATCAAAATGGAATTATAAAGACTTCTAGCTTTGAACGTTATACGGGTGCAATCAGCGTAAGTCCTTCATTATTCGATGATCATTTAAAAATAAACCTGAATGCAAAAGGAATGTTGGTGAGAAACCGCTACGCCGATGGTGGAGTTGTGGGAGCTGCCTTAGCTATGGATCCAACTCAACCGGTCATGGGGAGCGGAGGTATATACCCAAAATTAGGTGGCTACTGGGAATGGACACAGACAGATGCTAAATTTGGAACTATCCCCGTTCCATTAGCAACCAGAAATCCGGTTTCTACTTTAATGCAGAAAAATGATGTGGCAAATTCTCAGGATATTATTGCTAGTGCTGAGTTTGACTATAAAGTGCATTTCCTACCTGAACTCAGATTACATTTGAATCTTGGAATGGATCAAGCTTACGGTAACCAAACCACAGATCTTCCGGTTTCAGCAGCAAGTGTTTATCCGTTTGGTTCTACAGGCTGGTCAAAAGAAAATAAAAACAATAGTTCGTTAAACTATTATATGCAGTATGCGAAAGAACTAGCGAACAGTAAATTTGATGTCATGGGGGGTTATGAATGGCAACATTTTCACAGAAATGGAAGCAGTGCTTCACATGGTTTAACAGATTTAAGTGGATTGCCCGTAGTTAATGGTAATTATTTTAATCCACAGAGTAGTATATTTGCGACAGAAAGTTATTTGCTTTCCTTTTTTGGACGTGCAAACTATTCATTTGCAGACAAGTATCTTTTAACTGTTACTGTCCGTAATGACCGTTCTTCAAGATTTTCAGCAAATAACCGAAGTGCAGTTTTTCCTGCATTTGCATTTGCCTGGAAAATCAACAATGAAGATTTCTTAAAAGATAATGCCAACATCTCGGACTTGAAACTCAGATTGGGTTATGGTGTTACTGGCCAGCAGAATCTGTTGCAAGGTGATTACCCTTATCTTCCGGTTTATACAACAAGCATAGCCGGAGCGAATTATCCATTTGGAACAACTTATAATTTAACTTCCAGGCCGGATGCCTATAATCCAAATCTGAAATGGGAACAAACAGCAACTTACAATGCAGGATTGGATTTTGGATTCTTTAATTCAAGGATAACGGGTTCTATTGATTATTACGATCGCAATACAACTGATTTGATAAATGTAGTCTCAGTACCTGCAGGTACTAACTTTAGGAATACAGTTATTAGCAATGTAGGATCATTAAAAAATAAAGGACTTGAGTTTTCAATAAACGCAAAGGCGATAGCCAGAAAAGATTTTACATGGGAAATTGGTTATAATGTAACTTACAATAACAACCAGATTACTAAATTAACAACAGGAAATCAACCAGGTTATATCGTTCCGGCAGGTGGTTTGTTCCAGGGTTTTGCACAGGCACAGGCAGTCGGTTATCCAATAAATTCATATTATGTTTATCAACAGGTTTATGGAGTAAATGGCAAACCAATTGAAGGTCTTTACGTTGATAGAAATGGAGATGGAATTGTTAACGAAAAAGACAAATACTTTTTCCATAATTCAAATCCGAATGTAACCATGGGATTATCTTCCAAGATTATATATAAAAAATTTGATTTAGGGTTTACATTAAGGGCAAGCATTGGTAACTATATCTATAATGGTGTAGCAGCTGGTAATTTAAATGTAGGAGCAGGAGGAGTTTATTCTTCACTCGGATACTTATCAAACAAGCTTATGTCTGCTTTCGACACAAACTTTACGGGTAAAACAAACGATTATTTGTCAGATTATTATGTTCAGAATGCATCGTTCCTGCGTTGTGATAATATCTCATTTGGTTACTCTTTCAAAAAATTGTTTGGAGTAATTGATAGCGGACGTATATTTGCTACAGTTCAAAATCCATTTGTAATTACCAAATACAAAGGACTAGATCCTGAAATTTCAGGTGGAATTGACAACAACATCTATCCCCGCCCTATTATTACATTGATGGGACTTACCTTAAACTTTTAATTTAAACGCTTTAAATTTACAAATATGAATAATAAGAATAATAAATGGTTTTATATCATTACTCTGATGGTTGTTGCAATAGCTTCAACATCATGTCTGAATGATTTAAACGTTGTTCCTATAAATCCACAGGTTACACAAACGTTTAATCAGGATGAAGTTTTTGCTAAAACTTACGCTTCATTTGCATTGACCGGACAACAAGGCCCTGCAGGAAATAATGATATTGATATAACCGACGAGGGTAGATTTTCACTAACCCGTTGTTTGTGGAACATCAATGAACTTCCTACTGACGAAGCAATTTGCGCATGGGGAGATGCAGAAGTAGTAGAATTAAATTCAAATAGTTGGTCATCTTCTAACTTAGCTGCACAAGGACTTTACTCCCGTTTGTATTTTGTTGTAACTATCAGTAATCATTTTTTGCAACAAACAGAAGGACTTACAGATGATAAAACAGTAAAACAACGTGCAGAGGTTCGTTTTTTACGTGCTTTGGGTTACTTCTATTTAATGGATATATATGGAAATGTGCCTTTTACTGAAGTTATTTCAGATAAACTTCCTCCTCAAATCAAAAGAGCTGATTTATTCATCTATATCGAAAAGGAACTTACCGCTATTGAACCTGATATGTATGCTCCTAGTGCTGGTCCCTATTACAGACTTGATAAAGCTGCAAACTGGTTGTTGAAAGCCAGGTTGTATTTGAATGCTCAGGTCTATACCGGAACTGCCCGGTGGGATGATGCTATTACTTATGCTAACAAAGTAATGACTTCAACTTACAAACTAAATCCGAGCTTTAAACAATTATTTATGGGTGATAATGCTGGAGTTGTAGATGCTTCAACCAATACAGCTCCTCAGGAAATCATTTTCCCTGTTGCTGCCGATGGTATTAAAACTAACGGTTATGGTGGATCTCTTTTCCTAGTTGCTTCAACACACACGGGGGATGGATCTATGCCAAACTGGGGAAGTACTGCAGGCTGGGGTGGAAACAGAGCACGTGCAACTTTGATTAGTAAGTTCTTCCCTTCAGGAATTGTGCCAACTGCAGCTGATTTAACAGTTGCTGCAGTAGATGACAGAGCCTTATTTCTATCAACTGGAAGAAGTGTAGCTGTTACAAAAGTAACTGATTTTTTAAAAGGACTTTCAGTAACTAAATATTCAAATGTTCGTTTTGATGGAAAGGCAACAAATGATCCTCAATTTACTGACATGGATATTCCATTCATGAGAGCAGCAGAAGCTTATTTAACATACGCCGAAGCAAATTTACGTTCAACCAACGGAACAACAGCAAACGCTCTTACAGCAATTAATGCAATAAGAACAAGAGCAAATGCAGTGGTATTACCTTCCATTACAAAAGATAAAAATGGATTAGATCAGGTCCTGGATGAATGGTCCCGCGAGTTCTTTTTCGAAGGTCGTCGCAGAATGGATTTGATTCGTTACGGATATTTTGGCGGAAGCAGTACTTACAATTGGGATTGGAAAGGTGGAACAGCCACAGGAACTCAATTTGATGCTCATCTAAACTTAATGCCATTACCTCCGGGTGATTTAAATGCAAATTCAAACTTAGTTCAAAATACGGGTTACTAATAATTTGTTAATTATATTTTAAATATAGAATAATATGAAAAAAATAAATATATTAATTGTTGTAATACTCGGTTTGATTGGGTTTACATCATGCACAGATACCAGAGGTCCGGTGATTAGCAGTGCTGCATTGAGCGGAAATATGACCTTCAAACTAAATCAACCACAGTATTCTAATTTGACTTATGTGCTTGATAATGCCAATGCAGACTTAGATATGGATTCATTAACTTGTGTTCAGCCTGCTTATGGATTTACCGCAGCGGTAACTTATACCACCCAGGTATCTTTCAGTTCAACTTTTGCTGCCGGCACATTTCAGAGTTTAGCTACTACTATAAATGGTGAAAAAGTAAGAGTAAATACCAAGGAAATGGATAAAGCAATGATTGCTTTGTATGGTGGATCATTGCCAACTCCATTGGTAACTAAAGATGTTTATATCCGTTTGCAGGCATTTATTAGTGACGCGTCCACAACTCCGATATCGAAAGATACCATTGTGAAACCAATTTATTCAAATTCAATTAAAATCAAGATTCTTCCTTATGTATTACCACTATTCCCATATACCGAAGTGGCCCCAAGGCTATGGTATATTGTTGGATTGGATGGTGTATGGAATAATTCAGTTGCCGGTGTTGGAACTTCGTTAATTCCATTAAGTATTCAGGAAGGTAAAAAGTATAATTTGAGTGGCGATGGGGAATTTATTTATACAGGATACTTTAAAGCTTCTGCCGGATTTAAAATCTTACGTAATATAGGCGATTGGGCTGCTGATATCTGGGGCATGACAGGTACAAATTATGTTTACAATGGTGGAGGTAATATTACAGTTCCTTCTGATGGTTATTACAAAATTACCATGAATTCTATTGACAAAACATTGAAAATTGATCCTGTTACTATTACTCCGACAACTTACAATACAATTGGAATTATTGGAGCATTCAACAGTTGGGGAGCAGATGTTGCATTAACTGCAAATACAAGCGCAAGTAACCATTTCTGGTCAACTTCATTCACTTTGACTGCTGATTCTCAATTGAAACTTCGTGCAAACGGATCATGGGATGTCAACTGGGGTACCGGTGGAAGTTCTGATGGTAATCCTGTATACTCAGCAATGGGTGTAGGTGTTAATGGTGCTAAGAATATGATTGAAACAACTGGTACATACACAGTTATGTTCAATGATATTGATGCGTGTTATTTCTTCATTAAAAAATAACTAAAAATGGGTTCTGCAATAAAATGTTGCAGAACTCATTCATAAAATTAAAATGTTTTACTCAATTAAAAATCAATTGAAGATGAAAAAAGCACTAAAATATATTATTGCACTAGTTATTGGCGGCATGATTTTTACATCATGCGAAAATTTGTATGACAATCAAACAGTTGCATTACCTGGCAATTATCCACAGGTAACGCTACAGGACACTACTGGTTTTGCAGCAGTTTTAAAAGCAGGACTTAGTCCACTGACGATTTCAACAGCTAGTCTAACTTCCCCTCTGTCACTTTTAACTTGTACCGATGTTTTAAGCAGAGTTGATACAACTACCAGATCAGTTTATCGTTTAGACTTTTCGAATGTTTCTACATTTGCAAATTACAAAACAATAGCGATTACTTTTGACGGAAAAGCAGGTTCAGATGTGAAAGTTGGATGCAAAGAGTTTAATGATTCAATTAAAACATACAACAAAAATGCAGTTCAACGTACTGTTTATATCCGTTTGATTTCTTTTATCAAGAAAAATGGTTTAAATGCCGGATTTACATCAAAAACATTGAGCTTGTTGGTTACACCTAATAATTACCCTCCGGTAGCTATAAATGATGTAGCAACATTAGCAATGAACAGCTCAATTAAAATTGCTGTTTTGAAAAATGACACTGATCCGGAAAAAGATGCCCTTTCAATTATCAGTAAAACGACTCCAGGCCATGGGGATGTTGTGATTAATGCTGACAGTACATTGACGTATACACCGACAACCGGTTATTCAGGCAGTGACAGCTTTAGTTATACAATTAGTGATGGCAACGGGAATACAAGCACAGCAAATGTTGATGTAACTATTCTGGCAGTGAATCCTTATAATGCCGTAACTTTACGCCCCTGGTTCCTGATTGGTGCTGCAATTGGAGATGGCAACTGGAATAACTCAACCGGTGGTTTAGGAGTTTCTATATTCCCATTAAGCGTTGTTTCCGGAAATGTGTACAACGTAACAGGTGATGGTCAGTATACTTATACAGGTTATTTCCAGGCAGGAAAAGGATTTAAACTTATCCGCGATTACAGCATTAGCAGCTGGAATGAATCATGGGGTATGACAGGTTCTACATTAGTTCATAACGGTGGCGATAATATCACGGTTGCAACTGATGGGTATTATACCGTTTCTTTAAATTCAATTACCAACACTTTGACGATTCTTCCTGCTACTGCTCCGACTGCAAGTTATACTTCCATGGGCATGATTGGAGAATTTGCAGGTAGCGGTTGGGGTACTGATATACCAATGGTTGCCGGTCAAGCAACGAATAATCACATTTGGTATACTACCTTCACTTTCACAACTGATTTCACCCCTCCTGTTGGAAACGGTGGAATGAAGTTCCGTGCTAACGGTAGCTGGGATCATAATTGGGGTGATGGTTACTTCCCAACAGGCCTTGGAGTGAACGGCGGAACAAATATTCCTTTCAAAGCAGGTAAATATACAATCATTTTTAATGATGTTGATGGAAGTTTTTATTTCATCAAAGTACTATAATTAATTGATTTAATTACCTTTTTAAGAAAGGCTGCATGTAAAATGCAGCCTTTCTCTTATACCGCAAATTTCATATGCACAATGTTGCAATCGTTTGCAAAGAAAAAAAATACTTTACAGTCTTTATTTGTTATTAATCAGTTGAATGATGCTTTATATTTGTCCTGATTTTAGAATCAAAAAAAACAATTAAAGAACTTAATATCAATAATAAATCAATACAATGAAAAAAACAATCTTTACTCTGTTTATTCTTCTGGTATCAGTTTGGTGCAGTGGACAGCTGGTATCAACGAATCCTCAATTTGTGACCCAGGATGGTGGTGTAACCGAAATTACTTTTGATGCAGCTTCTTCCTTAGGGAACTTAGGTTTAAAAGGATATACCGGTGATGTATATGCTCATGTGGGAGTTATCACCTCTGCCAGCACCAGTTCATCCGACTGGAAATATGTAGTAACACCATGGCCATCGACCTCAAACCTGGCATTGGCCAATACTGCAAAGAACAAGCTCACTTCCCTGGGTAATGATAAATGGAAACTGACAATTTCACCTACCATCAGGAGCTACTTTGGAGTTCCAACAACAGAAACAATCCTTAAAATAGCCCTTGTATTCCGTAATGCTGATGGCACCAAACAAGAAAAGACGAGCTCTGGCGGTGATATATTTGTCGATATGGTACAAGCCGGCCTAAATGTTTCCTTTACGAATCCGGCAAGCAATCAAAGTATAACTGCAGGAACAGTCATGAACCTGCAAGTTGGATCGTCTGTAGCATCAAATCTTAACCTGATTGTAAACGGTACCAGCCTGTCAACAGCAACTGCCAGCACTACTTTAAGCTATTCCTACACGTTTGCTTCTGCGATTGATTATACCCTGATTGCCCAGGCAACAGTTGGAAGTACAACGGTTGCTGATACAGTTTATGTATGCGTACCTGCCCCGGTAACTACCCAGACCCGACCTGCCGGCCTTATAAATGGGATCAATTATATTGATAATTCAACAGCTACATTAGTCATGTATGCACCCGGTAAAACAAATGTATTTTTAATTGGGGACTTCAACAATTGGGTTCAAAAGAATGCCTACCAATTAAAAAAAGATGGTGATTATTGGTGGTGCACCCTCACAGGGCTTACTCCCGGGAAAGTGTACGGTTTTCAATACCTTGTGGATGGAATTTTAAAGGTAAGTGACCCTTATACTGAAATGGTTCTTGATCCGTGGAATGATAAGTATATAAATTCCAATTCAACAATATTTCCAAATTTAAAACCTTACCCTGATGGGAAAACTGAAGGATTAGTGGCTACGTTGGAGACTGCAAAGCCTGCTTATACCTGGGAAGTTCCATCTTTCACGATGCCATCTGCCCAGAACATGGTTATTTATGAAATGTTGCTGCGCGATTTCACTTCTGAAAAAACATTGGCTGCAGCCATAACTAAATTAGATTACTTGAAGAATCTGGGAATAACAGCCGTTGAACTAATGCCTGTAACTGAATTTGATGGAAATGATAGCTGGGGATACAATCCGAATCATTACTTTGCTCCCGATAAAGCATATGGGAATAAAGATATGTATAAGAAATTTATAGACGAATGTCATAAACGCGGGATGGCAGTATTTTTAGACATGGTTTTCAACCAGGCTTCAGGTCTTTCCCCCTTTGCAATGCTCTACTGGGATTCAGCAAACAGCAGGCCTGCTGCCAACAATCCGTGGATGAACGCGGTTGCCCCACATCAATATAGCGTCTTAAATGATTTCAATCATAGTTTTGCGGGTACTAAAGACTATTTCAAACGTGTTTTGCAATTCTGGATCACAGAATATAAAGTGGATGGTTACCGGATGGATTTAACAAAAGGATTTACTCAAAACTCAGGAACAGAAAGCACATATGATCAATCGAGAATTGATAATTTAAGTACTTATTATGATGCGGTAAAAGCTGTAAAAAGTGATGCCATGTTTATTCTGGAACATTTCTGCATAAACACAGAAGAAACTGCTTTAGCCAATAAAGGAATGTATTTATGGCGAAATATGAACTCAGCTTATTCCCAGTCTGCTATGGGTTACCAAAGTAATAGCGACTTCTCGGGAATGACTGCAACTCCTCCAAACTGGGTTGGTTATGCAGAAAGTCATGATGAAGAACGGAACTTTTATAATGCTAAAACATATGGATTAGGGAATATAGCTACTGATTCAATTGCCCGGGTAAAACGTGTCCCATTAAATGTTGCTTTTACTACTCTTCTGCCAGGACCGAAAATGATTTATGAATTCGGTGAAATGGGATTCGATTATTCTATTAACTCAAATGGTGGACGTACTAATGATAAGTCTTCCGCATGGGGTTGGTTAAATCTGCCACACCGTAAAGCGGCTTCGGATGCTTGTGCTAAAATCATGACACTCCGTAAATTGTATCCAACTGCTTTTACGCAAGGAACTTTTGCCTTGAATATTGCTTTGGCTGATTGGAATTCCGGACGAAGAATTGCACTTACACATGCAGATCTCAATATGGTTGTTCTGGGAAACTTTAATGCCTCAGGGACAATTAATGCCAATCCGAATTTTCAAAAGACAGGTACCTGGTATAATCTGCTCACCGGTGAGCAGCTCAATGTCACAAATACTGCCATGACAATCACCATGCAACCGGGAGATTTATTAATATATACTGACCGGATAATTAATTTGCCAAACGGGATATCTGACCCTATTGTTCAAAACAATACAACTGTATTTCCTACTGAAACAACTAATTTCGTATATATCACAACTCCTTATACTGTCAAAAACGTGAATATCTACAGTTTGCAGGGATCAATTGTAAAAGCAGTGACGAATAGTACCACTGTTGATGTCACAAATCTGACAAAAGGTGTATATATTTTAGAAGTGAATACACTCCAGGGTAAAAGTATTCATAAAATCATCAAAGAATAGGATTCATTTAATTCTGTCTAATATAGATAAAGGGACGTACAACAGTACGTCCCTTTATCTATATTAGACAGGTATATACATTCATCTTATTTCAGGCTTCGCATACCTATTACTAAAAATCAATAATTTGGATGTCACTTCTCGCAAAACAAAAAACCATATCGATGCATCATTACGAATTATCAAAGTGCTGATATTTAGATGAGATAATAATTAAAGATCGTACTATAATAAGTTGAATACAAAAATAGTCACCGTATAGATTGCGAAAGTCGTAGATGTCTGTGTTTACAAAACAAAAGGTTCGTCATTCTTTAAAAATACACATAACTATTCTTTGATAATTCAATATTTTTATAGATCAATTATTGGAATTTGAATATTGAATAATTGATCCTGTGAATTAAATAGAACAACCTCTATTTATTAATACAACCTAATTCCCTTTGATCATGACTGTTTGTTCCAGGTAACAAGCATGATCATTTATACGTTTAAATAGGTTTGTAGATCAGGTGTGACGGGGTTAGATTGACAGATACAATCTTTATGTAATTATCTCAGTGGACGCGCAATTCCAATTTTGTCTGTTACTTTTACTGAATCGGAATTCTGCCTTCCCCAACCATTTTCCTTCGAATCTTCCCTACAGGTAATAGTTTTAATCTCACATTCAATCAACTTATTTTCAATAAAATAGTCCTTTGCAAACGATTGCATTAGTTTTCAATAAAATATGATAAAAAGATTGTTATACTTATATATAATTTCATAAATTTGTGCATTAATCTATAATTGTTTTATACTTAAATTTAGAAAGAATGAAAAAAATCACTTTACTAATTATTTTGTTTTTTGCTGTTTTTTCTGCTTCAGCAACTATTAGCTGGATGGGAAATCATACAACAGGAAGTCAGCCTTCGAATTCGCAAACAATTCATTTCTATGTAGAAATGTATAATAGTTATTCTGGTTGTCATGCTGAAGTTCAAATAAATGAGGGGGGAACATGGGTTGCTCATGCTTTAACTCAAGGTACAAACACAAACAACGGAAACAATTCGACATGGTCAGGAGATATAAATGTCTTATCTACGTCAACAGCATATTATTTTCATGGTTGGGATGATTGGAATGCAAATGTATGGGACAATAATGGTGGTTCCAACTACTCGATATCAATTAACCCAACCACAAAAGCAGTCGGAAACTGGAGTTCTTCATCATCCTGGTGTGATGGATCTTTACCAACTTCAACTACTGCAAGTTTTGTTATTGCTCATAATATAACCTTAGATCAAAACGTCACTGTTGGATCTTTATCCATAAATTCAGGTTCAACATTTACAACTAGCGATGGTACAGCAAGAACTTTAGTAATTAACAAATCAGGTTCAGGTTCTTCGACTACATTGGTAAACAGTGGAACATGGGCGAATGGAACAGGCGGTTCTACAGTTATTTTTACTGGAGCACCAAGTAGTGGTGATGCAGTTCATTCAATTTCAGGAACAATTGGATTTCAGAATATAACGATTAATAAAACAGGTGGTTCATCAAATGTGGGTGCATCGTTTGGAGCAAATTCTTCGGTAAGTGGAACATTAGAAATTGGTGCAGGTGGCTACGTCTTAACTGCTCCTCCAGCCAGTTTTTATGATTCGAATGCTATTTTAAAGTTTAATCAGGGTCCTGATGCAACCTACAATGTAGAATCATCAGATAATTCATGGTCAATTACCCAAGTTCCTCAAAATATTACAATAACTTCAGGTACGGTTAATCTGAATGCTAACAGAACTGCATCAGGCAATCTGGTTATTGATGGTGGTGCATTAGTTCTAAAAAATGCAAATTCTACAAATCTTACAATTCAAGGTAACTGGACACGTTCATCCGGTACCTTTAATGCAAATGATGGCACTGTAACGTTGAGTGGAATCAATGATGGTACAGTAAATGCTACAGGAGATGCTACTATGAATAATCTTGTAATATCCAAAACTTCAGGTGCAAAATCGATAATAGATTGTAATTTAAATACTTCAGCATTAACAATCAATTCTAATGCCATATTTATCGTCAATGCCGGGAAACAGCTTACGGTAAGTACCACCATGAGCAATAGTGGTACATTGAACTTGCTATCGGATAACACAAATGGTACGGCTACAATCACGACTCCAGCAATAATAACCAATACATCAGCAACTTATAATGTTTACCAATACCTTAGCACATCCCGAAACTGGTACATGGCCTCACCGGTAACAGGAGCTTCTTCTTTACCAATTGTGAATACAGGTTCGTTAATATTCTATTCATATCCTGAAAATGAAGCAAAACAGGAAACCGGGGCTGATGGATATGCTCCAGGTGCATACTGGAATACAGTTAGCTCTGGGACAATGGATGTAAACAAAGGATATATTATAAAACCAAACCTTGATGCATCAACAGTTACATTTACCGGTACTTCATTAAATACGAATGATCAAATTATAAGTGGTTTGACCTATACGTCAACTAATCCAAAGCATGGTTATAATTTGATAGGAAACCCTTATCCTTCATATCTGAATGTATTATCATCCATAACCGCAAATACGAATTTAGAAGCTACGGTGTGGTATAAGACTCGTGATACGAATTCAACGCCGCTTTACCATTTTGAAACTGTGAATGCAACTACAGGAGTTGGAACCAATGCCAGCGGAACTGGTCGCGTAACAGGCATAATTCCTCCAATGCAAGCATTCTGGGTGAAAACAAAAGTCGATAACCAATCGATAACTTTATTAAATACCAATCGTTCACATACTACCAGTGTAGCTATGACTGGTTTCGGTAATATTTCTACAACTCCGCTAAAAACACAGGTAGAAAAAAATCAGATTTACCCGTTATTAGGCCTTAATGTGTCGAATGGTACTACCGGTGATGAAACGATAGTGATGTTTGCTGCGGAATCTTCAAATGGTTTAGATGCGTACGATTCCGGCAAAATGAATAATAATAACGTTTCTATACCTGAAATTTACACATTTGTAGGTGGTCAACAACTTGCAATCAACAGCATGAACAACATTCCTTATGATACTGAAATACCGCTTGGATTTACAACAGGTCAGGCAGGTATAAACTTTAACATTAGAATTTCACAAATCAACAATTTCGATTCCGGAACAAAGGTTCTTCTCAAAGATAATTTGTTGTACACTGAAAAAGACATTACGGATGGTTCTGCTTATAATTTTAGTTCAGATGCGGTAAATTCGACAACTCGTTTTACCTTAATATTCAAAACAGGTTCTATAGTAAGTGGCTTTGATAACAATCCGGCAGATGCCAGTTTAATAACCGTTTATAAGAATGCTCAAAACAGAATTACGATAAACTGTTCTAACGGATTTTCAGGACAAGGCACAGTATCGGTTTATAATACGATTGGAGAGAAAATGGAAAGCCAGACAATGACAAACAAAACTACCGTTTTAAGTGAATCATTTACTTCCGGAGTTTATTTAGTGAGGGTAATTGTAAATGGTAAAACAATAACCAGTAAAATAATTATTAATTAAACAATCTCAAAAAATAAACTCAATGAACAATACATATAAAGAAAACCGAGAGTATACAGCTCCATTGATTGAGAGAATACAACTTGATAATGAAATATCGTTGGCATTGGAATCGGCTCCCCCACTTGGTCCTGGAGAAACGATGAACAGTATTCCTGAGTACTTCCATAACGATCCGTTTAAAACCAATAGAGTTTAAATTAATAAATCCCTGAACAATCAGGGATTTATTTTTGAGTTACTTTCAAAGATTATTCTTAATTGGCATTCTTATACGGGTTTGAGATTTCCATATTCGCGGGTTAAATAATCCCATACTCTGACCAATTGTATCGCGTGGAAAAAAGGGTAAAAGTTATTGAAATGACTATCAATGATTCGAAACTAATAATTTCATAATCCAAAAAGAATTAAATTTATAAGCTTAGCTTTAGTAGGATGAGTAAATCTTTGAATCAGAACCAACGATCGCTAACCAATGGGAAGTAATTTACAGAATTTAGGAATTTACAGAATAATAAAAGATGAAAAATGGTAAAGTCTTATTACCTGGACAAGCCAGAATTAAGAATTGAACGTGGATGGCACATTCCGATTTAACGGAATTACGCTGATTTGGAAGATAAAAAAAACGAATACGAAAAACACTTCGTATTTTGATTTTAAAACCAAACAAGCACAAGTCCGAATAAAAAATTCAGGTGTAAATTATGCAATATTACGCAAAAAAATACACGAATTTGAGAGTTAAGATACTTAAAATTAATTTTATAAAGCCTTATTTATTCGGATTAAGTTTATTTACTCAATGATTCCAGAGCTTTCCTAACGGTCTTATCGTCTTTGTAAAGCAGCGGATAAAATCCTGAATCACCCAGTATATTCCTTGAAATATAGGCATTTAATTGCATAAGTAAAAAGCGTTTCGATACCTTAATTTGTTTCCAGTTTGCTACAACCCCTTTAGTTGTTGAGAAAGCTACAAAATCATTAATCAGATTCTGGCTTGAAAGGTATTTATCCATTTGTTGCCAGGTTCTAAAGGCTTTCAACTTATCACGGTTCTGGTCGACATATTTGAATGCAAATTGATATAAGTAACCGTAGTTAATCACTTTGTTCAGGTAAGGGGTATATTCGGAAGTGTCCCGTGGTACAAAAACATCAGGCATTATACCACCTCCGCCATAGACTGTTCTTCCGCCAAATGTTTTAAACTTCAGTGAATCGGCAACATGAATGCTGTCCTTGCTGTCAATCTCACCATGCATGTACCGGTGCATAATATCCATTTCATAATCCTGTCCTTTGCCTTTTACATAATGCTTCTGGATGCTTCGTCCGGAAGGTGTATAATAACGGGCCACGGTGAGCCTCACAGCCGATCCATCAGGCAAAGTAAGTTGTTGTTGAACCAATCCCTTACCAAAGGATCGACGTCCAATAATCAAACCCCTGTCGTTATCCTGAATAGCCCCTGAGAAGATTTCACTGGCAGAAGCAGAGAACTCATCAATCAATACAACAATCGGGAATTTAATGCAACTCCCTTTTCCATCAGATTTGGCTTCCGAACGTGGATAAGCTTTACCCTTTGAGTAGACAATCATTCTACCACCCGGTAAGAATTCATTCACCATATTAATAGCCTGTTCCATAAAACCACCGCTATTTTCACGTAAGTCGATGATGTATTTAGTAGCACCCTGGCTACGTAAAGTTGCAATAGCATTCAGGAACTCAGTATAAGTGGTTGCTGCAAATTTACTTACTTTAATAAATCCTACATGTGGCTCAATCATATAAGCAATATCCACTGAATTAACAGGAATCTCACCGCGTGTTATCGTATAATGAAGTATTTCACGGGTACCATGACGTTTGATGCCTAGTTTAACTTTTGTTCCATTCTTACCACGCAGTTTCTTCATTACTTTTTCGTTGGTAACCTTTTTACCAACAAAAACGGAATCATTAACCCGAACAATCCTGTCACCGGCCAATAAACCAACTTTATCGGAAGGTCCGCCACTGATAACTGCCACAATCATGATGGTATCATTTTGTATGTTGAATTGAACGCCTATTCCGCTGAAACTGCCTTCCAGTTCGTTATTTACATTTTCCAGATCAGAAGCAGGAATATAAACTGTGTGCGGGTCAAGCTTTGAAGTCAGATCGGTCATTAATTCCTCTGTCAATTCTTTGACATCGACTGTATCGACATACTGAGCATTAATAATTGAAAGCAGATCATCCACTTTACTGTGTGAAAGCATCCTAGAAAACCCGGAGCTATTTGCACGCCTGGATAATAAGTTACCTAATATAACTCCACTTATAATAGCAAGAAAAACAATCAATACCAACAATAAATTTTTCTTATTCATAGAAACAACAATTTGATTTTAATAAATAACAAGCTCTAATAATTTCAATCAATCCATTTTATTAATCAAGAAATTGTAGATTTAATTCTATTCGTCTTCTTTTTCCAGATAAACAATTTCAATCTTAGCCCGCTGCAATAACTCAACCCCATCCATAATACGGTACTGCTCTCCAAAAACGACCCTTTTAATGCCTGACTGGATAATTAATTTTGCACATTCAATGCATGGTGAAGCGGTAACATATAAAGTTGCATTATCGCTGCTGTTGTGCGAGCGTGCAATTTTAGTAATGGCATTTGCTTCAGCATGTAAAACATAAGGTTTTGATACATTGTTCTCATCCTCACAATTATTTTCAAATCCGGAAGGTGTTCCATTATATCCATCAGAAATTATCATTTGATTTTTCACCAGCAATGCACCCACTTTTCTACGTTCACAGTACGAGTTTTCAGCCCATATCCTGGCCATGCGCATATACCGGCTATCCAGTAATTGTTGTTTTTCAGTCATTCTTGGTTGGTTGATTAGTTAATTGGTTGATTGGTTGATTGGTTGATTGGTTGATTGATTGGTTGATTGGTTGATTGGTTGATTAGTTGATTGGTTAATTGGTTAATTGGTTGATTGGTTGATTGGTTGATTGGTTAATTGAGTTGATTGAGTTGATTGAGTTGATTCCTTTTATAACAACCTACTACCTACTACCTTCTACCTACTACCTACTACCTACTACCTTCTACCTTCTACCTTCTACCTTCTACCTTCTACCTACTACCTACTACCTTCTACCTACTACCTTCTACCTACTACCTTCTACCTACTCCTTCTTCAAAAGTTCATTCGCAAATTCCATCAGATTAACTCCTGAGAAATTACCGGATGTCATCAACAACAAAGCAGAGTCATCAAAATTCAGTTTGCGTAGTGCTTGTTGTAATGCTTCCGAATCGGTAAATACAGTCAGATTCTTTCCACCGAATGCCAGTTTTACCTGCTCAGGATCGATATCTTTCAGGTGTTTATGTAGTATTACCTCCGGATTGTAGTATACGAAAGCAATATCTGCTTCTGCCATACAGCCGGCATATTGTGGTAAAAACTCCTCAGTCAGGCTGCTGAATGTATGTAATTCCATACAGGCAACCAGTTTTCGGTCGGGATATTGATGTTTAACAGCCTTTACTGTTGCTTTCAGCTTTGAAGGCGAATGGGCAAAATCTTTAAATGCTACAGAATTACTAGTTTCACCAATCTTTTGAAGACGATTGGAAGCTCCCGGGAACTCTGAAATAACAGAATAAAACTGTTCATCAGTCACCCCAATCTGACGGCAGGCAAGTCTGGCTGCATTCATGTTTTGCAGGTTATGCTCTCCGAAAACTTTCAATGCTACATCTCCGTATTTGGTCAGTAAAAAGGTTATACCATCACGGACTTCATATTCAGGAGTGTTGTAAGGGAATGGTACTATATCACGTCTCAAATGTTCAGCTATTTCATTCAGGTTTTCGTCACCATCAAAGTAGATAAGCCTTCCCTGTACTTCCATAAGATCGGCAAATTTCCTGAATTGGTCTACATAATTATCAAAGGTTGGGAATACATTGATATGATCCCATGCAATACCGGTAAGTACTGCAATATGTGGTTTGTATAGATGAAATTTTGGACGACGATCTAAAGGAGAAGTCAGATATTCATCTCCTTCAAAAACGGCAATGCGTGATTCGTAGGAGAGTTTTACCATATTGTCAAAACCTTCAATCTGGGCACCAACCATGTAATCAGCATCAATTTTCAAATGCTTCAGAACAAACAATATCATGGCTGTGGTTGTTGTCTTTCCGTGGCTGCCCCCTATTACGATACGGGTTTTGCTGCGGGTTTGCTGGTAAAGGTATTCAGGAAATGAATAGATTTTCAAACCCAGTTCTTTAGCGCGTACTAATTCAGGATTGTCTGCAGTGGCATGCATTCCTAATATAACGGCATGTAGTCCTTTATGGATACGGTCAGGGAACCAACCCATTTCGTCTGGCAATAGGCCATATTCTTTTAGACGAGTGCGTGAAGGTTCGAAGATTTCATCATCCGACCCGGTTACTTGAAAATTATCTTTTTTACTGATAGCAATGGCTAAGTTGTGCATGGCAGCTCCACCTATGGCAATAAAATGAACTCTTTGCATACGATTGGATGATGAATGTTTTTACGTATTTTTGTCGAAAATTAATTAAAACACAAATGTACTAAAAATTCGGCAAGTACCTAAAGTTTGATTGTTGGGAATGTATATATTAAATGAAAGTTTGTAAAGTTTAATTTCTATTACATCCAACCAAATCAACTTAATTGACTTAATTGACTTAATTGACTTAATCAACTTACTTATTAAAATGAAACTACAGAAAATAGAAGCCGGCTCATTCCATGTAGATGGAGGAGCAATATTTGGAGTTGTTCCTAAACGGGTTTGGCAAAAAAGGTATCCATGTGATGATGAGAATTTCTGTCAGCTAAACATGCGTTGCCTGTTGATTGATACCGGTGACAAGCGAATACTGATAGATACCGGCACTGGGGATAAACAACTGGAATACTTGAAATACTACGATTTCAAAGGTGTTATTAATTTTGATACTGAATTAAATCAACTGGGATATCAATGTTCTGATATTACCGATGTAGTACTCACACATTTGCATTTCGACCATTGTGGAGGATGCACGAAGTTTAATGAAGACCGTACAAAAATTGAACTGACATTTCCAAATGCAATCCATTGGGTAGGTGAAGAACAATGGAAGAATTTCATGAACCCCAATATCCGTGAGGGGGATTCCTATTTTGCTGAGAACATGTTACCCGTTAAGGATGCTGGCAAGCTTAAACTGGTCAGTGAAAATCAATGGATCTGCCCGGAAGTGGAATTACGTATTTTCAATGGACATACCGTTGGCCAATTAGTAAGCTATATTCATTCAGGCATCAGGACTTATGTGTATGTAGGCGATGTTATTCCAATTGCAGCCACTGTACCTGTGTCCTGGATATCTGCTTACGACACCTA
>JAQTUE010000007.1 GCA_028710415.1 Paludibacter sp. | reverse complement strand
AAAACTCCATTGCTAAAATTGCTCAATGTGAATGAAAAAAATCAAATCGTGGAAAATCAAGAAGTCAAAGAACAATTATTGCTGTTTTAGTTAAATACGTTAACAATTTACTGCATCAGCAGTATTTTGCCATAAAGAACCCTTTAAACCTTCAATTTTATTAATCTCAGTGGCTGAAAACCTTTTCACAGATTGTAATATATCCTGCAAATAAACAGGTTGATTATTGTTATCCTTTTCAAAGACCCTAAATACCCAATGAACATGGTTTGACATGACACAATAAGCATAATTCTCAATCTTCTTACCTTCCCAAAAAGCCAGAGTTCGAATTAGAATATCCCGATTTGATTCATTTGATAAATTGACAATGGATTTATCCTGTAAGTGAAGTAAGTCATCATATGCTTTCATAAAATTATTAACAGTCAAATAGTACTCCATCCTGGTGGCAAGAATAATGGCATTATCTGCTTTATTATCATTAAGTATTTGCAATTTGGAATGTAAATTACTGATTTTGATCTTGTAACTTTCAAATGCTTTGGGTGGCACAGCATCTTTTAAAACCCATGTAATGAAATATGACTGACCCGGTTTCTGAAAATGTGGAAGGGCATGACGATAGAATTCTTTCTTTTCCATACCTTTGCGGTTTAAATGATGTAACTGCTTTTTAAGATAGGGTTTTTAAGTTTGGATATTAGGATAGGCTATTAAGGGACTCACGATTTCCATAATCAATGATCAAAATTCGCGATATGGAAATCGCGACTCCCAAATCCTCTATCACCTATCTGTTATCTATTATCCCAAGACAACCTATACTAAGATATTTAAAACAAAAATAAGATTATTTTGTTATTGCAAGTAGAGTTAAAATAATTAATAAACAAATGAAAAAGAGAAAGAAGTCCTCCGTTATGGAGCAGGTGAAGGCAGCACGAAAGCAAAGCCGGGAAGAAGAAATTCAAGCACATGGGAAATCGATTAATTATCGAAAGGTTATGGAAAGCAAAAGGCAGTATAACCGCAAAAAAAATAAGGCAGACGATGAGGTTCTGCCTTATTTGTTACCCCTAACCCCTAAAGGGGAATAAAGAGGGTTGAGTTTTTAAATATTACCAGATTGAAACACGTTTTTCAACAGGAACATACATTGGATCACCGGCTTTGATATCAAATGCATCATACCATGCCTGAATCTGTGGTAAAGCACCATTTACACGCCATTTGCCCAATGAATGAGGATCTGACTTCGTACGTTTCAGGATCTCTTCAGGACGAACGTTACCGGCCCAGACGTTGGCATAAGCCAGGAAGAAACGTTGTTCAGGTGTAAAGCCATCTTTTTTGTCAAGAGGAGCATTGGCAGTCGCTTTCTTGAATGCCTGGTACGATACCTGCAAACCACCGTGATCGGCAATATTTTCACCCAATGTGAATTTACCGTTGCCATGAACTCCCGGAGCTACTGTGATAGCATCAAAATAATCAGCCATAACTTTCGCACGGGCATCAAATTTCTTACCATCCTGGGCAGTCCACCAGTCTTTCAGGTTACCTTCCTTATCAAACTGACGGCCCTGGTCATCAAAACCATGGGTCATTTCATGCCCGATAACTACACCGATAGCGCCATAATTAAAGGCATCATCCGCATTCATATCGAAGAATGGGTATTGCAGGATTCCGGCAGGGAAACAGATTTCGTTGGTAGAGGGATTGTAGTAAGCATTCACTGTTTGAGGAGTCATTTGCCATTCCGATTTATCTACTTTTTTACCTGCTTTTGCGAAGCGGTAAGCATGTTCAAACTTATTAGCCCGTTGGATATTGGCATAATATGAATCTTTTACGATATCAAGGTCAGAATAATCCCTCCATTTGTCAGGATATCCGATTTTCACATAGAATGATTTTAGTTTTTCAATAGCTTTTAATTTGGTAGAATCACCCATCCAGGCCAAAGCCTTGATACGTTCACCCAATGATTCCTGCAGGTTATGAACCAGTTTCAGCATACGCTCCTTTGATTCGGCAGGGAAATACTTCTTGGCATACATTTGTCCTACTGCTTCGCCAAGCACTCCATCCACCGTACTTACTGCACGTTTCCAGCGTGGTTGTTGTTCTTTCTTGCCCGAAAGGGTCTTACCATAGAAATCGAAGTTCTGGGCGTATACAGCGTCACTTAAATATGAAGCCGACTCGTCTATCAATTTCCACTGCAAGTAGGCAATTTGGGCAGCTATGGGCTCCGTAGAGATAATTTTACCTACTTCAACCAATGATTCTTTTTGAGAAACGCTGACATCCTTCGTATTCTTTAATCCAAGAGCTGTCAGATACTCATTCCACTTAATCTCAGGAACCAGTTTTTGAAGGTCAGCCAGGGTCATTTTATTGTAATTGGCATGTGGGTCGCGCAATTTTACTTTATCATATGCAGCTGTTGCCAGGCGTGTTTCAATAGTCATCACCGCTTCCATGTTCTTTTGGGCTTCAGCAGGAGTAGAACCGGCTAACTGGAACATTTTTGCTACATGAACTTTGTATTTATCGCGGATATCTTTGGTATGGGCATCGTTCTCCAGATAGTAATCACGTTGTCCAAGGCTGATACCGCTTTGGTAAGTCTGAACCAATTCCAGCGAGCTGTTCATTGGATCGGCTTCTACGAATACTGTGAAATAAGGATCAAGGCCGGAAAGGAACAATTCGGGCATGATGGTAAGGATGTCATTTACAGTCTTCACTTCTGCTATTTTCTTCAATTCAGCCTGTATAGGTTTGAATCCATCTGCATTCAGTTTGGTGCTGTCCATAGCCAGGTTGTACACATCACCGATCTTTTGTTCCACAGTACCTTTCGAAGCAGGCTTTGCAGCAATCTCTTCGATCAACCCACGGAGTTGCTTGCGGTTGTTCTCAGCCAGTTTATCAAAACTGCCAAAACGTGAATACTCACCTGTCAGGGGATTGTTTTTCATCCACCCTCCACAGGCATACTGATAAAAATCGTTTTTTGGCGATACGGTAGTATCCAGGTTCGCCACATCGATGCCGGCAGTTAATGCGGCTTCTTTTTTAGAATTGCAAGCTGTTGTCATAAGCGCTAAAGCAATAATTGGGAAAAAGATTTTCTTCATTGCATTAAAAATTAGAATTTGACATTTGAAAATTAATAACGTTATACTAAGACTTCCTGTTCAGGAACAGAATCTAATATTTTAAACAGATCTTCGAGATTATCGGCCCGAAGCATAGCAATACGTGTTTCCTTGAAGCTGGGAATCCCTTTAAAAACGGGTGTTGAAGCCAGATGCCTGCGGGAATGGATAATTCCACGTCTCTCATCAAGCCATTCCACTGCATCCAGGACTTGTTGCTTGATAATGGATTTCTGTTCTTCAAAGGGAATAGGATTCATCCTCACACCATGTTGCAGGTAATGTTTCATTTCAGCAAATATCCATGGTTTTCCAATAGAACCACGGCCAATCATAATAGCATCTACCCCATAACGGTCGAAACATTCTGCCGCCCGTTCAGGTGTAATCACATCACCATTTCCAATAATGGGTATGTGCATGCGTGGATTATTTTTCACCTCCCCGATCAGGGTCCAGTCGGCATCACCTTTGTACATTTGAGCCCTGGTGCGTCCGTGAATAGATAGTGCCGCTATGCCGCAATCCTGCAAACGTTCGGCAAGTTCCACAATCACCCTGCTGTCATCATCCCACCCAAGGCGGGTCTTGACAGTTACCGGAAGATTTACTGCTTTCACTACTGCAGAGGTAATTTCCAGCATTTTGGGAATATCACGCAATAGCCCTGCTCCTGCCCCTTTACCGGCAACTTTCTTCACCGGGCACCCGAAGTTCAGGTCAATGATTTCAGGTTTGGCTTCCTGGGCAATGGTAGCAGCTTCCGCCATGGCAATTGCTTCCCGGCCGTATAACTGAATGGCAACAGGACGTTCGGCATCATGCATGAACAGCTTTTGTTCGGTTCGTTTGACACTGCGGATCAGGGCATCAGCCGATATAAATTCCGTATAAACCATATCCGCCCCGAAACGTTTACACAACAGGCGGAATGCCGGATCGGTAACATCCTCCATGGGAGCTAAAAATAAAGACTTATCGGGAAATTCTATGTTTGAAATTTTCATGTTTATGCAAAAAAAGAATGCAAAGGTAGAAATTTAATTGATATTGTACAATTAACAATTAACAAATTAATTAAAGCCAAGCTGCCTGAATTGGTGTTCGGCAAGTTATAGGCCTTTGAAATAGTTTAAACCTGCAATAAGAGGCTTTGAATCATAACATTAATTATCAATAATCGAACTTTGTTTTTTTAGATTATGAAATCAATAACCATAAAAATTAGCGATAAATTATTTGTTGCAACAGAAATTATTCTGTGGCATAACATAAGCTCACTCAACAGCTATTTAAATGAGGCATTGAAAAGCTATAATATCCTTCAAAAACGAAAGCTATTAGGGGAAAAATTAGCAGGAGAATCATTTCAGGTTAAAGAAGAATCCATTTCAGTACTTCATGAATTTGAAGAAATAAATGACTCCATACCATAAAATCAGGAGAATTAATAATCAATATATGTAAACAAAAATTGAATATCCATACAACCCGATAAACAAATTTACTATTAAAATACAAATGCGTATCTTTGCAGTCGTTATTCATACAGACTGTCATGAAAAAAAATTGTATTCTACTTTTTGTAATTATTTCATTACAAAGCATATACTCCCAAACTCCTTATTCCACTGCCTGGTTTGGCCCGAATGCCAACCCGGTACCTGAATTTACTGATGCAACCATACCTGCCAAAACAACCCTTAGCCTGATGGGGGATCATTATTTTGGACACGGTGACCAGACAGAAAACGGATATATTAAAGTAGAAATTCCACTAGTACCAGAGCGGGTTTCATTTAAATTTTGGTCGACAGTTCTTGAAAATTATCAGGTAACCGATGCATTAAGTGCTGAAAGAGGGATGAATATTATCACTGACAGAATAACAAAAGGAGATAAGAATTTTCAAATCAAAAATGGTAAAACTTATGGAACTGCAAATGGAGATTTGTATGTACAAACAAGAATCAGCCTTTTGAAAGAAAATAATACAGCTCCTTCCATAATTTTTAACGCTACATTAAAAACAGCTTCGGGTACAAATTTTCCACAAAGACGATATTTTGACACACCGGGATATTATTTCGATGTGGAAGCTGGTAAATCTATTTATACGAATAATAAGTTTATCAGCAATATACGGGCAGTGGCAAACGCTGGTTTTCTGTGTTGGGAAACTACCAACAGTACCCAGGATGATGCAACCATGTATGGTGGAAAACTCATTATTGGCAATCCAACATGGAAACTCGAAAATACACTTTCAGGATACTGGGGGTGGATACATACAAATAAAAAACTGAGCCCATTGGGTGATTATGGGGATGCTCCTTTGGTTTATGCTGCAAAATTCTCCTTTATGTCTAAAAATATAGATTATTTCGCCCAGTATCAATATGGTATAACTGATTTTCCGTATCATCAACTACGGTTGGGGGTTAGCTTTACCATTGATAAACTGACTCCAAAATACAAATGACCCCTAACCCCTAAAGGGGAATGTTGAAGTCATATAAATCAGACAATTAGTTATAAAATGAATACAGAAAATATACAAAATAAAAGTAACTCAAATTCCCCTTTAGGGGTTAGGGGTATTGAAATCATGGCACCTGCCGGTTCGTGGGAAAGCCTCTCGGCAGCCATTGCTGCAGGTGCCGACTCGATATATTTCGGCATAGAGAAGCTGAACATGCGCAGTAAGTCAAGCAGTAATTTCACTACAGAGGATCTGCGTACCATCGTCAGTATCTGCAGGGACAACAATGTAAAAAGTTACCTGACCGTCAATACCATCCTGTATGACAACGATCTTACATTGATGCGCGAGATCATCGATGTGGCTAAGGAATCCGAAGTATCGGCCATCATTGCTGCTGATGTGGCTGCTCTGATGTATGCCAGGAGTATCGGGGTGGAAGTGCATTTATCAACCCAATTAAATATTTCGAATGTAGAAGCCTTGAAGTTCTATGCCCAGTTTGCAGACGTAGTGGTACTGGCCCGTGAGCTGAATATGAACCAGGTAGCTGAAATATATAATTCCATAGAATCAGAACATATCAATGGTACCAGTGGCAAGCCTGTCAGGATAGAAATGTTTTGCCACGGTGCATTGTGTATGGCTGTGTCAGGCAAATGCTACCTGAGCCTGCATGAGAAAAACCTTTCAGCCAACCGGGGTGCCTGCAACCAGATATGCCGCCGGGAATATACAGTCAAAGACAAGGATTCGGAGATTGAACTGGAGATTGATAACGAGTATATCATGTCCCCAAAGGATCTAAAAACCATTGGGTTTATTGATGAAATGCTGAAGGCAGGCGTCAGGGTATTTAAAATTGAAGGCCGTGCCCGTGGTGCTGAATATGTAAAGGCAGTAGTTTCGTGCTACAAGGAAGCAATTGAATCCTGTTTGGAAGGTACCTTTACAGACGTAAAAATAGAGGATTGGAACAACAGGCTCAGCAAGGTCTTTAACCGCGGATTCTGGAACGGCTATTACCTTGGACAGCGTCTTGGAGAATGGAGCAGTACCTATGGATCGGCTGCCACCCACAAAAAGATCTATGTCGGCAAAGTGACCAATTATTTCAATAAATTAGGAGTAGCTGAATTCCTGCTGGAAGCCCAGAGCCTGTCGGTTGGTGATGAAATACTGATCACAGGGGATACAACAGGGGCCTACGAGGATATTGTCAAGGAAATACGGGTAAAGCTTGAACCCGTTGATAAAGTGGAAAAAGGAACTTATTTTTCAATTAAAACAAATGAGTTAATCAGGCGGAATGATAAGCTATTTAAGATAGTACCTCAAACCACTGGGGCATAAGATTAAAAGAAAAGCCAATCAGTGATTGGCTTTTCTCGTTTTATTTAATTATGATGAGCTGCGTGTTGAGCTTCAAACATTTGGTTCGATAGCCTTTGCATTTCATCCTGGCTTACATCTCTTAGGTGAGTTCCAATCATCCACCTGTATCCGAATGGATCGATCAGGGTACCTGATCTGTCACCATAAAACTGATCATCGACAGGCATGATTTCTTTCCCGCCGGCATCAATTACATTCCGGAATACTTTGTCAACATCCCTGACATACAAGCAAAGTGTCACAGGATTCCCTCCGAGTGTTTCAGGACTTTTACCTCCCATCATGGCATCTTCATCAGACATCATTAACAAAGATCCTTCAATTTCCAGGGAAGCATGTGCAATTTTTCCATCTGGCGTCAATAACCTTTCTTTTTCCTTTGCACCAAAAGCTTTTTTGTAAAATTCAATTGCTTCGTTGCATCTTTTAATGGTTACATATGCGTTTAACGTATATGCACCCGGGTAAACATACGATGTGTCCATAATTTAAATTTTTAAAATGCATTGATAATACTTGTTTAAGAAATAATTCTCATTATTCAAAAAAACTACTAACAAGCAAACCGGAAAATTAGTTGTTTACTGGATTTAAATTTTTTGATTATTTAGAGTAGATTAAATAATGATAGTTTGAATAAAAAATAAACTTAAAGTTAATCAGTAAATTGATTAGATGTTTGACAAGATAAACTCATAACCTATTAAGGGTGAACATTTTTTATTAGGTTTATTATATATTAAATAAAAAGGTAATTTTTTGATAGAGTTATCCATACCATTATTTTTTCTATTAACTTTTAGCGTTTAGAGTTTAAAAATATCTCATATTTATGGACAACAAATAAAATTATTTATAGGGTTATAACCATATAAACTATTCAAGAAAAGTATTTCGTAGTGAATAGAACTAATTTATCATTTATAGAATTGAGTATTATGATTATTCAATAAAAAAAGCGGAACTTATTCCGCTTTTTTATTGAATGTTGTTATCTATAAATTTTTTAAGCATATTCATGCCCATTCCCTTTTTTTACTCTAATCACCCTTTTATTTTTTAATTCAACTGCAAAAGATTTTTTTATTTTGAGAAATAGTACCTTTGTTAATTTACTACAAACCACAACAAGGTCATAATCAATAATATTTTCAGGTACTTTTAGTATGTCTATGCTTAATTTGTTATTTAAAAACTTATCTCTATCAACTGAATCAGTTATCATACTATAATCTAATAAACCATCATTTATTCTATTGATAATGTTTTCGTAATCAAGTACAAAAGAATCAAGTATATCAACGTGCTTTTGACTCAAAATATCAAAATAAATGTCACAGGGTTGATTTTGATCCATTAATTCCAACGTGTTTACCAAACCTATTTCATTAGTTGAATCCTTATCTATATTTGATAATCCTTTTATTTTGCTTACTAATTTTTCTTCCATATTATTTTTTTAAGCTTATTCGATAAGTAATCTTTACCAGTTTTTTATGCTTCTCCAATTCCCGTAATATCTTTCTTCCTGTTGGAGTGGAGATATTTATTTTGGCTATTACTTCCATAAGTTTAAGTATTTAAGCTGTACAACAACCATACAAAATGGAAATTGAATATAATCTTAAAACAATGACATTTAATAAGCCATTAATACCTTTAGCTCATTTCCAGCATCCTCAAAATAGGTTTTACCGCCTTTACCCGAACAGCTTCATCAATCTTGATTTCAGGTGTTTCGTTCAGCAGGCAATTGTAAAGTTTCTCAAGTGTATTCAGGCGCATAAAATTACATTCGTTGCATGCGCAGGTACTATCGTTTGGGGGTACCGGGATAAACTCCTTACCGGGGTTCTTTTTCTGCATCTCATGCAATATACCCGATTCAGTTGCTACCAGGAATGATTTAGTATCCGAAGCAGTGGCATAATTCAGCAAGGCCTGGGTCGATCCAATAAAATCAGCCATAAGCAGTACTGTTTTCTTACATTCGGGGTGAGCCAGAATGAGTGATCCGGGATGTTCCGATTTTAATTTCACCAACTTTTCAACAGAGAATTGTTCGTGTACATGGCACGCTCCGTCCCATAGTAACATTGAGCGACCGGTGACACTGTTGATATAATTTCCCAGATTTCTGTCCGGGCCAAAGATAAGTTTCGCATCTTTGGGGAATGAATCCACAATCTTCTTGGCATTGGTGGATGTCACTACCACGTCAGTCAGCGCTTTCACGGCCGCTGTGGTATTTACGTACGAAATGACAGTATGATCCGGGTGCGCCTTCGTAAACGCCTCAAATTCGTCCGCAGGGCAGCTGTCGGCTAACGAGCAACCCGCATTCATATCGGGTATCAGTACTTTTTTGGTTGGTGAGAGTATTTTGGCTGTTTCCCCCATGAAATGAACGCCGCAAAGCACTATAATATCCGCATCGGTCTTCGATGCCCATTGTGCCAGTGCCAGGCTATCCCCAACATGATCGGCAATATCCTGAATATCGCCGGTTTGGTAATAGTGAGCCATGATCACAGCATTCTTTTCTTTTTTCAGTTTGTTGATGGCATTTATCAATTGAGTTGTTTCCATAATCCGAGTTATCAAAACTATATTTATATTATTCCTTTTAATTTTTAAAAAAACTTTATGAAGATAATAATAGACTGTTAGTTTGGTTCATAATATTCTTCTAAAAAGCTTGTATATTCCATTATTAAAAATGAAACTTGCCTTATAAACAATTTGAAATGAAATATTCTTTTGAAAATAAGAAAATTACATACTTTATCAACATCTTGTTAATAACTGCAAAGTTAGAAAGTTTTTATAGACTGCTACACTCATAACCTGATAAAACAGGTTAAAAAATTAGTATAAAAAAAGTGCTAACTAATTTTGCAGTTTCAAAACATTGGGTAAGGTGAAATGGTTTTCAGATTGCCAAATTAAGTTGTAATATTTCTTTCATGGGTTTTCACTAAGTTATCAACAGGTTGTTGATAGCTTTTGAGTCTTAAAAATGATAGCATATTCTGCCCTGAATTGAAAACAAAAAAGAGCGAAGATTTTGTCTTCGCTCTTTTTTAAATATAGGAGTTGTTGAACTAAATTCCCTTCGGGAAGGACTTTAATTGCAAATTTTAGTTTCATATTCTTGATATTTAGTTTCTTTTTTGTTTCCTATACTTGCCCCTTTGCTGCCGCACGAATTGCATCGTGTTGCAAACGTTTAATCATATAACTTTATTCTCACGCGATACATCGCGGGGAGCAGGGGTAATTTTAATGAATATACTTTACCATTACAGCCCTTAATGCGGTTTTTCAACAAGGATATTTCTCCTTTAAGCTGAATTTGATTTTGAGTCTTATTTGGATAAGCTAAAAAGATATTATATGATATCACAGCAATAATATTATTCTTCTCATATGTTTATATTTCATTATTTTCCATGAGTGACTCTTAATATCTTACCATCTCTGTTGCTTAATATGCCAGCCAAAGGCCGGCTTTTAGCTGCGCTAACCTACGTATGCTACGAGGAACGGGGTTTTACGCAAGCATAGCACGCTTACATAGATAATTTTATTACAGCACTTTCATTCCCTGTCGTAATATGCAATAAATATACTCCCCTTGGCAAGTTAGCCGGATGTATGGTTGAACCCTCATATACCACACTGCTGAATAATTTTGCGCCTGATATGTTGTATATCTCAACTTTAGCCATTCCAGTTAAGCCATAGATTTGCAAATCGCCAGTAGAAGGATGAAAAATTGGTTTTATTTCCACTCCGTTAACAGAAGGGACAGCATTGGAAATATCCTCTTCTACAATATTGCTGAAATCTTTCCAATAAGTCGCATTTCGATAAGCCGCCAAAGAACCTTTGGGAACATAAAGAGTGCATGTCGAAGTGTTTACATTGTAAAAAGGGTTGCTTGTTAATGATATTGAGTTAACATTATTTGCATGAATGACACTTAAACCTGTACACTGTCTGAAAGCACTACTTCCGATTGTTGTTATTGAACTTGGGATTGTGACCGAAGTTAAGCCAGTGCAACCAGAGAAAGCACTAGCCCCGATTGTTGTTACCGAACTTGGGATAGTAACCGATGTTAAGCCGGTACAACCAGAGAAAGTACTACTCCCGATTGATGTTACTGAATTGGGGATCGTAACCGAAGTTAAGCTGGTACAACCATAGAAAGCACTAGTCCCGATTGTTGTTACCGAACTTGGAATAGTGACCAATGTTAAGCCGGTACAACCTTTGAAAGCACTACCCCCGATTGTTGTTACCGCCTCTGGGATCGTAACCGAAGTTAAACCGGTACAACCAGAGAAAGCATAATCCCCGATTGATATGACTGAACCGGTGATAGAAGCCGAAGTTAAGACGGTACAACCATAGAAACCAGCACTAGGAATGCGGGTTACATTATCACCAATTGTAAGCGTTGATAATTGGGTACAACCTGAAAAGACTGGGTAAGTTGAAGACCCCATTGTTGTACAATTTGTTGCATTGTAGTTAACACTGGTGATGCCGGTACAGACAGAGAAAGCATTGTTCCCGATTGATGTGACCGAACCAGGAATGGTGACCGAAGTGATACCTTTACAACCATAGAAAGTATTAGTTCCGATTGATACTACTGAACCGGAGATAGAAACCGAAGTTAAGCCGGTACAACCAGAGAAAGCATTATCCCCGATTGTTATTACCGAATCTGGAATTGTGACCGAAGTTAAGCTGGTATTACCATAAAAAGCAGCACCTGGAATGCGGATTACATTATTACCAATTGTAAGCGTTGATAATTGGGTACAACCAGAAAAGACTGGATAACTTAGGGATCCCATTGATGTACAATTTGTTGCATTGTAGTTGACATTGGTGATACCGGTGCAGCCAGAGAAAGCATTCAACCCGATTGATGTCACCGAACTTGGAATAGTTACAGATGTTAAGCTGCTACAGCCATTGAATGCATTATCTCCGATGGATGTTACTGAGCTCGGTATAGTTATAGATGTCAAGCTGGTACAGCCATTGAAAGTATCATATCCGATTGATTTTATTGAACTTGATAAAGTTACCAATGTTAAGTGTGTACAATCCCTGAAAGCCCAAGCCCCGATTGATGTTACTGAATCTGGAATGGTTACCGAAGTTAAGCCGGTACAACCCTGGAAAGCATCATTATCGATTGATGTTACCGAGCTTGGTATAGTTACAGATGTTAAACTTGTACAACCACCGAAAGCATAAACCCCGAATGTTATTACCGAATTAGGGATAAAAACCGAAGTTAAACCATGACAGTCAGAGAATGCCAGATTTCCGATTGCTGTTACCGCATAAGTAGTGGTGCCGACTGTAACTGATTCTGGAATAACAACATCGCCGGAATAACTGTTTTGGTATGTGTAATTAGTTACCGCTACGGTACATGGTGCGGTAGAGGATGTGATACGGTAAAATATACCACCATAATTAAAATCATACGCCCATGTGGAGATGGATACACAAAGGATGGTGCAGAGTAAAATTAGTTTTTTCAAAATCTGTGGGTATTTAAATTGCTAGTTATTTAGCGCAGATTCAATTTGATAATTCTTTTTATTTGCATGCTACGTTCCATGTTAAAATATCGCTTCTTTGATTTAATTTCGCAAAAGTAAAAAACTTACCTTTAAAATATTTTAAACCACAAACTAAGAGAATTGCATCGTGTGGCAAACTTTCAATCACATAACTTTATTCCCACGCGATACAATCGCGCTGGAGTAGGGGGTATCTAAATTTTGTCTTACTTCATTTACTTTTTGCCTTTCAGTACAACTAAAAAGAATAAAAAGAAAGAATAACATTAATGAAATGTCCCTGATTTTCATGTCTTTTCTTTTTTTTCTAATATTGCCCCCAACGCCCGAGGCTATGGGCATTTGTCGGTTTACGGGAGCATTCGCTGTTGTGGAACGACAAAGTGAATGCGGGAGCAAAACCGCCGGAATGCACGTCAGCCAGCCTGTGCCCATAGGCGTGTGTTGGGCAGTATCAACCATAAAGCATACCTACTACCCACAAACGGATAGAAGCAGGCAAACGGCTGTAAATTAAACAAATGAGCTGGTATTGAAGTCCCGGAACCACAAATATCTTCATTTTCTTATTCATTACCTGCTGTACCATCCTGGATGCCACACTATCTGCGGACATGCCATTTTGTTCCTCTTTCTCCATCTTCCCTACCGATGTTTTCATCTTCTGGGTATAGGCTGATTCGGGCAGTTGTGACTTTATAGTATACTTACGGGCTGAAGTGAAATCTGTTTTGGTATCACCCGGCAATACCGAGCAACATTGAATGCCAAAAGGCTTAAGCTCGATAGCAAGGGCTTGCATATAAACGAGCAAGGCTGATTTTCCGGCTGAATAAAATGCCTGGAAGGGAATGGGTACAATGGCAGCTACCGATGAAGTGGCTATGATCTTGCCATAACCCTGGGACCGGAAGACAGGCAGGCAGGCATTGATGGTTTTTACCGCCCCAAAGAAGTTGGTTTCGAACTGGTAGCGCACTTCTTCCGAAGAAGTATCTTCAATAGAACCTGCAATACCATTTCCGGCATTGCAAATCAGGGCATCCAGCTTGCTGTTTTCCTGAATGATCTGTGCTACCACCGAAGCTATTTCCGTTTCAATGTTTACATCCATTTTTACATGGATTATTTCACCGGGTCCTGTCTCAGCCTTTTGAGGATTTCCACCACGGCGTGATGCCGCATAAACCTTTACTCCTTTGTCCATTAACTGTCGTGCTGCAGCCAGTCCAATGCCGGCACTTGCACCTGTAATCAGTACTACTTTTGTCTCCATGTATTTCTGCGAAAATTATTTTGGCTGCAAATATACAGATTATTAAAATGATTCTTATTTTTTAATATCAATAAATTAAATAAAAGATTTATTACTTTTGTAGCATTACTAATTAAAGGCTGAAAAATGAACGTATTAGTTACCGGTGCCAATGGATTATTGGGACATCATGTGGTGATGGAATTATTAAATCAACAACATGCTGTTCAGATCATTGTACGAAGTAAGCATCAAATATGTTTCGATCTTAATACAGTAAGGGTTTTCGAAGGTAATTTTGCCGATTACAACACACTGATTAAGGCTGCCCGTGGATGCGATGCCATTATTCATATTGCTGCAGTTACGGCCACCAATTTGTTGAAAGCGGATGATTACCGCTCCGTAAATGTTGCCGGTACCGCTGTGGTAATCAAAGTGGCAAACGAACTGGGCATTCACAGGATCGTTTATATCAGTTCCGCCAATACCGTGGGTTATGGCAATGAACAACAGTTTGGTGATGAGCGTTTAACTATACAAGTACCTTTTACCGGATCATTTTACGCCCAAAGCAAAGCAGAATCTGAGCAATTGATGGTGGAAGCTTCCCAAAAGCCCGGCCAACATGTAGTGATCATTAATCCCACTTTTATGATTGGGGCCTACGATAAAAAACCCAGCTCGGGTAAATTGATTTTAATGGGGTATAAACGCAAGGTGATGCTTGCACCCGGTGGTGGCAAGAATTTTGTTTCTGTTCGCAATGTGGCATTGGCGGTTTGCAACGCACTCACCATGGGGCGGAATGGTGAAAGGTACCTGGCTTCCGGGGTGAACCTATCGTTTAAAAAATTTTATACCCTTCAAATGGAAGTCGGCAGGTATAGCCAGCGGATCCTTATTCTCCCTGATTTTATACTTATCTTGCTAGGGAAAATTGGTGATCTGATCCGGAAGTGTGGCATCAAAACAGAGCTTTGTACCATGAACCTGAGGCAATTGTTGATCAGTGAGTATTACACCAATACCAAGGCAAAAACCGAATTGAATTTACCCAATACCGATATCAAAACATCTATCTTAGAAGCAATCGACTGGTTTAAAGAACACAAAATGGCATAGTTTTATCCACTGGTACTTATGAGAAAAACCGTTATCCTTGCGTTTTTCATACTTCTTTTGGCCGACGGCACCTCAGGTGCGAAACCAAAACGAATCGAATCCATTCCTTTCGAAATGGTGGGTAGTTATGTAGTGCTGAAAGTAAAAATCAATGACTCTTCCCCCCTGAATTTGATACTCGATTCAGGCATCCGGAATACCATTATTACAGAATTGATGGCGGGTGATAAAATTTCCCTGAACTATTCGGATGTAAAGGAATTGATGGGCCTGGGGGGTGGCGATCACCTGGAAGCCTATGCCAGCAATTCAAACACAATCAAAATTGGCAGATTAAAGCTCGAGTATAAATCAGTGTACGTTCTGAAAACTGATGTCTTCAATCTTTCCAAACATACAGGCACTAAAATTAACGGGCTCATTGGGGTTGATTTTTTTCAGGATTATGCCATAGAGATTGACTATACCCGTAAACGGGTTAAATTCTACAACCCCAAAACAATCACTTTGCCCAAAGGTTATGGCATGTTACCCATCACCATCGAAGCACAAAAAATGTTTGTCGAATTAACGGTATTGCAAACTGACAACACCCGCAAACAGGTGAAAATGCTTCTTGATACCGGTGCTGAACTGAATGCCTGGTTTCAAACTACCTCAAAAGAATCAATGCATCTTCCTCCAAAATGGATTCAGGGTACTATTGGGGAGGGTTTCAACGGTATTATCACCGGCAAATACGGGCATGTCCCCCAGATTTGCTTCGGGGAATTCTGCCTTAAGAACCCTATTGTTTCTTTTCCCGATTCAGCCTCCATCAATGGTATTATTACCTTGTCCAAACGCGATGGCACCATTGGCAGCCAGCTGTTGAGCCGTTTCAATATGATCATCAATTACCCTCAAAAGACTTTGTATTTCAAACCCAATGAGAACTTCAACAAACCCTATTCCTATAACATTGCCGGGATCGAAATTATTCAAATCACTCCTTTTGTCACCATCTCGGAAGTATTGGATGTATGGGCCAATTCCCCCGCCGAACGTGCCGGGGTCAAAAGGGGAGATCAGATCGTTGAGGTCAACGGTATTAAAGCATTTGAACTGACAATGAGTGAGATCAGGAAGATATTCGAAACCCCTTCCCGACGTCCCTTAACATTGATTTTGCTCCGCGGGGACAAGCAAATCAAGGTAGATATTGACATGAAGGATATGATTTGAATATTCTCAAATGAAAATTTTAACCACCTAAGGCACAATAGAACACAATAGAAATATTGATGTCAATAATCATTTTGAGTATTGTATTTTATAATCCTACTTTACCAAAATAACTAACGAACCACAGTAGACACAATAGGTCACAATAGAAAGATTGTTTTCTGACATTTTGATTGTTTTTTAATCTTTAAAATATAGTAACTGACAAAAAAATAGTATCATCACTAACAGACACAAAATAAATATATTAAAGCAAAACATCACCACAAAAGTCTCAAAAGAATCACAAAAGTTAAGCTTACATTCAACCAAAGTCAATATTAAGTACACATAAGATTTTCGATTTTTAATATAAGATTTTAAATGCTTTTAGTATTTTCATTTTTCGTGTTCTTTCTTGTAAAATCGAATTACTTTTGTGATCCTTTTGTGACTTTTGTGGTTAGTCTTTTCTTTGTAAGTTGCTCAATATAAATCTATTTTGTAATTATTGCTTTTTATGTCATATACTTAGTCATAAAATACAGAAAGGAATTTTCCTTTTGTGCTCTTTTTTGTGTACTATTGTGCCTATTATGGTTAGATTTATTCTTGAAAACAGGAATAATGGCTCTATCTACGCTTCCTTCCACAGCTTTTGGATGGCATTCAAATCCTTTTTCATGGTATTGTAAATATACGCAGGCTCTTTGGTAAAAGTTTTTAATCCCTTTTCCGCTCCCCCCAGATCGTATTCCACATGCATGGATACTGGTACCCGGATATTATAATCCTTTAAAATGCGGAAGAACTTTTTAAAATCCACCATCCCCTCACCTATTGGCGTATTCAGTATTTCCCATTTTCCATTATTCTGCACCCATTTATAATCCTTCACCACAATGGTTTTTATCTGCGAATGCACCAGCTCCAGCCCGTTTTCCCACGACAAGGCACCCTCCACCATGGCATGCCGGATATCGTATTGTGTTCCAAAAAAGTGGGTGTCTGAAGTTTCCAGAATTTTATGCACCTCCCAAAGCGAACCCCCTACTGCCCTACCCGCATGATTCTGATAGCAACCCACCAGCCCAAGCTTTTTATTCAGCTCCCCGAGTTCTTTTAATTGCTGAGCGTACATGTCGAGCGCCTCCGGCATTGATTTACCCTTGGGGTATTTATACCAATTCGGACGATAATAGGGTATGCCCGATGCAGCAGCAGCTTCCAGCACATCCCTGTCCAATGGATTGTTTGCATTTTCAACCGTTGTGGATAGCATCATGCACGAAGAACCACCTTTTTTGATAAGTTCCACTGCCCGTGGCAAATCCCTTTTTACTGTGCCCGGTTCCACATGTCCCCCTGCGCGAACCGTCAGGTCAACCCCCGCAAAGCCCATTTCGGATACCTTTTCACCAAGAGCACGGTAGTCCAGGAATTGCAGGTGCTTCGAAAAGATGCAAACCTGCAGGGCATCCGGTCCGGCCTCCCCGCTCCTGCCCCACAACTTCTCACTCACTCCCAGCAACGGAATCATTCCTGCCGTCACGATCGATGTCTTTAAAAAATCCCTTCTTGATAGTGCCTTCATACAACCTGATGATCTTAGCGTTGAATACTAAAAAAATAATTTTTGTTGATACTTTAACTGTTTACCTGATTGTCTGTCTGATTTTTACAGATTGAAATGCAGGAGCAAGCATCCCGTTTTTTTACCTTATATTTTTTTCAACTGTAAAGTTAAAGTTATTTCAGGATTTACAATAAATAGACTAAAAAATAAATCATTGCCACCGCCCTACCCCAATTGATTTTGGTATTCAGGTGTTCTTGATCCTGTTTTACCTTTAACTGGAATATTATATGTTTTTCTCTAGGATAAGATATAGATATCATAACCCTTTAATGATATAAGATATCTAAGTTATATCTATATTACATCTATATTACATCTAAGTTATATCTTCATTATGATGGTGATAAGATACAGAAAAAATGGCTACTGAAAAACAGAGAGAATTAAGAAGTTTCAACTGTTTGTAACGAACCGGACAAATGGAGATTTAATTGAATCCGGGTAAACACGATTGAATTCTGTGGAAAGGGAAAAATAAAAATGGGATGAATTAAAAATATAATAACGATATTCGGGGTCTATTAGTATAATTAAAAATTGGGCGGGTAAGGAATTGTAAATGATGATCTCTATTAATTCAGTTAGATCAGAACAAATTTAATTACTAAATTGTTATCCTAAAACATTTTACAAAATATTATGGTTTCAAATTAAAATGATGCTTGTATTTTTACATATTCATACTATGTAAGTTATAATTTATAAACACTAATCATAATACACAATTTAGGCGGGAAAAAATTATATCTTTGTATCAACAAAACTAAACGGTATGCAAACTATAAATGTACAAATAAACATAGATTCACCCACCGGAAGGCGCTTACTTGAAGAAGTGAAACGACACCCCAAAGTGGCGAAAGTTGAATATCCTATAATTGACAAAGAAAAGACCTATACAATTGAAGAAGTATTTTCTAAAGTAGAGGAAAAACTAAATAATCATTACGGTACAAATCATAAGCTAAAGTATTGAAATGGAACGGTATGAAATTGTTTTTTCAGAACAAGCTAATACTGATATCCAGAATCTGTCTGATGCTATAATGTATCAGTATGAAGCACCTTTAACAGCTTTCAGGTATGTACAGGGGTTGATAGATGAAATAAAAACACTGAAAACAAACGCCGATACTTTTTCAATTCAGAAACAGAAACCCCTTTTTCAATATGGCTCTGATGTAAGGCGCTTGAATTATAAAAAGATGGCCATAATTTATGCGATCATTGATCGAACGGTTTATATTGTTCGGATAGTGCCTTCTTCAACAATCAGAGTTTAAAAATAGCGCTTCAATAAATATCCGACCTACCGGATATGCTCTTACTGTGATTTGCAATTCCAGTTCCTTGTATTATAATGTTTCAAACTCCTATTTGTTTAGAACAAATCAATTTCCTACATTGTTATCTTTAAAGATTTTACAAAATATCATGCTATCAATTTAAAATGATGTTTGTATATTTGCATAATCAAACGAGGAATAAGTTATGACCTATCCACAAATAACGAATTTATGATACACACAGTAAAAATAGACGACAGCTTTTCATCGGGGAAACGATTATTAGAAGAATTACGTCGGCATCGTAAAGCTGTAGAGTTTGAAAATCCCACCAAAAATGGAGTTATCCCTGAAGGTTATATAACTGTTGATGTGTTTAAGAAACAAGCTATACAAACGGTTCATAAATTTTGTGATGATCATGGTATTGATTAAGAAAAAGGCAAATAAAGATTTGAAATCACTCGACCAGTTTGTGGATGAGCAATACGGGGAAAAAGGAACTATCAAACGAGATGAGTTTGAGAAAGGATATGATACATTCAAACTTGGTTATCTTATTAAACAAACCAGGCTGGAAGAAAGAATATGTCAACATAATAACAAACTATGACGAAGTCCTTGACGCCAAATACGGTGCGGATGGAACTCCTGAACGCATTGTTTTTCAACAAAAGGCATATGTTTTTTATTCCGGCATGGTACTTCATCAAGCCCGAAAAGAAGCTAAAATGACTCAACAGGAATTGGCAAAACTAACCGGTACAACAAAATCTTACATCTCCGGTATCGAGAACGGAACCATTTCGCCCAGTGTCGGTGTGTTTTATCGCTTTATAGCTGCACTTGGTATGAGGATAGAAATTATTAAACCCATCGGCTGATTGACGCTAATTGCAGATCAGTATCATTAATTCAAAATATACTGATTACTTCTAAAACATCGATTCATTTCAACAATCCGGCATAAATATCAACAAAATCAGGTTACTTTTCTATAAAAGAATGATTTGTTTGGTGTTTTGGCAAAGAAAAAGTTATCAACAGTTTGTAGATTCGAAAAAAACATCTATTTTTGCACTCCCAAACTCAGAACAGAGAAATAATAACGCAAAATACTATAAGCAATGAAAAGGACATTCCAACCTTCGGTCAGAAAAAGAAATAACAAACACGGATTCCGTGAAAGAATGGCAACAGCAAACGGACGCAGAGTACTGGCAGCCCGTCGTGCCAAAGGCAGAGCAAAACTTACCGTAGCCGATGAAGGTCGTCACAAAGCGTAACTTTTCTGCAAAAACAATATAAAGAAAGTAAAGACTTCACTGTAAGTTTTTACTTTTTTTGTTTTCATGCCCGTAAGACGCAATAAATTGATTATTTTTGGGGTTTAAATAAAGGGTATCCTTGTATGCCCTGAATAGTCATTAATTTTCTGATTCTCAAGTCATGTAATTTCTTTAATTTATGGATATAAAAACATTCTGGAAAGAAACTTTCGCTGGTTTTATCCTCAAAAACTTCCTGATTGCTTTAGGTATTATTGTGGTGGTGGCCTGGGCTGCACTGATAGCTGTTGATTTCTATACCCATCATGGCGAAGCTGAAGTAATCCCGGACTTACGGGGATCGTATGTGGAAGAAGCAGAGATTTTACTGGCTAAGAAAGGACTCTATCCCATGGTGATTGATTCGGTTTATGTCCGTGGAAAGAAATTAGGGACCATTATCGACCAGATACCACCGGCAAATTCAACAGTAAAACGTAACCGCCCAATCTACCTGATCATTAATTCACGCTCGGTAAGGCAAGTACCCCTACCTGAAATTAATGATGTATCTTACCGTCAGGCTGATGCGATGCTTCAATCCATGGGGCTCAGCGTATCGAATGTAGAATATGCTCCTTCGGAATTTAAGGATTTAGTGATTGATATAAAATACCACGGACGGAGTGTAACTCCCGGAACCCGCCTACCTGAAGGAAGTACGGTTGTATTGGTTGTAGGAAGTGGCCTGGGAAATTCGCAGACAATAGCCCCTTCGCTGAAAGGAATGGGAATTGAAGAAGCTACCCAGACTGCACAATCATCGACTTTGATCATAGGTTCGGTGGAATATGATGTCACTCCTTCCGGCAACGAGGATGATTATTTTATTTACCGCCAACGTCCGGCAGCAGGCACCTCATTAACAGCAGGAAGCCGCATTGATGTATACCTGACAAAGGATAAAGCGCGGTTGAAAGAAGTATTTGAAGAAGATAAAAAGAAGGAAGAAACTGATGAACAGTTCTTTTAAAACACATATAACCGGTTAAACGTGGCAGAAGATTTTTTGGAGGATATAGAGTTGGATGAACTCGAGGAAGTGGGAGAGGAGCAAGAGCTTTTTGAGCATTTCAGATTTGTAGTTGATAAGGGTACAAGCATCATTCGTATTGATAAATACCTGGTTAACTGCATGTCCAACACGTCACGTAACAGGATACAGGATGCAGCTGATGCCGGGAATATCCTGGTGAACGGCAAACCTGTGAAATCAAATTATAAAGCAAAGCCCTTTGATATCATTACGATCGTACTGGCTTATCCTCCTTCGGAGTTTGAAATAATACCGCAGGATATACCCATCAAGATTGTGTACGAGGATGATGACATTATGCTGGTGGATAAACAGCCAAACCTGGTAGTTCATCCTGGGTTTGGGAACTTCGATGGGACCTTGCTCAATGCCATTGCCTGGCATATGAAAGATCACCCTGATTTTGATCCCAATGATTCGCGAATAGGGTTGGTACACCGGATTGATAAAGATACTTCGGGATTATTGCTGATTGCCAAAACACCGGAAGCAAAATCGAACCTGGGAAAACAATTCTTTGACAAGACTACCCAACGCCGCTATCAGGCACTTGTGTGGGGGAATGTCAAGGAAAATGAAGGAACCATTATCGGTGACCTGGCACGGGACCCACGGGATCGCATGTTGTTTACCGTATTCCCCGAAGGGGAGAATCCGGTCGCTAAGCACGCTATTACGCACTATAAAGTACTGGAAAGGCTTGCGTATGTCACGTTGGTAGAATGTCGGTTAGAGACTGGCCGTACGCACCAGATACGCGTTCATATGAAGCATTTGGGACATACCATTTTCAATGATGAACGGTATGGTGGCCATGACGTATTGAAAGGAACCACAGCATCCAAATATAAACAGTTTGTAAAGAATTGCTTTGAAATCTGTCCACGTCAGGCATTGCACGCTAAAACACTGGGTTTTGTACATCCACGCACCGGTGAGTTTATGCATTTTGAGAGTGAATTGCCGGATGATATGCAGCAATTGATTGATAAATGGCGTGGGTATGCCAGGATGTTGGCGGAAGAATAAAGAAGAACCCCTAACCCCTGAAGGGGAATAAGAGGGATTCTAATGTGTTATAATAAAGTAATCGATTAATTTGATATAATAATTTAAACTTTCCACCACATGGTGGAATTGGGGGTCATTCAATATGAAAAAGAACATAGCCATCGTAGCGGGTGGAGATTCATCGGAAGTAGTGGTATCGCTTAAAAGTGCAGCCGGGCTCTACTCATTTATGGACAAAGAGCGTTACAATATCTACATTGTGACCATAGTAGGAAAAGTATGGCAGGTGGAATGGCCGGATGCCGAGAAAATTGCCATCGATAAGAATGATTTTAGTTTTACCCGTGAAGGTGTAAAGACAACTTTTGATTTTGCCTATATCACTATCCACGGTACCCCGGGGGAAAATGGCATACTACAAGGCTATTTTGAACTATCAGGAATCCCCTATTCCTGTTGTGGGGTATTATCAGCAGCACTTACCTTCAACAAGTTTACCTGTAACACCTATTTGAAAAGCTTTGGGGTAAAAGTAGCAGAATCAATGGTACTACGGGCAGGTCAAACCGTTACTTCTGAAGAAGTGGCTGAAAAGATCGGATTCCCCTGTTTTGTGAAGCCTAATGTTGGGGGCAGCAGCTTTGGAGTTACGAAAGTAAAAAGCATTGAACAGGTACAACCGGCTATTGCCAATGCATTTGCGGAAGGTGAAGAAGTGATGATAGAAGCCTTTCTGTCAGGAACGGAAATTACCTGTGGTATCTATAAAACCAAAAACAAAGCACAGGTCCTGCCTGTGACTGAAGTGGTGAGTGAGAATGAGTTCTTCGATTATGATGCAAAATACAAAGGGCAGGTACAGGAAATTACGCCTGCCAGAATCAGTCCTGCATTAACCGAAAGAGTACAGAAACTGACATCAGCCATTTATGATATCCTGGGCTGTAAAGGGATTGTGAGGATTGATTATATCATTTCAGAAGGTGAAGTGATCAACTTGCTCGAAGTAAACACCACACCCGGAATGACCACCACCAGCTTTATTCCTCAACAGGTAGCAGCTGCAGGATTGAATATTCAGGATGTTATGACTGAGATTATTGAGAATGAGTTGATTAGTTAATTGGTTAATTGGTTGATTAAGTTAATTGGTTAATTAGTTAATTGGTTGACTCGTTTATCCGGCAAGCAGGAAGTCAATACGTTTCGTTAGTTAATTGGTCTAAACTAGAATTCAGGAAAATAATATAAAGAATTAAATGTCTCATACCTATAAGTTATGAAATCATTCAACGAAATAACCCAACTGGTCACTTCCGAATTAGAACAGATCAGCTGGAGTAAAGAACCAAGGGGATTGTACGAACCGATTGGGTATGTGCTTTCTTTGGGAGGGAAACGTATCCGTCCTGCCTTGGCATTGATGGCCTGCAACCTGTATTCAGAGGATGTACAACCTGCCATTCAACCAGCTCTTGGTCTGGAGATATTTCATAACTTTACCTTGTTGCACGATGACATTATGGACAAAGCCGATGTGCGTCGCGGGCAACAGACAGTCCATAAAAAATGGGATGATAATACTGCCATTCTCTCAGGGGATGTCATGCAGATTGCTTCTTACCAGTTTATTGCAAAAACTCCCATCAAGCACTTAAAACCCGTATTGGATTTATTCTCACAGACAGCCGCTGAAATATGTGAAGGCCAGCAGTATGATGTTGACTTTGAACAAAGGGATGTGGTCAAAGGGGAAGAATATCTTGAAATGATTCGCCTGAAAACAGCCGTATTGTTGGGTTGTGCCCTGAAAACAGGTGCCTGGATTGGTGGGGCAGGAGAGGAGGATGCACAAAACCTGTATGACTTTGGCATTAATATCGGGCTTGCTTTCCAACTAAAGGATGATTTGCTGGATGTATATGGAGACGAAGCTACTTTTGGGAAAAAAATAGGGGGCGATATCCTTTGTAACAAAAAAACCTACCTCTTGATTCATGCCCTGGAACTGGCAACAGGCAATGATGCTGAAGAATTACAAAAGTGGCTTAAAATAAACGACCCACTTCAGGAGAATGATAAAATAAAAAGTGTTACTTCACTTTATAATAAACTAGGAGTAAAGGCAATTTGCGAAGACAAGATGCAGTTTTTCTATAGTAAGGCCATCGCAAACCTGGAAAAAGTATCTGTTTTGGAGAATAATAAGCAAGAATTGAGAAATTTAGCTGAGAAATTAATGTCCAGACAAGATTAATTTTTATCTTTGTTGGCATATTTACTTCAAAACATGAATGCGTATGCCCTATAGAAGACTACCCAATACCGACCAGGCCCGTTTACGTGCATTACGTACCGCAATCCTTCAGGATGACAAACAAAATTACGGTGATCAGATAGTTTCCTACAAAACAATCAATGAAGCTAAAACCTATCTGAATGGTTTTGAAAAACAACTGGTTCAATACCAACAAATGCTTGAGAGCCAGGTCTCGGCAAACAAGCATTACCAGCAAATCGTACACAACGCCCGCCTTTATATTTCCCATTTCATTCAAGTCTTTAATCTATCTGTAATCCGGGGGGATATTAAAAAGGAGCATAAGCTATTTTATAGCCTGGACCAGAATATTCACACGGTACCTGATTTAAGTACAGAAGCAGCATTATTACACTGGGGACAATGTATTATCGAGGGAGAGAATGAACGCTTGCGAAACGGAGGTTTACCGATCTACAATCCAACAATTGCCAAAGTAAAAGTCCATTACGAAATATTTAAAGAGTATAAGTCCAACCAAAAGCTGCATCAAAACACTACAAACCGGAATTGGGAAGATGTGGTAAGCCTGCGTGAAAAAGGGGATGCCATAATACTGGATATCTGGAACCAGGTAGAAGCAAAATACAAGGACGAAAGGCCTTATTCAAGATTAGTGAGATGTCAGTCGTATGGATTGGTATATTATTACCGGAAAGGTGAAAAAGTACTGACAAAAACAGATGATTTGACACTCTAAAGAAATAACTTTAAAAAAGGTTTCCTGATAGCATAGTATTCATGCTATCAGGAAACCTTTTTTTAGGTGTGAAGGGAATTGTATAGTATCTTGTCAGAGCCTGCTTTGTTCTACCAGGATAATAATTCTTTCTACAATTTTATCTTTATCCCTGCCATCGTATTCTGCTTTTAAATTAGAACCGAACACCCGTGCTACACCTTGCCAGAAAAAGGCAGTAAAAGTACCCCGATAGGCTTTTATCAATTCATAAGGCGATTGATTACACTCCCGGTCTATAAGCTTAAGCAGCATCTTCCCCTGATTTATATTCATCTTCTTCAACTCTGGTTCATATTTTTTCAATACTTCTTTTTCGTATTGCGAAAGGTATTTTTTTCGCTCTTTATCATCAGGCAATAAAACTAATTTCTTATTTGTTTTGTTTAATTCGTACGCTATCAATTTAGCATATGGAAGGGTTGCCTTTACATCTCTTACCGTGGTCCAGTAAAATTGTTCCTGCTTTTTGTTCTTGAATTTTTCTTCAGGATAGATATTCAGGTCACTGAGATACGCCACGAACATAGTATCCTTTCCATTCTTTTCTATCCACACTATCGGGTCTCCCAATGGTACGCTTTGATAAGGCTTTTGTGCAAAAATATCATCTGATATAACAGACAATAAGATACAGGTAAAAATGAACACTTTCTTTATCATAATGTGAACCAGATTAATAGTTTTATTTATAAAATGCGCTACTACAATATCTGTTCCAAATGTGTAAATATTGAAGTAAAACATAATAAATAGCCAAATTATTTCTATTCTGAAGATTTAGTTCCTGGTGGTTGCTCTCATGTATACGGATTTTTTAGTACAAAAGAAACGTTGATTTATGAAGAATATCATTTTCCTGCTGTCAATTCTTGTGTTTAGTCAGGCTCTTCATGGTCAGATAGCTAACGTCATTCCATCCTCTTCTTCAATTGCTACAACTTCAGTAGCTGACACCCATGCCTGGAGTGCATTTAATAATCCAGCCATGTTGGGTTACCCGGACAAACCAGAGTTAGGATTACAGGTTGAAAATCGTTTTTTAATTAAGGAATTATCCACAAAGAGCATTCAGTTTGCATTGCCTACTGCTTTACTGAATACCGGCCTGTCTTTCTCCCATTTCGGTTATTCGTTATACCATGAAATGCTTTTAGGGATTGGCTTTGCACGTAATTTCTCCGATAAGTTTGCCATGGCAGTCCAGTTCAATTACTATACGGCTTTCTATTCAGCCTCAAATTCCTATCACGGAGCATTTCTGCCACAACTGGGCTTGTCTGTCAAATTATCCCCTGACTTTAGTCTGGGATTCAATACCTTCAACCCTTTCCAAACCAATATTCAGACTGAATTTGTCATTAAACGGTTGCCTTCGCTTTTCAGTATAGGCACAGAGTATTATTTTTCAAAGGACTTTGTCTGGCGCACCCAGGTTGACAAGGAAGTAAGCAGCAATTACCGGGTAGCTACCGGGTTTGAATACCAAATGTTACAAAACTTTGTCTTTAAACTTGGAGGCTATAGCTCCGGTTATCTGATACCCTGCCTGGGAGTCGGATTTAAGACAGGAGACTTCATTATTGATTTGAATTGTGAACTGCATCCGCTCCTCGGTTTAAATACCCTGGCAGTCCTGAAATACAGGTTTTGAAAATAGATAGTCACTTTTACCTGAATCGTTGTGAAACGCGTGTTTGTTTATCTGTCATTACTGTCTCTCTGTCCTTGTCTGGCAAGGGCACAGGATGTTGTTACCATTACCGAACAAACCATTGCCGATATCTTTGAACAGGTATCTGCTGAAAGTGATGAAGCCATTGATTACGACAGTTTCTACGAGGACCTGATGTTCTGTTCCAGGAATCCTATAAACTTAAATCAGGCCACCCGGGAAGAATTGGAAAGGCTCCCTTTTCTATCGGATATCCAGGTTGAAAATATCCAGGCTTATGTCTATCAATACGGTCCCCTGCAAACCAAGTATGAACTTCAATTGATAGAAGGACTGGACATGACCGACATCAGGCGTATGATCCCGTTTGTATTTGTGGGTGAAGCATTAAATACAAACAAAAGGATATATTGGATTGATTTGCTGAAATACGGCAAGAACGAATTGTATTTCAGGCTGGATAGAGGACTTGAAACCAAAGAAGGCTTTCAGTTTTTACCGGAGGAAGATGTAAATTTCCCACAAACCAATGCCGGGAATTATTTAGGGAGTCAACTATATCATTCGCTGAAATACCGGTATCATTACAAAGACCGGATTCTGGCAGGTATTACTGTTGAAAAGGATGCCGGGGAGCAGTTTTGGGGTTCAACTCATAAAGGATATGATTTTTACTCATTTCATGCCCAGTTCAATAACTTTGGTAAGTTTAAGACAATTGTTGTTGGAGATTTCAGGGCTAATTTCGGTCAGGGACTGGTATTGCATCCTGAATTTTCAATGGGAAAATCGTCCTATGTCCTGAATGTGACCCCTCATAATTCTGGATTGAAGAAATACAGTTCTACCGATGAATATAATTTCTTTCGGGGTGGGGGAGCAACTATACAATTGGGTAAGTTTGACCTGACAGCTTTTTATTCCAATAAAATGATCGATGGGGATACACTAACCGGAACATTCCCAACCATTATCAAGACAGGTTATCATCGTTCTGTAGTTGAGCATAATAAAAAGCATACTGTGAAGCAACAAATCATTGGCGGGAATGCAACTTATACCTACTTGAATTTTCAGGTTGGGGCTACTATCGTTCATACTTTGTTGGACAATAGGTTAGTTCCTGACAAATCAGTGTATAATTCTTTTTATTTTTCAGGTAACAAACAAACTACTGCAAGTGCTTTTTATCGTTTGCGTTGGAAGAAACTCAATCTGTTTGGAGAAACAGCTATGTCGGATCAGGGTGCATTGGCTACACTGAACGGATGTTATTTCAATCCAATATCGCAAGTTAGCCTGGTGGTGTTGCACCGCTATTATTCCCCCGAATACGATACCTTTTATGCATCCTCCTTTTCCGAAACGTCACGTATCAACAATGAAAATGGCCTGTATATTGGAATCGAAGTGCATCCTTTCATCAAATGGAAGTTTGCTGCTTATGCTGACAGTTACCGGTTTCCATGGCCTAAGTATGGCATCGATGCACCTTCCATAGGGAAAGATTATTTACTTCAGGCTGATTATGTTGTAAATCGGGATATTGCCATGTATTGGCGCTTCAGGTATGAGGAAAAGCAAACCAACCTTTCATATGCGGGAGCCGTAATGCCTGTAATAGTGCCTGTACAAAAAACAAACTTACGCTATAACCTGGCTTATTCGATTGGTAATTTCAGTTTTAAGAATGTAGTGGAAGGTAATCTATCCCGGCGGGCTACAGCTGACTGGACCTATGGCCTGATGGCCTACCAGGATATCAGTTATCAATTTACAGGCATTCCTTTAAAAGTTGATTTCAGATATCAGTTTTTCGATGCAGTGGAGTATGAAAATCGGATTTATTCCTATGAGCGGGATATCCTATATGCCTTTTCCATTCCCATGTATTATGGCCTGGGGAGCCGGTGTTACCTGAACCTGAAATACGAATTGAATAATCATCTCTCTTTCTGGTTCAAGATTGCCCGGACTGTTTATGCCGATGACCGGGAATCATTGGGCAGTGGTAATGAAACAATAACCGGAAATAGCAAAACAGATTTGAGGTTTCTGGTGAAGTGGGAGTTCTAACCATTTGTTTTATAGAAGTTTGATTTCTTAACTTCAATGTGCATTTATAAGCATGTTCTGAAAAATAGAAATAGAGTACTAACAATTAATTCATTAAATCATGGAAAATAAACCTGAATCATTGGACAGTAACTATCTGAATTTACTGAATTGTATTTCTGATACTTATACAAACAGCCGACGTAAAGCGATACAGGCCATAAATTCAAATATGGTGGATACCTATTGGAAAATTGGGCAATATATCGTTGAATTTGAACAGGGAGGCAACATTAAAGCGAAGTATGGCAAAGCGTTGCTTGAAAACTTATCTAAAGATTTATCACAAGTACATGGCAAAGGTTTTAGTCGATCCAATCTCAGCTATATGAGATTATTTTATCAACGATATCCAATTTGTGAGGAACTTCCTCACAAATTGAGTATTGTTGGGTAGAATTGCTTAAAATTATTAGTCATTGAGAGCAGTCTTATTATGAGAAACAAACGATACAAGAAGATGTTACTCTTGAAACCCACATTTCGGGAATCTTATGGTATTAATTTACCCCTTTCCACCATTCGTTAAACTTCTGGGTACTGTCCTTCAGGTTTACCTGTTCACCTATCATTGGGGTGATCAGAGCGACATTGTTTTTCCTGCATGCAGCCGTAATACTGATTAATGGTTCATCCCAGGAGTGGTTGGCAAGTGCAAATTTCGATGAGTGTACTGCAAATAGCCTTTTAGCATTTAAATCATGGAATGCTTTTAGCTGTTCTCCGGGCAACATGTGAATGTATCTCCAGTTTTTATTGTATTGACCATTTTCAAGTATGGCTAAATCAATGGATCCAAACTTTTTACCAATTTCTGCAAAGTGCTTATCGTAACCGCCATCACCGCCCATGAATATCTTCATGGTGGGTGTCTGCAGTACAAATGAAACCCATAGGGTCTTATTCCGTGTCAACCCACGTCCTGAAAAGTGTCTTGCAGGGAGAACATTTGCAATAAAGCCGCTGTCCAACTGGGCCTGTTCATTCCAGTCCATTTCAATGATCGAGTTCTTGTCATAGCCCCAGTACTCAAAATCTTCGCCTACACCCAGACCGCAAATCACTTTTTTTACTTTAGGTTTTAATTTCAGGACGGTTTCATAATCCAAATGATCCCAATGGTCATGTGATATGAACAGATAATCAATCTCAGGGATGTCGTCGGCAGTATAGCGGTTTGTTCCTTTAAATGCCTTTACAGCAAATGAAAATGGGGAAGCGCTGCCACTTAAAACAGGATCCACCAATATCCTTTTCCCATCAATCTGCATAAAATAAGAAGAATGTCCAAACCATACCAGGATGTCTTTGGATCTGTCCAACTGTTTCAGGTTAATCTTTGTTGCAGGTATTGAATCTTCAGGAGTCACTCTTTCCTTTTTGCTGAACAGCATTTCTTTGCCAACAGATAAATAACTCACATCTTCTGCCATTACCGGCGTAATGCTTTGGTTTTGGAAGGAACCGTCCTTGTAATTTGGTGACTTTTTAATACGTTCCAGCCTTTCTCCTGAGGGTAGTTTGCCGAACTGTACCTGATTTATTGTGAATACTGTGGCTATCGAAAACAGGGCCAGTATGGATGCAGTTATATACATAAATTTCTTCATTTTTTTAGTCGGGCTTTTGCCAGTAACTTCATGTCGTCCATTTCCAGTGTATTTTTAGAATATCCGGTTATGGACACATTGATCATGGCGGCTGCCAATTCTTTGAGCGTTATAATATATTGGGGGGTAATTACTTTCATGATGGAGAAGATCCATTTCGTGTACTTGTAGGTTTTGTAAAAGGTCTGTGAAGGTCTCAAGGGTAGAAAAGGTTCTATACCACCCGGCCTGAAATTATATACCTGTTTGAAAGGCAGTTTCATCAGGTCATTTTCAGTTTTCCCTTTTACCCGTGCCCACATGGTTTTTCCTTTTTCAGTACTGTCGGTACTGGCTCCTGAGATATAACAAAAAGTCATATCCGGATTCAGTTTTGATAGTATTGTTGCAAAGTTCAAGGTCAGCGTATGAGTTAACTTAGTGTATTCAGCCTCATTTTTCCCCAGGGAAGTAACCCCCAGGCAGAAATAGCAGGCGTTATAGCCCGTCAGCCTGTCACTAAGCGGTGATATGTCATAAAAGTCCCCGTGGACTATCTCCGTAAGTTTCGCATGCGTATAACCGCTGGGTTTACGTGTTATCACCAATACCTTTTCCACTTCATCACTCTGCAAACATTCAACCAGGACACCTTCGCCTACCATTCCGGTAGCCCCTGTGATGATAACTTTAAGTTTACTCATTTTTCTGTACTTTTTTTCTGTACTTTTTCCTTTACGATAGTTTCTGTTTTACTAATAACCACATCAATGCCAAATTGTTTTAATAATAGCTGCAAGTAATCGCAAATTTATTTCGTATCAAATTTTGTGGTAAGGTATATACTTAGAGCAGTTCTCGAAATCTGTCGCCAATAGATTCTGTAATGATTAGTCTGATTACATGCTCTATCAGTATGGCAGGCAGCATCTTTTTGGCAAAAGTAGTATTTTTTATACCTGTATGATCTCCGGGGAAGGATGCTTTTTTTTGTGTTTGTTGTATTGGTATTGCTGTAAATATATCCGATACTCACTTTATCTCTATGAATGCTTTGGTTTGCTTCAGCTAAATTAACTTTTCATTGATTGAAAACTGATATTTGAGTTCTGATTTCAAATCAAAATAAACTTTATTTATCATAACATTGTTTTAAACTATGAGGTTATTTTGCTAACTTTGTATGAAACTAAATTCATATATACTTGAATTTGAAATTGATAAATTGACTGATTCAATTTTAAACAAAATAAGTGGAGATAGTTTCAGTACAGAAATATCTTTACTGACAATATCTGATTTGAAGTTAATTACAAAAACAAAAGGTTGGTCATTTAATTGGAAATATGAATTTAATCAAATTGATAGACAAGTCTATAAATTGACGATTTTAGATAATCCGGGCGTAATTCAGGGATTGATTAGTTTGACAATAAAATCTGATCATGTCTACATGTATTTATTAGAAAGTGCACCTTTCAATATTGGGAAGAATAAAATATATGAAGGTGTTTCTGGAAATTTAGTCGCATTTGCTTGTAAATTATCATTTCAAACAGGAGGTGAAGGATTTGTTTCTTTTGAATCAAAAACAAAGTTGATAGAACATTATCATAAATTACTTGGCGCTACTAATTTTGGAGGACGTTTAATGGTTATTGATTCTAATGCTGCAAAAATTTTAGTTGATAAATATTTTAAACCATAATATCATGGGGTATATAAAAGAACCGGAAGGGATAGACTTTAAAATTCAAAGTAAACCTCTTACCAAAAAAGAAGAAAACGAACTTAGTAATTATATTGCTAAGAGAAAGCTTGAAATTAAAGCTGATTCAAAGAAAGTGGTACGAACTAAACATTCAGTTTAATTTAAGTTCAATCCGAAAAGTTGAAATAATTTAAACCAACTAAAAAGCAAACCGATTATTGTCAGTTTGCTTTATTTGATTCAATTCGAATTGTGCTCAGTATAATGCCGGAAAACAATCCATGGGTAATTTTATTAAATGGTTGCATAAAGAGTCAAACAAGATATTTAATAAACAGATCAATAATTATTACTGATTGCTAGAAAATATATCCAATGCTCACTTTATTGCCTAGAATGCTTTGGTTTACTTCGGCGAAGTATTTATAGTGATTTTTCCGGTAATAATAACTGCCTTCAGCGGATAGGTAAAAATGGGGACTGATTTTATAATTTAATGTCAACGTCACAACGCTAAGGTTTGCATTGCCTATTTCACCCGCTGAATCCGTTCCACTGTTTTCTTCAATAAAAGGAAGGTTTCCAATCCATGAATAGAGTTGATAATTCTCCAGATTTAGAGATAATCTTGCCCTATTGTCATAGTTCAAGTCAAAGTTTAATTTAGAACTGAATCCGCTTCCCATGTTGTAATTTCGAATGCCTTCCCGATAATGATCGCACTGGTTGCCGCCCAACAGGATGGCACTCAGGTAAGTTGATCCGGTTAAGTTGATAGTATTTGTCAGGTTGCATTTTATCAATAACCCGGGACCAACCGATGCAGCTTCCGATATTTTTAAAGGGGACAGGAAGATATTCTTTGTATCCGAATCAATCACATAATAATTCAAGTGTTGGTAAATGCCTATACTCACCTGGGGGCTATGTTTTCGGACATAAAGATCTTTTGTAACTAACTGGCCCAACGCATTGACCCTGCTGATTTCCGATTGTTGTGAAAAGATATTGCCGGATATCCTGAGTGTAAAGTAGTCAAAAGGTTTTTCATTCTCCTGATCAAATGGATTTCCATATACCAGCCCCAGGTCGTAGCCCAACATTTTACTGGAATTCTCTTTTTTATGTGTCATGTCCGAAAGGATACTCGTTCCGATTGACGAATAGAAAGTAACAGGAGTAGAGGGCAATGCATTTCCCCGGATCTTCCGGTGTCTCCAGGCTTCCCCGCTGATGATGCGGTTCAGGCCCCTGATAGGAGATAGCAAGGTTATCAACGCCTCCCGTTTGAAGCGCTCAAACCCGATACTCCTGTCGTCAATGATCCTGTCGGATATCCTGAAGCTCATTTCACCCAGGGTCATTCCGCCCACTGTCGAGGTTAAAAAGTCGTTGATCGATGCAGGTTCATTTTCCAGGAAGAACTCCCACATCAAGCTTCCTCCTGCCACATAGGGTATGGATTCCCAGTAATTCAACCCGTTCATCCTGGCAGCATTAAAATATACCGCGCCATGATAGGGATGGGATAGCAGGTTGGTCATAAACCCATCGTTATCCCCGACAAAGCCGGTTTTGAAATTAAACCTGATGGTATTTAAATTTATCCGGGCATACGATCCTCCCACGATATAACGGTCGTAACACCATACACCAAGGTTTGTAGCAAGAATAATTCCTGCTGTCTTTAGCTGATTTTTTGGTGGTGCTACCAATGAATCCGTTCGGGTTCTATACTCTATAGAATCTGATTGGATTGTTGGCTGACTATAAACAGAGAATACTATCAAGCTAAAAAGAACTATAAATGAATTCTTATGAAAACACATATATGTTGAGCTTTTATTCGTTCAAATAATTGATCTCTGTGTACCCAAATAAGGCCGGGTGCATTCCACTAATAAGATTTAGCACAATAAAGAAAAAAACACTCTTGCTTTTATTATTGATTAACAATCAGCTTTATAACAACTAAATTTGATAAATGTTAGTTGTCATTTGGATAAATTGAAATAATATTTTGACTATCGGAATCAACTCATTTTTCAATTCTTTTTTGGAGGTATCCGGTATTCCCGGGTATTGAAAAAGCCTGTCATTTTTGATTGTAAGCCAAAACCTGAGTTAACTGTCTCAGCAACTATTTGGAGTAAACCGGCTACTATACTCTGGCAATATCAGATAAAGGGCGGGCTGTTTTTAAGGTTGTGTTTTTAAGCCAAAAACCAGCCATTTTCCTTCAATAAATGATAAAATACATGTGAAATTTGACATTCAGTCAAATATTTAGCAAAAACTGCCATCTCTACATTGCAATTTTAGAATATTCCAGTATCTTTGTATCGTTTTTCAGCCCGAAGACAATATCCTCTCGCCGAATACCACATCAATTTATTTTCTACATCATGGAATTATTAGAGAAAATTATGGCACGTGCCAAGGCAAACGTACAACGTATTGTACTGCCCGAAGGCACTGAAATCCGCACCCTGAAAGCTGCGGATATTATTCTGAAGGAAAAAGCGGCTCACCTGATCCTGATTGGGAATGAAGCTGAAATTAAAAAGCTGGCTGCTGAAAACGGCCTATCGAACATTGTACAGGCTACAATTGTTGATCCTGAAACAGATCCGAAAATGGCGGATTATGCCACCCTGCTTTTTGAACTCAGAAAGAGCAAAGGCATAACCATGGAAGAAGCCGTGAAATTATCAAAGGACCCCTTATACCTGGGATGCTTGATGATTAAGAACAATGATGCTGACGGTGAATTGGCCGGAGCAAGGAATACGACCGGGAATGTACTTCGTCCGGCTTTTCAGATTGTAAAAACATTACCGGGCATAAAAGTGGTTTCGGGAGCATTGCTGATGTTCACCCCAACCCCTCAATATGGTGAAAACGGTTTGTTGGTATTTGCCGACTGTGCCGTGAATCCAAACCCTACTGCCGAAGAGCTTGCCCAGATAGCAGTTTGTACAGCAGATACCGCCCGTGTGATTGGTGGATTTGAACCCCGCGTGGCTATGTTGAGCTTTTCCACAAAAGGAAGTGCCAAACATGAACTGGTGGATAAAGTTGTTGAAGCAACCCGTATAGCCCATGAGATGGCTCCTGACTTGTTACTTGATGGTGAGATGCAGGCTGATGCCGCTTTGGTTCCTTCAGTAGGACAAAGCAAGGCTCCTGGAAGTAAGATTGCCGGACAAGCCAATGTGTTGGTTTTCCCTGATCTTCAATCCGGAAATATAGCTTATAAACTGGTGGAACGATTCTCAGGCGCCCAGGCTGTCGGTCCGATCCTGCAAGGTATGGCTGCCCCCATCAACGATCTTTCGCGTGGTTGCTCGGTGGATGATATTGTGAAGATGATTACCATTACTGCTAACCAGGCGATGGGGGTGTAGGGTTTAGTTGAGTAAGTTAAATAAGTTGATTAAGTTAATTGGTTGATTGGTTAATTGGGTGTAGAAGTTTTTACTGTATCTAAAGATCATATCATTCAACCAAAAATCCTATTAACTTAATCAACTTAATTAACTTAATCAACTTAATCAACCTAATTAACTAGTCAACTAATCAACCAACAAATCAACTTAATTAACTCAAAAATATGGCTGAAGAAATAATTGAAGCAATCGAACGCTATGGATTAAGCAAGCGTAACCGCAAACGAACGCTGTTTTCGCGTATCGGAGTGGTAGGCTGCGGCAAAGAAGGAAGCGTTATTGCCACCACGGCTGCACTCAGTGGCATAGAGGTGGTTTTCCTGGAACCGAATGAAGAAGGCATTGCCAATGCCTACAGCCGGATAGAAGGAAAACTGGATAAGAAAATACAAAACTGGGGACTAACTGAAAATGAGAAGAAGGCCATCATTGGACGTATTACCGGTACAACCAGCTTCGATGATTTCAGTGGTTGTGACTTTGTTATCGAAGCAATCCGTTATCATGACCAGACCGGTGAAAGACGCGTTATCCAACGTAAGGAAGTCTTTATGGAACTCGAAAGGGTTCTTTCCACCACCGCCATTATCGCCTCGAATGTCTCTACGGTTATAGTAACCGACCTTGCTTCCGAGCTGGTCCATACCGAGCGTTGCATTGGCTTGCATTTCCTGTCCAATGTACCCGATTCACAGATTATTGAAATCGTTCCCGGTCTCAATACTTCTACCGAGACTTATGATAAAGTCTGCCATTTTGCTAAACTGATCAATCACCAGTATGTCTCGGTGATGGAATCAGCCGGACTGGTGAGCATACGCCTGTTCCTGATTCAGTTGAACGAAGCCTGCCAGATATTGATGGAAGGTATTTCGAACGTTGAAGACATAGACAGGGTACTTACTGTAGGCTTTGGACACCGCCAGGGAGTCTTCCGTACTGCCGACCAGATGGGTATTGAGAAAATAGTACGCTTGCTCGAAAACCTGTGGGATGAATATGGCAGCATCAAATACAAACCATCGCCGATCCTGTTGAGGCTTTTCCGTGCGAAACATTTCGGGATAAGTGTCAACAAAGGGTTTTATACCTACGATGATTTTGGAAATATAATCAAATAAGGAGGAACTGAAACATGAAGATATTAGTATTGAACTGCGGAAGTTCATCCGTGAAATATAAATTGCTCGACATGATGACCAACGAAGTGTTGGGTGCCGGTGGTGTTGAGAAGATTGGAATGAAAGGTTCGTTCCTCAAACATGTGCGTCGTGATGGCAAAAAGGTTGTACTCAAAGGTGAAATCCTGGAACACCAGCTTGCTGTAGAATACATTTTAGGTATCCTCACCAGTGAGAAACATGGTGCTATTAAATCACTCGAAGAGATCAATGCAGTGGGCCACCGTGTTGTGCACGGAGGTGAAAAGTTTAACTCCAGCGTACTGATCACCGAGGAAGTGATCCATAAAATTGTAGAATGCATCGACATTGCGCCCTTGCATAACCCGCCAAATTTAGCCGGTATTTATGCGATCAACGAATTGTTGCCTGCCGTTCCGCAAGTGGCTGTATTCGACACCGCATTCCACCAGACGATGCCTGAGCATGCCTACATGTATGGCATACCGTATTCTTTGTACAAGAAATATGGTATCCGTCGCTATGGTTTCCATGGAACCAGCCACCGGTATGTATCCAAACGTGCCTGTGAATTCCTGGGACTGGATTATACCAAAACCAAAATGATTACTGCCCACATTGGCAATGGTGCCTCGATTACTGCCATCGAAAATGGTAAATCAGTGGATACTTCCATGGGCTTTACCCCGATCGAAGGATTGATGATGGGTACCCGTTCGGGTGATGTGGATTTAGGCGTGGTGACCTTCCTGATGGAAAAAGAAATGATCGGTTCTGCGTCAGTTTCTACCCTTTTCAACAAACACAGTGGTGTACTGGGTGTTTCGGGCATTTCGTCCGACATGCGCGATATTGAAAATGCTATTGCCGAGGGAAACGAACGTGCTAAACTAGCCCTCGATATGTACGAATACCGTATTAAAAAATACGTTGGATCGTATGCTGCTGCCTTAGGCGGTGTAGATGTGATTGTATTTACAGGTGGAGTAGGAGAGAACCAAACCCCGACTCGTGAGTATGTATGTACAGGTTTGGGCTTTATGGGTGTAAAAATCGATAATGAACTGAATGCCAAATCACGTGGAGTGGAAGTGCTGCTAAGTACTCCCGAATCGACCGTGAAAGTGGTGGTAATCCCAACTGACGAAGAATTTATGATTGCTTCCGATACGTTGGAAATAATAGAAAAACTCTAGTTGATTATTTTTTAATGTGCATGAAAACGCCCGGTACTTTTGTTGCCGGGCGTTTTGTTTTTCAGCTTAAGTTTCAATATTAAGTGATTAGAAACCTTAAGAAGGCCTTGGAATCCGATTAATTGAATTAATTTTGTGCCTTGCAACTTTAGTGGCGAATGAAGGCAGTAAATGATTGTTTAAAGTTCATCCTTTCAAAATAGATTAAAATTAAAGCATGGAATTAGGAATACTGATAATGGGAATTGTGGCCGGGATTATGTCCGGCTTGTTTGGAATCGGGGGAGGCATCATCATGGTTCCTTCGCTGATAGCTATTTTTGGAATGGATATGCTCAATGCCAATGCCACTTCCCTTGCAGCCATGTTGCTACCGGTGGGTATTTTGGGGGTAATCGCGTTCTACAAAGCAGGCTATATCAATGTCCGGAATGCACTCTGGATTTCCCTCGGTCTGCTTTCGGGTTCGTTCTTTGGAGCTGAGCTGGCTGTCTCAGTAGATGTCAAGGTCCTGTCGAAGATGTATGCCGCCTTTTTACTCTATATAGCCATTGGCTACCTGGATATTCCCAAATTATTCCGCAAGAAGAAATTCCAACAAGTAGAACCGGTTATCTCCGGTGAAAAAATAAAATACTCTTTCTGGCTTTTTATCGCCGTGGGTCTTTTTGCCGGTGTCATAGCCGGGTTATTCGGTAAAGGGGGCGGATTGGTGATTGTACCCGTGCTGATAAAATTCTTTAAGTACGATGCCAAGGCTGCTTCGGCTACTTCACTGGCTGCCTTGCAATTGCCTGTGGGATTGCCCAGCGTGATCGTCTATGCCCAGGCGGGTTACCTGAACTGGCTCTTTGCCGGGCTTATGGCCCTCGGTATTGTTTTCGGGGTGTTCTTCGGCACTAAATTAGCCATTAAACTTCCGGCTGCCATGTTTAAAAAAGTATATGCTTTCTTCCTGCTCGGAGTCTCGGTGTATATGGTGTACAAATACATTTGATCATTCCCTGGATTGATCTTTAAAAAGGAAGCTGCTCGAAACGGCTTCCTTTTTTGTTGAATTACACCAGATCTAAAAGTTTGAGCAGACTTTCAAAATCAAATTATATGTTTACTCTTTATGTCCTGTCTGTTGACTATGTATAGCAGCTAAAGAGAATCTTTATGAAAATCTCAAATCTTTCTGCTTCCTCATCAAATAAAATCTATTCTGATAGCTGCAAACCTACTACCATCCTATTTTCATGATGTTTTATATAAATACAAAACCATTTCAATCAATATCCTAAATAACTCCTACATATTTCCACCCTATATAAGTAGGAAATATATAGGAGTCACATAGGAGTTATATAGGAGATATATAGGAGATACCTAAAACATCATGTCAACATCGTGACAATAGGATAACCAATTATTGGGAAAGGAGATTTGCCGGAAATAGATTTGAATTTAGGGATCATAAGAATAGCGGTGAAGCATGCTTTTCATAACAACTCAATTAATTCAACCAACCAGTAAATTTAAGGTAAATGGCAGAAAGGTTGCTCAAATGACTACAGTTACTTCGAATATGAAACTTCACCGGAATGGAAGGAAACAGTTCGGTTTATTGGATTGATAACGAAGATTTAAGCTGATAGCACGGTTCTGGTAAGGGATATGAGAGTATAGAATCATAATATAGATTAAGGGCATTAAAATAACTTTTACTTTCAATTCGAAAGTTGATTTTTATGCCTACTTTTGTACGCTAAAAAATAACTGAACACAAACTAAACTAAAACAGACCCAGATGCGTAATAATTTCAATCCCTGGCACCAGGTAACACCGCACACCGATTTGCCCGACGTAGTAAAAGGGATTATCGAAATTCCAAAAGGAACCCATGCAAAATATGAACTCGATAAGGAAAGCGGGCTGCTGCGTCTGGACCGGGTATTGTATTCATCAGTATATTACCCTCACAATTACGGATTTATCCCTCAGAGCTATTGCGAAGACCATGACCCGTTGGATATCCTGATCCTGTCGCAGATTGAGTTTGTACCGCTATGCATTGTGGAAGCAAAAGTGATCGGGGTAATGCGCATGTTGGACAACGGCGAAGCAGATGATAAAATCATTGCAGTGGCTGCGGGCGATCCAAGCGTGAACCACTACAACGACATTTCGGAACTGCCTCCCCACATGATTACTGAAACCATGAGCTTTTTTGAAGACTATAAGAAGCTGGAAAACAAAACGGTGGTGGTAGAAAAATTCTTTGATAAGGAAACCGCCATGGGTATCCTGGACGACAGCTATAAAATGTACCAACAATACTTTGGCGAACTGCATAAATGGTTCTTTGGTAAATAATTTAGAACCTCTTTCAATAACAAAATCCACGTAAATTCAGAAATGAATCTGCGTGGATTTTTTATTTAAACCTGTCCACCCTTTTAATTGATCTTTCAATATTAATAATTTAATAGAATGTCAATTTTAATTAAGTATAAATCAGCCCACAAGCTTCTCTAATTAACGCCAGTACATATAAATTTTATAAACAAAAATCTAATTAATCTACAATGAAAATGATGCATTTTAGGTACTGGTGTACGATATATACATTTAAACATGTATTTAAGCTAGTTGTATCTGCTGATAACTGATGTCGTAATATTTACCCATTATCAGCAACGAATTGTGTATATTTTAAAAATTATATTGACTAATGTTTAAAAATATATTGTCAATATAATATAATATATCTATATTTGTGCCCTTAACAATTTACATGATTAATTAAAAAACAGAATTCTCTTAAAGGTTATACTCAGAAAAGAACTTAATTAGCCTGACAAATAGAATCATATATAGTACGAATAAACTAAAATAGATTTTCATAATAAGATAAATAGAAAAGAGGATATACCCGATAATCCTTAAAGGAGTAGGGAGCGGCAGCCGAAAAGCTTACGAGTAGGCAAATAAGAATTTAATATTAAAAACATGAAAAAGAATTTATTGAAAATGACTTTTATCATTGGTGTTACAGTATTGATGAGCTCATGCTACACAATGACGGCTACAATTGGCAATGGTCCTCAAACTGGTGAAAAAGTAGTAGCTCACAATCATTATTTGATTAATGGCCTGGCTCCTGTTTCAACTGTAAATGTGAAAGAATTAGCAGGTAATGCCAAGGATTATTCTATTACTATTTCCCATTCATTTATTGATGGAATTCTGGCCATGATAACCGGCAGTATTTATACTCCAACAACCGTTACAATTACAAAATAAGAATTACATTTAAATCATGACAAGCTGGTAAAAAAGCTTGTCATGATAATAAATATCTGAAATGAAATACGTTTTACTAGTACTATCTGTTATTTTAATACTATACCCGGTTTATGCACTGATAAAGTGTTTCCAATCGCTAGGAAGCATTACAAACTATGGGTTGGGTGTTTTAACGGGTGGAGGAATTTTTCTGATTTTAGGAATTGTATTGTTCTATTTTAGTCTCAGGATATTCAACCGAAAAAAAAATTAAAGAGAATGAAAAAGATTACGCGTACCGTCAGCATGGTGCTTGCCTGTTCCATATTACTGGCAAGTTGTTCGAGTACCACCTTGATCCAATCCAATCCCAGCCGGGCAAAAGTCTATCTGGATGGACAGTTGGTAGGAGAAACCCCTTATGAGCATACCGATTCAAAAATAGTTGGTAGCTCCATGTCCATTAAAATTGAAAAGGATGGCTTTAAGCCACTTATCACAATGATTAACAAAGACGAAGAAGCAGATATTGGCGCCATCGTTGGCGGATTGTTTTTTGTAGTACCTTATCTCTGGATTTTGAAATACAAACCGGTACATAACTATGAACTAGTTCCAGTCAATGTTGATAATACATTTTCGACTGAGATACAACAAAATTATATCCCTACCTCATCCAAAGCAACTAAACTCAGGGAATTGAAGAAACTTCTGGATGATAAAATACTTACACAGGAAGAATTTGAAAAAGAAAAAGTGAAAGTGTTGAATGAAAAGGAATAACATCAAATTCACGAACCTATACCGGCAATTGGAATCAGCTTGAAATGTCTTTCAAACCAGGGATTCTCAAATTATTGCAATTGTTTGATTGACAGATAATAAAAAGGAGTAAACTTGCGTCATGCACTAGTTAACTCCTTTTTTGATTTTAAAAATAGATCCATTGAATTATTCCTAAACAATACCAATCTTAAACTTATCCTGTCGTTTTAGGGTTTACTCTTTTATGGAAAGAGTTTAAAACAAATAATCTATTCAAGTTTTAATAAAGGCAAATTATTATGGCAATACTAAAATCAGTACTGATCTTTATCCTGGCAGGATTCTGCGAAATAGGGGGCGGTTATCTGGTATGGGGCTGGATGAAGAACGACAAACCGCTTTGGGTTGGTATCCTGGGAGGATTGATCCTGGCACTTTACGGTGTGGTGGCAACGTTGCAGACAGAGGGTTTCGCACGGGTGTATGCTACCTATGGAGGATTCTTTATTGTGATGTCACTGCTGTGGGCAATCAAATTCGATCATTTTTCACCGGACAGATACGATATTATCGGTGCCATCGTGGCTTTGATTGGGGTATGCATCATTTATTATGCTCCAAGGTGAAAGGGTGAAAAAGTCAACAAATGAAGATTAGGTAAGAGTTGAACACAGATAACACGGAACAATACAACGCTGATTATCGCGGATCTTAGTTTCTTATCTGTATTTATCTGTGATATTTTTTATCTGTGTAATCCGCGTGCCTATTTACCGCATTCTTTCCGACCTCGCTGCGTCCAATCTAAGCAAGGTAAAGAGTAAAATGGTAAAACCCCAGAGGGAGGAGCCTCCATAGCTAAAAAAGGGCAAGGGAATGCCAATAACGGGCATAATGCCTAGCACCATGCCTACATTTACCATTAGGTGGAAAAACAAGATACTCGCCACGCAATAGGCATAGACCCGGCTAAAGGGATCGTGTTGCCGCTCAGCCATACGCAGGATTCGCATAAGCAGCAGCCAATAGACGAACAGTACCAGGACAGAGCCCACAAACCCGTGTTCCTCGCCAACGGTACAGAATATAAAGTCGGTATCCTGTTCAGGAACGAATTTGAGCTTGGTCTGGGTACCATTCAGGAAGCCTTTGCCAAAGAATCCTCCGGAACCAATGGCAATCTTGGACTGGTTTACGTTGTAACCTGCACCCAGGGGAGCGTTTTCCATATTGAGTAATACCTTGATACGAACCTGTTGGTGATCTTCGAGGACCTTAGTAAACAGGTAATCGCATGAAAAACTGAATATCACCGATCCCAGTGAAAAAAGGATCAGGAACCAGTATTTGCGATACCGGTAGAATAATTCGATGAACATCCAGTAAATGCACGATGCCACTACGCAAAAAATGGCTACATAGTTGTAATTGATAAAAAACCAGAAATTCAGGACGTATGAAGTAATAGCAACCACCACCGTTCCCAACAGTAAAATGAATGCTTCCTGGCGGTTTCGCGCAAAGTATATGGCATAGATTATCTGTACCATCAGGATCAGGCCCATGCCGAGTATCATACCCAGCGTACCATGGTCAACCTGAACAGGTACAATGCTTAATTTGATGATGACAATAAAGAGTACTACCGCAAAACTCCCGATAAGCAGCACGATACCTTGCATTCCTTCGCGATAAAGCACAAGTGAAAAGGCCAGGAAAACCAAAGCGGTACCTGTTTCATTCTGCAGTATGATGAGCATGAGCGGGATGAAAATTATCAATGCCAGGGGAATTAAATCTTTCCAGGTCTTAAGCTTGTAGTTATAGGCGCTCATGAACTTTGCAAGGGCAAGGGCAGTAGCCATTTTGGCTAATTCGGCAGGTTGGAAGCTGATAGGGCCAAGCACCAGCCACGAACGGGAACCTTTGATGTCGTGGGCCACGAATATGGTGACAATGAGCAGCAAGACGGCCCCCACATAGATAAAGTAAGCAAAGATATTATACATCTTCGAATCGATGAGCAGGAGCACCCCACCGATAGCAAATGCCGTGAGAATCCACAGGAACTGCTTTCCGGCACGCTGGCTGAAATCAAAGATACTTGCCTGATCAAAGTTATAGCTGGCACCATAGATGCTCACCCAACCCATCAGGATCAGGATCACGTAGAGTGAAATCGTTGTCCAGTCCAGGGCGTATTTTATGCTAACGTTCTTGTACATTGTAGTTTGTTACAATTTGAGTTACCCGTTCCTGCAGTTCGGTGCGTGTTACCTTCCCTTTGAGGTATTGTTCCACCAGCAAACTAAATATAGGTGCTGCATATTCCGATCCAAAACCCGCATTTTCAACCACCACTGCAATAGCAATCTTAGGGTTTACACGGGGGGCAAAACCAACAAAAATGGAGTGGGGCTTGCCATGGCTGTTATCGGCCGTACCTGTTTTACCGCACATATCCAGTCCTTCGATCCTTGAACTGCGGGCTGTACCTGATTCAAACACTCGGGCCATTCCTTCGAACACAATCGGGAAGTACTGTTTATCGACTTTACAAATATGTGTTTTTTTCAACATGGAATCACATTTGTTCAAGTGTGGAGTTATATAATGTCCTTCGTTGGCAATGGCACACATCAGGTTGGCCATTTGAAGAGGAGTAGCCAAAACCTCGCCCTGTCCAATTGAATTGGATCGGATTGTTATTGCACGCCAGGCATTATCAGCCCTGTAAATTCTATTGTAGTATTTTTGAGTTGGGATATTACCACGTGATTGTTCATAGATATCACCATCTTTAAATTTCTCACCAAGTCCAAAACTCTTTACGCGGTCAACCCATTCATCATAGTTATTCCTGAAAAATACATTCCGTTTTCCATAACCCTCTTTTTCAAGGGTAACCCGGAAAGAATTCCAGAAAAAAGGATTACAACTTTGCTCAATAGCACTTAGCAGGTTCACTGGTGAACCGTGATGGTGGGTACATTTTATGGGTGAGGATTCAGGACCGTTGCATGGAAAATAGGTATGTTCATTGATTCCACCCATTTGTTGCAAGACTAGAGCCTGAAGAGTTTTAAATGCCGAACCGGGAGAATACTGCGCCTGTGTGGCACGATTTATCAAAGGCATGGTAGGATCATGCAACAATTGCACATAATTCTTTGACCGTTGGCGGCCTACCAGCAATGATGGATTGAATGTAGGATTTGAAACCATGGCCAGTATTTCGCCGGTAGAAGGTTCAATGGCAACAATACTGCCTACTTTGCCTGTCATTAATTTTTCGCCTAATATCTGTAGCTGGGCATCGAGTGTCAGGGTCAGGTTTTCGCCTGCTTTGGGAGCAATATCTTCCTTGCCGTTCTCGTATTTACCCTTGATCCTGCCCTTGGCATCACGAAGCAGTATTTCCACCCCTTTTTCACCGCGCAGCTGTTCCTCATAGGTATATTCAATGCCATCACGCCCGGCATAATCACCGGTTTTATAATAATCGTCGTTATCAAGTTTTTTCTGGGATACCTCACCGATATCTCCCAGCACATGAGCTGCATAAGGGAATGCATATTCGCGCAAAGTACGGTTCTGGATGTAGAAACCCGGATATTTGTACATGGATTGCTGGATGGTAGCAATGTCCTCAATGCCCAACTGGGACATGAAAAGCTGAGGAGTATACGAGGAGTACCCCGGATTCTTATGATGATCCTTAATCTCGGCAATCCGATCGATAAAGTATTGCTTTTCAATATTGAGCGCCTTGCAGAAAGAAAGGGTATCCAGGTCGCGGATTTCGCGCATGATCAGGGCAATGTCATAAGCCGGTTTGTTATAAACCAGCAAGGTGTGTTTCCGGTCGTATATAAGCCCGCGGGGAGGGAATTGGGTTTTCTTCAGGAAAGCATTACTATCCGCACCGGTTTTATATTTAGGATCGAGAATCTGAATGGTGAACAGCCTCAGGATATACACAACAATGACAGCCGACATGATGATTGAAATCACATATCTTCTGTTTTGTAGCGTATCGTTTATCATATTTTATTTTGTTTTAATCGATTGTATACCCAAAATGAGCAATACTGTTACCAGGGAACTTAGCAGGATCTTCGCCAGCATAATCCCAAAGTGGGCAAATGAAAAAGCTTCCAGGGTAAATAAGATTGTGTGATGAATAAATACTATAAGTACTACATATTTTATAAAAGCACTTACTCCAAAGGTATGAAAAGATGGTGTAGGATTGTTCCCTTCTTCAATATTGGTAAACAACTTTATAATTCCTTCACGAAAAAAAGCAACAAATACGGTTGCAAAAGCATGCGTACCCGGTGTATTTGAAAAAATGTCAATAGTCAGACCGAGAATAAAAGCCAGTATCAACAAAAACCATCGTGGCATTTGTACCGGCAGGACCAGAATAAACAGAATATACAGATATGGATTGATATACCCCAGAAATTGGATATTGTTCAGCACAAGCACCTGGAAAAGTACTAAAAGCGCAAAACGGAATATATTTTGAAGAATAGTTGGCATCGGTATATTTACTATTTATTCATTTACTATTTAACCATTAAGCATTTACTATTTAGATATTTACAATTTACTATTTTAAATTAAAACAACCTCAAAAACAAATCTATTGTTTTTAAATAGTAAATAGTAAATGAAAAAATAGTAAATGTCCTTTATTGTTCCTGGGATACTTTCTCAAGATCCTTTTGTTGTTGATAATTCAGATAATTAATGACTTTAACGTGCGACAGGGTACGGAAGTTAACAGCCAGTTTTACTTTAATCCTATAGTATGCATCGCTTTCCTTGATTTTAAAATCTTCAATCTGGCCTACGGGAATTCCTTCAGGGAATGCACTGGTTAAGCCGCTAGTAATGATTGTATCACCCAGGGCAAGTTCAACATGCCGGGCAATATCGGTCAGGTTGGCATAGCGGTAATCCTCGCCGGACCAAAGCAGGCCTCCTGAATAGTTATTTCGTTTGAATTTACAACTGATCTCTATCTTTGGGTTCAGGATGGGAATCACCACAGAGAATCGGTTGGATACTGTTTTTACAATGCCAACAACGCCTTCGTCGCTTATCACACCCATATCGATCTTGATGCCATCAATCGCACCTTTGTTCAGGGTAATGTAGTTTTGAAGCTTGTTGGTGGAACTGTTGATCACCTTGGCGGATATAAACTGATATTCCATTTCGGGTGGAATACGGAAATGCACTGAGTCGGAGGTTTCTGGTTTTAAGGTAGATAACTTATTCTGCAGGTTGATGATCTGGTTTTTAAGTGCTGTATTTTCTTCGGAAAGATTATCATTGGCAGCACGGAGCTTAAAGAATTCAACCACAGAATTGCTCCAGGTATACATTCCTGAAACCATGGAATTACTGGAAGAAAGGAACACACTTTTCTGATACTCTTGATTTTTTACAATCAATGTAAAGGAGATTATTTCTAAAAACAGAAATAAAAACACAACACTGTATTGAATTAAAAAATTGATGAGGTTCTTCATTGTTAGTGCACCTGCTCAGTGGATAGGAGTGAATAGAACAAAAATTTCCGGTAAGCACAGTTCAGGACCGTGGTTACCGAAAATTCAGTTTAGTTTTATCGAATCAGGAAAGAGAATTTGTCTACATTTTTCAATGCGATACCTGTACCACGGGCAACAGCCCTCAAAGGATCGTCTGCAATGTGAAACTGGATGTTCAGCTTGTCGGTCAAACGTTTGTCAAGGCCACGAAGCAAAGCTCCACCACCGGCAAGATAAATGCCACGTTGTACAATGTCAGCATACAATTCGGGAGGTGTTTGTTCCAATGCACTCAGGATAGCAGCTTCAATCTTAGAAATTGATTTTTCAAGACAGTGTGCAATTTCCTGGTAGGATACCGGAACCTGCATAGGCAATGCTGTCATACGGTTTGGCCCATGGACAATATAATCTTCAGGAGCATCTTCCAGGTCGGTCAGAGCAGCCCCTACATTAATTTTAATCATTTCGGCAGTACGTTCACCCACTTTGATATTGTGCATACGTCCCATGTATTCTACAATGTCGAGTGTCAGGTCATCCCCGGCAATACGGATTGATTTATTGGAAACAATACCACCCAGTGAAATAACAGCAATTTCGGTAGTACCACCACCGATATCAACAATCATACATCCATTGGGAGCTTCCACATCGATACCGATTCCGATAGCAGCAGCCATTGGTTCGTAAATCATGTATACTTCACGTCCACCAGCATGTTCCGAGGAGTCACGTACCGCACGAATCTCGACTTCGGTACTTCCTGAAGGAATACAAACCACCATTTTAAGGGTGGGAGAGAAGAGGTGATTCTTGGTTGGAATCATTTTTATCATGCCACGAATCATCAATTCAGCAGCGTAGAAATCGGCAATCACACCATCACGCAATGGGCGGACTGTGCGGATACCTTCGTTTTCCTTACCAACCATTTGGCGTGCTTTCTCACCAATGGCAATCAGTTTATCGGTACGTTTGTCCAACGCTACTACTGACGGTTCATCCACCACAATTTTATCATTGTGGATGATAATGGTGTTGGCTGTACCAAGGTCAATAGCTATTTCTTGTGTAAATGAAAATAGTCCCATTTTCTATATTTATTTCAAGTTTGTTTTATTGTCTAAAGTCAAAAGTTGCAGGCCTGCAACAACAATGCAAGGCTGTAAAAAGTAACTGAAATTAGTGTTTAAAATGGCGATAACCGGTAGTTACCATTGAAACACCTGTTTCATTGCATGTTTCTATTGAAAGTTTGTCGTTGATAGAACCACCCGGTTGAATCACGGCAGTAATGCCGGCTTCTGAGGCAATCTGAACACAATCAGGGAATGGGAAGAAAGCATCTGACGCCATAACAGCCCCATTTAAATCAAACTTAAATGCCACTGCTTTATCGATAGCCTGCCTTAAAGCATCAACCCTTGAAGTCTGACCGACACCACTTGCAAACATTTGTTTGTTTTTAGCAAATACTATGGCATTGGATTTGGTATGCTTCACAATTTTATTGGCAAACAGCAAATCTTCCACTTCATCGGCAGTTGGAGCTTTATCGGTTACCACCTTTAAATCGTCACCGGTTTCAGTATGCGTATCTTTATCCTGTACCAATACACCGTTGAGTACCGAACGGAATTGTTGGGTTTTTGCCTTGTTTTCCTTTAATATCAGGATGATTCTGTTCTTCTTTTGACTCAGGATTTCAATTGCTTCCAGATCATAATCAGGAGCTATAACTACTTCGAAGAATATTTTGTTCATTTCCTCGGCAGTAGCCTTATCAATAATGGCATTGGTAATCAATACTCCGCCAAAGGCAGAAATTGGGTCACCGGCCAGGGCAGCTTTCCATGCATCTACCAAAACCGGGCGGGATGCAATACCACAAGCATTATTATGTTTCAGGATTGCAAAAGTGATATCATCGAAATCGTTCATCAAATTGATGGAAGCATCGATATCAAGCAGGTTATTATAGGAGATTTCACGTCCCTGGAGTTGTTCGAATAAGTCTTCAAACTTGCCAAAGAAGATCCCGCGTTGGTGAGGATTTTCACCATAACGAAGGACTTTAGAGTTGTTCTGGGTGTAACGGAATGCGCTTGCTTCATTACCATCGAAATAGTTGAAGATAGCAGCATCGTAGTGGGAGGAGACTGCGAAGGCTTCCTTTGCAAACCAACGACGTTCTTCGAGGGTTGTTTGGGCACCATTGGAAGTGATCATTTCCAACAAAGGTTCGTACTGATCCTGTGATGCAACTATAACCACATCGGCATAATTTTTGGCAGCAGCCCGAATCAGGGAAATACCACCGATATCGATCTTTTCAATTGTTGTCGGTTCATCAGCTCCTGCAGCTACAGTAGCTTCAAATGGATACAAATCAACAATCACAAGATCTATTTCAGGAATTTGATAATCTTCAATCTGGGCATTATCCTGGGCATTATCACGACGTGAAAGAATGCCGCCAAATACTTTGGGATGCAGAGTTTTTACCCTTCCACCCAGAATTGAGGGGTATCCGGTAAGGTCTTCAACAGCCAGGCATGGAATATTAAGGGATTCAATAAAGGACTGGGTTCCTCCGGTAGAGATAAATTCTACTCCTTCGGAGTGCAGTTTTTGTATAATGATATCGAGTTTATCTTTATGATAAACAGAAACTAAGGCTCTTTTAATTTGCTTTTTTTCCATATTCCGTTTTACGTTTATTTATGGGATGCAAAACTACTAAAAAATCCTTGTTTTATCAACATAAATAGTTGATTGATTTTGAGTACCACCTAAATTTAATAAGTTGATACAGAAATACACGAAAAAATCGCATTGCTGTCCAAACTATAATTGAAAAAAAACAGAAAAGCGCACTAAAAAATATAGTTGCAGTTACCACACTCATTTAAAGAACTTTTCTATGAGTACAACGTTAGGCAAAAAATCAGAATCTCCTATTTTTTAACAGCTAGTAGATTTAATCCCACATTCATCGATCCACAAGTATAAAACGGATAAGGGTTTCCCATATCACTTTTCCTCCGATGAATTATGACTATGATGTTTGTACAGCTAAACCAATGTTTGTGCGGTTTAAACTCCACCTTGCCACTGAATTTTCCACCTGACGATACCTTCCTGTCCTGTTTTCCGATAGGATTTTGTAGTTTCAAACGATCCTTATCCCTGTCTACAAGTGAATGTAGTATGGAGGGGGTATGGAGGGGGTATCGAGGGCCTTTCGAGGGGGTTCCGAGGGCCCCAGCCCTCCGAACCCCCTCGAACCCCTCTCCAAAGACTCACGAAAGGCCTACGATAGATCGGACAGGTGTAGAATGCTTGGTTAACCGGTAAAGACACTGTACAGTTTCACAAAAGACGAAATAATTCGGCTCACGGGAAAAGCAGCTGTTGAAAATGAGGTAGGTATATTGAGTATTCCCGGGATGAGGTTTATAGTCAGGAAGATGACCGGACTATCGTTCTAATCAGCCACCATAAGGGATGAGAGGCAGCCATATAGCCGGACTTTATAAAAGACATGGTTGGTAGAAATATATTTTAAGCTGATGAAGCAAAACATGCAGATGAAACATTCCCGGGAACAAGTAAGAACGCATTTTACTCCATTGTCTCCTTCACTACCTTAAAGGCCTTTTCCAGCTTCAGCATTTCAGAGGACATAAACTGATAGAATTCCATCCATTGGATGCGACGATGCAAGTCAATACCGTTCTTTTCAATATAAATCCGGCTCACTTCGGTACCACATTCCCGGATAAAAGCCGGATCCCAGATCAGTCCATCAGGGAACTGCTTTTCCATGGTTGCTTTGTGCAGGACAAACTGTTCGTATTTTTCAAGACGTTGCTTAGCATTCGAGAGGTTTATTTCGAGAATCACCGTAGCGCCTTTACGGGTTGCATCAAACTTCATTTCCACACCTTTCATCTTGGTATTGTACAGCATAAACTTGCTTTTACGGCGTTTCAGGGCAGGCACATGGCTGCAATAAATACCAAAACCTTCCCAAAACTCTTTTTTCAATTGTTTTAATTCTTCTCTGCTATACATTTAATATATTTAATATATTTACTATTTTACTATTTACCATTTCTTATTCTCCTAAATTCAAACAATTAACTCAATCAACTAGTCAACTTAATCAACTTAATCAACCAATCAACCAATTAACCAGTCAACCAATTAACTTAATTAACCAATTAACTCAATCTCCAATCAACCTACTTTACAATCTTATACACATTTCCGGGCAAACATTTTACTAATCCTTTAAATTCCATTTCAAGCAACATGGATGAGATCTTACTGATTGGTTTTTCAAGCAGAATGGCTAATTCATTAAACTGAATTCCTTCCTGATATTGCCTTAATGTAGAAACAATAATTTGTTCCTCCTCAGATAGATCCATAAATAATGCTGTTTGAACGGCTGGTGAAGATGAGGAATCCAGCCTTTCCCAGTTCATAAACCGCAAGATATCATCAGCCGATTCAATCAATGATGCTTTGTTATTTTTAATCAAAGCATTGCATCCTTTTGACCATTCATCATCTACCCGTCCCGGAAATGCAAATACATCCCTGTTATAATCATTCGCAATATCGGCAGTAATCAGGGCACCCCCTTTAATGCCTGATTCAACAACCACTAAGGCATCACAGAGGCCGGCTATAATGCGGTTGCGTTGTACAAAATTCTGTTTGTCCGGATTTGTCATGCTAAGGTATTCGGTCACCAAGGCTCCCTCCTGCAACATTTTAATGGCCGTTGGCCTATGCAGCTCCGGATAGATCCGATCCAATCCATGGCTGATGACACCGATAGTTGGCACTCCTGAATCAAGCGCTGCCTTGTGGGCGCAAATATCTATCCCAAATGCCAACCCGCTGACAATAATTACATTTGGCAACACACCTTTTAATTCACAAATAAGTTTCTTGCAATTCTCCTTACCATTTTCAGTAGCTTTTCGGGTCCCGACAATCCCTACAAATTTACCGTTATTCAGGTTGCAATTACCTTTTGAATAAATCATAACAGGTGAATCAGGACATTCTTTCAAGCGAAATGGATAGTCCTTGTCGGTAAAATAGGTTGTCTTAATTTTGTTTTTAATAATAAATTCGACCTCCTGTTCGGCCCGTTTCATTACATCATGAGAGCTAATTCCGGAGATTATTTGCCTGGATACAATTTCACCGATACCAGGGATATTTGCCAGGTTTTGTTGCTTTTCCTTAAACACTCCTTCTGCACTACCCGTATACGCTATCAGGTTTTTAGCCAGGTTGTTTCCTACGCCTTTAATAAGCGTAATCCCGATTTTATATTTCAGTGTTTCGTCACTCATAGTATGTAACCACAACGGACATTAAACTTCAGAATATATAGGTTGAAACGATATAAGTCTACTTGCTTTTCTTTTTTATCACTGTTGGAAAAATAAGTTGAAAGGCTGACCATCCAAGCAGTACGCCGGCAATATCACTAAACCAATCAATCCATTCAGCTGTCCGGGGAGCAAAATACATTGGTTGAAGTATTTCCACTGCCCCACCAAGAAATACGGGGAATAAAAGACACATAAAAATAAAGGACAACACTGACATTGTTTTATTTTTGGCATATTGCCTGAAATCATAGATCAAAACACAGGTTAAACCTCCATACATGAATAAATGAACAAGCTTATCCTCAAATTCAAAGGCTGGTACTCCTTTAAAAGCTGAAGGAGGTGCGAAAGACAAATATAATATACCGGTTATAATAATGATTGATTTCCAATAGATTGATAAAAAATATTTAAGTTTCATATAAGGAAGTTGAGTTTTTTGAACCGGAAAATTTGATCTAATATAAAAAGTATTAAAACAATAATACATATTTAATCGTTCATAAAAAAAAGAATTAATTTATTTGCAAAGATAAATTTTTAAATGTAGTATCTTAAACATCATTACAAAAAAAAGAATAGTTTATGAAAAAAATCGTCTATTTTACATTCATTACCTGTATTTTAGTATCATGCTCGACCGTCTTGCTAACAGGTCGCAAACAGTTATTATTGGTATCGGATTCAGAAGTTTTGACTTCAAGTTTCCAGAGTTACAAACAATTCATTGACTCTGTGCCCGCTTCGAAAGATAAAGTAAATACCGCCCTGGTAAAAAAAGTAGGTGCTAAAATTTCAACTGTTGTAGAAGCATACCTGAATGCTAATGGTAAGTCGGCAGATATTGCTTCATTTGCCTGGGAGTTTAACCTGGTAAAAGATACTACCAAAAATGCCTTTTGCATGCCGGGAGGTAAGGTGGTAGTTTTCGAAGGAATATTACCGGTAACAAAAACTGAAGTCGGGCTGGCCGTAGTCCTTGGACATGAAATTGCCCATGCAGTGGCCAAACACAGCAACGAACGCATGAGCCAGCAAATGTTGGTACAATATGGCGCTTCATTAACCGATGTCTTGTTGTCTAATAAATCAGCTGCTACTAAATCGACTATAGGTACGATTTATGGCATTGGGTCACAATATGGAGTTATGTTACCTTATTCACGTAAGCATGAGTATGAAGCCGACCAGCTTGGATTGATTTTCCTGGCTATGGCCGGGTATAATCCAAATGAGGCAATTACTTTCTGGGAACGAATGGCTGCCAGTTCAAGCGGAGCACCAATAGAATTCATGAGTACACATCCATCTGATGCCAATAGGATTGTTAAGTTGAAAGAGTATTTGCCGGAAGCAATGAAGTATTATAAGAAATAATATTGACATTATTTAATTTGTATAAAAAAGTCCACATTGTTTGTAGATTTTTTTTGTGCGCCTAGTATGACGAGTATATTTAACGGTTCAAGTCCTTTATGGGGGCTTTCAGTTGCCAACCATTAGCTCAAGGAAAGGGTGTACATCGTGAGGTGGAATCTGAAGGAAGCCCGCGGCAAATTTCCGGTCGGAGGAATACGAACATCATCAGGCACATACTGTGGATAAGTCTGCCTAGCAGGACAAAGTCCCGTAAACTGAACAGAATCAGTATGTGTAAATGATCCCGATAGATGGAAAGGAGGTTACTCGTCTTACCTGGGGAGATTTCACGGACATGCTGAAAAGTATGGATAACAATAACTGTGAGAAGTCAGCAGAAGCCATATTAAATGATACTAATGAGATTTAATGGGAGAAAAAAAGTACAGAGGACTCAAAATTCATTGAAGGGCTGTATCTTGCAGTAGGATAGTAAATAAATGTTACCTGTTAAGAATAGGACGGAATCAGAATAATAAGTTAGAGTGAAGATAATCAGTAGGATAACTGATAACAACATACACCCATCGTGAGATATTAAGTAAGAAACCTCCGTATACCGAACGGTATGTACGGTGGTGTGAGAGGACAGTGAGCGAATTAATCGCTCAATTCCTACTCGATTCGGGTAATTTCACTATTTATTTCCGTTTCAGAATATCGTATTCAGTTTTTCGTTCTTCAATAACATAATTTGATCTGATATAATCATCTACTTTTTCCCCTGCAGTTGAATCTTTTATCAAATCAAAGTTACATTTCACTATGTAAATAGGCTTGTTTTTCTTTAAATCATTTAATAGCTCAGTTCTTTCTTTTTCGGTGGTTAAAAAAATGGTATTAATGTATTTACTTGCTGAAAATCGCTCGGAATAAGCCAGCACATTGGAATGAAAATCTGCCTCTATAAAAACAGTTTCGTTCTGTAAAGTATTGTTATTTAGCCAAATTCCAAGTTTTTTATCATCATCCATTTTGTTTCTATTAAGAAAACAAATTGCTCCTTTTCCTAAACCTCCATATGGTAAAAAGGAAAAAATAACAAATAAAATCATCCCCAATTGATAGTTTATTTTATATGATTTGGAACTTGAAAGTTTTTTCAATAATTCTGAAAATAGAATTCCGATGATAATGGCAAAAGAGGGCATCATTTGTTTAATTTGATGACCATAATAGTGGCCGGAAGCGTTTACTCCCAAGAAATCGAACGCAAACCATAGTAATAATCCAATAAAAAATACATCTTTCAGTAAAAATTTAAACCTGAAAATCAACATTAAAAAGCTAAAAAGAAAAGCAATGCGAGATAGTATAAGAACATTCACGAAGTCGGCAAAATGTGCGGTAAGACTCGCATTCGAAGCCGAATTTAATAGAATTAACCATGCACCATCAATATAATTTTTAAACGTGGCACCACTTAATAAAATAGGAAATATGCTAATGAGAGTTGCTGTAAAAATACCTGCTACAAAAAGAAGGACAGAAGTAATTTTCCGAGAAATGAGGTTTTTTTTTGGATAAAACACACAAAACAAAACTGCTGCAAATGCGGTAGTAATGGCAATTTGCTTAAATGCAATGGCTATTCCCATTGAAATTCCTGCAAGAAACATAGAAAATATCCTGTTTCTATCATCCAACACATTGATTAATATCCAGATAGAAAACGTAGAGAAAAGCAACATAAATGTTTCGGTGTGTGATATAAAACCACCACTAAACATACCCCAAGTATTTGTAAGCCCAAAAACATACATAGCAAAAACTGCTGCTTCCTTGCTATGAATTTTGGTAGCAATTTTATATACAATTAGAGCACTAAAAACTAAGGCGATCATTCCCAGCAACCGTACAAAAATAAGATTTAACCCAAAATATTTATAGGAAATTGCATAAAGCTCAAAAATGCCAGGCGTTTTGTTTTCAACAGCACTAATATATGGGGGTATTCCATATTGTGTCCAAACTCTACCTATATAATGCCAAACGCCTTCATCACAGTTCATTGGCATATATGCAGCAATTATAAAAATTATTGCAAACAAAAAAATCGCAATAAAAAGGGGATGTATTAAGAGTGATAGGAGACGTTTTTTCATTGATTATTTTTTTGAATTAAAATAGAAAATGTTTGACCAATTAAAATCAAAAGATTTGGGATGCTGGGAACGATGAGCCTTCCCCATGAAAAAGATGAGCTAAAATAACCTATCGGTTTGTAGAATTCAAATTTTGATTAAATGTAGACTCAAAACCAGCCAAAACTAATTGGTTTTGAATAACATAATCGGGAACTTGTGCACGCTTTTCAGAGGCTCTATTCACATATCCTTGCATTTAGTTATACAAGAAAAACACAGTGTTGCACGCTGGGTACACTGCGCGACACGGTGAACTGAAATGATTGATCGAGTGCCTGGTACGTCAATCAAAACTTTATAGTTGTATTTGTGCTACCGGAAAGTTCATTATTGGCTTTAACCAGATCTACTTTCTTCGGCCTCAATCTTAAATATTCCAAACATTGCCCAAACATAATCAATAATATCGGAATAGTTGGAACGATAAGCCTTCCCCAGGCATTTGGTGCACCAACGATTAGTACAAAGATGCTTGAAATGGCGATCGAATAAATAAAAAGAGAAGACTTAAAAGTAAAATTATTCTTAAAGAGGCTGTAAATGTACAAAATTAAAAAAATGTAAAGCAAAATAAATGGACAACATAGCACTTTTATAAAATGATTGTATTTGTTATAGTTAAACCCTTCCCAAAAACCTATTCTTGAGTTGATTGTTTCTTTAATAAAACGATTTAAATTGTAAGTTACATATTCCGATAAATTTCCTTTAATTGATTCGTGAATAAATTTATTACTAGCTGCAAATCCATATTTTGAATAAAAATAAATATATTCATCAAAATAGTCAGAATCTGATTTCTTTTTCTGAATGGTAATGGATAATTCTTTTTTAAATTCTGGATTCTCTATATTGTTAGTTTCTAACAATCCGGCATCCCGTAACATTATGTACTGGTTGATGTCACTTACTGTACTCAATGAATAAACACCATATTGTTTTTGAAAAATACCAGAGTAACCAATAACTAAAATTATGACAACTATAATTCCTGATAGTCCCAACAGGCTATTTTTTTTATATTTAAGTATGAAATACAACCAAAAGAATAAAACAATAGGAATCAAGAATACAAATCCAGGTCTTAGCATGATTAAAAGAAAGACAAACAGGTTTATCATTAAAGAGTAAATTGTTTTTTTTGTAACTAAGAATCTGACAATAAAGTATAAAAAGAAAACAACTCCCGACAATGCTAAGGATTCGGTCATAATTATCTTCTGCCATACAAGAATTGCCGGATGACAGGCATAGCACATAACAACAAAGAATACAATTTTCTTATGTTTAATGAAAAACTCACTAACATAATAAAAGCAGAATATTGATATGAAAAATATTATATACTGAAAAATAATAACTCCCAATTTAATAGCAACATTATTGCTTAATATTAATTTAAAGAAGTTGAGGATTGAAGGATATAATGGAGTACGTAAGGCATCTAGCATTCCATTAGCGAGATTTAGTCCTGCAGAAAAATTTGTATCTGTATCACCTGCTGTTGGGCTGGGACCGAATACAAATATTAATAAAAAGATAAGGGCTGAAAAACTATATATTGGAATTAGTTTTCTTTCTAACGCGTTTGAATTAATATAATATGAAAATTTATTATACTTTGAAAAAACAAAGTTACTATTTTTCTTCATGATATTCCTCTTCGGTATTTATATCCCAAATATTCACTTTTGAATTTTCTCCATGAATAATATTATCTACGGCTGTAATAGCAGTAAGCATAGAATGATCCTGATTGTTATATTTATGCATTCCATTCCTTCCTATTAAGAATAGATTTTCCAGCTTATCAGTAAACTCCCTGATGACAGGAAATTGGGAGTAAGTGCCAAAATAGGCAGGATAGGTCTTCGGCATCCTGATAATGGTGTTGTCAATCACATCTGCTTTATCTATAATGTCAATGTGGTGCAGTTCATTTATTGCAAACTGAGTAAATTCAGAGTCAGACATACTCCATAATTCATCTCCTTCATTACAGAAATACTCAAGGCCAATCCATACTTTTTCAATGTCAGCCACCATATAGGGCGACCAGTTGTTGAAAATTTGCAACCTGCCTACTTTTACTTCTTTTTCTTGTATGTAGATCCAATTATCAGGAACTAAGTCCTTCAAAGTCGCAATTTTTGTTTCGTTTTTTATTTTCAGTTTGTTCAATAGCAATCCTACTGTAATAAAGTCACGATATTGTAAGCCATCACTTACTGCTTTCACATCTAAGGGAACCTTATTGCCCATCGAGCTTATAAGATCTTTCACAGGCATCGTAGATAGAAAATAATCTCCGAATATTTTTGTAATGGTATTAGTCGAATGAGTCAGGTAGCTTAATCCATCAACCTTATTTTCATCAATACTTATTTCTACAACTTCAGAATCTTTTATAATAATACCGCCTTTTTCCAAAACAATCTGTGCAACTGTTTCCCACATTTGCCCGGGGCCCAGTTTCGGATACATAAATTGTTCAATCAAGCTGGTATCTGTGTTTTTTTGTTCTAACGAGGTTTCTCTTCGAAAAATTGATTTTAAAGCATGAAGTAAGGCTTTTGAAACTGACAATTCCTTAATTCGTTGAGCTCCCCAGTCAGCAGCAATTTCTGAACAAGGTACTCCCCAAACTTTTTCAGTATAATCTTTGAAGAAAGTTTTATATAGTTCCTGGCCAAATCTGCTAATGAAAAAATCCTCAAGTGAATCTATATTTTTAACAGGGAAAATCTGAATCCAGGAATAAGTCCAACCTATTTTCAATATCCTGACAAAACCAAGATTTGCAACTGTCTTTAAATTTAGAGTAATTGGATAATCAAAGAACTTTCTAAGGAAGAAAATACGTGATAATCGGGTTCTTATTAGCATTACCCGATCGGTCTTTTCTGGATCAGGACCATTTTCAGGCAGTTTAACCCGATTATGCTTTTTGTGGTAATAAATGTCTTTCAATATCTCATCTTTGGATTCCGAGCCTTGAATAGGTAAAATATCTTGCCACCATTTCATGACTACAGGTGACTTTGAAAAGAATCTATGTCCGCCAATGTCTATTCTATTCCCATGGTAAACAACAGTCTTGGATATTCCACCAATGTCATTGCTCTGCTCAATGAGAATAGGTTTTATATCTGTTTTGGTAACCAGTTCATATGCTGCAGTTAATCCTGCAGGTCCGGCGCCAATTATTATGGTTGTTTTACTCATGGTTGTTTTTATGTTGATTGAAAAGTAATAATTTACGTGCAAAGAAATTCCAGAAATACACTATGAAAGTCGTTATTGCCTTTGAAAATATATAATAAAATAATAATTTATCTGTAAGTAACCATAAAAAAAGTTCATTTAACCCTAGCCCAACAATTCCTATTAAAGTGAACACGAGGAACTCAAATAACTTGTTTTCCACAACCCTGCTATTAAAAACCCAGTTAATGCTTAAATAATAGTTTACTATTAATCCAAAAACAAATGCAATTCCAGCTGATAATAAATAATAGATATGAAAATATTCAGTCAACATTATCAATAGTCCAAAATCGACTAAGAATGCTAAACCACCTACAAAAGTATACCTGAATAATTGCAAAAATGAATTATTTGTTTTCCCTTTAAACAATGATTTTAAATATTCAATTCTTCCTGATATACTCATATTTATTTCTTTCTCCTGACAATAATAAATTTAATATTGTAAGAATTTCTACGTTTAAAATTTGGTTATGCAAAACTATAAAAAAGTGTTGGTTTAACTATCAATATGCAAATATATATATTGATATTCTGAAATATACTTTGTTAACGGGTAATTAACTAAAAACATTTCTCAAATTATCAATTGTGTAGAACAAATCATTTATTTATAGAATATACTCAATTTATATCTCAAACAAAATATTAATAATACATCAGAGATAAAAATGCAATGTTTTTTTTGATATATTTGTTGCAAATGCAAATGACTATTTTTTAAAGTCTAACAACCTGAAAAACATGATTATAAATAAAAAACTATCTAAATTAAATTTCGTAATATCAAATAAGGGAACTGTTTTAGCACTTTTTTGTTTGTTATTTTTACTTCCGACAGGCTATTCAAAAGCTCAGGATAATGTTCCATCAAACCTAACAAATACAAATGGAGAGATTTGGAGTAAACAAAAAGCCAAAATGTGGTATAATCAACAACCATGGTTAAGCGGTTGTAATTATCAAACAAGTACAGCTGTAAATCAGATAGAAATGTGGCAGGCAGAAACATTTGATCCTAAAACTATTGATAAACAATTGGGATGGGCCCATGAATTAGGTTTTAATACTATGCGAGTTTATTTGAGTAGTGTAGTCTGGAAAAATGATCCGGCATCATTCAAGAAACGAATAAATAAATATCTGTCAATTTCATCAAAACACCAGATAAGAACAATATTGGTTTTCTTTGATGACTGTTGGAATGAAGAATCGGCTTTAGGGAAACAACCCGTTCCAAAACCAGGTGTTCATAATTCGGGTTGGGTTCAGGATCCGTCAAGTTCACTCAGACGAGATACGTTGACACTTTTCCCTTTGTTAGAAAATTATATAAAGGACATATTAGTTACTTTTAAAAATGACAAAAGAATCCTTTTATGGGATCTATATAACGAACCTGGAAATAGCGATCATGGAAATACATCCATTCCGTTGCTTAAAAATGTCTTCAAATGGGCAAGGCAAATAAATCCGTCTCAACCAGTTTCATCGGGTGTGTGGTGTTTCGGTTGTACTGAAATATCAACATGTCAGGCTTCAAATTCGGATATTATTACTTATCATAATTATGGAAATGAAATAAACCAGCAAACATGTATCGATATTTTGAAAGTGCATGAGCGTCCAATGATTTGCACTGAATACATGGCTCGGAAGCGTGATAGTCGATTTGAAAATATTATGCCATTACTTAAAAAGAATAACATTGGTGCAATCAACTGGGGTTTTGTGTCAGGAAAAACGAATACTATTTTTGCATGGGATGCACCTGAACCTAATAAGAAGGAACCTTTAATTTGGTTCCACGACATCTTGCGTCAGGACAAAACACCCTTTGACCAGAATGAAATAGATTTTATTAAGAAAATGAATGGAAAGTAATTTGCTGGATTTTATAAGACACAAGTTATTCTATTAAAAAAACCTTCAAACATTATTTGTTTGAAGGTTTTTTTAGATGATAAAAATAAGTTTTTCTATAATTTCTCTCCAAATGCCAAATCGCCTGCATCGCCCAGTCCTGGTATGATGTAAGAATGCTCGTTTAATTCGGGATCAATAGCTGCAGCCCATACTGTGGTCTTTGTTTCCGGGAAATGGGATGCAATGTAATCAATGGCCACCTGGCTTGAAATTACAGTCGCTACGTGAATATGCGCCGGTTTGCCTTTGGTGAGCAGGGCGCCGTAAGCAAGCTCCATAGAACCCCCTGTAGCGAGCATTGGATCGGTTATGATCAATGTTTTCCCATCCAGGTTAGGTGAAGCGATGTATTCAATATAGATATCAAATTTCAAGGCATCTTTGTATTTTCGGTATGCCGATACAAAAGCGTTTTCAGCTCCGTCAAAATAATTCAGGAAACCTGTATGAAATGGCAGGCCTGCACGCAGTATCGTGGCTATCACAATCTTTTCATCAATCACTTCGGTATTCGCCATGCCAAGGGGTGTTTTTACATCCTCGGCTTTGTAGCGCAATTTTTTACTGATTTCATATGCCATTATTTCGCCGATCCGTTCCATATTCCTGCGAAAACGCATGGAGTCTTTTTGGATTTTTACAGAACGGATTTCCTTCAAATAATGTTTTAATACGGAATTGTTTTCCGACAGATTGATAATATTCATCTAATTTTAAATTATAAATTGTTATTGTCTTTCTCCCTGATCTCAGTCCTGCGAATCTTGCCACTGATTGTTTTAGGCAATTCATTCACAAACTCTATGATCCTTGGATATTTATATGGTGCAGTCACACTTTTCACGTGTTCCTGAATTTCTTTAATCAGTTTATCGCCCGCTTTGTCTTTGTAATCCTTTGCCAGGATGATCGTAGCTTTAACAATTTGTCCCCGGATTTCATCCGGAACTCCTGTAATGGCACATTCCACTACGGCAGGATGCGTCATCAAGGCACTTTCCACTTCGAAAGGCCCGATACGGTACCCTGAACTTTTTATCACATCATCGGCACGCCCAACAAACCAGAAGTAACCATCTTCATCACGCCATGCCACATCCCCGGTATAATAGATATCATCATGCCAGCATTCGGTTGTAAGTGTTTCGTTGCGGTAGTACCCTTTGAATAAACCCACAGGGTAACTTTTATCGGTCCGGATCACTATCTGTCCCTGTTCACCCACTTCTGCCGTACGTCCTTCAGGAGTTAATAAGTCAACATCATAATGCGGGTTGATCAGTCCCATCGATCCTGGTTTTGGTTCTACCCAGGGACATGTAAAGAGTGAAAGGGTCGTTTCGCTTTGGCCGTACCCTTCGCGTAATTTGATTCCGGTAAGTTTTAAGAACTGCTCATAAACAGCAGGATTCAATGCTTCACCTGCAATGGTACAGTATTCCAGGGATGATAAATCATAATGGGTCAGGTCTTCACGTATCAGAAAACGAAAAATTGTAGGAGGGGCACACAATGAGGTGATGCGATGTTTCTGAATCATTTCAAGCATGGCTGCCGGAGTAAACTTTTCATGATCGTACACAAATACGCAGGCTCCGACAATCCATTGACCATATAGTTTTCCCCACACGGCTTTCAACCATCCCGTATCTGCAATGGTCAGGTGTAGGCTCTCTTCGTGCAGGTTATGCCAGTATTTTGCTGTAATTATATGTGCCAGCGGATAGACGCAATCCAGCAACACCATTTTTGGATTGCCTGTTGTGCCCGAAGTAAAGCTGATAATCAACGGGTCATCATTCTTGTTTACATTGGCTATTGGAGTAAATGGTGCTGCATTTTCAATTCCCTTATGGAAATCCTGCCAGCCTTCAGGAATAATATGCCCGACTGAAATCAATAATTCCACGCTTGGTGACTCAGGCATGGCATCGTTAATATGGGTGATTATTGGTTCTTCACCTACTGCAATGATTGCTTTTATATCTGCTGCATTGTTGCGGTAAATCAAATCCTTTTTTGTCAACAGGTGGGTTGCAGGGATAATTACTGCGCCTATTTTATGCAATGCCACGATGGTAAACCAGAATTCATACCTGCGTTTCAGGATGGCCATCACAATATCGCCTTTTTTGATACCGAGGCTTTGAAAATACGAAGCTGTCTGATCGGTGTATTTCTTCATTTCACCGAATGTGAACTCCTTGCATTCACCCTGGTCATTGGTCCAAAGGAGTGCTTTTTTATCCGGTTCTTTGGCTGCCCAGGCATCTACAATGTCGTAACCAAAATTAAAATTTTCAGGAACTATTAGTTTGTAATTTGCTTTGAAGTCCTCAAAGTCTTTGAATTCGGTTTGTTTCAGATATTTCTCAATCATATTAAAATGCTTTAAATTCTAAATAATTACAGCCAAAAATGTCACTTTCTCTCCATTCATTGCTTTCATTCCATGGGGTTTGGAAGAATCAAAATAAATACTGTCTCCCGGGTTCAGCACAACATCATTCCCTGCGATTTGCAGGTTCATGGTCCCTTCCAGGATATAATTGAATTCCTGTCCCAAGTGGGAGTTTAAGTGCAATGGCTTGTCATTCGGTTCAACTGTTATTTCAAATGGTTCCGCTTTAGCATACCGGAAACCATGGGCCAGTGAATGGTATTTATAAACTTTTGTACGTTCCACGCTCGATCCTGTTCCTTTGCGGGTGACAAAATAAGCCAGAGAATGCGGGTCATTGCCAGATATTAAAGCCGTTGTTTCCACACCAAAGGTCTGTGCCAGGTCGCAAATAAAGCTCATAGGAATATCATGATTCCCTGATTCGTATTTTTCATAATCCTCCTTACTGACACCGCATTTCTCAGCTACCGTTTCAGTAGATAAATCCAGTGCGTCACGAAGCCCATGCAGTCGTTCGGCAATTTGTTTGATTTGTGTGTTCATAATACTTCTGTTATTGAATCTTTATTTTGACTACGAATATCTTTAAAGAGAAATACTTAGTATCGTTTAATTATTTTTTAAAATTGAAAACCATAGAAGTAATGGGAAACAAATAGTGTCTTATTATTATAAATAAAACTTATTCAACCCTTAGCTCTATCCCCCTCTCCTTTGGAGAGGGCAGGGGGAGAGGTCTCATTTCAAGAAGAATATAACAGGAAATTTAATTGTTCCTATTACCTATTATCACGAAGCAAGCAACTATTTAATATGCGAAGCTTTCAATCCTTTGATCACTGCATTGGTAAATCCCTGTGCTTCCATTTCGTTCAGCCCTTTTATGGTAGTACCTCCGGCAGTAGTTACTTTATCAATTTCCACTTCGGGATGTGTTCCGTTAGCTTCCAGCAGTTCAATGGCGCCTCGCAAGGTCTGTATCACCACTTCCTTGGCTGTATTCGGGTATATTCCCATTTCAACACCACCTTCGGTAGCAGCACGTATATACCTGAATGCATAGGCTATACCACACGATGAAAGTGACATAAATGCATTCAACTGGCTTTCATTCACCAGGAAGGTTTTTCCCAATTCGGCAAATATATCCACAATTAATTGTTCCTGTTCTTTGCTTGCATTGAAGGAAGCAATGGTGGAAACGCTCTGTTGCACATCAATGGCGGTATTCGGTATCACGCGCAGGATAGTGGCATCAGTATTGAAAAATTTAGTGAGTTGCTCAAATTCTACCCCTGCAGCTATTGATACTACAATTTGTTTTTTATAATCAAATTTATTTTCCAACTCTTCGGCAATACTTTCTACAAGCCATGGCTTTACCGCCAAAATAATAATGTGGGCATCTTTTACAACATCCCGGTTCGAATTGCTGACTGTTATCTCGGGCGCAAAAGCTTTTAAGGCATCCAGGTTCGATTGCGTCACATCACTTACCCGTATGTTTTTCGATTGGATAAGTTTCCCTTTGCACAACCCACGGGCAATGGCTCCACCCATATTTCCAGCGCCAATAATGGCAATTTGTAAATCAGTTGTTTCCATAGTTTTCTTTATTAATTCCGTTTATTTTTAAATCGACAACAAAGATAAGATAACTAATTAAAATTATAGTTTGAACCTTTCATTATTGTTCGAAAAATGTATGATTTGGCATTTAAGTTCGTTGAATAAATTAAAGTCTTATTTTTAATCACATAGTATCACATAGTTTTTTCACATAGTTCCACATAGTTTTATTGCTTGGAAGGTAAATCTGTTTTATTATTTATGGAAGACATAGAAACACATAGACTAAGATTCAAATTTCATTATATCGATAAGGTCTCTATTTAAACTATGTTTTCTATGTCTTCTTTTTGTCTTACTATGTGTTTCTATGTGACTATGTGAACTATGTGTTAATTCTTTAAACAATTACATTTATCAATGCCCATGTGCTTATCAAAAATATAATATTAAACACATAGTTTTGCAATTTGATACTATGTGTTATTAGAAACTGACATTTAAACTTCCCAACAGTCCCCATGACCTGGCATCCTTATGTTTCAAATCAGTAAGCCTCCACACCGATTGCAGGGTGAAGATATGGAAAATGTTAGTAAACCCTACTCCGACTTCCATATAAGGTTTTGTCCAGGGTTTCAAATAGGCCGGATAATCAAGTAGGTTTCTGTGGCTATCGCTCAAACTGCCATACGCCATCTTGAATGAAAACATCTCCCGTAAATTCAAGTTCTTAACCAGGGGGATTTGGTTCATGACTAATCCATTCAGCATTAATTCAGTATGCAGGTTGATATATTTGTCGGCGGCATATTCCATGTTATCCATCAGGTTAAACGAATAAAAGCTATATCCCCCGGTTTCGTTCCCCGGAGGTATTCCAAGTATCGGATACGGCACATTTCCCAAAATGACGCCTCCATTGACAGCATAGTTAAACTGGCCATAATCAAAACGGATTAATTGCCTGACCGCCCCCATGATTTTGCTATACTGTCCTTTGGTGTTCCCAAACTGGTATTTCCCGGCTTCCAGGATACCATAAATCACCGGCAGGTTATTGACTACATAAATCCGCTGCATGTGATCATCGTAGGTCCGTTCGCCAAACGAAAAACGTGTGGACAGGGTAGCGGACTGTTGCCCTAAATACTTTGCCATACTGACAGTACCCACTCTCATAGGCATGTCATCATTTGCAAACAGCTGGTTGGAACGCAGGTACAGATTACTTTCAATATCAGGATTCCAATCGTTTGTCACCGAGAGTAAGTATTCTTTTCGTTCGCTTATTTTACCTTCCGATTCCAGGGATATTATTGAACTGGATATGTCTGCATCCCCGGTGACAAGCGGATTCTCCAGATACATGAAATTATTGTAATTGTAATCTATGCGCCTGTAATCGTCCGTATAACTCAAACTCAACACCCTTCGTTTTTCGCCCTTAAATTTATACTGGGCAATGGCTGAATATTTTACAGCTTCATTTTTAAAACCATATCCGGCATATCCACCCAGTGAAATATTTTTCCATAACCGTTCGTTTGTCCTGAATGGCACATTCAGTCGCAAACCTTCAATGTCAGTGATCCTGGCTAGTTGTTCTACTTTTCCGAAATCAATTATTCCCAGGGGAATGTATCCTGTAATGACAACATCGGCCAGCCATTTTGCAGTACGCAACAAAGGCGTATTATTCAGTTCATTTAATTTTTGATCCAGGGTCGTTTGATCGTATTTGCTCTTTGCAAATTTGTTATCCTGCATTTCAGCTGCATGTGCAGAATGGAATGTAGCGCTCCTTTTGACAAAGATCTCAGGCCTCAAGTGAAGGCTGTCACTGAGCAAGGCATAGGTCATGTTTAAGGTCAGTTCTTCCGATTCGCGCATCCAACGGTTTGTGGCTGTTGAGGTAAACTTTTGTATGATCCTCAAATTGTGAATGAAATTGATGTTCGCCCTTGCCGGCAGTTCCGCTTCAATTTGTGTCAGTGAATAAGTGGTTGAATCCACCCAGAGCTTCCCATCAAAAGCTAAATTTTTCTTGTTACGGCTCCTGAAATGTATTTCGTATTGCTTTCCGTGGGTAGTTTTGATACTGTCGGCCAGGAAATATTCGTAGAAGGCATTTCCCATAACCGACAGTGGGCTTACCATGTTTTTCCCGAATACAGTCACGCTGTTGTCATAAAAGTTCAGGTCGGTGTTCAGTTCACCTGCCAGTTTTTCAAGCACCTTTTCACCCGATTCGAGGGAAGAAAATTTTTTGGTCGAAAGCTCTTTCTTTTCTGTATTGGTTATCCGATACTTTTTTTCAACCATGTACAACGGGATGACCATCGAGGAATCGGTACCCGAAATCTTGCCTTTTTTCAACTGGTCAAAAATCCGTTTACTCACCGCTTGCTGGCTGATTTTACTCAGCAACACCATGTTTTGTTCCGTACTTTGTACTGTAAATCCTTTTTGCCGGGTGATATCATTTACTTTTACCAGGTAGCGTACTTTCTTCATCATTTCCAGTGCCGGGTTCGATCCCGGTACCACAAATACTTCCTGAAGCAGCGTGTTTTGTTCCTGCATTTCCACCTGGATTCCAACACTTTTTCCGGGCTTGATCTTTATTTCGTGGTTTTTAAAGCCTACTGAGGAAAATTGAAGTGTGTTTTGATTGTCGTTGGTACGAATCATAAAATAGCCTTCCTCATTCGTTTGAACTCCTGTCAGTGAATTCTTAAATGATATGTTGACGGATGGAATCGGTGACCTGTCAGTGCTGTTCAATACCTGTCCGACCACTAAAGTCTCTTCGGCTTTAACTGAGGAGGTGAACAATGTAAGCAGGAGCAGTATACAGATAAATACAGATCTATGATTTACTGAACGTATGATAGTATATAATTTTGAAGGGTAGTTTTTAATCATAAATCATTTATATAGGCCTGTATGCAAGGTCATAAGATTGTAAGTAATTTCGGTCAATTAATTCTACTTTACCAAAATAAAAGACGAACCACAATAGGCACAATAAATCACAATAGAAATCATGTTTACTATAGTTTTGTTTATTCAAAAATTTTCAAATTCCATTAGATAGTTGACTATTGTGTTCTTTTTATTGTGTGCTATTGTGTCTATTGTGGTTTGATTTTTTTTCACTATTTTTCAGCCTTATCCATTGCTTCCATTTCCAACTGTTTCCTGCGGTACAGCGGATGGCATTCCATAACGGTGGTCCGTAAGAAATGAACATCAATATGGGTATACAGCTCGGTTGTAGTTATCGATTCATGACCCAGTAATTGCTGGATAGCCCGCAGGTTGGCTCCATTTTCCAACAAGTGGGTTGCAAATGAATGCCTGAAGGTATGCGGGCTCACATTCTTTCGTATTCCTGCCAGCAAAGCTAATTCCTTTACAATCGTAAAAATCATTGCCCGGGTCAGTTTCGATCCTCTCCGGTTCAGGAACAGGATATCTTCATGCCCTTTTTTAATGGTCAGCAAGTTCCGGTCTGTTTTCCACAGTTCTATTTGTTTTACCGATTGGGTGGACATAGGTACCAGGCGTTGCTTGCTGCCCTTGCCTTCCACCAGCATATATCCTTCCTCTATATAGAGTTTCGAAAGTTGTAATCCAATCAGTTCTGAGACCCGCAATCCCGAGCCATACAGCACTTCAATCATCGCCTTGTTCCGTTGCCCTTCGTTTTTCGACAGATCAATGGCATTCACAATTTTATCAATTTCCTCTATCGACAGTACTTCCGGCAGTCGCAATCCTATCCTCGGGCTTTCCAGCAGTTCGGTAGGGTCATCGGCAATGTGGTTTTTATAAATCAGAAAGTGATAAAAGGATTTTATACTCGACAATATTCGTGCCTGTGAGCGGGGGTGAATCCCCAGGCTGCTGATTTCAATTATAAAATCCCTTAAATGTTCTTTTCCGGCTGACTCCAGGGGTATATGAGCATCCGCCAGATATCCCGATAATTTCAACAAATCACTTTCATAAGCCTCTATCGTATTGTTTGATAATGCCTTTTCGAACTTTAAATAGAGATGGTATTCATCCGGGATGGGAAGCATTGTTTCGGTTTCAGGTTTCAGTTGTCAGGCTACCAGCAGAAATTGCATAGTTATCAGAGTGCAAAGATATTAAAAAGATTTTGTTCATACTAAAAAGATTAACTTTTACACCCATCATTCCATCATATTCTTTGCAATAGCCATGTTGAAAAGTTTCAAGAATGATCACATAGTTAAACATAGTCACATATGGTACATCCCGAGCATCGGGAGGAACACATAGTAAGAAAAAAAGAAAACATTGAAAACATAGTTTTAATACATACCTTATCCGTATTGTGAAATTTGAATCATAGGCTATGTGTTTTAAGAATGATCACATAGTACGCATAGTCACATAGGAACACATAGTAAGACAAAAAAGAAGACATAGAAAACATAGTTTAAATACATACCTTATCCGTGTTGTGAAAATTGAATCATAGGCTATGTGTTTTAAGAATGAGCACATAGTACACATAGTCACATAGTCACACATAGTAAGAAAAAAAAGAAGACATAGATACACATAGTTTAAATACAGACTTTATCTACATTTGAAAATTTGAGTCTTAGGCTATGTGTATCTATGTTTTCTGTTTCTGATGAAACAAATTCTAATTCCATAAACTTTTACTATGTGTAGCTATGTGAAAAGACTATGTGATACTATGTGATTAAAATTGAATTCAATTAGTCCGTATGTTCATTTATAAAAGCGATCTTTGGTAAATCCTATTACTTCTTTTTGTTCCAGTCAAAGGATATTAATTAAATCCGGTTTCCATTCATTGAAAACTCAACAGGCTTTATATATTTAAAAATATCCCGGCTAATGTCAGTTTGCCATTTGCTTTCTGAATAAATATTCTATCTTTGCCACACATTATATCACACGGTCAGTTTATAATTTAAAACGCGAATCAAATAATATAAAATAGAAAATATGAAAATCAACAAACACTTTCTCACCCTTTGTTTTTTAGGATTAACCCTTTCGATGTATGCCTATGATGCTGTCGGACACAGGATAGTTGCCGATATAGCCTACGATAACCTGACCGATAAAGCGCGTGCACAGGTCGATAAGGTACTTGGCAAACGCGGTATTGTATACGAATCCACCTGGGCCGATGAAGTCCGCAGTGACAACAAATATGCGTACAGTTACCAATGGCACTACCAGGACCTGGACGAGAACATGACTACTGCCGATATCCAGAAATTACTGAAGAATCCAAAAGCTGAAGGTGAACATCTGTTTTTTGCTCTCGACACCCTGACTACCCGTCTTAAAAGAGACCGTAATGATGCTGAAGCCTTGAAATTCCTGGTTCACTTTGTGGGCGACCTGCACCAACCGATGCACATGGGCCACAAAGACGATAAAGGTGGGAATAAAGTCGATTTCAACTGGTTTGGCAAGAAAACAAACCTGCATGCTGTGTGGGATGGTGCCCTGATTGAAAGTGAAAAAATGTCCTATTCTGAATTCAGCCATTACCTGCAGGACAAGTTCGAGCCAAGGAAAGCCGAAATCAAGAAATGCAATATCCTGCAATCGGTCGAAGCTGCCTATGCCGTGCAGATTCTGATTTATAAATACGACACCTCCGACACCAGCAATTACCATTATGTGTATCGTTTTGCCGAACAACGTGATGAAATGCTTTACCGCGGTGGCATCCAACTGGCCAATATACTGAATGCTATTTATAAGTAAGTTGATTGGTTGATTAGTTGATTAGTTAATTAGTTGATTGGTTAATAGGTAAATAGTGAGGGCTTCACTCCGGGTGAAGCCTTCACTATTTTTTGTTATGATCAGTTTCTTATCGACCCGCTTGCTACTTTCGACCCGCTCGCTTATACTCCCATTCTTAGCAGCAGCGAGCGGTTCGTTAGTAGAATCCCCAAAGTTTTCATTAACGCTGACATGTCTACGACGATGTCAGGTTTTATCCTAAGTTGGTTGACTAATTGATTAAGTTGACTGAGTTAATTAAGTTGATTCGTTGGCTAAGTTATTATTCCAATTGTTGAAAGCTTCAATCCCAGCAACGCGGAACGCGGAACACAAAACGCAGAACACTTTTTTCAAACCCCAAACTCTTCAAACTTCAAACTTTTCTTTCTCTTCAAGCCCTTATTTTTCTTTTGTATTTGTTCGCTTAGTAGAAAATCCAACTCCTCAGAACCTGCCCTTATTTTCTTATTATATACTACAAAACAGTGATAAAATAAGGGAATAAGGGTGTTTTTTAGGGGTTACGGTTTTCTACTAAGGGTGCCAAAACAAAAATAAGGGTTTGTAAATACCTGCATTGGTTTAGTTATTTGGTTGATTAGTTGATTAAGTTGACTGGTTAATTGGTTGATTGAGTTGATCACTCAAGCGGGATGTTACTACCTTCCATTGGTAGATATATCAATTGCAGAAAGCTTCAATCCCAATAACGCGGAATGCAGAACACAAAACGCGTAACACTCACTTCAAACCCCAAACCTTTCAAACGCATAATCCATTCCTTTCTTCACCCTCTCACTACCTTAACACTGAAAAACAATAAATATTCAATTTATTATCCAATAGTATTCCATATATATTCCATATCTTTATAATATTGGAATATATATGGATCATATATGGAACACATATGGAATATATATGGAACACCACCGATATGGTAGTGATAAGATGGTGGTACCAACATACTGATCTTACAGCTAAAATAACCGAACCTATTCATTAAAATCCATTCGACATTATTTATTTTAAGGGTGTAAAAATAAAACGTATTTTTTTATAACTTAGTACAATGATATATGTATTGTTTTTATTCATCTGAACAGAAGATTCATTTCCATAAAATCAATGCCCGGATACTCTATCGTGCGGAGTATAGAAGGGAATTTGGGAGAGATGCCGGGAAACATAGTCTTTGGTAAATATTTCATAGTCAGTTAGTTTACTTAAACGAAAGCGTTTTCTTGGATTTAGATTTTATACTTGCACAGAACATAAGAAAACGTTCAAAAGTATAGCATGCGATAAACCTTTTGTCGTACGAAGTACACAAAAGTGTCTTCTTAAGTTTTTTTGAGAGAAAACGCTCAAAAGTACTGTGTACGTTTTGAGGTTTACCCATACGATTTGAGGTTTATCAGTGCGTTTAGAGGTTTTAGCATGGAAGATATCAGGGTGTTTGAAGGTAATTCATGAAACTGATACATGATGTTAATTCTGAACAAGATTGATTATTGGTGCAGAATATGAATCAATTAACAGAAGGATTGTTTAAATGTATTGAACGGTTATTTATCTGATTTGTATTTGATTATGTGTTTTTACTATTTGAAACTATGTGTTATATAATTCAACTACTTTTAATCAAAATATCAATTTAAAATGGGACATTATATCATGGCCATTACATGTTTATACCGTTTGGTTTGATTCCCTGTCTTTGTTTCTTGTTTTCCTGTAAGTAGATTCTCCATGTAAAAAATGAATTTATCTATTTATTGGGATAAAAAATATGATTCTCTTTGCACATTCATTTTCTTCATCTGTTTACAACTAAAACAATATACAGTCATTTTAATAACATTTTCTAGTATTATGGAAAAGAAAACACATCTCTTTTTATTCCAGATTGCGTTGATTTCAGCCATGGGAGGCTTCCTGTTTGGCTACGATTGGGTCGTAATAGGCGGGGCAAAACCGTTTTATGAGCAATTCTTTTTAATAGCCGACCTGCCGTATATGCAAGGGTGGGCCATGAGCAGCGCCCTGATCGGGTGCTTGATCGGAGCATTGATCTCCGGAAAATTAAGCGACCGGTATGGCCGTAAAATCATGCTGATATTCTCGGCAGCACTTTTTGTGTGTACGTCTATCGGAACAGGTATTTCGCCTGACTTTACCTGGTTTAATATATTTCGTTTGATCGGGGGGCTGGCCATTGGAATGGCATCCAGCCTTTCGCCTATGTATATTGCTGAAATAGCCCCGGCCCATCTTCGTGGAAGGTTTGTAGCCATCAATCAACTTACCGTAGTATTGGGAATTTTAGCCGCACAACTTGTGAACTGGCATATAGCAGAACCGGTATCGCTGGGAGCAACAGGTGAAATGATCCGCATGTCGTGGAATGGACAGATGGGTTGGCGATGGATGTTTTGGGTGATGACAATCCCTGCAGGTTTGTTTTTTATGTTGGGATTTACGTTGCCCGAAAGCCCGCGCTGGCTGGTAACGAATGGTAAAAAAGAAGCGGCACTCAAAGTATTTACCAAAATTGGTGGTGATGAATATGCGGTGGAAGAGATCAGATCGATCGAAGAGAATGCGAACCACGGTAAACAATACGGGTTCAAGCAATTGCTCAAGCACAAGTACCGGAATGTGCTTGTAATTGGCATTGTATTGGCAGTGTTCCAGCAATGGTGCGGCATTAATGTCATATTCAATTATGCCCAGGAGATATTTATGTCGGCAGGGTTTGGTATCTCTGATGTACTGATGAATATTGTAATTACAGGAGTTGTCAATGTGGTATTTACAGTTCTTGCCATGTTCCTGGTGGATAAATGGGGACGCAAGGTATTGCTGAAGATCGGGGCTTTTGGGCTTACCATCATCTATGCGATCATGGGATGTGCCTATTATTTTCATGTTTCGGGACTGCCATTGCTTATCATTGTAATCCTGGCCATTGCCTGTTATGCCATGACACTGGCACCTGTGATGTGGATTGTGATTTCAGAGATCTTCCCGAACCAGGTACGGGGCATTGCCATGTCCATTGCCACCTTTGCGTTGTGGTCGGCCTGTTTTATACTCACCTATACCTTCCCGTTATTGAATAAAGGGTTGGGAGCTGCAGGTACATTCTGGTTGTATGGCATTATCTGTTTGATGGGTGGCATATTTGTAATTGTAAAGGTTCCCGAAACAAAAGGGAAGAGCCTGGAAGAATTGGAAAAGGAATTGGTAAAGGATTAATAGAATTATTTAGATATGGAAAAGATTACAGGGTATTTAATACAAAGTACGGTCAGTACAAAAACAGTACGGGCCTGGAGTGAAGATATTGTTTTGCCAACCTACGAGATTGGGAAAGAAGAGAAGAATCCGATATTTCTTGAAAAAAGGGTGTATCAGGGCAGCAGTGGTTCTGTGTATCCCTATCCGGTTGTTGAGAAGATTTCGGACGTGAAGGTGGATAAAACCTATCATGCGATATTCATTGAGAATTATTATTTGAAAGTGATGATTCTTCCCGAGTTGGGCGGACGCGTACACATGGCGTATGATAAAATAAAAAAGCGCCATTTTGTATACTATAACCAGGTGGTGAAACCTGCTTTGGTGGGACTTACCGGTCCATGGATATCGGGAGGTATTGAATTCAACTGGCCCCAGCATCACAGGCCTTCCACCTTCTTACCGGTGGATTCGTATATTGAAACGAATCAGGATGGCAGCATGACTATCTGGTGTAATGAGGTGGAGCGGATGACCCGGACAAAAGGAGCGCAGGGGTTCACACTTTTTCCTGAACATGCTTACCTGGAGATCAGCGTAAAAATATATAACAGGACACCTTTCCCGCAAACATTCCTGTGGTGGGCAAACCCTGCCGTGGTGGTAAACGAACATTACCATTCAGTTTTTCCACCGGATGTACATGCTGTTTTCGACCATGGTAAACGGGATGTGTCGAGTTTTCCAATTGCTACCGGAGTATATTACAAACAGGATTATTCAGCCGGGGTAGACATTTCAAAATACAAGAATATCCCGGTACCGACTTCGTATATGGCTATCAAGTCGAAATATGATTTTGTCGGGGGATTTGAGACAGAAGCAGGAGGTGGATTGTTACACGTTGCCAATCACAATGTATCACCGGGGAAAAAACAATGGACCTGGGGAAACAGTGATTTTGGCATGGCCTGGGACCGTAACCTGACGGATGAAGATGGGCCCTACATTGAATTGATGACCGGAGTGTATACCGATAACCAACCGGATTTCTCCTGGTTGCAACCGTATGAAGAAAAGTCATGGAAGCAATACTTTATGCCGTATACCGAGGTAGGGTATGTGAAAAATGCCACCAAGGAAGCCATGGTAAATCTGGTGGTTGAGGAGGGAAAAGCAACCATCATACTTTATACAACAAGCACCTATAACTTGAGCGTTGTTTTAAAAGATCACCTGGATAACATCCTGTTTGAAAAACGAATCGAGGTATCACCCGAACACCCCTATAAAGAAGTTGTACCCGTTTCCAGCTATACAGTTGAGGACCTGAAACTACAGGTTTTTGATGAAAAAAGGGGACTCCTGGTTGAATATGCAGCTGAAAGGCCGGAAGAAAAACCGTTACCCGAACCGGCTAAAGCAGCTAAGGATCCGAAGGATATCCCGACAACGGAACAACTATTCCTGACAGGCCTGCATATCGAGCAATACCGGCATGCGACCTACAATCCAATGGATTATTACCTGGAAGCATTAAAAAGGGACGATAGCGATATTCGTTGCAACAATGCTGTCGGGTTACTGCTGATGCGCAAAGGGCAATTCCAGGATTCTGAAAAGTATTTTTCAAAAGCCATTGAGACATTGACTGGAAAAAATCCGAATCCTTATGATGGCGAACCTTACTATCAACTTGGGTTATGCTTAAAAATACAAGGGAAAAATGATGCGGCCTATGAATCATTTTTCAAGGCAACCTGGAGTGCTGCCTGGCAGGATGCCGCATACCTGTCGCTGGCACAAATTGATACTTCAAAAGGAAATTACATTCAGGCACTTGATAATGTGGAACGTTCGCTGGTACGCAACTGGCATAACCACAAATCCCGTCAACTGAAAAGCTCCATATTACGCAAGCTGGACCGGAAAGAAGAGGCATTGGCATGGATTGAGGATTCACTGATCATTGATCATTTCAATATCGGTTGCCTGTTTGAAAAATATCTGATCACACAGGATGATTCCACATTAAAAGAACTGACATCAGTAATGCGTGGCTGGGCTCATAATTACCTAGAATATGCCCTTGATTTTTCAAGTGCAGGACTATATAATGAAGCTATTGATTTATTGATGATTTATGCTGAAACCACAACCGAACTCTATCCGACCGTACTGTATGCAATAGGTTATTTCAACCAACTGAAAGGGAACGAAGAGTCAGCAAAAGAGTTTTACAACATGGCTGAAAAATGCCAACCAGAGTATTGCTTCCCGAACAGGTTAGAAGAAGTTGTAATCCTACAGGATGCCATCAAGAATAACTCTGCAGGTGCAAAAGCTTATTATTTCCTTGGGAATTTCTGGTACTCGAAACAACAATATGAAAATGCCATCTCCTGCTGGGAGAAATCGTCGGAACTGGATGGCAGCTTTCCAACGGTATGGCGTAATTTGTCCCTGGCATACTTCAACCAGCAGAATGAAAAACAAAAAGCACTGTCAGCACTTGAAAAAGCTTTTTCATTGGACAACAGCGATGCACGCATCCTGATGGAACTTGACCAGTTGTATAAAAAGATGGGCCGTGCCAGGATGGAACGATTCGATTTCCTGAACAAGTATGCGGAACTTGTTGATACCCGTGACGACTTATGTATTGAATATATTCAGCTGCTGAACCAACTTGAGCAATATGACCTTGCAAAACAGATGATTGATACCAGGACCTTTCATCCCTGGGAAGGTGGCGAAGGTAAAATAACGGGGCAATATACATTCTGCCGGGTAGAGTTAGCCAAACAGGCAATTGAACAAAAACGATTCGGGGATGCCATTACCTTATTACATGAAATTGACAGTTATCCCCATAACCTGGGGGAAGGAAAATTACCCAATACCGAAGAGAACGATGTGGATTATTATAAAGGAGTAGCATACAAGGGGCTCGATAATTCAGAAAAGGCGGTAGCTTCATTTAAGAAGGCTGCAACCGGTTCTTCCGAACCACAGATTGCTTTCTTTTACAATGACTCGCAACCGGATAAAATCTTCTACCAGGGATTAGCCTGGAAAGCATTGGGCAAGGATACTGAAGCAGAAACCTGTTTCAGGAATCTTATCAGGCACGGTGAAGAACACCTGAACGATCATTGCCGCATTGATTATTTTGCTGTTTCACTACCCGATTTAGCTATCTGGGATGAAAACCTGGATATCCGAAACCGGATTCACTGCAAGTATGTGATGGGATTAGGTCTATTGGGATTAGGGAATGAAGCAGATTCTGCAGGGCTGTTCTCTGAAATCCTGGAACTGGATATTAATCATCAGGGTGCACAAGTTCACTTGAAAATGTGCCAATTAAAACAATATAGTCTGACAACTTAAAAATAATCTATTCAAATCCGGTTTTTAGTCGTGACAGATTCAAAGATTCAACAATCTATGAAAACATACATTTGTAGCAATTAATAATGAAATTGTTCATACAATCAAAGTTGTTTTTCATATTAAGACGAAATTACTATTTATTGGTTCTATCATCCTTGAATTTGCTAATTAACTACCGTATTTTTGTTGTAGTGAAAAAATAAATACAAATTACTTGAAGATAAGTAATCAGTAATAATTATTGATAAGTTAGTTAAAGATTTAATTTGACTATTTCTGCAACTATTTAATTCCTGACCCCCCAACCCCCAAAGGGGGCGTAAGAGTGCATCTTCAGGAGAGATTCAGTATTAGAAAGTTTTCAAATACTGCGTCTTTATGCCTCCGTCATCTGACGGATTAGGGGGTCAAAGCTCAAAATGTATCATTAAAAACTTTGAATTACTTATGTCATTTAAAACAATCAATTTTGACAAATAATATTTTGAAAACACCACGCTTTTTACTCCTTGCCGGAAGCATCATGCTCTCGGCTACCAGCTTTTCCCAACCGGGGATTCAATCCCTGGATAATTCAAACAATCAGATTCACTGGAAGCTGAAACCGCAGAATGAACTGGGGGGTGACAGTGCAAAGTTATTCAGTGCCGGTTACAATACGGATAATTGGGTAGAGGCAACGGTTCCGGGCACTGTGTTTACTTCGTATGTAAATGCAGGGCTGGAAAAGGATCCGAATTTCGGGGATAATATCTATAAAGTCGACCGGGCTAAGTATGACCGTAGTTTCTGGTACCGGACAGAATTTACCGTGCCTGATAATTTTACAAAGGAAAGAATCTGGCTCAATTTTAAGGGAGTCAACCGCCGTGGACAGGTTTATCTGAACGGTCAGAAAATAGGTGTATTGGATGGATTTATGGATAAAGGTAAATTTGATATTACCGCACGGGTACAAAAACAAACAAAGAATGTACTGGCTGTATTGGTTTCTACCCCCGAACCACCGATGTCGAACTATGCCAGCCCGACTTATGTATCAAGTGGAGGCTGGGATTGGATGCCGTATGTTCCGGGTCTAAACTCAGGGATAACTGATAAGGTTTTCCTGACGAACAGTGGAAATATCGTACTGGAAGATTCCTGGGTCAGGACTAAGTTACCCACGAATGCCCGGGCAGACCTGTCCGTATCAACGGTTATCCGGAATGCATCGAACCAATATGTGCAAGGGGAATTGACCGGGGTAATCCAACCCGGGAATATCACTTTCACCACAAAAGTAAACGTAGAAGCTAACCGCTCGGTTGAGCTAAAGCTGGATAAAAACCAGCTTGAACAGTTGACTGTAAATAATCCGCTGCTTTGGTGGCCAAACGGTTACGGCCAACCGAATTTATATACCTGTGATTTAAGCCTGAAAATCGGGGAACAGGTTTCGGATCAGAAGAAAGTAACCTTCGGGATAAAACAATATTCATATGATTCTATTGGAGGCGTATTGCATGTATCCATTAACGGGGTCAGGATGTTTATCAAGGGAGGAAGCTGGGGAATGTCGGAATACCTGTTGCGGGCCAGAGGAAAAGAATATGATACAAAGGTAAAATATCATAAAGAAATGAATTTCAATATGATCCGGAACTGGATAGGGTCAACCACCGATGAAGAGTTTTATGATGCCTGCGACAAATACGGGATGATGGTATGGGACGATTTCTGGTTAAATTCTAATCCGAACTTACCCGGAGACATCCATTGTTTCAATGCAAATGTAATAGAAAAGATAAAAAGATTCAGGAACCATCCATCCATAGCGGTTTGGTGCGGGGATAATGAAGGCTGGCCGGAACCTCCGTTAAATAACTGGATTCTGGAAGATATCCGTACGTTTGATGGGAATGACAGGTATTATCAACCTAATTCGCATGAAGGAAACCTTTCCGGCAGCGGTTATTGGGGAAACAGGGATCCGAAATGGTATTTTACCCCTTATCCTGAAAGTATTGGAGGTTCGAGAGGCTGGGGATTGCGTACTGAAATAGGGACCGCAGTATTCCCGAATATTGAAAGCCTGAAGAAATTCATGCCGGCAGACAAATTATGGCCACGAAATGATATGTGGGACAAGCATTTCTTTGGAAACGGTGCCTTTAATGCCACCCCGGATTATTACGACCAGAGTATTACGGAACGATATGGCAAACCCAACGGGATTGAAGAATACTGCCGCAAGGCACAACTTCTGAACATCGAAACCAATAAAGCGATGTACGAAGGCTGGGAAGATCATATCTGGGAAGATGCTTCCGGAATCATGACCTGGATGAGCCAGTCGGCCTATCCTTCGATGGTATGGCAGACATACGATTATTATTATGACCTCACGGGTGCCTACTGGGGTGCAAAATCGGCCTGTGAACCGATACATATCCAATGGAACCCGCTGAATAATTCGGTGAAAGTGATCAATACCTCGCGGAAGGATCAGGAAAACCTGACAGCAGAAATTAAGGTTTTGAACTCAGACGGTAAAGAAGTCAAATCGTATGGAGGAACTTCAAAACTAAACTCTACTTCTAATTCGGCTACCCAATGTTTTGTCATTCCATTTAATAAGGATCAGGAAAATATAGCCCTGAATAAGTCTGCAATAGCATCATCAACCGAACAGGGAACTACCGGACTGGTGGCAGATGGAAAAAGTGATACCCGGTGGGCCAGCAGATCGACCGATGATGAGTGGATTTGCATCGACCTGGGGAAAGCAGAAAATGTAAATGGAGTTGGACTAAACTGGGAGTCAGCCTATGCCAAAAAATATAAGATTCAGGTTTCTACGGATATGAAGAAATGGAAAACTGTTTATTCGGCCACTGATGGGCGCGAAGGGAAGATCCACATTGATTTCGAAGACCAGAACGCCCAATATGTCAGGATGCTGGGATTGGAAAGAGCAACCTGGTACGGGTATTCAATCTGGGATTTTGATGTGTATGGTGCTGCTCCAACACATAGCGGACTGACTGATGTGCATTTTATTCAGCTTAAGTTGAAGGATGCTACCGGGAAACCCGTAAGTGAAAACATGTACTGGAGAGGAAACAACAACAGAGATTTTACGGCATTAAATGGATTATCTATTGTAAATCTAAAATCTTCTGTAAAGACTACGAAAGTTGAGGGTAAGTATAAGATGCAAATCAAAATTACCAATCCAACGAATGTTGTTGCCTTTGCCACCTGGGTTCAGTTGACCAATTCAGTGACAAAAGAGCGCATTTTACCTGCTATCCTATCCGATAACTATTTCACATTATTCCCAGGTGAATCAAAAGAGATACAGGCTGAATTTGACGGAAGCTTATTGAAACAGGGAGAGATGCCTGTGTTGCAAATAGAGCCGTATAATAATTTTAAAAAATAAAACATTGTGAAGAGAATCATTTTATATATCAGTTGCCTTTTTATACTCCCGGTAATTGTTCATGCTGAAAATTACAAACTGTCATCGCCTGATAAGACCGTTAAGCTAATAATTGAAAACGATTTCGTGTTGGGCTATACACTTGTTTATCATGGAAAAAAGGTAACTCAAAGTTCTAAACTGGGAATGTCTCTCTATTCAGGGAAACAATGGGGTTGCGGGGATAAAGTGATTAATAAAACCTTCAGTTCGGAAAATAGCCTTGTTAAGTTGGTAACCGGAAATTACAAGCAAATCAGCAACCAATATAATGAATTGAAACTGACATTTAAAACGGGTTATTCAGTCTTTTTCAGGTTATACAATGAAGGAATGGCTTACAGGTTCGTAGGTGAAGGCCTTGCAACAGATTCAATAACTATAAAGTCAGAGAAAGCTGATTTCCAATTGCTGGATGATCCTGGAGTGATATTTCCCGAGACTGCAAATTTAACTGCCTGGGAGTTGAGTCATAAGACATACAGTGCCGTTTCAAAAATTGATAATGGTAAATACGGCATAACACCGGTTTTGTTTGATAATAAAAAACAAGGCTTGAAAGTGGTGATTGCCGAATCGGACCTGAATAACTATCCGGGGATGTATTTGAAGAAACAGGATGCCTCCATGAATGGATTTTGGGCATTGTATCCCAAAGAGGTTGTCATGGGAAGCTGGGGAAACTTTGTAACGGTGGTGAAAGACCGGACCGATTTTATTACCCGTACACCTGGGAATCATTCATTTCCATGGAGGATACTTATTGTTTCGGATGACGATAGTCGGTTGCTGACCAATAATATGATTTTTTTATTGGCCAAACCCCAACAATTTGCCAATACCGATTGGATAAAACCAGGCAAAGCAACCTGGGAATGGTGGCATTGTGCCATTCTCGAAAAGGCCCCGTTCGAAAACGGACCGCATAAGCTTTCGACCCAGATGTATAAATACTATATTGATTTTGCTGCCCAAAACAAACTTGAGTACCTCCTGATTGATGCCGGATGGTCAAACTTATTTAAACCAAACGAATTAAATCCGAATGTCGATGTAAAGGAAATAATACGTTACGGCAAAGAAAAAAAGGTTGGTGTATGGCTCTGGACGGTGGCTTCGACATTGATGAAATACCCCCACAAATACCTGGATTCGATAAGCAGTTGGGGTGCAGCAGGAGTGAAGATCGATTTTTTTGACCGGGATGATGCCCTGATCATGCCGCAATATGAAGCGCTGGCAAAGGCCTGTGCCGAACGCAAATTACTGGTTGATTTTCATGGTTGCAGCAAACCTACCGGTTTGAACAGGGCCTATCCGAATATACTATCGTACGAAGCTGTTCGCGGGATGGAATGTTCAAAATGGGATACCTCTACAAACCCAGATTACAGGCTTCAGTTTATCTTCAGCAGGATGCTGGCCGGACCAATCGATTATACGCCTGGTTCGATGCGGAATTCGAATAAGAAAAACTTCAAGCCGATCGATCCGGGATTACCCATGAGCCTGGGCACACGATGCCAGGAACTGGCTGAATATGTTGTCATAAATAGTTCGCTGGTTATGCTTGCTGATTCCCCCGACGAATACTGCAAATATCCGGATATTATGAAGTTTCTTTCGGAGGTTCCTGCTACCTGGGATGATACCAAAGTATTGGATGCCAAATACGGTGAATATGCCGTGGTAGCGAAACGCAGCAACAAAGACTGGTTTGTGGGTGGGATGAGTAACTGGAATGAAAGGGATATAAATATTAACTGCTCATTTCTAACTCCCGGGATCAAGTATAAAGCTGAAATTTACAGAGATGGTGATGATGCCAACCTGCATGCAGAAAAATACATCTTTGAGATGAAAGAAGTGACGTCTACGTTGAAACTTTCAATCCATTTAGCCAACGGTGGGGGTGTAGCGATACATTTTTACCCGGTTGTGTCAAATTAGCCATATAGTATGAATAGATTATCCTGGAAAGGAAATGTTAGCATTTATTTCTAACTACTAATAAAATATAGAATGGATTGTGATTTCCATTTAATTATTACTTTTACTTCTACATGTCTATTATTAAAAGAAATTTCAGAGTTAACATATTGTAAGTGAAATAATAAAAAATCAAAATACCATACCTACCTATTCAATTCCTGAACTGTTTGTAAAATGACACCAGGGTTCTTAATTATTCTCCATATTTATCCGGATATTAATTTTGAAGTCGTTTGATTTTAGAGTACTATTTGATAAATTGAAAGTAAATAGAATAAGATTGTCTAGGCATAAAATAAATTACTCTATTCTTTTAGGGATTCTATTTGACTTACTTTGTACTATTAATTTACAATTCAAAGTCAATTCAACATAAAAGTTGGTTTGAACTGCCGGAGATGCTACTTCAAAATAATGAAAGCTTCATAAGTCCCTGAATAACCTAAATTATCAATTCATCAGGCATTGTTTTTCAGTAGATACAGATTCAGAATTAAAAATACTCTCCAACAGATACATTTGTCGCAAATAATAAGAAAATTGTTCTTTCAGCTCAAGAAGTCAACGTAATGAGACGAAATTACTATTTATTGGTTCTATCATTCTTGAATTTGCTGATCAACTAGTGTATTTTTGTTGCAGTGAAAAATGAATGCAAGAATAACCTTGAAACGAATTACTGATAATAACTTATAAAATGAAATTACACACGATTAAAATAGGGTTGAGTTTTCTTATCATCTTGTTCTCATTCCAGAACATCAAAGCAGTGGATTATGATGTTGTATCACCCAATCAAAATTTCAAAATAACACTTCACATAAACAATGGTACCCAATATGAGATCAATTATGGTCCAACGCAGTTAATATCCCCATCAACCATTGGACTTAATTTGCAGAATGGAATTGTTGTAGGAAAAGGTACTGTGAAAAGTGTGGAAAATAATTCAGTAGACAATGTACTTCCGGTATTAATTGGAAAGAATAAAACACTGCAGGAAAAATACAATGAATTAATTGTTCATTACAATGAAAATTATGATCTGGTTGTAAGGGCATACAATGAAGGCATTGCTTATCGTTTTGTAACTTCATTTCCTACGAACATAATTGTCAACTCCGAAGATGCTATCTTTAATTTTGCAGGCAATCCTTCCGTTTACTTACCCGAAGCAACTACCCTGGATCATTGGGAAAAAGCATATACTCTTTATAATTCAGTCAATAACCTAACTTCTGCTCAGTTTGGGGTAACACCCGTCTTATTCAGTTATCCGAATACAAATTATAAAATTGCTATAGCCGAAGCGAATCTGTTTGATTATCCGGGTTTATATATCCAAAGCAATGGAACTAATTCTATGAAAGGGATGTGGGCACAATATCCAGACTCAGTAACTGACCCAACGAATGTTTATTCCAATCATGCCCCTATAACAAGATTTAATTATATTGCATCTACCACCGGTACCCGCACATTTCCATGGCGCGTAATTATTGTTTCGAATGACGACAAATCTTTGCTGAATAACGAATTGGTGTATATGCTGGCTGAACCCCTGAAATTAGCAGACGCATCGTGGGTAGTACCGGGAAAGTCTTCGTGGGAATGGTGGCATAAAGCGATGCTCGAAGGTGTAAGCTTTCCGGTTGGAAATGCTAACCTGGGGCTGACATTGTATGAGTATTATGTTGATTTTGCTGCGGCAAATCATATCGAATATATGACTCTGGATGCAGGATGGAGTGAAAGCTATATCACCGCACTGTGTTCGTATGCAAAAACCAAAAATGTGAAGATTATTGTCTGGACCTGGGCCAGCAATGCCCTGGAAACACCAAACTGGATTGCAAAAATGAAAAGATATGGAATCTCGGGTGTGAAAATTGATTTCTTTCAACGGAATGACCAGGTAGCCATGACCTGGGGACCCCGATTAGCACAGTTATTAGCTGACCAGAAGATGGTTGGGATATTCCATGGCTGTCCGGTTCCAACAGGTTTAAACCGGACCTACCCGAATCTCCTGAACTTTGAAGCGATATTGGGGGAAGAAGAGGATTTCTGGAGAAGAGGATCTTCACCTCAATATCATGTGTCATTCCCATTTATGCGATCATTGGCAGGACCTGAAGATTATACGCCGGGTTCTATGAGAAATAAAACCGAAAGACAATTTACACCGGTTGATTTGCCTAATACAATACCATCCAGCCAGGGAACGCGTACACATGAATTATCCATGTATGTCATTAATGATCAATGGTTGGGTTATTTGAGTGATTCACCTACCGAATACGTTAAATATCCTGACATCCTTGACTTTTTGTCTAATGTTCCTACTGTTTGGGATAAAACAGTTCCTTTGGATGCAAAACTGGGTGAATTTATCCTCATTGCAAAACAAAAAGGCACAGATTGGTATGTTGGTGGGATGAGCAACTGGACTGCCAGGGATATTCAGGTTGATTTCAGCTTTCTCAAACCAAATGTCACCTATCAGGCTACTGTATTAAAGGATGATGCTTCTTCAAGCTCTTATCCTACCAGATATGTGGCAGAACAAATAAATGTCACATCGAATACAAAATTGACTTATTCAATGGCCATGGGCGGAGGTTTTGTTATCCGGTTAACCGAAGTCGTGGCAAATGGTTTGTCTGACATAAAAAAAAACGCTAACATTTCGATCTATGCCAATAATGTAACAAAAAAAATCAATGTTTATTCCACGGAATCTATCCTGTCAGTGGATATATATAACATTTCAGGACAGTTGGTTATGACAGAGAAAAACATTGCAACTGATTCTTTTATGAAACAATTGGATATATCAAAAATAACCCGGGGGACTTTTATTGTAAAGGTACTTACCAAAAATGGTATTAGCTCTTCGAAATTTATAAACTAAATTTAATTCAATGCATTATGAAAACAAATTACTTTTTTAAACATGCACTTATTTTTGGAGCATTGTTTTGTCTAAATGGTATTTTTGCCCAAACAGCAAAAACTCCAAATTTTGTAGAGGTCGTAAAGCCGGTAATTAACGGAGTTGACCTTCTGGGAGCGCCTATTAAGGAAGATTTTGCATTTACTTTTGAAAATGCTGTGTCCTGGGGTGATTACAACAACGATGGTTTCTTAGATGTGATTACTGTCGGCGTGGGAAATAGCTGGGCTAAACAAACTTTTTTATACAAAAATAATGGTGACGGTACTTTTACTAAAGTGGTGACTCCTTTCCCAAATCTTGAAGCAGGGAATGCTACCTGGTTTGATTATAATAATGATGGAAATTTAGACCTACTTCTTTGTGGAAATGATGATATCGGTCCATATACTGCTTTATATAAAAATTTAGGTTCCGGACATAACTATGATTTTGAACAGGTTTTTGATGGTTCGTTTGAATATGTAAATAATGGTGGAGGAAATAGGGCAAACCGTTATGCAATTGCAGGTGATATTGATAATGATGGCTGGGCAGACATTTACCTACAAGGACAAAATGCAAGTGGCAGACTTTCAATTTTATATAAAAACCTGAAAGGAAAAGGTTTTCAGAAGATTGACAATCCGGTCAATGGAACTGATCCTTTTATTCAATTGAATGCAGGTTCAGCTTCATTTGGTGATTATGATGGTGATGGTTACCTGGATCTTCTTGTTAACGGATATGCAGCTGCTTCTGCAACCAGAACTGAAGGATATGTAGGTGCACTTTATAAAAACAACGGAAACGGTACTTTTGCAGCACCAGTTACTTTTGATGGAACAGAGAGCGGTGAAAGTGCCTTTTGTGATTATAACAATGACGGAAAGTTGGACTATATCGTAACCGGAGTTGGCCTTAATTCAGGTGGCTGGTATTGGAAGAGTGATTTGTATGAAAATAACGGAAATGGAACTTTTACCCTTATACCTGCAGCTCAAAACGGAATGCCTAATAATAAACAAGAAACCTCTATTGCCTGGGGTGATGTAAATAATGATGGTTATTCAGATCTACTCTATATGAATGCTGATCCAAACACAATCTTCCTGAACAACTTTGGCGACCAAACATTTAAAAGAAGCGATTTAGTATATACAACTCCTACCGGGGGTACAACTGCTGCTGACTTTACTTATACAGGAAACCAATGGGGAGGATCAGCAAGTTTGGTTGATTTTGACAGGGATGGTAATTTGGATGCAATCACTGCAGCATACGGATTTGCACCCAGATTGATGAAGAATCAGTTAGGTACTGGTATCCTTTCAAACACTGCTCCAACTGCTCCAACGAATCTAAAAGCCACTATTGGTAGCAATGGCGTTGTAACATTTACCTGGAATGCTTCAACGGATGATACAACTTTAGCAGAAGGTCTGAAATATAATTTATATGTTAAGCAGAATGGAAATGATTCAGTAAAAATCATTCTTCCTGCCGACCTGACAACAGGACGCTTAAAAGTAAATGAAACATTAGCACCTTTAGTTACTACCAGCTACAAAATTAGTAATTTAGGAGGTGGAAGCTATACATTTGGAGTTCAGGCAATTGATAATTCGAAAGTAGCCAGTCATTTTGCAACTGCTCCATTTACTGTTGCCCCAAATGCATTGCCAACTGTTGATTTAAATAACATCAAAGTATTAACTAAAGGAAATGTTATACAAGTCAATGCGAATGAAGATGTTGTTGGATCAGTGAATGTTTATGACTTACGGGGTTTAAATATCCGTAAATTAACCGGAAAAGTGAATGGCTCTAAGGTTGAGGTTTCTGCAGGCATTTATATTGTAAAAGTGACTTCAGGTGCAAGCACCTTTGTAAAAAAGGTTGTGTTGAATTAATGAATTGAAGTAATTGTAAACGGGAGTCTACTTGTAACACCCGTTTACAGTTACTATCATTTAAAAATAAGGATCTATTCCTAATCTTCAAATAATATTTTCGGATAGAAACATTTTATCCCTTCAAAAAAACATGTCCAATTTTGAATTACTTCAAACGCATTTTAAAAACCTGGATTGGTTTTATTTCCATTCAAAGTTCACCTCCAAATGTTGGTTAATACATTATTGAAGTTACTATAATTTGCTCCGGCAAATAAATCAATAAAACACTTATTAAAACTGAAAGGGTTTCAGAACATTCTGTGCCCATTCAAAACAACAAATGATTACAAATCTAATATTTCAACAATGCAAATCACTTTAATTCATAAAAAGCCGCTCATATTGATATTCATTATGATGATACTGTTCAGCACGATCCTGGTATCCTGTAAAGCGGACTATCTTTATAATGAACAAGAACCAAGCTTTTTGGGAGCCAGTATCTATGATTACATGGAGAAGGACGGAAATTATCATAATTTTTTGAGATTAATCAATGACCTCAATTATAAAGATGTATTAGCTCAAACCGGAAGCAAAACTTTGTTCCCGGCAAAAGATGATGCATTTGAACGCTTTTTTCAAAACAATTCATATGGTGTGAAACGGTATGAAGATTTCACAGCAGCTCAGAAACGAAACATTATGAATGTAAGTATGATCAATATGGCATACTTATCCAATATGTTGGCAAACGTTTCTACTTCAGGGAATACCCTGGGAGAAGGCCTGGCAATGCGTCGCAATACGGCAAACACCTATCTGGATAGCATTTCATTCGTAAAAGATGAAGTCTTATTTTCCAATCCGTTCTGGAATCGATTTGCATCAAAAGGTTTGTATCTGGTAGATAATGAAGCTTCTGCTCCGATAGTCCATTTTACCCCCTCAAATATGTTGAAACAGGGCATTTCAGATTACGATTTTTCGATATTAAACGGAGGCAAGTCGTATACAACCGGAGATGTGTATGTAAACGGAATTAAAGTTATAAAGAAAGATATTATATGTAAGAATGGGTATGTTCATGTACTGGAAGATTTAATGACTCCAGCTAAGAATATGGCCCAACTCATTCGGGATAATGGTGAAACAAATTTATTCAACAGTTTGTTAAATAAATTTTGCATGCCTTACTATGTAAGTACTATTTCCAAAGATGTCCACAATTACTACGATGGTTCAACTCCTGAACGTCGTGCAATCCCAACTTCCGATTCTATATTTGTAAAGCGCTATTTTACAACTGCCAATTCCCTGGATGCCAACGGGAAAACCCTCACGAATTATGGGCTGTTGTATTTTGATCCAAGCGATAATGCCTACACACCCAGTTCTTTACTACAGGATATGGGTGCCATGTTTGTTCCCACGGATGAGGCCATGAATAACTATATTAACAGTGATAAAGGACTTTATTTGAAAGATGCTTACGGAAGTTGGTTAAATATACCGACTCCGTTACTGGCATTATTTTTAAAGAATCATCAAAAGAAATCTTTCTTAAACTCATTGCCTCATAATTGGCCTACTTTGACTGATGAATCGAGTGCCAGGTTGAATGTTTTGCAGAGTAATATCAAAAAAACATATGTAGGAAACAATGGTGCTGTTTATGTTTCAACGGTCGTGTATCCTCCAATTGATTATCAATGCGTGTATGCATCGGTCCTGACGAGTAACAATACGACGATTATGAACTGGGGTATCCAGGATGCTACCCTTAAATTCTATCTGTACTTACGATCCATGGAAAATATGTACAACCTGATTGTTCCCACTGATGAAGCATTTGATAATTACAGGGACCCTATCTCCTGGGCAAAAGGAAAATCTTTTCGTGAGATTTGGTCATTCAAGTACATACCCGATAAAAACATGGTTTATGCTGATGTTTATAATGTTACTACCACAGGCGATAAAGGGTTAAAAACCCGTCAACTCACCAATAGCAGTACCGATCAGACTATTATTCGTAACCGGCTGAATGACATCATTGACATGCATATCGTTGTGGGGCAGAAAGTGGGTGATAACATGTCAGGCTATATTGATGATGGTAATACTCTTTATGCCCAGACAAAAAGTGGAACTACGTTGAAGATTAGCGGGAATGGTGGTAATACTCAAATAACAGGAGGTGGAGATGTTGAACAAGCTGTAGCACCTGCCCAAATTGTGACAAATCCTGTGACAGGCCTAAAGAAACGATATGATTCTGACAATGGCAGAACCTATTTTGTAGATAAAATAATTCAGGATCCAATTAAATCAGTCTTTATGGCTTTGGGTGAACACAGTGAGTACACAGCTTTTTTCAATCTGTTAAAGGGCGATGACCGGGTATTTACCTATTTTCAAACGGATAAAGATATTGTACCCATTTTTAATTTGAAAAAAACATCCGGTTCATCCGGTTTAGGCTATGTAGTTAACTCATTCAATAATTTTCGCTATACTGTTTTTGTACCTACTGAGCAGGCTTTAAATAATGCTTTTGCTACAGATAGCAAACTCTTTACATGGGATCAAATAGCAAATGAAACTGATTACGATTTAAAAAAAGCAAAAACCATTTACTTATTGAAGTTTTTGAAATATCACTTTATGGATAATTCAACTTTTATTAATGGAAAATCATTTGGTAGCCTGAGATTCGAAACTGCCGCCCGTGATGATGCAGGGAAATTCTATAAGTTGATTTTGAATAGTTCAGGTTCAAACCTGCAAGTTACGAGTGAATTGACTTCAGTCAAAGCAAATGTAATTAAAACAGAGGGTTTATATAATCTAATGGCTCGTGATTACATTGTTGATAACCCGGATTACACAAAATCAACCAAAATTGTGTCTTCTTCCAGGGCTGTGATACATTTGATTGATAATGCATTAAAATTTCAATAATTGAAAAAAGAAATAAATATGAATAACATAAAATATATATTTATGATTATGTTAATTTGTTTGCCGGTTATGCTATTCGGTCAGACAAATTCCAATCAATCTTTGGTTACTGGTCATTTATATTCAGGTGAGAATGAAGTATTAATCGGAGTTCAGGTTCTTGAAATTGACAAAAATAACAGGGTGGTAACAGCAAGCATTACCGACTTTGGTGGTAACTTTTCGATTCGGATTAAAAACGCCAACAATTCCATTAAATTTAGTTATGTAGGTTATAAAATGGTGATATTGCCTATAGGTAAAAGAACCAGATATGATTTAAGAATTGAGGAAAGCACTGAAATCTCTGAAGTTGTTATCCAGGCAAAAAAATTGTATTCTGATGGAACATTAAACATCCAGCAACGTGAAATATCAGGAGCCGTTCAAAAGCTCAGCACCAAAGAATTTGAAGGTTTATCCGTATCATCCATTGATGATGCACTTCAGGGTCGTATAGCCGGATTGGACATTGTTGGAAATTCAGGTAACCTGGGCTCCGGGTCTACCCTTCGTATCCGCGGTACTTCTTCCATTAACTCAAATGCAGAACCCTTGATTGTGGTGAATGATGTTCCTTTTGAAAATAATATCAGCACTTCCTTTGATTACAGTTCAGCAAATCAGGAACAATTTGCCAGTTTGCTGAATATCAGTCCCGATGACATTGAAGAAATTCTTGTTTTAAAAGATGGTGCATCTGCTGCTATTTGGGGATCACGCGGAGCTAACGGGGTTATTGCAATTCGTACTAAAAAAGGAATAAAGGGACCAACCCGTGTCCAATACTCTTATCGTATTTCAGGAAAGAAACAACCTGCAGGATTAAAAATGCTGAATGGCAATGATTATACAATGTTGATGAAACAGGCCTATTTCAATCCATACCAAAATGAGCAGGATGCCAATAAACCTGAATTTAATTATGATCCTTCTTATTCGGAATATCAGAATTTCAATAACAACACGAATTGGGTAGATGCGATCAGCCAATATGGATTCACGAACGATCATAATCTGACAATTTCAGGTGGACAGGATAAAGTGCGTTTTCGGATGTCGTTGGGATATTATGATGAAACAGGAACAATTATCAAACAGGATATGAAACGTCTCACCGGGCGTGCCAACCTGGAATATCAGGTATCTGACCGTATCAAGTTTACCTCTGATTTTGCCATTACCCAAACCAACAATCATAAAAATTTAGCTTCGGATGTTGGTGATGGATACAACACGGATAACCTGTTGAGTATGGCTTACCGTAAAATGCCCAATGTATCCATTTACGAACAAGACCAGAATGGGAACAATACGAATCTATTTTATACGATACCTCAATCTTCAACACTGGATGCATCACAACGGGATTTGCTTAATCCGGTAGCACTTGCAAACCTGGCTACGAACAATGAAAAAAACCTTCGTATTATCCCGACTTTCAGGTTGCAGTATGATATTCTGGATCCGAATGTAACAACTTTTCGTTACAATGGGTATGTATCTTTTGACCTCGATAACCAAACAATCAACAGGTTTCTGCCAAGGGAAGTAACATCAAAGAACTGGGATGATGAAACAGTGAATCACTCTTACTTAAAAGATGCTGAATCCATGTCGGTTTATTCTGATCAGAATTTGACCTGGATACCAAAGCTTGGTGATAAAAATAATTTAATGTTGTATGCCTCCTGGCAACTTTCAACAGTTGACTCCAGAAATCAGGAATTTGAAGAATACGGGTTATCCTCGACAGCAATAACAGATCCTACAGTTACTGCAAATCAGAAATTGTTTAGAAATGGAGCCGGACAAAGGCGTACGATGGGATTACTTGGCAGGATACATTATACGCACCTGGACAGGTATATTCTGGATTTATCAATCCGTCGGGATGCTGATACCCGTTTTGGCTCAAACAACCGTTGGGGTAATTTCCCGGCTGTATCCGCCAAATGGATTCTCTCTGATGAAAGTTTCATGAAACCCACTAAAACATGGTTGAGCGAATTGGGTATTCGTGCCGGATATGGTGTAGTTGGTAACACTCCGAATAAAGATTATTTATATTTCAGCCGCTATGATGGCGATTGGGGTAATTATGGAAATAATTATATTGACATTTCAACAGTAAAACCAACTTCAGTGATGCTCTCAAATTTGAAATGGGAAAAGTCAACTTCGAATAATGTTGGTGTAGATTTGAGTGTCTTTGATTATAAATGTACAGTAAATTTTGATCTTTATAAAAAACGCACCGAGGATTTATTATTTGAAAGCCAGAATATCCCAGGGTCATCAGGATTTTCATCACTGGATTATATTAATGCCGGTGTGATGGACAATACAGGTTGGGAATTTAACGTGTCAACCAATAAATTATTCAAATCCAAGAATTGGACCATTGATGTCAATTTGAATTTGTCAAATTATTTTAATGATATTGTCTCATTGTCGCAAACATTCCTGAATGCCTATAACTCCAATTTTGATTATTCAAATGGATCTTATTTATCACGTCTTCAGGAAGGAAATGCGTTGGGATCTATTTATGGCTTTCGTTACAAAGGCGTTTATCAATACGACCAGTATGTACCCGGACGGGCAGGTACAAGTCCGGTAGCTACCAATTCTGACGGCCAGGTAATAACCGACAGTAAAGGCAACACGTTCCCAATGCATTTTGCCTATGGAACCACTTCCAGTTATTTATTCAGGGGAGGTGATGCCATGTATGATGATATTAATCATGATGGTACGATTGATAAGTTGGATATTGTATACTTAGGAAACAGTAATCCCAAACTGAATGGTGGATTCGGAACAACAATAAAATATAAAAACTTCTCGGTCAATGCATTTTTCAATTTCCGGTATGGAAATATGATTTTAAATAAAGCCAGAATGAATGCTGAGAATATGCTTTCTAACAATAATCAATCCGTTGCAGTTAACTGGCGTTGGAGAATTGATGGTGATGTTACCCAGATGCCACGTGCGTTGTATAATTATGGTTTTAATAGTTTAGGAAGTGACAGGTATGTTGAAGATGGTTCTTTCTTACGTTTCAAGTATCTGACTTTTGGTTATGAGATCAATAAAAAAGTATTGAAAGAATTAAAGTTAAGTCAATTGAATTTTTATCTGACGCTTAATAATTTACTTACTTTTACAAAGTATACCGGCGTTGATCCTGAAGTCTCTATAAATATGAATCCAAGTTACGGACTACTTGGCGTGAGTACGGATAATAATAAAACACCGAGGGCACAGTATTTTACATTTGGAATCACTGCCGGTCTATAATAAACAAACTAATAGTATGAAGAAAATAATATATATACGTCCAATAATTATCCTGATTATTCTTGCGTTTGTTTTGCCATCCTGTGGAAACTGGTTTGACCTGCGACCACAATCCGAAACTGTACACGAAGATTATTGGAAAGATGAAAATGATGTGCAGAGCATGGTTGGTGCCTGTTATCGTCAAATGAATGAACCATCCTTTATGGAACGTTTAATTGTCTGGGGGGAAGTTCGTTCCGATAATGTTATTAAAGGAATGAATACATCGGGTGATTTAACCTATATCATGAATTTAGCATTGAATGCCTCGAATAATTATACTTCCTGGAATGATTTTTATAAAGTGATAAATTATTGCAATAATGTAATTTATTATGCACCGGGAGTCAGGAGTATAGATCCTAATTTCACGGAAGGACAGCTTCAGGCTTATCTGGCAGAGGTGAAGGGAATCCGTGCATTATGCTATTTTACCTTAGTGCGTTCTTTCCGGAATATTCCTTTTGTTATAAAACCAACGACAGGTGATGCCCAATCCTTTGAAACTCCTCAATCATCACCTGATGTAATTATTGATTACCTGATACAGGATTTAAAAGATTGTGAGAATAGTTCGATTTCAGGCTATGCAAACATAAAATACGACAAAGGGCGAATCACTCAAAAATCAATCCGGGCACTTCTCGCTGATATGTATCTTTGGAAAAACGATTATAACAATTGTATTTTGTATTGCAATAAGATCCTGGATGATCAGACAACCGGCCTTGCTTTGGAGACATCTGCAGTCTATAATAAAAAAGTGTTTGTTGATGGTAATTCGAAAGAAAGCATTTTTGAACTGCAATTTGACAGTAGAAATATCAGCAATTATGTAGTTAATGAAATGTATAGTACCTTCTTCGGTGGTCGTTCCGGGTATAATATATATCAACTTTCTGCTTACGATTTTATCAATAAAACAACTTTGTTTGGAAAAAGTGATTTAAGGGGGAAAGATGCATTTGTTCCTGTTTCAGTCGGAGCTTTTTTCCCAATCATGAAATACATTGCTGTCAGGAATGAAAATACAACTGGTACCGTGTCAGCAACTGACTATCAAAAACTAGTATCGAATCAGAATTGGATTTTTTACAGGCTTTCGGATATTTATCTCATGAAGGCAGAGGCTTTGGTTGAATTGGGTGATCAGGCGAAACTCGAAGAAGCGTTTAATTTAGTTTCGAAGACCTTTGACCGGGCAAATCCTGATTTAGGGGCCGGTTCTTTACAATTCCCGTCTTATAATACCCAACTGTTGATGAGGAACCTGGTCTTTGACGAACGGCAACGGGAATTTCTTTTTGAAGGAAAGCGTTATTATGATTTGCTGAGAAGGATTAACAGGGAAGGTACCCCGACAAATGTTGTCAGTACCTATCTGATGAAAAAATACTCTGTGCTCGACCAGGCTACCACACAAAGCCGGTTAAGTGATATAAATGCATTATACATGCCTATTAATGCCAATGAGTTGAAATTAAATCCCTCATTGATTCAGAATCCTTTTTATAAAACTACTTCCGATATCAATTAAATCAGTGAATGCCATGAAAATTAAAAACATATATATGAAGAAAAGAAGCAATCCGGTGAAGAATTATTTTTTCATTTTGCTTGCTGCCTTTGCTTTGATGACATCCTGTAATTCTGATGTCATCAATACGAACTCTTTTTACACTTTTACAGGTGAAACGGTGTCGACATTTTGCAAGAAAAACGATAAACTATCGATATTTTACCGGATCATCAATGAGTCGAATAATTACAACATGTTGTCTGTGTATGGTCATTTTACCTGTTTCGCACCAACTGATTCGGCTTTTAATGCGTATTTTGCTAAAAAGAATATCAAGTATGAGGATCTGACCAAAGCAGACAAACAAGCCATTGTAAATAATCACATTGTCAGAAATGAAACCAGGGAGTACCTGACCATTGATTTTGCAGCAGGTGCTCTGCCTACACCGAATATGAGCGACCGTTTCCTGGTAATCTCTTATTCTACTTCAAATCTGGGTACCCAGGTAATCCTGGTGAATAAAAACGCACCCATTATAGTCAAAGACAATAAAGTTCAAAACGGAGTGGTTCATATTGTCGGTCAGGTTGTCGAACCTTCCGAGGATAACCTGCAATCCATTATTAAAAAACAACCTGATTTTAAGTTGTTTTCCGAGGCCTTTGAACTGACTAACCTGGCTGATTCAGTGAAAGAGATCTACGATTACTCCTACAAAGATCCTAGTCCGGGTGTTGACAGGACAAATGTTGTAGGATATAGTGTGGCAGTTATTCACACAAAAAAACTGGGGTATACTATTTTTGCCGAAACAGATGATGTGTTTAAAGCCCAGAACATTAATAATCTGGCTGACCTGATAGAATATTGTAAACAATATTACGGTTCCCAGGACCTGAGTGATTATAAGAGCAGGAATAATCCTCTCAATAAATTCATTTCCTATCACATGCTGAACCGTCAGATGTCAACAAATGCCTTTATTTATTCAGGGCCAAACACGTCATTGTATGCCATGGATCAACGCCATGAGTATTATGAGACCATGCTAAGCAAGCGTTTGATTGAAATCAAGGCAGGAAATAAAATCAATACCCAAAGGAACGAATCATTTGTAGGAGTGAACGAATCCAAAAGTAATCTGGATGGGATGAATGGATATGTTCATACATTGACAAAGGTATTGGTGTATGATCCAACTGTAATGGAGAATGATGTGTTGAATAAACGAATGCGAATAGATGCGTATGCTATTCCTCCGCAATTGACCAACAATAATCTGCGATGGAACCTGGATGATATCAGGACTATTGCTCCAGACTTTTGCGGGGATTATTTAAAGATTAATCCGGCATGTAAAATCATATTGTGGGGAAGTAACAGCTGGGACGATCATCAGGCAGACGAAATAAGTATCCGTGGATGGTATGACTTCACCTTACGCTTGCCTCCGGTTCCACCAGGAACCTATGAAATCCGTTTTGGATACAATGCTGTACCGTGGCGTGGTATTGCCCAACTTTTTATCGATAATCAGATTGTAGGCATTCCGGTAAACCTGAGTATTAATGGCAGTGACCCGACTGTTGGTTGGATATCGGATACTGAAACAAATGACAATGGCCTGGAGAATGATAAAATGATGCGAAACAGGGGCTATATGAAGAGCGGTAATGCCATTTATAACTCCGGATACAGCACAACACTCCGGCAGGCAAAGAATGACTTACGCGTCATTGTAGGTACCTTTACCTTTCAGGATTATGATTATCATTATTTCCGTGCCAAGAATGTTGAAAGGGAAGATGGTGAGTTCCATTTGGATTATATTGAATATGTTCCTGTAAGTTACATTGATAAAGAAACCAGGGATTAATAAATCAAACATATTATAGTATTATGAGTAAAAATAAATTTATAGCATTAGCTTTTCTATTGGTTGGACTGATGGTGTTCTATAGCTGTCAGGATGAGCAAAATGACCATTATGCGCGTTCCAAATCCTTACCCGATAAAAATCTATATGAGTTGATAAAACTAAACCCGGATTTATCAACGTTCTCGAAGTTAATCGAAATTGCCGGATATGATTCTTTGCTGAAATCTTCTCAGACCTATACTGTCTGGGCACCTGTAAATGCAGGCCTGACAGATATTAATCTAACTACCATCGATAAGGTTCAGGCCCGGTTGATTGTTAATAACCATATTGCACGGTTTAATAATTCAACTTCAATTGCTCCGGGTCAATTAATTCGGATGAAGAATTATAAAGTGTATACTTTTTTATCAGGGAGTTCCACTTTTGGAGGTTCCGAATTGATTACACATGATATCCTTGCCAGGAATGGTGTTTTACATACCATTAAAAATCAGATAGTATACCATAATAATTTATATGAATATGTATTATCATCACCCAATGTATCCAAGTTGTCTGCATTCATTCAGTCTTTTGAAGAAAAGCGGTTCGATCCTACGTTGAGTATACCAATTGATATTGATAAAAACGGACGCACAGTTTACGATAGCATTACGACTTCCTATAACAGGTTGTTTAATAACAATCTGGGTTTAATCAATACGGAAGATTCAATCTATACTATGTTGATTCCTTCCGATAAGGCCTGGGATGCTGCTTATGCCAGAATCTCCCCGTATTTTAAAACCTATAATTCAAATCAGGCTCATGCCGACTCTGTCAGAAATATCCAAACTTCATTGGCTATCCTGAATGATCTGATCTACCGGGGTAAGATTGAAAATCCGGCTTCCTTTGACTCTATTGTTTCAACCTCGGGAAGTGTTATTCACAATCCGGCAAATCTGTTTTCCGGTACTGAAAAGAAAATCGCGTCCAATGGGTTGGTTTATTTGACTGACGATTTAAAGTATAATAATGTGGAAACATGGAACAAGAATATCATACTTGAATGTGAAGCTGCCGAAGGTCGTGTTGCCGGTCCCAATACCGGAATATTTACCCGTACCGTAACAAGCGGTTCTATCATACCGGTTAGTGATTTCAGGTATATCGAGGTTGTTCCCAATACTACATCTGCACAGCCTGCTGTCACATTCGATATTCCAAATGTACTATCCGGGAAGTATGATATTTATGTTGAATTCATACCTGGGAGTATTGATGGGACCCCCAGGGACAGTACCAAGCTATTGTTCGATTTGACCTACTTAACGGTTACGGGAGCTACTACCAACGAAACAGTCAAGCTGAGTACATTTGTGACCAGCGGTACACAAAAGGTCAAAATGAAAGTGTTTAGCGGCTATGAATTTCCGGTATCCAATTATTACGATCTTCTTTGGTGGGTTGCTTATAAGGCAGGGTTGCACAGTTTTAATGAACATGTTGTAACTACAAAGCTAATGGTAAAGACCAATGTATCAACATCAGAGCTTAACAATAATATTTTTACCCGTAAATTCCGAATCGATAGAGTAATCTTTGAAGCGGTAAGTAATTAAATAGAGATAGTATAAAAATGGAAAAAACACATTTAGATAAGAAAATCAGCGTCTATACTCTGATTTTTAGAAAATACACTGTTCTTGTTATTGCATTGTTTTTGGCAGCAGGTATCACTGCTCAATCGACCGGAAAAGGTCCATTGACTCAAAAACCAATTCAATCTGTTTCAGGTTCAAATATTACTATTAAGGGTAAAGTAGTGGATTTGACATCAGGTAAAGGATTTGCCGGGGTGAGGATAAGCGTTGTGAACACACAAATCACAGCCATGACAAATGCTGAGGGTACTTTTGAGATCAAAGTGCCCGAATCAAATGTAACGTTTGAAGTAGATGCCCCGGGGTATCAGAATCAGGTGGTGGCTTTGAAGGGACGTGATAATATTACTATTAAAATGTTACAGCAAACAAAGAAATTATCCTTTTATGACGAGAATAACTTTCTTGCCAAGGGTTCGGCTGCGATCACCGACTTTTCTAAAAACAGCACAACCATCAACGAGGATATTACCTCCCTTTTACAGGGACAGGTGTATGGTACCACCCATTCGGGAACTCCGGGAAGCGGTGCTGCCATCTTTGTGAGAGGTTTAAACTCTTTAAATGCATCAGCACAACCGCTGTATGTGGTAGATGGTGTCGTGTGGCAAATGCCTCAGGATAACAGTTCCATACATTCCGGATTTTATAACGATCCGTTATCACTGATCGATCCGAATGATGTAGAGAAAATTACCGTACTTAAGAGTGGAACCTCCATGTATGGATCAAAAGGGGGTAATGGAGTGATTCTTATCGATACAAAAAGAGCCCATTCACAGGCTACGGATATATCTGCTTTTGCTTCAACGGGATACCGTACTCCGTTCAAATCTGTTTCAGTGATGAAAGCTGCCGATTATCGGTTGTATGCTTCCGATATCATCGGTGGCATGTATGATAATTCAACGGCAGTAGATAAATTGAAGTTTTTGGATGACAATCCTTTAAAGTCTTATTACAATGCGAATCACAATAATACCGATTGGTTAAGCCTGATTAATAAGGGAGCATTTTCCCAGAATTACGGAATTAGTGTAAAAGGTGGTACAGACGTGGCATTAATGGCCTTTTCAATAGGATACAATAAAAGCAACGGGAATATTAAGAATACCGATTTTAACCGCTTTAATATCCGGTTCAATTCGGATATCAAAATGACCGACAGGTTGAAACTGGGTTTAGATGTGGCTTTTACGCAATCATCAAACAGCATACGGAATGATGGGATTGATAGTGTCTCAGCACCATATTTTTTATCATTGATTAAATCGCCTCTTTATAATCCATATCAATACAATAACAATGGTAAATTAAGCACCCGCTTGAGTGATATTGATGAATTAAGGGTGGGTAATCCACTTTCATTGACTGATATCGGAATTGGGCAGTCGAAACAATACGGGCTCAATGCCAAAGTTCACCCTGAATATACTTTTGGAAAAGATAAGCTGATGGTCGGTTTTCTCTTTTCGTATGGATGGAATAAATTAAGCGAGGGTTCATTTGTACCCGATGGTGGAATTTCAGAACATCCTTTATTCAATGATTTAGGTGAGATCTATGCTGTTTCGAGAAATAAGGTACAGGACAGGATGGATGCCCATACTTCCATCGTCTTAGATGGGTATGTCAATTGGAACGCACTGCGTAATGAACAACATTTCCTGAAAGTAAATGCCGGTTATCGTTTTTATACCGATAATTATATTTCACATTATGCGAATGGGTACAATACGGGATCTGACAATATGACCCAATTGACGAACACTACATCGGCCCTTCGCTATTCATCGGGTATTGATGATAACTGGAATTCCATGTCCTGGTATTCAAATGCTGACTATGCCTTTAAAAACCGGTATCTGTTGAATGTTTCCATGGCTATGGATGCTTCTTCCCGTTTCGGGAAAAAAGCGGATGGGGCAGTATCTATTGGTGGAGTTCCCTGGGGCACATTCCCTTCTGTAACCGGTGCCTGGTTGATCTCTTCAGAAAAGTTCATGAAAGAATTGGTTTTTGTGGATTATCTTAAACTCAGTGCGGGTTATGGCTTATCCGGAAATGATAACTTGCCGGGCTATGCTTCCCGTTCGTATTTTTCATCTGTCAAGTTCAGGGATAATGCAATGGGGCTTGTGTTGACTAATATTGGTAATGAGAACCTGAAATGGGAAACTACCGGAATGTCTAAAGTCGGATTGGACCTAAGCATGTTCAATAACCGTTGGAATATTAAAGCTGAATTATACAGTTCTAAGACATCAGATTTGTTGATCAGTAAACCGTTAAATGAAACTACAGGACTATATAATTTCTGGAATAATGGTGGTGACCTTCAAAACAAAGGTTTTGATATCTCAACAAATGTTCGTCTTCTGAACATGCGGAATTGGAAACTGGATATCGGTGCTTCCATAGGCCATTATAAAAATGAGATAACCTCATTGAACGATGGTTCATTTGTTACCGATGTGTATGGTGCCCAGGTTTTGACACAGGTAGGTCAATCAGCGGGTGTTTTTTATGGGTATAAAACAAACGGGGTACTTCTTACCACCGAAAGCGCTCAGGCAGCCAATTTATCAAGACGTGACAACACCGGTAAGCTTATCCCTTTTCAGGCAGGTGATATGAATTTTAAGGAAGTTCTGGTTGATAATGTGATTGATGAAAATGACAGGCAAATTATTGGTGATCCCAATCCTGATTTTTATGGTAATTTTAATCTTAGCCTGACGTATAAAAATTTGTCCATGCAGGCATTATTCACTTACTCATACGGCAACGATGTTTATAATGCACTCCGTGCAAACCTGGAATCCGGGAAAAGTATCTATAACCAGTCGACGGCCATGCAAAACCGATGGGTAGCCAATGGTCAGGTAACCGACATACCCCGTGCTACCTATGGCGATCCAATGGGTAATTCGCGCTTTTCCGACCGGTGGATTGAAGATGGTTCCTACCTGAGATTTAAAACATTAAGTGTATCGTATAAAATTCCTCTGCAATTGGCTTATCTCCAGGGAATATCTGTATGGGGATCCGTAAATAATATTTACACTTTTACCAAATACCTTGGTCCCGATCCTGAGTTTTCGTTTGGAAATGCAGTACTCTATCAGGGAATTGATGCAGGATTAACTCCTCAAACCCTTTCGTTTAATTTAGGGGTGAATATAAATTTGTAATACTTAAACGTAATACGTTATGAAACTTAATATTAAAATACTATTTTCTTCCCTTTTAATAACTACGGTACTGGTTACAATGGGATCCTGTCAGGATATGCTGGATACCAAATCGAGCCGGATAGCCTTTGAAGAAGATAATCAATTAAAAAATCCGAATGATTTGTTCTATGCCATTTCAGGAATACTGTCAGAGGTTCAAAAAATAGGTGACAAATATATTCTTTTTGGTGAATTGAGGGGCGACCTGATGACTGTATCCGATAACGCATCCGTTTCGTTGAAAGAGATTAATGAATTTCAAATGACACCAACGAATAGCTATGCCGACCAGCACGATTACTACAATGTAATTAATAACTGTAATTATGCGATTCAGAAAATTGATACTTCAACCGTTATCCGGAATGAAAAAGTGATGTTGCCTGCTTATGCAGTGATTAAATCCATTCGTGCATGGACATACATGCAGCTGGCTCAGATCTATGGAAAAGTAACTTACTTTGAGAATCCAATCCTGAACCTTGAATCATCGTTGGCTAATTACCCGACCCTGAACATGGATGAATTGGCTGACCGGTTAGTCACCGACCTTGCCCCGTATACCGAAATTCCGCAACCGGGGGCGGGAGTATCACCTAATAATTTTGTTCCAGTTGAAATCATGTTGGGGGATATCTATTTATATCAGAATAAATATGAACTGTCGGCTCAGATGTATTATAATTACATCACGAAACATTCGTCTGTCATTAATTCGGATTATATAAGCAAATGGACAACTACGACCTATGAAGATGCAAATTCAAATCACAGGGATAGTTATTTGAATGAAGCTATTTCAACTATTCAATTCAATACCGATGCCCGTGAACTTCATAGCAATATGGTTCATCTGACTTTTAATGATAAGGCAAGCCTGTTACCTGCAAGTGGGTATGTCAGCTCGATGGCTGTTTCACCCTACTTCCAGGCAGATAAGATTGGGAGTGTCATAACTGCTTCCACGGAAGGTGATTTACGCGGGAATATCTCTGTTAGTAAAAAGAACATTCAATACGGAGATGCTTATTTTTATGCAAATACGGGTTTAAATATTACGACCGGGTTGATTTATAAATTCTTTAACAGAGCGAATGTGTCTACTTCCGGTTCAGATCCCAATAACAAACTGTTAACAGGTGCGTTGGCATATTCAACTCAGATTCCGGTATTTCGTACCCCGCATCTTTATTTGCGTTATGCAGAGGCTGTGAACCGCATTGGCAAACCTTCCCTGGCTTTTGCAGTATTAAAGTATGGATTGACCAATGGCAATATCAAAAATCCATTGATGGTCAACCCTACCGAAATTTCAAATAATGAGCCTTATATCAATTTCCAAAACACGGTTTTTGATCAAAATGTTCCCACTGCTGCACGTGGCCGTGGTCTTGGAATCTCTACCGATAAAAAGCTATTCGTGATTCCTGACTATACCCGGTATATTACAACCACGGATATCAACGGAAAAATAATAAATACTCCCTCGTTGGATGCCGGCGATATGGCTGCCGGACGTCAGGATTCTATCAGTTGGGTTGAGTTGCGCATTTTGGATGAAATGGCTGCCGAAACACCCTTCGAAGGGAACCGTTTCTTTGATTTGTTGCGCGTATCACGTCGCAGGAGCAATCATCCCGAGTTTATGGCTGAGAAAGTTGCTGCCAAATATCCTAACCCGGAAGCTATGAAAGCGCGGCTTATGGATATAAATGCCTGGTATATGAAATAAGAGTCTTAAATAAATGCGATGCCGGAGCTGAAAACCTGCATCGCATTTATTTTGTAATAGCTTCATACAGAAATATGCCCTTACTTTCCCGGAAAATATCCAACAATATACGGATCAAATTTTGATGTACTAAATTTGATAATCAGCGTCATTGCCAGTAAAATAAATCACTTAACATTCAAATCCAACGATTCACTCTGATTCTGAGATTCAGGTTGCAGATTCCTTTGTATGGACTGTAAATCTTGAATTGCCATGGTAATTCTATTTTCCGGTAATCAATTATCAGTTTATAAAGATGTTGCCATGATGTTGACGTGATGTTGCACATATTTCGTGGTAGATACGTGGTAGATACGTATATGTCTCGTATATATCCCGTTCCTTTAAAGGAGCGTAATATATACGTAACTAATGCATAAGGTTTCTGGACCTTAAAGCGAATACCGGCAACATCATGTCAACATCATGACAATACCGTGGCTTATACCTCATTTCTCGTTTTATGTTTGAAATATTGGATAGTAAGATGTTTTGCCTTAAACAAGACAAGGTTCGGTTTTATAAGTCCATTTTCCATTATTTTAAAGAAGATGGCTTTTGATTTTTAAACCCGGATATTTTTAGTGATAAACCATATCAGTCAGGATAGTCATTTTAGAATCTTCAAAACCAACATGACTATCCCCCGAATTATAAAATTAAAATAGAATGCAATTTGCAGTTTGGTAAACTGTCATTTTTAGGATTAACCTTCATAATAAAATATCAAATGAAAAAACAAAGTAAAAAAATATTTTACCTGATTATTAGTTTACTGGGAATAATGCCAATCGTAAGAGCCGAAGCCAGCCCATTAAAACTATGGTACCTGCAACCAGCCAATGAATGGATGAAAGCCCTTCCGGTTGGAAACGGACGGCTCGGAGCTATGATTTATGGAGGTATCGGTACAGAGCGAATTGCCATGAATGAGATTACGATGTGGTCGGGGCAGCCGGACGCAGATCAGGAAGAATCCTGCGGGAAAGAGAAACTGGCTGAAATGCGGAAGCTGTTTTTTGAAGGAAAATTCCTGGAAGGGAATCAACTGGCGACACAATTTCTGACCGGGAAACCGCATTCCTTTGGCACCCATCTGCCTGTCGGGGACCTGAAACTAAAATTTGACTACGATACAACTAAAATTGTGGATTATAAACGGGAACTCGATTTGCGGAATGCAGTTTCCTCAGTGACCTTTAAAATTGGCAAGACCACCTACAAACGGGAATATTTTTGTTCTAATCCCGATCAGGTACTGGTGATCAGGCTTTCGTCGACTGCGAAGGGATCAGTCAGTTTTAACCTGGGGCTGGATTTACTTCGAAAAGCTGTTGTCAGTACAACCCACCATCAACTTACTTTTTCAGGGAAAGCACTTTTTCCAAATGGTGGGGCAGGCGGTGTGGATTTTACCGGGAATATACATGTTTCCCTGAAAGGAGGCACCCTTCAAAACACTACCAATTCCCTTATAATAGACCAAGCTGACGAAGCCGTGATCACCATGGACATTCGTACCGGTTACAAAAGTCCGGATTTTGAATCTATTTGCAGACAAGATGTCCAACATGCAACTGCAAAACCATACACAGATTTAAAAAATGCGCATATCAAAGATTATAAGGCTTTATTTAACCGGGTAGAACTCTTTTTAGGCCAAAACGAAGCCGACCTTTTACCTACTGATGTTCGCTGGGCGCTTAAAAGGCAACACAAGGAAGACCCTTCTTTCGATGCCCTTTTCTTTCAATACGGGCGCTACCTTTTAATTTCCTCATCCCGTGAGAATTCTCCATTACCGGCTAACCTTCAGGGATTGTGGAACGATAACCTGGCTTGCAACATGGGTTGGAATTGTGATTATCACCTGGATATCAATACCGAGCAAAACTATTGGGCAGCCAATGTGACCAATCTGCCGGAATGCAACATGCCCCTTTTTAATTATATTCAGGATCTGAGCATTTCGGGAGAGAAGACTGCGAAAAAGGTCTACGGAAGCCCGGGATGGGTTGCCCATACCGTAGCGAACGTGTGGGGATATTCAGCTCCGGGTGGTGGGGTGAGCTGGGGACTTTTTCCAACAGCAGGAGCCTGGATGGCCACCCAGCTCTGGAGTCACTATGAATATACCCGGGATGTGAACTACCTGAAAGAGAAAGCCTATCCAATTCTCAAAAATACAGCCGTCTTTTTCATGGATTACATGGTTGAAAACCCTCACAATGGTTATTTGATGACCGGGCCAAGCAATTCACCCGAAAATACGTTTAAATACGAAGGGAACGAACTGGCCCTCTCGATGATGCCAACCTGTGACAGGATCATAGTCTACGAGATATTGCATGCCTGCATTGAATCAGCAAAAATATTGAATACGGATGCAGCATTCAGGGAATCATTGGAAAAAGCGATTAAAAAATTACCACCCCTGATGATCGGGAAAAACGGGGAAGTGCAGGAATGGTTTACAGATGTCGAAAGCGCGCATTTGAACCATCGACACACCTCTCATTTATTGTCCATCTATCCATATTCCCAAATCACGTTACAGCGGACACCTGAACTGGCTGAAGCGGGCAAGAAGACGATTGTCAACAAACTGAATGCACCCGGATGGGAAGATGTGGAATTCAGCCGAGCCAACATGATCAACCTGTACGCCAGGCTGAAAGAACCTGTAAAAGCGTATGAAAGTGTGTCGATGCTGTTGTCCGATTTTATGCGGGAGAATATGCTGACCATGTCCCCGAAAGGAATAGCAGGGGCGCCTTACGATATATTCATCTTTGATGGCAACGAAGCAGGAGCTGCCGGTATTGCTGAAATGCTGGTTCAAAACCACGAAGGGTATATCGAGTTTTTACCCTCCTTGCCCGGACAGTGGAAAACCGGCTCATTTAAAGGGCTTTGTGTAAAAGGAGGAGCTACGGTAGACCTGAACTGGAAAAACAGTGTCGTGACCAATGCCATGATCCATGCTACTGCAGACCAATATGTCTCTGTTAAGCTCCCGTTTGATGCCTCAAAAGCACAGATAAAATTGAATGGCAAGTCGGTGAAGATCGAATCTGCGAAAGAACTATTCTCTGTGAATTTAAAAAAGGGGGACCGGATTGAGATAACGATGAAATAATGCATCAATTCTGAATATGGCCTGTGTAAGCAGAATCTTATCCATACCATCATTACTTCGGAATGAATTCGTATATTTGTCTCAACATTAGATAACTAGTTTTATCTTTTGGGAGTGTTTAACTATGGATATTTTCAACCTAAACCAGCGTCAATAAGTGAGTAAAAAAACAGTAATTACTTAGTTATCATATCAAAGAATCCAGTTAGTAGAATAACAATCAGAAAATCTGTTTTGTCGGATTTACAGACACAATTATTTTAGTCTCTATAACAAATAGGGTGGGTAAACTTTTTAAGTTATAAAAATAGTTTACTTTCACAATGGATTAATTTAACAAACCAAATGAACTCTGTAAGAGTTACCTGTGAATAACCCCCAGATTTATCTGGGGGAAAGTAATACAAACTGTTTAAACTCTGTAAGAGTTTCCCAATTAAACACAAGTATTTTTTTTATTGAAAATGAGATATAAACTAACTTATGCAATGATGGTAAACTCCTACGGAGTTTTTATATTTCGATTATTCTTTCCCCCAGATAAATCTGGGGGTTATGCAAAGTATACTCCTACGGAGTAACAAATTATGGTGGTAATAATTTAAGAAATTCAATTATCCACCTAAAATGTTATAGAGACATATTTTATAATCAACCTGAGTTTCAATCGGGATTCAGGGAGTCATTTTATTACAACTTAACCAGGAATATAAATAAAAACACAATTAAATCAGTTAGTTATGAGAAAATCAATTGGGTTGACAGCACTTTCAATATTAATGATGTTTCAAAGTTTAAGTGCCCAGGAAACACCATCGAAAGAATATACCGAAAGATATCAAAACGTTCTGAAACAGACCCAATGGATGCGTGAAGCACGATTTGGAATGTTTATTCATTTTGGTGCTTATGCAGTTCCAAGCAGAGGTGAATGGGTAAAATCAAATGAACGGTTAACGACGGAACAATATCAAAAATATATTGATTCATTCAATCCTGTTGATTTTGATGCCAGGAAATGGGCAAAGACAGCAAAGGCAGCCGGAATGAAATATGCGGTACTTACTGCCAAACATCATGATGGTTTTTGTATGTTTGATAGCAAATTGACAGATTATAAATTAAGCAACCAATTTGGTGGTAGGGATTTAGTCAGGGAGTTTCTGGATGCATTCAGGGCAGAAGGACTAAAAGTTGGCTTGTATTATTCCATCATTGATTGGAATCATAAGGATTATCCAAATGTGGGGAATCATCCCCAGCGTGACGATAAGGACTATGGAAAAAGAACCTTCAATTGGGATAATTACCTGAAATACATGCATGGCCAGGTTGAGGAACTGGTGAAGAATTATGGAAAAATTGATATAATGTGGTTTGATTACTCTTTTGGTGAATACAGTGGTGAAAAATGGAAAGCAAAAGAACTGGTAAAAATGATCAGAAAGTACCAACCTGAGATTATTCTGGACAATCGATTGGAAAATAACGAGGGCAGTTCCTCAAAACAGAGAACGATCAGTGAATTGGGAGATTTTGAAACTCCTGAACAAGGAATACCTGATGTTCCACTCACAGATAAATATGGCAACTCAATACCCTGGGAGACCTGTATGACGATGAATACCAGCTGGGGGTATAATGAATCGGATAAGAACTGGAAATCGCCTGAGTTGATCGTAAATTGCCTGGTAAATTGCGTAAGCAAGAATGGGAATCTTCTATTAAATGTTGGCCCTGATCCAAAAGGGAATATTCCCGATGCCAGCATTCAAATCTTATCAAAAGTGGGTACCTGGATGGAGAAAAACGGTGAAAGCATTTATGGCTGTGGTGCATCTGCAATTCCCAAACCGGAGTGGGGGCGTTATACCCAAAAAGGCAACATCCTGTATGCACACTGGATGAATCAAAACCTGGGGGATATCAATGCCAAAGGTGTAAATTTTGCCAACGTAAAAAATGTATTTATGTTGAGTTCGGGAGCTGAGCTGTCCTATAATAAAACATGGTGGGGAAATCAGGAACATGGAAATTTCTTTATCAATGTAAACAGCAAATCAGAAAAACCGGATTATTTAGATACAGTATTAAAAATAGAAATGAAAAAGTAATCATTATAGAAATTCTTTTTTGGGATGGACTAACTGCATTTTCAAACTATAATTTCTTCTCAAATAAAAGTATTAAAACCGGGATACGCAATATTCAGTTTATTATCATGAATGTATATAAATCAGATTCTGAATTCTGAGTTATATTATAACAGATGATCAATATTAATTTCAGCAACGTTGAACTGAATTTTAAAAAAGAATTAAAACTTTAATACCTAATGAATCGTCTTTTAATTTTCACACTTACAATACTCTTCTGCAACAGTTCAATTGCGAGGCCAAAACAACCGGCAGATTATGTAAATCCATTTATCGGAGCCACAACCAGTGTGAAAACAGCAGGTACTTACCACGGTCTGGGCAAGACCTTTCCGGGTGCAACCCTGCCTTTTGGGATGGTGCAGGTAAGCCCGAATACAATCACAGGCGGGGATAACGGTTCAGGCTACAGTTATGAGCATAAAACTATTGAAGGATTTGCATTTACCCAGATGAGTGGTGTGGGTTGGTATGGTGATTTGGGTAATTTCCTGGTGATGCCTTCTACAGGGAAACGATTTTTAATTTCAGGAAACGAGAACGATACCCTAAAAAGGGGTTACCGGTCCTTCTACGATAAGAAGTCCGAAAAAGCATCGGCAGGTTATTACAGTGTCAACCTGAACGAATATAGTATTAAGACGGAAGCAACAGCGACTTCCCATTGCGGAATGCTGCGCTTTACTTTTCCGGAGAACAAACAGTCACGTATTCAGATCGATCTGGCCAGAAGGATCGGAGGAACTTCGACCAGCCAGTACGTACAGGTTGTTGATTCGTTTATAATCCGCGGGTGGATGCGATGTACTCCCGAAGGAGGCGGATGGGGACACGGGGCAGGAAATGCGGACTATACGGTGTATTTCTATGCCCGGTTCAGCAAGCCACTCCGCAACTATGGATGCTGGAGTGCCGACATCTCAACTGCTTTTGACAGGAATGGCGACAATGCACTCTCAGAAAAGTACCTGAGCCTCGTTGAACATTCACCCGTATTTTTAAATTTTGGAGAAAAAGAAGGCAAGCATGTTGGTTTTTTTACTGAATTTGCCACAAAGCAAAATGAGGTAATTGAGGTGAGTGCAGGACTATCTTTTGTAGACATGGCAGGTGCTGAAAACAATTATAACTGTGAACTAAAAGGTAAAAGCTTCGATGAGGTTCGTGCCGATGCCCGTAAAACATGGAATAAAGCCCTGAATAAAATTGTAGTGGAAGGAACAAATGAACAAAAGGTAATTTTCTATACCGCATTGTACCACACAATGATTGACCCCAGGATTGTAAGTGATGCAGATGGTAGGTATACCGGTGGTGGCAATAAAATTTATCAGGCGGTGGGTTTCCAGAAAAGGACCATTTTCAGTGGCTGGGATGTTTTTAGGAGCCAAATGCCCTTACAAACCATTCTGAATCCAACACTGGTAAATGATGAATTGAATTCATTGATAACCCTGGCTGAAGAAAGTGGAAAGAATTATTTCGAACGGTGGGAATTGTTGAATGCTTATTCAGGATGCATGATTGGTAATCCTGCCGTTTCAGTACTTGCAGATGCTTATGAAAAAGGGATTCGCAAGTACGATGTGGCTAAAGCGTATCGTTTTGCAGTGAACAATTCAGCAATGACAAAGGAAGATGATAAGAATGGATTCTGGGGGGCTCCTTACAGTATTTCGAACACGTTGGAATATTCTTACGATGATTGGTGCCTGTCGCGGCTTTCGGCAGCATTGGGACATACAGACCATGCAGCATATTATTTCAATAAGAGCCTGAATTACAAAAATATATTTGATAAATCCCATAAATGGTTCCGGGCAAGGAAGACGGATGGTACCTGGGAACCCTGGCCGGAAGAAGGTAGGTTGAAAGATTGGTATGGATGCATAGAGTCCAATCCGTATCAACAAGGATGGTTTGTACCCCACGATATAAAGGGGATGGTGGAACTCATGGGAGGAACAGAAAAAGTAAAAGACGATTTAATTTGTTTATTTGAAAAAACCCCGTTAAATTTGCGATGGAATTCTTATTATAACCATGCCAACGAGCAGGTTCATCATGTGCCTTTTTTATTCAACCGGATAGGCTATCCCTGGTTGACCCAAAAATGGTCACGGTTTGTATGTGAAAACGCATATAAAAACAGTGTTGAAGGTTTAGTGGGGAATGAAGATGTCGGTCAAATGTCTGCCTGGTATGTATTGGCTTCAACAGGTTTGTATCAGGTTTGCCCCGGTGATACCCGTTTTGAATTGACAAGCCCGGTATTTAAAAAGGTGACTTTTCATCTGGATAATGGCAAATCATTTATAATAAAATCAGATAATCAGTCTAAAAAACATAAGTTTATCAGAAAAGCAAAACTAAATGATAAAAATTTTGACCGATGTTTTATAGATTACAAAACAATAATGAACGGCGGCAGTTTACATTATACTATGTCAGGAAAACCAACCGTCAAATGGGGTGTTTCTGATTATTAAGAGATCTAATTCATGGCAAAAAAAGAAGGTTTTAAAGGTGAACGTGCGATAATAATCCCTTCATCGATAATTAATAATTTACGTACCGATTTTTTTGGTAAGGATTTGCATATAACCCACATTGGTTATTATCCACAGGCATACCTGCATTTCAGGGAACGAAAAAAAGAAGAAGTGCTTCAGTTTATCCTGATCTATTGCATTGATGGGGAAGGTTGGTTTGAATTGAATGGAAAACGGGAACAGGTAAACGAACACCAGTTTTTTATTTTACCTAAAGGCAAGGAACATAAATACGGGAGTAACAAATCAAAGCCATGGACCATCTACTGGATGCATTTTGATGGTGAAAAAGCAGCATTTTTTGCAGATGGATTCGATCATCCGACTAACATATCACCAAATGTCAACTCCCGGATTGAAGAACGGCTTCAGCTGTTTGAAGAAATTTATACTACCCTAAGCAAAGGTTTTAGTACTAATAATATCTACTATTCAATTACCAGCCTGTTTCATTTCCTGGGCTCCATGAAGTTTTTGGGGGAATACCGTGAAAGTGTGGAATCAACTAAAAAACAACTGGATGTAATTGACGAAGTCATACACTTTATGCATGAGAACATAGAGAAAAAACTCACACTGGCAGATATGGCAAAAGAAGCCAAATTATCAGCCTCGCACCTGTCGCTTTTGTTTCACAAAAAAACCGATTATTCTCCGCTTCGTTATCTGACACATTTAAGGATTCAGAAGGCATGCCATTTCTTAGATTTTACCGATATGAAAATCATTCAGATTTGCCCTAAGATAGGGTATGAAGATGCATTCTACTTCACAAGGATATTCAAGCAAACCATGGGCATGTCACCCACCGAATACCGGGCGCAGAAGAAAGGTTAATCTTCTTAGGATTGGTTATCCATGTTCGTGTTTTTCAAACTCCTTGGGGGTCATACCAAACTGCTTCTGGAAAAGTTTAATGAAATAGGAAGAAGAATTTATCCCAACCAGATAACATATTTCCCCGATCCGGTATCTGCCTTCCTGGATCAACAAAGCTGCTTTCTTAAGTCGTATCAGTCGAATGAAATCAGTTGGAGCTAGACCGGAAAGTGCCTTTATTTTACGATGCAGGCTCGATCGGCTCATATAAGCAATGCCTGATAACTTTTCTACATTGAAGTTCCCGTCCGTAATATTTTCGTTTATTATATCTATCATTTTCTCCATAAATTCCTCGTCAGCTTTACACATCCCAATTTGCTGTATGGGTAGAAAAGGTTTTTGCATAAATGCTTCACGTTCACGCTTCCGGTTGTTTAGCAGGGTCGAAAGTTGAGTCAGCAAGTGGTTGAAAGAAAAAGGTTTTTCAATGTAGGCATCAGCCCCAACTTTTAACCCCTGTATCTTGCTATCCATATCATTCTTGGCAGTCAGCAGTACGACCGGAATATGACTGAATTCAATATTGTTTTTTACATTTTTACAAAATTTATAGCCATCCATGATTGGCATCATGACATCGCTAAGTATGATATCGATATTTTTTGCTTCCAGGATTTTAAGTGCTTCCAGTCCATTCAATGCTTTCTCTACAACAAATTTTCCGATTAACTTATCCGAAATAAAGGTGAGCATTTCCACATTATCCTCTACAACCAGTATGACCGGTAAATTATTCTTATCATTTATCAATTCGATTTCTTCGATGATATAATTTTCATCACTATCATTTTCATCATAAACGGACACTGATTTATCCAGGGTTAAAGGTAACCTGAGTATAAATGAATTTATAGTTGAATCTTTGTCAAGTTGTAATGTTCCGTTATGCAATTCAGTCAACGAGCGGGCCAGGGATAATCCTATGCCCGAACTGGAGGAAACATTCCGGTTATTACTCAATTGGTAAAAAGGATCAAATATTTTCTCACTTTCTTCCTGTGGAATCAGACTTCCATCATTGCTTATCTGAATGATAAAGAATTTGTTTTCAATGGATAAATCTATTTTTATAATATCATCAGAGTATTTTATAGCGTTGACTAATAAATTGTTTACTATTTTTGTTAATCCTTCTTTGTCAACTGGAGCATTAACCGTTTTAACGGGAAGTGTCAGGGTAATAATTTTGTTTTTAGTAGTTGCTAAAACTTCAAACCTTGCCTTTGTTTCCTGAAGGAATTCATTTATGTCGAGAACCGTATAGTTCAGCAGGAACTTATTGCTGTCTATTTTTCGAAAATCAAGTAACTGGTTTATTAAGGATAACAGATGCTTGGTATTATCTTCCATAATATGAAGATTCTTCCTGATTTCCACATCCTCAATATTCATTTCTTTCAAGGATTCAAGCGGGCCATTAATCAGGGTTAACGGAGTTCTGATTTCATGAGCTATATCCGTAAAGAACTCCACTTTTGCACTGTAAAGTTCCTTTTCTTTTTCTGTTTCAAAGAGTTGTTGTTTTTCAAGATTACGATTTTCGTGCCTTAACTTTAACCTTTTAAAAGTAAAATAGCCAATAGATATGATCATTATCAAATAACAGAAATAAGCGAGATTTGAGAACCACCAGGGTGGTAAAATGTCAATTACAACGGAAGCTCCATTATCATTCCAAAGTCCGTCATTGTTGGTGCCTTTAACTCTGAAAGTGTATTTACCGGGCGGGAGTTTTGCATAGGATACACTGTGATTGTTTGAAGTATTATTCCATTCTTTGTCAATACCCTCCATTTTGTATGAGTATTTATTTGAATAAGGAGCTGTAAAACTGAGTGCAGCAAATTCAAAGCTGATATTGGACTGATCATATCGCAGGATGACTTTAGACGAGTGGATAATACTTTTCACTAAAGGTGATTTTTCAGCACCAATAACAGGTTCTTTATCGAAAATTGTCATCTTAGTAATATAAACAGAAGGCATGTAGGTATTTTCCTTTATTTGATAAGGATCGAAAGCAATTAATCCGTCGAATCCCCCGAAATAGAACTTACCCGATTTTGTAGAAAGAGCCGATTTATAATTGAATTGATTTCCCAACAACCCATCATTTTGTGTGAAGACGCGTATATTGTTTGTAAAAGGATTAAAGCGTACCAATCCTTTGTTGGTCCCAAACCAAAGATTCCTGTTTTTGTCTTCCAGTATTTTGTAAGCTACATCATCAGGAAGTCCATTCGCGATAGAAAATGATGTGAAATTATTCGTGTTTTTATTATACCTGCAAATGCCCCCTCTGTCGGTAGAAAACCATATTTCGCCGGATGAGGTTTCTGTAACACTACTTACGGAATTTGAACTAAGGCTTGCCTTATCTTCTATATTATTTAAATAATGAATGGTGGTATGATTGAGAGGATTGTGTTTAAAAACGCCGTTCCCCATGGTAGCAGCCCAAATGTTGCCTTCTGAATCTTCCATCAAATCATATATGTAACTATACCCGAAATCATGGATTTCTTTAAATTTCATATTTTTACCTTCCGACATAAATACACCCCATCCGTTACCAATCCACATTCTTCCGAGGCGGTCTTCACAGATGGCATCGATGCTGGCTTCATTTAAACCCATATCAGTTCCTGAAAAATGCGTGTTATTAAAGCCGGGTAAGTGTATAATATCCAATCCGTTTTTAAAGAATCCAATCCACGCATTGTTATCTTTTAAAAAAATAGACAGGATTTTATTGTTATAGACAGGCTGGCCAAAATCTTTACCAATTTGAATAAACTTTTTTGTCCTGGGATTTAGAATATTTAAACCGGCATCTTCGGTGCCCACCCAAATGTTTTCAGAAGCATCTTCCCTGAGTTCACTCACTCTTTTACTACTAATAGTACCCTTTTCGAGAGTCGGGATGTATTTATCGAAATTCATACCCTGGTTTGGCAAGTAATTCACTCCGCCAAAATAAGTGCCAATCCAGATTCCACCTTCTTTATCCTGATATATTTTTTCAATGACATTGTCAGACAAGGAATGCGGATTAGCCAATTCTTCGTGAACATGAATCACTGATTCCTTTTGTTCATCAATGATATAAAGCCCTGACTGGGTTCCTACCCATAATTGTTTGTCATTCAGGCATACCACATCCCGTATGATTTTATAATGTACTTCCGGTGCATTGACATCTGTCAAGCTGTTTTTCCGTTTATCAAGTTTCAATAATTTGCCTTCGTGGATACCTACCACCAGCTCATCCCCATAATCGCACATGGTGTAAATGTTTTTGCCGGATAATGTATTTCCATTCGTATTACCCAGATATTGGGTAAAATTGTTTGAAGTTTTATTGTATAAATACACTCCGGCACCATTTGTTCCAACCCATAATTTGCCATTCCGTGCAAAACACATACATTCAGGATTCCCCTGATTTGGTAGCTTGTTTTCCCCGATAGCGTAATGATATAGTTTTTTTTCAGTTGACTTATACTGGAACAACCCCTGATTCGGAATTACTATCCATATGTTGTTGTCTAAATCTGATTTTATATCCGATACCCAATCATTTATTTGGATGCCATTGGAAGTTTTTAATGCAAAAAAGCTAAATGTTTCATCGATGGGATTAAAGATGAAAATTCCCTTATCAGTTCCGACCCATAGTTTGTTTTCAGAATCTTCGAAGATTGATGAAATATTATTATTACTTCGTTTTGTTTTCGGATCAATACAATCAAATACCTTGATTGATTTGCCATCAAAACGATTCAGCCTGTTCCTGGACCCAAACCAGACGAAGCCCCAACTATCCTGAAAAACAGTCTTTACAGTATTTTGAGATAACCCATTTTCACTATTTATTTTTGAAAAAAAATAATTCGGAAAACTGGCATGAACCGGGAGGGTAAAGAAGCATGAAAACAGGAAAATAAAAAATATACAAGTATTTTTCATCTGAATATGTGTGATTTTTGGAATAAATAACTAACTCACAAATATATGAAAACGAATTGAAACAGTTGAGTCAAAAAATAGAAATATGGTAGTTTTATAGCATAATCAAATTAAAACAGGACAATACTTCTATTTATTGACGATTTTGAGCTTTTTCTACTATATGAATGGGGATATATTTGCATTAAGAATTTCGACTTTCTAATATCTATAACACATCGACGAAAGTTTTGTAAAATTTCAGGGTTAAAACTTTTTCAGGAATTGAATCCGGTAATGAGTTCATGGAAACATTCGGGTTGGATTCTCAATTAATTTAAATACTATGAAACGGATCACATTTTGTGTATTATTCTTTTGTGCAATTTCAATAAGTGGATTTAGCCAGGGTAAAGAAATTATCAAGGTTGAGACCAATGACCTGATTATGATTTTTAGTGCTTCCAAAAATGAGAATGTGATTTTTGAATATTGGGGCGATAAACTCAATGATGCTTCTGTTTTTGTGAGTAAAGGATTCAGAAGTCAGCCTGATTCAAACAAAGATTCATCTCCTCAGATATTTCCTGCTTATGGTGGGAAACTGTACTTGAATCCGGCATTAAGACTCACGTATCATGATGGTGTTTTGACTACTGAATTGGAATATGTTGGCATGGATAAAAAGACTTTGGATGAAAACCGGATTGAAACAGTTATTCGACTAAAAGATAAAATATATCCGGTATTTGTTGATGTTCATTTCGTTGCTTATCAAAAAGAAAATATTATTTGCCAGTCGGTTACTGTGATAAACGATGGAAAAAAGAATGTCTCTGTTGAAAATGTTGCATCCAGCTATATTCCCCTTCATGCCCAATCTTATTATTTAACTCATTTTCATGGCACCTGGGCTGCTGAAATGCAACTGAAAGAAGAAAAGCTGACTCCCGGAGTTAAGATTATTGAGTCAAAAAAAGGAGTGCGCACAACCCAATCCGAAAGTCCTTCTTTCTTATTATCCCTCAATGGACCGGCACAGGAGAATTCCGGTGAGATCTATGCAGGTTCATTGGCCTGGTCGGGTAATTTCGCTCTGTCCTTTGAGTTTGATGAAAGAGGAATGCTTAATATCCTGGGTGGAATGAATCCATTTGCTTCAACCTATCATTTGCTCCCAAAACAAAAATTACAAACCCCGGAAATGGTTTTGACTTACAGTTCCAACGGAAAAGGGCAGATAACCAGAAATTACCACGATTGGTCACGAAAATATGCATTGCAACACGGAGATAAAATTCGGCCCATTATACTGAATAGTTGGGAAGGTGCCTATTTTAATTTTGATGAAAAAACGCTTACGGATATGATGGATAATGCGGCTAAATTTGGCATTGAGATGTTTGTGCTGGATGATGGCTGGTTTGGAAATAAATACCCGCGTAATGGTGATAATGCCGGTTTAGGTGACTGGCAGGTGAATGCAAAGAAATTGCCGCATGGAATCAATTACCTGGCAGATTATGCCGTAGCCAAAGGACTTAAATTCGGGATCTGGATTGAACCTGAAATGGTTAATCCTGAAAGTGATCTGGCAAAGAAACATCCGGAGTGGGTTGTCAAGAGTGGTGCCCGTGATATTTTACCCATGCGTAACCAATGGTTATTGGATTTGTCGAATCCCCTGGTTCAGGATTTTGTCTTTAATACTTTTGATCAGGTAGTATCCATGTCTCACAACATATCTTATATCAAATGGGATGCAAACAGACATGTTGATAATGTTGGTTCAGATTATTTATCGAAAGAAAACCAGACCCATTTCTGGTATGATTATGTGAAAGGACTTTATAGCGTATATGACAGGATCAGGGCAAAATATCCGGACATTGAAATTCAACTTTGTTCTTCAGGTGGTGGTCGTTTGGATTTTGGGGCATTAAAATACCACGATGAATTCTGGGCCAGCGATAATACAAGTCCGCTGAATCGAATATTTATACAATATGGGTCAAATACTTTTTTCCCGGCAATAGCTACGGCAGCCCATGTATCTACCAGCCCAAATCATCAGACAGGACAGATGCTGCCTTTAAAGTTCCGCTTTGATGTTGCTATGACCGGTCGTTTAGGCATGGAGTTACAACCTAAGGATATCATTGGAGATGATTATGAGTTTGCTAAGAATGCCATCAAAGATTATAAATTGATTCGTCCAATCGTTCAATTTGGGGATTTATACAGGTTAATCTCTCCATACGATGAAAATGGATGGTCATCGCTCATGTATGTTTCAAAAGATAAAAAGCAGGCTGCATTTTTCGCATTCAGTTTAAAATATCATGATCGTACCACTTTCTTTGAAAACAAATTGAACGGCCTTGATCCAACTAAAAATTATAAAGTAACGGAAATAAATATTAAATCAGGCCACCATTCTTTCAGTAACAACGAAAAAGTATACAATGGCGATTATCTGATGAAAGTAGGTTTAGGAATGAATATTGGAAACCCTTTTGATAGTTCGGTTTTACTGATTGAACAACAATAAAAATATTAAGTTCCTAATGATACTCCAGGTTTCTTATTTGAATCATTAATCAACCGGTAAATGAGCAGAAAATATATAGTACCATTTCTCTTTCTACATTTTTTTATTTTAATAAATGCTCAGATCAAAACTTCAAATGGCGGTATTCCTGTAAGGACACCACCAATGGGTTGGATGAGCTGGAATTTCTTTGGTGATAATTTACAGGAAAAAGACATTCATGAAATTGCTGATGCCATGGTTGATTCAGGGATGTTGGATGCTGGCTACCAATATGTTTTTATCGATGATGGCTGGCAGGGAGGCAGGGATAGTAAAAACAATATTATTCCTGATTCGAAGAAGTTCCCTTCCGGAATGAAAGCACTGGCAGACTATGTGCACAAGAAAGGGTTGAAGCTGGGCATTTATTCAGATGCAGCACAATTGACCTGTGCCGGCTACACCGGAAGCCTGAATTTTGAAGAACAGGATGCTGTAACTTTTGCTTCCTGGGGTATTGATTATTTAAAATACGATTATTGTAATGCTCCGGGAGATTCTATAACTGCTAAGATCCGTTACAAGGCGATGTCGGAAGCTTTGCAGCATTCAGGACGTGACATTGCATTGGGAGTTTGTGAATGGGGGCAACGACAACCCTGGAAATGGGCAGCTGCTGTCGGAGGAAACGTTTGGCGAACGACTGGTGACATTCGTGATAAATGGAAGAATATAGATTCAGATTTTGGATCTGGTATCCTTGATATCATGGACGGTAATGCAGAATTGAATAAGTATGCAGCTTCAGGTACATGGAACGATATGGATATGCTTATAGTCGGATTGTATGGTAAAAAAGGACCTTCTTCCGATCTGGGTGGAATAGGATGCAATGATATTGAATACCGGACCCAAATGAGTATCTGGTGTATGATGGCTTCACCGCTGGCTACTTCGAATGATGTCAGAAACATGAATGAAGCAACAAAACGAATATTGTTGAATAAGGAAATAATTAAACTTAATCAGGATGCTCTTGGGAAACAATGCGAACGGAAAGTATATAATAAAACATGGAATGTTTTCCTAAAACCCCTGGCTAATGGTGATTGTGCCCTTGCTATTTTGAACCATAGCAATGTCCCGTTGGATTTTAGCTTGTTATTTAGTGAAATCGGATTAGGTGGTAAATACGAAATACGTGATGTATGGGCTCATAAAATTATAGGAAAAGATAAAAAATGGAAAGGAAATATTCTAAGCCATGAAACGAAAGTATTGCGACTAAAAAAAATCCATGATTAATATTATGGATCAAAAAAACACAAGAGGATAATCCATGTAAAAAAAGAATTTCTCTATTTTTTAAGCCTTTAATTCTAATTTTCTTTGTAAATCTAAAAATATGAACCGCTTGAAGTCACTAACAGCCTACTTTTTATCACTGGGAATCATCATCTTCCTTTCTTCGTTTTCCGGAGGAAGTACATTTAATTCAGGGAACTGGAAGCTGAAAGTCGATACAGAAAAAAGAACAGTTAATATTTTCAAAAACAAACTAGTTGTTTTTGAAAATATGACTGCTGCATACAAAATAGGTGATAAAAATTTCAGCACCAAGGATTACACTATTTCCGGGATAACGAAAACAGAACAGAAAGATAAATTTCAGCAGAATATTGAAACGATATCCATCGTTTATAAATCAGACAAATTGCCAACTTTGGTACAGAAATTTTATATCTCTGCAACTAAAGATTATATATTAACCGACTTTACGTTGGAAAGTGCCGAAGTCATTAAATCAAACTACATGGCGCCTGTTGTCGTAGGAATGACAAAAACGCTTTCCGGAACAGGAGATGTAAGGGCTTTATTTATTCCTTTTGATAACGATAAATGGATACGTTATCAATCACATCCACTCAATTTCTCCAAACTAACAAGTTACGAAGCAACAGCTATTTTTAATAACAATACACGAAATGGATTAGTTATTGGTTCTGTTGAACATGATAATTGGAAAACAGGAATTGAAATGTCAGCTGGAGACAACAATACCGTGAAATCAATCATTTGTTACGGAGGTGCAGCTGATGAATTAACCCGGGATTCAAAACAGCATGGTGCATTGGTCGGTAAAATTATCAAATCCCCTAAAATACTAATCGGATATTTCAATGACTGGCGAAAAGGACTCGAAGAATTTGCAGAAGCGAATGCTAAGATTGCTCCTCCCAGGAGTTGGGGTAAAGCTGTTCCTTTTGGTTGGAATAGTTGGGGAGTGCTTCAATTCAAACTGACTTATGAAAAAGCAATGCAGGTTTCAGATTTTTTCAAGAACAACCTTCAAAACAATCACTTCGTAAATGCCGATAATACTGTCTATATCGGACTGGATTCAGGATGGAGCAGTTTCACAGAAGAGCAACTGAAAGCATTCGTCCAAAAGTGTAAGGAAAACGGACAATCAGCAGGTATTTATTGGACACCTTTTACTGATTGGGGAAAAAACAAGGACAGGCAAATTAAAGACTCACCAGCCTACCAATACAAGGATGTCTATCTCTATGCAAATGGAAAACCCCAGGACCTGGATGGCGCCTATGCCATTGATCCGACTCATCCTGCCATAGAAGACCAAATGAAAAAGACATCAGAACTTTTTCACCGTTGCGGTTTTGAATATGTAAAAATGGATTTTATGACACACGGTGCATTAGAGGCCGATCAGTGGTATCATCCTGAAATTACTACCGGCATTCAAGCCTACAATTATGGAATGAAGCTGTTGGATAAGTATTTTGGAGACATGTACATCAATCTTTCTATTTCACCTGTTTTTCCTGCCAATTATGCTCAATCCCGCCGGATTGCCTGTGATGCCTGGAATAAAATCAAGGATACGGAATATACCTTAAATGCAGTTTCATACGGTTGGTGGATTGACCGGGTCTATCAGTTTAATGATGCCGACCATGTGGTTCTTCAGGAGGCTACAGAAGGAGAAAACCGTGCCCGGGTAACTTCGGCAGTAATTACAGGATTAATGATTAATGGTGATGATTTTAGTGCAACCGGTTCTGAAGAAGGAAAACTAAAAGCAAAGAAGTTTCTGACAAATGCCAATGTCAATGCAGTGGCTCAGGGTGAATCGTTCCGTCCCATGGAAGGAAATGGAGAAAAGTCGGAAAATCAGTTTGTGCATACCGATAAAATTGGGAATGTTTACTATGCAGTTTTCAACTATAGTGATAAACCGTTGACCATAGAACTTCCTGTATCCAGGATTGGAATAAAAGCACATGAAATAAAATCAATCAGGGAACTGTGGAGTGGTGAGCTGTTGAACACGAAATCGGCAATAACGATTGAACCGAAAGATGTAAAACTGATAAAGTTCGAAAAATAAACCGGTTTTTATTAGTTCTCTAAAATCGTATTTATAATTGAATTTTTATTAAATAACTTAACTTCTATTGTTATGAAAATCAAAGTATTGTTTTTTTACATAATCTATATGTTGATTATTCAACAATCATTCGGCCATAATTCCATCAGTTTATCTGGTAAATGGAAGGTTGTTTGGTCTGGTGGTCATGTATTTAGTAAAGAAGCATCTACTTTCATCAATTCTGATCCTTTAATTGATTCCGCCAGATATATAGCTGTTGATGTGCCTATGGATTTGAATCTTGCCATGCAAAAAAGAGGTATGCTCAATGATATAAATTTTGGGACCAACACTTTTCCGGCCTATTGGGTATCGGAGCAATACTGGAAGTATTACCGTTATATTATTGCTCCCAAAGAAGCGTTGAATAAAACGATCTGGTTGGTTTTTGACCAACTGGATTATAATGCAACCATACTGTTAAATGGAGAGGTTGTGGGTACTCATAAAAATGTTTATACTCCTTGTCGAATAAATGTAACAGGCAAACTCAATGGAGGTTCAAACTTGCTAACAGTTGCTGTTGAAAGCGGTTTATATGATGTGGCAGACAAAGAAGGAAGTTCTTATACCACCGAGATGACTTCGTTAGTTAGCAAGCGGCAATGGCTACGCAAACCGCAGTATCAGTTTGGCTGGGACTCAAGTCCGAAAATGATAAATGTAGGGATCACCGGCGATGTAAGACTTGAGTGGAACGAAGTGGCACGATTGGATCAGATTGTTACCTATACAAAAATGAGTGACGACTTGTCATCGGCCGAATTGACAATCCGTCCGTTTATCGAAGGATTAGCCGATAACTCAAATCTTACTGTGGAAGCTACGCTTTTGGAAACAAATCAAAAAGTTACAGTTCAGGAATCGATGACAAAAACGCTTCATCCTTTTGAACTTAAAATGAAAGTGGATCAACCCAAATTGTGGTGGCCTGCCGGATATGGTGCTCAAAACCAATATACAATAAAAGTTGAAATTAAAAACAACGGGAAATTGATTGATTCAGGAATGCGCCGTTTCGGTTTTCGGAAAATGGAAGTTGACAAATCAGTTCATCCTGTTGCTGGAAATTATTTTACTGTCAAAATAAATAATCAAAAGATTTTTGTTAAAGGGGCTGATTGGGTTCCGTCCGATTTGATATTTAGCAGTGTTACCCGCGAAAGGTTGGAAAAGAGTATTGACATGGCCGTGTCGGCTAACTTTAACTTCTTTCGTATATGGGGTGGCGGACATTACGTCGGCGATGATTTTCTAGACCTTTGTGATGAAAAAGGAATAATGGTTTGGCATGATTTCCCCTTTGCTTGCGTAGAATACCCTGCAGACAATATTGATTTTTACTATTCAGTTAAGGCGGAAGTTACCTGGGCTGTACGCGAATTTGCACACCATCCTTCTCTAATTATTTGGTGTGGAAACAATGAAAATGAGTTGTTTACAGAAGGGTTTACCTATCAGGGCAAAGTAGTTCCTGATTATGTTTTTTATCATTATCTTTTCCCAAATATCATAAAAGCTGAAGATCCGGAAATGTTTTACTGGCCGAGTTCTCCTTTTTCTGAAAACAACGAAACTCCAAACAGTCCGCTCACCGGCGACCAGCATCCATGGAGTGTTTCGCTCAATTTTATGGGTTCGGATGGACCAAACTTTTATGGCTACCGGCAAAATGTAGATCGTTTCCCGACCGAAGGGGGATTTCTCGGAGCAAGTTCTCCAGTCACATTGCGTCAATTTTTGCCAAAAGATGAACAATACGTGCGTTCCACATCGTGGGATCACCACGATAACACGTTCTGGAATGATAAAAACATCACATATTGGCTTGACAAATCATACGCACAAATGAGCTTTGATAATTATGTATTTGCCAGCTCATTGTTGCAAGCCGAAGCTCTGTCAGAATACATTAGTAATTATCATCGCCGGATGTTTAGTTCTTCCAGTGCCATTTTTTGGATGTACAAAGATGGTTGGCCTGCATCACGCAGTTGGACTATTGTAGATTATTACAACCGGAAAAAACTGGCTTATTATACGGTACGCCGGGCATTTGCACAAGTAAGTGTGGTCGTTGCCGAAGAAGGGGATAAAATCAATGTTTATGGAATTAATGATGGACTTTCGGAGTGGAAGGGAAAGTTGCAATATGGTATTTTTAAAAATAAAGGAGGCTATTTGATTAATGAAAATAAAGAAGTGACTTTGTCTGCTAATGTGTCATCAGTTATTGCTTCATTTGATAAAAGTGTTTACGAAAAAGCTGGCTATACAAATAACGGAACTTTTGCAGTGCTCAGAAACTCTGATAATTTACCGATTTCGCAATACAAAATGTTGATGGCAAAATTTAAGGATATTGAATTTGAAAAACCACAAATCAGTATCGAACAGAAGAACGGATATGCAATTCTGACTTCGCCGGTTTTTGTGTGGGGTGTTTGTCTGGATATTAACGGTGAATCATCCATAAAAGACAATTGCTTTGATCTTATACCGGGTATTCCTTATCATGTGAAGCTTAATAAGGGAGAAAAAGTATCGGTGAAGCAAACCGGAAGTGATCTGATATTGGGATTAAAAACAAGATAATTGTGGATTAATAAATCTGAAAAAAAGTAATTATGAGATTTGTCAGGCTAATCATAGTAATACTCAGTGTGTCCCTGCAGACGGCTTTAGGCCAGCTGTTAGTGCCATCCGAAAAGCCGGACAGGACCCAGCAGTTACAGATCGAACGTGGCTATGGTATGTTCATGCATTTTGGAGTCAATACGTTTACGGGAGATGAATGGTCGGATGGAACGACTCCGGCCTTAAAGTATAATCCGTCATCGCTTGATTGCGACCAATGGGTCCGGGTAGCCCGGGATGCCGGATTCAGGTATGTACTGCTGACTACCAAGCATCACGATGGTTTTTGCCTTTGGGATAGTAAATTTACCGAATATGATGTAGCATCTTCCCCGGTAAAAACTGATGTTGTAGGAGCTGTATCAAAAGCCTGTAAAAAATACGGGGTTCAGTTTGCCATTTATTATTCGTTGTGGGACAGGCACGAACCTTCATATAAGGATCCTGATCCTCAGAAATATATTGATTATATGGCTCATCAACTGACTGAGCTTCTTACCAATTACGGACCCGTTTGCGAGTTATGGTTTGATGGAGGCTGGGATCGTAAGTCTGAGAATTGGGGACTTGAACGGATATATTCACTGGTAAAAAAATTACAGCCTGATTGTGCTGTAGGTATCAATCTTACCATTGTTCATAAAGAAGGATCGGGGGATGCTGTTCTTCCGGATTTGATGACCGAAAATAACAAATACTTTTTTCAGTATTTCCCATCCGACTTTAGGCTATGGGATCCGAAGATTGCACACAAAGCAGATAAAAAACAGTATTTACATCTGGGAAAATCATATTACCTTCCTTTCGAACACACCATTTGCCTGAGCAAGGAATGGACCTGGTTTCAGAAACCGAATCCCCGACAGCCAAGGGATCTTGATGAACTGGAAGAATTGTTTTACTGGGCTACGGATAATGACAATATTCTGGTAATCAATGTGCCACCTGATAATACCGGTAGAATTACCGAAACAGATGCAAATGCAGTAATTGCGTTGGGGCAGAGGCTTAACATCAAAAAGGGTAAGCCGCTTCCACGGAACGGACGTTTCATTTCGTTAGGTACAATGTCAACTGCCGGTTCGGTTTATGCCAATGATATTACCGGTTACGGTCCACAATGTGCTGTGGATGGAGGCATGCAGACCCGATGGGCCTCTGCTGATACGTTGACGGAATTAGTTGTAAATCTGAAAGAATCGGATCGGTTCAATAAAATATCGATATTTGAGTACCAGGATGAACATAAGTCCAAAGATCCGAATGATATTTTTTCAAACCAAAGGCTCAACCGAATTCAGACTTATGCAATCGATATATGGAAAGACAATAGCTGGCAAACCATTTTCACTGATAACAGGCCAATGGGAGACTGCAAAGTAATCCGGTTTCCGATGTATTACCGGACAGCAAAAATCAAGCTCCGGATACTAAAAGCCACTGCTCCGCCATCGATTTATGAGTTCAATGTGATTGATTGTGAAGCAAGTAAATAGGAGATAAACTAAAGCATTAATATTAAATTTATATACCAGTCAATTTCATGAACGCACAGAAGAAGATATTTATTTGCCTTATTTTTAGTATAGTTGGAGTTCTGCCATCGTTAAGGGCGGAGCAGCAACTTCTTAAACTCTGGTACAATCAACCCGCTAGTGAATGGATGAAATCACTTCCACTGGGAAACGGCAGATTGGGAGCTATGGTGTTTGGTGGAATTCAGAAAGAAACAATCGCTTTGAATGAAGTAACCATGTGGTCAGGTAAAAATGACCCAAACCAGGAGCCCGCATTAGGTAAACAGAAATTAAAGGAAATCAGGGACCAATTCTTTAACGGCAATTTGTCTGAAGGAAATCAGTTGTCTCAAAAACTTATGGCAGGAACGCCACACTCATTCGGTTCTCATTTACCAATTGGAAATTTATACCTGAATTTTGATTATCCCGAAGGAAAGATAAGCAATTACGAACGGAATCTGAATCTGGAAAATGCAGTTGCCTCTGTCTCGTATGAAAAAGGAAACGTGAAGTATTTCAGGGAGTATTTTTGCAATAATCCGGATGGAGTACTGGTATTAAAATTATCGGCTGATCTAAAGTCGGCATTGAATTTCACTGTATCACTTGATTTGTTACGCCAGGCAGAGTTGACACTGAAAGATAATGTATTGGAGTTTTCGGGCGATATGTCAGTTCAGAATCCAGATGCCGGTGGAGTTGCTTTCCTGGGTAATATTACGGTAAAAACAGATGACGGAACTGTATCTGTAAATAAAAAACAACTCAAAATTAAAAACGCGACTACTGTTTATCTTTATATTGATGTCAGAACGAACTTTAAATCTCCCGATTATAAATCTATTTGCCGCAATACGATTCAAAAGGCCTTAGAAACAGACTATGCCAAACTAAAAGAAAGACATATCTCAGATTATCAAAATCTGTTCAATCGCGTTGAATTATTCCTTGGTAAAAGCGATACGGGCGATTTACCTACCGACCTGCGTTGGCTGTTGGTGAAAGAAGGTAAAAACGATGTTGGCATGGATGTGTTGTTTTATCAATATGCACGGTATCTGCTGATTGCCTCATCAAGGGCAAATTCACCACTTCCTGCTAATTTACAAGGCATCTGGAATGATAATCTGGCAAATAACATGGGCTGGACCTGCGACTACCATTTAGACATTAATACGCAACAAAATTACTGGCTGGCCAATAATGGGAATCTTGCCGAATGCAATCAGCCTTTATTCAATTACCTGAAAGATCTTTCCGTTTATGGACAAAAAACTGCTTCGAATGTTTATGGAGCTAAAGGATGGACTGCCAATACGATGGCCAATATCTGGGGATTTACTGCTTCCGGTTGGGGTGTGGGTTGGGGATTGTTCCCTATGGCTTCATCCTGGATTTCATTGCACCTATGGTCACATTATTGTTATACACAAGACAAAGTTTTCCTGAAAAATGAAGCATATCCTATTTTAAAAGCGAATGCGAAATTTCTGTTGGATTATATGACTGTTGACCCCAATAACGGATATTTAGTAACCGGTCCATCTACATCCCCTGAAAATTCATTCAGATACAAAGGGGAATCAATTTCTCTTTCGATGATGCCAACAGCCGACCGTGTTCTGGTATTTGAATTGTTGAGTTCAGTGATTCAGGCTTCAAAAACGCTGAATGTTGACAAACAATTTTGTGATTCTCTTCAAAAGGCACTTGCGAAGATTCCACCCTTAATGATTAGCAAGAAAAACGGAGGAGTACAGGAATGGATGGAAGACTACGATGAAGCGAATCCAAATCACAGACATACCTGCCATCTTATTGCATTATACCCTTTCAATCAAATAAGCAAGGAAAAGACTCCTGAATTGGCAAATGCCGCCATGCAAACACTATCCAACAGAATGAATGCAAAGGATTGGGAAGATGTGGAATGGAGCAGGGCAAATATTATCTGTTATAATGCGCGGTTAAAGAATCCTGATGCTTCTTACGAAAGTGTCGTATTGCTTCAACGCAACTTTACCCGCGAGAACCTGTTGACAATTTCTCCAAAAGGAATTGCCGGAGCGCCTTACGATATCTTTATTTTTGATGGTAATGAAGCTGGAGCAGCAGGGATTTCCGAAATGCTCATTCAAAGTCAGGAAGGTTATATCGAATTTCTACCCGCTTTGCCCGACCAATGGAAAACCGGTTATTTTAAAGGTTTATGTGTTCTTGGCGGAGGAGTTATTGATCTGAAATGGAAAGACAAGCATATTGAAACAGCAACCATTAAAGCTGCCTGTCAACAAAGTTTTAAAATCAAACTTGCAGCTGGTGCAGGTATTCCTCAATTCTTTAAAAACGGAAAACAAATCATGCTCAAGCAGGCAGCAAATGGATTTATTAGTTTCCAGTTGAATAAAGATGAATTTATGGATTTGAAATACTAATTATTAGATCTAAATAGTGATTGAATTGAAATTAAAATATAATTTATCTCTCGGTTTTTTGTTGATCGCATTGCAGGTACTAACTGCAACGAACAACAAACTGACCTCTTGTGTAAATCCGTTTATTGGTTCGGGAGCAGTTGCGTCAAGCTTGTCGGGAAATAATTTTCCGGGAGCAACAGTACCATTTGGGATGGTTCAACTGAGCCCTGACACGAAAAATGTTCCCGATTGGGCACAGGCTTCAGGATATGATTATAATGATTCAATCCTTTACGGATTTAGCCATACCCATTTAAGCGGTACCGGTGTAGCTGAGTTATTTGATATTTTAGTCCTGCCTTTTACGGGTGAAAACAAACATGCAACAGAGGCTTTACAAACGGATAAAGGACTTTACTCTTTGTTTTCACATACGAATGAGAATGCTCATCCGGGTTATTATCAGGTGTTTCTTAAGAGCTATGGTGTGAATGCTGAACTTACGGCAACCACCCGGACAGGATTTCATCGCTATACTTTCCCGCAAGGAAAACAGGAGCATGTCCTTATCGACCTGAACCATTCGATGAATAAAAACAGTTGGTCCACTCAGATTATCAATTCTCAAATCAGGATAACCGACTCCTGCACGGTAGAAGGGTACCGGGTTATTACAGGATGGGCTAAATTGCGTAAAGTGTACTTTTATGTTCGTTTCTCAAAGCCTGTTATCGGAAATGTCATGATAAACGGTTCGTATGTACTTCCCGGTATAAGTCTTGTTGATGGCAAGAACCTGAAAGCAATATTCGATTTTGATTCATCAGGCCAATCACCTTTGTTAATGAAAGTAGGAATCTCAGGTGTCAGCATTGAAAATGCAAGACAAAATCTGCTATCTGAAATTGCAGGCAATGATTTTGATAAAGTGGTTCGGCAATCTGCTAATCAATGGGAGATGGAGTTAAGTAAAATCAAGGTGGAAGGAACTCAAAAGCAAATGGAGATATTTTATACAGCACTCTATCATTCTTTCATACAACCCAATACATTCTCCGATTCAAACGGCGAGTATATGACTGCTGATTTCAATACCCGTAAATTGAAAGGAGATTCCGAAACCCAGTATACTACATTCTCCTTGTGGGATACCTACAGGGCAGCTCATCCTTTATATACTCTTTTACAACCTGAAAGAACGACCGATTTTGTGAATACACTTATAAGGCATTACGAGTCTTGCGGTTATTTGCCTATCTGGCAACTTTGGGGGCAGGATAATTTTTGTATGATTGGCAATCATTCCATTCCGGTGATTGTAGATGCTGTATTGAAAGGTTTGCCCGGAATTGATATACACAAAGCTTATTCAGCTGTCAGGTCTTCAGCTACTGTTTCCCATATTAATTCACCGTACGAAGTCTGGAATAAATATGGATTTATGCCCGAAAATATTCAGTCGCAATCGGTTTCCATAACCCTCGAAATGGCCTTTGATGACTGGTGTGTGGCTCAACTGGCCAAAAAGCTGAACGAGAAATCCGATTATGATTACTTTTTTAAAAGATCACAGTTCTACAGAAATCTCTACAATAAGCAGACAGGATTCTTTCAATCGAAAGACGATAAGGGAAACTGGATACAACCTTTTAATCCACTCAAATACGGTGCTAATGGTGGGAACCCATTTACCGAAGGGAATGCCTGGCAGTATTACTGGTATGTTCCACAAAACATACCTGATTTGATTCAGTTGACGGGTGGCGATAAGTTATTTACTAACAAACTGGATACCTTCTTTACATTGTGGAACAACGTAACAGAAAAGAATGATAATGCATCCGGCTTTATCGGTCAGTATGCTCATGGCAACGAACCCAGTCATCATGTGGCTTACCTGTATAATTATGCAGGCCAACCCTGGAAGACCCAGTTTTATGTGACTAAAATCATGAATGAAATGTATAATACTAGTTCTTCGGGATATGCCGGGAATGAAGATTGTGGTGAGATGTCGTCATGGTATGTTTTCAGTGCCCTTGGATTTTATCCGGTTAATCCTGCAAATGGCATTTATTCAATAGGTTCCCCCATATTTAAAAGTGCGGTAATCGAACTGCCCGGAGGAAATACCTTTACTGTAAAAGCCGAAAATGTATCGAATAGGAATATCTACATTCAATCTGCCACTCTGAATACAAAAAAGTTTACTACGAATTATATTACCCATACCCAAATGCTGGAGGGAGGAATCCTTGAATTTAAGATGGGGCCTCAACCTTCTAAAAAATGGGCCATCAGACCTGAAGACAGGCCTCCTGTAACAAGTTGGAAATAAAGATAAAAATTAAAATAATATATGAAACTCAAGCAAGGAATTTTATTCATTCTTATTCTACTTATTGGTTCGCAATTCAGCAACAACCTGTCGGCAAAAGTAATCATGCCGGTATTGTTTTCAAATAATATGGTGTTACAGCAAAATACTCAGGCACCTGTCTGGGGAGTTTGTAACGCCAATAGAAAAGTCAAGGTACTAACGGGTTGGAATAATAAAACCTATGAAACCGTATCGGATCAAAGCGGGAAATGGAAGCTCAAAGTAGAAACGCCTGCAGCAGGTGGTCCGTTTATATTGAAAGTTTCTGCCGAAGAAACGCTTACTTTCAACAATGTGATGATTGGAGAAGTGTGGTTATGCTCCGGACAATCAAACATGGAAATGCCTGTTTCAGGTTGGGCGAAAGTTGCCAATTATGAACAGGAAATTGCTACCGCCGATCATTCGAATATCCGTTTGTTCCAGGTGGAAAAGGCAACAGCTCTAAGTCCAGTGACCGATCTAAAAGTAATGGGCGGTTCATGGCTTGTTTGCAGTCCGAAGTCCATTCCTGAATTTTCAGCTACTGCTTATTTCTTTGCAAAGAATTTAAGTGAAAGGTTGAATGGTATTCCTATCGGACTCATTCATACTTCATGGGGCGGTACACCGGCAGAGGCCTGGACCAGTGAGAAATCACTTGAATTGTTGCCTGATTATGATGAATATATTGCGGAACTTAAAAAGATTCCATCAGATCCTGCAGAACAGAAAAATTACCTGAATCGTCAGCAGGAAGAGTGGAAGGCTCAACTTGTAAGAAAAGACAGAGGATATGTAAATAGAAATGCTGCATGGATAAAGGCAGATTTCGATGATTCAGGCTGGAAAACTATGCAGGTTCCTCAATTTTGGGAAGAACAAATGCTGAAAGATTTCGATGGTGCAGTATGGTTTCGGAAAATGGTTGATTTATCTGATGCTTATGTGGGAAAAGACCTTATCCTGAATTTGGGAACTGTCGATGATAATGAAATTACTTTTTTCAATGGACAACAAATAGGGGCTACCGAAGGATATGACAGAAACCGCAACTATACGATTCCTGCAAAACTTGTAAAATCAGGAAGAAATGTAATCGCTGTTCGTGTTTTTGATTCCGGTGGTGGTGGCGGTTTTTATGGTGACCCAAAGAATGTATTTATCGCTTTGGGCGAAACAATGATTCAATTATCCGGAAGTTGGAAATATGTTGTCGGGCTTAATATGAAGGAACTGGTTGCACCTAAAATAGTATTGAATCAGGTACAACCGACTACGTTGTTCAATGCCATGATTAATCCGTTGGTGCCTTATGCAATCCGCGGTGCTATCTGGTATCAGGGTGAGGCGAATGTGGAACGTGCAAAGCAATATTCGTTATTGTTTCCGTTGATGATTCACGACTGGCGCAAACAGTGGAATACTGATTTTCCATTTTATTTTGTTCAGTTGGCTAATTTCATGAAAAGAAATGAAAAGCCTGAAAGTTCCCAATGGGCTGAATTGAGGGAAGCACAACAACAGGCTTTATCGCTAACCAATACCGGAATGGCTGTTACGATCGATATTGGCGAAGGTGACAACATACATCCTAAAAACAAACAGGAAGTCGGTCGACGACTGGCTTTAGCAGCAGCAGCAAATACTTATGGTCAAAATATTCCGTATTGCGGTCCGGTATTTACCTCCTTCAGGATTGAAGGTTCAAAATTAATTTTACAATTCAGTTCTGTTGCCGGTGGTCTAAAAGCTATGAATGATAAACCAGTGACAGGATTTGCAGTTGCCGGTGTGGATAAAAAATTCTATTGGGCTACTGCCGAGATCGATGGGGACAAGGTGATTGTATCCTGCCCTGATGTTGAATTCCCTATTGCAGTGCGATATGGTTGGGCTAATAATCCTGATTGTAACCTGTACAATATAGACAATCTTCCGGCTTCTCCATTCAGGACCGATAATTGGAATGAATAATACTTTAAAATAGAGTATGGATTTAATTTATCGTAAGATCATATGAAAGTTATGAATATTCTCAGATTATCTTTTCTCTTCATTTTGCTTGCAGTTAATGTTTTTTCGGTCCAACCGGAATCTCATAATGGTATGCCTAAGGCTTTATCTACCACTATCGCTCATGATTCGAGACTTGACAGTGTGGAACTTAAAGCTGAAAAATTGTTGAGAGAAGGTCTTAATGCGGGTGATTCTTATAACGAAATATGGATCAGAGACCTGAATACTTTTGTAGAGTTGGCCTGCAGGGTAGGTGATAACAGGAAAATCAGAGAATCTTTACTTACTTTTTTTAGATTCCAGGGCGTTAATGGAAATATTGTGGACGGTTATGTTCCCAAAGAAAAAGTCCGCATTGCATACAACTATATTTACAGTCCGCTGGCTCCGGCTTTTGCTGCACATAAAAATACTGTTGAAACCGATCAGGAAACATCTTTGATACAATCAATCCGAAAATACATAAACAGCACAGGAGATAGAAGCATTCTGACAGAACAAATAAACAAAAAAACAGTTCTTCAACGAATGGAAGAATCTTTGAAGTTTCTTTTGCAGAACAGGTATGATAAAAAACATGGTTTGCTTTGGGGTGCAACTACAGCTGATTGGGGCGATGTACAACCCGAACATCCATGGGGTGTTGAATTAGATAGTCTTTCACATCTCAGTATTGATATATATGATAATGCCATGTTTATCATTGCTATTAACGATTATCTGACCATGGATAATACAAATGAAAAATACTGGACCAATATTAAGAAAAATCAAGTGTTAAATATTCGTAAATATCTATGGGACAAAAAAAGACAGAAGTTTATACCGCATATTTATTTAAATGGTTCTCCTTTTCCGGCTGCTTTCGACGAGAATATGATCTATTATCACGGTGGTACAGCTGTGGCTATTGAGGCAGGTTTACTCAATAAGTATGAAATAAAGGTCGCCTATAGGAAGATGCAGCAAAATGTGACAGATGCCGGAGCTCAATCAATTGGCCTGACTCTTTATCCGGTTTATCCGAAAGGATATTTTAAAAATTCATGGATGTCCTTGCCTTATTTCTATCAAAATGGAGGAGACTGGACTTGGTTTGGTGGTCGAATGGTACAGCAACTTATTGTGAATGGTTTCTATCAGGAAGCATATGAGGCTATTTCCCCGATGCTTGACAGGGTGATTACAAATAAAGGTTTCTATGAATGGTATACGCCCGAAGGGAAGCCGAATTCCGGAAATTTCAAGGGATCGGCCGGCGTATTATGGAAAGCTTTACAAATGTTTAAGCCATTGGAAAAAAACAATGCTAATTCTGGAATTAACAAATAATCTCTTAAACTAATCAAATACGAATCTTATAAAGATAAAACGCCTGTATTTAAATTTATAGCAGGTGTAATTATTAATCAATTAAATTAAATATTTTATGAAAACAAAAATTACAATTTGTGCTTTGGCATTACTTGCCTTAGTAAGTGTAAAAGCTACTACTCCGTCAACCTGGAGTGTTGTGGCAACTGGTGCAACAACTGAAAAAGGGGAAGTTGCCTGGGGAGATTTTAATAATGATGGTTATCTGGATTTGCTTCAGGTTTCTAACAACGCATTTTCATTGTACATGAACAATGGGAATGAAACTTTTACAGATGTTGCTTCTTCTAAGTTCCCATTACCTCTTCCTGCCGGAGTTGGACAAGCAATGACTCTTTTTATGGATTACAACAATGATGGCAACCTGGATCTGATTATTTCTGGTTCTGTTGGTGGTGCTACTGTAACTACATTGTACAAAAATTCTGGTGCTCCGAATTACACCTTTACAGTTGACACTAGTAACAGCCTATTGGGAATGCGCACAGGTAATGATGGTGATTCCCACAAATTCTTATCGGCCGTTGATTACAACAACGATGGTTGGGTCGATTTGTTTATGGAGGGTTGGTGCGATGCATTGAATACAAGGGTTGTTACTTTGTATAAAAACGTTGGCGGTACTTTTGTCAGACAAACTACGCCTGTAGGTGGAACTGCAGATTTTGAAGGAATGAATGGCGGGTCATTGCATACCGGTGACATTAATCATGATGGTTTTGTAGATGTGATTACTGCCGGATATTCTGTAAGTGGAAACTATACAACTTCTTTGTATCTTAACCAGGGTAACGGAACTTTCGTGAAATCCGCCGCTTCTTTTACAGGTATTGAACAAGGTGAAGTTGTATTGTTTGATTCAAATAATGACGGATGGCTGGATGTATTTGTTGCAGGTGTTGGTTACTCAGGAGGTTGGGTTTGGCCCGGAACATTATATCTAAATAATCTGGACGGAACTTTCACAGCTATGGCAACCGGAACTAATTTGCCAAGCGGTACCCAGGGTTATACTGCTTTTTCAAGTGGTGATGTGAATAACGATGGAAAAACAGATTTAATGGTTATGCTCCCTAATGGAGAAAATACAGCTATGTATTATAACAACGGTGATAATACTTTCCTGAAAGACGTTCTTCCTATACCTGTTCGAGCAAGAGCTGGTTCAATGGACTTAGCTGATTTTAACAACGACAATAAACTGGATTATTTCCTTTTTGGCTATAATGATAACCTGGCCTGGATTGGTGTTTTTGCTAAAAATACTATTGACGTAGCCAATCTGGCACCTAGTGTTCCAACAAACATTCAGGCTACAAATGTGAATGGCAAGTATACCATTACCTGGAATAATTCAACTGACGATATCACTCCACAAAACGCATTGCGTTATAATATCTATGTTCAGGATCAGGCTGGTAATGTTTATGCTTATTCTCCTGCAAACATTACAACAGGCCGTTTGAAAACAGGTTCACAAACCTTGTTATACAAGAATGAAATTGTTCTTGACCTTGCTCCGGGCCAATATACTGTTGGAGTTCAGGCAGTGGATCAATCGAATACTGCAAGTGCTTTTGTGACAACCAGCATTTCTATTACCACTAAAATGGAAAATACAATCATGTCGACTGTGGATGTAAAATCAATCAATAAGAAAATTGAGTTACAAAATAACGGTTCACAGAATGTACAGGTTGCTCTGATGTCATTAAGCGGACAATCTTTATACAAAGGTATTTGTAAAGCCGGTTCCGGTATGGTAATCCCAACGAACCTCAATCAGGGTGTTTATTTGGTGAAATTATCGAAAGACAATACAACTCAAACTGTAAAGGTTTCTGTGTTATAAACTAACTAATAGGAAAGGCATTTGCCTTTCCTATTATACTATTTCATCTGATTGCTTATTTTTGACCAATTATTTTATTTTAATACGTTCATATAAATACCTTGTTGCAAATGAATAGGACAAGAATGAACTTTAAATCGTTTCTTTCAAAATTTCGATTTTTATAGTCAGATAGTCCATTCTCAAAATAAATCAGACTATTGTTATTTCACTGTTATATATATTCCTTTGTTCTTTAAATGGGTTAGTTGTTTTTGTATAAGAAAAGAAAATCATATCACTGAACTGAAGTTCAGTAAACACTTTCATATTAATATTTATTACTTATGTTTCCAACTAAAAAGTTTTTTCTCCTGGGCATCCTGCAAGTGTTATTTGCAGCAACAGCCTTCTCCGAAAATGAGGTATTCATTCCGGTCACCACAGCGAATAATGCATTGGTTTTTAAGGTCGATAATAACCATAAGCTCAGGCAATGTTATTATGGGGATAAATTAAATCCTTCCGATTATCCTTCCATTCAGGTCTCAACGGCTGATGCTTTCCCTACTTTTGGGACGTCGAATATTAATGAAGCTGCATTAAGGGCTGTTCATGCTGATGGAAACACTTCCACCGAGCTGATATTCGATAGCTATACTACTGAAAAAGCAGGTGATGGGGTTGAACTGACTACCATCACACTGAAGGATACCTTCTTTCCGTTTCTTGTAAAGTTGTGCTTTAAAGCTTACCAGAAAGATAATGTGATAGAACAGTGGTCCGAAATCAGGCATACCGAGAAGAAACCGGTCATGTTGTATAATTTTGCTTCCTCTCACTTGTTTTTTTCGGATAACAATTATTACCTGACTCAGTTCTTTGGAAACTGGGCAGAAGAAATGAAAATGGAAGAAGTGAAACTAACCCGTGGTCAGAAGGTGATTGAATCCAAGCTGGGAGTGAGGACTAATTCATTTGCCCATGCGTGTTTTTATCTGTCCTTGAACGGACAGGCTCAGGAAAATGCAGGTAAGGTGATTGGGGGTACATTAGCCTGGCCAGGAACCTGGAACCTGACTTTTGATGTGGATCAACTGAATAATCTGCATATGATTTCAGGCATTAATCCCTATGCTTCGCAATACAGCCTGAAACCAAACACGGTATTCAAAACTCCGTCATTCCTGTACACATATTCTTCCGAAGGAACCGGAAATGTAAGCCGCAACTTTCACCGTTGGGCAAAACAGTATGGCATTTACCGGGGCGATAAAACTCGTACTACCCTGTTGAACAACTGGGAAGCTACTTATTTTAATTTCAATGAAGAAGTCCTTTCAAACATTATCAAAGATGCTTCCAACATGGGATTCGAACTCTTCCTGCTTGATGATGGCTGGTTTGGTGACAAGCATCCCAGAAATGATGATACCCAGGGTTTGGGTGACTGGATGGTGAATAAGAAAAAACTGCCTAATGGACTGGGTTATCTGGTGAATGAGGCAACCAAAAATAAAATTAAATTCGGTATCTGGCTTGAACCTGAAATGGTGAACCCGAAAAGCGAATTGTATGAAAAACATCCTGACTGGGTTATCGGACAGCCTAACCGTCCGCTTGACTTGCAACGGAACCAACTGATCCTGGATTTATCGAACCCCAAAGTGCAGGAGTATGTGTATTCGGTGATCGATAAAACACTTTCCGAGAACCCGGGCATTGCCTATATCAAATGGGATTGCAACCGCTACATCACCAATTCCGGTTCGTACTTTGAGTCCCCACAAAACCAATCCCATTTGTTTATTGATTATGTTCATGGGTTCTTTACTGTGTTGGATAAGGTCCGTGCAAAATACAAGAATGTGTCCATGATGCTTTGTTCAGGTGGTGGTGGCCGCATTGATTATGCAACATTACCTTATTTCGATGAGTTTTGGATTAGCGATAACACCGATGCCCTGGACAGGATTTTTATCCAATGGGGTACCACTCAGTTCTTCCCGGCTATGGCCCTTGCCAGCCATGTATCGGCTTGTCCAAATGGCATTACCGGTCGTACTATCCCTTTGAAATTCCGGTTTGATGTCGCTATGTCGGCTAAATTAGGCATGGATTTGCAGCCTAAGGATATGAGTCCGGAGGATAAGGAATTCTCAAAGAAAGCCATTCAGGAATATTACGGCATCCGGGGTATCGTGCAATTCGGTGATTTATACCGGTTGCTTTCTCCATATACCAACACCCGGACAGCTTTGATGTATGTTGCCGAAAATAAAAATGAAGCAGTGGTTTTTACCTATCTGTTGAAAAAAACAATTACAGGCAATACCCAACCACTTATCCTGAATGGATTGGACCCTCAGAAAACATATACTGTCACTGAAATAAACAAAGATCCAAAATCATATTCCTGGTTTTCACCTCTTGATGGAAAGACTTTTACAGGCGAGTTCCTTATGAAATATGGCCTGCGGTTTACCATGTACAATGAATACGACAGCAAAATCATTAAGCTGACTTCCAAATAAACAGACTCGTTGATTCATTAAACTTATTTCACTCCCCCAAAAATCATACTGTAATTGTAGTTTTTGGGGGAGTTATGGTTTGAACCCGTATGTGTTTCAGGATTCAGCCTGTTCGTTTAGGGAGTTGTTCTGGAATATAAATCAACAAGTATGGGCAATGTAATCTATAAGTTTAAATAGGACATTTGTTTTCAGGATCAATCTTAATTATTGCTATATTTGTATGCTGTTGAAACACTAGGATCTTAACTTTTTCATTTGAACTAAGCAGTAGGAACAATATGTTGTCCTGTTTTATTTCTTGAAAAACAGGACTAAAACAGTTTTTCTTAACTAAGGGAATAAGAGTTTTAAAATGGGGAGTTAGATTTCATACGAAGGGTTAATATATAAAAATAAGGACTTTGAATTAATAACCTTATTTCTATTTGAACCTTAGTAGCCAGGCTAACCCCTAATATTAAACCTTATTCTTTGAATGGAATAAAATCCGCATTTAATCCGCTAAATCTGCGTGTATCAGCGTTCTATTCTTTAGTAAATTATTATTTTATCTACCCCATGGAAATTACACAGGAAGTATTCGGAACAATCGGTCAAAAGCCGGTTTATATCTTTAAAATCATCCATTCTTCAGGAGCCACTATTCGCATTACAAATTACGGTGCCACCTGGGTTTCCGCCATCATGCCGGATAAGAACGGAGTTTTGGCTGATGTCCTTCTGGGTTATAACAACCTGGCGGGGTATGTGTCCGATACCAGTTACATGGGTAGTACCGTAGGACGATTTGCGAACCGAATAGCCAATGCCCGGTTTACACTTAACGGTCGTAGCTATGCGTTGGATAAAAACGATGGTGAAAACTGTAATCACGGAGGTTTTTCAGGCATTCATAAACAGGTCTTCGAATCTGAGATTTCAGGTGATGGGGTTATCTTCTCGATGACTAGTCCTGATGGTGAAGGTGGGTTTCCGGGAAACGTAATCCTAAAAGTGAGTTATACCTTTACTGATGATTTAAAGGTAAAGATTCATTATTGGGCTACAACCGATCAGGACACCTACCTGAACCTGACCAATCATGCCTATTTTAACCTGGCCGGTTCGGGGAGCATGTTGCAACATCAACTTCAGATCCCCTCCACCATGATGCTCGAAACAAACGAACAGTTTATACCAACTGGAAAAATCATTCCCGTGCAGGATACTGTATTCGACTTTACTGAAGCAAGAATACTTGGTACCCGAATACATGAAAAGAATCAACAGCTTATATGGAATAAAGGATACAACCATTGTTATCCTGTTCATAATTCCTCCGAAAGAGATCCATCCATGCCGGTAGCTACCTTATCAGATCCTTTATCAGGGCGGCGTGTTCAACTGTTTACTACGTTGCCTTCGGTATTGATTTACTCGGCGGGCTTCCTGAGTTCCCAACTTCCCGGTAAGTCCGGTACCTGTTACCAGCCCTTTGAAGGCATTTGCCTGGAAGCCCAATACTATCCCGATGCACCCAACCATGCCCATTTCCCATCCTGCCTGCTGCGGAAAAATGAAGTGTATGATCATTCTATTGAATATCATTTTTCTGCGGAGTAAGTATGTTGATTGGTTGATTAAGTTGACTGGTTGATTAAGTTGATTGAGTTGATTGAGTAAACTGGTTAATTAAGTCAATTAAGTTGATTCATTAACTAAGTTATTATTCCAATTGCTTAATACTTCAATCCCCAAAACGCGGAACGCGGAACGCGGAACTTTGAACACGGAACATTTCAAACCCTATTTCTTAATCCCTTCTTTTTCTTTTGTATTTGTTCGCTTAGTAGAAAATCCAGCTACCTCAGAACCGGCCCTTATTCCCTTATTAAATTACTATTAAACAGTGATATAATAAGGGAATAAGGGTGGGGTTTAGGGGGTTACGGTTTTCTACTATGGGTTTTTCTTAAGGGGTTGATTGGTTGATTCGTTAATTGGTTAATTCGTAGACTAATTTATTATTCCAATTGCAGAATGCTTCTATCCCAATAACGAGGAACGCAGAACACAAAACGCGGAACACAGAGCACATTCCTCCCGTCACTTACTCTTCACCCTCTCACCACCTTAACACTGAAAAACAATAAATAATCAATTTATTATCCAATAATATTCCATATATATTCCATATCTATATAATATTGGAATATATATGGATCATATATGGAACACCACCGATATAGTAGTGATAAGATGGCGGTACCAACAGACTGATCTTACAGCTAAAATAACCGAACCTATTCATTAAAATCCATTCGACATTATTTATTTTAAGGGTGTAAAAATAAAACGTGTATTTTCGAAAATTATTATAAATAATATGTATTTGTGTCTTGATTTAATTAATCTGGCAATTGAAACCTAAATTGAAAACCGGAAGAAGATTACCGGCATAGTTTGGCTATCGATTGGACTCGCGGAAAAGGGCTTTTGGAGGTGACTTTGATTTGAAATAAAGAGGTTAGCGGATTACAAATTCCTATAATACATATAGTTGTGATTGCAAATCCCAACGACAAGCATGATCATTTGTACTTTTATTAAAAGGGTATATCCGGAGGGATTGGTTTATGTGCAAAGATAATTTATTAATTTTAAACAATATAACATGATAAACAAAACAATCAATTATTTTAATAATTTCTGTATTTCTTTTTAATTGCCACCTCTGGCACAGGTTTTGTTAGATTTATTCCTATTATTTGTTTTCATTGAAAATTAAGCAAATAAAAGGACATAAAAATAAAATAAATTAGTATTTTTACATTTCAACAAAATCTTAAATTTATGAAAACAAATTTAGCTTATGTTATTAGCCTTATTCTGCCCTTAACCCTATTGTTAAGTTCATGTAATGATCAGAATAAAGATATTCTAGCGGAGAAGAATTTAAAAATTGCTGCCTCAAAACTTGTTATAGAACCATTTGACACTATTGTTCTTAAACTGAATATATCAAAAGAATATCTCCAGTTAAAATATGATAGTATTTTTTGGGTTGGTGATGGTCAGGCAAATGAACCATTATTTAATTCATTGGACAGTACCATTCAGATTAATCACCAATATTTTGCACTTAAAAAAAGTGTTACTGATTATCGTATCGGGAAACACAAAGTTTATATTAAAACATACAAAAACAAAATAGCATCATTCGCTGATTCGATTGAATTTGAAGTTCGTTATCCCACAGGTGATTTTTTATCTTTTAATTGGAATGAAAATAAAGCTGAGTACCTGTATTTTAATCCAAACCTGACACAGGAATATAAAAATTTCGGGACTTATTTGTGTTTAATTAAATCGTTTGATTCTGATAAGTATCCTACAGCACGCTTCGAATTCTGGGGCTGGAGTTCCTCTGTTAATTCTGATAAATCTGGAGAGGTTAATTTGCAAAACTTATACGATACTAAAGCAGAAAGAAATACCATCCGGCAATTCTATCACAACTACATAACTCAAATCTACGGGAAAAGTACATTTTTATATGAAGATAGTATCTCCCAGTCACCCTTACGATTGGAATACGAGAAAAGATTTAAATACAAAATTGGATCAGAAAAACCTTTTGCAGACTTTCCACTTGAAATATGGGATACCCCAACAGCCCATATTGCCTTAATTTCAATGGGTGATGATGATTATCGTAATTCAAACTGGTATAAAGTAATAGCTGAACCCAGGAAATTTTAATATCCCGTCACTTAGTTCCTTGGTTGATCCAGTAAGCGGGACTTCACTTTAATCAGTTGTTTAAGAAATTGATTCCCCGAATATTGAAGGACTTGAGGGGGATTGTAGTATGGGATAGTGATGGCTAACTCGAAGTGAGCTGTCATTATATCCAGTTACCCAATTAACTTATTCAACTCAATTAACTAATCAACTAATCAACCAATTAACTAATCAACCAGTCACCCAATTAACTCACTTTGCTCTGGTATATTGTTTTGGCCAAACCACATTATCGCCTGTTTTTAGGGCGGAATGGAGTGGAAAGTAAGGATTACGCAGTAGCTCCCTGCCCAGCAATACAATATCGGCTTTGTCATCTTCCAGGATGGCGGAGATTTGCTCCAGGGTGGTAATCATGCCTACTGAAGAGGTGAGGATACCAGTCTTGCGGACTTCTTCGGAGAAGATCACCTGATAGCCCGGTGATACGGGGACTTTGGCGGTGGCTATGTTGCCCCCCGAGGAGCAGTCAATCAGATCAACGCCCATTTCATGGAGTATGTTGGCCAGTGTAAGGGTATCATTCAAGCCCCAGCCACCTTCGGCCCATTCGGTAGCCGATAACCTTACAAACAAAGGATATTCTTCCGGCCACACTGTCTGGACTGCTGCGGTTATTTCCAATAACAACCGGATCCGGTTCTCAAAGCTACCTCCGTATTCATCCTTGCGTTTGTTGCTCAACGGGGAATAGAACTGATGAATCAGGTAACCATGTGCCGCATGTATTTCAAGAACTTTAAAGCCGGCCTGCTTGGCGCGGAGTGCAGTGGCTTTAAATTGTTCAATGACTGTTTTGATTTCTAATTTGTCGAGTTCATCAGGCAGGATTTCACCGGATTCGAACGGGATAGCTGAGGGGGCCATGGTATGCCAGCCTCCTTCGTGGATGGGAAGCTGTTTGCCTCCGGCAGAAGGCACATCATGCGAGGCTTTCCTTCCGGCATGGGCTATCTGGATACCTGCCACCGATCCATGCTGATGGACAAAATTGGTGATCTTCTGTAATCCAACAATATGGGTATCATTCCACAACCCTAAATCATAATTTGTAATCCGACCTTCGGGTGCAACTGAAGTTGCTTCCACCATAATTAATCCGGCGCCACCTACTGCACGGGTCCCATAATGTACAAAATGCCAGTCGTTAGCAAATCCATTGACGGATGAATACTGGCACATGGGAGACATACCAATGCGATTTTTAATGGTGATACTTTTTATTGTAAGCGGTTCATGAATTTTAGCCATTTGATTTGAATGATTTTAGTGTGCAAATTTAATTGAAATTATAATATTGCAACAACCTTCAATGGAAAATGTTTGTATAACAATTAAATTAAGTTATTGGAACAATTAAACACAAGAGAATGGAACGCTGATTTACCTTGATTTGGCGGATTTTAAAACGGATCTTAATTCCAACAAGTTGGAATTGATTTAAGTAGCAGAAACTAAATAATGTCGTATTATTTTAATTTAAATTAGGGAATAAGGGTTAGATCACTTAGCTTAATATTTCTACTAAGGGTTAAAAAACAAAAATAAGGTTTTTAATATAAAACCCTTATATATAGACTTTAACCCTTAGTGTAAAACCAAACTTCCACATATTATTACCCTAATTCCCTTATTTAGAAAAACTGTATAGCTGGATTTTTCAAGGAAAAAAACAGGACACTATATTGTTCCAACTACTTATCTTTTCTGATCAACTCCAACTTATTGATGTTCATTCCGTATTTGATCTTAAAGATGAATGAATCCGCTATTATTCCGTAAAACCGATATGTTCAATCTGCTTATTTCGTTTAATCAGCGTTCAATTCTTTAATAAAAAGTGACCATAGGGTAATAACAAAAAATTGCCTCAACCCGACTAACCGGATTGAGGCAATTGAATACTGAGATAAAACGATACCTGTTATTTTTCGCAGGCTACTGTTCCGTCAGCATTAAATGTAACCATTTTATGATTCGTAGCTGAATTCATGAACATTTTAAATTGTTCGCTTCCATTGGCCAAAGTAAATAATTCAACCCGGTGTGTTACCGTGAAAGTTGAATAATTTGCTGTAATAGCAGCTGTAACTGTAGCGGGAACATCAGCAAATAAAATTCGTTTTGCATTATACAGGTAAGCGCCTGCACCATCAAAAACCAATTTCACAGGTTCTGATCCTTTTACACATACCATCACTTCGGTAACTGCACCCTGACAAATGGTATCGATTTCAGCATGAATCACTGTGTAAGCTGAATAATTAGAGCTGATATAGGCATTGATAACGGTTGGCAAAGAATCAACTACGATTTCATTTTTGAAATGACGGTGATGACCTGGTTTTTCATATCCCATTACATGGGTACTATCAATTGGACCGCCATAACCGGGACCATCGAGTCCACCTACTCCGGGTCCACCACCCAACATGCCTCCGTGGCCATTAGGTCCGCCATGACCGCGTCCACCGCCCATCATGCCGCCAGGTCCGCCATGGCCCATACCACCACCCATTCCTGGTAATTCAAGGCTGTCACCCAGGATATCCAGGCTGTCAGCATTCAAACCCATGTCAAAATTATTTGAATACGACATCAGTGAACCTGTACTGGTGAAAGTTAGTTTTTCACCGGTATTCAACGTTGCAATTACTGACGATCCGTTAACCGCTGTACTGTACACAGTAGTACCGGGATAATTGTCGGCAACATAAGACGAAATCGATGTGGATGTCGCTTTAGGTATCGAAGCCACACTGGCTAATTCATTGCTGCTACACGAGGCCATAAAGGCAGCCACTGTAAGAGCTAAAAAAATTGTTTTCTTCATAACGATTCAATTTAAATTATTATTGTTTGAGTTTTAAATTCAGTGCTACGTTCATTCAAGTTTGAATGTTGGGGATATGGAAATATTGGTTGAATTAATCGATATGCAAAAATAGTTTTCTAACCATACCCTTTAAAACAAATTCAGTAAATACCCCGATTCGATAAGTGTAAGTTCGTTTTTTTAAATAAAACCAGTCATAGGTCTTCCGAAATATGAACAAACCCATTAGGCTCAATAGGACAAAATAGAAATACTGGTATTAAATGTTGTGGTAAGTTTTAAATCTCGATCCCTGTTTAGTTGATATCAATTACTATTTTGTTGTTGTACCCTAAAGTGTCAAAAGTTATTTGAATTTAGTGAGGGAATAATGAATTTTGAGCCTAAATTACAAACGGAGTTGTTCTAAATAATCGTGTTACCGGTTATTTATCAGTAAAATAACAGACTTTAATTAGCTCAATTTTGAAAAAAGCATATTTTTCAAGCATTCTTAATCGCGGTTATCGATAAATATCGTATTTTTGTAGCTAAACATGTTCAATAGATTCGGACTAACTATCAATCAATTCCAATTATTGGATTCTGGTTGTAAATTCCAGAAGCTAACTAAACCATTTATTATTCATTACGAGTTCCTTTAAAACAATGAAAATTAAGATTGTAAATCATTCAAAACACGCATTGCCTGAATATGCAACCCCGTTATCTGCCGGGTTGGACATACGGGCAAATATCGAAGAACCCATTGTATTGAAACCTTTGGAACGAAAATTGATACCTACAGGATTGTTTATCGAACTTCCGGCAGGATATGAAGCACAGATTCGCCCAAGAAGCGGGTTGGCAATTAAAAAAGGAATTACCGTGCTCAATTCGCCGGGAACCATCGATGCCGATTACCGCGGTGAAGTTTGTATCATCCTGGTAAACTTATCTGCCGAAGAGTTCATCATTAATGATGGGGAAAGGATCTGCCAAATGGTCATTGCAAGCCATGCACAGGCAGAGTGGGTAGAAGTGGAAGAACTGGAAGAAACAGGACGTGGCGCAGGCGGTTTCGGACATACCGGAAAACATTGAGAGGCAAAAGCGTGAAATATTAAAAATTATTGAAATTGAATACCTGAATGATCTATTTGTGGTCTATTCAGTTATAAGTGACAACAATTAAAAGGAACTACTATTTACATATGAATTAAAACAAATATGTTTAAAAAATATTATCTGTGTTTACTGCTTTTTATAGGATTCATTTCATGTTCTACTACGCAGAAAGCAGTTGTAGAAACTCCGAAAAAGGTAGAACTATCAGACTCTGCACGACGTCAATTTGATTATTTTTTCTACGAAGGTTTAAGACAAAAAGATGACCAACAGTACGATCAGGCACTGGAGACATTCCGGTTGTGCATAGTCATTGATTCCCTGGATGCAGGCGTTCAATCGGAAATGGGGATATTGTATGCCATTACAGGATTCAACGACGAAGCGGTGAAGTGCCTCGAGAAATCAATCAGGCTGGACCCAACTAACTGGTGGTATAATGTGCGGTTGATATCGATGTATGCAGAATTAAAGAATACCAAACGGGCCATTGAAATTGCAGGAAATCTTCAACGGATCTATCCGAACCGGGAGGAGGTATATACCATGCTTTCCAGTTTCTATAAAGATACAAAGGAATACGAGAAATCAATTGCCGCCTATGATAAGCTCGAAAGCCTGACAGGAATCAATGAAACATCCTCGTTTGAAAAGTTCCAGTTGTATATGCAATTGAATAAACCTCAGAAAGGAGTAGCCGAGATTGATAAGCTGGTAAATAAATATCCAACTGAAACTCGTTATAAAGTACTTCGTGGAGATATTTTTATGCAGCAAAAAATGCCTGATAAAGCCTTCGAAATATATCAGAATGTGCTGAAAGAAGATCCCGAAAATCCGTATGTGTATGTATCGTTATCGGAATACTACAAGTCGGCAAATAAACCCGAGAAAGCCATGGAGTCGATAGTGAGCGCCTTAAAGAGCGATAAGCTGGATGTTGAAACCAAGGTGAGCGTACTGGGGCAATATGTGGAGAAATTGGCGCATGACTCAACAAAACTGGTAGAGACCGAAAGCCTGTTTAAATTATTGGTAGACCGATATCCCATGGAAGAACAGGTACACGGGTACTATGCCGTATTCCTGCAATATCAGAAGCGCAATGCAGAAGCGTTGTCGGAGCTGGAAACGATGATCAATATCAATCCCAAGAATGACCAGACCTGGATACGGATGATTCAGATTTATATCGGAGATAAAAACTTCAAACAAATTATTGCCACCACTACAAAAGCAATCGAGAATTTGCCAAAACTACCGGTATGGTATTTCTACAGGGGAATTGCCCAGTACCAGCTTGCCGATTACAGGGAGGCACTGGCAACATACCAAAAAGGATTACCGCTGATTGCTGCAGAACAGGCAGACATGAAAAGCGATTTTTATGCACAAATAGCAGATATTTATTATAAGTTTGAGAAGAAAGATTCAGCTTTTGTCAATTACGAAGCTTCCCTGGCTGCAAACCCGAAGAATATCATGGTGATGAATAATTATGCCTATTACATGTCGTTGGATAAAACGGATTTGAAAAAGGCTGAGAAGATGAGTGCCAAAACGGTGGAGCTGGAACCTAAGAACAGTACCTATCTGGATACTTATGCCTGGATATTGTACCAGGAAGGAAATTTTTCGCTTGCTAAGTTTTATATAGAACGTGCCATTGATAACCTGCCGAAGAATGAAGATTCGGGAATTCTATTCGAACACTATGGGGATATATTGTGGATGAACGGCAAGGATACAGGGAAAGATGATGCCAAAGCCCTGCAAATGTGGCAAAAATCATATGATTCGGGCAACAAGACGGATGCATTGAAGACGAAAATTGATAATAAAGGGTGGAAAAGATAGTTTAGTAAGGAGCAAGAGGTAAGGAATGAGGAATGAGTAGGTAGTAGGTAGAAATTAGGAAGAAGGAAGTACGGAGTAATAGTAGTTAGAAAGTAGAAGTATTAAAAACGAGAAAGATGAAAAATAAAATAATAATAATTTCAATATTTACTATGCTGATTATGTCGGCATGTAAAACAACAAAGTTGGTTTCAAAAACAACACTTCCCTCGACTAATGCTGTGGGGCAGGTGATAGATCAGGTTAAAAAAATACAACCACAGTTTCGGACAGCGAATGTGAGCAAAATGTCTATGGCCTTTAATGTGAATGAGCGGGAAGTAAATGTATCTGCAGTATGTAAGATAAAGAAAGACACAGCCATTTACCTGTCCATCCAACCATTCATGGGAATTGAATTGTTTAAAGCAGAATTAATGCCCGACAGCATGAAGGTGTTTGATAAAATGAACCACAAGTATTATGTGACGGACTATGCTTTTTTTAACAGACGGTTTGGGGTAGATGTGGATTTCCATAGTTTTCAGTCCTTGCTTTTTGCACAGCTCTTTAATGTGGGGAAAAAAGAAGTATTTCCCGATAGTTGCCGGTTGACTACCCTGTCAACAGCCCAGAATAAAATTGAATATAACAGTGGGAGCATGCTTCAGAGCACTTTGTTATCACCGTTGAACGTGATTCAACAGGTAATATTGAAAGCAAAAAACAGTGATTACCAGCTACAGACCGATTACAGCGATTATACCGTTGTGAATGGAGTCAACTTTCCACAAAAGATAGCCATGCTGGCAAGCAGCCGGAATAGTAAGGCAACATGTGATTTCTCGATATTAAGAGTTGAATTCAACTCAGACTTTAAACTTACGCCAACTAACCCCGATCGATATACTTTGGGAGATATTGACCAACTGCTTAAAAAATAAACGATTTAACTGAATTGAATTAAAAAAAATATATTGATGCGTTTCCAAATCCATTTAAGAATATTCGTCATGATGCTTACACTCATGGCCATAGTTTTTTCTACACAGGCACAAAGTGTCAAAGAGCTGGAGGCCCAGCGTAAGCAAACATTACAAAGACTGGAGTCAACCAACAAGATGCTGAATGAAACTAAGAATTCAAAGCGCAGTTCGTTGAATAAGCTAACGATCATCAAAAAAAATATTACCGAAAGAAAAGTACTCATTAAAAACATCAGTACTGAAATCGGGCAACTGGATACTGAAATTGTACATCTGGATCAGGAAAAAACTAAACTTGAGACCAAGTTGCAACAATTGAAGTCGGATTATGCCAAACTGGTACAGGAAGCCCACATCAACCAAAATCTGTATGCCAGGATCATGTTTGTACTTTCAGCCAAGACGTTCGACCAGTCGTACCGCAGGCTACGGTATTTGCAGGAATATTCCGATTACCGTAAAAACCAGGTAAATGAGATAGAAAAAGTAAAAACAGAGATTGTCCATAAAAATGATAGCCTGCAGGTGCATAAAACCACCAAGGTAAAAGTAGTACAACAAAAAGAAAACGAAGCACAGAAGTTATCGAAAGATGAAAGTCACGAAAAGGTGTTATTGACCGATCTGCAAAAGAAAGAAAAGAATCTGCGTGCCGACCTGAAGATCCAACAGAAAAAGGCTAATGACCTGAACAATAAAATTGAACGGATAATTGCCGAAGAAATCAGAAAAGCTGATGCCAGGCGGGCAGCCGCTGAAAAGAAAAGAGTTGCAGAGAACAACAGAAGGCAGACAGAACAAAACAGGAGGCTGGAAGAACAAAGCAAAGCAAGGACTGTTACTAAAAATATTGCAAAAGGAGCGCCTAAAAATGCGCCTAAAAGCTACACTAAAAGTTTGTCAAAGTCTGAATCCAGACCAGAACCAGAATCAAAAGCAACGGAGAACGATAATTCTACATCTTCATCTGTATCAGCACTTACCCGGGAAGAAAACCTATTGTCAGGTAATTTTGAACGGAATGTAGGACGCTTGCCCTGGCCAACATCAAACGGATTTATTAGGGGTCATTTTGGAATACAGCAACACCCTGTATTGACTCATGTGACTACCAACAACAAAGGGATTTATATCCAGACACCATCGGGAAGCAATGCACGTGCTGTTTTCGAAGGAGTAGTCACACAACGTTTCTCAATTCCGGGAAGCAATAACGGGGTGATTATCCAGCATGGGAATTACCGCACGGTATATGCCAACCTGACTCAGATATTTGTCAAGGAAGGTGAAAAAGTGAGTGCCAAGCAAGCTATTGGTAAAATATACACCGATGATGAAAACGGGAATAAGACAGAATTGTATTTTCAGGTTTGGAAAGACAAGAATGTACAAAATCCTGAAAGGTGGATTAGTCGTTGAGGTTGGTTAATTGGTTGAGTAAGTTAATTTGTTAATTGGTTGATTTGTTAATTGGGTTGATTAAGGAGTATTTAGATAAAACAGTATAAAACTATTCTGAAGGACTAAACTTAGGAAAAGTTGAATTGAAGATAAAATAACAGGAAATTGAATTCTTATGGAAGAGTTTGTAAACGAAGTGCAGTTAGTCGATTATGGTGATAGCAATATTATTACCCTGGAAGGCCTGGAACATGTCCGCCGTCGTCCGGGAATGTATATTGGTAAGCTGGGTGACGGTTCGCACGTAGACGATGGTATTTATGTATTGCTCAAAGAAGTCCTCGACAACTGTATTGATGAATACCGAATGGGTGCCGGCAGGTCCATTGATGTTCGTGTAAACGATGGACATGTGGAAGTCCGTGATTATGGCCGTGGGATTCCCCTTGGTAAAATGATTGAAGCCGTATCCATTATGAATACGGGTGGAAAGTATGATTCAAAAGCATTTAAAAAAACCGTAGGGTTAAATGGGGTCGGTACGAAGGCAGTCAATGCACTTTCGTCTACATTTATAGTGCAGAGTTTCAGGGATGGTCAAAGCCGAAAAGCCGAATTTGAAAAGGGGAAACTGGTAAATGATACAGATCTTTTTCCAGATAATACCGAAAGGGGAACATTAATTTATTTCGTACCGGATAATACCCTGTTTGAAAACTATTTCTACAAAGATGAGTATATTGAGACGATGTTACGTAATTACGCGTACCTGAATACCGGACTGACCATTAATTTCAATGGAAAAAAGATACTCTCTAAAAATGGGTTGACAGACCTGTTGAATGAAAATATTACAGCCCAGGCACTCTATCCGATCATTCACCTGAAAGGGGAAGACATTGAAATAGCCTTTACCCACAGCGACCAATACGGGGAAGAATATTACTCATTTGTCAACGGACAACATACCACACAGGGTGGAACCCACCAAAGCGCCTTCCGTGAAGCGGTAGCCAGGACGATTAAAGAGTTCTATTCAAAAAACATGGAACTTGCCGATATTCGAAACGGGATTATTGCTGCAGTTGCAATCAGCGTGGAAGAACCGATATTCGAATCACAGACCAAGACAAAACTGGGTTCACGGGATATGAGCAAGGGTGGTGCCTCAGTGAATAAATTCATATCCGACTTCCTGAAGAAAGAACTGGATAATTACCTCCACCGGAACAGTGATACTGCTAACACTTTGCTTCAGAAGATACAGGATTCAGAAAAGGAACGTAAAGCAATAGCCGGGGTTACCAAACTGGCGCGTGAAAGGGCTAAAAAAGTAAACCTGCATAATAAGAAACTCAGGGATTGCCGGATCCATTACAACGATTCAAAAGGGGAAACCGATAGTTCCTGCATTTTCATTACCGAGGGCGACTCTGCCAGCGGTTCCATCACCAAGAGCCGGGATGTAAACACACAGGCGGTGTTCAGCTTGAAAGGAAAGCCATTGAACAGTTATGGCCTGACCAAAAAGATTGTATACGAAAACGAAGAATTCAATCTACTCCAGGCTGCCCTGAATATCGAGGATGGCATTGAAGGATTGCGCTATAACAAAGTGATTGTGGCTACCGATGCCGACGTCGATGGTATGCATATCCGCCTGCTGTTGATTACCTTCTTCCTGCAGTTCTTCCCTGACCTGATTAAAAAAGGACATGTTCATATCCTGCAGACCCCACTTTTCAGGGTACGGAGTAAAAAGGAAACATTGTATTGCTATTCCGAGGAAGAACGGTTGGCTGCGTTGGCTAAACTGGGTGTAAACCCTGAAATTACCCGGTTTAAGGGCTTGGGTGAAATCTCACCCGATGAGTTTAAACATTTTATCGGCAAAGATATGCGCCTGGATCAGGTATCTTTGAAGAAAGAAGATGCCGTTGCAGATTTGCTGTCATTCTATATGGGCAAAAATACTCCCGAACGCCAGAACTTTATTATAGACAACCTGGTGGTGGAAGAAGACATTGAGTAATTTACGATTTATTCAATTACGATTTACAATTTTAATCAGATCAAGGAATGGGTATTTCATATTATAGCCAGGATGATTCTATGGATATTAATCCGGACGAGTATTACATGAAACAAGCCCTTCAGGAGGCTCGCCAGGCTGCGAATCGTGACGAAGTGCCCATTGGTGCAGTGGTCGTGTGCCAGGGCCGTATAATAGCCCGTGGGCATAACCTGACCGAAACGCTGAATGATGTTACCGCACATGCCGAGATGCAGGCAATTACAGCTGCTGCCGGTTTCCTGGGTGGAAAATACCTGACCGATTGCACGCTTTATGTAACAGTAGAGCCTTGCGTCATGTGCGCTGGTGCTTTGGGATGGTCACAAATCAGCCGGATAGTTTACGGGGCATCTGATGAGAAAAGGGGTTACTACCGCTTTGCACCGAATGCTTTGCACCCTAAAACAGAAGTTGTAAAGGGTGTCCTGGAAGAAGAATGCAGCAAGTTGATGAAGGAATTCTTTAAGTCTAAAAGGTGAATGGTTGATTAGTTGAGTAAGTTAATTGGTTAATTAGTTAATTGGTTGAGTAAGTTTTACGGATGAAAATTAAGTTGTTATTTAAAGAGTTGATTCATTATATTTACTTTGAAACGGATAAAACTTTTTTTTATCTTTACCCAATTAACTAAATCGAAAGTAATCCAATACCTCAATCAACTCAATCAACTCATTTAACCTAATCAACTCATTTAACCTAATCAACTCATTTAACCTAATCAACCAATTAACCAATCAACTACTATATTCTCAAATGAATAACAACCATTTCCGATTCAGTGCCAATGCGGTATTGTGGTCCCCAAAGTCCAAGTCCTGAAGAGACATAGAAATGCGTATTCCCTTTTTTAAGATACCCATATCCCAATTCATAGATCCTTTTGACAAATAGATTGCCTGGGAAGAACTGTCCATTGTGCGTATGTCCGGATATTTGCAAGGCGATATTGTTCTTTTCAGCTTCCTCCAGGTGATAGGGTTGATGATCCATTAAGATACGTGGAAATTTACTATCCAATCCTGACACTAAATCCTTCAATGATTTACGCTTTGTGTTTGTACGGTCATCCCGTCCTACCACATAGAAGCTACTGTCAACCAAACAGGATGAATCTTTTAAAAAGATAATCCCTGCTTCTTTTAAATAATCAGCTGTTGCGGTGGAAGTTTCGGCATAATGCTCGTGATTCCCGTTAATGGCATATACTCCTTTAGGTGCTTTGATAGCACGGAATTCCTCCAGCATGTTTTGACTGATCACGGGTATCATGGACCGGTCGGAAACATCACCTGCCAATAATACGATATCGGGATGCTGGTCATTAATCATCTTCACATAGCTTTGCAACTTCTTTTTATCAATTGATATTCCCAAATGAAGATCGCTTACAGCTACAATTTTCAGATCTTTATTTTGAATTGGGTTCTTGATGCTTAGATTCAGGGTTACTGTTTTAGGATGATTGAACTTGTAATTACCGATTATCAAAGCAATACCGGTAATTACCAGTGTGGCAACCATCATCCACAACCTGAAACTGTCCATATAAGCGGTTCTTACCTGAACCAACAAGTTCAACAGGCGCAGGACATCCACCAGTATAAAAGATAAAAAGAGGTAACTAAAAATGATGAGGTAGGTGAATCCGAGAAAACTCACCACTTTACCAAACCCCAGGGGCATTGCATTGCCAAAAATCATTCCGGCAAATAATGACATAAAAAGCAAAATCGCAGTAACCAGATAAATTGGCCTTAACGAAGCAGCGGAGGGCAATGCCTGCCATCCGCGTACCATCACATAACCATTTAACGAAAAAAGTATAATTAATGCAACAATAATAAATCCAATTTTCATACATTCTAATTTAAATAAGTAATTGTGAATTGAAACGTTTGAATGGAAAGAATGTTTTCAATAGATAGGATTGATTTGGGTGCAAGTCTATTGAAAGCAATCCGCATTTTGATAATCAGCTGCAAAAGTAATGAATAAAATTAATTGTTCTATTTGATGTTGGATATACCACTGTGTGTTGCAACCATGTTTTTAAGTCATCAGAGCTTTTGAATTTAACCAGTTGTGCTAAGAAAAACAAGGGTTTAAATTTTTTATTAATAAATTATTATCATTCCAATCAAACATGTTATTATGTTCTTTTGTTGTATTTTTATGGTGTTTAACGAATTAATCCAAAGAATGAAAAAGTATTCCCTGATTTTAGGTCTGTTAGTGTTATTATTACCTGAAATTCACGCCCAAAAAATAGGACTGGTGATGAGTGGGGGAGGTGCTAAAGGTATTACCCATATCGGGGTGATCAAGGCTCTTGAAGAAAATAATATCCCCATTGATTATGTCACAGGAACTTCGATGGGTGCCATTGTGGGAGGAATGTATGCCATGGGATTTACTGTTGACGAAATGATTGAAACTATCAAATCCAATGATTTTAAGTATTGGACCACTGGTGAAATCGATTCCAACTATAAGTATTATTACCGGAATGCAGATCCGAAACCCAATTTTGTAGAAATCTCGTTTAATATCCACAATATTGATTCTATCAATTTAAAATCGGCAGTCCTTCCAACCAATATCGTTTCACCACGTCAAATGAACTATGCTTTTGTTCCATTAACGTCACAAGCCAATGCAGTTGCAGGGGGTGATTTCGATAAGTTATTTGTGCCATTCCGCTGTGTTGCCTCGGACATTTACAACAAAGAAGCTGTGGTATTCCGCTATGGGGTATTGGGGGATGCCATTCATGCTTCGATTTCCTACCCTTTTATGTTTAAGCCGGTAGTGATTGATAATCGTTTGTTATTCGATGGCGGCATTTTCAATAACTTCCCCGTGGATGTCATGCGGAATGATTTCAAACCTGACCTTATGATTGGCAGTGTGGTGGCTAAGAATCCCCGTAAACCTGACGAACGGGATATTCTCATGCAGATCCAGAATATGATCATGAGCAAGACCGACTATACAATATCTCCAAAAGAAGGGGTATTGCTCAAGTTCAACATGCCGACATTTAAAATCTTTGATTTTACAAGGGTAGATGAAATGGTACAGTTGGGGTATGACTCTACCATAAAACATATCGATGAAATTAAAGAACGTGTTCAGAGAAGAATATCTGCCGAAGAATTAAGCCTGAAACGCCAGGCTTTCAGAAACCGCTATCCTGATTTGAAATTCCAGAAAGTCGAGGTAGAAGGAGTGGATAGCCTTCAAAAGATATATATCCAGGATGTTTTTCATAATAAGAATGAGGTTTTCACCCTGAAAGATTTTAAAGAAGCCTATTTCAGGTTGATCTCCGACGATAAAATCCTGGAGGTGATTCCACATGCCATATTCAATTCTGCCACCGGTAATTTTGACCTGCACCTGAATGTAAAAACTCAGGACCATTTAAAGGTATTGATTGGTGGCAATGTATCCTCTTCTACCTCCAATCAGGCTTATTTTGGGTTATCCTATCAGAATCTGACCGAATATGCCCAAACAGTCTCTATCGATGCACAGTTTGGTAAGATGTATAACGGTTTGGGAATCAGTACCCGGATTGATATGCCGGCCCAACGAAGCTGGTATGCAAGAATGGCTCTTGTATTGCATAAGTTCGATTATTTTGAAGGGGATCAGATTTTTTATAACGATAACAGGACCTCCAATTTCAGGCAAAATGAAATCTATAGCAAATTAAGTGTGGGGTTTCCACTTACAATGAAAGGGCGTCTGGAATTTGGAATCGGGTATGGTTTCCTGACCGATAACTATTACCTGAACCGTTCAGTGATTACTTCTTCCACCAGGGAGGACGAAAGCCTGTTTTCGCTGGGTAGCCTGTTCGGAAAAATTGAAACCAATACCCTGAACAATATAATGTATCCTACCAAAGGGTATAATCACAGTACTACCTTGCAGTTCTTAGGGGGAGAGGAGACGTATAGATCGTATGATGATGCCTCGAAAGATGTAAATGATGTCTTTAATGGTTGGCTGCAATGGAAAGCAAAATTTGATCATTATATACAAGTTTCCCATCATTTTACACTTGGTACCTATGGTGAACTGGCATTCTCATCACGGAAACTGCTTCAGAATTATACGGTAACTGTTATTGAAGCACCTGCTTTCCGCCCAACCCCATACAGCCGCACCACATTTAATGAAGCTTATTGTGCCAACCAGTATGCAGCCGTAGGATTAAAACCTATCTATAACCTCACCAAGGACCTGCATATTCGTGGGGAAGCATATTGGTTTGTTCCTTATAAAACCATTAATCGTGCTGTTGATAATTCAGCCTACTATACTGTACCTTTCCACTCCACACAGTTTTTAGGTGAAACTTCACTGGTGTATAATTTTAAGATTGCTTCAGCCGGCATGTTTGTGAATTACTATAGTTCAGCTGCCAGCAAGTGGAATTTTGGGGTTAATATTGGATTCCTGCTATTTAATCCTAAATTTACGGAATAATAGTTGTCAACAGATTTTGAAGATGATTGCAGTTTTTTTTATTTGATGCTTCATTGCCTGAAATCCCCTCTAAAGCCAATCAAAACAAATCAAGCTACACAACTTTCAAATATTTGTAGTTGTAGTGGTTGACCCTGTTTTTTATTAAAACGAGAATTTTAAAGATGAAACTAATCCTGATCTTTTTATTTGACTTCAGTTTTTTTTAATCAGGTTACGGATATGAATAGACCTCTTCCTATTTCCAAAATCCGCTTTTAAAATGAAGTGAATTCATAGTGGGTTGGTTGAGGGTTGGTTGAGGGTTGATTGAGGGTTGGTATAGGGTTCAATGAGGTTAACCTATCCGAACCCTCAACAAACCCTCTCTGAATCCTCTTTAACCATAAAACAGAAGGTTGTCAAGTTCCGAAGTCTCTTGGTTAAAATAAATGCCAAAATAAGATAAATAATAACAAAACTCAACTTTAGTTATTTTGCATTTAATGTTGTATTTTTAAATTAATATCGTTTTAGGTTGTAATTTGCTTTATGGGACGTTAAGGCTTTGAGTACATCGATACAAGGTATGCTCTATTTGCAGTAAAATAAGAATATCAATCATTCAAAGTCAAAATATAATTTATTGCAATAAGGATTGTTGATTTAAATTTAATTTATCAAACATGTCATACAACACTTTCTATTTCTTCCAGTTTACCAGTGCTGTTTTTAAATCCTGCGAATTACCGCCTATTTTAATTTCAAAATCTCCACTTTCCCAATCGTATTTTAAGTCGTTGTTGTAGAATTTCAAATCATCAGTTCTAATATCGAAAATTACAGTTTTACTTTCCCCAGCCTTTAACATAATCTTTTGAAATCCCTTTAATTCTTTTATGGGGCGCGTGATGCTTCCAACAACATCACGAATGTATAACTGAACCACTTCCGAACCATCATATTTGCCTGTGTTTGTAACCTGCACACTGGCCTTTAGAATTTGGTTGCCTTGTAACCTGGTCGAATTTAAACTTATTTCACTGTAATTAAAGGTGGTATAACTTAACCCGAATCCAAAAGGAAAGAGGGGTGAATTTGGTATATCCAGATAAACCGACCTGAATTTTTCAAAATCATCTTGTTTATTTTCAGGTCGCCCGGTTGATTTATAATTATAATACAATGGAATTTGCCCGACACTACGCGGAAATGACATTGGAAGTTTTCCTGATGGATTTACTTTACCGAACAATACATCCGATATGGCATAACCGGCTTCACTTCCCGGGAACCAGACATTCAGAATGGCATCAGCAATTTCTTTTTCCTGATTTAATACGAGTGGCCTCCCCGTAAAGAGCACCAATACGATTGGTTTCCCTGTTTTTTTTAATGCTACCAATAAATCTTTTTGGGATTGTGGTATCTCAATATCTGATCTCGAACTGCATTCACCACTCATTTCGGAAGCTTCACCTAATGCAGCAATAATGACATCCGCTTTATCAGCCACTTCGACTGCCTCTTTTATAATTTGATCAACAGGCCTGATATCGCGATAACTGTTTTTGCCAAACATCGTATAACGGGCTTCTAATTCAGCATTATAATCAAAATTGCTTCCTTTTGCATACATAAAGTTTACTTTCTCTCCCATAGTTTCCTTTAGTCCATTCAACAGGCTAACAGTTTCTGTGTGGTTGGCAGCTACACTCCAGGTGCCGGGCATGTTTTCAGGATTATTGGCTAAAGGACCTATAACTGCTATTGTGCCGGTTTGTTTTAATGGCAATAATTCATTCGCATTTTTAAGCAACACCATTGATTGGCTCGATACTGATCGTGCTATGGATCTGTTTTTCAGGGTGTATATTTCAGTCTTAGCACGGTTCAAATCACAATATCGATAGGGGTCTTCAAATAACCCCAACCTGTATTTAGCCTCCAAAATAAGACGCACAGCACGATCAATTTCAGATTGGAGTATTTTACCTTCGTCAAATGATTTCTTTAAAGTGGTTAAAAATCCTTCACCGACCATATCCAGGTCGATTCCGGCCTTTAAAGCTAAAACTGACACCTGTTCCAAATCACCAATGCCATGTTCCACCATTTCGTTTATTCCGGTATAGTCAGTCACTACAAATCCTTTAAAACCCCATTGATTCCGGAGAACATCAGTTAGCAACCAGCGATTTCCGGTTGCAGGAATCCCATCCACTTCATTAAATGAAGCCATTGCACTTCCTGCTCCGGCATCTACTGCTGCTTTGTAAGTTGGGAAGTATTCGTTATACATTCTCAATTTGCTCATGTCTACAGTGTTATAGTCGCGCCCGGCCTCAACTGCTCCATACAAAGCATAATGTTTCACGCATGAAAGCATAGTGTTTTTTTCTGACAAATCATTTCCCTGGTAGCCATGCACCATGGCTTTTGCTATTTGCCCGCCTAAATAGGCATCTTCACCAGAGCCTTCTGCTACCCTTCCCCAGCGTGGATCCCGGGACAGATCCACCATGGGAGAAAAAGTCCAGCAAATGCCATCGGCAGTAGCTTCCTGGGCGGCAATTCGTGCTGTTTGCTCAATCAGGTTTATATCCCAGGAAGAGGCAAGCCCTAAAGGAATCGGAAAATTGGTCACATATCCATGAATTACATCCATTCCAAATAACAGTGGTATTTTTAAACGACTTTTTTCAACTGCCACTTTTTGAATATTATAGATCTTTTCTACTCCTTTAATATTAAACAACCCGCCTACTTTTCCTTCTTCGATTTTCTTTCCAATATCCGAACTTTGGGCCTGGCCTGTTTTAAAATCTCCTGCAGAAGGTAAATTGAGTTGTCCGATTTTTTCTTCTAAAGTCATTTTAGACATTAAATCGTCAATAAATTTATCCATTTTTGGATCAGGTTTGAAATAAAGTTCTTTCCCTGTTGCCAAGTCTGGTTTTGTCTGTTCCGTTTTTATGCTGTGTTCGATGCTATTTTTATACTTACTTTTTTGTGCCTGAATAGTAGAAAGAGATACGAAACAGAATACGAATAAATATATTTTAGTTTTCATGATATATTTATATATTGCATTTTTTATTACTTAGTTTCTGATTTTATCCATTTACTTTTAAACCCAAGTCTTTTTAATCCGTTTTGTATATCCGGTATTTGCATAAATAATTTCCAGAGCAAGCCACTCCTGTAATTTTCGATCATGACAATTATAGGCCCCTGGTCAATGGCTAGATGGCTTTTTGCATACCAGTTGTGTGATTCGCTAAAACCATCAGTAAATCCATATTCGCTCCATATTTTATCTCCCAGGTCATAATAAAAGTGTTTAAGTGCCTGCATGGAATATTCCGCAGTATATGGAAATGAAGAGAGGGAAGCCGTTGGTTGTATCACCCCAAAATCTTCCTGGGGACAATGAGCGACATATCCTTTATAACTATCTCCGGCAGTCAATCCCCAACAGTTTTTGCCATATCCTGCATATTTCTTTGGGTTTTCAATACAGTAAGCCCTGTTAATCAGGGTATGATTGCGGGTTTGTTCCTCATAATTTATACCCAACGAATCAACCAATCCAGTCGGGTCGATCCCCAGGAATGTATAGTGTTCAAAAAATAATGGTCCTCCTTTTTCATAATTTCCCAAAGGAAGTACGAATCCATAATATGTTTTCCCGTTCCTAAAACCTGCACTGCCAACCCAGGTTGCATTATAAACATTTTTTGAAATTGCATGATGTGGTGAAGAAGCAGCCATGATATAGGTTATCAGGCATTCGTTCCACCCACTGACCGGGAAATTCATATCGAAGCTATTGTTGGGGCTCCAGTGCCAGTACAATTTATTTTCACCATTCGTATGCCAGTTCCAGTTTGCAACGCTCCACATTTGATTTATTCTTTTGACCAGATATTTTTCACGGAGTATGTCTTTATTAAAATACTCCCTGGCACATAAAAACCCCATTAGCAAATACGAAGTTTCCACAATATCTGCGGCATCATCCAGGCGGTCGAACTTTATCGTTTTCCCCGTACGGCCATTCATAAAATGCGGGTAAATGCCATGATAACAATCTGCATTTGTCAAAAAATCAGCTATTTGGATCAAACGATTGACCGCTGAATCCCTTTTTATCCATCCCCTTTCAACAGCAACAATTGTACTCATGATTCCAAAACCGGTTCCTCCAATGGCACAGGCATCACTGCCAAATGGAGTTCTGCTAAAATTAGGTTCATCGTATGCCTCATTTATATAATCCCAATAATGTTCAGCTAACACTGTATTGCTGCGTTCCCTGGCTAATCCGCTTACCGGATGTGCAAAATCCCAGAAGTAACGGAAAGTCTGACGCTGTACAATATCAAGCAAGGTTGAATCTGCAATGTTTTTCACAATTCCTGTAATTGGAATGGTATTGCTTTTTAGGTCAGGCGTTCCGGAGTACTTTTGCCCCAACAAGGAAATGCTCAGTAACGTTAAGAACAGGACAATATGTAAAATCTTATTAGACATAGAAAATTAATAGTTTTGAGTTGAAGTAGGGTTTATTTTACGAAAACGATTTTTGATTTATTGGAGACACCTGTTTCTCCCAACGTTTCAATGCAAAAATAATAGGAAACACCTTTGTCTAACCCTCTGAGATAATAAGAACTATCGTTATATACTGTAATACAACTATATAGTTTGTCAGCTTTAGTACCAAAATAAATATTATATCCATAAGCATCGGGTTGTGTTTTCCACGAAATATTGACGTTTCGATTGTCGGTCTTATTTCGATTAATTGTCAACATATCAACAGTTTTAGGTGGAATTCCATTTGCTTTTCCAAATACACGGAGATCCATTAATGCAAAATTGCCGCTGGCCGTATGTATATTCTCAATTTTCAAATACCTTGTTTGTAGAGGTTGGATTAATTCTATATAATCATGAGGAACATCCTGGTCGTTATCACTCTTATCAACCAGTAAATCCCAACTTTTCCCATCCGTGGAACTGTAGATTTTATACTGGTGATAAATATCCATTGCTTTGCCAAACTGGTTTGCTTTGTGTTCGTAATAATTCAGTTGAATAGCATTTACCTCTTCAGTAGCCCCTAAATCCATGGCAAACCATTCGCCAGCAAGTCCTGTTTTAGCAGCCCAATAGGTACGCATATTTTCATCGGCAGCTTTTTCGGGTGTATAAATACTATCGGAGGAGGATGCCCAGACTTTTTTGTTCAACGATAGTAACATCCAGTCTTTAAAATTACCTTTCAGGTGATCTTCGGTACCCTGAGGAATTGAAACAGGATAATCGCCAAAAGCTGTATTCGAATACATAACCCCGTCTTTGTCGAATCCGGCGGGATAAAGTCCAATCCTACGTTCAAATGTTTCTCGTAGGGACAACATGCAAGTAGCTATATGCCAGTAATTGTCGAAATTATCTTTAAAGGTGCCGCCATGTCCTGCTCCTAAAACAAACCCACCCGGTTTATATGAAAAAGGATTATGCTGCTGATAAACAAAGGGGCCTAACGGATTATCAGCAACATATACTCCATCGGCATACACTTTAAATTCTGTTCCCGGAGCACCGTATTGCAAATAGTATCTGTTCAGGTGTTTGGTCATGAATGCGCCTTCAATAAAGGGTTTTAATGATAATGAATCATCATTGTTCATTCCAAATCTTTCCCAGCCATGTTTATCCGGTTCCAATCCGAATAAATCGTGTACAATGGTTTTTGGACGGAAAGTGGATCGGTCATATTCTACGACTTTAATTGGAAATTCATTGCTTGATCCGTAATACAGGTATAGCTTTCCATCATCGTCCAAAAATAAATCCGGATCCCAATGAGGTAAGATGGCAGTTTCTGTAAGCCTTTTCCAACGGCCTTCCTTGGGTTTGACCGTATACCAGACTGGCAATTGTTTATAGGTCGAGCCAATCATTATTATGGTATCACCCAAGACTACCACTGCCGGGGCACATTGGTCATCATCGGTTGGTTTCCGTTGAAATCCACTGAATACATATTTCCATTTTGATAAATCTTTCGAAACATAAAAACCATCCTGGTTGGTGCTAAATAGGTAATACTCTCCTTTATAAGGTACAATAAGCGGGTCGGCAGTCGAACGGCAAGAGATTTTATTTGCCTGATTGTAAGGCTCGAAATTATAGTCTATATTTAAGGGATTACAAAAGCTTCCCGGATGGTCGTTATTAGGATCGTACCAGGTTGTTTTTTGAGCTGTATGTTTTGGTAGGGAATGATCGGAAGTGTCTTTTTTCAACACACAATTTAAAGTCAGATTAGTTAGACTGATTGGCATTTCAACAATTGACATCCCAGGATAATAAAATACTAATGACTTATCATTTGAACCTACCTCTATGGAGTATTTCCCCATTAAATTGGTTATGCCGGACCCTACGCCATCCTTAATCATGACTCTTACTGAAGTGATCGGCTTTCCAGAATCATCTGTAACGATCCCCGTAATTTGCCGGGTCTTTTCAACCGAGATATTGTATTCGGATATTTGACCCTTTACAATTTTAGTTTGGGAATTGATTGACATTACCATTGCCATTGCCATGATAATTGTCCCTGTTTTTTTCATTCGTTTATATTTTATTGAAAATGTCAATTAGTGTATCCGGTTTAAACCTATTGATAAATACTGGAATAATATCATCCTTGATCCTGAAAAAAAGGAAAGTACAAAACCTTCCCTTTTGTATTTAATTTTCTATTTATTTTCCTAAATTTGTATTCAGGTCAATTTGTGTTTGAGGAATTGGAATGTATTCACTGGTTCCTGGGACAAATCCTGTCAGAACTGTTGCAGCCTGCCCGGTACGAATCAGATCATTGAAACGATCCCCCCACCATTCGCATGCAAACTCTGCCCTGCGTTCATCCAACACATTTTGCAAACTGGCACCAGTAATAGAATTTAGTTTTGCCCGGTTGCGTACCAGGTTGAATGGCACATCACCGTTCTGTCCCTTACGAATCTTAGCCTCGGCATTCAAAAGCAATGCATCGGCATAACGAAGTACACGGATATTGTTATTTTCTCCATAATCAGTTCTGCCTGTGGTCATTTGTGAAGAGGGAAGATATGCCTTGCCATTGAAATATTTCACTTGATCAGAATTTGCCCAAATCGTATCATTGCTGGGTGTTACAGCAAACCTGCTGGATCCTTTGATTTGAGTGTCTGTGAATAAAATTGTTGTTTTTAATCGTACTGAATCATTGCGCGAATTCAGATAATCGACTATTGTTTGGGACGGACTCATAAAACCCCAGCCTGAAATTGAGCTTCCATGTTGGTCGCCACGAGGACCCTGAAAAGCAAAGAATGCATCCGGACCAACCATCTCTCCCGTGCTTGTTGCAAAATCGGTAAATTGAAGTTCAAAAAGTGACTCATCACACATTTTACCAGGCTTTTTAAAGAGTTGATAATAATCAGGAAACAGAGAAAATTTATTACTGTTGATAATCATATCAGTTGCTGTTATCACCTGATCCCAATAAGGACTTGCATTATCGTTTCCGGCTAAATCGGCACATACTTTTGCTTTTAACAATAAAGCAGAGTATTTGGTAATCGCTCCGATATGTACTGACTGATTTGGTCGACTATCCTCCAGATTGGAAATACAAAAATCCATTTCATTGTTAATGAATACTTTGACATCTGTTACCGAACTTTTGGTTATTGTCTGAATAATTGTGTTATCGGTCAGAATAGGGACATTACCAAATACACGTGTCAGCAATAAATGTGCAAAAGCTCTCAAAAAACGAACTTCGGACTTGTACTGTAGGTTTAGTTTTTGGTTCGTAACATCACTGGCAGGTATATTTGCTGCAAACTTGTCCAATTCGATCAAGGCGCTGTTAGCATCGATAATCAGGCCGTAATAATCATTCCAGGAGTTATTGTTTCCCCAGAAACTTTGTACGGAAGCAAAATTGTAATGAAATTTTTTTATATCGTTCAGTGTCGATTGGTCGCTTTCAGAAGAGCCTTTATCTAAATCGTCCCCACGTACCCCTCTGATGCCAAAGTCCATCCAATGTACCAACCCGGGATTAGCACTTGCCGCTATCCTGTAGACACCTGATACCGGTGAATACATACTACTGATTTGGGTATAATCAATTGCCGAAACAGGAACATTATTTTCTGGAAGCTTATTCAGGAAATCAGTGCAACTGCCAAATGCAACTATTGTCAGCAATACGAACGGAATATATTTGAATCGTTTCATAATGATTTAATTTAAAAGGATTAATAAGTAATTCTCAACCCGATACTGTAAGTGGCTGATGCAGGATAAACATTGTTATCGTATCCGGTTCCACTCAGATCACTTTTTGTGCCACCTATTTCAGGGGTAAAACCACTATATTTAGTAAAGATCACCGGACGGTCGGCAGTTACATAAATTCTCATAAAGGGAGCGTTGGCAACCCTGGTGAGCTTAAAGGAATAAGCGAGTTGGATATTTTGAATCCGTACATAGGATCCATCCTCTACGAAAAAAGAACTGGCAAGATTATTCCAGCCTTTCGTGGTTGCCAATGCTGAAGGATATTGATTTGTTGAACCCTCTGCTGTCCACAGGTGGGTAATCATTTCAGCATCACCATTCATATCGCTATACCATAAGCGACGGGCACGGTTCATATTCAAAATCTTATTTCCGGCTTGTCCCTGAAACATTACATTCAACTCGAACTGATTATAATTTAATCCAAAGTTAAAGCCGTAACTAAGTTTCGGTAAATAATTCCCTAACATCACTCTATCCTTTGAATCGATTATTTTATCACCATTTTGATCTTTATATTTCAAATCGCCCGGCAATAAATTGTTTGTTATAGCAACTGGGTCTGCATTTACTTCTGCTGTAGTTTGATAAACACCTATTGCCTGATACCCGTAAAAAGAGTTTACCGGTTCACCAACTTCCATCCGGGTTGGAAATTCAGCTACTCCGGTCATCTTGTAAGCTAACCCATGCAGGTCGAGTACCTTGTTGTTCAGGGTCGAAATATTCCCACCTACAGAGTAACCCAAATGTTCTATTTTATCGCTCCAGTTTAAGGTAAGTTCCAGGCCCTTGTTGGAAACTTTCCCATAGTTCCCCAGCAAATCGGCAACACCCATTGGTTGTGGGGCATAAAAAACAAGATTGTCAGTCTGACGGTTGTAATAGTCAACAGAACCCTTAAGCCGTTGATTAAGCATTGAAAAATCAATGCCGCCGTCCCATTCGCTCACCACTTCCCATTTTAAATAATTGAAGAAGTTTTGGGCAATATACCCCGGTATGTAAGCTCCGGCTGACCCTGAAGTACTCCCGTAGATTCCTGAATACGCAGAACCTGTGGATAATGAACTGAATCCATTGTTTGACGGTATGGCGTCATTTCCCAACATACCCCAGCTAAAGCGTACTTTTAAATATTCGAGCAAGGATTGCCTGGTCATAAACTTCTCTTCACTAATAATCCAACCGGCACCAATTGAAGGGAAATAACCCCATTTTTGCTGGTATTTAGAACTTCCGTCAGCACGAAATGTTGCAGTTAACAAATACCTGGAAGCAAAATCATACGTAGCCCTTCCAAAAAATGACAGCCCATGATAATCTGTCCCATCTTCACTTAATGTACGACCGCTTGCATCGCCCTGGCTTAAATACATATACTCTTCCTTTGCTCCCGGAACGTTTGAAGCTGTCCCTTTGAGTTGCCTCCAGCTTTCATTTCGGGTGGACTGGCCAATCATTGCCGACCAATGATGCCTGTTGATGCCATCTTTATAGGTTAATGTATTATCAATAATGTAGTTTTGGTACTTTTCCTGATAACTGGTCAATAATGACTTTTGATTCGCTGACAACTGATATGCATCAACATAATATGCCTGAATATAATTCAGATTATTATTGAAAGTATATTTTTGACTATATTGGGTTTTGAATAATAATTTATCTTTCCATAAACTGATTTCTGCAAAAACTGTCGGGGAAAGTTGAAACCCGTTTGTTTTGTCGTAATAGTAATTGGCAGTAGCCACCGGGTTTGAAAAAGCCCCGTTGGCATACCCAATACTGGTGGACGTAGCATAATCAGTTGGAAAGGCGTTTGTGTTTGTTGCATCATACACAGGATACAACGGTGAAGCATAATAAGCATTTGCGAATGCCAGTTTATTTGGCGAAAAGAGTGTGGAATTTGAAAGCAACATTTTATACCCAATCTTTAACCAGCTATTTGCTTGAAAATCTGTTTGAGCAAGCAGATTAAAACGCTTGTAATTATTATTTGCATTCATAATGCCATCCTGATACAAATAACTCAGGGCTACTGTGTAGGTAGTCTTATCGCTTCCCCCTGAAATGTCCAGGCTATGGTTCTGGGTCAATGCGGATTTTTTTAATAACTCGCCATACCAATCTGTGCTTGTTGTAGGGTTGTTCCCGCTGCCACCGAATTTTTGAGACGAAAGAGTTACATGGGCCACATCGGATGTAGTTCCTTTTGCTAATTCCATGGTTGCATATTCCTGGCCATTTGCCATTTGCAACATATGTGCCGGAGTTTGAAATCCAATGTAACCATCATAGGTTATTCGTGTTTTGGCATTCAAGGTTCCTTTTTTTGTGGTGATTAACACCACTCCATTAGCTGCTCGTACCCCATAAATTGCGGCTGCAGATGCATCTTTCAATATTGTCATTTCTGAAATGTCGTTAGTATTCAGAAAGTCAATATTATCAAAGAACATACCGTCCACGACATAGAGCGGGCTTTCATTATTTAATGAACCTACCCCACGGATACGTACAGTAGGACTAGAGCCCGGGGAACCATTTGTAATGACCTGTACTCCGGCTGCACTGCCTTGTAATGAACCCATTGCTGAACCGGTGGTACGTCTCATTAAATCTTCTGCCTTGATAACTGTTACCGGGGCTGTAAGATCTTTTACCCGGCTGGTACCGTACCCTACGACAACTACTTCTTCCAGGCTTTCCGTGTTCGAAACCAACAAAAACCTTAACTGCTCACTGGTTTCTACGATTTGTTCCTGGCTGATATACCCAACATAGGATACCAGTAAGGTTGAACCGGCAGGCATAGCAAATGAAAACTTGCCGTCCAGATCAGTGATAGTACCATTGCTGGTCCCTTTTTGCATGACAGTTGCACCAATCAAAGCATCACCCGTTTTTTTGTCGTAAACCACCCCAGCCACTTTTATGTTTTGTGCGGAAAGTATGCCTGATACAAGTAGTGCAACCAGTAATAGATAGAATGTTCTTTTTTTCATAGCCATGTAATTTAAAATGTTACAACTATTTAGTATTTATTCATCTATACTAAATTTAAAAAATACAGTATATAAAATACGTAATTCTGCAAAAAAACATACTTTGAAATCAGTGTATACTACATAATGTCAGATATATATGATTCTCAGGATTAAAGTTTTTTAGTTGAGAAAATAGTTATAAATACAAATTGATTCTTGATTTTGTCCCATGTTGGTTTTATATCCTAATCTGTCCTGTACAGGGACCACCATAATCCATTCTTAAATCTGGTTTTATTTCAACGTATTTTATTCTGTTTAAAAGTAATTTGGTGATGTATAACACTTCTCATATACAGATGGTTCAATGAGAAATGTAAGGGCAGAAGCCATCAATAAAGTTGGGGGGGGAGTGTTGTAGATATGTTTTTTGTGCTTTTCCGTTGTGTGTTACCTCTGGCATTTCAGTAGACTTACTTTGTCTGTTTATCAGATGATTAATCGCTTGATAATCATGTAACTAAAATTATCAATTCATTATATGTTTTTATAATAAAATAAAACCTTGTTTGCCGGAATGCAAACAAGGTTTTTTAATTATTTTATTGAAAGATGATTTGATTCTTCTAATTCTGAGGGAAATTCATTAGTAGCTAAACCCCAGTTTTGTTAATCCAGCCTGAACATTTGCATTTTGCATAAACAGGTTCCATAACAGCCCGGTACGGTAATTTTCTATCATCACTACGATCGGACCCTGGTCGATAGCGAGGTACGAAGAAGCAAACCAGCGTGTGTTCAGATTAAAAGCATCCTTAAAACCATAATCCCCCCATATTTTATCCCCGAGGGTATAGTAAAAGAAATGCAGGGCCTGCATGCTTTCAACAGGTGTGTAAGGAAAAGAGGATAATGCGGCAGTAGGGGCAATCACTCCGACATCATTGGTCGGGGATGAAGCGGTATAGCTATTTTGAATATCACTGGCTGTCAGACCCCAGCAATTGTTACCATAGCCAAAGTTTTTCCTCGGGTTAGCCACACAATAACTGTAATTGATGCGGGCATGGGCCGTATTTTGAGTCCAATAATTGGCATAGGTATCCGACAAATGAGTAGGGTTCAAACCCAGGAATGAATAATGGGCAAAGAACATAGGACCACCATTGTCCTGTCCCAAGGGAAGGGTTATGCCATAAAATGTTTTACCATTTTTAATGGCTCCATTCCTTGCCCAACCTGAATCATACACCTGTTTGGTAATGGGGTAGGTAGGTGATGAGGCAGCGAGGACATAGATGATCAACCCTTCATTCCATCCGGTGACAGGCATGTTCATAACCCACGCATAATTCGGTGACCAGTGCCAGAATAGTTTTTGTTGGCCGTTTTGTTGGAACCAGGTCCATTCTACATTTTCCCAGATCGTCTCAATACTCGAGCACATGGCTTTTTCAGCTGTATTCCCATTCTTAAAATAGGATTGAACGGTAAGCAATCCCTGGATAAAGAAAGCTGTCTCCACCAGGTCGGCACCATCATCCTGGGTACCAAAAGGGATTACCTTTCCGGTTGTACCGTTCATCCAGTGCGGAAATGCCCCATGGAATTTATCGGTAGCAGGCAAATTCAGGAAACTGATTATTTTGTTCATTCGCTCAAGACCCTGTGCACGGGTAATGAAGCCACGTTCAATGGCTACCGGAATTCCCATGATACCAAAACCTGTACCTCCAAAAGTAACGATATCACCTGAATTAAGACGTTCACGGGCAAGTCCTGAAACAGGATGGGCGTAATTCCAGAAGTAATCGAATGTCTCCCTCTGGACCAGGGTGAGTAGACTGTCATCGGAAATTACCGGGAACTTAGGAGTTGGATCCAGGCTGGTGACAAAAGAGCATTGGTATGAATCAATGAGTTTAATGCCGAAATTTTCACCGTTGTTTAAATAAAAAGTGTAGGGTGTATAGTAGTTTAATCTTTTTCGAATACGAAAAGTTAACTGTTTTAATGTGGCATCTGCATGTATTGCAAATGAAGTATCAATGTTGTTACTAATATAAATTTTAGTTGGATCAATTTTATTTTTATCAATTGGTGAGGAGAAATCAATACTAATCACAACAGAATCTACAGGTACATTATATATTGTACCACCATTATATATAGCACTTCCATTAATACTTACGGATTCAATATAGACACTGGTAAGTTGTAACGGTTCCGGATCTTGTTTGCAAGCAACGAGTGATATTAAAACTAAGAGTAGGGCAGAATTTAACTTCATTTTCGGAGATCAATTTTTGTTGGCAGTGTTTGATTGTAAAACAGGATCCTGGAGACTATTGTTTATATATAATATAAAAAACTGCAGGTAGATAATTTACCTACCTACAGTTAATTATATAGTTCAATAAAGCTACCAGTGCTTTACTGAAACAATAGTTCTAAATTATCTACCTGCTTTTTCCAGTTCATACAATGCGCCTATGTCAGAAAGAATCAATGCGCGTTTCCAAACTCTGATTTCGTCAAGTTGTCCAACTAATCCAGTGTTCCACGAATCGGTAGTTGTACCATTTGCAAACGTTTCGAAAGCTCCAATTATAGGATGAGTCGGAGTAGTAATTGCGAAGGTTTGTCCTGCAGCACCTCTTGATTCCCAAACAGGATTCGATATTTTTACACCATTTACATAAATTTTAGCCAATCTGGTTGTATTATCCCAGGTATAAACAGCATGAGCCCATTTACCACCAATTTTATTTGGATATGCAATATGACCGGCAGCTAAATCAGCAGCATTTGCTTTTACTGTGTTGCGAGTATCTTGCCAACCTAAGTCAGTGCTTGATACGAGCAAACCTTTAACAGTTAAACTGTCGCTGGTAGCAGGCATCCAACCTGTTTCAGACATGAAATTAATGTTTCCGGCCCATTCGTTAGGTCGGGATAATGAAAAAATAACAGATCCGGTACTTCCGTTATTCGTTAATTTTACCCACGCACTAATTGTAAATCCACTTTGTAGATTTGTGCCTAAATTTGCAATGGTATTATAAGCTAAAAAGCCTACATTAAAACTGGCAGCCTGACCTTTTACGCCATCCATCCAAGTCACATTTTTAGTTGTTGCGGGTGCGGCAGTTGATAATGATTCAATGCCATTTCCATTTAAAGGCCAGTAGGCCACTAAATCAGCTTTTGCAACTTCATCCGCTGAGTTATAGCCACCAATAGGTGGAAGAGGTTCTGTCGTGTTGCTTTTACAACCAATAAAACTTACTGCCATTGAAGCAATAATGAACACACTTAATAATTTCATTTTTTTCATTTTCTACATTTTTTAAAGTTAGTAATTCAATTGTTTATATTCAAGATTAATAATTTGGATTTTGGGTTAACAGTCCCTTGCTTAATGTAATTTGTTCTTCGGGAATAGGAAATATTTCATGTTTGCCAATAATAAAAACCTGGCCTACAGCTGCCATTGCTGTTGATGCCTGACCTGTACGAACGATATCAAACCAACGGTCATGTTCCATTGCCATTTCCAACCTTCGCTCTTTATAAATCTGATTCAGGGTCACTGTGATTAATGTATCTAATCCGGCTCTGGTACGAATTTTATTTATCTGTTTCAATGCTTCATTTGTATTTCCTATTTGGAAAGCCGACTCTGCCCTTATTAATATTACATCGCTGTATTTAAGTAATCTGACGTTTTTGGCTGTTTCTCCTTTGTTGTCATCCCACGATTCTGCAGTTCTGCTTTGGTAAGCTTTGTAATTATATCGTGGGTTCGTCCATCCACTTGTAGGAGTTTGGAAACCATCCCACAACACTTGTCCTGTAAACAGGATTGTTGCAGTACGTCTTTTGTCTCCGGGTTCATAAGCGTTTGCCAGATTCACTGTCGGAGTGTTGAATCCCCAGCCATAATCGGGTGTTCCGCGACCACTTTGAACATCGGTATAACCTTGAACTCCTTTTCCAAGTGTTGCCTGAATTTCAAAGAGTGATTCCGGACCATTTTCGCCAACTTCGCGCCAAACATCCCCGTAATTGGATAACAAATTGTATTGCTTGCTGTCAATCAAATTGCCGGACATTGTAAATGCATCATTCCATTTTTCTTCATTCAAATAAACTTTTGACAGTAGTCCTTGAGCTGCACCTTTCGTGGCACGACCAATATCGGCATTTCCATATTTTGCAGGTAGTACAAGGATAGCATCATTTAAATCTTTTTCTATCTGAATGTAAGTATCTTGCTTGGTTTTGCGGGTATAAACCACCTGATTGACCAATTCTTCATTCTTGAAATCAATTTTATCTGCAATTACTGGCACTCCACCAAAGCAGCGAACCAAATCGAAATAAAACATGGCGCGTAAAAATTTCAATTCTCCTATATAACGAGCTTTTAATCCAGCTTCCAGGTTAACCTGACCGAGGTAATAAATGCCTTCGTTGCATCGGTAAATACCTGCATAGCGTTGTTTCCAAATGTCGTTGAACGAACGTAAGGTTGGATCAAATGCCAAATTATCGAGTTTATCCTTGTCGGTGCCGGCATCTCCGGAAGAAGATCCTTTATCGGCATCATCGGATGTTATGCTTGTCATTCCAATCCATGCAAATGAATACATCTCGAAATTGAGCATTTGATTGTACGCAGAGTTTACAACTTCTGAAGCATATCTGGGATTAGATAGAAAATCATCTTTAGATATTTTATCTTGTGGTAAAACATTCAAGTCGCTTTCACAGGCATTAAATACCAATACGCTGAGCAACAAAATTATGATTATCTTAATATTTTTCATGGTTAGTCAATTTTAAATGCCAATACTAATTCCGATTGTTAATGTCCTGTTCGTTGGATAAGCATCTAATTCGATACCTGCTGTTGTTAATGGATTTCCATTGTCAGAACCTGATAGTTCAGGAGAAAATCCTGAATACTGAGTAAAGATGAATGGATTTGTTGCAGTAACAAACACCCTTAGTTTATTGATTTGTTTTACAATTTTAGGCATGGTATATCCAATCGTTATGTTGTTTACCCGTAAGAACGAGCCATCCTCAATGTAATAGGTTGAAGCCAGCGGGGTATCCGAAAAAGGTCTTGGATTTGCAGCAGTTTGACTTGGAGCCGATGGTATCCAGAAGTTTTTAAGTTCACTCAGTTCCACGTTTTCACCACCCCAACGCTGAGCTTTTTTTCCATTAAATACCTTGTTCCCTCCTACACCATACCAATCTGTTGAAATATCGAAATGTTTGTATTCAAGTCCAAGATTAAATCCGTAAGTGTATTTTGGAATGTAAGATCCGGCGTTTACTCTGCCTACCGAATAAGTAAATCCTCCGTCGACGTTGTAACCCGTTGTTTGATATACATAGAATGAACCTATTGGATCGCCTTTATGAATTTCTTTGGTGTATTGTCCATTTCCTAAGTCACCACCTGTCAGCTTATCAAAATATCCACTATATATATCTGTTATAGCATTTTTGTTTAGAGCAAGATTGATACCCACCTTGTAAATTATAGATTTTCCAATTTTATCCTCCCAGTTGATTACTGTTTCAATCCCACTGTTTTGAACTACACCTGCATTTAAAAATACCGGGTCAGGAGATAATATTGTCGGTAGTTTTACAGGTAAAATTACATTATCTGTTTTTCGGGTATAAAGGTCAATAGACCCTGATAAACGTTGTTGGAACAAACGGAAATCAATACCACCACCAAATTCAATCGTTGTTTCCCATGTTAAATTCGGGTCAACGGCATAAGGCACATAAGAGCCGGGATAAATGGTTTCGCCAACCCCAAATGGATAGCTTGCACCATTTTGGAACAAGACCTGATTGACTGACGGACAGGCATTCCCATTCCCAATTTCACCATAACCACCTCTGATTTTCACATAATCAACCACCGTGCTCAAAGGTTCAAAGAACTTTTCGCTACTTATCACCCAACCACCTGAAACTGCCGGAAACATACCCCATTTATTAGTCCCCTGGAAGTCGCTGATACCGTCGCGTCTCAAAGATGCTGTCAGTAAGTACTTTTTGTTATAATTGTAATCGACCCTACCAAAGTATCCTACATTTACGAGTGGTGTTTCACTTGTATTTGAAATTAACGTGGACGGGGCTGTTTTGTCGTCGTTTTTTGATAGATCCAGGCTCCAGTAATTTGATTGTGAAGGAACATTATAACGGGTGGCCGATAAATTTTGTGTTGTTCGGGAAGTAGAGCGAGTCATACCAAGTACCGCAGTCAGTGAGTGATTACCAAAATCTTTATTATAAGTCAGGTAATTATCCCAGTTCCAAACATAAAAATCGCTTCTGCGCTGTTGTAAGGTGCTATAGTATTTGTCTGGAAACTCTGTACCTGTTGGATTTTGGCTGAACCAGTTAAGTTCGTTTGGAGTATAGGTATACCCTTTGCCAGAGTCGTAAGTAGCTCCGTAATTTGAGTTGAATTTCAGATCTTTATATAAAGTATATTCTGCACTGATCGTCCCAAATAAAGTTACATTCAGATTTTCTTCAACATTATAATCTAACATGGCAACGGGGTTGGGAACGTTGTTGAATTTGTCTCCGGTAACACCAATCTGGCTGGTTGCATCATCCAAAAAAGGCATCCCCCATTTTCCATCAGGATATTTTACCGGCATAATAGGAGTTTGTTTATAGGCTGCTGTAAATGCGCTTAATGGTTTGGGTGTGTTATTTGTAATTGACAAGTTAAAGGTTTGGGTTATCTTCAAACGACTATTAAATAGCCTATATTCGTTTTTGCTGATAACATTTGTTCGGTTATAATCTGTTCCTTTTAATATCCCCTGTTCAGTATACCTGGAGATTCCAAAATAATAATTGACATTTTCTTCGCCACCCGATAATGAAACGGCATTATTGGTCGTTACTCCGGTTCGGGTTATTTCCTTTAGCCAATTGGTGTTATAAGGTTGATTCGTATCAAATTTCGATCTGCCGGAAGCAAAATTCTGATAATATGCAAAACGATATGAATCAGCCATGTCAACGGTTTTCAGCATGCCTTTAAAACCAACATTCCCTTCATAGTTTACTTTGATTGCACCTTTAACCCCTTTTTTTGTCGTTACCAGTATCACGCCACTGGCTGCTTTGTTACCATATATTGCTAATGATGAAGCATCTTTCAGGACATCGATAGTTTCAATATCATTCGCACTTAGACCATTTAAGCTTGTAGCTTCAACTCCATCAATTATGTAAAGCGGACTTCTACCCCCGAGCACTGTGTTGATACCACGAATCATTACAGTAGGTTGTTTGCCTGGTTCATCAGTGGCAATAATGTTGACACCTGCAGCTTTTCCCTGAATGGATTGTATGGCCGACTGAGCTGGTGTTTTAAGAATATCGCCTGATTTGATCTGTACTACTGAGCCTGTAATTACCCCGGCTTTTTTGGTTCCATATCCCACTACCACTACTTCTTCCAGGTTTTTAGTATTCGATTCCAATAGTATCCGCAACTGGGCATTGTCTTTTACAACCATTTCCTGGCTGATATAACCAACGTAGGATACCAGTAAGGTTGAATTGACAGGCATTGCAAACGAAAACTTGCCGTCTAAATCTGTAACGGTGCCATTGCTGGTTCCTTTTTGCATGACGGTCGCACCAATCAAAGCATCTCCGTTTTTTTTATCATAAACTACCCCTTCCACTTTTATGTTTTGTGAATAAAGAGTGCCCGATACTATAAGTGCTACCAACAGTAAGTAGAATGTTCTTTTTTTCATGAGTTCGTAATTTTTCAGTTAACTTATTTCTCGGTTTTAAATCCCAATCTGTCCAGTCCTTTGTGAATCTCAGGATTTGCCATGAATAATTTCCAGAGTAACCCGCTCCTGTAGTTTTCTATCATAACGGCTATCGGGCCCTGGTCAATGGCCAGGTAACTATGGACTACCTGTTGGCCTTCTACTAAACTGGCATTAAAAGCATCGTAGAATCCATATTCACCTAACAATATATTTCCTTTTGAATAATAAAAGTAGCGTAGTGCGGCTATCGATTCTTTAGGGGTATAGACCAGCGATGCTATGGCTGCCGTAGGCGAAATGGTGCCATTTTCTTCACTGGTTCCAGGTTGATGCGACGTGTAGCCGCTAATTGGATCATCCGAAGAAGTAAATCCCCAGCAGTTTGCACCATAACCGGTATATTTTTTTGGATTGGCTTTTGCGTATGCCACTTGTATTAAAGCATGTGCCCGGTTCCGGTCAAAATAATTGGTGTATTTGTCCGACAAACCGTTTGGATTTAATCCTAAGAATGAATAATGGGTGAAGAAAAGGGGACCACCGTACTCCATTCCTAAATCCAGTTTTATTCCAAAGTATTTCTTCCCGTTTAAAAAGTAGCTTGAATTCGTATAACACTTCTCATATACAGAAGGTTCAATGGGAAATGTAGGAGAAGATGCTGCCAATACATACGTGATAAGTGTTTCATCAAAACCTGTGATTCGGTGATTCAGTTTAAATCCGTAATTTTTCGACCAGTGCCAGTACAGGGCATCCTTACCCTGTGTATACCAGCTCCATTCTACGGTTTCCCAAAGTTGAGTAATCCGCTTTGCCAAGGCTTGTTCGTTGATGTTGCCATTCCTGAAATATTCACGTGCTGTCAGTAATCCTTCCATCATAAAAGCTGTTTCCACCAGGTCACCGCCATCATCAAACTGGCTGAAACTAAATGCTTTTCCGGTATTGCCATTGTACCAGTGTGCCCAGGCCCCGTGGAACCGTTCTGTTTTTTCAAGGAAGGTGACTATCTTATCGATTGATTTTAACGCTTCTGCCCTGCTGAAATAATTACGTTCAGCACCGGCAATCAAGGCCATGATCCCAAATCCCGAGCCACCGGTAGTGACTATATTGCCGTTTCCATCATTACTCCGTTCCCTTGCCATTCCTGTTTGAGGATCGGCATAATCATAAAAGTAACGGGTGGTGTATCGTTGGGTCATATCCAGTAGGTCTGTGTCCGATGCCGCCTTGACAGGAACCACTACTTCAAACTTTCCGGCATTCTTGCAGTCTACCGCTAACCCTTTAGGCATGATACGATAAAAAAATGTCTGGTCCTTTTGAATTTGTTTCCCAAAGAAATCCATGTACCTGTTCGAACTTGTTTCGCCTATTTTACTGAAATTATTATTCCCATCATCCGAACGATAAATAGTATATACAAATCCAACCCGGTTTTCCCAGGCCAGTTCAGTATGTGCCGAATAACCCACGCCCTTCAGTTTGTTAGGCACCACATAATTCACTTTTTCAGCAGCCATACAGGTGCTAAAGAAGAGAATGGTTAGACTAAACAGTATCGTTTTTTTCATTGTGTTTAATTATGCTGACTCCCAATCCGTCATCCGACGGAGAGTTGAGTTTAAAGACCCCCAACCCCTAAAGGGGAGCTGAGTTACTTAAGTTTTGAATTTTTATAACCCCCAACCCCTAAAGGGGAGCTGTGTTACTTAAGTTTTGATTTTTTTATCTTTTATACAATTGCCCTGATTACTTCTTCTCCTAATTAATCAGATAACTAATTACCTATTTACCTAATTTCCTGGTAAACTTATTACCTTAATCAACTTAATCAACTCAGTCAACTTAATCAACCAATCAACCAATCAACCAATCAACCAATCAACCAATTACCTGAGAACAAACCCCGTTTCCTTCACATCCCTTGAATTTCCACCAATAAAAAGCTTGTAATCTCCCGGTTCGGTGCCGTAAGTCATGTCCAGCCGGTGGAATGCCAGCATATCAGGTGTGATGGTAAAAGTCACATTTTTGCTTTCCCCGGCCTTGATAGCTACCTTTTCAAAACCCTTCAATTCTTTTACAGGGCGGGTTACACTACCTACCAAATCCCGTACATAACACTGCACAACTTCTTCACCGTCAACAGTCCCGGTATTTGTCACATTCACCGTTGCCCTCAATACCCCTTTTTCAGCCAGTTCGTTGGTAGAAAGTTTGATATCCGAATACGCAAAAGTGGTATAGCTCAACCCAAATCCAAAGGGATACAAAGGGTCATTCGGGCTATCAATGTACCTTGACTTATATTTCGGGTTAGCCAGGTAGATCGGTCGACCCGTATTTTTTTCATAATAGTAAATTGGAACCTGTCCAAGGTTGCGTGGAAAAGTCATGGTCAGTTTGCCAGCCGGATTGTATTGCCCGTAAAGAACCTGGGTAATTGCTTTCCCACCCATGGTCCCGGGGAACCATACTTCCAGGATTGAATTGGCCAGAAGGCTTTCCTTTGATAAATCCAACGGACGGCCATTCATCAATACCACCACGATCGGTTTTTTCAATGCTTTCAACTGTTCAAGCAGTTCGGTTTGTACTCCCGGGATATTTATGCTCGTACGGCTGGTTGCTTCTCCGCTCCAGTCGCAGCTTTCTCCGATTACCAGTACTATTTTGTCTGCCCTGCGTGCTAGGGCTATGGCTGCAGCAAATCCGCTGCGATCTTCGCCCGAAGTCTTGCAGCCTTCTGCATAAGTTACATTTGCTTCACCATTAAATGCTTTCAGTTCGTCGAGTGTCGATTTCATAAAGTTCCAGTCGCCGGCTGCTTTCCACGAACCCAGCAGGTCACGGGTGGAGGCTGCCAGTTCACCAATCACGGCAATTTTTTCACCTGCTTTCAACGGCAGGGCTTTCAGGCTGTCATTTTTCAATAACACCATCGATTTTTTGGCTACATCAAGCTCTGCATCCAAATGGGCAGGTGCATATACTTCCCTTTTTTCACGGGCTTCGTCGCAATAAAGGTATGGATCTTTAAACAAGCCAAGCATAAATTTCACCCTTAAGATTCTTCGTACGTCGTCGTCAATCAACTTCCCGGCAACCAATCCTTCTTTTACCTGTTTCTTCAGGTATTTGAAATAAACCTCACCCTGCATGTCCATGTCAACTCCGGCTTTTACAGCCAGCAATCCGGCATCGGCTTCATTGGCCACAATTCCATGGTTCACCATTTCGTTGATGGAGGTATAATCGGTTACTACGAATCCTTTGAATCCAAGTTTGGTGCGTAATATATCGGTCAGGAGGTATTTGCTTCCGGAGGCAGGAACGCCAAACAGTTCGTTGAAGGATGACATGACACTCATAGCGCCGGCATCAATAGCTGCTTTGTAAGGAGGCAGGTAGGTATCCAGGAACACGCGTTCGGACATATCCACGGTGTTGTAGTCGCGTCCGGCCAATGGGGCACCATAAGCCGCAAAATGTTTTACACAGGCCAGGATGGTTGAAGGGTCAGCCAGATTATCACCCTGAAATCCATGAACTCGGGCGGCTGCAATTTTAGAACCCAGATAAGGATCTTCTCCTGCACCTTCCGAAACCCTACCCCAACGGGGTTCTACCGAGATATCGCACATGGGTGCAAAGGTCCAGTTAATCCCCGAAGCAGCAGCCTCTGTTGCCGAGACGCGCGCCGACTTTTCAATTGCTGCCAGATCCCACGAGGCCGATTCTCCCAATGAGATGGGGAAAATCGTCTTGTGCCCGTGGATCACATCGTAACCAAACAACAACGGTATACCTAACCGTGATTCTTCGACAGCAATCTTCTGTAGCTTGCGGGTGTATGCCGCCGTATGTGCATTGAATATATTACCACAATTCCCTTTGCGGATATCGTCCAGGTAACCTTTCTTGAGGGAGGGGCCGGTTACATCCCAGTCGCTGGAATACAACACCATTTGCCCTATCTTTTCGTCCAGGGTCATTAACTTCAGTACTGAATCCACTTTGTGATCCAATATAGCATCTGCATTTGTTTTTCCGGAAGTTGCACAGGCTGAGAGGAGGGATGCAGCCAGGAGTGCCAGGACGAAATTTCTATACATAGGGTTTGATTTTTATCGGTTATGATTTAAACACTGCAAAGTAAGAACTTGTTTAACGTCAAAACAAATTTATTAACCCAATAAGAACCCTACATTAAAAAAATGTCAAAAAAACAAACCCTATATTACCCCTACAACTGATTAAAATACAGTTTTAAAATGCAGTAAAACAATTAGATACGTTTTTATGTTGTTTTGGAAATAACATTTCAAATACTCATAAAAACAGGATGAGTTTTTTGTCGTTCAGTTGTAAAACAATCCTATTTACCCGATATACCCTGTAATTGCCCGAAATATTTGTACAACCAATGAAAATACTGTTCAAATCACATGACTTGTTCACCTGTTTCGGATCCATTTTAACCTGCATGATCACCTCCCCCTGTTTTTTTGACTCATCTCCGGCAGGTTCTATTTATAATCACTGGCAGCTGGTTGTAGGGTAGGGAAAAAGCATTCGTTTATTCAAAAAGATGCAAATTAGTACTGGAATAAAATAATTTCATCTCCTGTTTGGTTGCCGGGATAATGTCATGATGTTTTCGTGATGTTGCACATGTTTTCTTTCTGGTCCCCTGACCTTATGTGGCAGATACGCATATATTACGCTCCTTAATAGGTACGAGATATATACGTATCTGATACGTATCTGCTGCGTATCTGACACGAAATATGTGAGACATCATGAAGACATCATGAAGACATCATGCCTTTATCATGACGAAGTTTTAAAGTGGATTCAAACTGTATAAAACAAAGTAAACTACAAAAAACAGGGAATGACGGGTAAATTACCCACCATTCCCTGACCTTTCTTAAATTCAATCTTATTCAGATGTACAAATTGAATGTTGTTTTGAATTCAATCTAAACTGTATGTATTCTGAGGAATTGAAATCCGACATATTACTCTTTCTCTGTTAAGTTTGATCAATTTTGTACAGAAAGTTACCCTATTGAACGATTAGCTTCTGCTTTGCAGTGGCCGTATCCGATTTTAATTCAATAAAATATACACCGTTCTTTAACCTGCTGATATCTACTGTCTGTTCGTTTTGCTTCATATCCTCTGACAGCATAAGCGTGCCTGTCAGATTATACACATGGACTTTCATGTTCCCGGCAATGCCTGAAGGAATACTCAATTTGATATTGTTGGTTGCAGGATTCGGATAGACCGAAAACTGACCGGAAAAATCTGTCAGGTCATGAATGCCTGTCCTGCTGTTTGTTGCTATATTCGAGCGGGAGGAATAAGCAGTCAATAATGAAGATTGTGCTTTCTTTTGTTGGGAAACCCCGCTTAGGTTCGAACTCACCGCCTCTACCTGGTAGTACACAAATCCGGCAGGGGCAGAGAAATCGGAGAATTGGTTGTTGCTGCCTGATAAGGATCCGATCTGTTTGATATCAGCTGATGACGTGCCCCGGTAAATGTTGTAGGTTGACACTGAAAAGCCTTCGTATGATTCCCATATCAGGTTCCATGAGCCATTGACTCCCTGGTTGATGGACAAGTGCATAGTCTTATGATAATCGCTTGGTACACTCTCAAATCCACAACGGTCGAGGGCTGTGATCTTGTATTTGTTTGATTGCACGTCAGGGAACGACAGGGTATCCACAAACACACCTGCGGAGTCTGCGGATACAGATCCTACTTTTGCAAAGTTATTGGTGCTATTGGTTTCCCTGTATATCTCGAAGGAGCTGACATTACCTGCTGCAGGTTTAGTCCATACCAGGATATTTTTATTATTCTTGTTGATGCCGACATAATTCAGGATTGGTTTAATCAACGGGATATTGATAATCGCAACATTATCGGATGCCGTACAACCCGTAGGAGTGGTTACCGTTAAAGTATAGGTCCTGCTACTTGCAATGGCTATAGGGTTTGCGATGGTATCATTATTCAGGCCGGTAGCCGGTGTCCATTTGTACCTTAATCCGGTACCGGTGTAATTCGTGGATACTACCCCTAATTGTACCTGGTCCCCGCAAACAGCAGTTTTATCAGCACCCACATTTACAGTTACAGGACTCACCGTTATACCAACCTGATCAGAAGCAGTACAACCTGATGGAGCAGTAATGGTTACCGTATAGGCTGTAATACTGCTGCCCGTTACTATCGGATTGGCAATGGTGTCATTATTTAATCCTGCCGATGGTTGCCATTTATAGCGCAGGACTCCTGTTCCGTTATAATTGCTGGTTACTGCATCCAATTGAACTGTTTCACCGCATTTTACTGTTTTATCACTACCTGCATTCGCTGTCAGGTTTGCTGTTCTTACAGTAATACTGGCAGTTGCATTGCAACCAGTGCCTGAACTTACGGTGACCGAATAAACGGTTTGACTGTTAACCGTTGCTATCGGATTGGGAATGGTATCATTACTCAATCCGGTAGCCGGTGTCCATTTATAATGCAAAGCCGATTTGCCTGAATAATTGGTAATTGCAGTAAGCTGTGCAGAACCACTGCATACCACGGTTTTATCAACGGTGGCGGTAACTGCCAAAGGTACCAGGCTGACTTTAACCTGACCGGATGCCGAACAGCCATTGGCAAGTGACGCGGTGACCGTATAAGTTGTTTCTCCCGTAACGGTAGCTATGGGATGAGCGATAGTATCCGAGCTTAAACCGGTTGCAGGAGTCCATTTATACTTTAATTTTTCTAATCCTGTGTAATTTGTTTTCAAACTATCCAACAAAACGCTTCCTTCGCAGCCAATGATTCTGTTGGAACCCATTTTCAACGTTAAAGCTTCAACCGATACTACAACCGTATCGGTAAAAGAATTCATTGGGTTATTCTGATCATTAGCGTATAGGGTGTAGGTTGTAGTATAAGCCGGGTTTGCAACCGGATTTGCACTGAACGGATCGCTCAATCCTTGTGATGGCGACCAACTGTAATTTAAAGGGATCATTTCACCGGAAGATACTTTCATTACTTTTCCTAATCCTCCTACTGCATACCCCACATTTTCATTCGGGAAACATAACGAACTCATTTTAGTCTTTACATTGCTGGGTTGTTCAAACCAGTTAGTACCTCCATCAATTGTTTTCAGGAAAATACCACTGCTGACATATGATCCTGCTATGTAACCCGTAGTGGGCGAAGTGAAATGAACAGAATTCAGGTAGGCCGTTTTCAGTAGTCGACCGTCCGTTTTGGAGACTGTACCATCTTCTGTTTCCATATAAACACTATCAGCAGCATACTTGTTCCAGTTGGAACCATCGGTTGTTTTCAGTAAGGTTCCGGTTGCACCTGTTACAAATCCGGTAGTAGGTGTTGGAAAATGAATGGAATACAAGGTAGTCGTAACTCCGGATACTTGTGGCGTCCAGGTTGCACCGGCATCGGTAGTTTTAAGCAGCACGCCTGATAAACCGGCAACATAGCCTGTTTCGGGAGTTGGAAAGTACACGGAATATAAAGCGGTTGTTGTCCCTGATGACAGAGCCGTCCAGGTTGTGCCTCCATTTATTGTTTTCAGGATAACCCCTCCGGTACCAACTACATAACCTGTTGTGGCTGATGTGAAGTATATCGAACGAAGTGTAGCCGTTGAACCACTGGTCATTGGTTCCCAGGTACCTCCGGTATTGGTAGTTCTGAAGATTACACCGCTGCCCCCGGTAATAAATCCTATCGTGGCATCAAAAAAATAAACCGAATACAAAGGACTCGTTGTTAAAAAGGGTCCCGTAAAACACACTTTACCTCCTTCGTACAAATTATAAACCAGACCCATATTATTTACAGCAAATCCCATTTCTGGTGTCGGGAAAAAGACAGAGTTCAATGTTGTGGAGGGAGCGACACTACTCACAATAGCCCAGTTGTTCAAAGGTTTGGCATTCAATTGTACCGAACCATTGCAATAAATGGTTTGATTAGGACCTGCTTCCACCATTGTCTGCGCATTTGCCTGCACCAAACAAAAAGAAACAAAAAGCACGGTTAGAAATTGTTTAAATGGATTCATAAGTAAATTATTTATATTCAGATGATCAATGACTCACTTTAAGAAGGGCATAGTATACCCACACGTATAATTAGTTACAAATATACTCAATATTTATCTTAATTCAACTATAACTATAATTTATTTTAAAGACTACTAATATAAACAAGTGATTCCATTAATATCTCCAATCCATCCGGCTATACAATCTCAATTAAATGTACAAAGGATCATGCCTGTTATTGGAATAATGGTCACGACCGAAGGGAGTAGTTATAGTATTAACTGTATGTAATATAACGACTTGTGATTCAGTAAACTCATTATTTTAAACCAGAGTCATTCCGGAAACCATTCTTCCCCAATAGCTATCCGGACACAATCGGGATCAAGTACCGGTAATCTTCTTTAAAGTTTACTAACTATGTTTTCACAGAAACAACTTGATGGTTATGAGGAAAAGATGAATTACTAACAATAGAAAAGAACGAAATTGCAAGACGTAGCTATACAATTTGAACTTTAAAACTGTGTAATTGTTCTTTAAAATAAACAAATAACCATCTTGTGCTTTTAAAGATCATTATTTCTGACTTAGTATAGCCCCGATTTCGACAGGTAATTATTTTGTTTTTGGTTTAATATTCACTAATAAATGTATTATGAGAAAAAATAATTACCCTTTCAGTCTTGTTATTTTCCTTCTTTTCATTTCTTTAAGTTCGGTTTACAGTCAACAGGATTCTATTAAACAACCAGAATTAATTTACAGGAAAAATGTCCTTCATGGTTCATTCGGAACTCTTGGAATAGGTTATTCAGCCAGTATCTTTTACGACCGGATATTGTTTGAAAGTCAGAACAGAAGTAAATTCACCACTTTTCTCAGACTTGGTTATCAGGAAAATATTTTTATTTTTTCGAATGGAGGAAATGCTTATATTCTCGAAGCTGGGATGCTTACCGGAAAAAAATTCTCACACTTTGAAGGGGCACTTGGGGTCACGTACTTAAATTCAAATTATGAGTATAGAGTCTTACCGGCCTTTTCGATCGGTTACAGGGGACAAAAACCAAAGGGAGGTTTTATGTTTCGAACAGGCATTGGGAATCCGGAATGGCTGTATTTCGGACTTGGATTTGCATTTTAAAGAATTTTATAGTACCTCCCGTCCCTCAATATTTGCAATTTTAATTAAAATCAATTAGGATCATACGTGTCGTTACCCCAGGCCACAAACATTACCATTTTTACATTTCAAGAAGGATACATCCTTAAGTTCGTGAAACCATAATAATTTATTGCGTCTGATAGTCTGAACTTTCAATTTTAATATCAAAACTTCACCAACCAGCTGACTGATGGCATAATTGGAAATATTGACATAGACATTAAAACAGGTTTATAGGTGCCATTCGGTTCCTGTTTCTTACTTAAATAATAAATGTAGGGATTCGAACGGCTATAAACATTGTATAATCCAATTGAATAAGATGCATCGTAACGTTTAAATGCTTTGTAATTTTGCGTTAAAGTAATGTCAAGTTTATGAAAAGGCTTAGTACGATAGTTGTTTCGTTCGGGTTCAATAGCCATAAATTGTTTGTAAGAATTCGAAAGTTCTCCTGTTTCTGGATTTAATGCAGGATATTGAAATAGTTGTGTCGGTACTGTAATTGGCTTGCCGGAGCGGTATTGCCAGGTTGCTGCCATGGTCAGCGTAGATGATAATTTGCGTTCCAGGGTGAGGGAAAGCGAATGACGAATATCAGTTGTTGCCGCATAGGACCGCCCAAAATTCAGATCAGCAAATTTGTTTACCGCCCTCATCAGGGTATAGTCGATAGCCAGGGACCAGTAACGTTGGGAATAATCAGCCGAAATGTCAAGCCCATAAGCACTTCCGGAACCCTGTGTGATAATTTCTGTTGGTTGTTGGGTAATGTCCGGCTTATACATCATTACACTTAAGGCATCATATCCATCCTGAAATTCAACTAAATATTGCAAGGATTTAAACCATGCATCTGCTTTTACAGATAAGCTGTATTTGCTCAATACAAAGTCCCTGGCAGCACCCAAGGAGAAATTCCAGGAACTTTCGGGGAGTATTCCACCATTCGAAGGCAAGAATAATTCGAAAGGAATCCCCAAGCCTGGATTGGCAAGCCGGTGAACGGGCTGTGTCATTCGGCAAACAGAAGCACTCACTGAAAAATCATGTTTAAATAATCCATGATATCCTATCCTGGGCTCTGCATTCAGGAACAGCTGATCTGCATTCCCGACAGCGCTAACTCTCAATCCGGTTGTTAGTGTTTGATGACCGGCAAAATTGAATCCGGTTTCGGCAAATAGCACTCCTTCGGTTTGACGTACCAGGCTGGAGTTTTGAATTTGGATAGTAGAAGTATCCGTATGATTCAGCTGAACGGGTGAAAAACCAAGCATTTTGAGTGACCCACCGGTGGTGAGCTTTAGTTTGTCCGTGAGTGTCAGGTTGTACTTCTCCACTATTCCAACTGTATTGATACCGGTGAGCAGTTGGTCCACATTTTTAAATGAACGATCTTCGGCTGTATTGGAAATGCCCAGATCAAACGCGTAACTATCGGCAAACACGAGCAGGTGATTCTGCGACCGTTCCGATAGAATCCGATACCAGTTAGCCCCAACGTTTTGTTGCCTGTTATCCAGCCAGGAAGAAGTTATCATGTGCGAATCCAGTTGAGTATTATCAGTTCCATCCGAGTTATTGAACCAGGTTAACTTTAACTTGTCCCTGTCACTTATTTTCCAGAGCATATTGGCATTCAAATCCGCAAAATGAAGGTTGATCTTGCTGTTCGAGTCAGATCCAAAAAGAGAGGCGATATTTAAAAGGCTATAATTGGAAAGCCGGCCGGAAACCATAAGGGCCAGTTTTTCTTTCACCAACGGGACATTCAGCATGACCTTGCTGGAGAGTAAACTGATTTCAGCAGCACCTGAGAATTTATGCAGGTTCGCATCTTCAGTCTGAACATTTACAACCGACGAAAGTTTACCACCATATTCCACCGGGAAATTCGATTTGTAGAGCACGGCACTTTTAACGATAATTGGGTTGTATACAGATACCAGTCCAAAGAAATGTTCGGTGGAATAAAGAGGAATACCATCCAACAGGTACAGGTTTTGACCATGGACACCACCCCGAACCTGCATATCGGCAGCACCTTCGCTGCTGGAAGTTACACCTGCTGTCAGGGCAAATGCTTTCAGGATATCCCTTTCACCTATCAAAGCAGGCAAAGTTCGCAACACCTTACTGTCGATTTGTTCCATGCTTGCAGGATTTTCAATGGCCGTTTTTGTCGCAATCACTTCCACTTCCTGAATATATTGTTGGGCAAATGGAGAGTGAAGTTCAATAATCAACGTAGTGTCCGACATTATACTAAATTTTATTTCTTTTTTATCAAACGGATAATAGTCAATCAGAATTGAATAATCTCCCTTGGGAAAATTAAACATAAATTCTCCCATTCTATTCGCATCGATCACTTTATGAAACGGCATGATCGTGAAAGGAATCCGTTTAATGCCTTTTTTAGTACGTCCATCCATGATGGTATCCTGCACCCTATACCTTTTTGCATAGGGTTGTGAATAAGCGGTAAGAAAACTACTTATGAATATTAGTATACCAATCCTGACTTTTAGATTTATCCTCATGGGTTTATTCTGACAGTGGGGTTACCATAATCAGCTTCGTGTTGATGACAAAACTTCCAAAGAGTCCGATTCCATTTTGAATGTTTGAGAAAGCAGGACGAACACCTCCATAAGTAGCCAATATCTCCGTAAAATCTTCTGAGTCGAACATATCAGAGCTGGCAACCTGCGCCATCATGAATTTCTTTAAGCCCGGATCAACCGTTGTAATGTTCAGCTGAAAAGAAGTATCATCAGTTGGCACCAGCAGGCTTTCTTCCTGATAATTGTTTCCACTCAGAAAAGGGGACTTTCCAAGTTTAGTATCAAAAGCTGAGAGGTAGCAACCGTATCCGGCAGATGATGGAAGTGTGTAGGTTATATGAAGAGCACATAATTTATCCGTGTAATGTGTCCCGTTGTAAGAACTTCCTGCTTTGTTTGATAGTACCCGGCATTCACCTCCTGTAATAATTCCAGGGTCACCGGGTACTGTTGTCTGAGCATGTACGGTTTTGCCTTTAAGTTCTATCCGTAAGGAATAGGTATTGCCGATGATTACTTTGAGTGGGGTAATGCTGTCAACAAAAATAGTACTGTCATTCGTTCTGCGTTTAAGTTCTACCCAGGCGCTATCAGGTCCGCAGATATATACTTTAGCCTCCGGATAGAAACGCGCATTGATCGTATCACTTTCACTATACGATTTGCCGAGGTATACCTGAACAGGATGTTGGGGAGTAATTACTGAAAATACGACAGGAACAGCTTCTGTATTCCAGGGTGCTATTTCTGTTTCTGTACAGCTGTAAATGAAAAATATCACTGAAAACACAATAAGCAAATCCTTTATTATGTGTTTCATGTTTTCATTTAAATAGTACAATGTTTGTGAAGCAATTAAGTTAATAACGCTTTATAAGTTCCATTATTGTTTCATGGTTTTAATTAATTTACGTCTCTCAGTATATTCAATCTTAATTAAAAATACAAAGTATTATTCCTATTGATTATTCCAGCCACAATCAATCCCATTATTTCATTGAATGAATTCATATCAGTGAGTAACGGGATTGAATTTAACTGTTATTTATAGTTATGATAGTTGTTAAGAACTATTTTTGCAACATATTTATTTCTTAATTGTTTCATTGAAAGATTTGAAGCTATTTATTGAAACATCTTTACATCGTCGAGATGATCAATATTTGAATCTTGCTAAATATTCATTCTTAAATGTTTTGATTATGCACACCACCTATCATTTTTTATCTGCTCAGGATTTATCGACAGAGATACTTGATTCCATTAAAGCTAAGTTCAAATCAAAACCAATAACCATTATTGTCAAAGTGAATGATGATGAAATTGAGCTTTCGAATGAGATGAAATCCATGTTAGATGACCGGTTGAAAGAAGACTAAGCAACTTATCTGACCTTAAACGAATCCATGGATCGATTAAAAGATAAATATGGATTATAAACTCAATATCCAATTCCTCTTGGACAACTGAATACTCAGTTAATTGTAAAATGAGTCATATCCGTTGGTTACCAGCGACAGACAATCCCATTTTCTCATTTAATGAAATACATATCCGGAAGGACGAGGTAGTTTGAAAAAATTTTGCATCCCAAAAATAGGTTTATAAGTTTTCTTTAAAAAATCTTATTGTTTTCTTATAAAATAATTCAGGAAATAATACCTCAGGCGCATCAAATCCTCCATGACCTGCTTTATCGACAATCCATAATTCACGGACATTACTTTTAATATGAGAAAGTATTTCAATCGAATTTTCTTTTGGAGTACGAACATCTAAATCCCCAACAATTAAAAAAATAGATTTATTGAATGTTTCCCAATTACTTCTCGGTGAATACTTATCAATTCCAACTGGATAAATAAGATTTTTTTCTGGAAATATCTTATTTAAATTTGGAATTAAGCTTTTATAGTCAGTAAAAAGACCTCTTACTACAATTGCTTTTACTTCCGATCTTTGGGATGCGATAGCAAAAGATAAAAATGCCCCTGTTGAATATCCAAAAACTCCTATTCTTTCAGCATCAACGGTTTGAAGTTGTGTTGCAAAATCTACTATTGCGTTGTAGTCTATAATAAACTCAGGATAAACCAGATAATTATTGTCAATATGAAAATGTTCACTTTCTCCAAACCCACGCCAATCAAACGTAATCACATTAAAACCATTTGTACAATAGTTGTATGCATAACCAACATGTGGTGACATATTATTCACATCTCCATCACAAATAATTAAAGTTGGTTTCTTAATACTTTCAATATTATAAGGACGTATTAACGTTTTCTTCTCAAAATAATATTTTGAAGTGTCTAATGTAGGCTCTTTTTGAGCTGGATAAAACCAAGCATTAAGAGTATAACCATCTAATGTTTTAATCTTATATTCTTTATACATTAATGCATATTTATTAGGCCTAATATTATAAGTTGAATCTGGCTTTAATCCATAAATGTTACTTACAAACAATAGGAGTATAATTTTAATAATTATTGACGTCTTCATATCCGTTTATTATTTAATTCATAGATTTCTGTAATGATTTTTTTTGTATAGTTTAACGCTACTAAGTTATCGCACTTTGCTGGTATATTGGGTGTTAAACCAAGCCTTTGATGTGTGTATCCACCCGTCTCTCCGAATATACCCTCTCAATTAAATGTACAAAAGATAATTCTTGTTGTTAGTTACCAACACATACAATCCCTTTTTCTTTTTTAATTTATTACATATCCCGAAGGACAGATAAAACAAATCAATTCCAACTTGTTGAAATTAATATCCGCTTTAAAATCCGCCAAATCTGCGTAAGTCCGCGTTCCATTCTCTAGTATTTAAAATGCGACATTCTATTGTTCCAACTACTTAATACAAAGTGTCATAAAGTCTTATCTTTAATCTTCTCTTTCAAAACTTCACCGTCCACGTAAACGATGGCAATACCGGGAACATAGACATAGATTTCAATATCGGCTCGTAATGTCCTTTCGTAGTTTCAACCCCATCGATAAAATAGATATACGGATTCGCCCGGTTGTAGACATTGTATATCCCCAATGAGATGGAGGCATTATAGCGCTTGAAGGCTTTGTAGTTGTGGGTAAACGAAATATCCAGCTTGTGAAAAGGCCTGGTGCGGTAGTTGTTCCGTTGTGTTTCCACCCGTTGGTACAGCGAGCCATCATAATCCCGCAGCTCACCGGCTATCCCACCGGTAGCAGGACTTATGAATATATAATCAGGAACAGTAATCGGACGGCCTGTCTGATATTGCCAGGTAGCCGAAAATGACCAGGTATCCGAAAGCTTCACTTCGGTAGTCAGCGATAAGGAATTCCGTATATCGGTAGGTGCTGCAAAGGGAAGGCCGTTATTGAGCAGGTCAAACCGGTATTCAGCTTTCATCAGGGTATAATCGGCTGTTACCGAAAGCCCTTTCGTGTTGTAGTCTGCCGAGAAGTCAATGCCATAGGCTGTCCCGTTCCCCTGGGTGATGTAATTCCGGGTATCCAGTGCGACAGGTTGCGGGCGAATGATGGTCGTGTACACCGCATCATACCCATCCTGAAACTCCACCACATGTTGCATGGTTTTATACCAGGCCTCCGCTTTCAGGGAGAACCTGTTTTTATTCATAACGAAATCTTTGGCACCACCCACTGAGAAGTTCCACGAACTTTCAGGGAGTACTGAGGCGCCTGACGGTACGAACATTTCAAACGGGAATCCCAATCCTGAATTGGCAACCCGGTGGATAGGCTGTGTCATTCTGTCCACGGAAGCACTTATGGAATAATCGTTCCTGAAAATACCATGGTATCCTATCCGGGGTTCCAGGTTGGTGTACATCCTGTCTGCATTTCCTACCGTGCTTACCCGCAATCCGGCTGTCAGGGTCTGCTGCCTGGCAAATTGGTAGTCGCTTTCTGCAAATACCACTCCTTCTGTTTGCCTGACTACCTCTGCGACTTTCACAGCATGAATGGAAGTATCGCTTTGATTGACCTGGTAAGGTGCAAATCCATAAGTCTTCAAAGATCCACCCGTTTTAATCCTAAACTGATCGGAAAGTTTATAACTGAATTTTTCCACTATGCCCGCGGAATTGATACCTGTCAGGATCTGAACAATCTGCTTTGAACTCGTTATCATGCTTTGTGATGAATTCCCGTAATCGTACCCATACCGGTCGCCATACACCAGCAACTGGTTTTCTGATTTGTCCGAAACAGTCCTGTACCAGTTAATACCTGCATTTTGCTGGTTGTTTTTAATCCACATCTTAGTCCGTGCATCATCCATAAGGCTGTTCACATCGATGCCATCGGTATTGCTGAAAAATGTAAGTTTAAGCTTGTCTTTTTTGGATACTTTCCATACCATATTGGCATTAAGATCCCCGAAATGAAACGAGAAGCGGGTGCCTATTTTTTCAGGAATAAAGGGTGAGACAATATTAACCAGGCTGTAGTTGGATAGCCTTCCTGCTACTGTCAATGCCAGTTTATCTTTCACAATCGGGATGTTTAATCCCACTTTACTCGACAGGATGCCTGTTTCAGCGATTCCTTTGAATTTATCCAGTGTGGCATCTTCGGTAAGCACATTCAGCACAGAGGATATTTTACCGCCATATTCAGCCGGGAAACCTGATTTATACAACCTGGCACTTTTGATACTGGTGGGATTGTATACCGATACCAACCCAAAGAAATGCTCGGTCGAAAAAAGCGGTATATCATCCAACAGATAGAGGTTTTGTCCGTGCACCCCTCCACGCACCTGCATATCGGCAGCTCCTTCGCTGCTCGAGGTTACCCCGGAGGACAGGGAAAAAGCCTTCAAAATATCCCGCTCCCCAATCATCGCGGGCAGTGACTTGAGCATGTGGCTGTCAATCTGTTCCATTCCGGCAGGCTGTTCGGTGGCAGGCTTTGAACTGATGACTTCTACTTCCTCGAGATAGAACGAACCAACCGGGCAATGAAGTTCAATACTAAGAGTCGTGTCCGATTGCAGATTGAGACTTACTTCTTGTTTGTCAAAGGGATAATAATCAATCAAAAAAGTGTATTTCCCCGCAGGCATATTAAATAAAAATGCCCCTTTACTGTCTGCATGAACCACCCTGTTGAAAGGGAGTACAGTGACCGGTATTTTCTTTATTCCCTTTTTAGTGCGTGCATCTATTATTTTTCCGGATACATGGTACCTGACCTCTGCATCCTGGGCTTTTAACTGACTGAAACACGCAACGCAACAGAGTATGAATCCCAGGACTCCTTTATAGTTTGTTATTTTAGTCATCTCAGTGGGCAGGTTTAGTGATGACGACCCGTTGGCTCACTGTTACCGAACTCCCAAACAGGCCAACGCCATTCACGATATTAGAGAATTTAGGAAGTACACCGCCAAAAGACTCAATTAATGCCAAAATGGGTATGTTTGAACTATAACCTGTGGATACTGAATTAATGGATTGGGCATCCACGTATTTCTTAAAATTAGGGTCCAGGGTAGTTAATTCCAGGATAAACGAAGTAGAGTCTTTGGGTGTCTCAAAATAATTTGTTTGAAAACTACCTTGATTCAGAAACATGGTTCCATAAATTTGTTTAGAATTTTCTGAAAACAGTATTTCGCAGTCACTGTTACCCGGAAGCGAAAATTTTACGCTTAACTGATTGACGGATAATGTATCATACCTAATATGCCAGTTCTCAGGGAAAGAATCTAATACATGATTAATATAGTTTTTACCGGTAAAAACACAGCTTACATCAGTAATACCAGCCGGGTCATTCAGAACGGTAGTTTGGGCCTGTACGGTTTTGTCGCTCAGTACAACTTTCAACGAATAGGTTTTCCCTTTTTCAATGATAAGCTGTTTCTGAATGTCTTCAAAAATGCAGGTATCGGGCGAAAGACGTGTCAGTTCAATCCACTTGTTATCCTGCCCGCTCATAAATACTTTAGCTTCGGGATAGGGGTTTTTTACTGCCGGGAAGTTTTGGTTATAGGTTTTGCTTACATAAACCTGAACGGGTTCATTGGGTGAAATGATGGAATAAACAACCGGTATTGGGGCATTGTTATTCCAGGGAGCTTCTTCTATTACTGAATTGGCACAGGCGGTAAATAAAAGTAAAACTATGAAGTAAACAGTGTATTTCTGTATCAGTAAGATCATTTGATTTACTTTTTAAATGTATAAGCAGCTTTAATGAGAATCCCCGGGAAAAAATGTATGGTAGGTTGAGTAAGATAAAATTTATTATTTAATTCAGAAAACGTTGAAGAGGTGCTCAGTAACCGAACATTGCCTTCTAAAAACAATTGTTTGGTGATAGCCTGGCGATAGCCCAATGTTCCTGAAATAGCGAATGAACAATATTCTTTATAATTTGAAAAAATCGAATCTTGTCCATCTTGCATATCTGGTTTATACGTGTTTATAAGTGTTGCACCCACTGAAACCGGTACTGATAGAAACCAACCTGAATTGAGTTTCGCTTTCCCTTCCTGATATCGTTTTTTATACCCAAAGTACCAACGTGGTTCAATTCCAAGTGATATGCCGAGCTGATATTCAAATTTGTAATTGCTTATTTTTTGGGAAGTGAAATACAAGACAGGTTCCTGATAACTCGATGAATCTTTAAAAAACACGTAATGCGGCATTTTCATAAAATTATGGCCTAACTTGATGCTTGAAATGATTGTCCAACTTGGTGCAATGCGTTTCTCACAAAAATAACCCATGCTAAGAGGAATAATTAATGAATTGTCATTGTAATAAATTGGTTGAAACAAATGAAGAGTACTTATTGACGATCCGATCTCAATGCCATGCATGGATTCTACTTGAATGTCATCTGATTTAGTGGTATTGAAATAGACTTCTTTCTGGGAATAAGCTCTTAGAACAACTATAAAAATAACGATAAAGGATAATTTGAATCTTTTCATATCTTAGATTTAATTGTAAAGGCAGGTGTTATTAATCGTGCATAAAGATATGCAATTAACAATGTAAAAACGATTAATTAATTAAATTATTGTTAGCATTTATTCTAATTACAATAAATGTGTTACTTCTAATCCACTGGATATCTCTGTCTGCCTTGGTTTCCACTTAAAAAAACGATACATTCTGCAAACGTAGTTATTTTGATTTATCTTGGGTCTGAATAATGTTTAATACCTATAGAAACAGAAAATGGCAAGCTTACACTCACCATTTACTTTTTAGAATTTAGAATTTATTGTTGATTTACAGGTTGTTATATTTTAAAACACCGATTCTGAAATGTTACCCTATACTATTAAAAGATTATGACTAAATCTACCGGCCACTCGTGATTGCAGATCCCTGCCTTAAGTATCACTATTTACTCATTTAATGAAGCATATTTTCCATAAAGACTGATGCACAAAACGGTCCTAAATGCATTTCATCCGACAATGACGATAATGCTTTTTATGCCATCGTACTTTCACATTGCTTTTTTCTATTCTTTTATTATTTTCTTATATTCAAATGTCTTACCTATCTTGAATCTAATTAAATATATACCCCTGGTAAGACTTGTAGTTTGTACAATCGCACTCTTATTTAAGTTTCCATTATAAATAACCTGACCCATTAAATTCAGAATATCAAATGTTGAACCTCCTTCAAAATCTATCTTTAATTCGTTTATGACAGGGTTTGGGTATATATTTATATTATGTTCTTCTGTTAATCCTTCAATGCCATTAATAAGGTTTGATGCAATATTTGAGCGAGAAGAGTTGTACGAAGTAAATGTAGTACTTTCTGAATCATTAATATTTTGTATAGAAGTTACTTTTGTAGGATTAATCAGAGTTGGACTAATAACTTCTAATTGATAATAGACATCTCCACTCGGTGCTAAAATGTCACTATATTGAGTACTACTTCCCGCAACCGCATCTATGAAATTAAGGTTTGTCTTATTGGTTCCTCTATAGATATTATAAGTCGTAGTATTAAATCCATTGTATGGTTCCCAAATCAAATTCCATGTATTATTTTGTCCTTTATTTATTGATAAATGCATTGTTTTGTGTGCATCACTTAATGGAGAAACTTGCCCGCTTTTATCTAAAATTGATATTTTGTATTTATTCGATTTTACATCGGGTGCTGATAAAGTATCAACAAACAAACTTAAATCACTGTATACAACACTTCCGATTTTTTCATAAACATCACTAATGTTTGATTCTCTAAATACTGAGTATGACTCAATGCCTGTTGTAACCGGTTTATCCCAAACAACCATGTTTTTATTTGAGTTATTTACACTGACGATACCTATTTGAGGCTTATTCATAGGTATAATTTTAATTAATACTTCATCTTTTGCAGTGCACCCGTACGGAGATGTTACGGTTAAGGTATATGTAATGTCGTTTGTTAATGTCACAGTCGGATTTGCAATAGTATCATTATTTAATCCGGTTGCTGGAGTCCATTTATATTTCAAAGTACCAGTTCCCGTATAATTTGTTGTTGCACTATTCATTTGTGTTGTTCCTCCACAGATAATTGTTTTGTCGGTTCCAGCGTTAGCAGTTAAAGGTGTAACCGTTACTTTTACATCATCCACTGCCCTACATCCATTAGGGGTAGTTACAGTTAAAGTGTAAGTAATGTCGCTTAATACTGTCGCAGTCGGATTTGCAATAGTATCATTATTTAATCCGGTTGTAGGTGTCCATTTATATTTCAAAGTACCATTTCCTGTGTAATTTGTTGTCACACTATTCATTTGTGTTGTTCCACCACAGATAATCGTTTTGTCGATTCCAGCGTTAGCAATTAAAGGTGTAACCGTTACTTTTACATCATCCATTGCTGTACATCCATTTGGGGTTGTTACAGTTAAAGTGTAAGTAATGTCGTTTGTTGTTTTTACAATTGGATTTGCAATAGTATCATTATTTAATCCTGTTGTAGGGGTCCATTTATATTTCAAAGTACCATTTCCTGTGTAATTTGTTGTCACACTATTTATTTGTGTTATTCCTCCACAAATAATAGTTTTGTCGGTTCCGGCATTTGCAGTTAAAGGCGAAACCGTTACTTTTACATCATCCGTTGCAGTACATCCATTGGGAGTTGTTACAGTCACGGTGTAAGTCATGTTGTTTGTTACTGTTACAGTCGGATTTGCAATTGTATTATTATCCAATCCTGTAGTTGGAGACCACAGATAAGTATTTCTTTTTGTTAGTTTAAGAATCGTACCATTTGCTCCAACAGCATATCCGGTATTTGCATCTGGAAAGTCAACTGACAGCAAGTCATTTGTAGTGTTTACAATCTGTTGTTTCCAGGTTTCTCCTTTATCTACAGTTCTAAAAATCTTACCGCCACTTCCAACAACATAGCCTGTATCAACAGAAGAGAAATGAACACTGTACAAATCATAATAATTCGATCCTAAAGTACGTTTAGTCCAATTTTCACCACCATCGGTTGATTTGTAAATAGTGCTTGAACTTAGTTCTGTAATAAAACCAGTATTTGTATCTTGAAAATAAACTGAAGTTAATGCACCACCAATTATGCCACCATAAGTCCCTACAGGTTCAGTTCCGGTCCAGTTTAATCCTCCATCAATTGTTTTCGGATGTAAACCCATATATGAAGCGGCATAGCCAGTGTTAGTTGAAGTAAAAAAAACCGACATGCAAGGATAATGTGCAGTTACAGGTAGTTGCTGTGGTTGAATCCAGTTTAAACCACCATTAATTGTTTTTAGCACAAGACCGGCATCTCCTCCGATATAACCAATATTGGCATCTACTAAAAATACGGTGAATAAATTACTTGTTGTTCCACTCGTCAATTTAGTCCAATTCGTTCCTCCATTTATGGTCTTAAGAATTGTACCTCCATCTCCAACTGCATATCCTGTTTCTGAATTAACAAAAAAGACTGAATTTAGAGAATTTGTTGAATTACTTATTTGAATCGACCAATTGTTTCCACCATTACTGGTTTTAATAATCAGACCACTCTCACCAACTATATAACCAATGTCTGCTGTAACAAAACAAACCGATGATAGCTTTTTTGTAGTGTTGCTGTTTAGCACCTGCCATGAAGTTTCAACATTAAGTTTAATGCTACTACCGCACACGATTGTTTGATCAGCTCCTGCATCTGCAGTACATTGAGCACTCATTTTCATCCCGTAAAACAGTAAGAATAAAGCTAAAAGTAAAAATTGTTTTTTCATTTTTTCATTTTTTTTATCCTCAACACAATTGCCTATTGACTATATGTTGAAAATGATGTTATAATATTTATGTAATTTAGCGTTAATATTGCTACGTTTTTATTACCTGTCTTCCCGGATATGCTCATCAAATGTATTAAAAATAACCCCGTCTCTCCGGATATTCAGACTTAATTAAACGTACAAATGATCATGCCTGACGTTGGGATCTGTATCACAACTATATGTATTATAAGGATTTGTAATCCGATAATCTTTTAATTCAAACCAAAGTAGTTCCAGTAATCCTTTCCCTCCAGTCCAATCGATATCCGAACTGTACCTGTAATCTTCTTCGCGGTTTACAAACTCAGCTTTCACAGCACTATCCGGATGGTCAGGTACTCTATTCCTGATATCGATTTTAAAAGTGTTTTTAACGCTGTAAATGTAGTTAATTTATTTTAATAGTTATATAGGTCAGACTACAAATATTTAGATTCAATAAGTAATGAAAACAGTACAGGCAACAATCACCATCATTTTTATTTACAGTCAATGGCATTCCGAAATAACAGTAAGAATTAGATTTTCAACCAACTTGTAAGTCTATTGTTTTTCTCGTTAGGTTTAAGAAAAGCGGCACAGTCAATATAAAATTACGGGAATTATTTGTCTTGGTTTTGAATAACGGTTTAGGCTAATAAAAGACAAATTTCTGCTGGTTCACTACACCACTATCGACTGCACCGCTTACACTTTTTTCTATTTCTTGCTTATTCCAAATGAAACTCACCGCTCAAAATTCTATTGTCCCTGGTGTTTCTAAAATTGTAATTTTCGTTTATCATTCAGTATGTTTTTGTACGTACTATTAATTGACTATTTTTGCATTCAAAGTTATTACTGCCAACACATAATTCCAAAAATAAATGTTGTACGCGGGGTAAATTAAAAAATTATAATGTACTGTATGACAATGTTTAAAGATAACCTCTTTATGAAATGTCTGTACGGCTTGATTTATGCACTCTAAAACTGGCTATTTTAACTAACCAACTTTTGTTAAAGCAGAAATTCGGGAAGTAAACTGTAATATCTGAATTAAAAGAATGAGATGATAAACTCTGGGGTGATGAACTGTTTTATTTTATCCTGAAACGAACTCAAAATAATGAAGGATCTACAATTTTATTTCGCTGTCATATCCTGTCTTTGCCTGTTTTCGTGCCAGTCCCACGATTCAAAAAACAAAGCCATACTACATGCAGAAGCTATCATTAATGTTTACCCGGATAGTGCATATAAGTTGTTGTCCTCCATACCGCATCCTGAAAATCTATCAAATGCCGATTATGCCGCCTGGTGCCTTCAATATACCCAAGCACAGTATAAACTTTATAAGGACATTAAATCGGATAGCATTATTCGAAATGCGGTTAATTACTACAGTAAGGGCAATTTAAGCACTTACAGTGGAACTGCCTGGTATCTGTTGGGATGCATTTCACAATTACAGGGTGATAATAAAAAAGCAATGGAGGCATATAAGCAATCGGAAGAACTATTGAAGAATACAACTGAAAATAATCTGAAAGGATTGGTTGATTTTAAAATCGGGACTATCTATACCAATGACGAATTGTTTAGCCAGTCACTCTTCCATTATAAAAGATCATTTATCTATTTTAAAAAGTCAGGGAATACTAATTATCAGGTTTATGCTTACCGGGCAATTTCAGATATGTACAATCAACTGGATTATCCCTTTGACAGTGTCATGCATTATCTCGATACATCACTTAAATTATCCCGGGAAACACATGATTCTGCAAGTTATTACAGTATTTTATCCCGGCAAGGTGAATTGCTTTACAATAAAGATTTTCCCCGCTCTAAAGAATACATACTGAAAGGTTATAATTATTTCCCTTCTAAACGACCGTATTATGCGGCTTACCTGTCGTACATTTATTCAAATTTAAACAACCTTGATTCGGCAAAATACTACCTGAATATCTCACTGGCTGACACGTTGGATGATAATACTAAAACTTTAAAATTACTGACCGGTGCATATGTTGCAAAGAATGAAGGAAACCATTCAAAAGCATTTGATTACCTGCAGAAAGCCTATACGAACCGGGTATCTGGTTTTCAAAAGAGTATCCGGGAACAACTATTCAGGATTGATAAACAGTATGACCTGACCAAGAAAGAAGAGGAGAATGCCGCCTTGAAAATCAACAACCAGTACAAGGTGATCGTGATAGGTGTACTGGTCATTGCGGTATTGGTTTTACTGGTCTTGTTCCTGATAGTTTCTTCCCGGTACAGGAAAAAGCAGGCAGAACACCGCATTGAAACCCAGCGCATGGAGTTTGCCCTGAAAGCCAAGCAGGCGGAGAATGATCAGAAACGTGACCTGCTGCTCTCTAAACTTCAAAGCCGTATAGCGAACACCCTGCAATTAAACCGCCTGACGATGGGATTGATGAAACACGAAAAACTCGATGATTTCATTAAGGAACTCTCCACCCAGGCCATCCTTTCCGAACCCGACTGGCAGTACTATATCCAGGAGGTAGATCATATTTATGATGGCAAACTATCCGCCTTGCCTGTCACACACCCCCAGCTCACCCGGCCTGATATGATCGTGATCACCCTGCTCAGCCTCGGGCTGGATATCTCCGATTGCTGCAACCTGCTGGATATGAAGAAAAATGCCATGTACCACCGCCGTAACATCATTAAGGACCGCCTGGGCATACCGCTTGATGTTGACCTGGAAGACTGGTTAAGCGTCTACCTGACTCCTTGAACCAGTGAGGGCTTCACTCGGAGTGAAGCCCTCACTATCCTTTCCAGCCAGCCATTTTTAACCCTGACTCCTAAAATCCACTGTCTGACATCTGTTTGCAAAGGCATACCAACGACCAACGACCAGGGATAAGGATTTTAGGGATTTCTAAAATTAGGGAATAAGGGTTGGATCAAGGAGTGTGTACTTTTTCTACTTAGGGTGAAAATCAAAAATAAGGTTTTTTAAATTTAGTGCATTGAAATATCATATCTCTCTCAGAAATTTTGCTGATTAAATAAGTACCCTTATTTTTTCCTCCTCCTTCAGTAGAAAACAGAAAACAAAACCTTACCCTAATTCCCTTATTTAAAACTTCAATAAACAAAACAATCCATTAATATAAATCAAAAAAATACCGGAAGCCGGGTCTTATTTCCCAACTTCCGGTATTGTTAATTAAAGAAACCCCAACCCCTCCCGATAAAAATCGGGATAAATTCCAGGGAGTAAGAGTGATATTTTACTAGGATTATTCTTTTCTAAATGTTATTTGTTACTAAACAATTCGCATTTCAATTCTTACTTCCTGCCAGTATCGTTTTGATCGTTCGATTCCCTGTTGTTTCTGGTCTCGGTAGCTCTGGAAGCCGGTGCAGGGGTAGGAGCCCGCATTTGTTTTTCCACCTTTACCGGCTGCCCGATAGACCTGCCATAATAGTTTGTCCGTTGATTCCTGTTTTCTTGCGTCTGTACATCAGGTTGACGGGTTGCGTTTTCAGTCCCTGTGTTACGAGGTGGCGTTACGTTTGCATTTCGGTCGTTGTCTGGACGGTTATTATTTCCGTTTCCCGCATTCGCAGGAGGTGTTGTTTTATTATCTCCACGGTTTGGTTGCTGGGTATTTTTATTATCCCAATTATTTGGTTTCTGAGGGTTATTAGCCCCGTTATCCGGTTTCTGATACGTGTTGTTATTATCGCCACGGTTTGGTTGTTGCGGGTTGTTATAGGTATTATCCGGTTTTTGGGTGTTCTTGTTGTCCCAACTGTTTGGTTGTTGGTTATTCCCCTTATTGTCCCATTTGTTCTGTTGCCCGTTATTATTCCGGTTATCAGGTTTTTGGCGGTTGTCACTGTTATTATTCCATGATTTATTGGAATTATTGTTGTACGAATTGTTGTTTTGTTCCCTTCGGTCGGATTCCGAATATTTAAACTGACGATTGCTTTTCAGGTTCTCATTGTCCCATTTGCGGGCACGGTTGCGTTCGTTTTCTTTCCAGAAGATAGCGCTGCGGCTGTTTTCATTGTACCCCCGTACGTAAGGGATGTTGCTGTGGTCGTAGTAGTCGCGGTAGTAATACCTCGGATAGTGCGATACATAATACTGTTGATGCATCCAGGGCTGGTAGGTATTGATGTCGATGGCCACGGTATAACAGTTATCCAGGTCAAATCCGGCATAGATGGATGGCAGGTACTGTGAATAATACCATTGCCCGTTGTTCAGGTAGACGAATTGCTGGGTAGAAAGGTCATAATACGTTTCTATATCCGGCAGATAGTAATACCGCACGCCGGGAACATAAGGCGGTGCCCATGCCGGATTATCATACCTCACCTGGGTGGTGGAAGGCGTCACGTAACTGTACATATCGCACGCGCTGAACAAAGTTACGAGAAGCAAGGTAGAAACAAATAGCGCGGTTTTTTTTAATCGTTTCATGTCTGTTGGTTTTTATTGATGATAGGGGTAAATAATTCATATTTCACAATTCATTGCCGGTACATTCTTTAAACAAATTAATATTAAAATGGTTTAATCCCGATTTCAATAGTATCGCTCTTCTTCTTAATCTGTTGATGATGAACCTTCCTGTATTTTATCAATTGCATTGAATTTATTAAAAGAATGTAACTACCATATCCTTATCAAAAGACATGCCAGATATTTTAGTATCTTAATTCTCAAATTCGTGTCTGTTTTGGCACGATATTGCAGATTTTACTTCTAACTATTTTATTCAGAAGGGTCTATGTAAGGTCTTAAAATCAAAATACGTAGTATTTTTTTTTATCCGCCTGATTAGCGTAAATCCGCGTTCAAATCTTATTTCTGGTTTATCCAGGTTCGGATAATAGAATTTGGTTTTATTTAAAGCGGCTGAACCGGATTGTTCCTGTACAGCCGCTTTGTAAATGGCAAAGTGCAAATGCCTGTTATTGTTCTTCCTTTTAAGGCACCAGTGCAGGCGTAACGGTTGGTGATGGTACTGACATGGCTTCTCCGTTCACAACTACGTTTTCAAACTTCAGGCCCTTGATATCACCCGGTTCAAACTTCGTATCTTTCATCTTTACGTCAACATTCTTCAGGATAATTTCACCAAAATCAGTATCCGGGTTGCCAATGATTTTCCCAAATGAACCGCACCATCCTTTCACGTTTGAGATAGTGATAAAACGCACCTGCGACTTTGGAGGCTGCTGTCCTTTCAAATCAAAGTACTGCTTCCAGGGGGATATGTTGAATATTGCCCCGGAACCTTCTACGGTGATATCGTTTAAGCGAATGTTCTCATATTGCTGGGGTGTGTCCGGTCGCAGTTTCAGGCGCAGTACAGTAGGTTTGGTAGTGGTGCAATGTTGTATGTCCACATCCCGCACAATGGTTGCTTCACTGCCGGCAGTTACAATTCCTCCGCCAGCCTTGAACGTGCAGTTGCTGATGTGAATACGTTCTACCGCAGGGCTGTCCTTGTCATCCATGGCAAAGGGACCTTTCGAGCCTTTGAGAGCAATGTCATCATCTCCTACAGCAAAATAACTATTGGTGATGGTAATGTCCTGTGAGCTGTCCACATCGATGCCATCCGTGCTGGGGGCAGGTCCTTCCAGTTCATACGGTGCCAGGAAACGGCAGTTGTCCACCACTACCTGCTGGCAACGGTATACATGCAGGTTCCAGAAGCCTGAGTTCTTAAAGGTAATTCCGCTTATTTGTACGTTTTTGGAGTTTTGGATAAATGTAAGCCTTGGACGTTCCACATTCAAATTGGTGGTCTTATGGTCTAAATTGCGCCGACGGTAGAACTCTTGCCAAAAGGGCTGGCCATTGCCATCAAGGATACCCGGTCCGGTGATATGCAGATGATCCACCTTATCCCCGTTCAGCAAGGCTGCCGGCCAGGGTTCAAAGTGCCCTTCGATCCTGGTAGTTGCCTTTGGATAATCCTTAATGTCGGTCGAGCCTTTCAGCATAGCACCTTCCTGCAATTCCAGGTTTACGCCGGGTTTCAGAAAAAGTGCACCGCTCAGGAATTCACCTTTGGGTATCACCACAGTACCGCCTCCGCTCTGTGCACATTTGTCGATGGCTGCCTGAATTGCCTTGCTATTCAGGGTCTTCCCATCGCTTATCGCCCCGAAAGCCAGGATGTCATATCGCTTTAGGTTATTTTTAATGCCTTTTTCTTCTTTCGGTTGAGTAGCGGGTGTAGTTCCGGTATTTGTTTTAAGGGATATGCCCGATACCGTTTTCTTGTTCGCATTAGCCGAAAAGCCCGGTACAGGCAACACGGTAATCAATAGAAGTGCAATGATGAATTTGTTTTTCATGCAGAAGATAGACGGAAACGTCTTTGTTAAGTTGTTAATAGACAAGATTATTCACTTTTCGTAATAGGGTAGATTTTATTTCCATTCTTCTTCCGTGATGGCAAACATGCATATGATTCATTTCATGTTGTCCAGCTCAATATACCGGATAGAATAAAACTAACATGTTTTTGACCTCAAAGGTAGCAAAAGGTTTAATCACGCAAGTATTTAATGCAATATCTCCTGTCCATTTGCAACTGCAATCTTATTCAGAGGAACTAAGGGTCTTGCTGTAGTAGGGAGTTTCGTAACCGGAATGCCTATACATTTTTATTTGAACCTTTTTAAAAAAATCCTATCGAACTTTGCATTGTTTGATGATTAATAAGGTATCAATGCAAAGCCAAAAGTCATTATAAAATAGAGTATGCCAATTAACATCAAAAATGAGAATACCCAAAATATCCAACTGTGATGAATCACTTTCCAGTGAAACTTACGTTCGTGTTGGGCCTTGATATTATCTTCCCCGATAGTACTGTTTTGAACCGTTCCATTCTCTTTCATTTGTTCTATCTTTTTTAGAATTTATTTTAATCTTCTTTTTTCTTAACCGGAACAATTAGTACCGGTATCGGTGAGTTAGTTAATATATCTTCAGCCTGGCTTCCCAAAAGTATGGTTTCCAACCACTTCCTGCTGTGCGAACCCATTACAATGATATCTACATCCATTTTTTTAGCTGTTTTTAATATCGTGTCTGCAATTTCTCCTTCTATCACAACTGTCTGAATATTTTCATCCCCCAAATGTTTTTTCGCTTTATCCAAAAATGCCTGAGACGTTTTATTCAGATCTTCCAGCATATCCACCTTAAATTCATGATTATAATTCGAATCGGAATAATACACCGGCAATTCGGATATTACGTGCAATAATATGGTTTCTGCATTCATGGACTGTACCAATGAATAACCTTCTTCTGCCACTTTTTTAGAGGTTGCATCATAGTCCAATGCAATCAATACTTTCTTCGTTTTGTCTGTTTTCATGATCTTAGATTATTTAAATTGTTATTAATTTCAGGGTGTTTTTCCAAATGCAGGACAGTAACAATAGTTATTAAAAACAGCTCTTGTTACTTAGGACAAAATTAAATCCTTTTAACCTGATCATTGTTGCAGAATTTTTGGAAATAGTTATATCTTTCACACATCAATATGTCCAAAAGACAGGATGGATTGGTGGTCGGTAAGAAACAATGGAAAGTGTGATGGGAAACCACGGTGAAAAGCATTTAATTCCGGATTTTACTTCTTACCGACCTGCGTGGAAGGAACAAGCGGGCTGCAATAATAACAAAAGATCCAACTCTTTTCCATTTTATAGTTAAAAAACCGGATAATTTCGTTTTGTTTTTATTCGGGGTTGCGAGGGGGTTGCGAGGGGATTGCCTGGGGGTTGATTGGGGGTTCCGAGGGTCAGGGCCCTCGAAACCCCCAGCCAACCCCCAGCCAATCCCCTTTATGTAGTGACCAAATTCATTCAGGATAGTGCACTGTTTGAGATGCTGTTCAAAAAAGGGTGTAATAAAATATTCACTTCATACATGAATTAATATGAGCATTTTTCATTCGAATTGTGTTATGATGGAACGCTTGTTATCATGCCTGTAAAGAAAATTCCGGAAGTTTAATTTTCAACATAAAAAAATGGTGGAAACTATATGAATTAGAATAAAAATTAAGTAGTTTTGTAACCGGATACCGGAAAGGTGAGGAGTGAGAAATTTTAAATCAGGGAGGTAAAACTATGGAAAAGA
>JAQTUE010000103.1 GCA_028710415.1 Paludibacter sp. | reverse complement strand
ACCGGGCTATTAACCAGCAGCGCAACAAAGCAATTTATCGGTCTGCCTGATTATTTAGGTTTTACCATGACGCTGAGTGCAGGCATGACGGCGGGTAGTTCTGTAACGGTAAAACTTTTGCCGTTGAATTTATAAAGGAGGATGATGATTTGAACAAGATTATGTTTTTGTTATGATTAAAAATTGTAAATATTGCGGAAACACTTTTAGCATCACGGAATATGAATCTAAGAAAAGAAAAGGCGAATATTGTTCCATTGCATGCAGAAACAAATCGGTGAAAAAGGGCAAAGGACACAAATGGAAGAACAATTTATGCACTTGCTTAGAATGTGAAAAATTATTTAAACCTAGAGATGAAGGTGCCAAATTTTGCAGCTCTGCTTGCTATCATAAAAACAGGAAAAAACTGAACAATATTGGGCCACCAAAGAACAGAGTAAATGTTATATGTGCTTTTTGCGGAAAGGAATTCGAAACATATCCGTGCTGGATTAGAAAAGGTGGAGGAAAATATTGCAGCAGAGAATGTTCCGACAAGGCTAAAGCAATTACTTTTAGCGGCGAAAACAACCCTTTATTTGGTAAAGTCCCGCATTGCAAACGTGGATATAGAAAAGATTTAAATATGTTTCTAAGATCAAAATGGGAAGCTAATTATGCAAGGCTTTTAAACTGGGGACGCATTAATTGGTCATACGAACCAAAAGCTTTTGTCCTTGAGGTTGATGGAAAGAAAACTACTTATACTCCTGATTTTTATAATGAAGATTTAGGCGTGTGGATAGAAGTCAAAGGCTATATGACTGAAATAGCAGAGAAGAAAATAGAATGTTTTAAAACAACTTATCCAAATGAAAAATTAATATTACTCCGAGAAGAATATTATAAATATATGGATAAAAGCTATAAACATATAATACCAAACTGGGAATAGAAAATCTAAAAACATTAGGATTGCCAAGCGTAGTCCTTTTTTAATGTTCAAAACTGAAGGAGGTGTTTTTATGTCAATTATGTTTAAGTCAATGCCAATGGAAGCGAAAGCAAATGCAACAGGTAATATAGTGTTTAAAATCTCAACCAATATACCTGATAGAGACTCGGATATTCTTGAACCGTTGGGTGCAAAGTTGGAAAATTATAGAAATAACCCCGTTGTACTTTTCGCTCATGACTATTCCAGTTTGCCAGTGGGAAAATCACTTTGGGAGAAGGTTTATCCGGAGTATATTGAATCAGAAGTAGAATTTGCACCTACTGCATTTGCGCAGGATTGTAAAAAGCTTTGTGAAGGTGGATTTCTCAATGCAGCTAGCGTTGGATTTGTGGGACTGGATTACGAACCCATTCCAGAATCAAAATGGGGGAAACGATACAAAAGTTGGGAATTGCTGGAATGGAGCGTCGTACCTGTTCCATCAAATTTTGGAAGTTTAATTCAAAACGCCAAGGCAAAAGGACTAAATCTTGATGCCTTTGAAAAGGAGTTGAAAGATTTGGAACAAAAGAACGAGGAACTCAAAGAAGTTGACATACTTGTTGACTCCAACACCAAAGAGGTATTTGTTTACGAGGATGGGCAAAAAACTGCAAAAGTGAAGATAGCGGATGAATACATTGAAAAATTATTTGAGCTATCGGAAACTAAAAAACCAGACCTTGAAGGCAATCCTTCAGTGTGGGATATCATGGACGCTATAAGAATGACTATTAACCCTACTGGAATGTACCAAATGCATGGTCCATGGGTTGAGGACGTATACCCAATCAGATATCCCAGCGGCAGTGTAATCATTGAGAAGGAAGAAAAATACTACCTGTATCAGTATGAATACGTTGATGGAAAAGCAACCTTGTCAACTGATTATACAGAATTACAGGAAGTTTATCAGCCGAAATCGTTTAATTTTAAATCCGGCGCAAGCCTTTCAAGCAAAAACAAAAAAATGCTTGATGAAATTCATAAGCAACTTGCCGGTTGTGGCGATACCTTAAGGAAATTTATAGATTCGGCGGGAACGATGGAGGACGAGCCTCCCGAGGGCATGCCACCTGATGAACCAATGATGACGGCCACGCGAACGGCACCGGCAGGAGAAGAGAAAACCCTGGCAGATTACATTATAAGTCAACACCAGGCACTTGAGGAAATAAAAACTCAGGTGCTTTTTTTATCACAAAAATTAAGCGAAACGGACCAGAAAAAAGAAGCTTCCGAGGATGAAATAAACCTCGATGCTATAGAGTTTGTACCTACTGAAAAAAATGCTGCATCAGATGAACTAGAAATCGAACCGGGCGAACTCAAGGAACTTATTGGCAACCTACTTGACGAGAGACTCAAAAATTTTGAAGGAGGTAAATAAGATGAATCTTGATGAACTGAAAAGCGTAATAACCGAAACCATGGACGAGAAGCTTGCCCCTATCCAGGAAAAGCAGGCTCAGTACGAGGAAACTCAGCATAAGTATGCTGATATCTTCGAAAAGCAGCAGGAGTCCTATGCAAAAAGGCAGGATGCTGATGTGAAGGACGATGGACTTACTTTTACCCGGGCTATTAAATGTTTGACTCTGGCTAAAAACGACCCTGAAAAAGCATTGCATTATGCCACTGGTGGACAAAACTCCAGCAAAGGTATGTATCCCGAAAACAAGCGAGTTCATGCACTGCTCAAACAATTGTCGGCCACTACCCCGAGTGAGGGTGGTTTCCTGATTGGAGAGCAGTACAGCGAGGATATTATCCCCCTGCTGCTGTCTAAAACTGCCGTAATGGAACTGGGAGCCCGGCATATACCGATGCCAAAAGGCAATATCAATATCCCTAAATTGACCGGTGGGGCTACGTCCTACTACATTGGAGAAAATCAGAATGC
>JAQTUE010000069.1 GCA_028710415.1 Paludibacter sp. | reverse complement strand
GATGTTATTTCAAAATCCACAAAATTACCTTTTTTCAATTCAAATCGTAAAATCAAAGAACGCTTGTATGTTGCTGTTTATCTGCAATATGTTGAATATTTTAAAAATTTAGTGCATCAGCAGTAGTCTTGGTTCTTGAATCTTGGTTCTTGATTCTTGAATCTAAAAAAAGAGACTCACCTTTCGGCAGTCTCTTTTTTTGATTTTGAATTCGGGATTAATTATTGTGGTATGGTAACGGTACTCATTTGAAGGGTTACTGCTGTCTGGGCTAACAATCTTCCGTTGATAGTTGCTCCGGTTTGCAGATTGATTCCGGTTTTACCTAAAACATTTCCTTCAAAATGACTGGTTGTTCCAAATGTTACAGCTCCAGAAGTTTGCCAGTAGATATTTTTTGCCAGTGCACCTCCTATTAAAGTTACTCTAACTGCAGAACTCATGGTCAGGGTTCCGGCAATTTGGAAAATAAAGATATCAGTTGCGCTACCAGAAATGGTTATATTGGTTGGGATAATAAGTGCTGTAGTCCATTTATATAAACCGGGGGTCAGTGTTTTGCCACCGATGTTTCCTGCACCTAAATTCAGAAAGTCAGGGTTTATACGTCCTGCAGCATCGGTATAAGCAGCTTCCATATTGCTTACCGCAGTTGTCAACATACTTGGATTGGTTACACGGCATGGTAGTGGTCCGGCTGCATCCACGGTAAAGATACTTCCGGCTACTTCAGGGCAAGTTAACAGGATAGCTGCACCAGTAATTGGACTTGAGCCGACATTACCTGTTACAGATGATTTATAGACGTCAGTCACTCCCGATTTTGACAGAATGGCAAATGAATTGGCAACACCTAAATTAACGGCTGCCAATGAACCTGCAGTTTGAACCGGTGGAACGGGAATTACATTTCCTGTGGATTCAGTACCTGAATGATCACCAGTTGATTTCTTTGAATTAAAACCAGAGTCTAACTGATTTGAACAACTACTCATTAATCCAACTAAAACCATGGCACTAATTGGAAATACATTTTTAAAGTTCATAAGAGATTTCGTATTAATTGGTGACTTAATTATCACGTGGCAAAGGTAGATGTACTGCCATGGTGGAAAGTTATAGAACTCCGGTTTTTAGTTGCATAAATCACTGATTAAATATTATCGTACTCATTTTGTGCATTTTACAAGATATCAGATGCAATCGTTGCATAATTCCAGTGACTAAATCAAGAAGAAAAACATTCCAAAAGTACTTTAGTACCTGACTTTTCTTTAATGCATTGAGTAACTCCCCGACACCTGTTTTTCTGTATTTATTTCTGATTATTACTCCAAATGAATTGCAGGATCTTTTTTTTTAAATTAAAATTATTCTTTTGCCTGATTATTTTATTAATTCTGTATCATAAATAATTTTTGGTCATTATATTCGTTAATAATAATGATGAACCGATCTATACCATGAATGTATATCGTCGCAACATCTTCATGTGAAGGTGAACCTACAGCCGGAATAATCTGATAACCCCTTAAGTATATAAGATAATAATCACTTCCATAATCTAAACCTGACAGAGGTTGCATGTATTAGCATTGATATTCTTCCAGTTAAGTAATGAGAAGTGTATAAAATCTTTTAATTGCCTTTCACTCACGAATAGTCAATTTAAGCTATTCCGTTGGTTTGGGTAACGAAACGGATTCTTATTATTATAAATTTTTACTTTCCAAGCCACCAAACCAAATTGTTGGTCTGATTTTTAAATCACTTTTCAATGATTTTTCAATGGTTTTTCACTATTTAAATATCGTCATCACATCACTATGATGTTTTCGTTGTATCTTAGATGTATCTTAGATGTATCTTAGATATAACTTAGATATCTCATATCATTAATGGGTTAAGATATCTATATTATATCCGAGTTAAAAACAAGTATAATTCAAGACAATACTAAAACAGGATAGAGACAGGGTAAAATAATTCTACTTACCTTCATTTAAGCGTTGTTGGACAATAAAATACTAAATAGTAAAACCCTATTTCAGGTTGGAGAATATTTTAAATTTAATAGTGACAAATGGTGACGTAAAAAAAGAGGCAACCGATTTGGTTGCCTCTTTTTAAAATAATATTTTTATTGTTTACTGAGGAATTACGACAGTATTCATTTGTAAGGTAACTGCCGTTTGAGCCAACATTCTTCCGTTGATAGAAGCACCTGTTTGCATGTTAATGCCTGTTTTACTCAAGATATTACCTTCAAAATGACTGGTTGTTCCTAAAGTAACTGCACCGGTAGTTTGCCAAAAGATATTTTTAGCCTGAGCTCCTTCGGTTAATGTAATTCTGACAGCAGAACTCATTTTAAGTGTTCCGGCAACCTGGAAGATAAAAATATCATTTGGTCCGCCTGCAATAGTAATGTCTGTAGGGATAACCAATGCACTGGTCCATTTGTAAAGACCCGGTGTAAGGGTTTTGCCACCAATATTACCGGCACCTAAATTTAAAAAATCAGGGGTGATACGTCCGGCAGCATCCGTGTAGGCAGTTTCCATGTTGCTTACAGCTGTGGTGAGCATACTTGGGCTGGTAACACTGAAAGGTAGTGGACCTGCAGCATCAACAGTATAAATTGTACCTTTCACTTCCGCACAGCTCACTAAAATGGCAGCACCGGTAATAGGGCTGGTACCAATGTTACCTGTAATTGAAGTTTTATATACATCCGTGATACCGGTTTTAGAAAGAATTGCAAAATCTGCTGCAATACCCAGATCAACACTTTTCAAAGTAGAAATACTAAGAGCAGGTGCTTCCAGGGTTGAAGACACAGTTGATTTTTCATTTGATAATCCTTTAGAAGCAAGACCTGTTTCTAATTCAGAACTACAACTACTCATTAATCCAACTAAAAACAGTCCAAGAACCGGTAATACAATTTTGAGTTTCATATAATATCTTTTTATTTTTGTGACTTAATTATCACGCCACAAAGATATGTTCCTCAAAAAGGCAAAAGTTACACAAAAAATTCAGTTTGTTGCAATATTCACACATTCATGGAAAAAAGTGTCCAACACAACAGATTCATTACACAACAAAATACAATACATTACTATATATCACATTATTACTCATTAAAGAAATTCAAAACATTGAATTAAAGTAACAGGATTTGAGTTTTGAAATGTATCCTGTTTTGTACAATAAATTAGATTATGGGAAACAACTATAAAAAAATCCCAGAAGTATTCAGGATACAACCGGGATTAAGAATAATGACATTCAAATCAATTCAGATTTTCAGGTTCCATTATATGGATAACTTATCAATCCCCAAAACAGTATTTTTCATTTTAATAATAAAAATATAAACAATTGGTACCAGCGATAAAGCATTTGCCCAGATCAGGGGACCATCATGAAGCATGATGCCATAGACTAACCAAAGCGTGATGGCTACTACGACTATGCAATACATGACCAGTGAAATACTGTGTGTATCCTGGGTACGAAAAACTTTGATGGCTTGCGGGAATTGGTTTAAGATAGATAATAAGGAAGCTGAAAAACCGACAATTTCAAGTGAAGACATAGTTGAACTCTTATGAATGAATAAATTACAAAACAAATGGAATAGTAACCATAAAAAAAATGAATCTGACCGTGCTGAAACCAGGCTAATCAAAGCAATTATAGAATCTTCACTGTGAATTTCAGTTACAAAAATACAAAAGAAAATGGAGTAATCAATGCCCGGAATAAGTAGTTTAAAAACACAAAAAAGTACCTTAAATCTGAAATAAAGTACAATCGTAGAATTGAAAACGGAAATTCTTCATTTTTCATTACCTTTGTACTGCAAATTCGTACTGAAAACATGATAGATAATTCCATATTCAATAATAAAAAAGTTGCTTACCATACATTAGGTTGTAAATTAAATTTTGCAGAGACTTCTGCTATCGGGAAACAACTGAGTGACGAAGGATTCGTAAAAGTAAAACCCGGGGAACAAGCCGATGTTTGTATTATAAACACCTGTTCGGTCACTGATACAGCTGATCATAAATGCCGCCAGGCAATAAACAGGCTAAACAGGCAACATCCGGATGCAATCATGGTTGTAACAGGTTGCTATGCCCAATTGAAACCGGAAGAAATTGCTTCCATCGAAGGAGTAGACCTGGTATTGGGTGCCAATGAAAAGTTCAGCCTGCTGGATTATCTGACTAAAAATGACAGCTCACTGACAGGAGAAATACATCGGGAAGATATTCTGAAAGTCAAAGAATTTAAACCTTCCTGCTCACGCGATGACCGTACCAGGTTCTTCCTGAAAGTACAGGATGGCTGCGATTATTATTGTACCTACTGTACCATTCCAATAGCCCGTGGCCATAGCCGTAATGCTTCTATATCCGATACCGTTGAGATGGCCAGGCAAGCCATCCGTGAGGGAGCCAAAGAAATAGTCCTGACAGGAATTAATACCGGGGATTTTGGCAAGACCACCAGTGAGAACTTTTTTGACCTGGTGAAAGCATTGGATGCATTGCCTGATGAAATTCGCTTTCGGATATCATCCATTGAACCGAATCTGCTGACAGACGATTTAATAAGTTTTGTGGCACAAAGCAAGCATTTCATGCCCCATTTCCATATCCCTCTACAGTCGGGCTCAAATGAAGTTTTAAAGCTTATGAAGCGCCGGTATGGCATAGAATTGTTTGCAGAAAAGATTCAAACCATCAAAAAGATTATGCCCGGTGCTTTTATTGGCGTTGATGTCATAGTAGGAGTGCGTGGTGAAACGGATGAGTATTTTGAACAGGCCTATCGGTTTATTACCTCACTGGATATTTCCCAGTTGCATATTTTCAGCTATTCTGAACGTGCAGGTACTAAAATGCTGAAAATCGAACATTCAGTAGTGAACACTGAACGAAAACGCCGCAGTGAAGTACTGCATGCACTTTCTTCAGAAATGACTACCCGGTTTTATATCTCCCAAACAGGAAATCAAGCAAATGTGCTTTGGGAGAGTCGCCACAAAGACGATAAAATGGTTGGATTCACCAGTAACTACGTCCGGGTTGAACGCCCATATGATAAAACATTGGTAAATACAATCCAATCGGTTCGTTTGGGAAACTTGAATGAAGATGGTTCCGCGTTAGTGGTTGATTAGTTAATTGATGATTGGTTGATTGGTTGATAATAGTAAATAGTAAATAAAAAAATAGTAAATAGAACATCATGTTAGCAAAACGAATCATTCCTTGTCTGGATATAAAAAATGGGAAAACTGTAAAAGGGATTAATTTTGAAAATATTACCGATGTTGGTGATCCGGTTGAATTAGGAGCACTTTACGCCAGAATGGGTGCCGATGAACTGGTATTCCTGGACATCACAGCTACAAACGAAAAGAGAAAGACATTATCAGAATTGGTTACCCGCATTGCCAAGCATATAAATATTCCATTTACTGTAGGAGGAGGTATTTCGAGTGTGGAGGATGTATCGGTACTCCTGGCTTGTGGTGCCGATAAAATATCAGTGAATACATCAGCAGTCCTCAATCCTCAATTAATCAGCGATCTGGCAAGTCAGTTTGGAAGCCAATGTGTCGTACTGGCCATCGATACTAAATTCATTGATGGTGAATGGTTTGTTTTCCTGAATGGCGGGCGTGTTCCTACCGATATTAAGACAGTGGAATGGGCTAAGAAAGCAGTTGCACTGGGGGCCGGTGAAATCCTGTTAACCTCCATGAACAATGATGGCACCAAGGATGGCTTTGCTTTGGATATTACCCGTGCCGTTTCGGAAGCTGTCAATGTACCGGTTATTGCAAGTGGTGGCGCAGGAACCATGGAACATTTTGTGGATGTTTTTGAAGAAGGAAAGGCAGATGCTGCTTTAGCAGCAAGTATTTTTCATTACAAAGAAATAAGCATTTCAGACTTGAAAGCTCATTTGAAAAATAAAGGTGTAGAAGTAAGAATATAATTGCTACTTAAAGTAACGATTGGTCAATAGTAGTATCCTTAAATTTATGCTATTGGATTAACCTACTAAACTATAGACAATTATTCCAGCAAAGCTTAAACTCAATACTGAAAGAGGTAATAACATGGTTGACCTGTCCATGAATTCATAATTATCTTCATGAATCAAACTGGGACGGAGTTTTAGTATGACCCAATAACATCCTAATGCTACAATGACACCAACCAGAATGCCACCCAGAACATCGAACGGATAGTGCACCCCCAGATAAATGCGTGAATACGCAGTAATGATGGCCCAGGCAAAGATAAAGTATGCATATAATTTCCTGCGAATAATCAGGGAGCTTAGCAACGCGAATCCAAAAGCATTCGAAGCATGAGAAGATACAAATCCGAAGTTTCCACCGGTATACCCATTCACAATATGAACCAGTCCTTTTAAATCGTCACAATGGGTAGGCCTTGGTCTTTGAACCAGGTGTTTAATCAGGCCTGAAGAAAGTTGATCGGATATCACGATACAAAGAATAAGGGCTATAACCAACCAGATCGCTTCTTTTTTCCAACATTTAATCAATACGAATAAAATTGAAATATAAAGGGGAATCCAAACAATTTTATCACTGACTGCAAACATGAAACCATCAAAAAAATGAGCATGCATTCCATTTATAAGTAAGAATAAATATGTATCCCACAATTTTAAAGTTTCCAGCATATTCTATAGTTTTGATTTGATTAAGTCTAATGAATTTAAAAAGTCCAAGCTATAAAATTTAGATCAGATCTGCTCGATATTCGTTTTTTCTACCCAGCCAATGCCACCGTTCGACAATTTAATTTCAGTCCAGTTACCCAACGTACTTTTGATGGTTACTTTAGCGCCCTCGTGCAATTGAAACAAGTCAGTACCACTCTTATCCGGTGAACTTTTCACACTGATAACTCCAGCCATCACAATAGCCTCGCTGTGGTTATACATTTGGCCTTTACGAACTCCAGCAAAAATCAATGTAAAAAAACTAATTCCAAGTAAAACGATTGCGAAATTAAATGCAATTTTCCGAGAGGAATGTGTTGGTCCAAATATAAACAGGAAAATAGAAATCAAACAGAATATAAAAACACCAAAACTAATAAATAACCATTGATTGGAAGTCATTAATTTTATTAAGTTCTCTATCCATCGTCCAATAAAGAATGTAGGAGAAGGCACAATGTTATCAACAACCTTTTGCTGGGCTAATTCGAGGTTGACCCTTGCATCTTCAAATGAGGGAGAAAGCCTTAAAGCCCGTTCATAATTCAAGATCGAATGACCAATCTCATTCGATTTATAATAAGCATTTCCAAGATTAAAATAGATTTCAGGTGCAACACCATCATTCGATAATATCTTTTCGTATTGTTTTGCTGCATTTGAATAATCACCCTTTGCATATAAATCATTGGCTTGCTTTACTGCTGTCATTTGAGTAAATGCCAATTGACCAAAACACAAAATGAATGATAAAAACAGAATGATACGTTTCATATAATATTCTAAATTATGTGTTTACTATTTTTTGTAATATTCTTCCAGGTTACTGATGGCCTGTATGGTGTCATCATAAAGATTACCCATTTCCTGCTGGCCGGAATTTGGTGCATACCTTGCAAATTCGCAAGTATTCAGTATTTCGTTAAATTGATCGATTACTTTCATCTCTACTTTATGACCAGTCAATTCCGATTCTACACGTTCTTTGGTGAGTGATGATACAGGAATTGATAATTTATCGCTCAGATAAGTCCAGGATGCTTTCAAAACCTCTTCGTAAAATTTATCTTTATTCCCTTCTTTCAAATACTTTTGTGCCAGTTTCAGACGTTTTTGAGCAATCTTATTAGCTTTCCGGTTTTTCAATAAACTAATATCAGAGTTTTCTTTTGCTTTCTTTCTGAAAAAAGCGAACAAAATCATGGAGATCAATAATGGGACCAGATAAAGCATCCAAGCCATAAAGGTACCGAAAACAGGCTCCTCTTCTTTTGTCAAGACAATTTTATCCGTTTGAATATACCTGATATCTTTACTAAGTTGTTTTACATCTTCCTTATCAACATAATTTCCGGAAACTGTCGTACTTTCACCACCTTCACCCTTAAGAACCTGAATTTTATAGACAGGTGTACGTAAAGTTTTATAACTCTTATCCTGAATATCAAAATACGTAAACTCTGCTGATGGTATTTCAAAATCACCCGAGTGACGTGGAATAAACAAATATTCAATTGTTTTATTACCTGACACTCCGGAAGCATTGGTTTTAAAGTTGTTGACTACTTTAGGATCATAGATTTCAAATCCATCAGGAAATTTTATAGTTGGATTTTTAATTAATTTCATATTACCACCCCCTGCAATATCTATTTTCAATGTAACCGCATCATTGGCTTTTACTTTCTGTGTCGTGATGGAAGAATTCATTGTAAAATGACCAACAGTGCCTGTAAAGGTTGCAGGTTTCCCGGATGGCAATGCATTTACCTGAATCTTCACTGCCGGAGCAACAATGTTTTTAGAAACATTGGTATAGGAATCAAAAAAATCATCGAAGATACTGCGTACTGCTTGTCTGTTCTGCACCCTGACAACGGCTTCAAAATTCCATTTATCAATTTGCAAAACCCCTGAATGCTGAGGATAAAGTATGACTTTATATAATTCTGCAGTACTATAATTCCGGCCATTGAAATTTTCAAGTGATAATTGTTTTGTTTGAGGCAATTCAACATCCTGTTTCATGAATCCATTAAAATCAATTCCTTTTTTTGGATTGCAACCTACTACATCGACTAAAGTATAGAGTTTATAAGTAACCAGAATAGCTTCCTGTTCAAAAACATTTGTCTTTGAAACAATTGTCCTCATAAATATATTATCATTTGAAATCGAAGCCTGGGCGCCACTATTTGAATTACCCGATCTGTTTCCCTGAGATTTGGGAACTGCAGCATCAGCAGGAAGTACTTTAATAGCTACCCCGCTGGATGTGATTTTCTTATTATCAACGGTTATGCTTGCTGATGAGATTGTAAAAGTACCGGTCTTTTGAGCCTGAAGGGTATAGGTATAGGAAACAGAAACTGATGAAGTAGTCCTTCCGTTAACCATTTGATAACTGGAACTATGGGATTCGAACGGACCTGCCAGAACATCAAAGTTATTAAATTCAGGTACTCTTAAATCCTTACCAGGACCATTTACTGTATACACCAACTGAAATGGTTTATCTAAAACGACTGTTGAAGGTGCCGAAACAGATAAACGTAATGGCTCATCAGCCTTTACAATTAAGGTGTTTAGTAAAAATAATGTAAGCGATAAAAATATTATTTTTCGTTTCATATGCTTTATTTTCGTATCAAATCAATCATCAATATTATTGATTACCAATCCTTTTCAGCTTTCTTTGTACCTCTTACCGGTTGTTTTTTTGCTTTATCCTGAGCATTCTTTTCATCTTGCAACAATGCATCTAAAATTTGTTGTGCATTTTCCTTAGACATTTGTTTTTGTTGAGGCTGTTGCTGTTGTGGTTGGTCTTTTGGTGGATCTTGTTTCTGATTATCTTTTTTATTTTGGTTATTCTTTGGAGGATCATTTGGCAATTTATTAATTGCATTGGCTAATTGTTTATTTTTTTCATCATTTGGAAACATTCGAATTGCTTCATCAATAGCTTTTTTTGCATTAGCTTTTTCTCCATTAATATAAAAGTTGGCAGCAGTATGAAAATAATCATTAGCTGATTGAGCATTAATAATTGTAGTAGGTAAAATCAAAAATGCTATTAAAATTAGTTTCTTCAAAATCATTTTATTTCAATTTTATAACATTCAATATCCTATTAGTAAAGTCAGCATATTTTAACAAACTTTTATTGGTCCTCTCACCATTTTTCATTAGGTCATATGCTTCCTGATATTTTCTTTCAGCAACTAATTCTTTAGCTCTTTTCATTATTTTATCAGCTTCATCATCCGGTTTATTTTTTTTCTTATCTTGTTTGTTTTGTTGCTGTTGCTTTTTCAACAGAGTTTGCGCATAAGCTAAATTATAACGTGTTTCGTTATCTTTTGGATTATTTTTAAGAGCCATTTCATAAGCTTTAATACTCTCTTCAATTTTCTGATCTGCTAAAAGAGAATTACCGGTATTATGATATGCTGCGGCAATTTTTTCTTTTTCATTTGGTTTGAGTGCAATCGAGTTATTGTATTGATCCAAAGCTTCTTTATATTTTTTTTGTCTAAACAAGGCGTTTCCAAGATTATAATTTGCCTCAAATGACTTCGGATTTTTTATTAACCCCTTACGGTATGCTATTTCTGCTTCCGTAAATTTTGAAGATTTATATAATTTATTCCCCTTCCGTACATCATCACTCTCTTTTTGTGACCATGCAGAAAAAGTTAATAAAGACAACATCACTATAAATACTATTTTTCTCATTGTTTGAAATATAATTAGCAAATTATCAATTTTTTATAACCTTTTCTTTTAAATCAAAAATTTTAAATTTACTCAGTCGTTTATTCTTCCGTTCAAAAATAAAGAAATCAATGATTATTAAGATCAATGCTAATAATGCAAATGATTGAAATTGTTCGTTATATTCTGAGAAGACACTTGTTTTTAAATCTGATTTTGCTAATGTATCAAGTTCTTTCGAAATTACCTTAAATGCACTGTTTGTATTATCAGCATGGACATAAATCCCTTTTCCGGCAAGAGCAATTTCTTTACACATGGTTTCATTTAATTTCGACACTACGACATTTCCATCTTTGTCCTTCCAGAAACTCATTGTTCCTGGAATTGGAATTGGAGCACCATCAACCTTACCCATACCAATAACATTAACTACAATGTTATTTTCAGCAGCTAATTTTGCAGCGCCAACAGCATCATCTTCATGGTTTTCACCATCAGTAATAACGATTATAGCTCTACCGGCTTCACTCTTTGTTCCAAATGACTTTATTGCCAGATCAATTGCACTTCCTATAGCTGTTCCCTGACGAGGAACCAATTGAGGTGAAATAGAGGATAGAAACATTTTTGCTGACACATAATCAACTGTTATAGGTAATTGTGTATAAGCATCCCCTGCAAAAACAACTAATCCAATTTTATCATTTGTCATTCCATCCACTAGTTTGGAAAGAACCTGCTTTGCCTTTTCCAATCTGCTTGGTTGAACATCCTGGGCCATCATCGAATTTGAAACATCAAGGGCAATCATGACTTCTATTCCCTTCCGATTTTCTTTTTCAACTTTTGTACCAAATTGTGGCTGAGCCAATACTATGACCAGCAATAGAACTGCAAGCAATTGCATATAAAATTTAACCTGAGGCCTGATAAAAGAAACATTTGGCATCAAGTCAGCAATCAAATCAGGATTTCCGAATTTACTTATGTTTTTCCTTTTTTGAATAGACGCGTAAATAAATACACCTAACAATAAAGGGATAAAAAAAAGTAAATATAAATATTCCGGGTGAGCGAATCTGA
>JAQTUE010000035.1 GCA_028710415.1 Paludibacter sp. | reverse complement strand
TGCTGTCAATCTCCCGGAACAGGTTTTTCTGCATTACTTCAGGCCACAGGTGGTTCAGCGAAAACATGCTGGCTGGCATATAATTCATTTTATCACTGAACGTGTATTCATGGGCATTGAGTACCATTCCCACGATTGGCAACATGCTGGTCATTTTATGGGTGACACCTCCTCCAAACTGCGAAACGTAATTTCTTTCTTTCATTAAAAAGTCTCCCCAGGTACTACTTCTAGCCAGTGAATCCGGAAATGTCATTTTTGAGAGAGCCTCAATTACTTTCGTATCATTTTGTTTTTTTGCCTGTTCCTTTACCCATTCAAAGGATAACTTTTCCCCCTGGTATTGCGAACAAACCTGCCCGATGCCAAAATACGCATAGTAAAGTTCCGGGTATTGATGCGCAGTTAAGATACCCAGTAACGAACCCCAGGAATGGCCCATGAGGTAAATTTTATTCTTTTTAAAACGGTTTGCCAGGTAGATGCTCAGTTCCCGGGTGTCGGAAATGAACTGAGCCAGGTTCATACTTGCAACCGGAACCTGCTTGGAATAGGATTTTCCGGCTCCGCGTTGTTCCCAATACACCATCACAAAATCCTTTTCAATATCCGTATTGGTGTTCTTCATAAAGGTAAATTCCGGGCTTCCCGGACCACCGTGCAGGAACAGCATGACCGGTTTCGTTGCATCGGCACCACGTATTATGACAGTCTGTTCCAATCCACCAAGTTTAATCTTCTCGATCACTGAAATGCTCCCTGGTATTGTTTTCCCGTTTGAATCTTTTATCGGATCAGCCGTTCCGGGGCTTTTGATCCAGAGTATAGCCGCAAGACACAACATAATTCCAAACAATCCGCCAATAACGTACAAAAAAGCTTTGAAGATTTTAGTTTTCATTTTTCTGTTTTTCTTTAAGTTTAAACTTTTCAATTACTTTTTAGAATGTATAAATATCTGATTTCATTTTTCTTAAGTGTAAAAAAAGCGCATACACGCTGTTTAAATCGTAAATGCGCTTTTTATGTTTTTATCTGATTTAAGTACGTGGAATAATTTAATGTCTTATTTTTAATCACATAGTTTTATATAGTCACATAGATCCACATAGCTTGTTAATTAGTAGACATAGAATACATAGTTTCAATACATAAAGTTTTTTGTTTCGAATACGGAAGTAATTGACTATGTGTTCTATGTATTCGAAATCTAAAACAAGTGTGTTCTTGTTCAAAGGGATTTAAACTATGTGCAACTATGTGTCTATGTGTAACTATGTGATCTATATTTCAAGTACTTTTGATCAAAATATCAATTTAAAATGGGACAATATATCTTGGCCATTACTTAGTTCAACTAATTTATATGGAAATCCTGTAAATCCTTGTTCTGTCAGGTTATATCTTTGCCGGCCTGGTTGTCAGGTAATCGTCCATGTTTATGGTGGATGGCAATGCCCTTTTCAATGATTCGGTTGGTTTTAACCACACCACGATGGTGTCTTTTCTGGTAGGGATGTTCGTTTCGGCCATGCAAATAGCTACCGGTAGTAATTTCATACCTTCGGGTAGGGTTTCCCGGTCGATGCTTTGATGTCCTTTTGTATCCCCGATCAAAATGGGATAAAAATCATTTTTTGTAAGATCTTTCCGGACAATTATGCTGTCAATAGGGGTCACAGCCTTTAAAGTGTCGGTTGTGTTGAAATGTTTTGAGGATACATAATCGTTCGCCGTGCAATAGAAAACCATGCATGAATTCTTTTCCTTGTCCTGTTTCCAGTTTGGATTCTCATTTTTGTAAAAGACTCCCTTGTCATTCAACTCAATGCCAAGAGGCTTCAGTTGTTCCGCGTTTAAATACAAATAATTTGGTTTTGTGGTCTTCGTACAACTGCTTAGTACCACCAGAGAAACAATAGCCAGAAACATTTTTGTTTTCATCTCAGTTTCAATTAAGTGTTAGTGTTATAGTTAATAATTAACTATAACGAATCCTGGTGTATTTAATTGCATTGTGTGGTTAAAAATATGCATTTTATGTAGATTTTCTTCTCTCGGCGTTATCTAAATTATTGTCCTGCAAACATTTTATCAGCAAGCCTTTGCATTTCTTCAAAGCTCATATCTTTCTGGTGGGTTACAATCATCCAGGTATATCCAAACGGATCCATCACATGTCCCACCCGGTCGCCATAAAATTCATCATGCACCGGAATAACCTGGGTTGCTCCCTCCTCAATAGCCTTTTTAAAAACAGCATCTACATCCGCAACATATAAAGCCAGGGTTACAGAAGTCCCGCCAAGGGTTGCCGGGCTCTTATTGGTCATGGGTATGTTTTCCTCTGCCATCATCAGGAGCGAACCTTCAATTTCAATTTCTGCATGTGCGATTTTTCCATCCGGCAACACGATTCTGCCATGCTCCGTTGCCCCGAATACTTTTTTGTAAAACTCAATGGCCTCACTGCATCCTTTTACAGTGATATCGGGGTTCAATGAATGTGCCCCGGGTTTGATATGTGTTGCGTTCATTTATTATGAATTTATAGATTTAATAATCGTTATGTGCATTGTTTCGTAAATGATTCCAAGTATTTATAATAATTCTTTTAATTAGTTAACAATTTAAATACTTATTTCTTACAACCGAATATACAATATATTATTCATGACAACTGGTATTGATTTTCGTTGTAAACTAGAATAATCAAGGTTGTTTTAATTTGACAAAAGCAATTAACTTGTTGATATTAAAGTGTTAATTCTATCCGACATTTTCATTAAATGTTTTGATAGAATATGTTTCTTATGTATCTTTAATCCAATTTGCTCTAATTTTAAATGTTCTTTATCAATTTCTGTTTTAATATCTTCATAATATAGATTAGAAATTATTTTTGGAGATGAAATGCGAGAATTTTTTTCACGTTCATTTTTCTTTAACTTAATTTCAATCTTTCCTATTTTTTGTTCAATTTCATTTAAAGAATCAAGTTCTTTTACTTCGGTGGTAAAATGGTTTTTAAAAGCTATCATTAAATCTTCCTCATTTGAATTAATCTCAATAGAGTTATAATTGTTATATTTATATAATTTCCAAAAATTCCTAACTCTAGATGTTTTCTTTTCTTTATCGTAAATTGGATTGTAAATTAGCTTTTCAAATTCTAAATACCTTGTATCTGTCTCATAAATATTTGATAATTGAATCCTAAAGCCAATAATATTTGATTGAAAATCAAAGTTGTGTTCCATAAAATTAATTGGATCCAAAACAATAATATTTTTCATTTTTTCTATTATTTCAGTTTTAAACTCATTATTTTTCAATAAAAATGAAGCAGATTTTGTAAAATCATATAAATCCAAAGTATTTTTATATATAATACCATTTTTGATATTATTTGTAAATTGATTTAATTGAATTTGAACTAAATCAGATATTTCAAATGAAATTTTTATATTTTGAGGCTGTAAGCTAGATACATATTCATAAATGAAATCATAAATACTTTCACATAAAGCTGTTGGTTCGTTTTCATTAGAAAATAATTCAACTATATCATTTGATAAATTTATATTTAAAAGTATAGTTCTAAGAAAGTTTCTATTTATTATTTTCTCGTTTTGATTCGTATTAAAAACATTAGAAAAGTACAACCAAAATTTAATAAAAGCTATCAGTTGTTCAGCTTCGATTTTTGAAATGTAAATTTGTAATTTATCTATCTGATCAAAATGATTTATAACTGCATTATAAATTTCTCCATTCAAATATTTATTCTTCTTAGTTCCATTATAAATTACTGTTACAAAATTATATAATAAAGTATAATTGATATTTGAAGAAATATTTTTCGATTTAGGAAATGTCTCTAAAAAACATTCAATTAATTTATCTTCAATTTGTCCTTCATGTTTTTCTTCGAACCATTTTTCAATTTGTAATAAACTATTGGCGTTACTGTCAAGTAATAGATTTACAAATTCATCAGAGGATAGATTTTTAGTATCTAACCTGTAAGCAAAATAAGTTATATAATGACCAATAATATTTATTGATTTATTGTTATTTCCTTTTTGAATGGAAAATAACTGATCCAAAATAAAACCAGAGAGTAGTATATCATTTTGATTGTTAAATAACTTTGGTAATTCCAATATTATTTTACTGGGTTGTGGTTCCATTAAACCTTCATTACTTATATTAAGTTGATATTTCTTTTCATTATTGTTAATATATAAAACAAGCATAGGATTATCTCTCAATATATCGTATAAATTAGTAAATTTATATCGAATGAGTTCTAAAAAAAAGAAGTCTATTATATCAATTTCATTTATTTTATTTAATCTACTAAAAGGTAATAAATTTAGCTTAAATGAGTTTGAAAAACGAATAACATCTCTTTTGGATTGTAATAATTTAGGAATTAGTAAGACAAATTCATTAATTTCATTAGTAGTTTTGATATAAATAATATCGTTCAAAGATTTGTCATCTATTTGTAATTTAAGTTCTTTAATAATAGAGTTTAATCTTTTTTTAAGTTCATCACAAAGTATTCTTCCTTCAAAGCTTTGTAAAGTAATTTCCATATTAAATATTTTAGCTAAATACTCATCTGCTTTTGTGGAATTATCTAATTGCATTGTTTTCACAACATAGTCTTTGTCATAGGTTACAATGAATTGTGTATAAGGAAAATTTGCTGTATTTCTTATTAAACGGAGTACCTCCAAAATTTCAAATCTATTTAATCTGTCTAAATCGTCTATGATTATTAAAACTTTAAGTTCTGTTTTACATAAAATGTCTTTTATATTTTCATACAAAACACTACTGTTTATTGTAGGTAAAATGTTTTTTAACGAAAATCTAAAGAAAGGTTGAACAACTTCAACGCTTGTAAGTGCATTTGTATATAATCTTAAATTTTGACTCAAATCGGGTATATATTTAGAAATTTTTATACGATATTCAGTAAAAAAATCTTCAATTATATCATTTGGAGTTTTTGAAAACCATGGTTTAAATTCAAATATAATATCAACATCATGTTTCATTTCATCAGTTAAAATATTCGTAAAACTTGTTTTACCGCTACCCCATTTTCCTGATATTCCAATAGCAAAAGCTATCTTGTTGTTAAATGTTAATTTGAGTTGATCTGCTGTTGATTTTATATATTCTGATCTTTTATATGTATCTTCATTAACATTACAACTTCCAGAAATTGGCATTTCAAATTCTAAACCATTATAATCATCATTATTACTGATATTCTTTAGTCTTCTATTTAAATAATTTCCACTGACAAACAATTCAAAAATAAATGGTAATAGAATTAGAACATGAGAATAATATGATTCAAAATACCAATAACCACTATTAAAACAAATAATCCATATTAAAGTAACAAACAATACTAAAGTTTTTCTGACTTTTGAAGATTTACGCTCAATTGAAAAAACAATAATATAGTAAATTGTCAATATTGTTAGAATAGAATAATATGACCAAATCCAAATAGTAATATTTGAATCAAATTTACTGACAACAGTATCAACTAATATTAAATCAATAAGATCTGTCCAGAAACTAGTAAATATAAACCATGAAAAAATAAAACAAACTAATAGAAATACATAGAAAAAGTATTTTTTGTAGAATGAAATAATTTGATTAAAATCCAAATGCTTTAAAGTCTTTTTATAAAAACTTTTATTAAATAACTTGTACTTTACCTGTTTCTCTTTTGGAATAGTCATAAATTGAGTGTTTTACTGATAATAGATTTTACATTATTTTTTTATTGTCTTAAATCCATTTTTTTTTAATACTTCCAAGAACTTGAAAAGTGAAAATTTCAATGGATATTTAAGTTAAACTAAAAACTTGTAATGTTTAGAAGTATCTTTAATTTAATTTCATAATTTTTTTTATTCTCTATCAATCTAAAGATCAGACTTAATTTAAACTTATAATATGTTAAACATTTAATAAATCGACATTTTTCCTCTATATCAAGTTTTTCACAATGTTTAAATCCTAACAAAGATAATCGATTAATTTAGATAACTGATGTTTAAATTAATTATTTTCAATCCAGTCGACCCCAAATTTTCAATTACTTACCACAAAAATGCATTGATATAAATCCCATCGCCCTCGAACTGTTTTTTTTAACGAAGTTTTTTGAAATTCCCCTGAAAATAAAATTTGATAAATGCCTCATTCAACGTTGTTCTAAATTCTGAAAAGTGTTGAATTTTAACTATGTACAGTTCAAATTAATATCCTGTTTTCATCCTGTTTTCGTATTTTTTTAAATGTAACTTGTTTTTAACTGGGATATAATTTAGATATAATAACCTTTTAATGATATGATACATCTAAGTTATATCTAAGATACATCTAAGATACATCTAAGATACAACGAAAACATCCTGGTGATGTGATAAAGAAGTTGAGCAAAAAAATGGACAGTGAAAAATCAAGCCCCAAAAGGAGAGATTGCAATAAATTCGAGCTTGGGAGTGGTGTAATAAATAACGCAAAAACTTGCTTTTAATTTCACAGACTATTATAAATCTTTTTTATCAAAAAGTAGGAATACGTCTTACTGGAATTGTGCGGATAAAATTCAGAGTTAGTGGCTTAAGTCGTAGGTGAAATGTACAACTTGCTCAGGCTTGCCACCGGTAGAGCGATAAAACTCGATGGCATGTTGGTCCTCCGAATCGGCCTGGACGAAGACTTCCTTGATGCCTACCGATTTGCAATACCGGTTCAGGGAGTTGATCAGCTGGCGGCCAATGCCCGAACGTTGATACTGACCATAAACCGCCAGGTCGTAGATGTAGGCTTCGGAGGAAGGGTTGTAAGTGGAAGGAAGGATATGAGCTGTCAGGCCACCTACGATATGCTGTTCGTAAATAGCAACATAAAACAAAATATTCCCGGAATCGAGTAATTGGTTGAGGTAGGAGGAATCGGGCATAATGAATTCGTCCAGGTTGAATACATCGGCATAGATTTTCAGGAGGGCCTTTAGCTGGTCGAGATCCCCGGAACCTAATTTTTTATAGTGGATATTCATATGCAATCCTCCCTGAATTTAGTTTGAAAGTTTACTGCTTAAAAAACAGGAATAATCTCAATTTGTTATGGAATTCCATTGTGTTATTACTTAAGTTAGTGGAATAAATTAATAACACATTTATAATCACATAGTTCAACATAGCAACAACACATAGCAACACATAGTTTAATTCAAATCAAAGACATAGAAAACATAGCTTGAATTTGAACATTGAACATTTGTAATTTTATAGATATCCATCTTTGTGTCTCTATGTCTTCTATAAACAATAATACTTACTCAAATTTCTGGATTAACAACTATGTGGCTCTATGTGAAAAAAACTATGTGATACTATGTGGTAAAAATTGAATTCTTTATGATTACAGGATCTTTGAATAATGCGACATTAAATCATTCCTATTACTTCAAATTATAACATGGATTTATATTTTCTTTTTCAACAGCGCCTTTTTCCTGTTTTCATCGATCCTGAAATTGACGATACGGGCAATCAGCTCAACCGGCAATGGCTTATCCAGCGGGAAATGCACCGATCCTTTGGTGCCCTTGAATGCTGAAAGTTCTTCCCTGAAAGCTTCGATGCCCGACGGAATGGGGTAGAAGCCGATATGATTCTTGAAGGCAGCAAAATAGACCAAAATGCCATTCTGCCGAAAAGCGGGCATGCCGTAGCTGATGACTTCCTCGGCTTCGGGGGCTGTGCGTTTTATGGTCGCCCGTATTTCCTGCAATAAATCCTGAATGGGTTCCGGAAAACCGGCTATATACGCATCAATGTCAGTAGGTTTGTCCATATTCATAATTTTTTAAATTGTTTGGTTGTTTAATTGTTCTACATAATTTATTCATATTCATTACTCCTAAATATCAAATAATTCCTTTACCTTTTTCCATGTACTGAAAATGTTATCAGTCAGGTAACCCGGCTTAAAATCCTCCCTGGGCATTCCATTGATGTGGTACACCCTTTCGGTGGGAATCTGGAATCCGATATTGGTTTCAGTCAATTGAAACTTGTCAATGGCACCAATTAATCCGGCCATCCGGGTGCCTACTATTTTAGCCCGTTCCATGCCATCAAATCCAATGGCCATGCCTTCACCCATGCTCCCGGTCCAATGCCCCACCAGGATGATCAATTCCTGATTGTAGGTTGCTTTCCGGGGGGTGACATATTCCGTCCAGCTGCGTTTGATTTTATACTTTGTTTCGAGGCAATCATGTTTTTGATAGGGCAACTCTTTTCCAATAAACCGTCCCAGTATGGCTCTGGCAATGGCAGAAGTGCCGCCTCCCGGGGTTTCGGAAAGGTCGATAATCAGTTTGCCGGTATGGCTGAGGCTGTCCAATGCCTTATCAAAAGCAGGTATCAGCTCGTCATGACCCAGGGAATTGTTTATTTTTATGTACCCGGTATTGTCATTCATGATTTTGAAATCAAGCAGGTTGATCTTTTGCGGAGGAATATTCGTGTCATCAGGTTGATACTCTTTTTCACGGCCATTTTCAAGCACTGTGATAACCCTTTTTTTATCATGGGTCCCTGCAAAGAGCATATTAAGTGCGTAATCAAGCATTTCAGCATTGTAGGTATGCGTGTATTTTGGAAGGAAAGCGGGCAGCAATTCATCAATTTTCTTTCCATTAAATTTAGTAACCTGCATGCCGGGCTTCAACCCACATTTCTGGGATGGGTGGTCCATGCGGATATCTGTAATTAGATAAGTGTTGCCAACTTTCTGAACAAACAGGTCTGAACCGGAAGGAATGATCCTGTTTGATGAATTCAGGTTTGTATTCAATGAGATATGCCCGTTGTGCAGTTCGTTGACTACGTTCTCCAGCAGGCTTACAAATTCATTCCGGTTATGGATATTTGCCACCTTTGGTTTGTATATTTCATTGACTTTATTCCAGTTAATCTGTTGAACCTCCAGATAGGCATAGTTTTCATTTACGATAGTCCAGAACTCGTTAAAGTCTTTCTGGTATTTGGACTGACCCAGTACAGTCGTCGAAACCAGTATGAACAGAAAGATGAGTTTTTTCATATAGCTTTTCGTGTTATGGTTTAAGATCCTGATTTGCAATCTGACAATTCGAATGCCCAAATGTATTTAACCACTCTGGTAGTGTTCTGGTTGAATTGTTGACTATTATTTTGCAAATATATTCAATCTTAACAAATAAATCATTAAATAGGAAAAAACAATGGGGTAGAAGAATAGAAATTTACCATTTGAGGTATATTTTAATCAGTTAATCATAAATTTAATTTTCAACCTTTCGTAGTTATCTTTATTGTTGTTCGATCTCTGATAGTGGAGACATACTCGTAAAGCAGTCTTCCAATTCAAAATACGAGAGAAACCTTATTTCTGTTTTTTAAACCTTAGTAGTTTAGCTAAGTCCCAGTATTAAACCTTATTCTTTGAATGGACTATTATCCTTAGTCAACCAATCAAAGAATAAGGTTGGTTTTCATGGAGTTAATCCGGCTACTAAGGTTGAACAAAAAAATAAGGTTTTAAATGTAAGAAATGAAAAATAGCAAATAGGTATGATGTTATCTTTCATTTTCAAACCTTCATAATTATCTTTATTAATGTTTGAGCCTGGATTGTGGGGGCTAAGTAGAAAAATACTTCCTTTGCACCTAACCCTAATTCCCTCACTATACAACAGGTAATAATCTATTAAATAAGGGAATAAGGGTATGGCTAAGGGGAGTGTCGTTTTCTACGAAGGGAAAAAACAAAGAAAAATAAGGTTTTAATACATCCCCGAATACTGGTTTCACCAATTTGAGAATTAAATCAGAAAGTGGATTCTTATTTTTAGAAGAGTATTCATTGCATGTCAAGGAAAATCAGTGGGAGAAATGACATTTTGATAAATTTAATATAACTCAAATTATCATACGTTTAACCGTAAATATTATTAGAAAACCCTTATTTTTTTTCTTTAACCCTAAGTAGAAAAATGACCCCTCAACCCCTAACCCTAATTCCCTCATTAAACAATAGGTAATGAACTGTTAAATAAGGGAATAAGGGTATGGCTAAGGGGAGTATCGTTTTCTACGAAGGGAAAAAATAAAGAAAAATAAGGTTTTAATACCTCCCCGAATACTGGTTTCACCAATTTGAGAATTAAACTAGAAAGTGGATTCTTATTTTTAGAAGAGTATTCGTAGCATGTCACGAAACTTAACCATGGAGTAGTATTTGCTTTGAAACAATTTTATATCATTTTTATTATCAGATAATTAACAGTATATATTAAAGAAAAAACCTTATATTTATTTTTTAAACCTTAGTAGTTCAGCTAACTCCCAGTATTAAACCTTATTCTTTGAATGAAATATTATCCCTGGTCATTTATTCAAAGAATAAGGTTGGGTTTCATGGAGTTAATCCGGCTACTAAGGTTGAACAAAAAAATAAGGTTTTAAATAAAAGATATATTGTTTTTAGGCTCACTCATTTGGGAGAGTTAGAATTCAGAAAAGAGCATCAACAATCCATACTTTTACTTAGATTTAGGTACTTGAATTATTGAAGTTAAATATTTATTCGTTTTATTGCCAAAAATTAAATGCTTTTATTACTTTTGTTCTTTCACATTTTAGGATTTGAAGCAAGGGCTCAGACATTTTACATCGATAAGCAATAAATTGAAAATTTATAAATTGTAAATCAACTACATGAATACTCCGAGCATAAAGAAACTTTATTTTAAGGATACCTCATTTGCCAACCTGATGACGCATCGCATCTATAATGTGCTGCTGTTTGCCAGTAAGTACGATGCTTTTGTTCTGGAGGAGGATGGACGGATTGATGAATTGATTTTCAATGAATATACTTCGCTGAATCTGCGGTATCCTCCACGGTTCCGGTTGGTATCCAGCGAGGAGGAAGCAAATGCACTGCTCATGGAGCGGACGTTCGAACTGATTATTTCCATGCCCAGCGGTGACAGCATCAACCCGTTTGAATGGGCAAAATGGGTGAAGCAACAGTTTCCGGATATCCCTATTGTTGTTTTAACCCCTTTCTCAAAATCTGTATCCCTGCGTATTGCCAACGAAGATCTGAGCGCCATTGATTATGTGTTCAGCTGGCTGGGCAATTCAGACATCCTGCTGGCTATTATCAAGTTGATCGAGGACCGCATGAATGTGGAAGAAGATGTGAAGTCGGTAGGTGTTCAGGTGATATTGTTTGTGGAGGATTCCATACGCTGGTATTCGTCCATTGTGCCACATCTTTATAAGTTCGTATTCAAACAATCGCGCTCGTTTATGACCGAGGCATTGAATGAACATGAGCAAATGCTGCGTATGCGTGGCCGTCCAAAGATCTTGCTGGCACGTTCGTATGAAGAAGGACTGGCCATTTATGAGAAATACAAACACAACATGCTGGGGGTAATTACTGATGTGAGTTATCCGCAGAACGGGGTGAAAAATAAACTGGCCGGTATCAACCTGTGCCAGGAAATACGGAAACACGATACGTTTATACCCTTAATCGTTGAATCGACCGATGAATTGAATCATCCGGCAGCTGATAATGTAAAGTCGGCCTTCCTGAATAAGATGTCGAAGACTTTTTTGATGGAGTTACGGGAAAAGATCACTGAAAACTTTGGTTTTGGAGACTTCCTGTTTATTAATCCGGAGACCGGGGAGGAAGAAGCCCGGATACAAAACCTGAGGGGATTGCAGGAAAACCTGTATAAAATCAGTGATGCTTCGCTGTATTACCATGTGTCGAGGAATAATATCTCGCGGTGGTTGTATTCGCGTGCCATGTTCCCTTTGGCGGAGTTCCTGAAAAGTATCCAGGTGGATAACTATGCCTCCAGTGATTTAAATAAAGTGCGACAGATTATCCTGGATGCCATTGTGCATTACCGGAAAGTAAAAAACAGGGGCGTAGTGGCAGTATTTCAAAGGGACCGCTTCGACCAGTATTCTAATTTTGCACGGATAGGTGAGGGGTCATTGGGTGGAAAAGGACGTGGACTTGCATTTATCGATGCGATGATCAAGCGGAATGAAACCCTGGAGAAATTTGAAAATACCCAGATCATGATTCCCAAAACCGTGGTGCTGTGTACCGAAAATTTTACGGAATTCATGGAACTAAACCACCTGTACTCGATCGCCTTGTCCGACCTGGATGATGAGGAAATACTGAGGCACTTCCTGAAAGCCAGGATTCCACACCGGTTGATTGCCGACCTGCATGCTTTCCTCGGGGTAACCAATTCACCCATAGCAGTACGATCGTCGAGCCTGTTGGAAGATTCCCATTACCAGCCTTTCGCCGGAATTTATACCACCTATATGGTGCCTTACAATTCAGACAGCAGGACACACATGCTCTTTATGGTTACCGAAGCGATCAAGGCTGTGTATGCTTCCGTATTTTACAGGGATAGCAAGGCTTATATGACGGCGACCAAGAATGTGATTGACGAGGAAAAAATGGCTATCGTGTTGCAGGAAATATGCGGCAATGCCTACGGGAACCGCTTTTACCCATCCTTTTCAGGGGTAGCCCGTTCACTGAACTATTATCCCATAGGCGCTGAAAAACCCGAAGACGGGATAGCCAATATCGCCATGGGACTGGGGAAACACATTATGGATGGGGGCATGAGCCTGCGCTTCTCACCGGCTTATCCGAAAAATATACTGCAGACCAGCAATGTTGATTTTGCATTACGCGAAACGCAGACTTACTTTAATGCACTCGATTTAACACAGACCCATTTCGTTCCTCAGGTGGATGATGGCTTCAACCTGTTGAAAATAAAAGTCGGGGATGCAGAAAAAGATGGTACCTTACGCTATTTAGCCTCTACCTACAACCTTCAGGATCGTGTGATTTATGACAGCCTGTACGAAGGAGGACGAAAGTTAATCACTTTTGCCAACATATTGCAGCATGATGTCTTTCCACTGGCTGCTATTTTAAAAGAAATTCTGCACATCGCCCAATCTGAAATGGGACGGCCCATTGAAATTGAGTTCGCAGTGAACCTGGATTATTCCCCGGCAAAGCAACATGTGTTTTATCTGTTGCAGATCCGACCTATTGTTGACAGCAAAGAAATGATAAACGAAGACATAGGATCAATACCTGAAGAAAATGCAATTATAACCTGCAACAGTGCTTTGGGTCATGGCATTACCAACGACCTGTACGATCTGGTGTATGTGAAGCCGGAATCATTCAGTGCCTCGAAGACTCAACTGATCATGTCCGAGATAGAAAGAATTAACCGCCATCTGGTCAGTGAAGGGCGGCATTATGTCCTGGTAGGCCCTGGACGATGGGGCTCAGCTGATCCATGGCTGGGCATTCCGGTGAAATGGTCGCATATCAGCAATGCCCGGTTGATTGTAGAATCAGGCCTGTCCAATTACAGGGTCGATCCCAGCCAGGGAACACACTTCTTTCAGAACCTGACTTCCTTCGGGGCAGCGTATTTTACCATCAACCCTTTTTTACATGATGGTACTTTCGATACCGGATTCCTGAATGCACAACCGGCCGTCTATGAATCTGAATTTATCAGGCATGTCCGCTTTGAGAAACCCATTATTATGAAAGTGGATGGAAGAAAGAATAAAGGGGTGGTTATGAAACCTGAAGTTGGTTAATTGGTTGATTGGTTAACTGGTTAATTGGTTGATTAAGTTGATTGGTTGATTGAGTTAATTAAGTTGACTGGTTAATTGTTAGCTTAAAAGTAAAAGGGTAAAAGATATACAGATAATAATATTGTTCAATTAAAATATCATTTCATCAACCAATCAACTAATCAGCCAATCAACCAATTAATCAACTAATCAACAAATCAACCAATTAACTAAAATAATATGCTTAAGAATCATCCAAAAGGATTATTAGTTGCTTTTTTCACTAACATGGGAGAGCGTTTCGGATTTTACACCATGATGGCCATTCTGGTTTTATTCCTGCAGGTTAAATACGGCTTGTCCGAAGAACTGGCAGGAGATTATTACAGCTGGTTTTATTTTGCCATCTATGCTTTGGCCCTTGTGGGAGGTATGCTGGCTGACTGGAAGAAACAGTATAAACTGATTATCCTGTTGGGACAAATCATTATGTTTATTGGGTATGTGATGATCGCCATGCCAGGAATGACCTTGTATGGCTCACTGGCAGCCTTGTTGGTGATATCGCTGGGAAACGGTTTTTTCAAAGGGAACCTTCAAGCAGTGGTAGGACAGTTGTATGATGACGAAAAATACTCTAAACTGCGGGACTCAGCCTTTATGATTTTTTATATGGGAATTAATGTAGGGGCTTTCTTTGCACCTTTTGTGGCTACCGGAATCCGTAACTGGTGGCTGAAGACCAACGGATTTATGCACGATGGCAGCCTGCCTTCACTCTGCCACCAAATGCTGAACGGTACATTGAAAGATACCACCCAATTTCAGCAACTGGCAAATAATGCCGTGATCAGCAAAGTTCCGGTGACCGACCTGCATGCATTTGCTCAAAACTATATTGATGTATTTGCACGTGGTTATAACTGGGCATTTGCCATTGCAGCCGGTGCGATGATTACTTCGCTGCTGGTATATATTATTTTTAATAAGACCTTACCGGGATCGACTTCCATTAAGGCAGTTACAAAAAAGGCAACTATTGAAACCGGCGAAAAGGTTACAGGTAATGGCAAGGCATTGGTGATATCCATATTGTTGATGGGCCTGACTGCATTTCTGCTCCAGTTGATGCCTGGTTTGGATTATAAATTTGGTTTGGCAATTGGATTGTTTATTGCCTTTGTATCCTACATTTTCCAGATATCCACCAAAGAAGAACGTCCAAGGGTTACTTCACTGATATTGGTTTTTATTGTGGTTATATTTTTCTGGATGTCATTCCACCAGAATGGATTAACGCTTACCTTTTTTGCCAGGGATTATATTGCCAAGCATGTAGGACCACTTACCAATTTATTCTTTAACCTGAATTCCATATTAAGCGTTATTGCTACTATTGCCGGATTGGTATTGGTATTCAAAAGCAATATAAAGATTCAGAGCCGATTATTGGGCGGATTGTTAACTCTGGTAGCTGGTGGATTGTGTTATTATTTTGTGGGTACTTATGGCGACAATAACCCGATTGCACCTGAAGTATTCCAGTCTTTTAACCCATTGTTTATTGTGGCCCTTACCCCGGTAGTCATGGGATTATTCAGCTTCCTGAATAAAAAAGGTATTGAGCCATCTACCCCTAAAAAGATAGGATTTGGGATGATACTGGCCAGCCTGGGATTTGTGGTAATCCTTATAGCTTCTTTACAGGTTGTTTCGCCTTACCTGTTGAATGGTGCGGCTACTGCTGAAGCATCAAGGGTATCCCCCTACTGGTTGATGAGCAGTTATCTGATACTGACGGTTGCAGAACTATTCTTAAGTCCTATGGGCCTGTCGTTTGTCTCGAAGGTAGCACCGCCCCGTTTTCAGGGATTAATGCAGGGTGGCTGGTTGCTGGCAACGGCTGTAGGGAATAAGCTCTTATTTGTAGGCAGCTTGTTGTGGGGACGTATCGACCTGTATATGTTGTGGGGATTATTCTTTATCTGCTGTATTGTATCGGCCATGTTTATCTTTTCCATTATGAAACGCCTGGAAAGGGTAACCGGAAAATAATTGAAACTTTGATCATATTTTGATCAGTAAATTAAAATCCCCGGATCGTGCTGAACGCTTCGGGGATTTTTGTTCTGATATTTAAAATGGGAGATTATTTAAAAGAAAAAATATTTATAACTCATTAGGAGTTTGGTTCTACCTGAATAATCCTGATATAAAAACACTCCTGTTATCAGTGAGATAACAGGAGTGCATTTTAGTGATTAAAACTAAATACTAGTTTTTTGGAGTTGCTTGTTTAATAACCATTGCACGACCATCAAATTCAGCACCGTTTAATTCCGCGATCGCTTTAACAGCAGCAGCATCATCAGGCATTTCTACAAATGCAAATCCTTTTGACTTACCCGTTTCGCGATCTTTAATAATTTTGCATGATTCAACTTGACCATACTCTTCAATAACCCCCTGGAGGTCATTTTCCCTGACTTTGTAACTTAAGTTACCGATGTAAATGTTCATAAAATAAAGATAAGAATGTAAATAAGTAAATAAAAAAATAAATTTCTCTCAGAAAACACTATTAATCGAATATCTAACAAACTATTCTTATAAAAGTTTAAAATAAACTAATAATAATCTATTTATATTTTAAATAAAAATGAAATAAACCTGGATATATTCAATAAATAGATATTATATGCCTTATAAACAAATGAATATGTGATTAAAAGTAATTTATTACAGAAAAATGATTTGCGTATTATTTAAGATAATTAAACAATAAAGTTCCAGAAACCAGGATTCGACTCTATTAAAAGTAGTACCTACCATCCTGATACTATTTATCCCCACAACAATTTATGAGCTGCTTCTGTAAAAATGCAGCGAACTGGTAAAAAAGGATGCCTGATCCAGACATCCTCCATTATCGTTGCGGAAAGTGAGAGATTCGAACTCTCGGAGCAGTTACCCGCTCATCGGTTTTCGAGACCGACGCATTCGACCACTCTGCCAACTTTCCTGATACTAGAAGTCGAAGTGCAAAAATACACTTATTTTCTAACTTTCAAATAGTTTTTTTAGGTTAATGCAAAATAAATTGAATATTTACCTAGAAAACATGTATTTTTTGGCAGTTTAACCTTGGAAAACAGTAAACAACAATGTAAAATGCATCAATTGAAGTGACAATTTGTTTTTATACTCTTTTAAAATAACATCTATTAAGTATATATTTTATTTTATTTAGCAAAAATAGTCACTTATTCATATTTATTTGTATTTTTGTTGCATAAAGTATTCATGAACCATAAAACATTAGAAGTATGAAAGTAGATCAATTTCTTGACAATTTGAAAAGACGGTTTCCCAATGAACCTGAGTATCATCAAGCCGTAGAAGAAGTATTGCTGTCTATTGAAGAAACGTACAATGCGCATCCTGAATTTGAGAAACAAAACATTATCGAACGCATTTGTATTCCTGACCGGATCTTTTCGTTCCGTGTAACCTGGGTGGACGATAAAGGGAATGTGAAAACCAACATGGCATACCGTGTCCAGCACAATAATGCCATAGGCCCTTACAAGGGTGGAATCAGGTTTCATGAATCCGTGTATCCATCTATTCTGAAATTCCTTGCTTTTGAACAAACTTTTAAAAATGCACTCACCACCCTTCCCATGGGAGGTGCAAAGGGTGGATCTGACTTCACCCCACAAGGTAAATCGGATAGTGAAGTCATGAGATTTTGTCAGGCATATATCCTGGAGTTGTGGCGTCATATCGGACCTGAAACGGATGTACCGGCTGGTGATATTGGAGTTGGAGGTAGGGAAGTGGCCTATATGTTTGGCATGTACCGCAAGCTTGCCCAGGAAAATACCGGTACCTTCACGGGTAAAGGGCTGGAATTTGGAGGTTCACTTATTCGTCCTGAAGCAACAGGGTATGGAAATATCTACTTTTTGATGAATATGTTGAAACGGAAAGGAATCAATGATTTAAAAGGCCAGGTGGTATCTATTTCCGGTTCAGGGAATGTTGCTACCTATACCGCAGAAAAAGTCCTAGAACTGGGAGGAAAGGTCATTACCATGTCCGACAGCAGTGGATATATCTACGATGCCGAAGGGATTGATTCTGAAAAACTGGCTTACATTTTCGACTTGAAGAATGTTCAACGGGGACGAATCAAAGAATATGCCGACAAATACAATTGCAAATATGTGGATGGTGAACGTCCATGGTCTGAAAAATGTACCATTGCCTTGCCTTCGGCTACCCAGAATGAAATCGATAAACAGGAAGCCGAAATGTTGGTAAGTAATGGTTGCATGGCAGTATCCGAAGGAGCGAATATGCCTTCAACCATGGAAGCAGTTGAAGTATTCCTCAAAAACAAAATCCTGTATGCACCGGGTAAGGCTGCCAATGCAGGGGGTGTTTCGGTATCAGGACTTGAAATGTCACAGAATGCCATGAAGCTGAGTTGGCCAAAAGAAGAGGTTGATAAACGCTTGCAGGATATTATGGCCAGCATTCACGAAGCCTGTGTGAAATATGGTACTGAACCTGATGGTTTTGTGAACTATGTAAAAGGGGCTAATATTGCCGGATTCATGAAAGTTGCAAAAGCAATGATGGCACAGGGGGTAGTTTAGCTTAGAGCCAAGAGCCAAGAGCCAAGAGCTAAGAGGCAAGAGGCAAGAATCAAGAACCAAGAGCCAAGAGCCAAGAGCCAAGAGGCAAGAGCCAAGAGCCAAGAGCTAAGAGGCAAGAGGCAAGAATCAAGAACCAAGAGCCAAGAGCCAAGAGGCAAGAGGCAAGAGGCAAGAGGCAAGAATCAAGAACCAAGAACCAAGAACCAAGAACCAAGAGGCAAGAATCAAGAGCCAAGAATCAAGAACCAAGAACCAAGAGGCAAGAGGCAAGAGGCAAGAGCCAAGAACCAAGAACCAAGAATCAAGAGGCAAGAACCAAGAGCCAAGACAAAAGAATCAAGAGCCCGGAACCAAGACAAAAGAGACAAGACTCACCATCTTGTGTCTTGTGTCTTGGCTCTTGGTTCTTTGTTCTTTTGTCTGAATCAAATAAAGAACAAGCTGGCGCCAATAATACTGACTACAGCTCCAATAACCTGTTGGAGCCGGATTTTTTCTTTAAACATAATAGCTGAAGGAACAATGATAAAGATCGGTACCAATGCCATTAAGGTCGCAGCAATACCGGTATTGGTTTGTTGAATGGCATAGAGCCCCAGTGCAACACCAAGAAAAGGTCCAAAGATAGCCCCAACCGTTACAGACTTTAATGCACTGGTATGTCGTATGTCCGTATTAAGTTTTCCCCAGCGGCGAAGTACTGTGATCAGTATCCCAAAGCTTAACAGTCCAAATAGTGCCCGGATCTGAGTAGCAGCTACCGGATCGTAATGGCCAATGCCTTTTTTGCTTAGAATTAATCCGACAGCTTGTCCTACGGCACCTCCAAAAGCAAGCAGCAAACCTTTTACAGGATAATTCAGTTTCATGTTACGACTCGAAATTGCAATCATGATGCCCGCCACACTTAAAATTATAGCAGCTATATCCTTTATTGTGAGTGTTTCCTTTAGAAAGAACCAACCAATGATAGCAGTAAGCATGGGTGCCAGGCTCATCATCAGTGCAGCAGTGCGTGCACCGATAATAGTATAGGATTTAAACAGGAATAAATCACCAAGGAAAAAACCTATAAAACCGGATAAACCTAACCAAATCCATTGATAACCGGTAGCATCGGTTGGAAAGAAAATCCCCCTTGTAAAGAAAGTTGTCATTCCTAAGAAACCAATGGCAAGTAGTAACCGGATAAAATTAATTGATAATGTACTGATCTTATGTCCTGCTTTTTCGAAGAACAGGGCACTCATTGTCCAGCATACAGATACTCCTAAGCCGGCTATTTCACCAATATGTGAGTTTAACATGGATTTTATTAATTTTTGCGCAAAGATACTGCAAGAAATTCATAAATGACTGTTCTAAATGCATATTTATACATGTCATTGAAATTTAATATGTTAACTGATTTCTATAGTTGCATTGCGATGAAATACAATAATTTAGCTACCTTTGCAAACGCTAAATCATATAGGGACCTGTTTTAAATCCGGAATTATTAATCGTTGATTATTAATTAATTGTCGTGCCAAAAGAAGATTATTTATTGAAATATCTGGAAAAACTCAGCCGGGTGATTGCAGCCATGCTTGGTTTTCGAGAGAAGGGATTTCCGGAAGAGGGTCTACATCTGGCTGATGAAACCTACAAGGAAATGCTGGATATTGACCTGGATGAACTGGTAATAATGCCTGTAGAGGCTTTTATAGAAAAAGTGAGAAAAGAAAACTATAATCCCTCTTATTTAGAAACTTTGGCTCGTTTGACTCATGAAACGGCAAATACATTTACTGTCCAGGGGAATGAACCGAATGCTAAAAACTTTTACCTGAAGTGCCTGCATTTGTATCGCTTACTCAATGAAAAGGATAAAACATTTTCATTTGAACGGGAATTGCTCATTTCAGAACTTGAAATAATAACACAATAAATATATCACTAAATACTATCAAATTCTGTTTTTATGGAGAAACGTACCATTGGGATTCATGAAAAGTTACCCATCCTTCAAAGCCTGCCACTAAGCTTTCAACACTTGACTGCTATGTTCGGAGCCACTATCCTGGTTCCGATTTTATTGGGTGTAGATCCCTCCATTGCCTTGTTAATGAATGGTATTGGCACCATTATCTATTCATTGGTAACCAAAGGGGGAATCCCTGCTTATCTGGGTTCCAGTTTTGCATTTATAGCACCCGTAATGCTCATATCAACTTCCTATGGTGGTTTTGCAAGTGCGCAATCAGGGTTTATTTTCTTTGGATTGTTTTTTATTCTGATCTCTTTTGTGGTTATGAAATGGGGAATCAGATGGATTGATATTGTAATGCCTCCTGCCGTTATGGGAGCTGTTGTTGCAATCATAGGTCTGGAACTTGCCCCTATTGCCGTACAACAAGCCGGACTGGCGCCATGGCCAACTGCTGTTGGCCAGATTGTAAAACCCTTCTCCATTGATACCAATACGGTGATTGTTTCCTTGTTTACATTCTTTGTCGGAATAATAGGATCAGTTATGTTTCGGGGCTTTTTACAAATCATACCCATTCTTTTTGCTGTAGTTGCCGGCTATCTTTTATCTTTGTTCATGGGTATGGTCGATACAACGGCTATTGGCCATGCATCCTGGTTTGCTTTACCTCATTTTCAAGCTCCGGTCTATAATATTAATGCCATATTAATTATTGCTCCAGCCTGTATTGTGGTACTGGCCGAACATATCAGCCATTTGATTGTAACAGGTAAAATAACAGGAGAGGATTTAATGAAGAAGCCGGGCTTGCACCGATCTTTGTTAGGTGATGGAATCAGTAATATTATTTCAGGATTTGTTGGTTCGCCTCCTAACACAACCTATGGTGAAAATATCGGGGTTATGGCCATTACTCATGTCTATTCTGTTTGGGTGATACGCGGAGCTGCCTTACTTGCAATTTCGTTTTCATTCATAGGCAAGATTTCTACAGCTATTTCCACTATTCCTACTCCTGTTTTAGGAGGTATTACCATGTTGCTTTATGGTGTGATTGCCGTACAGGGTTTCCGTATGTATGTGGAACAAAAAGTGGATTTCAGTAAAAACCGCAATATGGTTCTTGGTGCTGTGACTTTTGTGATTGGTGTAAGTGGTGCTGCTATCAGCATTGGTTCAGTACAACTTAAAGGAATGGCATTTGCAGCCGTAACAGGTGTTGTACTTTCATTGATCTTTTGGATGTTCGACAAACTGAAATTGATGAATGATAATTAATTTGATACAAATCTAACTTTTTCTAAGTTTACTAATAAATAGAACAATGATAAACTACAAAAATAAACAACGTCCTGAAAAGGATATGATATTCGGGATTCGTGCGGTGATTGAAGCTGTTCAGGCTGGAAAAGAGATTGATAAAATACTTATGCGCAGGGATATGACCAGTGAACTGTCCCGCGAACTGTTCAATGCCCTGACCGGACTTAAAGTTCCCGTACAGTATGTGCCCATTGAAAAATTAAACAGGATAACAACCAAGAATCACCAGGGCGTGGTTGCTTTTATTTCAGCTATTACCTACCAGAATATTGAGGACATTATCCCCGGGATTTATGAAGAAGGACGTATGCCTTTTATTGTTGTGCTGGATGGTGTGACTGATATTCGTAATTTTGGTGCCATTGCCCGTACCTGTGAATGTGCCGGAGTCGATGCAATCGTAGTCCCTACAAAAGGTGGTGCTGCCATTAATGCTGATGCGGTGAAAACATCTGCCGGAGCTTTGCTTACTATCCCTGTATGTCGTGAAGAAAACCTGGGTAATGCCTTGAAATTCTTAGTATCTTCGGGTATTAAACTGGTTGCAGCCAGTGAAAAAGCAACCATGAACTATACAGGAGCTGTTATGACCGAGCCTATAGCTATTGTAATGGGTGCTGAGGACGAAGGTGTAAATCCTGATCATTTACGTCTTTGTGACGAAATGGTAAGTATTCCTATGTTGGGAAGTATTGGTTCGCTGAACGTGTCAGTAGCAGCCGGTATTTTGATTTACGAAGCTGTACGGCAGAGAGTGGTTGTTGGTTAATCAGTTGATTAGTCAATTGGCTAATTAAGTTGATTGGTTGATTGAGTTGATTAAGTTGATTGGTTGATCCCGCAAGCGGGACGTCACTTCGTTCCGTTGGTTGAATAGATAATCAGTTAAATAGTAAATAGTAAATGACTAAATAGTAAATTTAAAGATGACCGTTCTTTACGAAGATAACCATATCATTGCTGTCAATAAAAGCACTTCTGAAATTGTACAGGGTGATAAAACGGGTGATCAGCCTCTTTCGGAAACAATAAAGCTTTACCTGAAAGAGAAATATAACAAACCTGGAGAAGTTTTCCTGGGTGTAACCCATCGGCTTGACAGGCCTGTGAGTGGGGTAGTGCTCTTTGCAAAAACTAGCAAGGCATTGACACGGTTGAATGAAATGTTCCGCAATCAGGAAGTTAAGAAAACCTATTGGGCAATTGTAAAGGAACGTCCTGCCCAACCGGAAGGGCGACTGGAGCATTACCTGGTACGCAATGAAAAGCAGAATAAATCGGTTGCCTACGATAAAGAACGCTCTGATGCCAAGAAAGCAGCCTTGAGTTACCGGCTGATTGCACAATCCGATACCTATTATTTGCTGGAAGTACATCTGGAAACAGGCCGGCATCACCAGATACGTTGCCAGTTAGCCAAGATGGGATGTCCAATCAAAGGTGATTTAAAATATGGTTTTCCACGTTCCAATCCAAATGGAGGTATTAGTCTTCATGCACGCTCTATTGAATTTATACACCCTGTATCCAAGTTGCAAATCAATTTGACTGCACCTGTCCCGAATGATGATAAACTGTGGGAGACTATGGAGAAAATACAAAATAACAATACAAAGATTTAAAGTATGCGAAAATCAATTGCTTTGATATTTTCAGTTTTCACTTTCTGTACCCTTTTCAGTCAGGAAGTAACCCGCGATACAACTTTCCTTTCCGAAGGCAATCCTGTTATCCGGTACAAGTATACAGCTGATCCGGCAGCAATGGTTTATAAAAATAAGTTTTACCTCTATACCGGACATGATGTATGCCCACCCAAACAGGAACGTTATGTGATGAATAACTGGTGCGTGTTTTCTTCAGAAGATATGAAAACCTGGACAGAACATCCAACTCCCTTGCATGCCAGTGATTTTAAATGGGCGAAAGGTGATGCGTGGGCATCCCAGGTGATTGAGCGGAATGGTAAGTTCTATTGGTATGTTGCTGTTGAGCATGGTACAGTCCATGGCAAAGCTATTGGCGTGGCAGTATCCGATAGTCCAACAGGGCCATTTAAAGATGCCAAAGGATCTGCCATCATCACCAATGACTTAACCACCAAATACACAAAAATAAGTTGGGATGATATTGACCCGACCGTATTCATTGATGATGACAAACAGGCATATTTGTTTTGGGGAAATACACAATGTTATTATGTTAAACTAAAAGAAAACATGACTGATACCATTGGACCGATAGTAGCAGTGCCGAATCTGCCTCGCTATACCGAAGCTCCCTGGATACATAAAAACAAAGACTGGTATTATCTTTCGTATGCTTCTGAATTCCCTGAAAAGATAGTGTATGCCATGAGTCATAAGATTACAGGACCATGGGAATTTAAAGGCATACTCAATGAGCTTGCAGGTAATTCAAATACCAATCATCAGGCAATATTAGAATTTAAGGACAAGTGGTATTTTGTTTATCATAATGGTGGGGCTAATGCCGGTGGCAGCAGTTTTCACCGCTCTGTTTGCATCGACCGCCTTTATTATAATAAAGATGGTTCCATGAAACGTGTACAAATGACTACGGAAGGTGTCAGTGGTGCAAAGTAAGTATTTTTCAAATGTAAAACAAAAAGCTCTTAATCTATGAAGATTAAGAGCTTTTTGTTTTATATGGTCCTACGTTTTTTATGAGTATCCCATTTAAAATAAAAATAGAATGAATGGTAAACAAGAAGAAAAATATTAAATAATAATTCGATAGATAAAATAAGCATGTATATTTATATTTAATCACGAATATAATATATTGAATAAGATGATCACAATCAACTTTTCAGAGTTTAGAACTGATCTTAAGAAATTTCTAGACAGTGTGGAAGACAATAATGAAACTTTAATAATCAAACGTAAAACAGGGATGGGAACTGTCCTGATTTCACTGGAAGAATATAACTCCATCATGGAGACCCTGCATATATTGAGTTCAAAGAAAAATGCCGACAGTCTGTATGAATCGATACAGCAAATGAAAGATGGTAAGATTGTGAAACCCAACATTGATTTCTTACATTGAAATTAAATTTATTGTAAACGCCTGGGAAGATTATGTGTATTGGCAATCCATTGACAAGAAGATAGTAAAGAAGATCAATGACCTGATAAAAGACATTCAACGGAATCCATTTGATGGAATTGGGAAACCTGAGGCATTGAAATATGATTTATCCGGTTATTGGTCCAGGAGAATAGATCACGAACACCGTATTGTTTATCAGGTTATTGAAAATGAATTATTAATTTATAGTTGCCGGTATCATTATGATTAATACGATATTCTTTCATATTATTAAAAACAAAACAAAAAGCTCTTAATCTAAATGGATTAAGTGCTTTTTGTTTTGTTGAACAGGTTGAATGTTAGATTAATTCAGCCTGATTCAATATGAATTCCATTTCAGTTTGTACCCGTTGTGCTTCTTCGCGGGCAGCCTGTGCATAATTTTTTTCGGAAGAGGCATAGATAATCTGGCGGGAGGAGTTAACCAGCAACCCACAGGTGCTGTTTAAGCCATATTTGGCTACTTCTTCCAGGCTTCCGCCCTGAGCACCTACTCCGGGAACCAACAGGAAATGTTCCGGTACAATAGCACGTACGTCTGTCAGCATTTCAGCTTTGGTAGCACCCACCACATACATCATGTTTTCATCCGTTCCCCATGCCTGGGAAGTTTTCAATACTTTTTCATACAACAGGTCACCACTTGATTTATCTTTCATAAGTTGAAAGTCAAATGCACCCTTGTTGGAAGTCAATGCCAACAAGGTCACCCATTTGCCTTCGTAAGTCAGGAAAGGAGTCACTGAATCTTCTCCCATGTACGGAGCTACTGTTACCGAGTCAAAATCCATATTGCCAAAGAATGTGCGGGCATACATCGCTGAAGTATTTCCAATATCACCACGCTTGGCATCAGCTATGATAAACTGATCCGGGTAATTCTCGCGGATATAATCAACAGTACGTTCCAATACTTCCCAGCCTTCAAGGCCCAGGCTTTCGTAAAATGCCAGGTTTGGCTTATAAGCTACACACAAATCAGCTGTAGCATCAATAATCGCTTTATTGAAATCAAATATCGGATCTTCCGATTCATCAAACAAATGTTCCGGTATCTTACTTACATCGGTATCCAGTCCTACGCACAGAAATGATTTCTTGCGCTGTATATTTTCAAAAAGTTCTTGTTTAGTCATCTGTCTATTTACTATTTTGTCATTTACTATTTACTATTTATCTGTGACCCAATCAACCAATCAACCAATCAACCAATCAACCAATCAACCAATTAACCAATCAGCCAATCAACCAATTAACCAATTAACCAATTAACCAATTAACCAATTAACCAATTAACCAATTAACCAATTAACCAATTAACCAATTAACCAATTAACCAATTAACCAATTAACCAATTAACCAATCAACCAATCAACCAATCAACCAATCAACCCCCTTTACAACTCGCTCTCCTTCAGTCTCTCGGCATTTTCAGCTACGATCAACTGGTCGATCACACCCTGGATATCACCACTCATAAAAGCAGTCAGGTTATAGATGGTGAAATTGATACGGTGGTCGGTAATGCGTCCCTGCGGATAATTGTAGGTGCGTATCTTAGCGGAACGGTCACCGGTAGAAACCATAGTCTTGCGTTTTGAACCGATTTCGTCCAGGTATTTCTGGTGTTCAATGGCATACAGTCGTGAACGAAGTTCATTCATAGCTTTCGCCTTATTCTTGTGTTGTGATTTCTCGTCCTGGCACTGAACAGTTGTTCCTGTTGGAATGTGCACCAACCGGATCGCTGAATAGGTTGTATTCACCGATTGTCCTCCTGCTCCCGAAGAACAGAAGGTATCAACACGGACATCCGATTCTTTCAGTTCATAATCAAATTCTTCCATTTCAGGCAGAACGGCTACTGTTGAGGCAGAGGTATGTACCCGTCCCTGTGTTTCTGTCTGTGGTACCCGTTGTACACGGTGCACCCCTGATTCGTATTTTAAGGTGCCGTAGACGTTTTCCCCTGAAACAGTAAAGATGACTTCTTTAAAACCGCCGGAGGTTCCTTCACTGGTATTGGTAATATCTACTTTCCATCCTTTTGTTTCACAGTATTTGGTATACATGCGGAACAGGTCGCCTGCAAATATAGCTGCTTCATCACCTCCCGTACCACCACGGATTTCAACAATGGCATTCTTATTATCTTCCGGATCGGCAGGTATCAACAGCAACTTGATATTTTCTTCCATCACCGGAATCTTGGGCTCTATTTCATCAATTTCTCCTTTTGCCATTTCACGCATTTCAGGGTCGTTCTCAGAATCCAGTATCTCTTTTGCTTCCGCCAAATGGGATAAAGCAGTCCTGTATTCCTTTTGGGCATCCATGATCCTTTCCAGTTCGCGATATTCCTTGTTCAGCTTCACGTAGCGTTTCATGTCCCCTACAATGGCAGGGTCAGTGATCAGTGTCGAAATCTCTTCGAACTTATGTTGTAATCCTTCTAATTTCTCTAATAATGTTTTTTCAGCCATAAAATGTTGAATCGTGTAATCGTTTTTTAAAGTGTAATCGTATTTCTTGTAATTCCTGGTTCTTTAATCTTGGTTCTTGGCTCTTGGTTCTTGGCTCTTGGTTCTTGGCTCTTGGTTCAGCTTGCTGCTTTTTCCCTACGTTCTGCCTCAATCTTTATATTGTGAACGAATCTTTTTAATCTCCATTCCATGATCTGCCGGAAGCGGTGTTGGGTTATGAAGATGTTGAAAAACCAGCCAAATCGTATATGTGTCTCTAACGTAATTAAAGTAGCTTTGTTCTTCTTTGGAATTACTGAAAAAGTACCGGTCATATTTTTTAGAAATCCATCCGAATAGAGTAAATTGATATTGATAGATCTTTTACCGTTTGTAAATCTTTTATCCGTTAGTTTACTGTCCACTTTAATGTTTGGAAAAGTAATAACACCAGGCACTATCACATCTCCAATCCCCCGGATAATTCGTGTTTCCTTATCATAGGCTGTTGATTTAAAATAGAAAACCATCAGCTCATTTTTCTCTTTCCGCAAATTCAATCCCTTTAATGCCCAACTAAATAGTGCATCCAGGTTGTAATGCATCTGGTAATCGAAATCATCCGTTACTTTATTGCTAACACTATCAGAAGCTGCTACCCACGCCTGGCTGTATGTAATAAATTCTCCATTCCTGTAAACTGTAGATATCGAATCAGCTGGTGATGCAATGGCTGGCAGTACCATCAACAGGAATAAAAAGAACAGTAGGCAGCGTTTTTTCATTGAATAACCGAATAAATCCTAGTATTATAGACTTCAGGTTGTCTTCTATTCCTTCCTGGTAAGTGATTTTTCTCGCCTTTGCTCACATTCAACCTTCATGTTCTCAGTAAATTTCTTTATCCTCCATTCTACAATACTGTTGTAGCGTCTCTTGGTGATAAAGATATTGAAGAACCAACCAAATTTAATGCTCACATTTGTTATAAACAGTTGTTCGTTGTTTTTTAATGGCACAATTGTCAGTGTGGCCAACCCGTGCTTTAATAAAAAGCTGGAATAAATGATATTGGCAGAGACCTTCATTTCCTTGTTGTTGCATTTTGTCTTTGATACGATTGCATCAACTACCACATTATCAAACGAGGTTATTAAAGGTACTATAATATCAAATGTTCCATGTGTAATGCCGGTTTTTTCATCTGTGACGGAGGTCTTTAGAATGAAAATTATATCGTTCTTTTTCTTATCCTGTAATCCTAAATCCTTTAAAGCCCAGTTGAAAAGGTTCCCGGGGGTATTATGAAAATCGTATATTAATTTCGTAGCAACTTCGCATACTTCATTCTCTGTCGCCTTGACTCTGATGACATATCTGGTTTTGAACTCACCATCCTGGTATACCGTCGTAATTGAATCGGCCGGGTTGGCACGAATGGAGTGCAGGCATGACAGGGTTATAATTATATAGGCTACGTATTTCTTCATTTTTTCAATACAAACCGGGATAATAATAAATCGTTTACTTTAGATCTCTTATTTCAGCATTCGTGTTGATTAAACACTGCAAAATTACCATTAATTTACTTCACTTAAAAATTATAAGAAGAATTAGGTCATTTTTCATAAAATAAACTTAAATATCAGTTTGATAGGCTGTTTTAAGTTGAATTTATCTAACGAAAAGTGCAATTTATTGTAAGTTATTTAACCCTTTATTGGTCGTTTGACATGTAAAGGCTTATCATACAAAGTTGTATGATTCGAATTCGAATAGGAATCATGTAAGTATATACAAATCTACAAAAAAATAACCGATACAGGAATTTTAGACCTGAATCCATGACCTGCTAAATAATGAATGCAAGTAATGTTACCTCTCTCAAAATTCAAAAATCAGACTGTATAATAAAATAGTCACGACTTCACCCAAAGTGAAGCCGTGACTATAATTTACCTACTACCTACTACTTACTACCCACTACTTTTTCCACCCATTTCCGTGCATTCACAAATGCTTCCATCCAAGGGGTGATCTGGTCCTGAGCTTTTCTATCAGCAGGATAATGTGCCCATTGCCATGGGAAGATAGCCCGTTCAGGGTGAGGCATCATTGCCAGGTGCCGTCCGTTCTCAGAACAGATACCTGCTACGTTATAATCGGAACCGTTCGGGTTGCCGGGATACGACAGGTAAGAGTATTTGGCTACCACATGGTAATCGTTTTCAGGTTTTGGGAAATAGAATTTTCCTTCTCCGTGAGCTACCCATACTCCTAATTTGCTTCCTGCCAACGAACCGAACATAACTGATTTGTTTTCAGGGATAGTCAATCCTAAGAAACCTGATTCGAATTTATTGGAATCATTGTGCAGCATGCGCGCTTTGACATCATGTTCCGGATTTACCAGTTCCAGTTCCATCATCAACTGGCAACCGTTACAAATACCCAAACTCAGGGTGTCTGTGCGTTTGTAGTAATTATCCAGGGTGTTTTTAGCTTTCTCGTTGAACAGGAATCCCCCTGCCCAACCCTTGGCTGAACCGAGAACGTCGGAATTGGAGAAACCTCCGCAGAATACAATCAGGTTGATATCTTCAAGCGTTTCACGTCCGGTTGATAAATCGGTCATGTGAACGTCTTTTACATCAAATCCTGCCAGGTATAATGCATATGCCATTTCGCGGTCGCCATTGGTTCCTTTGTCGCGGATAATGGCTGCCCGTACGCCACTAGGTTTGCGTGCCTGGGTCAGATTGAACTGTGACAGTTTTCCGGTGAATGATTTCGTGAAATCAAATTCCAACGGTTGGCTCTTGTAATTGTTGAAACGTGCTTTGGCGCATATTTCCCCACTCTGCCTGCGATCAAGCAAATAAGATGACTTGTACCAGACATCACGTAAATCGTTAATCGAGAAAGAATACGATTGGTTTTTACGGTAAACTTCCAATCGACGGTCTTTAATAGGGGTTGCAATACGTGCAAAACCAACACCGTTATTTTCAAGTATTTTCTCTACTGCTCTCTTTTCTTTTACCTGGATCAATACTCCCGGGTTTTCAGCAAACAGGATATTTACCAATGAGTTTTCAGCAATATCATCCAGTTTTACATTCAAGCCACCTGTCGTATTTGCAAAACACATTTCCAATAAGGCAGTAATCAATCCACCTTCCGAAATATCGTGTCCTGCCAGGATCAGGTCCTTGCTGATCAGTTCCTGAATGCTGTCGAATGCTGCTTTAAAGTATTCGGCATCCTGTACAGTAGGAACTTCATCACCCAGTTGGTTTAAAGTCTGTCCAAGTACCGAACCACCTAATTTAAGTGCATCGAACGAGAAGTCGATATAATAAACCGCCGATTTAGGATCGTTTACCAATACGGGGCTCACTGTTTTTTGAACATCCGAAACCTCGGCACCTGCCGATATGATGACTGTTCCCGGTGAAAATACTTTTTCTCCGTCATATTTCTGGGTCATGGACAGACTGTCTTTCCCAGTTGGGATATTGATTCCCAATGAGCAGGCAAAGTCGCTGCAGGCTTCCACTGCCTTGTACAAACGGGCATCTTCTCCCGGATTCTTACAAGGCCACATCCAGTTTGCACTCAAGGATACGCTTTCAAGTCCGTCGGCAAGTGGAGCCCATACTATGTTGGTCAATGCTTCTGCGATGGCGAGCACCGATCCTGCTTCCGGATTAACCAAAGCTGCTAAAGGTGCATGACCGATAGAAGTGGCAATACCTGTTTTTCCATGATAATCAAGTGCCACAACACCAAGGTCGTTCAACGGCAGTTGAATTTCACCGGCACATTGCTGACGGGCAATTTTACCTGTAATCGAACGGTCGACTTTATTTGTCAACCAATCTTTACAAGCTACCGATTCAACCTGCAATACATTCTGAATATATTCCTGAAGTTTTTCTTCACTGATTTCCACAGGTGCAAAATGTTCTTCCATGGTCTGGTCGGTAATCACCGTGCGTGGTGGCTTGCCGATCATGTATTCCAGTTTCAGGTCGATTGGTTTTTCGCCATCTGCCTGTTCGAATACAAAGTTCATGTCACCTGTTGTTTCTCCAACCACGTACATAGGGGCACGTTCGCGTTCCGAAATCAGGCGTACTTTTTCAACATCCTCTGCTTTCATCAACATTCCCATGCGTTCCTGGCTTTCGTTGCCAATAATTTCTTTGGCACTCAAAGTCGGATCACCTACCGGAAGTTTTGAAACATCAATTTTTCCTCCTGTTGTTTCCACCAGCTCCGACAGGCAATTCAGGTGTCCGCCTGCACCGTGGTCGTGAATGGAAACAATCGGGTTAATATCTCCTTCAGCCAACGTACGGATCACATTCGAAACACGTTTTTGCATTTCAGGATTGGCACGTTGAACTGCGTTTAATTCAATGGCATTGTCGTATTGGCCGGTTTCTACAGAAGATACTGCTCCTCCTCCCATGCCAATCCGGTAATTATCACCACCCATGACAACCACTTTTTCGCCCACTTCAGGAATACCTTTCAGTGCATCGCGACGTGTGCCGAATCCAACACCTCCGGCAAGCATGATGACTTTATCGTAGCCATATTTTTTGCCGTTTTCCTCGTGTTCGAAGGTCAATAAAGATCCGCAAATCAGGGGTTGTCCGAATTTGTTACCAAAATCAGATGCTCCGTTCGAGGCCTTGATCAGGATTTGTTCCGGTGTCTGGTACAGCCATTTGCGTGGTGTAGTGGCATTTTCCCATGGACGTTCAGTACCATTGGCCGAACCGTTTAAGTCCGGGCGTGGGTAGCTGGTCATATAAACTGCCGTTCCTGCAATTGGAAGACTGGCTTTTCCTCCACCCAGCCGGTCACGGATTTCACCACCGGTTCCGGTAGCTGCGCCGTTGAAAGGTTCTACGGTAGTTGGAAAATTATGTGTTTCTGCTTTCAGCGAAATCACCGATTCTATTTCCCTGGTCTGGAAGTAATCCGGTTTATCACCGCTGGCAGGTGCAAATTGTTCTATCTTTGGTCCTGCATTGAAGGCTACGTTATCGGTATAAGCCGATACAAGCCTGTTAGGATTTTCTTCTGATGTTTTGCGGATCAGTTTAAACAGGGTCAGTTCTTTTTCTTCCCCATCAATAATAAACTGGCCGTTGAATATTTTGTGACGGCAATGTTCGGAGTTTACCTGCGAGAATCCGAATACTTCGCTGTCGGTGAGTTTGCGTCCGATTTTTTCACTGATCCCGTTCAGGTATTCAATTTCATCCGGGCTTAATGCCAATCCTTCCTTGGCACTATAGGCGGCAATATTCTCAATGTCCAGGATCGGTTCCGGAAGTTTCTCTACTGTAAACACATCCTGTCCAACTCCGGTATAGATACGTTGAAGCATCGGGTCATAGGCCAATCCGCCTTTTACCGACGGGGTCTGGGGAAGTGCCGTAAACTCTTCTATACGAATAATGCCGGAAATTCCCATGTTTTGGGTGATTTCAACGGCATTAGTACTCCAGGGGGTGATCATTTCGCGGCGCGGCCCCACGTAATTCCCTTCGATAGTTGGAAGTGATTGCAGTACTGCCTCGCTAAAAAGCCATTCTAACTTTCGGACGTCTTCGGCTGCAAGCAGCTCATTCGATTGTACGGCATAAAGATGGTGAGCATTTGTTCGGAAAAAATGAATCATGATCTGTATTTTGAATTATTTATATTACAGTGCAAATCTTTAAGGTTGACAGCTAGATGATTATAACTGATCGATCAACCCGTAAAGCCTTTTATTTCATCGTGCAAAGATAGTCAATTTTGGCGGGTTGAAAAACCCATCAGGCATAGAATATTTGAAAATCTCGTTAAGAAATAAACCTTTCATTTAAATCCACTTCTTTTTAATCATTTTTAGAATAAAAACCTGTCGGAATCCGTTAATACATTTGAACTTATCCCAATTTTAATATTGTCGGACACCGACTAAAGAAAAATAATGAACCTGATCTTTTATAAGGTAGATTAAATGTAAGTAATTCAAATTATTTAATGATACCTTTTGAGTTCTGACCCCCTAACCCCCAAAGGAGGCATTAAGACGCAGTATTTGAATAATTGATCATACTAAATAACTCCTTATGTTGCACTCTTACGCCCCCTTTGGGGGTTGGGGGGTCAAGAATAAAATAGATGCAAAAATAGTCGGATTTAGCATTTAACAAACATGTCAGTATTTATCACTGATTACTTATGTCTCAGTACAATCCCTTAAACAGTTTATTTTAACTTTAAATTAATCTCCTCTGGCTTTTGGACTGAAGGAGGCATTTAAACCGAATTTTTCCAGACTCCAAAAACTCCTGATTTTATTTCATTTTTTGCAATTCAACCCATTTGAATAATTTCTGAATTCATTCTCTTTTTAAAGACATTTCAGTGACTGTTCAAAGAGGGTTGAAAGAGGGTTCAATGAGGTTTACCTCAACCAACCCTCAATGAACCCTCAATGAACCCTCAATGAACCCCGAACAAATGCAACCTGAATTCAAACGATTTGAATTTGAAAAATAAACTGAAATTTCATGAAGTTTTCCTTCATTGTGGAGAATTCATAATCGGTTCCCACCTGTTGAACAGAGGAAAGAATTGAATCGTTTTTGGGGGTAGAAAAAAAAGAATGGATAAAAAAGAATCCTGGAATTCTAAAAAGAAATTCCGGAATTGAAACGTGAAATGAATGCAGGCAAGAAGTGGAGTGAGGTAGTTGTGATAGCCCGGTTAAAGCGAGAAAGTGGAAAAAAGGGTTTTAAAGCAGTAGGTTATACTGCTTTAAAACTCATATCGAGACTCTTAACGGAATGGGTCAAGGCGCCCACTGAAATGTAATCCACGCCGCAATTGGCATAGTCTTTCAGGGTGCTGAAGGTAATACCGCCGGAGGATTCAGTTTCGTATTTGCCTGCGATGAGATCAACTGCCTTGCGGGTATTTTCGGGGGTAAAGTTATCAAGCATGATGCGATCAACACCGCCCACTGCCATCACCTGAGCCAGTTCATCGAAATTGCGGACTTCTATTTCTATTTTCAGGTCCTTCTTCTTTTCCTTGAGATAGGCTTTTGTGCGTAGAATGGCATTTTCAATACCACCGGCAAAGTCGACATGGTTATCTTTAAGCAGGATCATATCGTACAAACCGATGCGATGATTGACCCCACCACCAATCTTTACAGCTTCCTTTTCAAGAAGACGAAGTCCGGGTGTAGTTTTACGGGTATCGAGTACACGTGTTTTGGTGCCTTCCAGGGCTTTGACGTATTCACGGGTACGGGATGCAACTCCGCTCATACGTTGCATGATGTTGAGCATCAGGCGTTCAGTTTGTAATAAAGACTGTACTTTCCCTTCTACATCAAAGGCGATATCCCCGACTTTTACTTCGGTGCCATCGGTGATGTAAACGGTCATTTTAAGTTCGGGATCGAAGGCTTTGAATATCTCACGGGCAACTTCTACACCGGCCAGTACGCCGTTTTCTTTAATGATCAGTTGCGATTTTCCGAGTGCTGTAGCCGGAATACATGAAAGGGTTGTGTGATCGCCATCACCGATATCTTCGGCAAACCAGAGAGAAATTAATTGTTTGAAATCGTTAGTCATTGGAAGGTTCAATTCTGAGTTGTTGTATTTCATTTTTACGGGTCAAAACATAGACCCTGAAACTGCCGGCAGCAGTCTTGAGGGTGCCAATCACGAAACTGGCAGCATCTTTGTTTCCTTTATGCAAGAGTTGAAAACCGGATACCCGGTTCTTACGAAAGAATTCAGCTATAATTTCTGTACCCTGGGGCTTGCTGAAGACATCATTCTTATTTTCAATAAACAGTTCGACATTTGAATTCAGGTAATTTGAAAGTTGACTTGCGTCACCGGTATTGAGGGCAGTAATAATTTCAACAGGCACTTCACCCGATTGTGCATCGATCACTGGAATAGCACAAAAGAAACATGCACAGAGCAGAAATAATTTGATTGTTTTCATGATTGATATGATTTTTAATAAAAAACATTATTCATCCCAAATGATTTCTCGTCAAAAAATGCCATATTTGCATTCGATAAGGGAATCAGTGGACAAAAGTACTTAATTAATTTATTGCAACCATTATTTGAGCGATTTTTTCTTTGTCAGAAGTATTTTACAAATTCAATAATAACAAATATTATACCTGATTTTGCACAAACTTTAGTGAAGGCTTCGAAATTTAACCAGAATAAGTTTTGTAATCGAAGCCGTCACAAATCAACCAATCCTATTAATAAAAAATGAAAATAATACTCCTAACTGTCGGTAAGACCACAAATGCCCAGTTGATTAAACTTCAGGAAGAATATCAAAACCGGTTGAAATTTTATATCCCGTTTGAACTGATCGTGATCCCTGAATTAAAAAATACAAAAAGCCTTTCGATCACCGAACAACAGGAAAAGGAAGCTGATTTGATCCTCAAACAGATAGAGTTGAATGATAAAGTCGTGTTACTGGACGAAAAAGGAAAGCAGTTTACCTCGGTAGGATTTTCAGATTATATTTCGAAAAAACTGATGGGATCGCATAAGCGCATGATTTTTGTAGTAGGAGGGCCTTATGGATTCTCAGAACGGGTATACAGTCGTGCCAATAATAAGATATCGCTTTCGAGCATGACCTTTTCACACCAAATGATCCGGTTGATCTTTGTAGAACAACTGTACAGGGCAATGACTATCTTGAAGGGAGAACCCTATCATCATGAATAAAAATTGAATTAAGCAATAGTATTTTATCCAACTATTAAACTTTGTGTGTCCATAATAGTCCAAAATGAATCTCAGTGATTAATATATGCCCTATAAAAAGGTTACGAGAGTTTTTTGCATAATTAAACTATAAAATGAAAGAAAAAACCAAAACGGGTCCTGCATTAATTGATTCGTTTAAATCGAACTATTTAATCCTGGCATTGATCTTAGCCATTGCGACTGGATTGATATGCGGTTTTTTCTATATAAACTCACCTAAGAATGCCATTCCTATAGATAAATTTCAAAAGGAACTATTTGTCAAGGAGAAAATTGCTGCCACTACCATTGAAGCGATGAATGAAATTATCATTCACTCCTCTACCGATTCGCTGATTCATTATCCTTTTGCAACGAATGATATCTCGTATTATGTGTTTGAAAATAATGAAATGGTTTTCTGGTCGGATAATCAGCTTGATATCAGTAGTATATCATTGCCTGATTCCACCGACTGGCATTTTGTACAATTGCCGAACGCCTATTGTGTGAGCCGGTTACTGACCTTTGATACCCGCAAAATACTGGCATTGATTACTATTAAAAATAATTACTCCTACGAGAATGCCCAACTAAACAATAAATACGCCCTTGGATTTGACCTTGATAAGCATGTGCAAATCGTAAAAGGGAAAGAAACGGATAAGCTGGCAGTCTTTTGTTCGCATGGGAACTATTTATTCACCCTGGCAGAACCCAAAGCACCCGTTTATAATGAAACCATCGGATATATTGGATTGGCTGCCTATGCACTGGCATTTTTGATTTTCTTTATCCTGTATGCCCGTTTCCCGTACCTGATGCGAAAAAAGAAAATAACCCTGTTAACCTGTCTCAGTTTAGTCGGGGGTGCAGGGCTGCTTACAGCAATTTGCCTGTACTTTAATATTCCATCCTTATTCTTTTGGAGTAAATTATTTTCACCCTTCCAGTATGCAACTAATCCGGTACTGGCATCCATAAGCCATCTGACCATTGCAACCGGGTATATCATCTCCACGATTTATTTGTTTTACATGTATACCGATATCGAGAAATACAAATTCATGACCAGCCGTATATTATTGTTGCTGGTTTATATTCTGTATTTTGTGTTGGTTTACTATTTATTACGAGGTCTGATATATAATTCGAACGTCCAGATAAGTATCCTGCAGTTTAAAGATTTTTCGGTACTCAGCATATGGATTCATTTTCTGATGTTAGTCTGGGGATTAGGACTGGCACTGTTGTTCTTTAAAACCCATATGTGGTTTAAAAAGAACCAGCTCTTACGATTTACATTCGCAATTGAATTGTTTTGTGCCATACTGATGTATGTTGGTTGCCTGATCTTCTCACCCGAAGATTCTATCCGGATCAGTAGTTCTTTTATAGTACTTTGCTCGTCGTTCTATTTGCCATACCTGTTTCCAAAATACAAAAATATCTATGGTTTTGTGGCTTGCTGGGTACTGGTTTATACTTTATTTGTCGTTTGGAATTCATTTACCATCAACAAGATTAAACGGTTTGATAAATTTCAGGTGCTTGCCCAGAATATCTCGGTAAACGGGAACAGTGGCAATGACCGGATGGCCGATATCCTGCTTGAAGAGTTGGATGTCCATATCAACAATGATTCTAAGATTGACCGCCTGGTAGCAAAGCATGATACATTGACTGCTGCAAACGATTACCTGGATAAAACCTATTTGAGGGGATTCTGGAATAAATACGATGTAAGGCTCAATGTTACCACGGTGCATACAAATTTGTACAAGGAATACATGCAATATATCACCAATGTAGGTTCCAGGCTGAAGAGCACCCATTTCTACAGCATCCCGGCCAATGAGAATAATATCACGTATATCGGCGTATTCCAGTCCGATTATGTGCGAAGTGATTCCCTGTTTTTTTTCATGGAGTTTTATCCACGCCGGAACTTCAAAAGCTATAGTTTCCCCAATTTATTGATTGCTTCGACCCCTGATATTCAGACACAGCTGGATATTGCCGTTGCAAAGTATGAAAATAAAAAGCTGGTCTATTCATCAGGTAAAATGAATTATGCCCAGGATATCAGCTGGATTCCGGATCAGAAGCCGGATTATTATGCGTTCAGGTATGGTGGCCATAAACATTATGTGTATTCGCCGAATGCCAATACCCACATTGTCATCACGGAATTGTTGATACACCGCAGGATGGCTTACCTGCTTTATTTTGTTTACTTCTTCCTGGCAGTATATACCATATCCAGCCTTTTTGTATGGGGATTTTTAATCAGCACCAGGAAAGAGAAATTCAGGCTGGGATTGACCGCCAAATTCCAATATGCATTTATCACACTGTTGATTATAAGCTTTATCGGAATATTCTTTGTGTCGGTGAATTTCATACAGAAAAAGTATCAGGAAGAACAGATTGCAAACCTGGAAAGTAAAAAAAGCTATATCCAAAAAGCTTTGCAGGACAGGTATTACTGGAACCAGGACCTGAATGCAGTGAATACACAGGCTTTGAACCTGGACCTGCAGGACCTGTCGTATATCTATCATACCGATATCCATGTTTATAATAACAAAGGGGTACTGGTAGGCAGCTCGCAACCCATTATATTCTATAAGAACCTGATAAGCAACCGGATATCACCAACTCCTTTCTTCTCTGCAAGTTCTAATATGAACCAATATGAGCACATTGGACAACTTAAGTACCTGACCGGCTATACTGATTTCAATAATGGCGATTACATGCAGATTGGTTATATTGCAATCCCTCAATTCTTCAGCCAGGATGAAATAAGCAATGAGATTGAGAGTTTCCTGGCTGTCATTATTCAGATTTACCTGATTATTGTTGCGTTGGCCATATTAATCAGCCTGTTTATCGGGAAACAATTGTCAGCACCGCTAATTATGCTGGAAAATAAACTCAAAGAGATGCGTCTGGGAAGCCGGAATGAAAAAATTGATTATACCCAGAACGATGAAATCGGACAGCTGGTGATTCAGTATAACCGCACCATTGATGAACTGGAACAGAGCGCCAAGCTTTTAGCCAAGTCAGAACGGGAGTCAGCCTGGAAATCCATGGCCAGGCAGGTAGCCCATGAAATAAACAACCCCCTTACACCCATGAAACTTAGTATCCAGCAATTACGACGGACTAAGAAAATGAACGATGAGCGTTTTGATGATTACTTTGAAAAATCAACAACCATGCTGGTTGAGCAAATTGATAACCTTTCCAGGATAGCCGGAACCTTTTCAAACTTTGCCCGTATGCCTGAAGCCAGTTTTGAAAAAGTAGATATAGCATCAAAACTATTTTCGGTTGTCCAGTTGTTTATGAACAACTTTGAACATATCCGGATAGAATACATGGGGAAAGAAAAAGAAGCATTTGTATACGCAGACCCCGAACAATTGGTTCAGGTATTTAATAACCTGCTTAAGAATGCTATCCAGGCTATTCCTGAAGACAGGGATGGAGAGATTCTGATCAATTTACAGGAAAGCAGTGAAGAAATACTTATTGAAATAACCGATAATGGCGTTGGGATAGAAAATGACGTACAGGATAAATTATTTGTACCCAACTTTACCACCAAAACCGCCGGAATGGGATTAGGTCTTGCCATAGCCAAGAATATTGTTGAATTGTCAGGTGGAACCATATCCTTTACAACAACACTCAATGAAACTACAACTTTCAAACTTAAACTTCCTAAAGCCGTTTAATTATTGGAGTGTAGCAACATTCGAGAGTTTTAGAATCCTTGGATTTTCGGCAATAAACCGAATAGTAGCATCATACCCATGCTGATAAATTGCTTCATAAGCATCAAAGCTAAATTCATGAAATTCTTCAATGGCATTTGGTTCGATAAGATACCTGCAAAGTTCACGTCCTTCTTTTGAGTTTTGATGCTGCATGGCCCTGATAGCATAAGCCAGGGTGTCACTGGGTTTATTTAATTCAGAAGGAATTTTATGAGGAATGACATCCACCCCGATGATGGTACTGCAGTCATCTTCTAATGCCTGGGCAGGCATGTTATTTAATAAACCACCATCCACATAATAGGTTTTTCCATCTTTGACTGTCTCAAATACCCCGGGAATACTGGCAGAGGCACAAACCCATTTGTTCAGGTCATTCCCTGAATCTATGATTTCCCATTCACCGCTATTCAGGTTGACAATGCATATGTACAATTTCTTTTTAAGATTTTCAAAGCTGTTGTGGGGAATCACCTCCTGTATCAGGGAATGCAATGAATTATGAGTGGACAGACCTGATTTTAAAAAGGTAGCCGTGAAAGTAAGTAATTTGGTGACTTTATAAAGTTTGTCATCCTTGATCATTTGCATCATCTCGGCCGCGGAGTACCCTTCGGCATATAAGGCGCCAATGATTGCACCCATGCTGGATCCGGCAATATGGGTAGGAATGATTCCATTTTCCTCGAGTGCCTGTATCACCCCAATATGTGCAAAACCCAAAGCGCCGCCCCCGCTCAGGCATAAACCCAATGCTTCATTCCGGGTGGGAGGATTAAATAAGTCCTTAATGATTTTCATACAAATACTTTTTCAGGGTTAATTTAGTTTATATCTTATAGCTTTATTTGTTAATGGAATAAAAACTTTTACGTGATAATCCCTAAAAAACGATAAATTGACCTATTTTTGTAAGACTGAATTGTCGAATTTCGTTTTGTGTTTTTATAATAATCGATGAAGATACGACAATTTATTCTTAAACCCAGTTCAATAACATAATTTTTTTTATAATGAAACGCTTCAAACTGTTATTTGTTTTAACATTATGTGTAAATTCTTTATTTGCAGGCATTCTTTATGATATTACCGATGGTAAATTCAAAGTCAAAACGGTGGATATACCCCGTTCGATGAATGATGGCGAGCATTATACGTTGCTGGTAAATGATAAAGCTGTGGTGAAATACAGTTATAAAACGGGTGCTACAGTTGATACCCTGTTTAGTGTTTTCAGGTTGAAGAATTCACCCATCAAGCAAATATCAGGATACGAATTCAGTCCCAATGAAGCCCGTATGTTGGTGTACACCAATGTGAAAAAAAGATACCGCCGTACCTTTACGGCTGATTATTATGTCCTGGATGTAAAAAGGCATGAACTTCAGGCATTATCGGAAGGCGGAGCTCAGGAAGTACCGCTATTCTCACCAGATAGCCGGTATGTGGCCTTTGCCCGCGATAATAACCTTTTTATGAAGAAACTGGATTTCAATACCGAAAGCTCTATTACAAAGGATGGTGAAATCGGTAAAATAATTAACGGAACACCTGACTGGGTATACGAAGAAGAATTTGTAAAAACCCGTTATTTTGAATGGAGCCCGGATAGTAAATTACTTGCCTTTGTCAGGTTTGATGAAACAAAGGTTCCCCAATACTCCTATATCCAATACAAAGATAATACCGTTGACAAAGATAACCTGAACCTGTATCCTTCCATTGTTCAGTTTAAATATCCAAAAGCAGGGGAAAACAATTCCAAAGTTAGTGTCTGTGTCTATGATGATTATTACAAGTCCATAAAGACCATGAAGCTGAGTGATGTAGAGGAGGACTTTTATATCCCCGGGATCAAGTGGACTAATTCGGTTGATCAACTGGCAATCTACAAACTGAACAGGAATCAGAACAGGATGGAGATGCTGATGGCTAACCCAAGGTCAACCCTTACTAAGTTGGTCTTACGCCAGGATGATAAATATTATGTTGATTATGAAAATATGAATTTTACACATTTCGCAACCGACAACCAGACTTTTATCGGAGTAAGCGAACAGGATGGTTACAGGCATATCTACCAATACACCATCACAGGCACGATATTGAAACAACTTACCAAAGGGAAATGGGATATTACCGATGTTTATGGGTATGACGATAAAAAGCAGGTTGTGTATTATCAATCGGCTGAAGTATCTCCTTTGCAACGTGATGTATATGCTGTTGATGTAAAAGGTAAAAAGACCCGTCTTACCGATGGCAAAGGCACTCACAATGCATCATTTAATTCTACCTTTACTTCCTTTGTAGATAATGCCTCAAGCCTGGAAGTGCCAAATGTCCTGACATTACGGACAAATTCAGGTGCCTCTATCCGCCAGATTGAGAATAATGCAGCCCTGGCTGCAAGCTTCAAGGCATTAAATCTTCCAAAGAAAGAGTTCTTCAGTTTTACAACTTCTGAAAACATTAAATTGAATGGGTGGATTATCAAACCTGCTGATTTTGATTCCAATAAAAAATATCCTGTATTGATGGTTCAGTACAGTGGCCCCGATTCACAGCAAGCACTGGATAAATGGACCATCGACTGGGAATATTACCTGGCTACCCAACAGTATGTAGTGGCTTGTGTGGATGGTCGTGGTACCGGTGCCCGTGGGTCGGAATTCCGCAAATGTACCTACCAGCAGCTGGGACTCCTGGAAACAAAAGATCAGGTTGAAGCTGCAAAATACCTGGGGCAACAAACCTACATTGATAAGGACCGTATCGGTATCTGGGGCTGGAGCTTTGGTGGAACCATGACCTTGATGTGCATGACTACCGGTGAAAAAGTATTCAAAGCAGGCATATCGGTTGCACCGGTGACTGACTGGAGGCTTTATAATACTGCTTATACCGAACGATTCATGCGTCGCCCACAGGAAAACTTCAAGGGATATGATGTTTCTTCAGCCTTGCAGCGTGCCGATAAATTGCAGGGAAGTTTATTGCTGGTGCATGGTACTGCCGATGACAATGTGCATACCCAAAATACCATGCTGTATATTGATAAACTGGTGGCAGCGGATAAGCAATTTGAGATGCAATTGTACACCGATAAAAACCACAGTATCCTGGGCAAACAAACCCGCCGTCATTTATACACCCGGATGACTGATTTCTTACTGAAAAATCTGTAGATATTGATTAATTGAATTGTTTTTAAAATATAGGCGTATTTTATGTTTTAAAACAGCATTTCAGACAGCATTTCATGTCTGAAATGCTGTCTGTACTGGGATAAATTGTATAACTTTGTGCTTCGAAATTTAGATAAAATATATAAAATCTATTTATTAATTAAAAACATTTATATGAACACAGAAAAGAAAAATTACGCTTTGCCTATTGCAATGATGTTTGCATTATTTTTTATGATTTCATTCGTTACCGGGCTTCCAAGTCCAATGGGTGTCATTGTTGCAAAACAATTTGGAGCATCCAACTTTGAATCACAGTTAGGATTTTTAGCAAACTTTTTAGCATATGCCTTTATGGGAATTCCTGCAGGGATTATGCTTAAGAAATTCGGATATAAGAAAACTGCCCTTGCTGCAGTGTTAGTAGGTTTCGTTGGAGTAGGCATTCAATACCTTTCAGGGGTAGCCGGAAGCTTTTCTGTGTATTTAGCCGGAGCATTTGTTTCCGGATTTTCAATGTGTATGCTGAATACGGTTGTAAATCCAATGCTTAACACCCTTGGTGGTGGAGGTAACTCTGGAAATAAATTATTACAATTCGGTGGTTCTATCAATTCTATCGGTGCAACCATTACCCCAATGTTGGTGGGATACCTGATGGGTGCAGCTGCAGGACGTACTATTGAAAAAGCAAACCCGGCACTTTTCCTTGCCATGGGTATTTTTGCATTGGCATTTTTTGTATTGTTCCTGGTTGACATACCTGAACCTCACATGGAAACTGCCACTGAAAGACAAGTGAAACACAAACACGGACCTCTTTCTTTCCGTCACTTTGTTTTAGGAGCAATCGCTATTTTTATTTATGTGGGTATCGAAATCGGAATCCCAAGCACTGCTAATCTTTTCATGACTGCTTCAACTTCAGGTTCAAATGCAGGTCTTGGCATGGATGCCACTACAGCCGGTAGTATCGTAGGTGTATATTGGTTATTAATGTTAGTTGGCCGTTTATTCGGAGCTTCAGTAGGATCTAAGGTTTCCAGCAAAACGATGATGATTACGGTGTCTTCACTAGGATTGTTCTTTATTTTAATGGCAATATTCTGTCCAATCACGTTGACAATTACATTACCTGTGTTATTGACTAAAGTTCCCGTGAGCATCGTATTCCTGGTTTTATGCGGATTGTGTACCTCCATTATGTGGGGAAGTATATTCAATCTTGCAGTTGAAGGACTTGGAAAATATACTGCCTCAGCAGCCGGTATTTTTATGGTTATGGTTTGTGGTGGTGGTATCGTTCCACTTATCCAGGGATTTGTATCTGATCATTTTGGTTACATGAACAGTTATTGGGTAATGTTTGCCTGTATCTGCTATATGTTGTATTATGCATTGGTTGGTTGCAAAAATGTAAACAAAGATATTCCTGTAGAATAATTCATTTAAAAATTAGATAACAATGGAAAAGCCATATGTAATAGGCATGGATATGGGTGGAACAAATACCGTTTTCGGTATTGTGGATACCCGTGGAACTGTAATCTCCAAGAGTGCCATCAAAACTTCAACTCACTCGGATGTTAATCTGTATATTGATGATCTTCATGTTGAAATCAGCAAGCTTATTGAAGCTGCCGGTGGCATTGAGAAAATCAAAGGTATCGGTGTTGGTGCACCTAACGGTAATTATTATACCGGAAATATAGAATTTGCTCCAAATCTACCCTGGAAAGGTGTCATTCCTTTTGCTAACCTGATGGCGGATAAATTCGGTATTCCTACAGCTTTGACTAATGATGCCAATGCTGCTGCCGTAGGTGAAATGACTTATGGTGCTGCCCGTGGTATGAAGAACTTTATCATGATCACCCTGGGAACAGGTGTAGGAAGTGGTATCGTGATTGACGGCAAGGTAGTCTATGGCCATGATGGTTTTGCAGGTGAGCTGGGTCACGTTATCGTGATGCGTAACAATGGCCGTACCTGTGGTTGTGGTCGTTCAGGTTGTCTGGAAGCATATGCCTCAGCAACCGGTATGGCACGTACTGCCCGTGAAATTCTGGAATCAAACAGTAAAAGCAGTATTTTACGCAATATCCCAATGACTGACATTACTTCGAAAGATGTATTTGATGCTGCTATGGAAGGTGATGAAATCGCTATTGAGATCTTCAACTTCACTGGTCGTATCTTAGGGGAAGCTTTTGCTGACTTTGTTACTTTCAGTGCTCCTGAAGCTATTGTGCTTTTTGGTGGTCTTTCAAAATCCGGTGATCTTATTCTTAAGCCGATTGTTGACAACATGGAAAAGAACCTTTTGAATATCTGGAAAGGTAAAGTAAAAGTATTGTTCTCCGAACTGAAAGAAGCAGATGCAGCTGTTTTAGGTGCAAGTGCGTTGGCTTGGGAGATATAATAGCATCGAGCTTTGAGCTTTGAGCATTGAGAATTGAGCATTGAGTATTGAGCATCAAGCGTTAAGTTTTGTACCAAAGCAAGAATACTATATATAAAAAAACCTTTCCGAATTATTCGGGAAGGTTTTTTTATATATAGTATTCTTGCTATTTCTCGATTCTCGATTCTCAAAGCTCGATGCTCAATGCTGCTTAGTGGAATATATTTAAAAAACTACGTGGTACTGAAGTCTCAAAGCTGACAACCTCTGTAGTCACCGGATGATAGAAAGCTATCAATCGTGCATGCAATCCCATGCGGCCAATCGGGCTTGTTTCAGCACCATATTTTTTATCCCCGATAATCGGATGGCCAATTCCCTGCATGTGTACGCGAATCTGATTCTTACGACCGGTTTCAAGTTCAAGTTCCAGCAAGCTGAAGTTTTCATTCGATTTAATCTTCCGGTAATGAGTGATAGCCTGCTGGCCCCCGTTGTCAGAATCGCTCGAATGGATCTTTAACGACCGTTCATTCTCCGATAACCAGGTTACGATGGTATCTTCTTCCTTTTCAACGACTCCTTCCACTACGGCAACATAAATACGTCTGGTGATGATGCGGTGCCAGTTTTCCTGCAGTGTCTGTTGCACTTCCCTGTTCTTGGCAAACATGATCACTCCGGAAGTCTCACGATCCAGGCGATGCACAGTGTAAATGCGGTTGGTTGGTGAACTTTTCTTTACGTGGTTTTTAAGGATCGAAAAAGCTGTTGTTTCTTCACTGTCACCGGCAATTACGGTTAGTAATCCTTCTTTCTTTTCAACCACGATCAGGTATTCATCCTCAAATAATATCTTTAGTTTCGGGTGTTTCAGCTCTATGTTGCCCCGTGAGCTATTTACAGTCACCAGGTCGTTTGGTTGCAGCGGAAGATTGAATAGTGTCGTTATCTTGCTGTTTACCATGATCTGACGGTGTGCCAGCAATGATTTTACAGAGTTGCGGCTCATACCACCCATCTTGGCCAGTAAAAAGGTCATTAATTCAACAGGCTCCGATACTTTCAATCGTGTTTCCTTTGGTGGTGGTACTGCTTTAGGTTTATGTCTCATGTTTCTTTATGTTCAGTGTTCCGTGTTTTGCGTTCCGCGTTCTGTGTTCAGCGTTCCGCGTTCCAGGATTACTTATTACTTATTTATTTTTTATTCCTTATTCCTTATTCCTTGTTATTTTATTATTCAAACTCAATCAACTCAATCAACTCAATCAACTCAATCAACTCAATCAACTCAATCAACTTAATCAACTCAATCAACTCAATCAACCAATCAACCAATCAACCAATCAACCAATCAACCAATCAACCACTTCACGGCATTCAATGCAGCATTTTCACCATCAACAGCCGAAGAGGTAATTCCACCCGAATAACCAGAGCCTTCCCCGGCAGGGAAAAGACCTGTAATTTCAGGATGCTGGCCTGTTTCAGGATCACGTGGTATACGTACTGCTGCAGATGAACGTGTTTCTACGCCCACGACTACGGCATCATTGGTCAGGTACCCCTGCATTTTACGGTCGAACTTTTTAAAACCCTCGCGTAACCTGGAAGAGATGTTTTCCGGCAACCAGAAGTGCAACGGTGACGATATTAATCCCGGTAAATAGGAACATTCCGGTAAATCAGCACTGAGCTTGCCCCGAACAAAATCCCCCAGGCGTTGGGCAGGAGCAACCTGTCCCTGGCCGCCATTGTTGGTAAAAGCCATTTTTTCAACCGATTGCTGGAATTTAAGTCCTGCCAGCACACCGTATTCTTTATAATCCTCAGGAATATCCTCCGGACGAATTTCAACGACAATGCCTGAATTGGCAAAGGGTGAATTACGTTGCGAGGCAGACATTCCATTCACTACAATTTCATTATCTCCACTTCCAGCCGGTACGATATGCCCACCCGGGCACATGCAGAATGAATAGACACCACGTTCGTTCACCTGATCCACCAGACTGTAATTGGCAGCAGGAAGGTATTCCCCACGACTTTCGCTATGGTATTGGATGGTGTCGATCAATGATTGTTTGTGTTCAACCCGTACGCCCATGGCAAATCCTTTTGGTTCAAGCCTTATGCCTTGCTTGTCCAGCAATTCATAAATATCATGAGCCGAATGCCCTGTAGCCAGGATTAATGTATTTGCATGAAATATACTTCCATCAGCGGTTTTGCAACCTGTCACTTTGTTATTCTCAAGTAATATCTCGGTAAGCCTTTGTTCAAAATGAATCTCTCCACCGCAGGATGTGATAGTCTTGCTAATGTTGGCAATGACTATGGGCAGTTTATCCGAACCGATATGGGGATGTGCTTCATACAGGATGTTTTCATTGGCACCATGGGAGTGGAACACTTCCAGGATGCTTTGTGTGTTGCCTTTCTTTTTTGAACGGGTATAGAGTTTCCCATCCGAAAAAGTACCTGCGCCACCTTCTCCAAAACAGTAGTTTGAATCGGAATCTATGCCTTTGTTTCTGTTAAGCTGTGCAATATCTACCTTGCGGTCGCTGGTGTGTTTACCCCGTTCAAGGATGATAGGTTTAAATCCTGACTCAATAAGCTTTAAAGCTGCAAATAGTCCTGCTGGACCCGCTCCGATAATCAATACCTGGGTTTTATCTGCCACGTTCTTGTATTCAACGGCAGTCTTACTATACTCAGGTGGTACTTCATCCCAATAGACTTCAACGGTTACAATAACTTTTGGTAGAAATGCCCGTGAATCAATTGATTTCCGTAATGTCCTGATTCTGGTTATACTTTTTGGAGAAACCTGTAATTTGTCAGCAACTTGCTTTGTGAGCAAATCCTCCTTAAAGGCCTGCTCAGGGGTCAGTGTCAGTTGTATCTCGTTGTGCATAGTCGGATGGGTATCTTTATTTTTCAATTAATGTGCAAAGATACACAATTTATTAATCATAAACGTTCCGGTAAAGAAGGAAGGGGTGAATAGTCAGGAAAGCAACCCTGCCATTATCACTGGCATTGGAATCAAATAAAGACTCAATTTAAATTCCAGCGGATAGAATGTTACATACCTATTTTGTTTTTTATTATACAACGAATTAATTAATCCAACATAATAATCTGCAAAATATTAACATACTGCATCTACTGTCTTGATTCTTGGCTCTTGATTCTTGCGTTCTATATAAAATGAACATTATATCCTATTTTAGTATTTACATAGTTTCAACTATTGTACATCTTGATGCACGGCTGGTTGAATTGAAGTTTTTATTTGTCATGATGATACATGATTGCAATTGATTTATAGGTATAACTAAAAAAAATAGTAATTTTACAGTAGGATTCAATTAAGGAAATAACCAACCTGCAAAGAAACAAAATAGTATGGAAAAAGTAATTGTAAATATAAGCTGGAGCGGTAAAAATTACTGTGCCGGTGCAGAAATAAACGGAATCGCTTTTTGTACGCACAAAACGCTTGATGGCGTGAAAGCAGAATTTGAGGATATGTTTAAGTTTCATATTGAGGGTAGCGTTGCTGATGGCGATGTCCTTTCTGACGATTTAGTTCGTGGAAATTACGAATTTGATTTTAAAATGGAAGTATCGGCATTGCTTCACAGCCTTGACGGCATTGTCACCCGTTCGGCTATTGCGCGCGTAACAGGCATAAATGAACGACAACTAGGGCACTATGCTTCAGGGTTTAGAAACCCACGCCCTGAACAGCGTCAGAAAATTATTAAGGGAATTCATACTATAGGGCATGATTTATCAATGGTTGTGTAGTTATTGCTTGACAACTTAAATTCACAACTTCCCTAGCTTCGGTATTAATCTATCAGGGCTTTTATGTTTTTTTTAAGGAGGTGGGAAAAACAAGAGAAACCGTCAGGAATGGCAGATTTAAAAAATAGAAATTTGTTACACAATTGTTTTATCGTGTTATTAAACTATCATTAGTTTAGGCATAAAAAAGGGAACTAAACTTGTGTATAGTTTCCTTTTTAGTACTCTTTAGTTTTAAATAATTTGTTATAAGTACTAGTCATAAATTAGTTTGAATTATTATTCTTAACTTTGTCCCATTATGGGACGAGTAAACACACCAACATTAACACCAGAGCAACGTATAGAGTTGGAATCTGGCTTTAAAAATGGCAT
>JAQTUE010000102.1 GCA_028710415.1 Paludibacter sp. | reverse complement strand
CTTTAATGTGTTGAAATATATCAATGTTTCGCCCAATGTGAGCTATACCGAACGCTGGTACATGCAATCGGTGAATAAAACCTGGGATAATACCCGAAGGCAAGTAAAAACCGATACCCTGGATGGCTTTCATCGGGTTTACGACTTTAACATGGGCGTCTCGGCATCCACCAAGATTTATGGATTCTTCACTCCTATCCGGGCTCTTTTCGGTGACAAGGTGAATCAGATCCGCCATGTCATCACTCCTTCGGTGAGTTTCAGTTACCGCCCTGATTTCGGCGACCCGATCTGGGGATATTACAGCACCTACACCCAGAGGCTGCCGGACGTATCCAATCCGCTAGTTATGCACGATCAGGCTGTTCAGTATTCCCACTATGACGGAAGCCTGTATGGTAGCCCCGGTGCCGGAAAATCAGGCGTTGTGAGCTTTTCAATGGGTAACAACGTAGAGATGAAAGTCCGGAATGACAAGGATACTACCGGTACCGAACCTTACAAGAAAATAAGCTTGATTGATGCATTGTCCATCAGTGGCGGCTATAACTTAGCGGTTGACTCCATGCAATGGTCCATTTTCAGTACCAGTATCCGCCTGAAACTGGGTAAAAGTTATACACTCAGCCTGAGCGGATCTTTCGACCCCTATATGTACAGCATCAATAATGTAGGCACACCGGTCAGGACTAACCAGTTGCATTGGAACCACGGACAGTTGCCTAAATTTTTGGGTACCAGCACCTCCTACAGCTACACCTTGAACAACGATACTTTCAAGAAAAAAGATAAGGTGAAGAAAGACAATACCGGTACCGATCAGAAGATTCCTACCAAGGACGATAAAACAAAAACCGGGACTACCGGTAAAGATGAGGCAGGTAAAGATAAAAAAGATGCTGAGAAAGACCTTGATGGATATCAAAAGGTGACCATCCCATGGAGCATCTCCATCAATTATTCCGTGCAGTACGCAAATACCCAAAATTTCAACAAGTCTAAAATGGAGTATGATATGGCTTTTACACACAATTTAAGCCTTTCAGGAAATGTATCGCTCACTACCAATTGGAAAATAAGTGCGAGTACTTCGTATGACTTCAAAGCAAGCCAGTTTACCTATACTAACGTCAACATTATCCGAAACTTACATTGCTGGACGATGACCGCCAGCATGGTTCCGTTCGGACCCTTTAAATCCTATAATTTCAGGCTGGGAGTCAATGCAAGCATGTTACAGGATCTAAAATATGATAAACAAAGCGGGTATGGAACGAACAATATTACCTGGTATTGAGTTATTAAGTGATTACGAATTTCGTAACTCATTATTGAAATGCAAGAGACAATTTTAAATACTGAAACAAATACAATATCAATTATAAATAAGAAAACAATGAAAATTACAGCAAACAAGTCAGTATCGGCCGAATACGAATTATACGTGGATGGCGAATTAGAAGGAGAACAAGAATTAATGGAGAAAGCTACCGCGCAGGAACCCTTGAAATTTATCTACGGAGTTGGAATGATGCTCCCTAAATTTGAAGAGAACCTTTTCGGACTGAAAGCCGGTGATGCATTTGATTTTACTATTCAAAACGAAGATGCATACGGTGAATATGACGACGATAGCGTCTTAGACCTGGAACGTGCTGTCTTTGAAATAGATGGTAAGCTGGACGAAGAAATGATTTTTGAAGGAAACATTGTTCCATTGATGGACAACGAAGGCAACAGGGTGAATGCCCAGGTTGTCACAATCACCGATACTCATGTAACGGTTGACTTAAACCACCCTTTGGCAGGCGAAAACCTACACTTCAAAGGCAATGTGCTTGATGTACATGAAGCTACAGAAAAAGAACTGGCAGCATTAACCGGTGGCGGTGGCTGCGGCGGAAGCTGTGGTTGCGGAAGTGACGAAAACGGCTGTGGCGAAAATGGTTGTGGTGATGGTGGTTGCAGCGACGAAGGTTGTGGTTGTGGCGAAAAAACCGAAAAAGTAAGCGCTTGCGGTTGCGGTTGCAACTAATCCGATCCTCAATATACAAACAATTATTAGAATGGCTATTAAGCAGTTTACGACTGCTTAATAGCCATTTTTTTTTTGATTCAATAATCTAAGTACATGACAAAAAAAGCAATAATTTCAAAATAGATTTACAGTGAGTAACTTACAAAGAAAAGACTAACCACAAAAGTCACAAAAGAATCACAAAAGCCATTATATTTTACAAGAAAGAACACAAAAAAATGAAAAAACTAAAAGCATTTAAAATCTGATATTAAAATCCGAAAATCTTGTGTGTACTTAATATTGACTTTGGTGGAATGTAAGCTTAACTGTTGTGATTAAGTTGTGACTTTTGTGGTTCGTATTTTTTTCTCCAAAACTACACATTCCTGCCGACAGGTTCAACAGGTGGAAATCATACCTGTATTTTTTGAATAGTTAGAAAACAGCCTGAAATTGCTCCTGAATTTGCTTTTGACTAGCTATTAGCTCGCTTTAGGTATAGAGGGGGTTGGGTAAGGCTTTCGAGGGGGTTCAGAGGGGGTTTCGAGGGCCAGGGCCCTCGGAACCCCCAGGCAACCCCCAGGCAACCCCCAGCCAACCCCCAGGCAACCTAAAACAAATAAAGACCAAATGAAGACCAAAAACAAACAAAATTTCGTCCATACCGACCCGCTCGCCTGGAGCAGGAGGGTCGATAAAGAGCGAAAACTAAAATAACGGGCAATTATCAGGAATTAAGATAAATTATCGGTAGTTTTGTGAACAAAAACAAACCGTGGAAGGGAACGAACCGGGAAGCCTGTAAAAATTAAGGACAGTTGTACACTCCGGAGGAATGAGTTGACTGGTTAATTGCTAAGTACATGACAAAAAATTAAAAATATCTATATCTGATTGAAATTCAGAATTTAAAAGTAATGTTGCAATATATGTTAGTCCATATTTGAAAAAGCTTTTACCCCTTTTCCCATTGTTGAGTATT
>JAQTUE010000034.1 GCA_028710415.1 Paludibacter sp. | reverse complement strand
AGATTTCCCCGGTTAAATAATGTCTTGCCTGTCCGCTTATTTCTACCCGGTCTGTCAGATAAGTGCAGGTTAAATGTCCCTTCCGATCGGAAAGTTGAATGGCCGTTAAGGTCGTTTTCTTTAATTTATCAGCCCAATAAGGCGTCAGGGTGGTATGGGCTGATCCGGTAACCGGATCCTCGATAACCCCTGATTGTGGTGCAAAGAACCGGGATACGAAATCAACTTCATTACCCGGAGCTGTTATGATCACTCCACGGGCAGGGATTTTTGCAATATTGTCCATATGGGGAATAATGGTACGAATAGTTTCTTCATTCCTGTAAACGTACAGGTAATCCGTTTTCCCTTTCAGTATTTCAATGGGCATGCTGTCAAATGCATCAGTCAGGTAGGGTAGGGGCTCCACTTGTTCAAGGCTATCGGTTGGAAAATCCAATGTAAGCAAATCGTCTTTCTTGGTGACAACCAGCTTTCCGCTTCGTGGGGAATTAAAGTTGATAGTTGAACCAGAGTGATTCTCTAAATTGAACAATACATAGGCAGCTGCCAGCGTGGCATGTCCGCATAGATCCACTTCCACAGCCGGAGTGAACCACCTAAGCAGGTATTCCTCCCCGTTTGGAACATAAAAGGCTGTTTCTGCCAGGTTGTTTTCCTTGGCGATGTTTTGCATGAGTTCATCCGGTAACCATCCTTCCAGTGGGCAAACTGCTGCCGGATTACCTCCGAAAAGTTTATCGGTGAAAGCATCTATCTGATAAATTTTTAGTTTCATTGTAATCAATTTATTGAATGTGTCTGTAAAGTTTGATAAGTATAATGAATAAGATTTGGTATGTAACATACCTGTCCTTTATAATTATCATCTTTTGTAAATGCTGATTTTCAAGTTGCAAATATATCATTTTTAAAATATATAATAAATGGAAGTAAGAATTTTGTTGTATTTAAGTGCATCAAACCTCAAACCTTTCAAACCCCAAACCTTTCAAACCTTTCAAACTCTTCAAACTTCAAACTTTTCAATTAAATCCGGAACATTCATTCTTAATTCTTGCTATCTGATAGATAACAGATGTATTAAGTTTTCAATAATTACTTTATTCCTTTAAATACTATTAAAGTGTTTTGGTTTTCAGTCAAATTATGTAAATTTGCATCGTTAAAGCATTTTATTTTAATGCATGAAACTTTTCATGAATTATAGAATATCAAAAACATATAATCCGTCGAGCCTTATGACTATTAGCCAACTCTCTGTTTTTCTTGAAAATAAAACCGGTTACCTGAATCAGGTGCTGGCTGTTTTGGCAAAACACAATATCAATATTGTTGCCCTGACTGTAGCCGACACCAGTGATTATGGTATCTTACGCGCCATTGTTTCAGACCCTCAAAAAGCATTGGAAGCCCTCAGGGCTGAACAATTCTCGGTCAGGATTCATGACATCCTTTCTATCGAGATGGCTCCGGAACCCGGCACCATGTCTCATATCCTTGACTTGTTTACTGCCGCTGATATTTGCATTGAATACGTCTATGCATTTAGTTTTGGCAGTAAATCAATCCTGATATTGCGTACGGATAACCCTGAAAAATCAATAGAGGTTATTAAAGAGAATAATCTGAAGTCAATTAGTGCCGCCGATTTAAAATAAAAATAAGGCTTAGAACCGGATAAAGTTAAGATTAAAATCAGTTAGCTGTAAAATAGAACCACGAATTAAGAAGTAAGCAATAGGAACAATGAACGATGAGTCAAGATTAAAAAGGCAAGAAGCCAGGGGAGTTAAGAAATCCGCAAAAGCACTGATCAAAGGTCAAAGTGCCGGATATAATAACAGACCTGCACAAACCCCCAAGAAAACAATTTGGAATAAAAAGATTGAGTGCATGAACAGTAAGGATATGCACGCTTTACAAAGTGAAAGGCTTGTTGAACTGGTAAACCGTGTGTATAACCATGTCCCTTTTTATCGTAAAAGAATGAACGAGATGGGGGTTAAGCCTTCGGATATTCATTCCATTGATGATATTGTAAAATTGCCTTTTACGTACAAAAACGATTTGCGCGATAATTATCCTTTTAATTTGTTTGCGGTTCCCATGCAGGATATCGTTCGGGTGCACGCTTCAAGCGGCACTACCGGAAAGCCTACTACGGTGGGTTACACCAAAGCCGATATTGAAAACTGGAAGGAAGTAGTTGCCCGTTGTTTAACTATGGCCGGCATTGGGAAAGAGGACATTATGCAAATTTCATACGGCTACGGACTCTTTACCGGAGGATTGGGTGTCCATTATGGCGCTGAGGCAGTAGGTTGTTCTGTCATCCCTATTTCAGGAGGCAACACCCGCCGGCAATTGCAACTGATGTCTGATTTTGGGTCTACCGTATTGGCTTGCACTCCCTCGTATGCACTTCACTTAGCCGATGCCCTTTCCGAAAACGGATATTCCCTGAAAGATATGAAGCTCAAAACCGGTGTCTTTGGTGCCGAGCCCTGGACTGAGAATATGCGGCTTGAACTGGAAAAGAAATGGGGTATCAAAGCACACGATATTTATGGCCTGAGTGAAATCATGGGACCCGGTGTGGCAAACGATTGCAGCTATCATGCCGGACTGCATGTCCATGAAGATCATTTTTATCCTGAAATTGTTGATCCTACTACAAAAAAAGCCCTGCCCGAAGGTATCGAAGGTGAACTTGTATTTACTACCCTGACCAAAGAAGGAATTCCTTTGTTGCGATACAATACCCGTGACCTTTCCACATTGAACCACAAACCTTGTTTATGTGGCAGGACAAGCGTACGCATGCAGAAAATTACAGGACGCAGCGATGATATGTTGATAATCCGTGGGGTGAATCTTTTCCCTTCCCAGATAGAACATGTCCTGCTGGAAATGGGTGAAACCAGTGCCCATTACATGTTGTTTGTAGACAGGGAAAATAACCTGGATACCCTGGAATTGAAAGTTGAATTGGTAGAATCGCAATTGACCGATACCATACGTGACCTGCAAAACCTGTCACGCAAAATTGAACATGCCTTGAACTCTGCCATTGGCCTGCACGTAAAAGTTACCCTGGTAGAGCCTAAAACCATTGCACGCAGTGAAGGGAAAGCAATCAGGGTGGTTGATAACAGGAAGAAATAGATTACGCAGCGATATTACTTCGTGATATTACTTCGTGATATGATTTCATGATATGACTATGTGATATGATTTTATGATATTAACTTCGTTGATAGTCGACTATTGATATTCTCGATAACAACTTTTCCAAAGTTTAGAACTTTGGAAAAGTTAACGCTTAAATTATAAAACTATGACTATACCTAAAACTCTTGTCGATACTCTCTTTGACCAATTCGGTGAAACAGACATTACCCGTCTGTCCATTCGTGAAGTGGGTAGGCTCGTTGCTCAGATAGAAGAACAGAGCGGGCAGGAGTTTATACATATGGAAATGGGTGTCCCCGGATTACCCGCATTGGATATTGCCATTCGTGGTGAAAAAGAAGCGCTGGATAAAGGACTTGCTGCCCAATATCCGAATATTGAAGGCATTCCGTTTGCTAAAGCCGAGATTGCAAGGTTTGCCCGGCTGTTTATGAATATCGAGGTTTCCCCGTTAAACTGTGTACCTACAGTCGGTGCCATGCAGGGAAGTTTTGCTGCGCTGCTGGCTGCTGCCCGTACCAATCCTCAAAAACCCTATACCTTGTTTATTGATCCGGGCTTTCCGGTCAACAAATCACAATTGCAGCTGATGGATTTACCCTTTAAATCCTTTGATGTGCTGAATTTTAGGGGAGATAAGCTTAAGGATAAACTGGAATCATATTTGAAAGAAGGTAACATTTGTTCCATTTGTTATTCTTCCCCCAACAACCCCGCATGGATTTGTTTCTCTGAACGGGAATTGAAGGTTATTGGTGAACTGGCAACTAAGTATGATGCCATAGTGATAGAGGATCTGGCATATTTTGCTATGGACTTCCGTGAACATTACGGAATACCTGCTGTTCCTCCGTTTCAACCTACCGTAGCACATTATACCGATAATTATATTTTATTGCTTTCGGCTTCTAAGATTTTCAATTATGCCGGCCAACGTATCGGTATGATGATTACCTCCGAGAAGCTGCGAACCAGGCGGTATCCGAACCTGAAAAAGTATTACTCCAGTGATATGCTCGGACGTTTCATACCCTATGGTGTTTTGTACGCTACTACAGCAGGTACATCGCATACAGCACAGTATGCACTCGCTTCCGTGTTGAAAGCTGTGAATGATGGCGAGATTGATTTTGTGGCAGCCCTGCACCCCTATGCAGAGAAAGCAAGGGTGATGAAAGCTCTGTTCCTGAAGTACAATTTTTACATTGTATATAATGATGAAGATCGGGAACTGGCCGATGGATTTTATTTTACCATTGCCTATCCCGGAATGACCAGCGCTGAACTCATGAAAGAATTCCTGTATTATGGCATCTCTGCTATTTCATTGGTAATTACCGGTAGCGATAATCCCAATGGACTGCGTGCCTGTGTATCCTTTGTAAGGATGGATCAAATGGGAATGCTGGAACAAAGGTTGAAGGCATTTGTTGAGAACAAATAGAGTCAAATAACTTAAAATAAACATTACAGGACTTGATATTAGAGTATCAAAAAAGGGCAGGAATCCAATTCCTGCCCTTTTTTAGATTGACGAATCTCATTAAAATTCTATATCGTATAGATCTTTGGCATCCCGTTTAAACCAGTCAAGGCTCATGTCGGTCATAGGGTGGCTGCGTAGCATTTCAATGATTTCATAACTGATGGTGGCAGCGTGACTTCCCACCATGCTCACCCGGTGTACCTGATCGACAGTCTTAAAGCTGGCCGCCAGTACTTTCGTGTTTAGTTTGAAATGTTCAATATTTTCAACAATATGTTTTACCACTTCAATACCATGCGAGGAGATATTATCAAGCCTGTTCACATAGGGTGCCACCCAGTCGGCTCCGGCCCTGGCAGCTACCAACGCTTGTTGTTGTGTGAAAATGGCAGTTGCTGTAACGTTTATGCCGGCATCCTTCAACATAGGCATTGCCTTGAATCCTTCGAGTGATACGGGTATCTTGGCAAAATAATTATCGCCCAGGCTGTATTTCTTTTTATATGCTTTTGCTTCGCGCACCATATCCACAGCCATGTCGCTGATCATTTGCACATGGAGCATTTTATCCTCCACGATTTCAATAATCTCCGGTAAAATCTCAGATAATTTTCTTTTTGAAGCTGCAATAATAGTAGGGTTGGTAGTTACCCCTGCAATCGGGAAATAATAAAAGAGCTTCTTAAGCTCGTCAATGTTCGCTGTATCAGCTAAATAAATCATATTCTTATAGTTTTGTTTAATGACTACAAAAGTACTTCAAACAAATTTACTTCTCCCCATGATTATGTGTAAAATTATGTAAATTCTATTGCCTGATTAAAATAAATTGTCATTTGATAGGCAAATGCACGATTGAAACAAAGTTCTCTTCAAGTTTAAAGTTGTACTTTTGTAATTCACTGTCTTTTTTGAAGACAATATATAGAACCAGGAACCAAGAGCCAAGAACAAAGACATAAGCTGCAAGATAGCAGTGTTTTGCAATTTAGTACGTCAGATTAATTGGTTCATTATATTAAATATGAACGATGATAACAACTATTCCTGAAAATATCCGGCAATTAGCTCTTGAATCCTACCTTGTTGTGAGGCGGAATAATCCGGAAAATGTACCAGTTACTGTACTTCATATCGGGGAAGAATACACTTTTATTACCCAGGGAATAGATAACCTGAAACCGGATAACCTGTGGATGTTCGATATTGGTACTGATAAGACAGCACTTGATTTTTTTAAACAGTTTCCTCCTACTCCTGGTGAAGTGGAAAATGCCATTCAGGTGGTGGAAGATGAAGTGATGCCCCTTCATAAACTCCTGGTTCCGGCAAGCAACCTGTATTCCCTGGATGAAAAGATCCTGGATATCGCCCAGTTATCAGTTTCCGTGGAATCAAAGCAGGGAGTTATACTGGCGCGTACCGATATGGAATTTGTCTTTAACCGCCTGGCGGCTATTATTTCAGGACGCCCGGCAAGCCAGGATGTATTGCCAACTGCCAATACCTTTGCATCCACCATCCTGATCCTGCGCGAAGTGGTGCACCATTTGGGTTTTCATGATATAACTATTCTTTCCCGATAAGTCAACAAAGTATCTATATTGCCGGCTTCATTTTTATATTACTGAAGGCTTCATTTCAAATGATGCCATCAGTTGATTTACATTCTTTACTATTCATGAATCAATCTTTTACTCCCTTCCAGAACTTTCCCACTCTTGAAGCATTTATTTAATAGAAACAATTACATGTGGCATTTAAAATGATCCATTCGATTTTTTTGACCCTGTAAAACTACCCATTCCTGCTACAGATTCAACCTGTTTGAATTTTTCGGATGGAACGAAAACTGCTTGAATCTCCCTTTTAATTTGGTCTGAATTTGTTCGGGGTTCAGTTAGGGTTCAGAGAGGGTTCAGTGAGGGTTCAGTGAGGGTAAGGATAGGTAAACCTAATTGAACCCTCTCTCAACCCTCTCTGAACTCCCTGTGAAATGTCTTTGAACAAAGAACAAGTTGAGATGGACTGCAAAATCTAATCCCTTGGGCAGAAATATAAAACCTGAACCCAATTCAGAAGTAATTTGAATTCAGGTTCAGGATTAGCTTCAATGCCAACACAAGCCTGTTAGTGTCGGGAGATAGCTGTAAAGGCCAGATATAGATTTTCTTCATACAATAAAACCTGAATTTAATCCACCTGCTAAGAATGAATACCGGATGATGTCACTCATTGCAGAGTTATTATTCAAATCACGGACAAATCAGGGTGCAGTTATTTCTTATTATTGTTTTGACAGTAACTTAATTAAGTTGATTTTAGACTTAGATGTGATCAAAAACTGGATGAAATGTGTTTTTAGGATTGATAAAGCCGTTAAAATTGTTTCGTAAATTGCTTATATTTGCAGAAAAAATAAGGATATGTCCAAAATCAAGATACAAATCAGCGGGGTTGCTGCCGAGCTGGTGCTTGGGAACTATATGCCCAAGGATGCAACCATATTCAATGACTGGATGGAGTTTTATCATTTCAACGACTTGATCCATGAAACGCAACTGTTGTCGAAATATGTTTCTGAAATAGTGATCAGTGAGGATGAGGTGGAAATATTTAAAGGAAAGATCCCGGATACTAAATTTCAACAGCAAAAGAGTTTTTCGCCTGTAATGGTTCATCAAACTTTGTATTTGCGAACCGAATGTGCCGAACGATCTGTGTTTCAGTGTGAGTTTGAGATTGAGAATTTTGATAAAAATAAATTGTTCTTTCGCACCCAGGACTATGATCTGCTATTTAAGGTAGGGAAGTCCTTTATTACCGGGGTAATTTATGATACACTCCCTTTTGAATTGGAATGGGTGAGTGCGCATCCCATTGGGGACATATGCCTGCTATGCCGATACGAGAATGGATACCTGGTTCCGATATATGATGCCGTAAAGAAACTGGCTGTAAAATAGGAGATTATTAGTAAGACGCACCCTCACCATTATCATTTAATCTAAAATGGATTGTATGAATGCATCCGGTATTTTGACTGAAATATTGGATATTCAACTGGTTGGCTCCTCCGTCAGAGAAACTGCATTGTGTAGTTACTATATCAATTTCTAAAACTATCCTTGTAATTTCAATAGGAATGAATTTTAATTAGTATGGATTAAGATTTTTACCTCTGATGCAGATAAAAAACACGTACAAGAACTTACCAAGTTTGAGTTGATTCCCAATTCAGTACCGCTTCATTTCTATAGATACATTCTATTTGTTCATTTAGACACACTATTAAACTATTTTAATGTAGTGGTGTTTAACGTTTAAAATAGGATAAGAAACTCTATAGACTTTAAATACTGATGAAACTAAGAAATGCGATACTTTTTTTTATTTTACTTCTATCAATCCAAGTGTTGGCTCAAAAAGGCAGCATCAAAGGACGGATATTCGATGCAAAGACCAACCAACCTATTGAGTTTGCTACGATTTTAATTCAGGGCACCCGGATCAGTTCCACTTCCGACCTGGATGGAAATTATATTTTTACGGGCGTTGAACCTGGTTTTAAGCGCTTGGTAGTTAGCCTGATTGGTTTTCAGACCACTGTGTCAGCCGAATTCCAGGTGCAGGGTAACCAGATAACATTTATTGATGTGCCGGTAGAGGAATCGACCATACAACTGAAAGAAGTAACTGTGCGACAGAATTTCACGGCAAAGAAAATAGAAAGCCCATTATCAGTATTATCAGTGGGGGTACAGGAGATTGAAAAGACAGCGGGCGCCAACCGGGATGTATCGAAAGTGATCCAGACTCTGCCCGGAGTGGGAGTCACCGACCCGAACCGCAATGACCTGATTGTGCGGGGTGGGGGACCTTCGGAAAATGTATTTTACCTCGATGGAATTGAAATACCGGTCATTAACCATTTCGCTACACAGGGTTCTTCGGGTGGGACGGTGGGGGTGATCAATCCTGATTTCGTAAAAGATATAGATTTTTACACAGGTGCTTTTCCGGCAAGCAAAGGCAATGCATTAAGCTCCGTCATGGATATTAAACAAAAAGATGGGAGTAAGGACCGTTTGCATACAAAACTATCGGTAGGAGCCTCCGACGCAGCCCTGACACTCGATGGACCCATAGGTGGCAATTCGACCTTTATAGTTTCGGCAAGGCAATCGTACCTTCAATTCCTGTTTGCAGCCATTGGATTGCCTTTCCTGCCAACATACAATGATTTTCAGGTCAAACTCAAGACCCGGATTGATGATAAGAATGAAATAACCTTTATGGGTATCGGGGCTATAGATGACGATGCACTGAACCTGGGCATCAAGAATCCTACCGAAAGCCAGACTTATCTTTTATCTTATTTACCTACCTACAAGCAGTGGAATTATACGGTCGGGGTGGTGTACAAACATTTTGCCGATACCCATTACGATACCTGGGTTGCCAGCCGGAACATGCTTCGGAATACGAATTTCAAATACAAAGACAATAATGTTGACAGTACTAAGACTTCTGATTATAAGTCGGATGAAGCAGAGAATAAGTTGCGTTTCGAACGCAATTACCCAGATTTACCGGTAAAACTTAGTTTTGGTGCCGGGGTTAAATATTCTCGTTACACTAACTTTACTTCCCGCCAATTGTTTTTAAACAGTACTGTCAGTAACCTGGTTTATACTACTCAACTCGGGCTTTTTGGCTATCAGGCCTTTGTTCAGGCTTCGAAAGAGTATTTCGACGACTTACTGAAACTATCATTGGGAGTAAATTTTGCAGGGATCAACTATAATCAAAATATGATGAACCCGCTGAATCAGTTTTCACCCCGCTTCTCGATATCCTATGCCGTATCGACTAAATTTACCTTAAATGGTAACGTCGGACGGTATGCGCAACAACCTGCCTATACTACCCTTGGGTTCAGGGATGCAACCGGAGTATTAGTAAACCAGAATGAAAACCTGCGCTATACGGTTTCCAATCAGGCTATTGCAGGGATTGAATACCGCCCTATGGAATTTATGCGCATGACTGTGGAAGGTTTTTACAAACAATATGATTTCTATCCATTGTCGGTAGCCGATGGCCTGAGCATTGCCAGCAAAGGAACCAACTTTGGGGAAGTGGGTGATGAACAAATTACTTCTACCGGCAAAGGGCGTGCCTATGGAATAGAAGTGTTGTATAAGATCATGGAGATGAAAAAGATGAATCTGACAGCTACCTACACTTATTTCCGGAGTGAATTTACCGATGCTGCAGGCATTTACCTGCCATCATCGTGGGATACCAGACACATGTTCAATCTGATAGGCAGTTATAAATTCAGACAAAACTGGAATGTAGCAGTACGATGGCGATTTATAGGAGGTGCTCCCTATACACCTATCCTGGCAATCTCTTCAAACAAAGCAGTGTGGGACATCAGCAAACAACCCTTGTTAGATTATTCAAAATTTAATTCATTGCGCAGGGCCAATACCCATCAATTGGATGTGCGCATAGACAAGGAATTCTATTTCAAAAAATGGGTGTTGAACCTTTATACCGATATACAAAATGCATATAATTTTAAAACACAGGGTGCACCGATTTATACCAACTTAACAAGTACGCCGACCTCCGATGGAAATGGAAACCTGATATACACTCCAAAAACTGATCCGGCTAACCCATCGAACTATGTATTGAGAACGATTGATAATTTTGCAGGTACAATTTTACCAACAATTGGCATTATCATAAAAATATAAGATCAACCATCCATGAAAAAGATCATGAAAACAAACATCGTACTGACAGCAATTTTAGTTTTGTCGGTAACCAGTCCGGCACAAAAGAAAAAGGAAGTGTTTTCGGAGGAAAATTATGGGGAAGTGAATGCAGGAACCCCCATCACAATTCAGTTTGAGAAAGGAAAAGATCATAATCATCCCCTGATGGCAATTTGGCTGGCTGATGAGACCGGCAATTATATCCAGACACTGTATGTCTCGGAAAGTATAGGGAAAGGGGTCTTTAAGCATGCCACACGGTCTAACGGAAAGTGGATGGAAGGTGAAATACAACGACCGGCAGCCCTTCCTTATTGGGCGCACCAGCGGAATGTGGTGAATGAATATGGAGGTTATAATCCTTCAAAGAAACACCCGATACTTGATGCATATACGGGCGCCACTCCTGCAGCATCGTTTATACTTCATACAAAAACAGGAAAGCCCCTGAATGGAAAATACAAAGTCATGCTGGAGATAAACCAATGCTGGGACTGGAATAATTATTGGACAAACGACAAGTATCCAACTGATATAGAGTACAAAACATCAAGCCAGCCGGCCGTGGTTTATTCAATTGATTTTGATACGAATAACCTGAAACCCCAGTATGTGATGAAGGCAATCGGATACAGCCATTATTCGGGAGCAGATGGCAGCCTGACGTATGATTTAAGTACGCTGACAACCGCATTGAGAATTGCTAAAAAGATTACAGTGAGGATTAATTGAATAGAATTCAAGAGTCAAGAACCAAGAATCAAGATATAATACGCAAATTATTAGCGTTTTGTAATTTATTCTTTCAGATTAATTTGTTCGATCTACAGAAGTATAAACATATGTTGAGTATAAGAAAAAATCTCTAGAACGAATATTCGTTCTAGAGATTTTTTAATTCCGATAACTCCTTTATGACTGAGCCTTTATTTCTTTACTTCCGGATATTTAATACGGTTATGGTAAATGTTTTTAATTTTTTCTTTAAATACAGACTTTACTAATTCCACATCCCTGAAGGTAATAGGAGCATCTTTAAATTCACCTTCCGCAATCTGGCCATCAATCATATCCTCGACCATTTGGTCGATGCTGGCTTCGGTATATTCACTGAGGCTTCGTGAACGGGCTTCCACGGCATCAGCCATCATGAGTATGGCAGTTTCTTTATTGTTAGGAAGCGGCCCGGGATAGGTAAATACCTCATCATTTGGTTTGACACCGGGATTAGCATTAATGAATGAATTATAGAAATACTTTGTTTTCCCATAACCGTGGTGTGTTGTTATGAAATTAATGATTTGTTCCGGCAAATGGTTCTTCTTCGCGATCTCAATGCCATCTGCCACATGGTTGATGATGATTTTTGAGGCATCTTCAAAATCTATTTCAGTGAGGGGATTCTTACCTCCCATTTGATTCTCGATAAAGCATTCGGGGTGTTTGATTTTACCAATATCGTGGTAAAGGGCACCGGTACGTACCAACAAGCTATTTGCATTGATCTTTTTAGCAGCTTCGGTTGCCAGGTTGGATACCTGCATGGAATGTTGAAAGGTACCCGGAGCTAATTCAGAAAACTGGATCATCAGATCGCTGTTTATATTGGTTAGTTCCACCAATGTAACACTGGATATAAGATTAAAGATTTTCTCGAACAGGTAAATCAGGACATAGGCAAATAACAGGAATACACTGCTGATAGCGAAATAGATGATGTGCTGCCAGTTAATACGGTTTATATCCCCTTCGGAAATACATTCGAATGCCAGGTACATCACGACATAACTCAGGAAAATATAGAGGGCGGATTGTGCTAATTGCGACCGTTGTGACATATCCTTCAAACTGGATACAGCCACCATGCCAATGGTAATTTGAAGGAGTATAAACTGGAAGGCATTATCCACCATAAACGAAATGATCAATACAGTGATAATATGCGCAAAAAGAGCCGTACGGGCATCAAAGAAAACCCTGACAATAATTGGCAGCAACGCAAAAGGAACCATGTAGTAACTTAAGGCCGGGAAATGAATTGTAAAAGATGCGAGGGCTACCACAATGAGGGTCATCATCAAAATGAAGATGATATTGCTCATGCTTTCATAGATACGGGGACGGAAAAGATAGATGTACAAAAACAACAAAGTGATCAATCCAAGTATCATAACAATCTCGCCAATGACCACAATGGACGATTGTTGGAGTGATGTTTTACGCTTTTCCGATTCAATCTTGAGCGACCTCAATACCAGGTAATTGCTGGGAGTCACAATTTCACCACGGTCAATAATCCGTTCACCCGACTGGATCATTCCGGAGGTAAGCGAAAGATTTTTCAACATGTCAGCTTTGGATATCTCTGATGTGATGCTGTCGAATTTCATGTTTTCGGACAGGTACATGTTTATATCGTATGATTTGAGCGATATAGGGGCATCCTTTATTATCTCTTCGTATGCTTTCCGTGGAGTATAGATATTGCCAATTGGAATTATATGGGTTACCCGGTTAGGCAATATGCAGGAAATGTTTACCTTTTTATCAACCAGTAACTTATTATAATCGTCAACAGAAATGATCCCTGTGGAATAAATAGTGTTGAACTTGGTTTTAATATAATTTGGAATGCGGGGTGAAGATTCCCCTTTTCGTTGTAAGTCTGATAGCAGCTTACTGATTTGCCATTTCATGACTGAAGTATCCAGTTTGAAATAGGGTGTATAATCTTTTAGTATTTCTTCCTTTTCCTTTGCTATCTGCTGGTCGCTTTTATAGATAGGAAAATCAAACGAGGCAGTGATTAATTCATAGGACCATGGTTTGCCTATTTCAAATTGATATTTAAACTTATCCCCGGAAGGATAAAGCAGGACGATTAAAAATACCAGGAATATAAATAATCCTATTTTAGTGATATTTTGAAATCGTGGTTGAGTAATATTTAGTTTCATATTCCTTCGTAAGTGAGATAAAACAACTGTTTAAAACGAAAAGCGCCGAAAATTACGAAAAAATTACTTAATAGAGACATTATCTTTAAACTTTCGTTATTTTTGTAGGAAAATTAATAGTTATCCGTTTACTATACCCACTTTATACTGTAAATTCAGCATTATGAACGCAATCATAACCCTTCCACTTGTGCCACTTCGCGAAAGTGATAATGAACGAAGTGAATTATATTCCCAGCTACTATTTGGGGAACGAGTTGAAATCCTTGAAACCAGGGAGCGTTGGTTATTTGTCCTTAATCAGAATGATAACTACAGAGGGTGGGTCGATCGTAAAATGGTATTGATACTTTCGGCAACAGAAGAGGAAAGTATTGATAAAACTCCAAAACAAATAGTTCAGGTGCCCGTATTGTCCTTTATAAATGCTGCAACAACTAAAAATGTTTATCTTCCCGGAGGAAGTATTATTCGTTCAGAAAAGCCCGGAGAATGCATTGTTGGTAAAGATACCTATTTGTTTGAATCTTCACAGGTGGCTGCCCAAAGTGATGCAACCGGTCCTAAGCTGATTGAGTTGGCACAGCAGTATTTAAATGCCCCTTACCTTTGGGGCGGTAAAAGTGTTATGGGCATTGATTGTTCCGGGCTGGTTCAGGTTGTATTTGCTATGTGCGGCATACAACTTGACCGGGATGCCTCCGAACAGGTAGATCAGGGTGAGACTATTGATTTCCTTTCGGAAGCTATTGCAGGTGATCTGGCATTCTTCGAAAATTCTTTTGGAAGAATCATCCATGTCGGGATATTACTTAATTCCCAGGGAATAATCCATGCATCCGGGTGGGTGAAAATAGATTCTATAGACTCCAATGGAATTATTTCTTCACAAACAGGAGAATATACTCATAAATTACGCATAATTAAACGATTGATATAGAAATATATAAATCATCAAGTGTTGTAAATTTTATTCTTTACGAATTATTTATTGAAAAAAGTTGAATGTCTGATGTAAGATATTCAACTTTCTTGCGTCATTATAAGTGTATGGAATCAACTCAATTTAATACCCAAATTCTGAATCATTCCGATAAACTATTTCGATTTGCAAAATCGATCTTACGGAATGTAGATGCAGCACAGGATGCTGTTCAGGAATTGATATTGAAATTGTGGGAGAAACGGGATACGCTGGATGAAGTTGAAAATATGCAGGCTTTTGCAATGCGGTCCATGCGAAATTTGTGCCTGGATACCATCAGGCAAAACAGGGATGAAGATGAATTGCCAGTTGAGTTGGAATATATTGAGCCTAATCCATACCAACAGGTAGAAAGGACTGACTTAGCATCCCGAATAAAGGGAATGATAGATAATCTGCCGGAATTGCAACGTACCATTATCAGAATGCGTGATGTAGAAGAAATGGAGATCTCAGAAATAGCCTATGTAACGTCCCTGACCGAAAATGCAGTCAGTGTAAATTTATCCAGGGCACGTCAAAAGATCAGGGAACAAATTTTAAATGAACAAAAAAGAGTGGAGGAAACAATATGGAAATGATGAATGAATTATTAGAAAAATACTTTCGGGGTGAAACTTCACTCTCGGAAGAAAAAGAGTTGAAGAAATACTTTTCAGAAGGGAATGTTGCTTCGGAGCATGAGGTGTACAGGGCCTTGTTTGAAGAGTTCAAAATGGAATTGAACGAAACTGCAAAAGCGCCATTAGTAAAAGTTATACCGGTGCAGCGGAAAATAAAACGAATCTGGATTCAGACTTTTGCTTACACGGCAATTGCAGCAACTTTACTATTGCTGGTGTGGATACAGTTCCCTCAAACTTCAGATAACTTTGCCCGGATAGATGGAAAAATAATTGACAACCAGGAGTTTGTACAAAAATATACCGAGAAAAAACTAAATAAAGTCAATAATATCCTCGCCAGAAGTATGGAGCCGATGAAGAGTTTTAATAAAGTAAGGCAGGATATTGAGCCATTGCAGAATGTACGGGATATCAGGACTAAAATGAATGAGATAAAGAACAAATTAAAAATTAAATAAATACGATTATGAAAAAGATTATGACATTACTTGCTGTATTCTTACTGGTTGCAGCAAGTCAGGCACAAACCCTTCAATCATTCTTTGATAAATACGGTAATGATGAACGATTCGAGTATGTATCGGTGGGGAAGGGTATGATGAATATTGGACATGCCTTTGGTGGAAATAAAAAAGATAACAACGAGATGATGTCAAAAATGAAATCCGTAAAGATTTTGACTTTAAATGCGGACGCGAATTCAACACTCATGAAATCTGTTGTTAGTGAACTGGATCAGGTGGTTGAGAAAGGAAACTTTGAAACAGCCGTTGAAGCACGTGACAAAGGTGAAAGGGTACATATCTATTATCGGTTCACTGGAAAAGATAATGCCGATATGCTTATTGTAACAAAAGAGAAGGGAGAGTTCAGTTTGATCTGGATAACAGGAAAAATGACTAAAGAAGAAATGATGCATACCTTTTCGATGAATGGAAAGATGATGAATACATTTGGGAGTGTTGAAAAGTCAGCAGAACCAGTTTCTTAATATATAATCTTACTGAAATTTTGTTTGTTAATCATTTTGATTAAATGAGAGCCAGCTCGTTGTGATAATGAGTTGGCTTTTATCGTATCAGGGTTAAGACTAATCCTACTGCGCCTATTAATAAGATTATAAAGCCGGTTACCTGATTGATTAATTTCAGTTCTCTCATGTTCAGCTTGTTTTTGAATTTGCTGACAAGGATTGTTAGCAAATTCCACCATAATAATGCTCCACCTAATATTGATAAGATACCACAAATAGTTATAAATAAGGTAGTTTTGTTCCCAATAAATTGAAACCTGGCAAAAAGAGCAATAAGTACAAATAGGACTAAAGGGTTTGAGAAGGTTAACCCAAATGAAGTTATGAAATCACCCAGTAAGCTGTGTTTTACTGTTTCATTTGGTTTTGGTTGAGTTGCAGGGTTGCTTTTGTAAATGTACCATCCAAAGAATCCAACAACGAGACTACCCACCAATTCAATTACAAAGCGATGTACTTCAATGAAATCAAGTACAAAGCTTAAAAAAAACAAAGTAATAATAGTGTATATTAAATCAGAAGTAGTTGCACCTAACCCGGTGGCAATACCATGTTTTTGACCCCTGTTCAGGGTACGTTGGATGGTAAGCATACCAATAGGACCTAATGGTACTGAAATACAAAGTCCTATCAATACTCCTTTTATTATAATTTCAAGCATGCGATGCATTTAAAGTTTGCATTGCAAAGATAGCTTTTTTTCGTCAATCAATGGCAAACCTTAAATTCAAAAGTTAAGGTCATTCATTCTTTTAATACTAAGTATCTATAAAAAACAGGATAAGAAAGAGGATATCGAATAAATTTTTATGCCTGTCAATAGATTTGATCGGCGAACTTAATCCTAAAGCCTTTTTCAAATCACATTCCAAGGATTGATCCAACCAAAATAATAATAAGTATAAGACAAAATGTTATCTCAAAATATTGATCTGAAATAATATTTGCACTAATTTATTAAAATCCGAAATCATCCACTTTTTTGTTGAACTTCTTAGCTTCGGCAGGTTTTTTTGCTCTATCTTGTTTTGTTGATCCTTCTACATAGATTGCCTGATAAGGACGTACCGGACAAATGGACTCACAGGCACCACACCCAATGCACAAATCCTTTGTTACTTCAGGGATAGTCAGGCCCTTTTTATAATCAATCATATGGACTGCCTGTGTCGGGCAATGTTCGGAACAAGCTCCACAGTCTTCCTCTTTCGTAAATACCACACACATGTCTTTACGGAAGTTTGCTATTCCAATCTGCACCAGTTTCTTTTCTTCCATGACAAGTGGCTGTAAGGCACCAGTAGGACAAACATTGGAACAAATGTTGCAGTCGTAAGTACAAAATACATGGGTGGAGAAAGAAAGATGAGGTTGAGTGATCCCTAAGATGCCATATTGCAAGGCAGCAGGTTTCAGCACTTGCATGGGACATTTGGTGACGCATAACTGGCAACCGGTACAATGTGCACTAAAATGTTCAATAGTATTTGCTCCGGGAGGCATAATCGGTTTCCGGGAAAGAATGGAGTCATTTTTCCCAATGATTTTATTTGTTTTAGCAAAAGCGACTGATGCAATGGCTGCCCCAGATGCCAGTAAGAATGTCCGGCGACTGTTATTGACTTTTTGTTCAACAGGTTTAGGCTGTTCAATTAACTTACCTTTATAGCGTGCTTTGAACTTTAATGATCCGTTTTTACAGGAAGACAGGCAGTTAAAACAACTGACACACCGTGAATCATCCACTGACATGGATTTGCAGTCAATACATTGTGATTTACATTGTTTTTCGCAGGCCCCGCAATGGGTACAAGTAGATTCTTCGACAGATATATGAAAGAAAGAGAATTTTGAGAGCAATCCAAGGGAAGTACCTACCGGGCAAATAGTATTACAATAGGACCTGCCTTTTAACCATGACATTTGGGTTATCAAAAAGAAGAACAACATGGCTATTCCAAAAGCCAGCGGTACAAAACTAACCTGTTCCACTTTGTAAAAAGTGTAATTCCCCATAGCACTCAATACATAGGCCAAGAAGTTGTTTCCCCAGATTGCCAGTGGACGGAACAGCTGCGAAGTAATACGACCAAAAGTGCTGTATGGATCAAGAAGCATTACCAGAACGGAACTCCCAAATATAAATACAATGACTGTAAGTGCCAGAATAGAATATCTTAGTATATTCTTAGGAGCAGTATATTCATACCTGATTTTCTTCCTTTTTTTGCGAAAGAAACGTGACTTCCAGGTCAGAACATCCTGTAATACTCCTAACGGGCAAATGGTGGAACAGTAAATCCTTCCGAATAATAAACTCAATAATAGCAGGATTCCAAGAATTACTAAATTCATAGAAAGCAAAGCCGGAATCCACTGGATACTGAGCAACTGGTGGAACTGCAACGGCAATTTACCTGTAAAATCAATAAAGAATAGAAAAATGGGAAGAAAGAATAATACAGATAAAACGATACGTATATTTCTGAGAAATTTCATTGAGAACTGCTTAGTCGTAAATATTAAAGTTAAAAACCAATCTCATTAAACTGTTAAAGTTTTATCCGTTTTACGTTCAGTTTTTCTAGGTTTTGAGTACCAACTCTCAGTTTCTCGGCCAATGCAATATATCTGACATCATTTAAATCGGTAGGCTGGACCTGTGAAAACAATTTCATTGCGGCTGTATCCACAGCAACAAAATCATGTGATACGAGCAGTGATTTAAGCATTACAACATCCGATTCAGATTTGCCTTGAGGGCCATTTGATTTCATGATCCGGTAAGCATCTACAATATTCAGTGCAGGTTTTTTGTGAAATGTAGCCGCATCGGCTATACATTGATGTAAATCATGGCTATGGAAAAAGCTTCTGTCCCAGACAATCCCCATCAGATTCTTCATGGAGATAGTGTTTTTTGCTCCACCGTGGTGTTTCAATATCGGTACATTAAACCATACATCACATTCCAGCAGGGCTTTATGAATCTTTGCTTTCTTTAAATTTACACCACGTGGCAAGTCTACTTCCTGATAATAAGATTCATCATTGGCAGGAACCATTTTACCGCCGGCTGCCATTACCGCTTTTTCAATGCCACTGTTCGTATAACTTTTTTTCCAATCGTGACATGTATGATCAAATACAATCACTTCGGAAGCACCAGCCCCTTTGCAAAGCTTTACTAAAGCACCTACCAGGGCAGGATTTGTATTTGCAGCCAGTTCAGGTTTCCTATCCCAACCGATATTTGGTTTAATAACAACCTTTTGTCCTTTCTTTACAAAGTTCTTAATGCCACCCAATTCTTTGAGTGCCCTAAGAAGCATCACTTCAGGTTCACCCCCCATCACTGCCACCAGATCAGGTTCTGAATGAACAGCCATTTCTTTTCCTGATAGTACAGAACCAAATGCATTGGTTTTAAAGAATGAGGCCATCCCAACGATAGCTGCTGATTTGAAAAAATCTCTTCGTTTCATTGTAAATTAGATTTATAAACGATTGAACTATTTTATTTAATTCAAAGTTGAATATTATTGAGTACAAATTTAGTTGAAATTTATTTCTTCACAAATTTTAGAGCGCAATAATTTTCTTTAAACTGTTTAGGGGTGTAAAGTTTAATAATTCCTGTTTTAAGTAAAGCAGAAAAGGAGATAAGTTATACCAGGTTGCCTGAAATTAAAACTGATATTTTTAATATGGTTTCTGAATTAATCTTCTTCAATTTCAATAACTTCCCGTTTTACAACTAATGCACTGAGTTCCCAAAGGGCATAGATAGGAATAAAGAATAACATTATTGTAAATGGATCACCGGTTGGAGAAAATATAGCCACAATTACAAACAATGAAAAGAAAGCATGCTTACGGAATTTATTGAAGAATTCCCGATGTAAAATTCCAATCTGGGATAGAAACCAGGCTACTATTGGCAGCTCAAATACTAATCCCATAAAAAAACAAACCATCAAAAAAGTATTCATATACGAATCCAGTGAGACGCTCTGTTCAATGAATTTGCTGAGCTGGTAACCTGCCAGGTATCTTAAAGTCAAAGGGAACAGGAAGAAATAGCCGATAGCAACCCCCATATAGAATAATACATTTCCAAAGAAAAAAACTTTGCCTGCATTTTTTTTCTCATTGTCGTACAGCGCAGGTCTGACAAATAGAAAAAGTTGGTATATTACAAATGGGAAACTGAATACCAGGGCAAACCACAATGATGATGTCAGGTGAACCATGAACTGCGATGCAAGATTAATGTTGATTACTTTCACATTAAATGCACCTGAAATGAAATCAGGAAAGTAAGGCATTTTTTTGTTTGCCCCGTGTATCCATTGATAAAGAAAAAAATCGTTTCTGGAAGGTGCAAGAATTACATTGTCGAAAATCCCTCTCATGAATGCAAAAAAGACGAGGGAAGTTACTCCGACAAATCCTGCAATCCGAAACAAGGTTGATCTTAAATCATCCAGATGATCCCAAAACGATTTTTCACTATCAGTAGACTTATTCATGCTTATTTAGCTGAATCTAATTTGTCATCTTTAGTGTCTTTGTGTGCTTCTTTTTTGGTATCAGTAGTTGCATCTTTTATTTCATTTTCAACTTCATTCATTCCTTCTTTGAAACTTTTAATTCCTTTTCCCAATCCTTTCATCAGTTCAGGAATTTTTTTTCCACCGAATAATAGCAAAAAGATTAAAGCAATGACAATGATAACAGGTGAATCTAAAAAAAGTAAGTGGCTCATATCAAATAATTTTTATGTTTTTCAAAATAAATTCAAAACAACTAATATGCTGTAAAAATACAACTATATTCTAATTACAAAAAACATAGTTGTATAATTATTAATTAAAGGATGTTAATGATGACAACATAGTTGTAAAACATACCATTTTTATGCCTGTCTTATAAAGTAGGCGTATTTGATTGGTTTTAAAATAAATGGGTTTTACTATACTTAATTTTTATCGACCAATTTATTACTGTTCGCGTTATAGCGTTCCCCTATGTTGGGATATTTTGCAAGCAATTCATCTATTTCTGCCAGGTCATGATTGGTAAGTACCATGCCAATTGCACCTACATTTTCAATTAAATAGGTTCGCCGTTTAGTGCCGGGAATAGGAATGATGTGTTCACCCTGTGCCAGTACCCAGGCTAATGCCAATTGTGAAGGGGTGCAATACTTCCTTTTTGCAATCATTGCAAAACCCTGTGCTAGTAAAGTGTTGTTTTGCTCGTGTTCCTGTTGGTAACGCGGCAATGTCTTACGGAAATCTCCGTCTTTCAATTTGCTTATATCCAGTGTGTTGGTCATTAATCCACGTGCAAGCGGACTAAACGGAACAAAGGTAACACCCAGTTCAAGACAAACTGGAAGAATTTCCTTCTCAACATCCCTGGTTAACAATGAGTATTCACTTTGGAGGGCTGAAATGGGATGAACCGCACAAGCACGTTTAAGGGTATTGGCTGAAACTTCCGATAACCCAAGAAAACGAACTTTCCCTTCTTTCACAAGGTCAGCCATGGCACCTACAGTTTCTTCAACAGGAACATTTGGATCAATACGGTGGGCATAATATAAGTCAATTACATCTGTTTGCAGGCGTCTCAGGCTGTTTTCCACTGCAGTCTTCATGTATTTTGGAGAAGCATCAAAACCAAAGGCGTATTTGTTTTCAACACCGGGTATAAATCCAAACTTAGTAGCCAGGAATATCTTATCCCGGTTTGGTTTTAAAACTTTTGCAATCAGTTCTTCATTCTTCCCGGCTCCATAAATATCAGCTGTGTCCCAAAATGTTACACCAATTTCAATAGCTTTTTCCAATGTGGCGATAGACTCTTCATCGTTGGGTTCGCCATATCCATGACTCATTCCCATACAGCCTAACCCGATGGAGGGTAACTGTATATCTGTTTTTCCTAATCTTCTGTAAAGCATAAAGATGAATGTTAGAATAATGAATACTTTGAAAAAAAGTGATAAACTATTAATCACAGTAAAACAATGCAGGAAATATTATTGTTCTTGAATCCTTTTGATCTTTTTTACAAACACCGGGCGAATATCGGTATTGATGATTGGAAGAAATGTTTTTAACCGCTTTGATACGCAATTAGAATAGTATGGATAAAGTTTTATGAATTAAAATGATATAGGAATACAATGGTTGCATCCAACGCGGTTTTCCTATTGTCTTTAATTTCCATGGATACCTGTATTTCAGCTTTGGTGGTACCCCTCAGGTTAATGATGGAGCGAAGGCTGGCACGCAACCTGACCTCACTATCCACCAATACCGGTTGGTTGAATCGCAGCTTTTCAATTCCATAATTCACAGTTAGTTTCGAGTTCCTGACTTCAACAATCTGTTCCCATAAATGAGGTAAAACCGATAAGTTCAGATAACCATGAGCTATTGTAGTTTTATATGGGCTTTCTGTTTTTGCTCGTTCCGTATCCACATGTATCCATTGGTGATCAAGTGTTGCATCAGCAAACAGGTTAATTTGTGCTTGCGAAATGGTGATGTAATCCGATACGCCTAATTCTTTCCCAACGTACTGTTCTAATTCATTAAAATTGTTTACGATGATCATATTCGTTTATTCTGTTTAAAATGTTGGATGACAGGAGTAAATGCTGTCACGTTTTTAGTGTGTAAATATACTACAATTAGTTAATATGTCAATTGCAGGCAACAAAAAATCAGATTTTGATTTTTTCTGTTTGATATGAGTTGTTCAGGACTGTATTTATTTAGACTTGTAATTTTTGAATGAACCAGTCTTCATAAAATAAATTATCAGTTTAATAACTTTATTCTGTTGTGTCATTAGGGCATGTGTTGAATTAATGATCACCAGCTCTTTTTCATTTCCAAGTTTGGTTAAGCTCAGGGATACAACCCCATCATTATCTTCTTTCATGAATGGATTAAACCACGGCCTGGTGCCTTTTATCCCGGCAATGATCCCGGTCTCACAGGTTGGGACTGGTAATCTGTTAGCGTATGAATTTGAATCGGTCCGCATATGCTCTACATTAGTCCCTAGAATATATTTTAATGCCGGATTTGATAACCCGTTAGCCAGTTCTGTTCCTTTATTGGGCGGAGCTAACATTACAATCCGGAATATATAAGGAAAATGTTCTGTGGGTGACAGATACTGATGCATGGAACGAACAACCAATGCTCCCATGGAATGGGTTACAAATGAAACCGTATCAAAGTTTTCTTCTTTTACTTTTTTGTAAAGGTCGTGGCCAAGACTGTCCAGATCTTCTGATAAACTTAAGTAAGTGTGATTTTCAGTGATATAACCATTCTTCATAAGACCCTTATTGATCTTTTCCATTTGAAGGGCAAAACCTCCATACCCATGGATCACATACACTTTGTGAGATGCAAAAGTAACTAAAGGAAGAAAAGCTAATCCTAATACAGTAAATTTAAACTTTATCTTAAATTTACAGGAACTCATAGTTTCTTCAATTCTTCAAGCAAGGTTTTATTCTCCTCTGGTGTTCCTACTGTTATGCGTAAGCAGTCATTGCATAAGGTGACTGTATTCCGGTTACGTACGATAATGCTTTTATCAACCAGATACTGATAAGTGGCATTGGCATTTGCTACTTTTACCAAAACAAAATTCGCATCTGTTGCATAAACATGTTGCACCAGTGAAAGCTTTTGTAGTGAGTCGATTAATACAGTCCTTTCTGTCAGTATGGTTTTTACCCATGTTTTTACCTGGTTAGCATTTTTAAGGGATGTAAGTATATGCTTTTGAGTCAGGATATTGATATTGTAAGGGTATTTTATTTTATTCAGTATTGCAATGATTTCCAGCGAGGCAAATGCCATGCCCAGTCGTATTGCTGCATTTCCCCAGGCTTTTGAGAATGTTTGAAGGATAACTAAATTCGGGTATTTCGAGAGTTGCTCAGAAAAACTGCCATCAGTAGCAAAGTCAATATAAGCTTCATCCAAAACTACGATACCTTCAAACGAATTCAACAGCTTTACTATCTCATTGCGATCTAAGCTATTACCCGTTGGATTATTGGGAGAGCATAGCCATATTATTTTAGTATACAGGTTCGTTGCAGCCAATAGTTTTTCGGCGGAGAACTGGAAATTCTCATCCAACAACACTTTGCGGTATTCCACATCATTAATGGCAGCACTTACTTTATACATGCCATAAGTAGGTTCAATGGCAACCACATTATCAAGCCTTGGTTCACAAAACGCCCGAAACAATAAATCAATAGGTTCATCGCTTCCGTTACCCAGGAATATATTTTCTGCCGGAACGTTTTTTACTTTTGAAATCTGTTCCTTGACTTCCCATTGCAGCGGGTCGGGATAGCGGTTATAGGGTGCATTGTATGGATTCTCATTCGCATCCAGGTATACCGATGCTTCCCCTTTGAATTCATCACGGGCGCATGAGTAAGGGTGCAACTGACGTATATTCTCGCGTAATAATTTTTGTATGTCCATATCTTTTCTTCGTGTTATTTGAAAACTTGTTATTATCGGTCTCATCCCCCTATAGGTTTGCTGGTTGTTAGCAATACTACTTTCTACCTACTACCTACTACCCATTACCTACTATCTTCTATGGCTGCTAAATCTTTCTTCTACTTCTTTTTCTTCAATTAATCTTATTTTTACCGCATTGCTATGAGCCTGCAAATCTTCACTTTCAGCCATTAATATGATGGCATTGCTTAAGTTGGTCAGGCCTTCCTGAGTGATCTGTTGAAATGTTACTTTCCGGATAAAGCTATCCAGATTCACTCCATTATAAGCTTTGGCATACCCATTGGTTGGTAAAGTATGATTTGTTCCCGAAGCATAATCTCCGGCGCTTTCCGGGGTATAGTTGCCCAGAAAGACAGATCCGGCATTGATGATATTGGCTGCAACACCCATGTAGAAACGAGTGGATATTATCAGGTGCTCAGGTGCATACTCATTCGTCATTTCCACTGCTTCTTCCAGCGTTTTGAGTAAAATTATTTTACTGTTTTCCAACGCTTTTCGTGCCAGTTCTTTTCTTGGCAGTTGTTCCAGTTGTATTTCAATTTGCTCAAGGACAGGTTCGATAATTTTCTCACTGACAGTCAATAGTATGACCTGGCTGTCCACTCCATGTTCAGCTTGTGAAAGCAGATCTGCTGCAATATAGGCTGGATTGGATGTCTCATCGGCTATTACTTCAACTTCCGATGGACCGGCAGGCATATCTATGGCTACATCACGCAAGGATACCAATTGTTTGGCAGCTGTCACATATTGGTTTCCCGGACCAAAAATCTTATATACCTTCGGTACGGTTTCGGTGCCGTAAGCCATGGCTGCGATAGCCTGTGATCCTCCGACTTTAAAAATACGATGGATACCCGCTACTTTTGCAGCATAGAGAACGGCAGGATGTATTTTCCCTTCTTTATTTGGAGGGGTGCATAATATAACCTGATTGCATTCCGCTATCTGGGCGGGTATTCCAAGCATTAAAACAGTGGAGAATAGGGGTGCTGTCCCTCCGGGTACATACAAACCTACTTTTTCAATGGCAATAGCCTTCTGCCAGCAATACACGCCCGGTGAAGTCTGAATTTCAGGTAATTCCTGTTGTTGCTCTGAATGGAACTTCCAGATATTACGCCTGGCCATTTCAATTGCCTGTTTCAGATTTACCGATACCAGTTTCTCAGCCTCGGCTATTTCTTCTTTCGTTACTTCTATGCTTTCCAGGCTTACCTGGTCAAATTGTTTTGTATAATACTTTATGGCTTTATCTCCACGGCTTCGAACTTCGTCCAATACTTTTTGAACGGAATCAAATAGTAAAGTACTATCGTAAGAGGGACGGGTTAACAATGATGTCCATTCTTCACGGGAAGGATATTTGATAACTTGCATGTGTTTCTATTTTCTTAGGTTTTGAAAATTATAGTTGAATACGAAATACTATTTCCAAAAGTAATGTTTACAAATTTAGTTGGTCTTTTGATGCCTTTTTTCATTGGTGCCTGCATACCAGTTCTTTCTGAAAGTTTCCCATTTTTCATACAACTCATTCATATTGTCAAATACAAGATTAGCTCCGCTATCCAATAAGATCGATGAATTTAAAGGTCCAGTGTTTACGGCTATTGTAAATATCCCTGCTTTTGAAGCCGATTCTACACCTAGCGGGGCGTTCTCGATTACCACTGCTTCCCAGGGACATAATCCTGATTTCTTTAATGCCATTAGATAAGGCTCTGGATGAGGTTTCCCTATTTTTACATCAAATGCAGTTACCATTTTATTCTTATTAAAAATGCCCGGGAACTTGCTTTCCAGACTATCAATCAGGCTGGGTTGACCCGAGCCGGTAACAACATATATTTCTAATTCCTGTGCCTGTATTTTTTTTAATAATTCAGTGACATAAGGAATCTTCTCGTGATGTTTGAAAGCATCAAACAATTTTGATTTCAGCCGGTAGATGGTTTGTTTCTCTTCTTCAGTGGCACTACGTCCATGTTGTTTCACAAAAACCTCATCAATGGTGGAGGCGCCGGTTCTTCCTTCATTCATATAAGCTTCCTCTTCGGTGAAGGGAAGCCCCATTTGTTTCAACGCGCCAACCCAGGCAATGGCATGACTTCCCATTGAATCGAAAAGTACTCCATCCATATCAAAGAATATCGCCTTTGGGGAAAAGGTCGAATATTTATTTGTCTTGATAAATTTTTCTATTTCTGTTGTAAACATGTAGTTAAAAATTTTCTGCAAAGATACTTATTTTGTCAGTTAAAATGGCTCTTTTTGTCATACGAAATAGCCAATATTCAACCTAAACAGGCAGTTTGAATTATTGTTCATGAAATAAAATATTTTTTTAATTCATTTTTTTTACTTTTTTGAGGTAATTAATCCCGTGAAACGAAAAATTTTGTAATTTTGCTCTTTCTTAATGCGGGGTGTGGCGCAGTAGGTAGCGCGCTACGTTCGGGACGTAGAGGTCGCAGGTTCGAGTCTTGTCACCCCGACAGATGTTATAGGAAGTAAAGATACGGAGATTATTTTACGTATTTCTACTTCTTATTTTAATATGTTAGTGTTTGTAAGGGAGTTTTGGTATAATTTTTGTATTTTTGTAGCAAATTAGTTCCAATTATGAAAACTCGATTATTTATACTTATAGGAATCATTGCATTTGCCATGACTTCCTGCGATATGAACGGATCTTCCAACAGCACTCCCCAGATATTGTTTGTCACAAGCCCCATTGCTAATAAAACAGATACCCTAAACAGGTACCTGACTGATGTGGCTGGTATAATCCGCCTGGATACTATTCAGGTGGGAGATACAGTCACGTTTAGAATGTTATTCTGGGGCTTCTCAAATAATCTCTCAGTTTGTAATGTCATCCAGTCAGATACCAGTTCCACGAAGTTGTTGTTTCCCGCTAAGATCTCCCTGGATTCAATATTCTTAGCCTCAGCTTCCGACTATGCGAACGGTAAATTCGTATTTAAAAACAAAATTCAAAGCCTTTATTTCCCTTTCAGATATGTTGCAAAGAAAGCAAGCAGTGATGCAAAAATTTCATTTTATCTAAGCTCTGATGCTGACTTTAGTAGTTCTTCCAGTTATGGGAATAATTCAATGTCTGTAGTCTTAAGAACTCCTATCCGGTTGCCAAAACCACTCTCTGTAAATAAGCAATGACAGGAATCAATACACATAAAAAAAACATCTGCATGATTTTGCAGATGTTTTTTTTATTCTAATAGGTCTGAATGACCGGATCTTAAATCCGTGCTTTGATTGCTTTTGTTTCGGCTTCAAAACCCGGTTTCTCAAGTAATGCAAACATATTTTTCTTATAAGCTTCTACACCCGGTTGGTCGAATGGATTAACACCCAACAAATACCCGCTGATACCACAAGCCTTTTCAAAGAAATACAACATTTCCCCTAAATAATACTCGTTAAGTTTAGGTAATTCAACTTTTAAGTTAGGAACACCGCCATCAATGTGTGCAATCTGTGTTCCCAGTTCTGCCATTTTATTTACTTCATCTACCCTTTTACCGGCCAGGAAGTTTAAACCATCAAGGTTGTCGGCTGAAGTAGGGAATATCTTCGTGTAATTTGATTCTTTGATGGATATCACAGTTTCAAAGATGGTACGTTCGCCTTCCTGGATCCATTGTCCCATGGAGTGCAAGTCAGATGTGAAATCAACTGAAGCAGGGAATATGCCTTTGTTTTCTTTTCCTTCGCTTTCACCGTATAGCTGTTTCCACCATTCTCCGATGAAATGCATTTTTGGGTGAAAATTTACAAGTATCTCAATACCTTTACCGTTTTTGTACAATTCATTACGTACAGCTGCATATTGTGCGGCAGGGTTTTCTTCAAACTTAGCATCCAATCCGCATACTGTTTCCATAGTCACTGCTCCTGCAACCAGTTGACGAACGTCAAAACCTGCAACAGCTATTGGCAATAAACCTACCGGTGATAAAACTGAATAGCGTCCTCCGATATTGTCTTCAATGACGAATGTCTTGTAACCTTCCTGGGTTGCCAGTGTGCGGAGTGCACCACGTGATTTGTCAGTAATGGCAACAATCAGTTTTTGGGCTGCTGCTTTTCCTTGCTGGTCTTCCAGTTGTGTCTTTAATAAACGGAAAGCCAAGGCTGGTTCGGTAGTAGTTCCCGATTTAGAGATGGAGATAATCCCAAATTTCTTGTTTTTCAACATTTCCTGTAGTTCGTACAGGTAATCTTCGCCAATATTCTGACCTGCATAGACCACAACCGGTGATTTACGTTCTGTTTGCAACCAGTCGAAACTATTTGATAAGGCATCTATCACTGCTTTTGCTCCCAAATAGCTTCCACCGATACCAATAACTACAACCACTTCACAATTATCCCGAAGGATTTTAGCCGTGTTTTCAATGTCGGTTAAATGTGCTTCATCGATGGACGACGGTAAGTTCAACCAACCCAGGAAATCACTCCCTTTTCCGGTGCCATTGTGCAAAGCTGCATTCGCTGCTGCTACCTGCGCTTTGTATCCGGCTACATTTTGTTCGGATATAAATCCAAACGCTTTGTCGATAGATAGTTTAATGTTTTGCATATTATAATAATTTGATGTTTTTTGACGCTTTCGTTATCTCTTAGTGTCTATTGACTACTTTGTTTCTATCTAATAATTTCTAAATTAATAGATTCGAAGTTTTTTTTTTCTACCTACTACCCACTACTTTCTACCTTCTATTTCAGTCTCTCCGACAACTTCCTGATTTCCATGGTTGGCGAACACCGGTTGTAAAGGATTTCAAAGATTGAATCCACTATCGGCATGCTAACCTGGTAGTTTTCATTGATTTCATGGATACATTTGGTGGCATAATACCCTTCGGCTATCATTTCCATTTCTATTTGTGCCGTTTTAACGGAATATCCTTTCCCGATCATGCTCCCGAACAACCTGTTGCGGCTGAACTTTGAATAAGCTGTAACCAGTAAATCACCCAGGTAGGCTGATTCATTGATATCGCGGTGCATGGGATTGACTGCATTGCAAAACCGGTTCATTTCCTGTATAGCATTCGATACCAGCACAGCCTGAAAATTATCCCCGTATTTTAAACCGTGGCAAATACCGGCTGCAATGGAATATATGTTCTTCATGACCGATGAGTATTCTATCCCCATGATATCATCGCTGATAGAGGTGCGTATAAAGCTCGTATTGAAGCGTAGTGCCAGGGTTCGTGCTTTCTCCCGGTTTGTACACCCAATGGTCAGGTACGACAGTCTTTCGAGTGCCACTTCTTCTGCATGGCAGGGACCAGCTAACACGGCAATATTATCTTTTTGTACCTTGTACATTTGCTCAAAATAATCGGAAACGATCAGGTTTTCATCCGGTACAATCCCTTTGATAGCTGTTACAATAAATTTATTGTCCAACGACCGTTTCAGCTTTTTAAGGTGTTGCTTTAAAAAAGGAGAAGGCGTTGCAAATATCAAAATATCCGAAGTACGTACCAGTTTATTTATATCACTGGTAAAATTAATCCTGTCAGTATCGAATTTTACACCCGTTAGGTAGGATGGATTCTTACTAAGCCGTATGAACTCATCAATCTGTTCCTGACGGCGCATATACCAATTGATGCTATCTGCATTGGCCAGTGTAATTTTAGCAATTGCCGTGGCCCAACTTCCGCCCCCTATAACAGCAATTTTACTTTTTTCGTTCATTTTTTTATGTCTATTGTCAAAAGTCCAATGTGAAATGTCTAAAGTCAAAAGTCAAATATCTAAAGTCAAATGTCTGAAGTGTTTTTAATCCAATTATTAAAACTTAATCATAGGACTAATTTCACGACCTAATTACTTGAATTACTTAACTTAACTAACTTAACCAATTAACCAATTAACCAATTAACCAATCAACCAGTCAACCAGTCAACCAATTAACCAATTAACAAATCAACTTAATTAAACAATCAACTACTTCTCCGCATTTGCAATCCACTCTGCCACTTCTTCCTTCGTTGGGTTTACCAATTCCAGTTTATTCTTTTTGTTTAATCCGCAAATATCCTGGTGGAATTTATTCGGGTTCAGCCCTTTTAAATCAGCGATCATCACTATTCCTGCTTTTTGCACCACAGCTATCCATTCTTCCGGAATTCCCAGGGCAGCAAACTTTTCCTTGCTGTCTTTTTTGTCTGCTTTTTCAGGTTTCATTTGAGGAAAGAACAATACTTCCTGAATGGCTACCTGGCCGGTCATCAACATGACCAGGCGGTCCATGCCAATTCCCATCCCGGAGGTTGGTGGCATGCCATATTCCAGTGAACGTACAAAATCCATATCAATAAACATGGCTTCGTCATCACCTTTTTCACTCAGGTTCATTTGTTCCTGGAAACGACCTAACTGGTCGATCGGGTCATTCAATTCAGAATAGGCATTTGCCAGTTCTTTCCCGTTCACCATCAACTCAAAACGTTCAGTCAGTTCCGGATTGTCACGGTGGCGTTTGCACAGTGGGCTCATCTCACGGGGATAATCGGTAATGAAAGTAGGCTGGATATAATTTCCTTCGCACTTTTCACCAAATAGCTCATCTATCATTTTACCTTTTCCCATCGTTTCGTCGACGTCAACATGCAATTGCTTGCACACCTCACGCAGTTGGACTTCATCCATTCCGTTAATGTCAACGCCGGTATATTCCTTGATGGCATCAATCATGGTGATCCGTTTGAAAGGAGTCTTAAAACTGATTGTTTTATCTGCGATCTTTATTTCATTGGTACCGTTCACATCCAGGCAGATCTTTTCGATCATGTTTTCGGTGAAAGTCATCATCCAGTTGTAGTCTTTGTAGGCTACATATATTTCCATGGCAGTAAATTCAGGATTGTGCGTACGGTCCATCCCTTCGTTGCGGAAGTTCTTGGAGAATTCGTAAACACCTTCAAATCCACCTACAATCAGTCTTTTTAAATACAATTCATCGGCTACACGCAAATACAGCGGCATGTCCAGTGCATTGTGATGGGTAGTAAACGGCCGTGCAGCTGCGCCACCCGGTATGGATTGAAGGATAGGGGTTTCCACTTCAATATAATCCTGCGAATTGAAATAATCACGCATGGATTGATACACTTTGGTGCGTTTGATAAATATATCCTTTATGCCTTCGTTCACTACCAGGTCCACATAGCGTTGACGATAGCGTTGTTCAGGGTCTTCGAATGCATCGAATGCCACACCATCTTTGTATTTTACAATCGGGAGTGGACGCAGGGACTTGCTAAGCACAGTCAATTCCTTGGTGTGGATGCTTATTTCGCCGGTCTGGGTACGAAATGTAAATCCTTTAATACCCACAAAATCACCAATGTCCAATAGTTTTTTGAATACCGTATTATACATTTCGGGTTGTGCCTCCGAGTTGATATCATCGCGGCTGACATACACCTGAATGCGCCCTTTGGAGTCCTGCAATTCAATGAATGAAGCTTTTCCCATAATGCGGCGGCTCATAATACGACCGGCGACACACACGTTTTTACCGCTTTCTTCGTCTTTAAATTCGGATTTTATATCTATTGAAAATGCGTCGGTTGGGTACAGGGCTGCCGGGTAGGGATCAATGCCCAAATTGCGTAATTCTTCCAGACTTTGTCGTCTGAACTGTTCTTGTTCACTCAGTTCTATGCTCATAATCTTATTTAAATACAAATTACCGCAAAAGTACAAAAAAATGATGGATAATGTGTTATTCCAACTTCACATATATGAATCAGTTTGATATATTTTAATCATTAGAAATCAATAATATTATCTGTATTATTCTGTTTTATTGAATATTTTGGTATATTTGTCAATGAAATATAATATTGGAATTCTCTATGTTTAAAATATTGTATTTCATTTGTTTAGTGAGTAATTGATCCGAAATTCAATTACTTTAAAATAGTATACACATTTTAAATAAGGCAGTATCATGGAAAAAATTTACAGAATTGTGTTTCTTCTTTCAACCGTTTATGTGTTGTTTTGTGTTCAGGAAAATTGTAATGCATTTAATTATACTATCAGTTTCACAGGATCGGGAGCCAGTTCAATGGTCGGCAGTGTAAATGTTCAGAATCTTACAAAAGGTACCCTGGTAACTCTCTCAAATGCAGAATCGTTGAACCTGACAGATTCAAAAACACCGGTTAATGAAGTCAGGCAGGATGAATTAATGCTAAAATTAGTTGCTGATAAAGCTACCGGCCAATCCAAAGTGTCTTTTTTGTCCACGCAACAGGGAATGGCACAATTGGCTTTGTTTTCTACAGATGGAAAAAAATTAGCCTGTGTTAATCAATATCTGGAAATGGGAGTTGCCACATTCCGGCTGACTGTTCCCAAAGGATTATTTCTTTTGACTATAAATGGCAATGGCTTCAGGTATAAATCAAAATTTATAAACCAATCCAATCTTGAAAATAAACCGGACATCTCTTTCCAGGGAATAGCAGTAAACGAAGAACCTTCCCTTCAAAAGATAAAAAAAAGTCTGGTTACTATGGAATATGCAACTGGTGACCGGCTGCTTTTCAAAGGTATATCCGGGAATTATTCTACCATTGTCACCGACATCCCAACAGGAGACAAAATTATCAATTTTGATTTTGTGGAATGCAAGGATGCCAATGGAAATAATTATTCTACTGTCCTTATTGGAACTCAACGTTGGATGGCCGAAAATTTACAGGCAACAAAATACCGGAATAATGAGGACATTGTAAATACAACTGAAAATGTTTCATGGTCAAGTTTATCCGTAGGTTCCTGGTGTAATTTTAATAATGATGTTGCAAAAGGAGATAAATACGGGAAGCTTTACAACTGGTATGCTGTGGCTGATGTTCGTAATATTGCTCCCGTAGGCTGGCATGTAGCAACTGATGCCGAATGGTCCCTATTGATTAATGCCGAAGGTGGAAGTACAATGGCAGGAGGAAAATTAAAAGAATCAGGACTGACGAGCTGGAAAACCCCGAATTTAAATGCTACCAATGAATCCGGTTTCAATGCTTTACCCGGAGGATACAGGCATTATGGGGGAGCTTTCTATGATGTGAACATGAATTTCTATTCTGATAACGGCTATTGGTGGACTTCAACCCAAACAAGTGTCGGTTGGGCATTTAGCAGGACTATGTATTATAGCAGTGGCAGTACCTATCAAGACATCGTTGCAAAACAGTCTGGTTTTTCTGTTCGTTGTATAAAAGACTGATCAGTTTTTGATTTGCTTTAATTAAACTTGAAATATTAAAAGCTGTTGGACCGAAATGTCCTGCAGCTTTTTTTAGCATCAAAAATAATTAATCCTTCGAACATATTTTTATTTCCTACGTTTTGTAAATTACTGTTTATAGTTTTTGAGTGTTTTTTCCTAATGAAAGATAACACTTCATCACCGGACATTAATTTCTGTTGATCATGAAAAGGAAACTGCTAATCGTACTCTTGATTCTAACAGCTGTAACTGTTACCGCTCAGAGGGATTTGACTTACAAATGGTCGATGACTGCCGAATATGGCATGAGTAGCCTGGATGGCGATGGTGATTCTTCCATTCAACCGGCCTACGGGGTTTCAGTTGAATATGCATTTTTAGCTTTCGCTGGAGTTTCTGTCGATTACTATTACTTTCCACTCAGGGGTCCTGCCTTTTCTACTCAGTTAAATGCTGCGGATTTAAATCTTACAGTCAATTTAAACCGATTGTTTTTTTCTTCCACCGACTATAGAGTTATAGTAAAGGGATCTGCCGGATATGGTATTGCCGGCTATTCCACAAAATATACTGCATCTACAACCCCCTTCAGCGCTTCAATTCACACTACGACATCTTCATTCCCCGTGTTAGCTTTATCGGTGGAATATTACCTGAACAAAGCACTTTCACTGGGAGTCAAATCGCAATTCAGGCCCTTTAACCAGAATAACCTGGAAGGCGATCCCCGGGTAACACTGGATAATACCTCAAATGATAACCTGGTGGCAGCAGCACTGTACCTGCGGGTTAAGTTCATTGGCGATAACTAATCAACTTAAAACTTTAACTTGTTGGAGTTGATCAATATAGAAAAACCGATTCCAACTTGTTGGAATAAGATCCGTTATTATTCCGTAAAACAGAATGTACCATCCGCCAAATCTGCGTGTATCCGCGTTCTATTCTTCTTAATTCAAGATAGGACATTTAATTGTTCATATTACTTAAGAGGTTGATAAAATCACTTAAAACAAGATAGGAACCCTGAAACCTACACACCTGAAATTGCGGTAAAATGAATCCGAAACAATAAACCCAAAACATTGTTTTTACTTGCAGCATACCAAACTTTAAAATGATGTTTGTATCTTTGCATTAATAAATTTATTTTGCCATTTTAGAATTCCTTACTCTAAACCAAAAACAATACTGACATGCAAGAATTAGAAAACCTGTTTCAGGAACTTACACACGAAAAATTATTATCGAAAGAGGAACTGTCAGCATCAGGTTCAAATCGCAGGTATTTCAGGTTGGAGAGTAAAAAGACTTCGCTGATTGGGGTGGAAGGTACTTCGATAGAAGAAAATAAAGCATTTATTGAAATGGCAAAACATTTTTATGCCCAGGGATTACCCGTGCCGCAGTTTCTGTCGCAAACCCCCGATGGCCGTTTCTATGTGCAGGAAGACCTGGGTGATACCTTATTGTTTGATGCAATTGCCGAAGGTCGCAAAACAGGTGTGTTCTGTGAACAGGAAAAAGAACTGCTTCGTAAAACTATGCGAAAGTTGCCTGCAATTCAGGTATTGGGAGCACAGGATTTTGATTTCTCAATTTGTTATCCTCAACCCAAATTCAATGAACGCTCCATACTGTGGGACTTGAATTACTTTAAATACTGTTTCCTCAAATCCACCGGGCTTGATTTTCAGGAGAACCGCCTGGAAGATGATTTTGCACGCCTGTCGGAATTGCTTTTGCGTTCACAGACGAATACTTTTATGTACCGCGATTTCCAGAGCAGGAATGTAATGATAAAAGATGATGAACCTTATTTTATCGATTTTCAGGGTGGGAGGAAAGGCCCTCTTTACTATGATGTAGCTTCCTTTGTCTGGCAAGCCAAAGCACAATATAAAAAAGAATTGCGTGAAGAATTATTGCAGACTTACCTGGATGCACTGAAGGAATTTATGCCTGTTGATGAAGCTGATTTCAGGGAACAACTGAAGCATTTCGTATTGTTCAGGACTCTTCAGGTGCTCGGAGCCTATGGTTTCAGGGGTTATTTTGAAAAGAAACCTCACTTTTTACAAAGCATACCTTTTGCACTCGAAAACCTGCGAGCCATTCTGAAGAATGAGTTTTCAGAATATCCGTACCTGCTTCAGATACTAAAGCAAATGACCGAGCTGAAGCAATTTCAGGAGGTCTCTGTCCGCAAACCGTTGGTAGTGAAGATCTATAGCTTTTCCTATAAAAAAGGGATACCACAGGATGATTCCGGTAATGGGGGAGGGTATGTGTTCGATTGCAGGGCTGTGAACAATCCCGGTAAATATGAACGTTATGCTCATTTTACCGGGTTGGACGAATCGGTGATTCAGTTCCTGGAAGATGATGGTGAAATCCTGCCTTTCCTGGAACATGCCTTCGAACTGGTTGATGCTTCTGTCAGGCGCTATAAGGACCGCGGGTTTGCAAACCTAATGGTCAGCTTCGGTTGTACAGGTGGTCAGCACCGCTCCGTCTATTCCGCCCAAAAAATGGCTGAACATCTGAACTCTACTTTTGGTGTTGAAGTACAACTCATCCACCGGGAACAGAATAAAGAAGAACTTTTTCCCAGTAAATCAACCAGTCACCCAACTGCCCCAACTCCCAATCAACCAATCAACGAATTAACCAATTAATTTACTATTATACTATTTACCATTTACTATTTCTTATTCTCCTAAAATTATTTACTATATACTATTTACCATTACTTATTCTTCTAAAACCCATAACTCAATTAACTCAATTAACTCAATTAACTCAATCAACCAATCAACCAATTAACTCAATCAACCAATTAACCAATTAACCAATTAACCAATTAACCAATTAACCAATCAACCAATCAACCAATTTGAAAGCTTTGATCTTTGCAGCCGGTCTGGGCACACGCCTCAAACCGCTTACCGATACCCTCCCGAAAGCATTAATACCCATTGCAGGAAAACCCCTGTTGGAGCATGTCATCCTGAAATTAAAAGCTGCCGGTTTTAATGAGATCATTGTCAATGTCCATCATTTCCCGGATCAGATTATTGATTTCCTGAAAGCGAATAACAACTTTGACATCCGTATTGAAGTCTCCGATGAACGGGACTGTTTGTTGGATACGGGAGGTGGGGTGCGTAATACTGCCTGGTTCTTTGATGATGGAAAACCATTCCTGGTACACAATGTGGATATTCTCTCCAACCTGGATTTAAAAGCCTTGTACAGCGAACATCTAGCTTCCGGTTCCCTGGCTACTTTAGTTGTCAGCAAACGAGATACGTTCAGGTATCTGTTGTTTGATGATGATAAACGCCTTTGCGGGTGGATAAACGAGAAGACAGGTGAAACCAAGCCGGTTGTTTTTCAGGATATAACTTGTTTCAATAAACTGGCATTTTCAGGGATACAAATGCTTTCACCTAAAATCTTTAAGTTGATGAATAACCTTAATCCCAAATTCCCCATCATGGATTTTTATTTATCCAATCTAAGTAATCAAATGATTAAGGGCTTTGTACAGGTAGATTTTCGTATGATGGATGTTGGTAAACTGGACGTGTTGGATGAGGCGGAGAGATTTGTAAGAACCCCTAACAACTAAAGGGGAACAATATAAGAACCCCTAGCCCCTAAAGGGGAACTAAGTTACTTTTGTTTCCTATTAAAAACCCCTGGCCTCGATGAAGATCAGGGGTTTTTCTTATCCCCCTTTAGTAACTTATCTCTCAAATTCGTGTATTTTTTGGCACAATATTGCATAATTTATTACTAACTCTTTCATTCCGACTTGTCCAAGGTTGGTTTAAAATCAAAATACGAAGTATTTTTCATATCCGTTTTTAATCCGCCAAATCAGCGTTAATCAGCGTTCTATTCTTAATTCTAATCTTAATTCTGACTTGACCAGGTTAGGGGTTAGGGGTTGTTTTCTGTTCTCACGGCACAATCATTTGTATTGCCTCCGGGATAATGCTGATCACATACGGTGAAGTACCGTTTACGATAATGCCATCTGCTTCCATTAAGGCATGTTTATGGGATTGGACTTTTAAGCTACGGGTTTGAAATGATACAATCACCGGGTGTTCCAATAGTTTCCCATTGAAAAGCCTGCGCAACCCACCGATAATATCAAAGAATGTTGGTTTCTTAGCCATCATCACGTCCAGTAAGCCATCGTAAGGCAGGGCATTGGGCGTTTGCTTCATTCCCCCGCCGCTGTAACAACCATTGGCTACGTTCATGGTAAACATGCTTTCATCGAGGTTTCTATCCGCGGAACGTATCCTGATCTTAGTAGCCCGATAGGAAAATACTGCCAGCAGTAAGGCTACGGTATATAAAAAAGAGTGGCTTCCCACATATCGTTTCAGCCAGTGGGTGATGTTGACTACTTTTGCATCCAGTCCCAGCCCCACAGAGTTGATAAAGTAATGGGTTTGTTTCTCGCCTTCCAGTTCATAATCCACCTTCCCAATGTCAATGGTTTGAATTTTGCCTTTCAGGAATACCTCCAGGGAGTGGTTGTAATCGCGGGTCAGGCCCCAGAACCGTCCCCAGTCATTGCCGGTTCCCCTCGGGATTAAGGCTATTTTCAAGGTGTTGGTATCTTTAATATCAGCACTGAAAATGCCATTTATCACTTCGCTCATGGTACCATCCCCGCCCACAACCATAAAGTTCTGGTACTTCTTTTCTGCAAATAATTTAGCAATCATACTGGCATGCCCGGCAAATTTAGTCACCCGGTATTCAAATTGTATCCCAGCATTCTTAAGGGTCATGAAAATATATTTCCGTTGCTGGAATAGTTTCTTTTTCCCTGACTTCGGATTTATAATGATAGCCCAATGTTGCGGTGTGATATTTTCCATGATAAGAACCCCTAACACCTCCCGAAAAATCGGGATAAATTGCGGGGGATTTAGTAACTTCAGTTTTAATTTTTAAAATTTCAGGTGCGTTATATATGCAATCGTACGATATTTACATCTAACTTTTTTATTCAGAAGAGTCTATGCCAGGTCTTAAAATCAAAATACGAAGTGTCTTTCTTATCCATTTTTAATCCGCCTGATTAGCGTTTATTCCGTAAAGCCGGAATGTACGATCCCTGTTCCATTCTTAACTCTGGCTTGACCAGGTTAAGGTCAAAAATCACAACACGATTACGGTGTTGAATTTTCTTCTCAATATCTTATAGAAACCATGTATCTGTCATTTTACTTATGTTAGTATTTAAACCAAAAGATTTTGGCCGGACAGAAAAGCTTTTCCCTGTTTGGTTATAACATATTTGTTATCCGGGTCTGTAGGCTTTCCGGGATTTGTCAATCCTATAAAACCAACATCCCGAAGGGGTTTAATATAATTATCTCTAAAAGATTTCTCATTTTTATAATCAAAGAATTCTAATAACTGACTTAACTTTATGGATTCAGCACACAAACTCAGAATACATATAAAGTACCAGGTCTTTTTTCTAAGAAGCTGGGTACCAATTTCATTCCAGCTGGGTATCCGTTCAATTAATTCTTTTTCAAATATCTGGTTTTTAGGCCAGTCCAATTGACTGAGCTGGGTGCCAATTTGGTTCCAGCTGGGTACTAAATATAAAAGCAGCTCATCCCAACTAACATTAATCAGGTTTGCCGGCAGTGTTATATTTTTCAATGATACATCCAAATGTGCAGTTGCTTTATCTATTAGTCCCAACCATTTTATCCATTTATTAGAGAATTCTGCTAACGATATGTATTTAAGTGGTATTTCAGTGACAAAAGTGTCATTTTCATAAAAAACAGGTTTTGCACCCGATACATAAATTGGAAGATATTTATTTGTATTGCGGATGCCCGATCCAATTTCATCAGTCCAGCCAAACGAAGTGAAAAACTTCCGGATATTCGGATTTTTCGGGTACGGATTGAAACCATTGACATCAATAATGCCATGGAATAATGCTTTATTTGGATTGGTAATTCGAACTTCAGTATCAGTGATGATCATTTCAGTAGACAAGGCACTGCTATATTCGCGGTGAACAATAACATTGCCAATAACTTCACGAAAAATCTTATCTCTTAAATCTATGCGTTGGTCACCTTCCGTATGAAATCTTTCAGGTAATTTGGCATTGATAAATTCCTTTAATCGCAGATACGTGTCAATTAAATTCGTTCTTAATGGCGGATTGATTCGATCATCCCATCGGTCTTTATTGACAATACGAACCATTGCCTCTACCTTATATGCCGGTAAAATACTTTGTATAGTTGAGTCTTTCCCGAAAATTAATGCTGCAGCTAATGTTAGTCCTTCTTCGCCGGTTTTATAATCTCTTCGCCAAAGGGTTGAATCATGAAGCATTTGTTCTTCACTTACTAAAAGCCAGGGATGATCACTTTTATTATTGCGAATAATTTGACGCGCTTTATCGAATAGCAAAGTGTCAAGATCATCCATTTTTAAAAACGGATAGATTTGAGCTTCAGTAAAAAAGTTTCTTTTTCTTAGATAGATATCACTTACTTTTTGCTGGTTTCGGGTTACATCTAAATCGCTTTCGAACTCCCTGATATAAATACTGCCCGCATGATCGTGTATCTGACTACTTGCCGGGATTTGTATTACCATAATCAATCCATCAGGATGCTGAATGGTAAATGGCTGCATATAAATAGGCGGATTAATGCAATCACGTGAATTAAGTGCAGTAACAATGTCTTTTTGAAGCTTTCCAGTTGATGCCACATCAATGCCTTTCACTTCCATATTATCAGCTACACCCAATAGAAGAGTTCCTCCATCGGTATTTGAGAAACTAACCACCGTTTCGTAAAAAGAATTTGGCACAGAATCAGTTGCCTCTTTGAATTCAATATGAAGACCTTCGCCCTGATTAATTATTTGTTGTAACTGCTTTAAATCCATTGTGTTTGGAATTACGAATTGTAATTATCGCCTTCTAAGTAAATGATTTTGTTATATTTAAATAATAGTGTTTTATACCATTTTAAATTTTAAGTATATACATTTTATCATTTTTCACCCACAACCTACTCAAAGAATATTTCCATTTAACTAATCAACTCAATTACCTAATTACCAGAATCAACTTAATCAACTCAGTCAACTTAATTAACTAATCAACTCTTAACCAGATACAGATCCAGCAGCGTCATGGCAGCCATAGCTTCGACAATCGGCACTGCACGTGGCAATACGCAAGGATCATGACGGCCGCGGGCTTCCAGTTCCACTTCACTCAAATGGATATCCAGGGTGTCCTGTTTCTTGGCAATCGTAGCTACCGGTTTAAACAACACCCGGAAGTATATGTCCTGACCGTTGCTGATACCGCCCTGTACACCCCCCGAGTTATTGGTACGGGTAGTCACTTTATCATCCACTTTTACAAAGGCATCATTCATTTCCGAACCTTTCAGGCTGACTCCTTCAAATCCACGGCCATAATCAAAACCGTGGGTGGCATTGATGCTTAACATGGCCTGTGCCAAACGTGCTTGTAATTTATCAAATACCGGTTCTCCCAATCCGACAGGTACTCCTTTGATGATGCATGAAATGATGCCCCCGATTGAATCGCCTTCGTCTTTCAATTCTTTTATGTAGGCAATCATTTTATCAGCCGTTTCCTGTTCAGGACAACGTACGATATTGCTTTCTATCAGGGTCAAGTCAACAGTCTCAAAACTTTGCGTCATAGCAATATGACCTACCTGAGAGGTAAATGCTGTTATTTCAATTCCGATATTCTTTAATACCAGTTTAGCGATGGCACCTGCCACTACCCGTGAAGCTGTTTCGCGTGCAGAACTGCGTCCTCCTCCACGGTGATCGCGGATTCCGTATTTCTGTTGGTAGGTATAATCGGCATGCGAAGGGCGGTACACTTCCTTCAAATGATCGTAATCGGTGCTGTGCTGGTTTTCATTCCAGATCACGAAGGCAATGGGCGTTCCGGTGGTCTTTCCTTCAAATACACCGGACAGGAATTCCACAACATCACCTTCCTTGCGTGGAGTGGATATATCCGACTGCCCCGGACGGCGGCGGTTCAACTCATTCTGAATGAATGCTTCATCCAGTTCAACTCCAGGCGGACAACCATCCACAATGCCTCCAATACCTTTCCCGTGAGACTCCCCAAAAGAGGTGAACGTAAATAATTTACCGATTATATTCGACATGTGATCAATGGATTGATGTATAATTTATGAATACTTATTACTTTAAACGCTGTTTGATGTACAAAGTTAGTTGAAAATATGAATTTTTAAAACAAATGTTTTAAATTCATTCTTTTTAGATAACTTAATCTGTCAAATCAGTATTTATAATCAGGATCTATGGGAGAAACAGAATGAGTAGGGAAGGTGTATTAGGGGCAGGGCTTGGTTTTATTAGTTCCTTTTCAGTTCATAATTTGTACTTCCCACTTTCCCACGTTAAGAAAACGAGGGGGTGAGAGGGTTTATTCTTCGCATAACAATATAATCTCCGCAAATAGTGCGGAGAATAGTCGATTTATTCTCCGCATCTGTTATTTTTTGCCCTTGCTCATTACGACAGAGGTTATAGGCATTTGGTGGTATCCATTAAACGGAATGTTCCATTTTCAGGAGCGTTCAATGTCGTCAAGTGACAAAGTGAATGCGTGAGCAACACCTGCTAAATTCACATCAGCCAGCAGGTGAGTATAGGCGAATATTAGCACTTAGGGCCTTGTCATTCATTAACATCTAATTTATTTCTCAATTGTTCGATTTGTTTCTGCTTAGCAAATTTTAAAAGTTCTTTTTTACTTTCAATTTCTTTGCTAGATGTCAACTCACGTACATATAATTCTTCAGTTTTATTGCCCTTTTCATCTCTTAATAGAAATATAGGATCTATACTTTGTTTAACTGTAACAATTAGTATGTCACCAAATTCGGTTTTTAAAAATTCACTTGAAATTAAAGATGAAAAGCTATCTTCAAAATATTCTTTAATTTTTGAATCAAAGAATAAACCAAAACCATCACGATCTTTTTTCCCTTTTAAACTCAAATAGTCGTGGTTTAAACTGCAAAAAGATTGATCATCTTTTACTCCAATAAAAAGATGTCCACCATTTGTATTTGCAAATGCACAAAGTGTTTTCAATGAACTATGAATAACAGCCTTTGAAGCCAATTCACCATCTATTTTATCAATTTCTTTTAAAATATTTTCATTTTTTTGTGTTGACTCTAACAATTTTATTAAGCTTTCTTTTTTCTTAAGTTGCTTTTCACTAGGTAAAGGAGTTTTAAAAGTTGATTTAAACTCAATTGTTTCAGATTCATTTTCCTTAATTTTACCAACCCAATAATTAAATTTCTCATTTAATTCCCTTTCATGCCTATCCGATTCAGATTCTTTTAATGTTAGAACTCCATTGTCAATATATGATCTTAGTAATTTTAGATTTTTTTTTGTAAAATCTATATATTCATCTGATTCAGAAATTATTAAGTTGTTTGATAATGCTATTTTTGCTATTGTTTTTAAATTATTTTTCTCGTTTATTTTATTATATTGATTTGCAAGCTGATATAGTTTTTCAATACTTTCATCAGTTGAATCATTGAATAGTTTCAATACTCTTAAAAAGAAAATCAAATTTTCAGCATCAGGAAAATTTTCAAGAGTTTTGCTCTCAATTTTATCAATTATACTTCCAGCCTCTGCTTTAATCCGTTGTAGTTTTGAGATTTCAAATTCACTAATTGTTTCATCAATTAGTAATAAAATTTCAAAATATGTTGTGTAAATATTTATTAAATATGATCTAGCATGATTTACAGATGAGAAAAAGTGTTTAGCTAATCTTAAATAATGAATTTTTTCTGATAGGTCATTTTGTAAAACAACGTATTGTTCAAAACAAAATGCTTTTTCAAGTTGATTTGATTCATCGTTTTTTTCATCTGGGTTTGTGTTGTAATTATTTTCCTCTTCCTCTAAGAAAAAAGATAGCTCAGACTCTAATGTATTTCCATTTTCTACAGTATGAATAAAATCATTATAATAATCAGCATGCATAGTATTTTTTAAATCAATAAAGCTTAAATCAATTTTGTTGTTATTTGTATTTGTAATTACAACAAGTAACTTTTTTCCAATAATAAAATGTTTTTCAATCTTTGATTTATTCCATATTCCTGTTGAAATATTACCAATATGTAATAATCCATCACCATATGGTGTTGATAAAAAAATACCATATTCAGTAATACCTTTAATTATACCTTCGATTATTTCATTTACTTGAGCGGTACCACATTTGTTGTTTTGTGAAAGGTAATCAATATCAGTAATCTCTAATTGTTTTACGACAAAAAAATTAAAATCTTCACTTGAAAGGATACAAACACAGTTTATTGTAAAATCAACTTGTTCATAGTTATAATGTTTTAGATTTCTGTCAGATATTTGATTAAATGGTAAAAATCCAATAATGTTTTTATACTCTACAACATATCCATTAAATTCTCTCCTTATAACGTTGATTTTTAAAACTGAGCGATTAATATAAGAATTTATAATTAGTTTCCAGTTTTCTTCACTATTTCCACAGCAATTAGGATTGTCAAATAAATTTGAAAAATCTATTTCTAACTTACGATCAAATTTTAATGGTATATTTAAATGAATTATAGAATTTGTATTTTGATAATAATATGCATTAAGAAGTAATTTCTTTTTAATTTGCCAAGAATCAGTTACATAATTATATTGTCGTAGAATTTTTCCAATTATATAGTTAGCTTTTTGTTGAATTTCAAGTTTAATGTAAATGAGGAGTTGGCAATATGACCAATTGAAATATTTTTCTTGGTAAACTTCATTTTCAAAAATTTTATTTTTTTGAGCAGTTAAATTAAATTGATTTTCATAAGAATTATCATAAAATATATGTTTTTTACTTGAAATCAACTTGTCAATTAAACTAAGAAAGTAAATGGAATCATCATTTAAATCAATTAAATTTAAAACACTCTTAAAATAGATTAGAAACTGACTCTCATCTATTAATTTAAAGTTAGAAAATTTTAAAATAAAATATATTTCAGACAAATTTATGTCTGATAAATTTTGAGTAGGTTTAAAATTGAAATAATCTTGAAATGTAACAGAGGATACAATATTTACGGCTTTAAAAATTGTCTTATAGTTTTCAAGCTGTTGATTTGCTTTTGTTTGAGCTGATTTCCTTGCTTTTTCATTAGGAAAAGCAGAGATAATTCCTCTACTTAATATCCATTCTTCAATAATTATTATAAGCGAAGCAATTTCTTTTCCTGATTTGTAATCATATCTTTCGATATGATTGGAAAAATATCGTGGTAGTATTTTACCACAAAAAGTAAAAACCCAAAAGGCACTTTGTGTTGTGTATTGTTCATTGAGTTCTATTGAGTCATGATTTTCTAAATCGTTTAATGCTTTTTTGAAGTATTTTGAAATTAATGCATCATTTGTTACAATATCTTCAATAAATATGAAATAGTGATCCCTAACACTATTCTGTTTTAATCTTACTTTATATTTTATAGAAACTACTTCACATTCAATTACTTCATTTTGAGACGATTTTGCAATTTGCCCTGGTAATACATTTGCTTCATAAATATTATTGTCTTCTCCAAGTAATTCAAATACATGATATTTTTTATCTGAATTATTGCTATCTACTTTATATTTATGGTCAAGTATTTCAAATTTATATGATTTTCCAATTTCATATATCGGATGTCTAAAGTCGATATTTAATAAATGTGGAATACCACTCGAATTTAATTTTAGAACTTTACATCTTAACGTTTCGAATCTCCAAAATTTTTGAGTCTGCCAATCTAGCGCTTTGACATTTATTTTATTTTTATATAAATCCTCGACTATTATTGATTTAAATGTACGATCGTTATATTCGTATGTTCCAAATTCTAAAAACTTAAATTCGTACTCATTATCAATTTCATAGTTTTCATTATAAAAATCATTGTTTTGAAGAACTAATCTGTTTTTTCTATAACCCATAACTTTGCAGATTAGACTTTGTTTTTTCCAATTTTCATTTAATTGGATTTTGTGTGCTTTTATACTTATTTCATTATTGTCAATGTCCTCAATTATAAAAAAATTTGAAATCGTTCCATCTGCATTATCATATGAATCTAGTCTAATTATTGGAAATTCATAATCATTGTTGAGCTTATAATAAGGATGTTTTTGTATGTAAAAATATTTATTTAGTTTTGAATTATATGTTTTATAGAAAAGGTTTTCACTATTAATTATCAGATTGTTGTCAAATAATTGAATTGTCGGAATTATATGTTCAAATCCTGTTAATTTTTCAACAATTCTTAAATATTCTTTGTCTTCTATAGTTATATACTCTTTAATTATACAAATTGATTCTTCCATTATAGTTTTAGATGTTTGTTTTTTTTCAAGCCTTGCTACTAACGACCTAAGTTGTGGGCATTTGGCGATTTGCGGGAGCGTTCACTGTCGCCCTGCAACAAGGTGAATGCGGGAGCAAAGCCTGCTAAATGCACATCAGCCAGCCAATGAACCTTGGCGTATATTAGCAGCTGGCATTTATACTGTCTTTATAAATTCAAAAAATCCTGTTATATTCAATATCTCTTCAATCTCCTGTTTTTTTAGTTTTCTTTTGTTTGCAAGCTCTTTCGCCAGTTTAGAGATTGGATTCCACATTTCATCTATACTTATCATAACAAATAAGTCACTCATAGTATTTTGAATATAATTTGGATCATGCTTTTCCTTTTTGATTTGAAATAGCAATTGATTAACATTATTCGCTCTAATTAAATCTGGTCCAGAAACTTCAACTTCCATATTATCATTAATAACCCCACCATTCAAGAAAACTGATTCAACTATTGAGCCAGCAAGAAGAATTCTAATAATTCTATGAGATACAACAGGATAATGTGCTTTCACTTTTCTATCAAGCCCATTATAGATTTCAGGTTCTTCAATACAATTAGTTATTCCTGTAATTAATAATAAATCACTACCAAAGTTTAATGAAGTTTTTCCATCAGCGTTATCTAGTAATTCGCAGCCATCACATGAATAACCTGTCAGGTAGGTGAATATTATATGCCCTGATTCATGAAAAGCAGTTTGTAGTAATCTTTCTTCTGTAACCATTCTTTTAAATTCGTTGTTTGTGTAGTGTTAGTTAAAATAGAATTTTAAACTCCTAAGAATTGTTGAATAAAGATATTAGCATGTGTGAAATTATCAGCTTGTCCATTTAAATTATGATAGTCCTTTATTCCGTGAAACAAGTTATTTCGCAATCTATAAACAACAATACCAAGTGTCAATATTTTATCATTGTCACTGTTTTCTAATCCTAAAAGAACATTTCTAACCAATTGTTCTTTATCATTTTGTCTAAAGTTTAGATAGGGAAAACGCTGATTGATATCGTTGTTCTCAATGTATCTATTTTGAAAATACTCAAAACAAACTTGAAATGGTTGAAAATCAAGATTTCTTCTATTAATCTCTGTTTCTAATCGATTTATCGAAAACCGAGTGTTAAATATCGTGTTTTCATAGATATTCCAGAGTAAAGTAAAATTCTTAATTTCATTTAAATCTACTTCAGAATAGTTTGTTCCGAATCTATTATTTATCCAATGTATCATATGCTTAATTTTTTTATGCTTGCTGTTAACATTAATGTATGTACTACGCTTTCTCGTCCAAGTTTTATCATTTGCATGCACTGGTTAGTTCAAGTTTTAGCGAAGCAGAAACTTGGTTTGAAAACCAGTAAAGTATATAACAGGGTGTCTGTCAGTCATATTTTAAATACAAACTCTTACACTTTAGTATTTTAAAACCCCTCGTTCGCCGTAGTTTGAACCATTCCCAGGAGTTCGGCGAAGGCTCCTGCCTTCGTCGCTGCTAAAGGGAAATCTCCTGATTTCCATATTGTATTCCCTGTCCTTCACTGGAATTTGCAATCCCGATTCTTGTATTCTTTGTTCCCGTTGGCTTACGGGTTTTAATCAGTTCACAGCAGCCGTCTTGCCGGATATACTAACTTATCCGGAACAATTAATTCCACTGTTTGGCTGTTGTACTTTTAATCTAACTCATGTATCTATACGATTTTAAAACATGCATCAGTTTATTCCGCTTCAAATGTACGAACTATTTATTTAACTTAACAATATTTTATTCGATTATTTAAAATAAACATAAAAGTACTGAATTTTGGGCATTAAAAAACCGTATAGACAATCCATCTTACGGTTTCAATAGGGTAGAGGAGCTATTAATTTATTTCACCTACTTATTTTAAAGGATATAACCGAAAATTATATATGTTATTTGCGTTTACAACAATTGGAATACACATTATGTAGTATCTAATTATTTTAATTTCAAGTCACTCCATTACTTGACGTGAAGCCGGATCGATCTGTCAAGTGATTACATCATCAGGAAATCACGCAAGTGGATTTGACGAATTCCCTTATAATCTGATCCGGCAGAAATTTCGTCCATCGTCACAACATATTTAGGATATTGGTCGTCAATGGACAATAAATTCCCAAATTCGCGATTGATTGTATTTTGGTCTGTCAACATATACGCCACTTGTATATAAATTCTTTCGCCATCCTTTTCGGCCATAAAATCAATTTCCTTGTGCGCCAATTGTCCAACAAAAACCATATATCCATTTCTTTTAAGCTGAAGATAAACAACATTTTCCATGAGTTTATTTACATCTGTACGATAATTGAAATGACGAATGGCATTCCGCAAACCTTAATCCTCAAAATAATACTTGTCACTACTCTCAAATATCTTTAGTCCTTTCACCTCGGCTCGTTGAACCTTGTGAATATAAAAAGCATTGGTTAATGCCCGTAAATAATTTAATACGGTTTGAGTAGGTACCAGTTGTTGTTCCGATTTGAGGTATTTGCTAATATTGAAAGATGATAAAAGACTATGGTGTTATCAGCCAAAAAAGCGGTTAAGTTTTCGAGAAATGATACATTTCTGATGTTTTCTCTTGCCACCACATCTTTAAGCAATATAGTGGAATTTACATTCCTCAGGTATTCCATTGCCACTTCACTTTCTAACCCGGTGTGTATCAAATAAGGCATCCCTCCCAATTTCAGATATTGGATTAAACTTTCGGTTACATTCGACAGTTTATGAAATTCTAAAAACTCAGTATAACTCAACGAATAAATTGGAAACTGGATATACCGCCCCGAAAGTGTAGTTGCTAATTCTCCGGAAAGCATGTGGGCATTACTCCCTGTGCAAAAAATATCGCATTTCGATTCTGCCAGCAGCGAACGCAAACAAAGTTCAAATGATTTGACTTCCTGGATTTCATCTACCAATAGAAAATTAGGGACTCCTTCCTGCAACTTAGAACTGACATACTGATATAATGCTGTATGTGTCCGGATTATTTCAAACTCATTTATTTCAAGATTGATGTAAATAATGTTTGCATCCGGATGTATCAGCGTTATTTCGTCAATCAACTGAAGTAAAATATAGCTTTTCCCTACACGTCGTTGACCTGTAATCACTTTGATAATTTGTTTACCAATAAATGGTTATATTCTATCAAGATACAAAGGACGTTTGATATATTCTGTCTTCATTTTCTTCTGTTATGATTGAAATATTCCACAAATACAACATTTATTTCAATTATGATTGACATATATGGTTAATTATATATCTTTTTTTAATCACAAATTCACTCAGGAAGCTTCCTGTTGATGGCTCAACAAGTCCTTTGGGATATGCTCATTATATCTATAAAAGTTCCTTTCCGTTACCGGATACCAACGTTCACGACCGTAAAGAGTAATTGTCATCCCGATCCTTGTATTCTTTGTATTTGTCATCCGGTTATAGCAGCCGTCCTGCAGGATATAAAACTTATCCGGAACTATTAATTTCACTGTTTGATGGTTGAATTTTCAATCCCAAGTCATGTATCCTTAGGAATTAATACCTGTATCAGTTTATTCGACTTCAAATGTACGAACTATTTATTTAACTTTATAACAATTTATTCACTTATTTAAAAGAAACATAAAAGTACTCAATTTCGGGCATTAAAAAACCGTATAGACATTACTGTTTGTACGGTTTTCAATAGGGCAGGGGGCTGTTCTTTATACAAAATTATCCTTCTAAATGGATTGGATTCAAATCTACCGACAATCCCAATGCTCCGGCAATTCGATAAAACGTGGATACTTTTGGTTCAGTCTTGCCATTTTCTATGCGCGAAATACAGGATTTGTTTGAGCCTATTTTCAGAGCCAATTCTTCTTGTGTCAGATGAGCTTTTTTGCGAGCTTCCTCAATAAGTTGTCCTGTGAAGTATGCATAAGCATGTTCTTCAGCCACTAAACGACTTTCAGTACCTGGTTCTCCATATTTTTTATCAAGTACGGCACTATAACTCTTTATTTCATTGTTTTTTGTTTTCATAATAGTCTTTCATTATCTTAAGTGCTTTGTTTATTTCTTTCGCAGGAGTGTTTTGAGTTTTTTTTCTGAAATCCGTTGAATAATAGATCTAACCTGCCTTCATCAAAACAAAAGAAAATACGGTAAATATTACTTTCAACTTGAATTCGTATTTCATATAAACCATTGATTAAGTGTTTTACGAATTTTTGGGTTATTCGCTCCTCAGTACGTAATAGCAGGAAAATGTAATCAATCTTTTCAATTACTTTCTTTGGAAGTGTTTCCAAAAAATCATCAAAATAAGATCCATATGTTACTATCTCTCTTTCCATACTGCAAAATTACACAATAAGTTGCGCAGTTACGCAACTTAATCAATTATTTCAATTAGAAAATAAAGATTTAACGTTCAGTTATCTTATTTCTATGCAATCAATTCAGTTGAATGCGATCATGCAATATATCGAGCTTTCAGGTAATGAATTCAGGGCATTAAAAAACCGGATAGACATTCCATCTGTACGGTTCTCAATAGGGCAGGGGATGTTTCTTATTTTTTTTATCTTATGCTGACAGTGAGGATAATTTAACGGTTGAAGTTTTTTATAACCCAATCAACCCAATCAACCAATCAACTCAATCAACTCAATCAACTAGTTAACCAACCAATCAATCAACCAATCAACCAATCAACTCAATCAACTCAATCAACTCAATCAACCAATCAACCAATCAACTCGATCAACCAATCTGTAGTTTATATCCTACAAAAAGGAAGTTTCTCGGTAAAGTTTAGTTTATGACAAATATATCTGGAAATGATAATTATCCTAAAATGGTAGTCTCAATGGATGAATTCATGGGGAATACCCGTAATGGCATTCAACATATTTATTTACGGGATTTTCTTTCGATGGAATTATAACCCCGATGCCCTTAATCAGTTAACGGAACAGAGTGACGTCCTGTTTACGGGATCAACCTAATCAACTCAATTAACTCAATCAACTCAATCAACCAATCAACTTAATCAACCCAATCAACTCAATTAACTAATCAACCAATCAACCAATCAACCAATCAACCAATCAACAAATGGTCATCATGCCGTGCCTGTTTCAATGTTTCACTGATCACAAAATACTGAACCTTTTCTTCAAACTCATCACGAATCTTATTTCCAATTTTACCGTATTGGATATCTAATAATTCGTCGAAATCCGTAGTGTTTCTTATTGCTTGTTCCTTTTCCATTTTGTTCTTCTTTACTTGTGAAATACTCCGCTCGCACCATCGGCCACCTCTTTTCAGCGAACTGGTCGGTAATGAACAGCGTTATAATACTCGGGAAAGAGTTCTTTCAATGCGATACGGTTTGGTTTAATACTTCGGATACAAATTTATTGATAGAAACTCCATGCATTTTGGCCGAAATAGCAATGCGTCTGTGAAGTTCAGGGCTTATCCTGACATTAAAACTGCCTTTATAGCTTTTCTCAGGCTCAATGTTTTCAGCTTCACAATCTTTGATATGCTCATCGACTGCATACTGAAATGCTTCGGTTAATTCTTTCACGGTTTCACCTTCAAAAGTTACCAAATCATTTATGCCTTCCACTTTTCCATAAAATACAGTGTCATCGGCCGAGAAATGTACACTCCCGATAAATCCTTTGTAATTCAAAACATCTTTCATTTTTTATACCTCCTTTAAATTAAACCCTCCTTATTAAGTTCCTCAATGAGTAAGCTGATTTGATACTGATTAAGTATATTCCCCGGATGCGGCTTGTGAAGTTTGATTTTATGCGTTTTACTTTTAAAGCAAACTCTCGATCCGGCACCTTGTTCTTCGACGTATCCTAACGATCTGAGAGCGCTTTTCAGTTCTGTATACGTAAAGTCTTTTGGTTGGGATAATAAGCGTACCAACAGTTTTTCTGCTTTCGACATAAACTTAGTTGTATTACAAAGATATATATTATGTTTCTAAAGTAACTATTATTTAGTTGCTAATTTAGATTATTTATACCAAACATACCCTGTTTGCTGTAGCTTTTACAACAAGCGGTTTCACTCCCCCCCACGTTTCCTAACCCTGTAAGCCCGGATATGTTCATTTAATGTATTAAAGTTCCGGTTTGTCTTTAGAATTTGCAATCCCCGACTCTTGTTTTCTTTGTTCCCGATGGCTATCGGGATGTAATTGGATAACAGCAGCCGTCTTGCCGGATATACAAACTTATCCGGAACTATTAATTTCACTGTTTGATGGTTGTATTTTTAATCCTAACTCATATGACTTTAGGATCTTAAAAACCTGAATCAGGTAATTTCGCATCAAATGTACGAACTATTTATTTAACTTTCTAACATTTTATTCACTTATTTAAAAGAAACATAAAAGTACTGAAATTCGGGCATTAAAAAACCGTACAGACATTTCATCTGTACGGTTTTTAATAGGGCAGGGGGCTGTTTCTTATTTTATGTTGTCAGTGAAGTGAATTTAACGGTCGAAGTTTTTTATACCTAAATCAACCAATTAACCAATCAACCAATCAACTCAATC
>JAQTUE010000101.1 GCA_028710415.1 Paludibacter sp. | reverse complement strand
TTGGATATTTCGGAGCATCCTGACCCCCTAATTTCGGAATTAAATTGATAATTTTTTAATAGAATTCATGATTTTTACCTGCCATTCCGGCAGATATTGACCCCCTAAATTTTTTTATAAGGAATTAGCTGCTTTAAATAAGAACTGGCCGCGCCGCCGCCGCATCCATTTCGGAGCATGTTGACCCCCCCTTATACTTTGCTCAGGTTTTAATTTCTTAGCGATTTTTTAATCGCAAAGACAGTAGAATATGGCAGGAAAAATAAAACCTATGAGTCAGATCAAACAATTATTACGGCTATACATTCAGGGTAATGGTAAGAAATCAATTGCCCGGACATTAGGGATTAGTCGGAACACAGTTAAATCTTATTTGGAAAAATTGCCGGTTATAGGAATGGATTTGGAGAATCTTTTGGCGCTGGAAGATCCTGAATTGGAGAAGCTGTTCCATAGAGGTAACCCGGCATATAAGCAGGATCGCTTTACTCATTTTAAGTTGCAGCTGGATTATTTTGAAAAGGAACTAAAACGTCATGGTGTCAACCGTATGGTCCTGTGGGAAGAATACAAGGCATCTTTTCCATTGGGGTATAGCTACACACAGTTTTGCCATCATCTAAACCAACAGCTGATAGCCCGAAAACCATCGATGGTATTATCACATAATCCGGGAGAAAAACTATTTGTTGATTTTGCAGGAAAGAAGTTGTCTTATGTGGACAGACAAACTGGTGAAATTATCTGGTGTCCGGTTTTTGTTGCCTGTTTACCCTACTCTGATTACTCCTTTGTATTTGCAGTAAGAAGCCAGGGTATTGAAGATTTTATTTATGCACTACGTATGTGTCTGGAATACCTGGGAGGAGTTCCCTTGATCCTGGTACCTGACAATTTAAAGTCTGCAGTAATAAAAGCCAATCGATACGAGCCAGAAATTAACCGTGCACTGGAAGACTTCTGCAATCATTACAACATGGGTATCATGCCAACTAGGGTAATAAAGCCAAAAGATAAAGCTTTGGTGGAGAATCAGGTTAAAATGGCTTACTCCAGGATCTATGCAAAGATCAGGAATATGCAGTTTTTCGATTTACGTTCTCTGAATGAAGCTATAAAGAAATGTAATCTAAGACACAATCAGACTCGGATGCAGCAAAAGCCTTATTGTCGGGAAGAGTGCTTTCTTGCAAATGAGAAACAGCAATTACAACCATTACCTAAAGATCCTTATGAGATCAAGTATTACAAAGAATTAAAGGTTGCTCAGAATAACCATATTCGATTAAGCATTGACAAACATTATTACAGTGTACCTTATCGCTGGATCGGCGAAAGGGTAAAAGTTATCTATACCCGGTCAATGGTAAGGATCTATGCAAAAGGTGATCAGATAGCTATCCACCAAAGAAACTACACACCCTATGGTTACACTACAGTCAAAGAACACCTTTGTTCTCACCATCAGCATTTCCTGAAACGCAGCCCTGCATATTATGTAGAAAGAGCATCAAAGATGTCGTCAGAACTAAAGCAGATAGTTGAGCTGTTGTTCCAGGGAGGAAGGTTCCCGGAACAAAACTACAATACCTGTGATGGGCTTTTTAGCTTATACAGGAAAACAGAACCAGAAATCTTTTCAAGGGCTTGTAAAGAAGCACTCGAATGCAACACCTACTCTTACCGGTTTATTATGAGGATTATTGAAAACCTGAATAAAAACCCTGAACAGGAAACTCCTCCAGTAGCTCTTCCTGCACATAAAAATATCCGGGGAAAGGAATACTATCAACAGTTAAATATAAATTTTTAAACCAATGACAGAAATCGAAAACAAACTAAAGCAGTTACGCTTAAAAGGAATGCTTCAAAGTTGGGAAGCAATGAAGGAAACCCGTAGCATCCATGAACTATCTTTCAGTGATGGAATGGAAATACTACTACAGGCAGAAGAGGAACAACGGCGAAACATTCGTTTTGAACGCCTGTTAAAAAGTGCAAGGTTCCGCTATCAGGCAAGTATTGAAGAAATCAACTTTGATCCTTCAAGGGGGCTGGACAAAGCATTAATTACCGACCTGGCAACATGTAATTATGTAACTAAAGGAGAATCCCTGCTAATCACAGGAGCTACCGGTTGTGGCAAGTCCTTTCTCGCCTCAGCCTTAGGACATCAGGCTTGTTCACATGGATTTTCAGTTGTGTATTTTAATACCCAGAAGTTCATGCTCAGAATAAAAATGGCCCGGCTGGAAGGCAATATCTTGAAATTTTTTGATAAAATTGCAAAGACATCTTTGTTAATCCTGGATGATTTTGGTTTAACAAACCTGGAAAGACAGCACCAATTAGATCTGATGGAGATCATTGAAGACAGGCATGGCAAGGCTTCAACGATCATATCAAGTCAAATCCCGGTTGCAAACTGGTATGATATCATCAGTGAAGCAACTATCGCTGACGCGATCCTTGACCGATTAATCCATACTTCATTCAGAATAGAATTAAAAGGAGAAAGTTTACGTAGAAAACGGTAAAAATGTCAGTCTAAAACTGTTCTTTGAATTAAAACCTGACCAGGGGGGTCAGTATGCCCGAAATGGGGGGTCAATATCACCGAAATATCCACTAAAATGGCAATAAAATTATTACCAAGATGTTTTTTTGATATATCACAAATCATTTTTGGCGAACCTATACTTCCATCATCAAAAATTCCAGGTCCGGCAAATCCATCGACAATGACAATCCTATTCCCTAACTTACTTATTTTATTCAGATATGGGGGCAAATATTTTTCTAAAATTTGATCCTTGATCTTTGACCAAGGGTTTTTTACTTTAAAAAAATCAGCACTTGAATTACTCATAAGCAGAATTGTATTGAATGTGGATATTTAGTATTGTATTCTCAAGCTAAGAAATATGTTATAATAAAATCAAATTAAAAACCTTCCTCCTCTCTATAGTTTTTTTTCTGCTTCAGTCAGCCAATATCATTATTATATCAAATAGTTCATTAGAGTGTCAAGTTCGGTCGTGTTAATTTATGGGTTAGTAGTCTGTTGCCAATAATTATACTTATAAGTTCAATAAAAGAATGATACTCTATAT
>JAQTUE010000068.1 GCA_028710415.1 Paludibacter sp. | reverse complement strand
AAACTCCATTGCTAAAATTGCTCAATGTGAATGAAAAAAATCAAATCGTGGAAAATCAAGAAGTCAAAGAACAATTATTGCTGTTTTAGTTAAATACGTTAACAATTTACTGCATCAGCAGTATTTCCATACCAATATTTATAATACTATCAGTAGTATTTTATTATAAGGGGAATTATGGAACAGCATTTTTTTTCGGAGCATTTGCCCTTTTTTTTATCAATGACTTTTTATTTACTCTTATTCATTTCAGGCAGTCCTGTGATTTACAAAGATAAAATAGTTAAAGTAAAAATCAAAAAAGGTCTGTTATTTAATGTCCTTGAGATTAGGTACAGGGATTTTGGTAGAATAAAAAGGAGGGGCATTATTCTTACAAATGATCAATTAGATATTGATATGGCATTGGAAATTCTATTGAGTGATAAACTAATTGAAGATAAAATAGAATATAATTAATACATCACAAGGAACTTATCTGAAATTTAAAGCCCATAGTTTCTTAAAATCAATCATATAAATTAGCAAATAAATAATTCAAAATGAAATTAAATCAATTCCTGTTGGTTGCTACTGCTCTTTTGACAATGACTTCCGCTTTCGTCTCTGCTCTAAATAAAAAGAACAAAATATCGGAGTCTCCCCAAAGGGTCATCAATGTTGATTATAATGCAGAAAAAGGCACGATGAATACTATGTTCAATCAATGTGTCGGCGCCGGCAGAGCCAACGAAGGGCTTCGCGCTGACTGGCAGCAACAATTGGCATATGTAAAAAAAGAGTGCGATTTTAAATACATCCGCATGCATGGTCTTTTGACCGATGATATGGCTGTATACTCCGAAGATGGGAAAGGGAATCCACAATATAACTACATGTATGTAGATGCATTGTATGATTATCTGTTAAGCATTGGAGTTAAGCCATTTGTAGAATTAGGATTCGTGCCTAATGCACTGGCAAGTGGTCATCAAACGATCTTTTGGTGGAAAGGAAATGTTACCCCTCCCAAAGATTATAAAAAATGGGAAGATTTTATCCGCAACCTTACGCAACATTTTACCGAACGTTATGGAACTGATGAAGTGAAAACATGGTATTTCGAAGTATGGAACGAACCAAATCTTTCTCCCGGATTCTGGACAGGTACACAAGCTGACTATTTCAAATTGTATCAGTTTACGGCAAAAGCTGTCAAAAGTGTAAATCCCGATTACAAGGTTGGAGGACCTGGAACGGCAGGAGCTGCTTGGGAGAGTGAAACGATAGATTTTTGTGTTAAAAACAATATTCCAATTGATTTTATCAGTACACATTCATATGGAGTTCAACAAGGATTTCTTGATGAATATGGTAACAGTGGCACAGTCCTGAGCAAAGATTCAATGGCTGTAAGTGGAGATGTGCTTCAATCCCGCAAAGAGATTGCTGCATCAGCAAAACCAAACCTGGAGTTGCATTATACCGAATGGAGTTCATCTTACACTCCTGCCGATCCTGTTCACGACAGCTATCATGAAGCAGCATACATTCTGGAAAAAATCAAACAGGTAGGAAGTGCTGCCAATTCAATGTCATATTGGGTATTCACCGATATTTTTGAGGAACCAGGTCCTCGCTTTACGCCTTTTCACGGAGGGTTCGGACTGCTTACCATTCAGGGAATTCCAAAATCGGCGTTTTATGCTTATCAATTTATGAATAAACTCGGAAAAACTGAATTGAAAAATACAGATACTCGTTCGTGGGCGACTAAAACCGATAATGGAGGTATTAAACTCCTTCTTTGGAACTTTACAAACACGCTTCCGGATTCGGTAAATAATCAGACATATTATGTGAAAGATTTACCCTCTAAATCCAGAGGTAAAGTGAAAGTGAGTATATCTCACGTACCGGCAGGAACATATGCGTTGGAGGTTTATAAAGTAGGTTATCGGGTTAATGATGCTTATACACAATATGTTGATATGGGCAAACCAAAACAGCTTAACAGACATCTGGTTGAAGAATTGAAGAAACAAAATAATGGTTCTCCGGTTACTACCGAAACAATTGAGGTTAAGGAAAATACTGCATTCTCTAAGGAACTTGATATTCGGGAAAATGATGTTTTCTTACTAAGTTTAGTGAAGCACTGATGTATTTGGAAGAATATTTATAAATTTGCCGATATTGGGTTATTTATTTTCGCCATTCTCAAGGCTTTATTAATTCTATTTTGTTTTGAAACATTTTTAACAATTAACAAATTTATTTTAAATGAAAACGAGTAAAATTCAAATTTTGCTTCTAATAGCAATCCCTTTTCTTTTAAGTTTTGGATTGAAAGCCCAAGGATTGTATGTCGGAACCAATTATCATCCGCACGATGATAAGAATATTGAAAAAATTAAAAGTGACATCCAGCTAATGAAAGCTGCCGGATTTACCTCTGTTCGTATGGGACATTTGGCCTGGGATAGTTATGAGCCGACGGAAGGGCAATTCGATTTCGACTGGTTCGATAAGGTTATGGACCTGATGAACGAGGCCGGAATTAAGGTGATTCTCGATATTGCAGTTCATCCTGCGCCAATATGGTTGCACAAAAAATTTCCGTCAATAGATGTCGTAGATGCTAAGGGTAATCATTTGTATCCGAATCATCGTTATATGGATGATGCAGGAGATCCCAACTATCAAAAATATGCCTTGCGTTATACTGATATGATTACCAAACGTTATGCTAAACATCCTGCTCTGATAGCTTTTGGCATAGATAATGAATCCGGCGATGGTCCGATTTCCTATTCAGAAACTGTTAAGCAAAGATTTATCGTTTGGTTGAAAAACAAGTATTCCAATTTGGATAATTTAAATAAAGCATGGGCAACCCAACGCTGGTCACGACGTCTGAATCAGTTTGAAGAAATCGGATTGCCCACGGCGGGTGAAAAAAATGGTGCACCTGAAAAAATTCTTGATTTCCGCACTTTTGTTTCTGATGAGGTAAATCAATTCCTGTTTGCGGTGATAGACAAAGTAAACGAAAATGCACCCGGTGTACTCACAAACACAAATGCATGGTTTTACAGTGCTTTGAAATATATTGATTGGGCAGAGATGGCTTACTCCGGCAAAATGGCTCGTGAGGGATGTGGCTTCTATCCGGGTAGCTCGTTAATTACCAATTATGGAGTTATGAACTCTTCGTTTGGAATTTCCCGTATCCAGTTTGAAAGTCCAAATCCATTCTGGTGTAGCGAATTTACTACCATGACTGCTGTGCCGAATTCGATCCGAAAATCGGCTTATGCTACGTTGATGTATGGCAATCAGATGGTTTGCGGATGGACATGGCAAAGTATGCATTCAGGAGAAGAGCAGTATCTGGAAGGAATGCTCGATTGGGATGGAGTGCCCAACCGCAAGTACGAAGAATACAAGAAAATTGCAACAGAATTTAAAAAAATTGGAAAATTCTTCCCTTACAAACTTAAGTCTGAAGTCGGATTGGCCTCTTCTTTTCCCAGCCAGATTGCAAGCAGCTCTTTCCCTGAGCAGCAGGAAAACCAACTGCAAGCGTGCTGGGGGTTATTTTATTATCGCAATATGGATGCTAATGTCGTTGAAATTAGCAGAAGTTCATTGAACTATAAATTGCTGATAGTTCCCGGTGTAACTGTGATGGATGAAAAAACTGCCACTAAAATCCGTAACTTTGTAAAAAATGGTGGAACGGTAATCATGACAAGCAATTCGGCAGTAGTGGATGAAACAGGAAAAGTATTTGCTACAACCCGCCCGGGTCGCTTAAGCGATATATTCGGAATTCGTGTTGCCAGTTTCGAAGAAACAGAATCGTTAAACGAAATATCCCGCAAATCATACAAAGGCAAAAAACTGGAGTTCACTTATAAAGGAAAAGCCATAGATACAGAGTCTACGAGATTCGATATCATTGAACCAAAAGGGGCCGAGGTTATCGGAAGTATCACTAGCTTAGATAAGGATTATCCGATTATGACTTCAAACATCTATGGCAAAGGCCGCGCTATTTATGTTGGTCTGCCGGCTGATGGAAGTATCCTTAATCCATTGCTTGATGAACTTATTGACCAGTTGAAAATTAAAAAAGGACCGGAAGTTCCTTCTGGTGTAATGGCCCGGCAGATTGATGAAAAACATCTTTTGTACTTGAATGTTAGCGTTCAACCAAAAGAGATACAACTAAAAGGAAAAGCAAGAAGTGTACTCTTTGACAAAAATTATCAGGGCAATTTTAAAATTGCCCCTTATGAACCCGAATTTATTGAAATAGAGTAATATATTAAATAATCATACAAGTCAAAGTAAAGAAATTTAAAGTTTATAATAAGTGTTTCTATCTAAATGATATTAAAAATGAACCGATAAAAACTACTCAGTAGTTTTTGATATTTTGCAATGGAAAGTTTAAAAGTTCTTCCAACTTACTTTAAGTTAGTATAAATTATTCTCATATGAAAAATCACAAAAGACATCTATATATCCTTGGAATATTTTGGATTATCTGTTTCCAAAGTATTATTGGACAGTCATCTTATATTTTTCATCATTTAGATACAAGTGATGGATTGTCTAATAATTCTGTAAAAACAATTCTGAGAGATAGCTATGGTTTTCTATGGATAGGCACTGGGTCTGGATTAAACAGATATGATGGATATGGATTCAAAGTTTATCCATTAATTTCAAATGATATATTAGGATTACAAGAAGACGGCCTAAGTAATATTTGGGTCAATCTCGGTTATACGAGCATGGTATACAAAAGAGATAAAGACTACTTTCTTTCTGATGTACAAAAACAATTACTTGATCTGGGTATACAATCAGATCAAAACTGCAAAGTTTTTGTTGATAAAAAACATAATCTATGGGTATTAAACAGAAAGAAAGTGCTTTTTTATGATGTTTTGAAGAAGATTACAGTTGTATTTAAAATAAAAGCACAGCTAGTTGATCCAATTGCAATCAATATTGCCGATAATGGCGAATTTCTGTATGTTATTCAAAACTCAGGTGTATGTTGGCAATTGAATAAAAATTCAGGTGCTCAATCTTTGATAAAATTACCAGATTTTATTAAACAAAATATAGTTAAAAATGGAGCCAAAATTTATATAGACTGCAATGCCGGGATATGGCTTTATTCTAGTGATAATTTATTTTACAGAAATAATCTAAATCAAGAATGGAAGGAAATAGAATTGACCTCCGAAATTAAGGCTGAAGGTAATATTATAACAAGTATTATTGAAGATCAAACCGGTCAAATCTGGATAGGAACAGATCACAAAGGATTGTTTATATATGACAAAGTCAAAAATGTAATAACAAATATCATAAATCATCCATGGATACGCAACAGTTTATCATCTAATAGTGTACAGAGTTTATATCAGGATAATAATGGAACTGTCTGGATTGGTCATGAAAAAAAAGGGCTTTCATTTTATCATGAAAGTTTTCGTAATTTTATGAAATTCCAACATCCGGAATGTTCTGATATAAGTACAATAATGGAAGATCATCATCGACATATTTGGTTAGGAACAGATGGAAACGGATTATATGTGAAGGAAAATAACTCAGAAAGTAATGTGAGGAAACTTCCTGTACCAAACACTGCAATTGTTTCTATGTTAGAAGACAGAAAGGGACGTGTTTGGATTGGTACCTATCACAAAGGCCTGTTTTGTTATGAAAATGGCAAGATGGTTCAATATACTAAACAAAACAGCAAATTAACCAGTAATGATATTTGGGGATTAAAGGAGGATAGATATGGAAATATTTGGATAGGAACCTTAGGAGGTAAAATTCAAATATTGCAATCCGAATCAACTAATTTTGACTTTTTAATTTCGCCATTTGCTGATAATGTTTATGTGTTGGATATGTTTTATGATGGGGGTGATAAAATGTACATAGGTACGGGCTATGGACTTTCAATCATAGATATTACAACCCAAAAAAAAGTTATATATTACGGAAATAAGAAAGGGAGTCAACGGTTCAAGGAAAATCAAATTTCTAATTTATATAAAGATACACGTGGCATCTTGTGGATTGGGCATAATGATGGGCTAACAATTTGGGATCAAAAAAAGGATACTCTTTACTATTTTAACAAAAAAAACGGTTTATGTGATAATTCAATAAGAGGCATCACTGAGGATAATCTAAATAATATTTGGGTCACAACGAGTAATGGACTATCAATATTAACGGTTAAGCGAGAATTGAATGATATACTGAATGTTGCCAGTAAAAATTATTCAGTTAAAGATGGCCTTCAGAATAATTATTTCAATAGCCATTCTATTAGCAAACTTCGGGATGGTGATATTTTACTAGGGAATGTAGATGGATATACTATTCTCAATCCGAATAAAATGGCTGAAAAAGATCAACCTATGGCAAAAGTAGTATTTACCGGATTGACTGTGGGTAATCGTGATATTCAAGTAGATTCAATTTATAATGGTCATAAGTTACTTGAACGACCAATGGAGCTGACTTCTAAGTTAACTTTCAAATATAATGATAAACTTATTACTTTGCACTTTACAACCGGAGATTTGTTGAATGCAGATAAAGTAAAATATATTTATCAAATCGAAGGTTTTAATATCCAATGGATACATACCCATGAAAACAAAATAGTAATATCCACGCTTCCTTCAGGAAGTTATCGACTTTTAATTAAAGCATGTAACAGCGATGGTGTTTGGACTGATGTTCCAACATCATTATTTATAAATGTAACCCCTCCTTATTATTATTCCATATGGGCATTTATTCTATATTCAATACTAGTTATCAGTATATTGATGTTTATTATTTATGAAAATAAAAAAAAGCATCGAATAAAATTTGAACAACAGCGTATTCAAATGGAGCATGAGAAAGAAAGACATATCAATGAGATGAAGTTGAGGTTTTTTACCAATATTAGCCACGATTTACGTACACCGCTTACACTCATTATAACACCATTACAAATTTTGCTGAATGAAGCCACGAATGAAAGCATGATAAAAAAATTAAATACCATATATAAAAATGCGCAACAACTGCTGACGTTGATTAATTCGTTGCTAGACTTCCGAAAATTAGATGTTGGTGCAGAAACATTAAATTTAAAGCATAGTGATTTCGTTAATTTGGTTAGTGATATTTACACTTCTTTTAGCGTTTATGCAAACGAACGGAATATAAAATTCTCCTTGTTTAATGAAATGGAGAGTCTATCAATGCAGTTTGATCAAGATAAAATGCAAAAAACAATCACCAACCTTCTTTCGAATGCATTCAAATATACTCCCGATGGAGGAACTATCGAAATCCATATAAAGAAACTGGATAATAATGTTTGTGTTAGTGTTTCTGATTCAGGATCTGGTATTAGTGATGAAGAGAAAATACTCGTTTTTGAACGGTTCTATCAGGCTCGACAAAAACATGAAAAGACAGGTAGCGGCATTGGCTTGCATATTGCAAATGGATATATCAATCTTCATGGGGGAACTATAACCGTCACAGATAACGTGCCAAAAGGGAGTATATTTACTTTTCAAATTCCAATCAGAGAAGTTGAAGTTGACGAAAAGGAAAAATCTGATACAGAAAAAGTATTTGAAGAACTTGATGTTGAAGATACGGAAAACAACAGCAAGGTTGCAACGGAAAAACCGGTATTATTATTTGTAGATGATAACACTGATTTTTGCGAGTTTATGGCAGACAATCTTGGAGATGAATACTCTGTTATAGTTGCAAATAACGGACAAGAGGCGATTGAAAAACTGGATAAGTTCGATATAACCATTGTCATAAGCGATGTTATGATGCCTATTATGAGTGGAACTGAGCTTTGTAAACGGATTAAATCAAACATTTATTGGTCACATATCCCTGTTATTTTGTTGACAGCACGTACTGCAGAAGAATATGTGATTGAAGGACTGGAATTGGGAGCAGATGATTATATTATCAAACCTTTTAATATCAATTTGCTAAAACTACGAATCCGTAAATTCATTGAATGGACAGAAAAGAATCATATAACCTTTAGTCAGAAAATGGATGTTACTCCTTCCGAAATTACTATTACATCTTTAGATGAGAAACTCATTGAAAAAGCGATAAAAGTGGTTGAAGAACACATGAGTGACACTGAATTTACTGTTGAAACTCTTGGAGAAGCTTTGAATCTTAGTCGTGGTCACCTATACAAGAAATTAATGATTATAACAGGCAAAGGACCTGCTGAATTCATTAGAACTATCCGGTTAAAACGAGGACGTCAACTTCTTGAAAGGAGCCAATTACAAATTGCAGAGATTGCTTATGAGATAGGTTACAATTCTCCTAAAAGGTTTACCATTAATTTTCGTGAGGAATTTGGGATGTCGCCATCGGAGTATCTCCGTAATCAAAAACAAAAAGAATAATAATACAAAAACGTACCTAATACAGCACATAACGTCTCCTTATGTTTAGATAGATATTATACTTTTACTGCATCATTTACGGTGTGATGAGTTTGTTTTTGAAATAGCAAAAACATTCGTACAATTAACCGGGTAAATGAAGTTATAAATAGATGCAATACATTTGTGATATTGATATTGTATTTATTTTAACTTTAAGATAAACTATAATATTATTATGCAAATGACTGTAAAAAATTTACTTTTTGTTTTTCTATTCGTTACTTCAACTTGTTTGGCCAGTAATTTCAGTGGTTATAAAAATCCCATAATTTCAGGTTTTCATCCTGACCCCAGTATTTGCAAAGCAGGGGAAGATTTTTATTTAGTTACCAGTAGTTTTGAATACTTTCCCGGTGTTCCGTTGTTTCACAGTAAAGATTTAATACATTGGGAACAAATCGGTCATTGTTTGACCCGAACGTCACAGTTACCACTTGATAAATGTGGTGTTTCTGGAGGAATCTACGCTCCTACAATTCGCTTTTACAAGGGGATTTTTTATTTGATTACAACAAATGTTTCCAGAGGAAATTTTATTGTACACACGAAAGATCCCGCCGGAGATTGGTCGGAACCAGTCTGGCTTCAACAACCCGGAATTGATCCGTCGCTATACTTTGAAGATGACAAATGTTATTTGACCGTTAATCCGAATAACACCATTTATGTGTCTGAGATAAATCCTTTAACCGGTCAACAAATAACGACCAATAAAGCAATTTGGACTGGAACCGGAGGTCGTTATCCAGAGGCACCGCATATTTATAAAAAAGATGGATGGTATTACCTGATGATCTCAGAGGGAGGTACTGAATATGGTCACAAAGTGACTATTGCAAGAAGTAAAAATATTGATGGACCCTATGAATCAAATCCAGCGAATCCAATTTTAACACACTCAAACGTAAACGCTCAATGGAATCCCATTCAAGGTACCGGACATGCTGATTTAATTCAGGCTGATGATAACTCTTGGTGGATGGTCTGTTTAGGTTTTCGTCCCCAGTCGGGTTCACATCATTTATTGGGTAGAGAGACATTTCTTGCTCCTGTAACATGGGATACGAATGCATGGCCGGTTGTGAATGGGAATGGAACTATTTATACAACTATGAATGTGCCCACCTTACCATCTAAACCCGTAAAGGAAGTTCCATATAAAATAGATTTCTCTGAGAAAAAATTAGGTCTTGAATGGAATTATCTTCGAAATCCAAAAGAACAGAACTACACTTTAACAGAAAGACCCGGTTGTTTACGTTTAAAACCTACTAGTGTGAAGTTAGATGATATTGACTCTCCTACTTTTGTTGGACGTCGGCAGGAACATTTTAATTTTACAGCTACCACATCGTTAGAGATGTTTTATGCTCAGAATGGGGATGAATCCGGAATCACTGTTTTAATGAATAATAATTTGCATTACGATTTGGTCTTACGCAAAGAACCGAATGGCGAATATAAAATACTTCTTCGTTATCGTTTAGGTGAAATGACTCATATTGCCAAAGAAATTAATATCCCTAAAGAAAAAGTAGAATTTCAGGTAAAAGGCGAAAGTAATTATTATTCATTTGCTTATTCGTTGGATGGCAAGAGTTATAATACTATCGGCAAAATGGATGTCCGCTTTTTGAGCTCAGAGACTGCTGGAGGGTTTACCGGAATTTATTTAGGTCTCTTTTCTACTTCAGAAAGTAATATATCAAAAACATATACTGATTTTGATAATTTTACATATTTGCCTGATAATAAGCAGTAATAAATGAAAAGTAAATATATATATCAATTAATAAGTCTGGAAATCATGAAACATCACTCTTTTAAAATTTATTTCTTAATTGTCTTGCTGAGTTGTTTTGCAACTTCAAAAATAAAGGCTCAGGATGTAACTGTTACGGTAAATGCTACTGCAAACAAAAAGGCTGTATCGCCTGCCATATATGGTCGAAATGAAGGCTTTGACATAAAATCCACCTATACACTCACTAAACAATATCTTAAAGATGCGGGATTGCGCTTTGCGCGGGTTGGCGGAGGTAATAACATGTCAGCTTATAACTGGCGTCTTAAACTTACTGTTCATCCCGACTATATGAATAACGTTTATGGTGAAGATTGGGATGCTTATGCAAATAAAATTAACAATGACTTTTCCGACTTGCAGGGTATGTTCGCTTTTCAATTACTTGGCAGAGCAGCTTCCAGCAGCAAGTACAACTTCGCTGATTATGCTTACAAACAGGCTCATCCGGGTTGGTATGGTTTTGGACAAAATTTAGCTGGTAATGGAACACCCAATCCAGACGGTGGGAGTAAAGCCTTGGTTGACGGAGACTCTACTTTATTCTCAGTGAAATGGCCTGCTGACTCTACAGTGGCAATTCTTACTCATTGGTTTGGAACCGGTGGTTTAGGGTATAATAAAGATAAATTCAAATATTGGAGCATGGATAATGAGCCGGATTGTTGGGGTGGTACTCATGATTGGGTTATGACACCGATGATATCCGCTTCTGCATTTATGGATCGCTTCATAGAGTTAGCGTATAAAGCGAAAGCTTTATATCCCGGTATCAAAATTTGTGGACCAGTTGCAACCTCCGAATGGTTTTGGTACAAATGGGGGTCAAATGAAAGTATAAGGGAAAATGGTAAGTATTATACCTGGATTCAGTATGTCATACATCGCTGTGGCCAAGAGTATAAGAAAACAGGAATCAAACTAATAGATGTAATTGATATTCACAACTATCCTTATTTTGGAAATACAGCTGAGGCACTGCAATTACATCGAATTTATTTTGATACAAATTATGATTATCCGGGTGCAAACGGTATTAAAACATTGAACGGCGGATGGGATGCACTTTCAAAAGAATATATTTTCAAGCGTTTTAACGATTGGTGTACCACAGAATTTGGACCAAACCATGGTATTACTTCCGGCGTAAGCGAATGGAGTCCGGGCCCAAGTGAACCAAACCTTGTTTCTGTTATATACGCTTCGCATCTAGGTACTTTTGCGAATAATGGCGTTGAATTGTTTACACCATGGAATTGGTTTACTGGTATGTGGGAGACTTTGCATCTTTTCAGCCGCTATGCAAAAGGCTATAGTGTTTCAAGCACTTCTTCAATCGAAAATACAGTTTCAGCTTACACTACTGTAAACCAAGGAACAGATTCAATGACAGTGATTATCGTGAACCGTGACACAGTCTCTTCACGAAATGTGACAGTTAATCTTAGTAATTTTCCTGTAGCAAATGGTAATTATTCAACATTACAATTATCATCACTTCCAACCACTGAAACTTTTGTGTCGCACACCAAAAATGCATTGAAACTAAACTCAGTAACTGTTAATTCAAACACGTTTACTATTATTGTCCCTTCACTCTCAGTTACGGCAGTAGTATTAAAATCAACACCAACAGGAGTTTCGGATGTAAAAAGCCAAAGAGATGAAATTAAGATCTTTCCCAATCCGGCAACAGATAAATTAAGTATCACTATACGTTCGAATATTGCTGAACCAACAGAAGTTATTATCTCTGACCAAAGCGGACGGAAAATACAATCTATGGCAGAGGCTTATGACGGTTCAACGCCAATCACATTGAACGTTTCGTCACTATCCATTGGTTATTATCTATTAACTGTAAAAAACAACCATTGTTTATCTACAAGAAGTTTTATAGTGTCTAAATAGTGTCTGCTGATAAACTCAGTATATTATCTTACAAAATCTTTGAGAATTGCATAATACCGGATTTAAGAATCTGGTATTAAGCAATTAATTTTGTATTTAGTATTTATTCAGTAAATAATTTATGATCTCAGCTCCATGAGGTTCCCATAATGAAGCCATAAAGCAGGTATAGAGTACACTTATCAGATTATAGCTTTGTAGAGTATTGGACAGATCAAAATGACACGATGTTTGAACATTAGATGCTCAATACTATAGTCATATTTGTTTTTACTATTACAATTTCAACATTACTGCTGATGCACTAAATTTTTAAAATATTCAACATATTGCAGATAAACAGCAACATACAAGCGTTCTTTGATTTTACGATTTGAATTGAAAAAAGGTAATTTTGTGGATTTTGAAATAACAT
>JAQTUE010000033.1:22748-54813 GCA_028710415.1 Paludibacter sp. | reverse complement strand
ACCCAGAAGACTACTTTGATAAAGATTCTCTCTTTTATGCTACCAATAGATGCTTAGCCAATCTTGGCACGAATTTGATTATTAACTATAGCAAATTTAATATAAACTAATTCTTGTGACATACTTAGGTATATTTTAAGTGTATAATACAGACATTAAATACGGATCCTTTGTATAAAAACAATTTATACAAAGGATCCATATTTAATTTGATAATTGTATTTATTCCAGTGCTTTTGCCAGTACTATAAAATAAAAATCCGCTATAAATATAATTTATAGCGGATTAATTTTCAGTAAGTGATCCGGAAGGGATTCGAACCCTTGGCCTTCGCCTTAGAAGGGCGTTGCTCTATCCAGCTGAGCTACCAGACCAAATAATTGATTTACTCTTTGTAATACAGCATTTAAACAAGGGATATTGTTCAAAGTTCAAAAGCGTATTATTAATTTTGAGCTGCAAAAGTAGTCCTTTTTTTGGTAAGAAACAACAGTTTTACCTAAAAAAGGGGAAAGAGGCTCATTAATTGGGGAAAAAAAGCTAATTTTGCAAACTGAAAAATAAGATTAATTAAACATTACTCATAACGATGAAGGTATTAAAATTCGGCGGAACATCCGTAGGTTCAGTCAATGGCATATTGAGTGTAAAAAAAATTGTTGAGGCGCAAGAGGAACCTGTAATTGTTGTAGTATCAGCCCTTTCCGGAATTACAGACCAACTTTACAGCATTGCCAAACTTGCCTGCGATGGTGATAAAACATATCTTGACCAATATGAACTCATGTTTTCACGCCATGTGGAAGTCATTGAGGGAGTAGTTGATGCAACTATAAAAGAGGAAGTACTCAAACAGGTACAGTTGTTGTTTAACGATTTGTCAAATATATTCCGCGGGGTATACCTGATCAAAGATATTTCTACCAAAATTATCGATACCATTGTCAGTTACGGGGAATCAATATCTTCCATCATTGTATCGGCGGCTATTAAAGATGCTGCACATTTTGACTCCAAGACATTTATTAAGACCGAGAATCAATTCGACAAACACATTGTCGATTTTGAGAAAACCAATGACCTTATCAGGAAGTGTTTTGAGAATGCACCCCGGATCTGCGTCTGTGGCGGGTTTATCTCTACGGATTCTACAACCAGTTTTATAACTAACCTGGGCCGTGGAGGTTCTGATTATACAGCTGCCATCATAGCTGCGTCCCTGCATGCCACAATTCTTGAAATATGGAGTGATGTCGATGGTTTCATGACTGCAGACCCACGGATTATCAACAATGCCTATGTAATAGAGAAACTGAGCTTTATTGAAGCCATGGAACTCTGTAACTTTGGGGCAAAGGTGATCTATCCTCCTACCATTTTCCCGGTTTTCCATCAGAACATACCGGTGAAGATTAAGAATACATTCAATCCGGAAGCCGAAGGAACCTATATCTCCAGGGAAAAGACCGGTGAAGCAGGCAAGGCTATTAAAGGAATCTCTTCAATCAATGATACTTCCCTGATCACGGTGCAAGGCCTTGGGATGGTAGGAGTCATTGGTGTGAATTACAGGATCTTCAGGGTGTTGGCTAAAAGCGGCATCAGCGTGTTTATGGTTTCCCAGGCTTCGTCTGAAAATACAACTTCCATTGGTGTCAGGAATGCAGACAGTGCATTGGCCGTGGAGGTATTGCGTAAGGAATTTGCCTATGAAATCGGTCAGGGTGAGATCAATGAGATCTTTTCGGAAGATGACCTGGCAACTGTGGCTATCGTGGGCGACAATATGAAACGGACACCCGGTATTGCGGGTAAGTTGTTTGGTACTCTTGGTCGTAACGGTATTAATGTGGTAGCCTGTGCACAGGGTGCTTCTGAAACGAACATTTCATTTGTAACCGATCGCAAGTCACTGCGCAAAGCATTAAACGTGATCCACGATTCATTCTTCCTGTCGGAATACCAGGTGCTGAATATCTATGTTGCCGGGATAGGCACAGTAGGAGGGAGCCTGTTGAATCAAATAAAGAAACAGCAACAACTGCTGATGTCCCAGAATGGGCTCAAACTGAATGTTGTGGGAATTGCTTCAAGTAAGAAAATGCTGTTTTCGCGCGAAGGGATTAATCTGGATACGTATGCCGAAGAGCTTAGGACCAATGGTGTTGATGCCTCCCCGGAACTTATCTGCAATGAAATCCTGAACCTGAATATATTCAATTCGGTTTTTGTGGACTGTACGGCTAATTCGCAGATATCCGATTTGTACCATACCCTTTTGCAAAGTAATATCTCGGTGGTTGCTGCCAATAAAATTGCAGCATCTTCCTCCTATGAGAATTATATCAACCTGAAGGAGACTGCCCGGAAGAGGGGTGTCAAGTTCTTATTCGAAACCAATGTTGGAGCCGGCCTGCCGATTATCAACACAATGAACAATCTGATCAACAGTGGTGACCATATCCAGAAAATGCAGGCGGTACTCTCAGGTACCCTCAATTTTATATTCAACACCATCAGCGAGGAAATACCTTTAAGCAAGGCTATCTTAATGGCGAAGGAAGCCCGTTTTGCCGAACCAGATCCACGCATTGACCTGAGTGGCAAGGATGTGATCCGGAAACTGGTTATCCTGGCCCGTGAAGCCGGATACAAGGTGGAACAAAGCGATGTGGTGAAGAACTTGTTTATCCCTGAAAAGTATTTTGCAGGTAGCCTGGATGATTTCTGGAAGACGGTTCCTGAACTGGATGCTGACTTTGAGCAGAGGCGTAAAGCACTTGCTGCCCAAGGTAAGCGCTGGAGGTTTGTTGCCACCATGGAAAACGGCAACTGCGAAGTAGGCTTGCACGAAGTGGACAACCTGCATCCGTTCTTCGATTTGCAGGGCAGCAATAACATCATTCTCATCACTACGGAGCGCTACAATGAGTTTCCAATGATGATCAAGGGATACGGGGCTGGCGCAGGTGTTACTGCTGCCGGTGTATTCTCCGATATCATGAGCATTGCCAATATCCGATAGTTTCAATATGAGCAAACTGCATAAAGCCTTTACTTTGTTGTCATTCTGTTTCATGCTGATAGCGTGCACGAAACAATTGCCTCAAACTCCCTCAAACAAGGGGAATGTTGCCGACAAGAATACGGTCTCGTTGCTGGCTATTAACCAGAACCTGGCAAAAAAGGAAGATAGCTTAATCAAAACTTTTGCCCTTGGCCAGGTTAAAACATACAAGAAAAGCCCCATAGGATTTTGGTATAACATTGACAGGGTTGGTCATGGTTCCGCAATTAAAGATTCGGTGATCTGTAAGTTTTCATACCGGTTGCTGTCTTTAAAAGGAAAGATGCTTCAACAGGATCAACAAAAAATTGTTGTAGGTAAAAAACAGATTGTAACGGGAATTGAAGAGGGCCTTAAACTTATGAACAAGGGCGATAGTGCGACGTTTATAGTCCCCTGGTACCTGGCTTATGGAATGAAAGGGAATGCCCCGGCAATTCCAGCCTATACTTCAATTGTTTGTAAGATAAATGTGGAGAATTAGTTTTTTGAAATCCAGGTATTTATTGCTATCGGTCGAAATTAGCAAGTACAAATCTTATAACTTTATTTATTTTCTTAACTTTTGATTCTCATTATTTAATCGGATATTTGTATAAAATTAAACTACTGATATGAAACGGATTTCTTATCTATTATTTGTGATTTTCATTGCCTCGATTGTTGCTTCTTCATGTAGCAATACTAAGACATATGCTCAATTGTTGAATGACGAACAAACACTGATTGAAGGATTTATTAAACGTAATAATATCCTTGTTGTAACTACTTTCCCAACTGATACCCCCTGGGTGAAAGATGGAAAGGATATCTACGTATTAGTGAAGTCAAGCGGATTGTATTATCACCTGGTAGATCCGGGCGATTCTTCTAAAGTCAAAACAAACCCCGATACCCTGGTGCTTAAGAATATAGTAGTACCCCGTTTCAAACAATACACGCTGGGTATACCATCCGATACGATCAGCAACTGGTCAACGATTGATTACCCTTATCCTGCTACCTTTGTATACGGTGATTTAACCCAATCGTGCAAGGCTTTCCAGGAAGCTGCCTTTTACATGAAACGGAATAATTCGGAAGCTAAACTTATCGTCCCTTCTAAAATAGGCTTTAATTCAGAAATGATGAGCGTTATTCCCATGGGATATGATCTTAAGATCAAAATTCAAAAATAACATTCTTGCTAAATTTGTTTCTCCTGTTCTGACTTTAATATAATTCTAGTTTAACTAATCATTAAGCATGACACTTATCAAATCTATTTCAGGTATACGCGGTACTATGGGCGGACCTGTTGGTGATGGATTGAATCCATTGGATATCGTTCGTTTTACGGCTGCTTATGCCACCCAGATCAAAGCAAACAAAACTGATTCTACTAAAATTGTTGTTGGCCGTGATGCCCGTATATCAGGGGAAATGGTGAACCAGTTGGTGATAGGTACTTTGTTGGGCATGGGCTTCGATGTTGTGAATATCGGACTGGCAACTACCCCTACAACCGAATTGGCTGTCACCATGGAAAAAGCTGCCGGTGGAATCATTCTTACAGCAAGCCATAATCCAAAACAATGGAATGCCTTGAAGCTGTTGAATGAAAAGGGTGAGTTTTTAAATGCCCTGGAAGGTGAAAACGTGTTGAAGATTGCTGCCGAAGAAAGCTTCATCTTCTCACAGGTAGATGAAATAGGCAAGCTTACCGAAGATTTTACGTATACCCAAAAACATATTGACAGTGTTCTTGCACTCGAATTAGTCGATGTGGAAGCTATTAAGGCAGCCGGATTCAGGGTTGCCATCGATTGTGTCAATTCAGTGGGCGGAATCGTTATACCGGCTTTATTAAAGGCATTAGGGGTGACTCAGGTTGAGGAGTTGTATTGTGAACCAAACGGACAGTTTCCACACAATCCTGAACCACTTCCTGAACATCTGACCGAGATCTCTTCCCTGATGACTAAGGTGAAAGCCGATGTTGGTTTTGTGGTTGATCCGGATGTGGACAGGCTGGCTATCATTTGTGAGGATGGAAGTATGTTCGGCGAAGAATATACCCTGGTATCCATAGCTGATTATGTACTTCAGCACACACCGGGGAACACCGTTTCAAACCTGAGCTCTACACGTGCTTTAAGGGATGTGACTGCAAAATACGGTTGCACCTATACTGCAGCAGCCGTAGGGGAAGTAAACGTTGTAGCGACTATGAAATCAACGCATGCAATCATTGGAGGTGAAGGAAACGGGGGTGTTATTTACCCTGCAAGCCATTATGGACGTGATGCATTGGTGGGGATTGCTTTATTCCTGACTCACCTGGCGAAATCAAAACTATCGGTTTCAGCATTACGTAAGACTTATCCTGAATATTATATCTCTAAAAATAAGATCCAGTTAACGCCGGCTATCGATGTTGATGCCATATTGAAGACAGTCAAAGAGTCTTACAAACAATATGAAGTCAATGATATCGACGGTGTAAAGATTGATTTCCCGACCGGTTGGGTACATTTACGTAAATCAAACACTGAACCTATAATCCGTATCTATTCTGAATCCCGTACACCTGAACAGGCTGAAGGGTTTGCAACTGCAATCATTGAAGAAATCAAACGGATAGCCAATATCTAAAATATATTTATATAATAAAAAAGGACTGATTCAAATATGAATCAGTCCTTTTTTATTATATAGAAGCAGTTGGAAAAATATATTGTCCTGTTTAATTTCTTGAAAAAAACTACTAAACAGCTTTTCAAAATAAGGGAATAAGGGTTTAAATTTGGGGGAATTTGATTTTCTACGAAGGGTTAATATCTAAATATAAGGGATTTGAATTAAAAACCTTATTTTTGTTTTTTACCCCTTAGTAGTCCCTCAAGAGGCTGCACAAAGCCCCAATAAAAGTAACTTTATAATATGCTGAAAACGTGCATATTATAATCTAGTTACATAAGAGAAATGTTAAGTAAAAAATCTAACCCTTATTCCCTTATTTAAATTATAATAATACGACATTATTTAGTCTCAGATATATAGTTGATCTATAAAATGGATTAATCAGACAGAATAATCGGTAAAATATTAATATACGGTATCTTAGGTCTTGGTTCTTGGTTCTTGGCTCTTGATTCTGTAAAAAGTTATTTCAATTTAGTAACAGGTCCGGCTTTCGGAATAACTGCCTGGGAAGCCGGCGGTGCAGGCACAGCAGTCGCTTTTGGTATTGTAGCAACCGGAGCAGGGTTGGTAGCTGCCGGAGTTGAAGTACTTGCATTCTCATTTAAAGGGAAAATGCCTTGTGGGTTTTTAAACGTATAGTGTGTCATTGTTTCATTCGATTCAAAACCGATAGCTACAATGATACGCGTTGCCTGGGTAATTTTGATTAAGGTATCGGAATAAAACTTTTGTTCCCGTTGATTCCAGAACAATTTCTCTGTTTCGAAAAGCTCTCCCTGAAGATTCATGGCCCTAACCTTGCCGCGCAATAACCAGAGTTGCTCGTTCTCATTGAACCGGGCATATTTACTTGAAATATTGGCATCCACCTTCATGTTTGGATCAAATTTCTCAAAATAGATGCCATCCGGAAATTCCTGGTAAGGTTGTGATGCTTTATCGTAGACATCCCAGCGTGAGGCAGTGATCCGGTACCGGGTAATCCCTGAGTCCGAAATAATGGTGGTAACTTCGGTCGCATGAAGCTTAGGTAGCTTGGTGCGGTCAACAACCGCCCCGATCTTATCGGGTTTGTCATTGCTGCATGAACCCAGAAACAACAAAAGCAATAAACTATAAACGATTTGTTTGCTTATAGTTAGTGCTTTTAATTGTAAAACATGTGACGTAAACCGTCTCATTTTAATCATTCTATAGATTTTGTTTGACGCTTGCTGTTAGAGTTTGCGTTTGAAGAACCAATGTTCATTAAATACGATATTCAGGTTTATTTTGAAATAATCTTCCCTCAGCATGCTTGTTTCTCCAATCTTGCCATATTCAACCGAAGCATTTAACATCGATATTGAATTGGTGGATTTGTTATACAAAGGTAGGCCAAGTCCGCAAGTCAGGCTAAAGTTCTTTGGTTGGGTAACACCTGAAACATTATAATACGAATCGCTTAAGTTGAAACCAGCACGGTAGCGGATCCTGTCAGAGAAATTCCTGCCCATTGGTTTTGGCTGGTACTCAGCACCAATGGCTAATTTAGAACGGTTGTTTAAGTTTTCGTCGTTCTTTTGAGTATTTGGATTGTAGAAAAATTTGGTGTCTTTCCATTCCTGAAGGGAATAATCGATTCCGATGGAGATTTTCTTGTCGTAAGTATAGTTTATACCAAATCCATAAATGGTAGGAAGTTCAAACTCATATCCGGGCGATAGACTGTCGGTCAGTACTCCTGAAGTGATTTTGGTAAATTCACCGTTCAGTTTTTGTTTTTGTTCATAGATTACCCCAATTGTTACATCATGCTTTTTATCGAATGTATTGTAATACTGTGCTCCAAAACGAAACCTGAAGTTGTTGGCCCTGATGGTGTTTATTTGGGTTGTAGCAGTGTATCCGGTAGTGGTGCCAAAGCTTACATCACGCAAATTATTGATAGTACCGTACATGTAATAGGCATTTATCCCTAAGGAAAGATGATTGAACAGGTTGGCGGAGACACCCATATACACCTGGCTTAACCCTCCATTACCAAGAAAACTTCTGGTGGAAGTGATACTGTCATATTTTGTAGTGTTCGTAGGAATTGAATCTATGCTTACGGTATTGAAATTATACCCCAAAAATGAATAGGGCAATAACCCGGCACTGAATCCTACTTTTTTAGACAGGGGAAACTGCATGGTAATATATTCCAGGTTGGCATTAAAGGTGTTTTTATTTCCTGCCTGATTCGAAAAGCGGGAGATTAATGCCGCACTTCCTATGTCAAACATGAAAGTCATGCTGTCAACCACGCTGTATGAGGCCGGATTCACTGAATTTATACTGGTTCCTGAGCGGGAGCCAATTGAAACTCCTCCAAGTGCCCGTTGCTCACCGTTGTTTGTGTCACTGATATCACCGTACCCAAACCTGGTATAGGGTGAATTTGTATTGTTTTGACCGTTAGTGAACTGAGCGAAAATTATTGACGCAAGTACGAGAAGTAAAACCTTATTTTTGTACATTGTATTGGAGGATGCGGTTGAGGCCGATTAACACTAAATTTCGTTCTGCAAAGATGGCATTTTTTAGCTTGGTATCAAAGTAAAAAGTGCTACCACCTGTTAAAAAAGTTGAAAGTTGTGGATATTTAATTTTTAAAGTATCGATATAACCATCTATCTCGAAGACAATACCATAAAGTGCACCCGATAGTATGGCCGATTCGGTGGATTCGCCCAGTAACGGGCTTTCTGATTTAGGTTCCACTTCCGGCAATTTGTAAGTAAATTCATGAAGCGATCGCAGCCTCATGTTTAGTCCCGGTGCTATATTTCCCCCCAGGTACTGGCGGGAGGCATTAATGAAATCGTAGGTAATGGCTGTGCCGGCATCAATCACCAGGATATCCTCCTCCGGTTTCAGGTAAGCAGCCCCGACAACTGCCGCCAGCCTGTCTTTTCCCAAGGTGTCAGGGGTTGAATATTTATTCTCAATAGGTATGGCAGTTTCGTGGGTTAATTCAATGTAATTTTTAATCTTGCTTTGCAATTTCATGACAAGATCCTGATTCACTGCTGCAACACTTGACAGTATACAGTTTTGAAATGAAAACTTACTAAATAATACGGATAATTCTTTCTTCCCGAATTCATCATAGTTCAGGTTTCCTATAAACTTTTCCTGATTAAACAAGCCGATTTTTGTACTTGAATTTCCCTGGTCAATGCATAGATTCATATCTGTAGAGTTATTGCTTTACAGCCGGTCGATTGACGGGCTTAAATTTGATGATACAATAAAGACTTTAGAAATTAAGTGTTGCCACCAGGTAGCAGAAACAATAAGCTTCCCGAAGTTTCACAGGCTGTAAATCTTCCGAATAACCCTGTAAGAATCTTACAGAATCATTTTTTCAATCGGCACTACCAGGATTCCTTCAGCCCCGAGAGCTTTCAGTTTGCCGATAATATCCCAGAATCTTTTTTCATCAATCACCGCATGCAATGAATTCCAGCCTTCTTTTGCCAACGGCATGATGGTCGGGCTTTTCATTCCGGGAAGTACTTCTATGATTTTATCGATGTTCTCGGTAGGCACATTCATCAACACATACTTTTTATCTTCGGCCATTTTTACAGCATCAAACCTAAAAAGTAATTCGTCGAGTATGGCTTGTTTCTCTGCAGTCAACTTAGGATTTGAAACTAAGACTGCTTCCGACCTCATCAATACTTCCACTTCCTTCAAATGATTTGTGATCAGGGTGCTTCCGGAGCTTACAATATCGAAAATCCCATCTGCCAGGCCTATGCTGGGTGCTATTTCAACCGATCCGGTGATAACATGGATATCAGCCTTAACATTCTTTTCTTTCAGGAAATCACTCAGGATCTCAGGATAAGAGGTTGCAATTACTTTCCCGTCAAACCAGGTGATGTCGGTATACTCAATTTCTTTCGGAATTGCCAGTGAAAGCCTGCATTTACTGAAGCCCAGTCTTTTGGTCAGCTGTACATTCTTTTTCTTCTCAGCATATTCATTTTCGCCTACTATGCCTATATCGGCTACACCATCGGCCACTGATTGGGGTATATCGTCGTCGCGTAGGAATAAAACTTCCAATGGGAAATTCCGGGCTGGAAGAAGCAACAGCCTTTTGCCTGATTCAAGTTTAATGCCTGATTCAGCGAGTAATAACATGGTTTCTTCGTTCAATCTTCCTTTTGCCTGTACTGCTATTCGTAACATAATCCTATTGATTTAATATATTTGGGTACAAAGGTACAAAAAATGCCTGAATTAAGTATTTTAAATAAAAAAAGTCCGTTATCGAAATAACGGACCTAAATGCCTGCAAGAATTTCTTTTTGCGGTAGCTTTTTTTTTACTTTACTTTTGTTGTGTCTACTTTTGTTGAATCAACAACAGTTTTAGTAGAGTCAACTGTAACAACTGTAGAGTCAACTTTAGTTGTTTCTTCAGTTTTTTTAGGAGTACAAGATGCGAAAGCCATAGCTACCACAAAAAATAAAATTACTTTTTTCATTTCTTTTAAACTTTTAAAATTTAACATGTTTGTTTTGCAATTCAAAATCTATGCAAAGTTACTACATTTTTTTATTCCGCATTAATAAATATCACTTTTTTTTAAAATATATTTTGGTTTGAGCGTTATTTAAGATATTGTATCTTTAATTAGTTTAATTAATAGATTATTTAGATATTTAGTTGGGCACACAACAAAAAAAGTCCGTCAGATTTCTCTAACAGACTTTTGCCTCGTAATTAAAATTACGGGAGCTTTTCTTACTTAACAGCAGTTGTGTCAGTTGCAACAGCAGCAGAATCAGTAGCTACAGTATCAACAGCAACAACGGTAGAATCAGCTTTTGGAGCTTCTTCAGCTTTCTTAGGTGCACAAGATGCGAAAGCCAAAGCTAAAACGCAAAACAAAAATACTTTTTTCATTACTTTAAACCTTTAAAAATTTAACATGTTAATTTTGCTATTCAAAATCGCTGCAAAGATACATCATTTATTTATTATAGATTAATTATAGAGCTCTTTTTTTAAAATAATATGCTAAATTTGAAAATTAAAATATATGTATCAGCTAATCAGCTCCTTGAAAGGTTAACTTTTTGAAGCATACAGGTAGCGTTTGATGCTTTTCTTCGGGGTTTTATCAAATTCATGCGGGTAAAGTTGTATTTTCGACACGTTTTCGTAGGCTCCAACCATCGAATTGAGCAGTTTCCTGTTTTCCTCCATCAAATTGTCCAGTTGATTTTGGTCAATATGCTCTACATCCAGGGCATCATAATCGGGGCAAACCAGGGCAATTAATTTTTTATTGCTTTCTATAACCAGGCTTTCCATGACAAAGGGCATATTATTTAGTTTTGCTTCCAGCTCTTCGGGATAAATATTCTGCCCGCTGGCACTTAAAATCATTGTTTTGTTCCGTCCGCGGATAAATAGATTCCCCTCTTCGTCAATTTTGCCTAAATCGCCGGTATGCAGCCATCCATCCTTATCAAGTATCAGGGCTGTTGCTTCCGGGTTCCGGTAATATCCGGCCATCACATTTTCTCCTCGTACGCACAGTTCTCCCACTTCATTTGCCGGGTCAGGGTTTATGACCTTGGCTTCCAGGATATCCAGCAATTTCCCCGAGGACTTTGGAATGAAATCCTGGGCATGCGAGTAACTGATCAACGGGGCGCATTCAGTCATGCCATAACCCACTGTGAACGGGAATTTTATTTTATTGAAAAATTCTTCCACTTCTGCATTTAATGGTGCTCCACCTACTACAATTTCCGAAAATTCACCTCCAAAGGCATCAATCAGCTTTTTGCGGATTTGTCCTAACACGGGCTGGTCCAGGAATGGAATACTCAGTACCCACCGCATGGAAGGTCTTGCCAGCAAAGGTTGTATCTGTTTTTTGTAAATCTTTTCAATGATCAATGGCACGCAGAAAATAACATTTGGTCTGATTTCAGCAAATGCCTTGAGCAGGATCTTTGGTGCTGGCGTCTTTCCTATAAAATGGATGTGGCATCCGGCACAGGTGGAGGTCAGGAACTCGAAGGCACACCCGTACGCATGTGCCAACGGCAGAAAGGAGATGATGCGGTATTCGGGTGCCACCAGTTTGGTACGTAACCCGAAGGTAATGTTTCCTGCCAGTGCGTTCCCGGGTGTCAGCACCCCCTTGCTAAAGCCCGTGGTACCTGATGTATAATTGATCGAAACAATTTCTGTGTTGGGCTTGTCCACATACCGTACGCTGTCACGAAAGAACCCATAGGGGTATTTTTCAGTAAAGAGCTGGTGAATATGGTCCGGATGAATGAGTTTTAAATCTATGGCTGCTTCAGTATTTTCTGCATTATTCTCCTCCGCTTCTTTTTCAGGTTGTTTAACTTCCTTGTTTAGTAAAGAGATGCAATTGAAATTGGCAAGTGAAAAAATGGCATTTACCGTAGTCAGTTTCTCCTCCTCCAGGTTTTCCCAAACGGCATCCCCCACAAACAATAGTTTCGATTCGGAGTGATTGGTAATGTGATGCACGTCATTGGGATTAAAATCCTGCAGGATGGGTACGATAATGGCTCCATAGGTCACGGTGGCCAGGTAAGTGATTGCCCAATTGGCATTATTCTTGCCAATTAACGCTATTTTATCATTCCGTTGAATATGGCATTGCTCAAAAAGAAGGTGTAATTCGGCAATCTTATGGGCTATTTCAGCATAGGTCAGTGTCAGGTTTTCACCGTAATTGCTGAATCCCGGCAGATCCCAGTTCTTGCGAAATCCATCTTCGAATAACCGGATAAAGTTTTCCTGAATCATTTTCTGTTGTGTTTTTGAGAGAGTATAAAATTAAGACGTCGCAAAAATAATGAATTATAGCACAATTAAAATGACAGAATGTGAATAATAAGCTTAAAGAAGCGTTAAATATCTTCAGTTTCCTTTTATTCTGGTCTGAATTTGGTCTTATTCTGTTCGGTGTTGGTATAGGGTTGAGATAGGGTTCGGTTAGGGTTCAGTTAGGGTAAGGATAGGTAAACCTAATTGAACCCTATCTCAACCCTTAGGAAACTCCTTCGGAACCCCTTGGGAAGTAAGACCAAGTGAAGACCAAGTGAAGACTAAGTGAAGACTAAAAATAAACTGAATTCCTTCCATACCGGGTTTTCTACATTGGATTAAGAAGACGCTCAAAAGTACTGCGTACGTTTTGAGGTTTAGATAGCCTACGAAAAAAAAACACAATTATTATTCTTTTTATTAACCATTCTATTTGATTTTTATTTACATTTGTTGATTATTTATAAATTCATAGAAAATACTGCAATTCAGATTGATAGTATAACATACAAACAGAAGAATGATTACAGGTGAAGTAAAAAACAAGATTGATGGAATTTGGGATACTTTTTTTAGTGCCGGCATATCCTCCCCGCTAACCGTATTGGAGCAAATGACCTACCTTTTCTTTATCAAATTACTGGATGACAGTCAAATTAAGAAAGAAGCGAATGCCAAAATGTTTGGTGTGGAAGTGAAAGACCCTGTTTTCAAAGGCGGGAACTGGTTGAACCCGGAATCGAATAAAGAAGTCCCTTACTCTGATTTGCGTTGGAGTAATTTCAAGAATTTTGATACCACCACCATGTTGAGTACCGTGCGGAATGATGTGTTTGTATTTATCAAAAACATCAGTACGGGGAAAGACAGTTCGTACAGCCGGTTTATGAAGGATACCATCTTCATGATTCCCAATGAACGCACGTTCTCTAAAATTGTGGATGGCATATCCGGGTTGGATTTGAACGATAAGGATGCCATGGGTGATGTGTACGAATATATCCTGGGTAAGATGGCAGCCAGTGGTACGAACGGACAGTTCCGGACACCACGGCATATTATCCGCATGATGGTAAACCTGTTGAAACCGACACTGAAGGATGTGATTTGCGATCCTGCCATGGGTTCTGCCGGGTTCATAGTAGAATCCGCCAAGTACATGTCGGAGCATTACCATACCGATATGCTGAAGAAGGAACACGGCGAACACTACCGGAATACGATGTTCTATGGTTTTGATACCGACCAGACCATGCTTCGCATCGGCGCCATGAACATGATGCTTCACGGGGTGGAGAATCCTAACATTGAATGGCAGGACAGTCTGTCGGACGACAACACCGACAAGAACAAATACTCCATGATCCTTGCCAACCCGCCCTTTAAAGGCAGCCTGGATCATGGTTCCGTGGAGAAAAGCCTGCTGACAGTAGCCAAGACGAAGCAAACAGAATTGCTGTTTATCAGCTTATTCCTCCGTATCCTCAAGCTGGGAGGCAGGGGTGCTTCCATTGTACCCGATGGCGTATTGTTTGGTGGAAGTAATGCCCCTACCGCTATCCGGAAAGAGCTGATAGAAAATCAGAAGCTTGAAGCAGTTATCTCCATGCCTGCAGGAGTATTTAAGCCCTATGCGGGAGTTTCTACTGCCATATTGATATTTACCAAGACCAATGCCGGAGGAACTGATCATGTTTGGTTCTATGATATGAAAGCCGATGGGCTGTCACTGGACGATAAACGGAATGAAATATCGGACAACGATATTCCGGATATCATAGCACGTTTCAATAATCTGGAAGCAGAGACCGGCAGAACCCGACAGGAACAATCGTTCTTTGTACCCAAAGACGAAATTGTAGCTAATGATTACGACCTGTCATTGAATAAATATAAAAAGGTAGACCGCGTGGTGGTGGAATATGAGAAACCGGAGATTATTCTTGCACGAATCAAATCTTTGCAAAAAGATATTGACAAGGCAATTACTGAATACGAATCATTAATTTAAAATTCCAATCGAAATGACAAATAAAGAAGGTTGGAAAAAAATGAAAATAGGAGAAATCTGTGAAATAATTAATGGTTTTGCATATGATTCATCTTTATTCACTGATCAGGAATCAGGAATGCCATTGATTAGGATACGTGATGTTGTTAGGGGTTATACAAAGACATATTATAATGGAAAATATTCAGAAAATTATGTTGTAAAGAAAGGCGAACTTCTTATAGGAATGGATGGTGAGTTTAATATAGGTAAATGGAATAGTGATAATGCTTTATTAAATCAACGTGTATGTAAATTGAAAATAGATAGACAATTTACAACTGATAAGTTTATTTTTTATTTTATGCCAAAGGCATTAAAAAATATAGAGGAAAAGACTCCTTTTGTTACGGTGAAACATATATCATCAAAACAAATTTCTAATATTCATATTATGCTTCCTACCCCTCCCATTCAACAACAAATTGTTTCTGAATTGGATGCATTAAGCGATATTATCACAAAGAAGAAACAACAACTTGCAGACTTAGATAAACTGGCACAAGCGACATTTTACGATATGTTTGGCGATCCTGTAAGTAATGAAAAGGGGTGGGAAATAAAGAGATTGGAAGATTTAGGACAATGGGCAAGCGGTGGAACACCAAGTCGAAGTGTCGGAAGTTATTTTACAGGAAACATTAATTGGTATTCTGCTGGTGAGCTAAATAATCTTTTTTTACCACCTTCTGAAGAAAAAATAACAGAGACAGCAATAAAAGAATCATCTGCCAAATTATTTAAACCAAATAGTTTATTTGTCGGGATGTATGATACAGCAGCTTTCAAGATGGGGATTACTCTAACTGATGCATCTTCAAATCAAGCTTGTGCAAATATACTTCCAAATTCAAGTGTTTCAATTGTATTTCTTTATTTTATGCTAAAAGAAATGAAAGAGCATTTCTTAAAAATGAGAAGAGGCATTCGTCAGCAAAATTTAAATTTAGGTATGATAAAAAAATTTCATATTCCACTACCGCCATTATATCTTCAAACTCTTTTTGTAGAAAAAACAGAATCAATAGAAAAACAAAAAGAACTTATCAATAAGTCTATTGCCGATGTTCAGCAGCTATTTGATTATACGATGGATAAATACTTTAATTGAAAGTGTCTGAATCAGAATTTGCAGAATTACAGAATTTACAGAATTAAAAAAAAAAGGATTGGAATAAGAATAAAAGGGTTGAACTATAAAGCATTCTGTCACCATTTCCACAAGCCGGAATGTGTCATAGTAGTTTAAGGTACTTTCTTTTGCAACTATTCTACCAAAATGTCGGTGCTTCGCACCTAATTGAGCTTTTATCGTTGTTAGTTCTACCAAAATATCGGTACTACGTACCTTTCTGAGACAGATAATGGTAATGGTTCTAGCAAATTGTTGTTGCTTCTATGCACTAATCTAAGCCGCGTAGCGGTGATAGTTTTGTAGAAATAGGTTAAAGTAGATATTTAAGCCGCGTAGCGGTGACACATTTATACAGAATTTATGGTCAGGTAACACGCCATGTTTTTATTTAAATTTATTATGTACCAAAGACAGAACTTTTGGGACACATAAAAACAATATGGGACAAAATACACCCATTAAACAGCTTTAAAGAAACGCAGCCTTGAATTGATACATAACTGAAAAGATACATGAGAAACTTCGACTACCTGAAAACCAATGTTGATTTTGCTTCACTCTACCTGTTTTGCAACGATGCGGAGATCAACCAATTGTCCGATCCAAACAAATCGGCACTAAGCAGCAGGCTGGCGTTGGAGTACCTGGTGAAGACCGTTTACCTGCTCAGGCAGATGGAGGTTCACGAAAAAGCATCCTTGTTTGAACTGGTAGATGGCGAGGATTTCAAGACATTTGTGGGTGATGATAAGCTGATGATGGCATTGCATTATATCCGCAAGGCCGGGAATAATGCTGCCCATACAGCAAACGTCACCAGGAAAGAATCATTCTTCTGTCTGCTCAACCTTCATGCGTTTACAGGGGCTGTATTGACTAAATTAGGGGTGATGGATAGCTATCCACCATTCGACAAAGAGTTGCTCAGTTCCAAACCTGAAGTTCATATTGCCCCACCTGTTCATGCAGAACCATCCAAAGAAGTCATCAGCCACTATGCAGGCAAGATCGACAAGAAAGACACGCTGATAGTCAAGAATCCCGAATACTTTACCGAAGCCGAGACACGCAAGTTCTATATCGACCAGCAGTTGCGTGAAGCCGGATGGGAAGTATTGGATACCGAAAACAGCAAAGTGCCCGGGAAAGCAGGTATTGAAATCCGTGTGGAAGGAATGCCAAATACGAAAGAGGAAGGGTTTGTGGATTATGTGCTGTACGGTAGGGATGGAAGTCCGTTGGCGCTGGTGGAAGCCAAGAAGACGAGTCACAGCCCGATAAAAGGCAAACACCAGGCGACGCTCTATGCCGACTGCCTGGAGAAACAATATGGCATACGACCCGTGATATACTACACCAACGGGTATGAATTGAACATCATTGACGGACTGGGCTATCCAAACCGTAGATTGCTGGGCTTTCATACTATGGCTGAGTTGGAACTGCTTATTCAGCGCAAGAGCCGTCAAGACATCAGTGACTTCAAAATAAACGAAAGCATTGCCGGCCGATATTACCAAAAGACTGCCGTAACGGCAGTTTGTGAGCACTTCAACAGCAAACACCGCAGGGCATTGCTCGTGATGGCTACCGGTACCGGCAAGACACGCGTCTCTATTTCGCTGGTTGAACTGCTTATGCGGAACAACTGGATCAAGAATGTGCTGTTTCTGGCTGACCGGACTGCATTGGTAGGGCAGGCTAAGAAGAACTTTGCCAAATTGCTGCCCCACGTTCCGGTATGTGTGCTGTCGGACAATGATACTGATAAGGATCTGAATGCCCGGATCATTTTCTCGACCTACCAGACGATGATCAACTACATTGACAAGGATACCAAGGACTTCTCCATTGGCAGGTTCGATTTGATCATTATTGATGAAGCCCACCGTTCCATCTTTGGGAAATACACTGCTATCTTTGATTACTTTGATTCATTGCTGGTGGGTTTGACTGCCACACCCCGAAGTGAAGTGGACAGAAGCACGTACGAGATGTTTGAAATGGAGCAGGGAGTCCCTAACTTCGATTATGAGCTGGAAGAGGCGGTTGCTGACAAGTTTCTGGTACCCTACCGTGGTATTATCCGGCATTCAAAACACCTGCAGGCAGGTATCAAATACAAGGACCTGAGCTTTGAAGAGAAAGAACAACTGGAAAAGGTGTGGGACTACGAAGCTGCCAAAAATGCACTGGATGGAAATGAATGCAAAAGGGATATCCGTGGCGAGGAAATGTTCTTGTATATCTTTAATCACGACACCATCGATAAAGTGCTGCAGGACCTGATGACCAATGGGTTGAAAGTGCAGAGTGGAGAGCGTATCGGCAAGACCGTCATTTTCGCGTACAATCATGCACATGCCGAACAAATCACGGAACGGTTCAAAACTTTGTATCCACAATACGGGGCTGAGTACTGCGTGCTGATTGACAACTACGTGACGTACGCCCATGACCTGATAGAAAAGTTTGAATTGCGGGATAAAGACCCTCAGATTGCAGTCTCGGTGGATATGCTGGATACCGGGATTGATGTTCCGGATATACTGAACCTGGTATTCTTCAAGATTGTACGGTCGAAGATTAAATTTCTTCAAATGATAGGCCGTGGTACCCGGTTATCGGAAGGGGTCTTTGGCGAGCATCAGGATAAAGGGGAACAGGATAAACAGGAGTTTTATATCTTTGATTTCTGCGAGAACTTTGACTACTTCGACAAGAATCCAAACGGTTCGGTACTCACCACCACCCAATCGCTGACAGAACGGATCTTTAATATCAAAGCCGACATAGCTTTTGAACTTCAGGCATTGAGATTCCAGGAAGATGACTATGCCCGGGAATATCATTGGCAGACTAAAAATGAACTCAGGGTGCAGATTGGAACCCTGAATACCCAGCGGATTGATGTACGGAAAAACTTACTGTATGTGGATAAGTACAAACTGGAAACCGTATGGCAATACCTGTCGCAATTGGATGTGCTGGAAATAAAGAATCGTATCTCCTTTTTACTGACTCCTACCCAAGAGGATGAAAATGCGAAACGGTTTGACATGATGGTGCTCATCATTGAGCTGTCACTCCTGGATGACTTGACAAACACGACCAACACGAAACAGAAAATAGTGACCATTGCCGAAATTCTGCAGGATAAAACGACTATCCCCCAGGTGAAGGAAAAGATTGAAGTCATCAAGGAGCTATTGACCGAAAACTTCTGGAAGAACCTGTCTTTACCGGGTCTTGAACGTATACGGACAGAGTTACGGGACTTAATGAAGTTCCTGGTGGGCGACAAGAAAGCCACTTTTACTGTGGATATTGAAGACGAAATAGTGGATGGTGGATTCGCAGCAGGGATTGTCATTGTCACCACCTACAAGCAGCGGGTGTTTGATTACCTGTTGAATAACTTGGCAACGAATACTGCACTCCAGAAAATCCACATGATTGAAAAGCTTGACAGAAGTGACCTCCTGGAGCTTGAAAATATCCTGTGGAAAGAACTCGGAACGAAAGAAGAGTACGACAACTATACCCAAAACCGCTTCTCCGAAGGAAATGTAGCCATCTTCCTGCGTTCCATGATTGGAGTAAACCGGGACATAGCAGCTGATAAGTTTAGCAAATTCCTGGATGAAAACACCCTGAATTCCCAACAGCAAGAGTATGTGAAGACGATTGTCAATTACGTGTGCGAGAATGGCGATATCACCCGGGAGGTTATTGCCAACGAATCACCCTTTGATGGATTTGACTGGTTGCAGGTGTTTGGGAATCATGTGAATGTGATACCCAGGTATGTGGATGAATTGCATGGAGTGGTAGTGGTGTGAAAAGAATTCTCTCTTAAATCAAATATTATAATTTAGAACCTGCTTTGAAGCCGGGATTGATTGAATGGATTATCTGTTGTATTGATTGATGGAGGAGATAGGGAAAGTGGAGGGGAAATAGTCTAATTCAAAATCAAAGAATTTAATGAATTAAATAAGAAGTTAATAAAAGTCTAAGTTGATCTTAAATTGACATAGATATCAAGCCAAGAAGATATGGATGCATTTAACCTATATAATGAAGTTAAGCAAGAATACAACGACTTGTTTCCCAACAGAAAAGTCATGTTAGTAATCTTTCATTTATATCAACGTATCCAAAATAAAGAGCTTGAAATAACATTTACAGAAGATGATATTCTTAATTCAATAAGATATGTCAGGCAAAGTGAAATAAAGACTGAACAAACTGAACAATTCAATCAAATCATAAGATCTTTACAAAAATTTTTCCTTTGGAGGGACGTGAATAAAGGGTTTTACAGTTTTCGACCATACGCTGAACAATTATGTAGTGAAATAGCAACGGTATTATCAGACACTTTCAATCCAACAGAAATAGAGGGAGACTTTAAATTTATTCAAAATCAATTGGAGATTGAACCATTTGAAATGTGGTATCAATATACATTTGATGGATATCGAAGAAAAGTTAGTGCCCAAACTTCTGTTTTAGATAGAAAAGTGACAAAGGCTATTGCAGAATTTCGCACAGAAATAAACCAAAATGACGATTATAATATCTTTTCACTTAAGAATATTATAGATATATTGACTGGTTTAGGTATTCAAACGCGAGAATTAAATATTGCATTTCAAAGTTCAAGACATATTGAAGATTGGATGATTAATTTTCAAAAAGAAGAAAAAGGAATCACTTACTTTAAAGAGATAACAGATGTTATAAAATATTTCAGAGGTACAAGAAACAAACTGCAAATTATTGGTCGAAAAATAGATGGAATAAAACCAAAATTAGACGAATTTATCAACAACGTCAACCAGCATGATTTTTACAGAAAATTCAAACTACTCCTAAAATATACTTTGAACAATGCTCAATTGAATAAAGGCGAAGACGTTTGTTTGCCAAGTAATATTCCCAATGAATGCATACTCCCTGATAAACTTCAGAAATTCTTAATAATAAAAGAAACCTGGAATCCAGAACAAAAGATTTCTCAACGAAGTGTAAAAATTATTGTTCCAACGACTAATAATGAGGCTTCTTTAGATGAACTTAAGCGATGCAATAAGCAAACTTCAATGTTCAAACGAGTTAAGCAATATCTTGATGAACTTGAACATGAACTAAGCATTTCAAAAGAGGTAGACTTTTCCATGTATTTCTTTAATATAATGGAAAAAGAGCACGGAGATGTAAACGTAGCTGTTCGTTATGCCTCTCATGCAATGGAAAAATATTTCAAAAGTAAAATATATCAGGTTGAAATCCGAAAAGAGAAAATAAGTTATCCAACATATCCAACTATTGCCATATGGAAAACAACGATATACAAAAGAATTTGATTTATAACTTTTTAGAACAACCAGATGCAACAGATTTTTTTGCACCTTTGGATTATGCGCTGAAAAACGGAGTATTTATTCAGCGACAAAGTTCACCTAAAGGTGTTTTTGACTTTGTTAGATATAATTATCCAAGTTTAAGTAAATATTATGCTGATTTTTTTGATTTGTATCTATCTAATGAAGGACAAGACAATGAACAATACTTTTTCATCGATTTTCGTAGAGATGAAAATGGGAGAATTAGTCGTGGAAAAATACCAGAATTAAATAGAAAAAGATTAAAAGATGCGCATCTAATAGTTGGATTCTTATTATTAAGAATTTGCATTATAGACCCAACCTCTGAATATCAGCAGTCAATTGATACTTTTGTAAAAAGAATTTTTGAAGATTATGAGGAATATAAAGTGAATTTACTAAGGTTATTTGCTAAAAATAATGAAGACATATCAATAGATGCTGATGAGAAAGCCATTCAACAAATTATTCGTAGCGCCCTATCCGATTTCAATGACATTGGATGGGTAAGTTTGGACAAAGATTCTCAAATTTTTGAGGTAATGCCATCTTGTAAAAGATTATTTACCCTATATGAAGAAATAATCATGAATATTGACGAAATCATTAAAAGTAATCATGGCAAAGCAATTTCCCCGAATACATAGTTTATCTTCAGTCGGAATTCAACATCATTTCCATACGGATTATGTATTCCACAATTTTCGTACAGATTTTTCTGGAGATAGTGGCGTTGGAAAATCAATGATCGCCGATATGTTACAACTTATTTTTGTAGGTAGTGAGTTTTTATCCGCAACGGAAGGCACCAATGAAAGGCTTGCCAAAACAATGCCAATTGGTCGCTATGGATATGTGTTTATAAATGTAGAAGTTGACATTCATAAATACATAATTCTGGGAATGTTTATTTCTACTGCAACAATAAACCCGGACCCTTTTATTATTCAAGGAGGGTATGGGAAAGATCCTTATGTACCTCTCCAAAATCCCATATCATATCGAGATATATTAAATGGAGAAATTGTTGAGGATATTGATGCTGTCTCTATTCGATTAGATAGTCAGTTTAATTGTCTAAAAATGACACAAAAAGTATATCACGAATATTTAATGGAGCATGAATTGTTACCAATACAGATAACAGACAAAGCACGTCTTAAAAATTATGCGCGTATTCTTCGTTCATTTGCAAGAGGTCGTGATTTCAAACATGATTCGGAATCCTTGAAATATTTTTTCTTTGATGACCATAAAGAAAAAGAGATACATGATGACTTTCAAAAACGATTAGATAATATTGAAGCAGATTTAGATGGACATAAACGGCATAAAGAAATACTTCAAAATGTATCTGCTAAAGAAAGAGACTTAATAGAACTAAAGTCACTAAAAAAAGAAAAACACGAATCAGAAATCGAACTATATAAAGCTAAATGTATTTTCCACTTTACTAATATACAAAATAAAGAAAAAGAAATATCCGACAACCAGCAAAAGATAAAGAATGCTATCAACTGTATAGCTAATTTTAGAATAGATAAAATAAATGAAAATATAGAGACCATTGACTCATTATTTGATCAAATTCAAACTCACTTTGATACGATCCAAAATGCAAAAGTTAGATTTATAGAAATTAATGATGCAAAAAAAGTATTGGAAGTAAAGTTGAACGAGATTATAGGTGAATGTGCTGATTTAAATCTTGGTAGTGACTTACGAAAAACGAACGTAATTGAACTTGTTGAGCAACTCTATGGAGAGATGAAAATCGTAGAGAATTGGATAGAGAAATATCAAACAATAGAAAAATTAAAAACAGCATTTCATTCTCAACAAGAAAATATTGAAAAGCGAAATAAAATTAAGGTCTTAAATCATGCCTTAAATGAGAAAAAATTAATGGAAGTGTTCCTATCTTCCGATTGGATTTTAAATGATAATATTGAAGATATTTATCAACAAAAAGTCGAAGAAATAGACAATAAGATTAAAAATCAAAAGGCTTTATCGAAATTTGCTGATACAAGTAATCCACATTCTTTATCAAGCTGGGCATTAAAGAATGGAAAGTCTTTAAACATAGAGCAGGAAAGTGCTTTAGTCTATTTTAAGGATTTGACAACACAAAAACCGGAATTGTTTGAAAGAGTTGCAAAATATTTACCGTCACCTGAAGAATTATTTTTCCATTTGAATTCCGAGAAAGATGGTAGTGAAGGTTTTTGGGTAAAATTGAATGGCATTCATGAATATATACCGTATGTCAAGTCACAGTTATTCAATACGAAAGATATTAATCAATTAGAAAAATATTTCGTTGAAAACTATAACAAATCACAAAGTAAATTAGAAAAGTTAGATAAAGAGCGAAAAGGATTATTAGCACTTAAAACATTGCATAATCAAGCTGGTATTGAAGCTATAAACGCATATAAAGAAAAAGAAAAGATAGAAAATTATAAATTTGATAAAAATTTAGATAAAACGGAAAATGAATTTGAATCTTATTGTAATCACTATTTTTGGGCAGAAGATATTAAAAAATGGAAAGTGGAAATTGATGACTGTTTGACAACTATTAACCAATCCAATCAAATAAAAGAGTTGATAGATCAGGAATTACTAAGCATTTCAAGGTTTGTAAGTCTGTTTAAATTACAAGCAGAATCAAATCCTGAAAGCTTATCTATCATGTTATCAAAACTAAAAAACGAAAAAAGTCAAAATAAGAAAAATTGTGAACATCAACTTCAATGGTATTTGAAGATAACTAAGACATTAAATAATTCTATAACTCGAAATGAAAGTAAAGAACTTGCTGAAAGAAAAGTCGCTAAGCAAAATATTTTTAGAATAACGCAAGAATTAAATAAAGAGAAGTCGGAATATTCAAATTATTTGTTTAAATATGAAACTCTATCAAACGAAAAGTTTAAAATCAATTTGAATGATTGTCGAAATCAATATCTTAATCCAGTTGAACAAGAAAGAGAATTTAACATATCAGTTGAATCATACAGAGTACATTACAATAATATAGTAAATAATCATGTGCACTCTTCCAGCCAAATTCGATTCAAGGATTCGGAGGATTTCATTGCTTTGTCCAAAGAAATACTTCCTGAAATTCTCACTCGTAGGATTGTTAATGACGAATTAGATATATTACAACAAATTAAAGTATATTTGACAGAAATAACTGATAAATATACCGAATTCAGCGATGTAAAACTGAATATCTTAAAAGAGATATTTACTGAAGTTAGAGATAATAGTATTGAGTACCTTACAGAAATAGCAGAGTTGTCAAATTATTTTTCACGTAACGATTGTCAAATATCTCAAGGTATTTCTTTGCATATAGACCATAATTATTCGGATGCTTATCCAATAGATTGGATTGATAAATTTATAACCCTTCTAGAGGAAAAGGCCACTTATACTGATTTATTCGCATCGTTGGCTGAAAAAATCAATATTGAGGAAATGATGAGAGATGCATACCTAAAGTGTGGAGGAAAGGTGCGCAAAATAGATGTGAAACACTTATTAAATCCAAAATCTTATTTCAACATTGATTTTAGTATGAGAAAAAGTGATGGAACAATTAATTCTGGTAGCACTGGACAGACTTATGCTGCAATAGCCTTGCTTTGTATAGCTCGCTTATCACTTATAGAGAAAAAGGTAAGTGGAGGAAAGTTCGCTAAAGGATTACGCATTATGCCAATAGACGAAACTGAAAATATAGGAAGTAATTTTGATATGTTAGAAAAGATTGCACAGGATTATGATTATCAACTTATTGCTATTTCCCGTCATCCTTTAAATGATTATAGTGATAAAGGTCGTTACCAATATATGTTGAATGGTCAAATTGAGGGTAATAAAATAGGTACATTTGCAATTTTCAATGAGGGTGAGTCTGCTGTAGAATATATTAGCACAATAATAAATTAAAACAAAATGAATAAACAATTAACGTGGCGAGATATTAAAGCGCTATATCAATTGAATCATGAAAGACAAACTAGTGCACAAATTAGAGAACATCCTTATATCAACCATTTATTTTCTTATCCAAATAAATGTTTAGAATATGTACAAAAAGGAGTAAAGAAAGTGATTGCTCCAACAAACAAATTCGCAACTGAATATGCAAAGCAAGGAATTGAACAATTATATCTTAATTATGAGAAATTTTTATCTGAAAATGACTTGCTGAAAATTCAATCTAATTATTCTGAATTTGAAATCAGGGCATTGATGACAATGAAAAACTCAGACTCAATTCTGAATGATCTTAAGACAAAAATTGAAAAAGGGGAAGAAAGTCGAAAAGGTATATCTAATTTATTCTTTAAGTCTGCAAAATATATAAAAAAAGATAGTTCATTGGAACGTGCTGTCTTGAAAATCATTGGAGTAAACGAATTTCCTCAAAATGAAAATCAAGGATTTTATTATGTGCCCTGTTTAAATCCTAAATTTATAATCATTTGCGAGAATATGTATTTTCTAACGCTTACCATTGCTCGTCAAAATAATGTTGAACTTTGGTGTGCAGGTGGTAATAACATTAAGCCTTTTGAAAACATATCTAAAATCAATAGTCCAATTTACTATTTATGTGATTGGGATTATGATGGCTTGAAAATTTATGAGAGCATTGCCAACATTATAAAAAAAGTTTCTGACAAAAAATCATCCTTAAAGCTAATAAATCCGAATGGAAAGAGAGAAAGTATTACAGGTACCTCTGATTATCATAAAAGCCTATGGCAATGTCATCTTCCTTTTTCTGGATTAAATCCAAATATATATTCTGATATACAAAAAGAACTTATTTTAATATTGATTGAATCAAATGATTGGATTGAAGAAGAAAGTAACGATTTAAAAAATATAATTGATAATTTGAATACTCTGATTGAAGTAGTATCCAACGATTAATCAAGTAATAAATCTTCCTTTTACAATTTCACCCACTCCCGCACGATTGTATCGTGTGGGAGAATAAGTAAAGAAGAATAAAACAAAAATCGTTGAGTGAATAATAGCTGTTTACTTTGCTACACGATACAATCGTACGGCAGCATATGAGAATTCGTGAGGAATTCGCCACAATTAACCAATTATTCATTCACAAAATAAACGTTGAAATCATGGAAGTGAAAGTACAATAATTTGAATCGCAACAAGTTCGAACGGCCTGGGACGAGCAATCGGGAAAATGGTGGTTTTCAGTGTTGGACATTATCACCCTGTTAACCGATCAGGTAGATTACAAAAAGGTACGAAACTATTGGAAATGGTTGAAAAATAAATTGAACTTGGAAGGTAGTGAAGTGGTTAGTATTACTAACCAGTTGAAATTAACCCCCGTTCCCGCACGATTGTATCGTGTGGGAGAATAAGTAAAGAAGAATAAACAAAAATCGTTGAGTCAATAATAGCTGTTTACTTTGCAACATGTTACAATCATCTGCAGAATATGATATTCCTTAAAAGGCGATTATGATCACAAATTGGATAATGATAAAGATAAAATCTACTAAAGGAGTTTGGGATGTCATATCAAAAGACATACAACGAAAGATTCCATTATTACTTGGTTATCTTTCTCCATAATTGGAAACAACTATGAACCGAATTAAATAAACTACCTGTTAATCTTGCTGGTTAGAATTATTAATAGATACCTTATTTTAGTTTAATATAATTTTGAAGTTACTATTTATTCTGTTCAGTTCTACAACTGAAAATAGTGGTTTATGTACTAATTTTCAATTATCTTCTTCCAAATAACAACAATTAACTCAAAAAGCTTGTATAATATTTACCTATAGCTTAATTTTACACGTGAAAAGAAAATGTAAACATATTATTAGCTCAAAAGATGGCAAACGTGCTATCTATATTGATGAAGATAATTATGAAGAAATTAAAACTTATTTATTTCAAGACGAAAGACATAAAAAGAAGTTTAAATTCATTACTGATATTATTTTAGGATGTCACAGAAACCCCGAAGTGTACGATAAAGAAGATATCGACGATAGCTGTAAAGATGTTACAGCTATGAAGTTTTTCAAAGGCCAGGAAAATGACCGAATTTACTGTAAAGAGATTACAACCAGTGAAGGTACATTCGTAGTTGTTGCTGCCATATTGCTTGAAAAAAAGAAATCAAAGAAACTTACCCAGATACAAAAGTCTATTATAAAAAATGTAGGAGGCTATCAATATGAAATTTAAAGAAAAATACAATATTAATTCAGATTTTGAGGACTTATTTACGTTTAAATCTAAAGAAGAAGAATTAGAGCATGAAGCTAAAATGATCATGTTTCGTTTTCTGAGTGAGTTAGAAAAACTTAATGGAAAGCCTATTAAGAAAAAAGACCTTGCAAAAGCAATTGAGACTTCTCCCAGCTTTATTACTCAACTATATCGTGGAGATAAATTGATAAATTTATCAACTTTAGCAAAAATCCAGGAAGCTTATGGAATTACTTTTGAGATAACTGCAAAACAAAATAATCAGAATTATATTGATCAAATTGAAACAGTTGCAAAATGCATTCCGTTTAAAAGACATAATAAACTTGAAAATAGTTTGTATAACAAAAATGTAACACCGAATTATAATTATGTATTATTTATCAATAATACTGCTTCAGTAAACAAAATTGCTCAATGATACCACAACTTTCACCTTTTGAACTGCTTGACTTTGCAATACTAAATTGTAATTTCTCTTTCAAAGCTTTTGATGTTAATGACAATCAGAGTGAAATTCTGAATCAATATCACATTGATATCGATTTTGCAATAGCTGAGCAAACTGACCATGTAAAAATATTTGTAAAAGTGAGTATCAATCAAAATGAAGAAAAATCACTTTCAGGTTATTCGATTTTTGCTGAAGGCGCAGCTTCTTTTAAGTTTAATGAAGATGCAAAATTAAGTCTAGAAGAAAAATCAGGTTTTTTACAATTATCAGGTATTTCAATTGCATTAAATGGGCTTCGTGGTTTTATAACTTCATTAACAGCCAATGCACCATTAGGTAGGTATACTCTGCCAACAGTTGATGTAACTGATTTACTTCAACAAAAAGCAAATCGCATTGTCGAAAATAACGAACCATAAAACCTTAATTATTTCTAACCGTCTAATCGGATATGTCCTTTATGAATTGAGATAATGGGCTAGCAAGAAGGTGGAATTCTAAATTTCCACCTTCTTGCATTATTGGTGTGAATTACAATGATCCATCTAATGAACAATATGCCTGACCATTTAGATGGTCAGTATCGCCGGAATGTCCACATTGAATGAAGAAGATTAACATTATGTTAATCTTCTTTTATATAAATCACTATGATGGCCTTCACTTTTATTAATAAACATTTAAACAATGCAAGATTAAATAGTGTTCAATAATGTGCCAATTTGTTTTATAAATCCACAAACCGTATCGTTTATACTTTTGATATTTAACTGAATAAGCAAGATACATATAAAACCGGTGAAACATTCCAGCCTCTGTTTTGGAAACGATCTGTAATAAAAAATTCCCCTTGTAAATAGGCTCAAATACAAATTTTATTGGCTGTGGAAAACGGGACTTTAAAAAAGTGTAACATCGGGTGTGTATATCCAAATTGCAACTTCTGTAACTGAAGTTGGAAGTATTTCTTTATATTATAATTCTATGCTATTCTAAATAATAATATAATCATTATAGGCTATAATTAAATAGATAACCATTATAGGTTATAATTAAATATATAAGCACATAAGGTTATAATTATAAGAAATAGTGTTTATAGGTCTTTTTGTAAGTAAATGGACAATGCCCACCAATGGACTTGATGACGCGGGAAAATATATAGGCTATCTGGAAAGGTTTCTGACGTTTATATTTATACTTACGGGGATGTACCAGGCCATTGGTTTCCTGGTTGCTGCAAAATCAATATTAAGAATAGGAAATGGTCGGATGGCACATGATAGAAAAAAAACTGAATATGTTCTTATTGGTACATTTATAAGTTTTTTAATAGCCACAATAATTGGAGTGGCAATTAAACATGTAATCAATTGATATTAATGCCTGTCAGCCCTTACGGATATGGCGTTGATTAAATGAAAAAATGGGATTGCTTGTTGCCGGGATTAGCAATTCCAGCCTTTGTTTAAGGCCCTTTTTTTTATTGATATCCTTCTCTGAAAAATTGATTATAGTCCACTTAAGGCAAAATCAATAATTTTGGTACTATCAATCCCCGATTTAAACAATGACACATTTTGAATTCATAACTGTAAAAAAAATTGTATCTTTGTGCCTTCAAAAAAATAATCATTTTAGTTATGAATATATCGTATAACTGGCTGAAACAATACATTAATATCGATGTAACGCCTGATGAATTATCGAAAGCATTAACTTCTATCGGCCTGGAAGTGGGTGGGGTGGAAGAAGTTCAAACCATCAAAGGCGGATTGGAAGGCCTGGTCATCGGCGAAGTGCTGACGTGTACCGGTCATGAAAATTCGGACCATTTGCATGTGACTACTGTGAATGTAGGTGCTGTAGAACCGTTGCAGATAGTATGCGGTGCGCCGAATGTGGCTGCCGGACAAAAGGTTGTGGTGGCAACGGTGGGTACGAAATTGTATTCGGGCGATGAAAGTTTTACCATTAAACGATCGAAGATTCGCGGCGTAGAATCGTTGGGGATGATTTGTGCCCAGGATGAAATTGGAGTAGGTACCAGTCACGACGGAATCATTGTATTGCCTGCCGAAGCGGTAGTGGGTACGTTGGCTAAAGATTATTATGGCATTCAGAATGATACCTTGTTGGAAGTAGATATTACTCCTAACCGTATTGATGCAGCTTCCCACTTTGGAGTAGCGAGGGATTTGACTGCCTTTTTTGCATTGAAAGATAAATCGGTTAAACTGCTCAGGCCTTCGGTTGACGCTTTTGCCGTACAAAATACAAACCTATCCATTCCGGTACAGGTCGAAAATACGGATGCCTGTCCACGGTATTCTGCAGTGACCATTTCGGGAGTAAAAGTGACCGAATCACCGGACTGGCTGAAAAACAGGTTGAAAATTATTGGACTTCGTCCGATTAATAATATTGTTGATGTTACCAACTTTGTGTTGCACGAATTGGGACAACCGATGCATGCCTTCGATGCTGACAAGATAGCCGGAGGAAAAGTACTGGTAAAAACCCTTCCTGAAGGGACACCTTTTACAACCCTGGATGGCATTGAGCGTAAACTGAATGCTGCCGACCTGATGATCTGTGACGCCACAAAACCAATGTGTATTGGCGGTGTATTTGGCGGACAGGATTCGGGGGTTACCGAACAAACCACGAATGTTTTCCTGGAAAGCGCTTATTTCAATCCGATCTCCATACGTAAAACAGCACGCCGCCATGGGCTGAACACGGATGCCTCATTCAGGTACGAACGTGGTTGTGATCCTACCAATACGATTTATGTCCTGAAACGTTGTGCCCTGTTGATTCAGGAAGTGGCAGGAGGACAGATATCGAGTGAGATTGTGGATAACTATCCTGTGGAAGTGAAACCATTTGATGTATCGTTATCTTTCCGTAAAATCAATTCGTTGATTGGAAAAGAAATCGGTAAAGAGAATATCGAAACGATACTCACTGCCCTTGAAATAAAGATTGTAAGCCAAAATGACGAAGGTTATGAACTTCAGGTTCCGGCTTACCGTGTGGACGTGCAACGTGATGTGGACATTATTGAAGATATCCTGCGCATCTATGGATACAACAACATAGAAATCGGACTGACCCTGAAATCAAACCTTAGCTTTGTCTCAAAGCCGGACAGTTACAAGCTTCAAAACCTGATTTCGGAACAACTGACTGCTCAGGGATTCAATGAAGTGCTGAATAACTCGTTGACAAAGGGCAGCTATTACAAAGACCTGACTTCATTTCCTGCAGAAAACTCGGTAAAAATACTGAATGCATTGAGTTCCGATTTGAACGTGATGCGCCAAACCCTGCTTTTCGGCGGACTAGAGAACATAGCATACAATGTAAACCGAAGGAACGCCGATTTGAAATTTTACGAATTCGGGAACAGCTACTATTACCACGCAGAAAATAAAAAAGAAGGTGAGACACTGGCTGCTTATTCGGAAGATTTCCATTTGGGAATGTGGCTTACCGGGAATAAACACGGACAATCGTGGGCGGCTGCTGATGAAAAATCAAGCATTTATGAATTGAAAGCCTATATTGAAAATATATTCAAAAGGTTGGGTTTTGACCTGCGTAAACTGGTTGTTGGCGAATATAGCGATGATTTGTTCAGCGAAGCATTGACCGTTTATAGCCAGTCAGGCAAAAAACTTGCCGTATACGGAATCTTACAACCTGCTATCCGCAAAGTAGCCGATATCGATGTGGAAGTATACTATGCCGATATCAACTGGAACGTGGTGTTGACAGAACTTGGAGAGCGCAATGTGAAATACGCGGAGATTTCCAAATTCCCGGAAGTAAAACGTGACCTGGCATTGCTGTTGGATAAGAATATTGCTTTTGCTGAGATTGAAAAAATAGCCTTCGAAACAGAACGGAAGTTACTGAAACGTGTGAACCTGTTTGACGTGTACGAAGGGAAAAACCTGGAAGCAGGCAAGAAATCGTATGCCGTAAGTTTTGTATTGCAGGATGACAGCAAAACGCTTACCGATAACCAGATTGACGGGATCATGAAGAAACTGCAGGCTAATTACGAGACCAAGCTGGGAGCGAAATTAAGATAGGAGCAAGAGGTAAGAGGTAAGGAATGAG
>JAQTUE010000033.1:0-22648 GCA_028710415.1 Paludibacter sp. | reverse complement strand
AGGAATGAGTAGGTAGTAATTAGTAGGTAGTTGAGGAATTAGGAATTAGGAAAGAAAGTAGGTAGTAGTTGAAAAAAAAGGTAGAAATAATCAAAAGTGTAAATAAATCTCAGGACGATACACCCTTATTTCTTGCCTCTTACCTCTTGCCTTCTATATAATATAACAATATCATGGAAAACGAAGAACTCTCATTTGATGGGAAAATATTAAATACTCCTTATGGGAAACAGGATGCGTATGGTGCGTTAAGCATGCCTATATACCAATCGGCAGCCTTTGAGTTTGCAACGGCAGAGGACATGGAGGATGCCTTTAAGGGTAAGACTTCGGACCATACCTATTCGCGCATCACCAATCCGACGGTACAGTACTTTGAAAGCAGGGTACAAGCCATTACCAATGCATTGAGCGTAACGGCAGTGAACTCGGGGATGGCGGCCATCACGAATGCTATTATTACATTGGCACAGTCAGGAAGTAATATTGTTACCTCAAAATATCTGTTCGGGAATACGTATTCGTTTTTTGCGACAACCATGGCTGCCTTTGGTGTAGAAGTACGGTTTTGCGACCTGAGAAATGCTGATGAGGTGGAGTCGAGGATTGATGATAATACCTGTGCCGTGTTTCTGGAGATCATTACCAACCCGCAAATGGAAGTGGCCGATTTAAAGGCTATTTCCGCTATTACAAAGCAAAAGGGGGTTCCGTTGGTGGCGGATACTACAATAATCCCGTTTTGTGCCTTTAAAGCAAAGGAATGGGGTGTTAATATCGAGGTAGTGTCGAGCACAAAATATATTTCGGGTGGTGCAACCAGCCTGGGGGGATTGATAATCGATTATGGCAATTTCGATTGGTTGTCGTCACCCAAATTACATACCCTGGCTAAAGAATTTGGAAAGGCTTCGTTTACTGCAAAACTACGTAAAGAAATCCTGCGTAACCTGGGTGCCTATATGACTCCGCAGGTAGCTTACCAGCAATCATTGGGTCTTGAAACTTTATCCCTGCGCTATGACCGTGCCACCACAACCTGCCTGCAACTGGCAGAAAGACTCGAGAAACATCCCCAGGTGGAATCGGTAAATTATACAGGACTTCCTACGAATGCATTTTATGCCTTGAGTAATGCGCAGTTTGGCAACAAGCCCGGAGCTATGTTCACTTTTAACATGGCATCGCAGGAAGCCTGTTATAACTTCCTGAATAAACTGACCCTGGTAAGACGTGCTACGAACCTGTTCGATAATAAGACTCTCGCCATACACCCGGCAAGTACCATTTACGGCAACTTTACCCCGGAACAGCGAAACGAAATGAGTGTTTCCGAAAAAACAATCCGGATATCGGTAGGGCTGGAGGATGTGGAGGATTTGTTCAGGGATTTTGAACAGGCGATGATTTAGTAGGTAGAAGGTAGTTTGTAGTAGGTAGAAGGTAGTAGGTAAAATTAGAAAATAGTAAGTAGTATAAATCAAATTTTAGGACAATATAAAAGAACCCGCGAATCATTACCTGATTTGCGGGTTCTTTTATAATTTACTGCTACTATTTATAAAAGACGAAACTATTTTTGGTTGCTTTGAGGTTTGTACAGTAAGAAAACGCTCAAAGATACTTCGTATGATTTGAGGTTTTGGTAAGGTTATTGATATAAAGTAAATATTATAAATGCAAATATTTAATCAGAACAATCCTAAAAAAAAAGAAAAAACGCTACAGAACAGGTAAAAAAAGGAAATGAGTTGAATATTGAACTTGAAATTTAACTTTCGAGATGAAATTGATAGTGAAAAGAAGGAATAAATAAAGAATATTAGTTTTTTTACAGAAATATCTTACAATTTATATACTAAGTGTAAAATTTGTTCGTTTACTAAATAAACAATTAAATATCAAAAACTTCAGAAAGGTGGTTTCTGGAATGTTGGAAAAATGTTCAATAAAAATGCTGAAAATAACGGATTCGCAAAAAAAAGGATTCCAATTTGAAGGTAGTGGTAGAAAAACAGGTTAATAAATGACGTTTTTTGGTCAAAAAACAGATAAAAGTGTTATATTTATGTTGTATTTATTCTAAAATCAAACAATTTAATCCCGTTTATTGTTGAAATTCAAGGATATAAAAAAAACATGAAATTAAATATTGTAAAAACCATCAACTTTAATGATTTTGTTATTATTTTTGTGCTCGTTTTATTAAAGGCGTGATATTTATGACGAAAAATATTTATTGAAACAACAAGGTAACATAATTCATACGGATACTCACTAAATAAATTATAACAAATAATATTAATAAAAAAATCGTTATGGCAAAGATTCAAGAACAATCAAAAAAAGGTAAATCATTTACAGGTATTAAGTCTGCAGGACTAGTAATGGCAGCTTGCTTTATTATAGCAGTGCTTATTTACAAATTTATTTTCGGTGACCCATCACATTTTGAAGGTGGAAATCCAGCGAATCACCCAATCGCAGGAGATTTATTGGGTACTATCTATAAAGGGGGTGTAATCGTACCAATTATCCAGACTTTATTATTGACTGTTTTGGCATTAAGTGTCGAACGATATTTTGCAATTAAATCAGCACAAGGTAAAGGTAAATTAGTAAAATTCGTAGAAGAAATCAAATCTAATTTATCAAAAGGTGATCTACAGGCTGCAAAAGCAATTTGTGACAAACAACAAGGTTCAGTGGCAAACGTAGTAACTTCAGCATTGACAAAATATTCTGAAGTAGAAGAAGACAAAGCGTTATCGAAAGAACAACAAATTCTTGCTATCCAGAAAGAAGTTGAAGAAGCCACAGCGTTGGAATTACCAATGTTAAGCCAGAATCTTCCAATCATAGCAACTATTACAACTTTAGGTACGTTGATGGGGCTGTTAGGTACCGTAATCGGTATGATCCGTTCGTTTGCAGCGTTAGCCGGTGCAGGTGGTACTGACTCTATTGCGCTTTCGGCAGGTATCTCTGAAGCGCTTATCAATACTGCATTCGGTATTGCAACAGGTGCCTTGGCTGTAATTTCTTATAACTATTTTACAAGTAAAATTGACTCTATTACTTATTGCATTGATGAAGTAGGTTTCTCAATCGTACAAACATTTGCTGCATCACACAAGTAATCAACCCCTAAAATAAAGCGAAATTATGTCTAAAGTAAAAGTAGCAAGGAAAAGTACTCGTATCGATATGACCGCGATGAGCGATGTTACTGTACTGCTGTTGACTTTCTTCATGTTAACTTCAACGTTCGTGAAAAAAGAACCAGTACAGGTAACCACTCCCGCGTCGGTATCCGAAATCAAAATACCCGAAACCAATATCTTATCGATATTGATTGATCCGAAAGGGAAGGTGTTTATGAGCATGGATAAACAAGGCGATATGATGCAAACCTTGGATAGTGTGGGTAACCATTACGGAATAACATTTACGGATCAAGAAAAGAATAAGTTCAAGTTGGCATCCACTTTTGGGATTCCAATTAAGAGCATGAAAGCTTATTTGGCCCTGAAACCGGATGAACAGGATAAAGTGCTGGCCAGTTACGGTATACCAACTGACAGCATTGATAATCAGTTCAAGGTTTGGATTCAAAAAGCGCGGGTAATCAATCCTAATTTCAGGATTGCCATAAAAGCAGACCAAAGTACGCCTTACAAGGTAATTAAGGATGTAATGAATTCTCTTCAGGATTTGAGGGAAAACAGATACAATCTGATTACTGCACTGAAAAACCAAACTGCTAAATAATTAACAACTAAAATTATGTCTGAAATACAAACGAACGACGGCGGCGGAAAAAAGAAGAAAGGTGGCAGCAAACAGAAAAAGATCAACGTATTTGTTGATTTTACCCCCATGGTGGATATGAATATGTTGTTGATTACTTTCTTTATGTTGTGTACCTCGTTGAGTAAACCTCAAACGATGGAGATCAATATGCCTAGTAACGATAAGAAAATTACCGAGGATGACAGGGATAAGGTAAAAGCTTCAGAGGCAATTACCCTGGTTCTGTCAGGCGGTGATTCGATATTTTATTATCAGGGACAACCCGATTACAAGAATTTCAATTCATTGATATTGACATCTTATAAAGCAGATGGTATACGTGCATTTCTATTAAAACGAAACACCGATGCGGTAAATAAGATTAATGCATTGAAAGAAAAGAAACTGCAGCTGAAAATTTCACAGGCTGAGTTTACTAAGGAAGTTTCCGAGATAAAAGGTGGAAAAGGTACTCCGGTAGTTATTATAAAAGCTGCCGATAAAGCAACCTATAAAAATCTGATTGATGCACTGGATGAAATGTCTATCTGCAATATCGGGAAATATGTGATTGATAAGATGTCACCAGCAGAGTATTTCTTAATGAGAAACTACCGAACGAAGGGTCAACTCTCTCAATCAAGTGCAAAATAGTTAAACGCCTTAAAAAGTAAAAAAGATGGCTAAAATAGATTTAACTTCCTTTGAATGGCGGGAACTTGTTTTTCAAGGTAAAAATAAGGAATATGGCGCATATAAATTGCGCAGCGAGTCAGACAGAAGGCACAACATAGCTATGATTATCATTGCAGTAGTAGCTGTTGTTGGATTCAGCCTTCCTAAACTGATAGAAATGGCAACGCCAAAACAGAAAATTGTGAACGTTGATGTTATGAAAATGTCGACATTGGCAAAAGCAGAGGTGAAAAATGATGTCAAAAAAGTGGCACCCGTTGCTCCACCTCCTGCTCTAAAGAGTTCTATCAAATTTACGGCTCCGGTCATTAAAAAAGATGAAGAAGTAAAAGAGGAATTCAAGAGCCAGGAATCGCTTACAAACGCAAAAGTAACTATTTCCATCGCTGACGTAAAAGGAAACGATGAAAAAGGAAAAGATATTGCTGATGTAAAAGAAACCGTGACTCAGGAAAAAGAAGAAATAGTTTATCAGGTGATTGAACAAATGCCTCAATATCCGGGTGGGGAATCCGAATTGATGTCGTATATTGCCAAGAACCTGAAGTATCCGGTAATTGCACAGGAAAACGGAATACAAGGAAAAGTAATTCTTCGCTTTGTGGTTTCGAAAACAGGTGTGGTTGATAAAATTGAAGTAGTGCGATCATTGGATCCTGCTTGTGATAAAGAAGCTGTACGTGTGGTGAAAACACTGCAACGTTGGATTCCCGGAAAACAAAATGGTGTGAATGTATCGGTATATTATACTTTACCAATTGCATTTAAATTAGAGTAGCAGAAAAACATGAGCAAAATCAAAATCATTGGTATCTTTTTTGTATTGGTTTTATTCTCTTGTCAGAATAAGATTAAGGATAAATTTACTGATACTTATACGTCGGGGGTGATACAAATTGCCGTGGATGAAAATTTTCAGCCGATTGTACAGGAAGAGATTGATGTTTTTGAGGCAATGACTCCGAAAGCCAGTATAAAGCCTCATTATGTGAATGAGGTAGAAGCCATGAATTTATTGTTGAAAGATAGTGTACGATTAGTGATTGCTACTCGTCCACTATCCGACAACGAAATGAAATACTTTAAAAGTAAAACGTTTTATCCACGTTCCTATAAATTTGCAACTGATGGCATTGCACTGATAATTAATAATCATAATTCAGATTCATTGATAACGGTAGGTCAGGTCAGGCGCATGTTAACAGGAGAAGTTACTAACTGGAATCAGATTTATCCAAATTCAAAACTTGGTAAATTACAGGTAGTATTTGATAACCAGAATTCAAGTACAGTACGTTATGCGATTGATTCAATCTGTAACGGAAAGAAATTATCAAAAAGTTTATTTGCACAGAATACAAATTCAGAGGTTATTAATTTTGTTTCCAGGACTCCCGGTGCAATAGGTATCATAGGCGTAAACTGGTTAGGAAATGCAAAAGATACTACGAACCTGTCCTTTAAAAGTGAAATAAGAGTCATGTCGGTAAGCAACGAAGTTACTGCAACAACAGCAAACAGTTACAAACCGTTTCAGGCATATTTATTTTACGGGTATTACCCTCTAACCCGCAATATATTTATCATACTTAATGATCCGAGAGGTTCATTACCTTCGGGTCTGACTTCCTTTCTGACATCCGACCGTGGGCAACGTATTATATTGAAATCAGGATTAGTACCCGCTACCCAGCCTATCCGGGTGGTACATGTAAAAGACGAAAATTAATTAATTACTAATAACTACAAGCTACATGAAACGTAACTTTTTATTTCTTGCTCTAAGCATTTTGTTTATAAACCTTTCAGTTGTGGAAGCAAAAGAAGCACAAGGGGTTGACTACTACAAAGCTGGTTTCCCACTCGTTGCGAAACCATTATTGCTTAAAGAGTTCAATACTGATTCAGTAACACGTTCTGAAACCAGCTTTTATCTTGGTAATATTTACTTTGGTGAAAACAAGCCTGATTCAGCAGCAATCTTTTTCAAAAAAGGATTAGCCGGAAAAGAAAGTGTGTTGAATACGATTGGTTTAGCTATGTTGAAGATAAAAACCGATCCAAAAGCAGCTGACCTGGAAATTCAAAATGTATTAAACCTGAGAACCAGCAAAAAGAATCCGGATTATTTTATAGCTGCAGCTCATGCCTATCTGAATAATGGTAACATTGACCAGGCTGTAATTTATCAGGAAAAAGCAAAAAATATCAAGTCTAAATATGCACCTTTAGCTGTATTGGCCGGTGATATTGAACTTGCAAAGAAAAACGTGGGTAATGCCTGCAGTAATTATGAACTGGCAATACTTTATGATGAAAGCTGTAAGGAATGTTACGTAAAATATGCACGTGCTTATAAAAATGTAAATACAAACCTGGCAATTGAAAAGTTGAATCAACTCAAGCTTAAAGAACCTTCATTTCTGTTGGTTGATAAAGAATTGGCAGATATTTACTATATGAATAATGATTTTGCTAAAGCAGCTGAATTTTATGAAAGTTATTTGAAATCAGGAAATTCAAATTCTGCAGATTTAGTAAAATATGCCATGACATTGTTTTTCAATCATGAATTTGCAAAATCATTGGAAATTGCACAAGCCGGACATTTAAAATCTCCAAGAAGTCCTGCATTTAATAGATTGGTGATGTATAATAATACCGATTTAAAGCAATATGAAGAAGCTGTAAAATCCGCTGATTTATTATTTAACCAATCAGATAATCCTGAATATAATTATTTGGATTACAGGTATTATGGCCAGGCATTGCGTGAGACAAAAAAATATGATTTAGCAATTGTACAATTCAAGAAAGCCATTGAAATGGATTCTTCAAAAGTAGAATTGTGGAAAGACATTTCGGATATGTATAATGATCAGAGTGACTATAAGAATGCCATTGCAAATTATCTTATCTATGAGCGTTTATTAGGTCAAGATAAAAAAAATGTGGAAGTAACCTATCAGCTTGGCAGATTATATTACAGCCTGGGAAATAGTGATAAAGACAGTACGGATGTAAAGAAAAGTGCTTTGATAAAAGCTGACAGTGTGTTTGCAAAAGTAATTAGCACTGATCCTACAAACTATCGCGGATATATTTGGAGAGCACGCACAAATTTTGCATTAGACCCGGAAACATTACAGGGATTGGCAAAACCATATTACGAACAAACCATTCCTATTGTTGAAGCAAAAGCTGATGTAAAGTATAATGCTGTGATCATTGAATGTTGCAGGTATTTAGGATATTTCTATTACCTGAAAAAAGATTATACTCAATCGAAAATATATTGGAATAAAATACTTGTATTAGATCCAACTAATGATATGGCCTTAAAAGCTATTGATGGTATTGATAAAACATTGAAAGGAAAAAAATAAACTGAACAGGTTTATGTAAAAAAAAGAAGTAGAAGAAATTCTACTTCTTTTTTTTACATAAACCTGTTTTAGAGATCGAGGAGTACATTCATCTTACTATTCAAAGCCAAAAAGCAGGAATGATGCTGGTTTTTAGAATAAAGCAATTATTTTTTTGATTATTTAGAGTGCAAAATCTATTATTATTAGTAATTTTGTCATGTTGTTTATGCCATTATTACAGTCTACTTTTTATCATTCGTTATGCAACAGTCAGAGATACAATCAGTAAAACAAAGATTTGGAATAATAGGAACTTCTGAGCTCTTAAACCGTGCCATAGATATTGCTGTTCAGGTAGCACCCACCGACCTATCGGTATTAATTACCGGGGAAAGCGGGGTAGGGAAAGAGAATTTTCCCCAGATCATACATTATTACAGCCACCGGAAACACGGACCATACATTGCCGTAAACTGCGGCGCGATTCCTGAAGGTACTATTGACTCAGAGCTGTTCGGACACGAAAAAGGTTCATTTACGGGTGCCACTGCTGACAGGAAAGGTTATTTTGAAGTGGCAGACGGCGGAACAATATTTTTGGATGAAGTAGGTGAATTGCCACTATCCACACAGGTAAGGTTGTTACGGGTATTGGAAGCCGGTGAATTTATTAAAGTAGGTTCTTCAAAAACACAAAAAACAAATGTACGGGTAGTAGCAGCTTCAAACCTGAATATGATACAGGCAACCCGGGAAGGCAGATTCCGTGAAGATTTATTCTACCGTTTAAATACAGTGCCTATTGCCATTCCTGCTTTACGGGATAGAAAGGAAGATATCGTGTTGTTGTTTCGTAAGTTTGCATCCGATTTTGCAGAGAAATACCGAATGCCTGCTATCAAGTTGACGGAAGATGCTAAACTAATGCTGTCAAACTATTATTGGAATGGAAATGTCCGTCAATTGAAAAATATTACCGAACAGATTTCAGTCATTGAACAACAACGGGAAATTACAGCACAGATACTCCGTACTTATTTGCCAAAGGATGATATTGAGAGATTACCGGCCTTGTTTACTAAAACAGGGAACGATCAAAAGACTTTTAATAGTGAGCGGGAAATACTTTACCAGGTTCTTTTCGATATGAAGAAAGATATGAATGATTTGAAGAAATTGGTACATGATATAATGAGTAATCAACAGCCTGATATCCAACCTTCAGAGAGTCATTTTCCTTCTTCAATTTTGAGTCATAAGGATACCTTTATTACATCCGCTACTAATGGGAATGATTTTAAATCAGATAAAGCTTCACGTGAGACTGCAAAGTTTATAGGGGATGACGATTATGATGAATCCTATCAGGATGCTGAGGTTTATAATGATTCGGAAACTCAAAAACCACTGACCCTGGAGGATATGGAACGGCAAATGATTAAAAAGACACTTGAAAAACATAGGGGAAAGCGTAAATCGGCAGCAGATGAACTGCAAATTTCCGAACGAACGTTATATCGAAAAATTAAAGAATACGGAATAGAATAAATGCCTTTTATGAAAACAATAAATAAAATATATACTTTAAAATTGAAGTTGTTAGCAGCTTTAATTGTTTCACTATTCATTGTATCCTGTAGTATCTCTTATAAATTTAACGGGTCTTCCATCGACTATACCAAAACGAAATCGATATCCATATCAGATTTTCCGAACACGGCTGAGTTGGTATTCCCTCCTTTATCCCAGGAATTTTCGGAAGCACTGAGGGATTCATATACGAAGCAAACCCGGTTGCAGTTGATTAAAAGAGGGGGTGATTTGCATCTGGAAGGTGAAATTGTAGGCTATCAACTTACTCCGTTAGCCATTAGTGCCGATTCATATGCTTCTCAAACAAAACTGACCCTGACCATAAAAGTCCGTTTTTCAAACAATAAGAATCCGGAGGAAGATTTTGAGAAAAGTTATTCTACTTTCCAGACTTTTGATAGCAGCATTTTATTGAATACCGTTCAGGATGCTTTGATGAAACAAATGATTACCGATATTGTAGATAATATCTATAACGATACTGTTGCTAAATGGTAAAACTTTAGACAGTTCCACTTTTCTATTATTCTAAGTCCCACTCTAACTCTAAGTTGAATTTATTATCATATTCATATCCATGACCCACGAAGATTTTATAACTTTTGTAAGGAGGCCTGAGACAGTAAAAACTGAATATGACACTGATTTAAAAGAATTGGTTGAACGTTATCCATATTTTGTCCCGGCCCGGTTGCTGTTGGTGAAAACGTTGCAACAATCCCACAGTATCCATTATGCTGCGAACTTAAGAATGGCTTCTGTATATTGCTCTAGCCGTCGCTGGTTGTATTATTATTTGTATCCTGAGAAGTTGCCTTCCACAGAGCCTTATCAACGAAATAAGAACGGTAAATCGTCAGGTGATTATTTTGATATGATCAATGTCATTGAACTGGAAGGAGGAGATACAAAACAATCGTTGAAGAATCTAGCTGAAAGACTCAAATCAGCCCGATCCATGGTGATAGCACCAAAGGTTGTGCCGGATACTAAACCAGTAATCAGGATTGAACAGGAAATAGAGAAAATAGAAAAAGAAAAAACTGTAGTAAATTCAAATCCGGAAGACCAAAATAAGGAGATAATCCTCGAAATTACCGAGAGTAATGCAAAAAAACTCATTGCAGAACGAAAATACAAGGAAGCAATTGAAATTTTGAGAGCATTAAATTTGAATAATCCGAAAAAAAGTGTTTACTTTGCAGACCAAATTCGATTTTTGGAGAAAGTTATTGTAAACTCAAAAAAATAAATCATATTATGTACGTTCTACTTACAATTTTAATTGTTATCGCTTCAATTTTACTAACATTATTAGTATTGGTTCAAAACTCTAAGGGTGGTGGATTAGCAGCAGGATTTTCATCGTCAAACCAAATCATGGGTGTTCGTAAAACAACCGATTTTCTTGAAAAGGCAACATGGGGTCTTGTAATATTTGTAGTTGTGCTTTCAATTGCAGCTGTAGGGGTTCACAAACATCAACCTGCTGTTTCAACAGAATCAGAAATTAAAGATAATTACAAACAACAGAAACAAGCTGAACCAGGCGTAGTAGCTCCAAACTTCGGAGAAAATCCTGAAGCAGCTAAAACACCTGCTAAACCAGGCGTACCTGCAAAAAAATAATTGATATTAAAAGACTATAAAGAAAGCGTATCAACTATCATTGATACGCTTTCTTTGTATACTTATTTCTTACAAACTAATTAAATTAATCCTTGATTCCTGTAAATTGTCAGAATCTATGATCAGGAATTAATTGATGCTAATTTATTAATAGAAAAATGTTACAGATAGATGATACAATAATCAGCCTTGACCTGCTGGATGAACGTTTTGTGTGCGACCTGAATACCTGTAAGGGTAATTGTTGCATAGAAGGAGATGATGGTGCACCGCTCGAGGAATATGAAGTTAAGATTATCGAAGATCTTTTGCCTCTTATTTGGGATGATATTACAGAGAAATCAAAGGCTGTTATTAAAGAACAGGGAGTCTCCTACATTGATGATGATGGGGAGCCGGTAACTTCAATAGTGAATGGTGCGGAATGTGTTTTTACTTATACCGATGAAACCGGAATCTGTAAATGCGCGATAGAAAAAGCCTTCCGGGAAGGTAAGACAGATTTTTATAAACCCATTTCCTGTCATTTATATCCTGTACGCCTTCAAAAATACGAAGAATATACAGCAGTAAATTATCACAGGTGGAGTGTGTGTAATTGTGCCCGGAAATTGGGTGGAAAACTGGGAGTCCCGGTGTATACCTTTTTAGAAGAACCATTAATCAGAAAATTCGGGGAAGCCTGGTACGAACAGCTTGAAATAGCCGATGCCGAATTAAAAAACAGAAAATAACATGAAAACAAATCGTGTGCAGGTAGAAATCATTACCATTGGTGATGAAATCCTAATAGGACAGATTGTTGATACGAATTCAGCCTGGATGGCAACCGAATTGAATAAAGCAGGATTCGAACTTGCTCAAATCACTTCAGTACATGATGATGCCCCGCATATTGTCGAGTCGTTGAACATGGCTTTAAAACGGGCAGATGTTGTTCTTTTTACGGGTGGAATAGGTCCGACAAACGATGATATTACCAAACAGACATTAAGCGCTTATTTCGGCTCTAAATTAGTTTTTGATGAATCGGTACTTCAAAATATAAACCGATTGTTTTCCAGCCGACCCGGATTTGTAATGAATGACCTGACCAGGGCACAGGCGATGGTACCTGATAATTGCACGGTTATTCAAAATCTAGTAGGAACAGCCCCCTTAACCTGGTTTGAAAAAGATGGAAAAGTAATTGTATCCATGCCGGGTGTCCCCTATGAAATGAAACAAGCCATGAGTTATGAAATAATTCCACGTCTTCAATCGCATTTCAAGACTCCGGTAATCCTTCATAAAACTGTTCAGGTTTACGGATATCCCGAATCAACGTTAGCATTAAAAATTGCTGATTGGGAAAACGAATTACCGGAAAATATAAGTTTAGCCTATTTGCCCAATTCAGGAATTATAAAACTACGATTAAGCGGTTTGTCCGATAATCTGTTAGGGCTGGAATTCAGCATAAATCAACAGATTGATAAACTAAGCCAGATACTTGGGAATGCTATTGTTGCATACGAAGATATACCGATGGAGCAATATGTTGGGAATCTCCTGAAGGAACAAGGGAAAATGGTAGCAACAGCCGAGAGCTGTACAGGAGGGAATATTGCACGAAGTTTTACTTCTATTCCGGGGAGTTCAGAGTTTTTTAAAGGGTCAATAGTAGCCTATTCGAACGAAGTTAAAACAAATATCTTGCAGGTTTCCCCTCTTGATCTGGAAAATAACGGTGCTGTAAGCCAGGTAGTCGTTGAGCAAATGGCAACCGGCGTCAGAAGGCTATTAAAAACAGATGTGGCAATAGCAACATCCGGAATTGCAGGACCAACCGGAGGAACGGTTGAAAAACCAGTCGGAATTGTTTGGATAGCAGCTTGTTCTGAAGATGTTATGATTAGCAGGGAATTTCATTTTGGTTCGTTGCGTGAACAGAATATTCTTCGGGCTACACAGGCTTCAATCCTGATGTTGAAAGAAATTCTTGAGTATAAATAATACATTATCAGTTATTTATTTAATATAAATGGTTTGTGCGCCATATTTCTTCAAATTAATAGAGTGAAAAACTTGCATATCAAAAAAATAAAGTGTACTTTTGCACACTGTTTTTGAGAAAAAATGTAAACAATAAAAAGATATAGAAATGTCAAAAATTTGTCAGATTACCGGTAAAAAAGCAATGGTAGGAAACAACGTCTCACATTCAAAACGTCGTACCAAAAGAACATTTGATGTGAACCTGTTTACAAAGAAATTCTATTGGGTAGAACAAGATACCTGGATAAGCTTGAACGTATCGGCTAATGGACTTCGTACCATTAACAAAATTGGATTGGATGCTGCCATTAAAAAAGCGTCAGAAAAAGGGTATTTATACGCATAATTTAGGAAGAAAACTACACCATGGCAAAAAAATCGAAAGAAGCAAGAGTCCAAGTGATTTTGGAATGCACAGAGCATAAAGATAGCGGAATGCCCGGCACATCACGTTATATTACAATGAAAAACAGGAAAAATACACCGGCAAGAATGGAGTTGAAAAAATACAACCCTATCTTGAAAAAAGTAACTGTTCATAAAGAAATTAAATAAATACTGAATCATGGCTAAGAAGACGGTTGCATCAATCCAAAAAGGAGAAGGACGTGCATTTGCAAAGGTTATCAAAATGGTGAAATCACCAAAAACCGGCGCTTATATGTTCCAGGAAGAAATTGTTCATAACGATAAAGTGAAAGATCATTTCACAAAATAGAAATTTCGTTCAAAAAAATAGAAAGAATCCTCTCATTTTAATAAATGAGAGGATTTTTTTTGCTATTAGCTCAGAAAAAAGACTTAATTTTGTAAGCTAGTTCTAATAGGAACCGGTTAACTAAGTTGATTAAGTTAACTAAGTTAAATAGAATGATACGGTTAGGGAGGTTGATTAACGGGAACATAAAGATTGGTTTTGTAACCTGTAAAAGGTTATAAACATTTAGTATTGCATACTTACCAATTTTATGGTGAAATCATCCAACTTGTCGTTCATTGCAATCACCAAATTAAGCAATAAAAGAAATGGGTCTATTTAATTTTTTCAATAAAGAAAAAAAGGAAGTACTTGATCAGGGTTTATCAAAAACCAAAGAAAGTGTTTTTTCAAAACTTACCCGTGCAGTTGCCGGAAAATCAAAAGTTGATGATGAAGTGCTCGATAACCTCGAAGAAGTATTGATTACTTCGGATGTGGGTGTTGAAACTACTTTACGAATCATTGAACGAATTGAACAACGGGTCTCACGGGATAAATATGTCAATACATCTGAGTTAAACGGAATTCTGAAAGATGAAATCGCAGCATTACTTGGCGAAAATAATTCCGATATGCCAAATGATTTTGATGGGGTACTTCCTCAAACCCCATATGTGATTATGGTTGTTGGTGTAAATGGAGTAGGGAAGACTACAACCATTGGAAAACTGGCCCATCAATTTACCAAGGCTGGCAAAAAGGTTTATCTTGGGGCTGCCGATACATTCAGGGCTGCTGCAGTCGATCAACTGGTTATTTGGGGTGAACGGGCAGGAGTGCCTGTAATCAAGCAGAAAATGGGTGCAGACCCTGCTTCTGTTGCCTATGATACAATTGCTTCAGCAAAGGCAAACAATGCCGATGTAGTAATTATTGACACCGCCGGTCGTTTGCATAACAAAATCAACTTAATGAATGAGTTGACCAAGATAAAAAATGTAATGCAAAAAGTAATCCCTGAAGCTCCTCATGAAGTATTGTTGGTGTTGGATGGTTCAACCGGACAGAATGCTTTTGAACAAGCCAAACAATTCACTTTAGCAACTGATGTAACCGCTCTGGCAATAACCAAATTGGATGGTACTGCTAAAGGAGGAGTTGTCATTGGCATTTCTGACCAATTTAAAATTCCGGTAAAATATATCGGATTGGGTGAAGGAATTGAGGATTTGCAGGTGTTTGATCGGACTAAATTTGTTGAATCATTATTTAGTTGATTCAGTGTTACAGTTATATAAGTTAGAATTTAATAAATGACAAGTAAAAAAAATATAGAGTTTCTTGATAATGAAACACAAATAAACAATTCGATTGTTGATGTTATTACACTTGGTTGTTCTAAAAATCTGGTTGATTCCGAACAATTGATGCGACAGTTTGATGTCTTGGGTTATAAGGTAAGACATGATGCTGAAAATCCCGATGGTGAAATAGTAATTATCAATACCTGCGGATTTATTGGTGATGCCAAGGAAGAAAGCATAAATACAATATTACAGTTTGCTGAATTAAAAAAGCACAAAAAGCTTCAAAAGCTTTTTGTGATGGGTTGTTTGTCTGAACGTTATTTGACAGAATTACGCCTGGAGATCCCTGAAGTGGATAAGTTTTACGGGAAGTTCAACTACAATGACATTTTAACCGATTTAGGCCAGGATTACAGGGCTGATTTACGGCTTGACAGAGTCTTGACAACTCCTTCACATTATGCTTATATAAAAATATCTGAAGGTTGTAACCGGACATGTTCTTATTGTGCAATTCCAATTATTACAGGACGTCATCGTTCGAGGTCGATGGAAGATATCGAAAATGAAGTAAAAGGATTAGTCTCAACGGGTGTAAAGGAGTTTCAGTTGATAGCTCAGGATTTATCGTATTACGGTCAGGACCGTTATAAAATTCTTAAACTGGCTGAGTTGACTGAAAGGTTGTCAGATATACCAGGAGTGGAATGGTTGCGATTACATTATGCATATCCGGCACAGTTTCCGTACGATATCCTTAAAGTAATGCGGGAACGTGATAATGTTTGCAATTATCTGGATATTGCATTGCAGCATGTAAGTAATAATATGTTGAGTAAAATGAAACGAAATTTTACTGCAGATCAAACTTATGAGCTTATTGACAGAATAAGAACCGAAGTTCCGGGTATTCATTTGAGAACAACTTTATTGTTAGGTCACCCGGGTGAAACAGAAGAAGATGTAAATGAACTTAAAGAATTTGTCCGCAAAGCACGTTTTGAACGCTTAGGTGCATTTGCTTTTTCGAACGAGGAAGGAACATTTGCTTATAAAACATATGCTGATGATATCCCACTTGATGTGAAACAAAGACGGGTTGATGAAATAATGTCAATTCAACAAGGCATATCAGCTGAAATAAATCAAGAGAAAATAGGAAAAACCTTAAAGGTTATTATTGATAGGGTGGAGGATGAGTATTTTGTGGGAAGAACCGAATACGATTCTCCTGAAGTTGATCAGGAAGTCCTGATTCCAGTTAAAACTGCAGGTGTAGTAAAAGGACAATTTTATCAGGCAAAAATTGTAGATGCCACTGATTTTGATTTATACGGAGAATAAAAAATACGTTGAATTTCTGTGAGATAAATGTTATTAACTCTATTCTAATTGCTTTACAATTCATAAGAAAATAACCTGTGAATATATGAATAACAAAGAATTAATAGCCAGCATGGCATTAAAAATGAAAGCGCCAAAATCAGTAGTTACAATTTTGTTGGAAACTACTGTTGCTACATGCACTGAACTATTGGTTGAAGATAAGACAATAGGATTCCAAAGTTTTGGGAATTTTGAGGTTCGTAAAAAAGAAGAACGTCTTTCTGTACATCCTTCTACCCAGGTAAGAACGCTCATACCACCGAAATTGGTTGTGAATTTTAAACAAAGTAATATCCTAAAAGATAAACTAAAAGATTTGCCTCATCATGATTAAGGAGAAAATTTCATCACAGGAAATTATTGATCTGGTAGCTTCGAAAGCCTCAGTGAGCAAAAGAGCAGCTGAAGAATTTCTGAAGGTTATGATAGCATCCATTGAAGAGGCTTTAATGGCAGGTGAAGTAGTAAAAATAAAGAATTTTGGTACTTTCAAACTCCAATGGAATGAACCACGTAAGAGCGTTAATATTCAATCCGGAGAAGAAATCAAAATAAATGGCTACTATAAAGTTAGCTTTATCCCTGACTCTGCTTTAAAGGAACAGGTTAATGAACCATTTGCTCATTTGGAACCGGTGGAGTTGGATTCAGACCCTAAAAAGAATGAATTGATTGATGAAACAGAACTAATTCCTGATCCTCTTCGCATTTTTAATGAACAAGCATTTGAAATAAAAAATCTTATTTCAGAAATTCAGGCTTTATCTCCATCTGCTAAAAAGATTGTCAGTGCAAATAAGATTGAACCGGAAACAATATCAAATGATGAAATAATTAATGATGTACAACTTATCGAGCCTGAATTAATTGATGTCAAAAAGGATGATGATCTGAAAGAGATCAAAGTTGAAGTGCCTGTTTTAAAGGAAGCAACTCCTGTGCAATTCAATTCAATATCTGATAATGCTGTTGAAAATAATGAAATTTCCAAAGAAGTATCATATCCACAATCTCTTTCAGAATTGCCATCGACACCATATCTGGAAAATATTCAATCATCTCATAAAGGGAAGATGTGGTTGAGAATAGTTGCTATTGTAGTTATTATATTGGGTCTGGGAGCCGGTACATGTGTTTTTTATCCTCCTGCAAGTGAATTAAGTAAGCAAACTATTGCCAATTGTCAATATTCAATCTCAAAAGCCACTGAAAATATCTCTATATCTGAAATGATCAATACCGTTTCAAAATGGTTTTCACCTGCACCTAAACCCGTTTTAAAACCGGTTACAATAGTAATACCGAAAGATACAACTGATGCCATTAATAAAGATACTACCGAAGCCGTTATTAAAAATTCAACTGAAACCAATAATATAAAAGTAATTGATAAAAAGATACCAGTTGACAGTCTTCAAATTCTGTTTGATAACCCCAGGGTCTATAAAGAATTTATAGCATCCGAAAGAATTACATCTGGCAACCGGTTGACAATAATTTCGAAACGATATTACGGAAGTAAAGATTTCTGGGTATATATTTTTGAAGCAAATAAAGATCACATTTCGAATCCGGATAATGTATCTGTCGGAACATTGATACGAATACCGAAAATGGATAAGCGGCTAATTGATCCAACAAATCCAAGATGTATAGAAAAAGCAAAAGAACTGCACGATATTTATGTAAATTAGAAAATCCAATTATAATGGAACGTTAGTCATTTGAATAGACATTGAACGAAAAGGTCCTGCAGTTTTTCACAATTGCAGGGCTTTTTTAATTCAAATATGTAAAAAGAGAGATGGAAATTTACATTAAAAGACGTTGTGTACTTAATAATCTAAATTCAGGTTAATAGATATTAAATCAGTGCTTTAACGTTTCAAATAACACTATATTTGTTCAACAAAAAATCCAACAATATAACATAAAATAATATGATTCAATCTGTTGATATTAGGGAACTTAATGAACGCATCGAACGCCAAAGTTCTTTTGTAGATGCATTAACCATGGGAATGGATAAAGTTATTATCGGTCAAAAACATTTAGTAGAGTCGTTATTAATCGGTTTACTTTCCGACGGTCACATTTTGTTAGAAGGAGTGCCCGGGTTAGCCAAGACTTTAGCCATCAAGACGCTGTCCGATTTAATTAAAGGAGATTTCAGCAGGATTCAATTTACTCCTGATTTATTACCTGCCGATGTTCTTGGAACAATGATCTATAGTCAAAAGCGTGAAGAATTCAGCATTAAAAAAGGTCCTATCTTTGCCAATTTAATCTTGGCTGACGAAATCAACCGTGCACCGGCAAAAGTTCAGAGTGCATTATTAGAAGCCATGCAGGAACGTCAGGTAACTATTGGAGAAAACACATACAAATTGGATGAACCATTTCTTGTGCTTGCAACTCAAAACCCGATTGAACAGGAAGGTACTTATCCATTACCAGAAGCACAAATCGACCGTTTCATGTTAAAGGTAATTATTAACTACCCAAAAAAGGAAGAAGAAAAATTAATTATCCGTCAAAATCTGTTGAAAGAAAAACCAATAGTTTTACCAATTCTTACTCCAAAAGATATCATCGAAGCCAGGGATGTTGTTCGACAAGTTTATATCGATGAGAAAATTGAGCGTTATATTGTAGATATTGTTTTTGCTACCCGATTCCCTCAGGATTATGGATTGGATTCATTGAAAGATATGATTTCATTTGGAGCATCACCCCGTGCTTCCATAAACCTTGCATTAGCATCCCGTGCCTATGCATTTATTAAACGAAGAGGATATGTAATCCCTGAAGATATCCGTGCCGTTTGTTACGATGTTTTACGTCACCGTATTGGCCTAAGCTACGAAGCGGAAGCGAATAATATGACAACTGAAGAGATTATTACAGAAATCCTGAATACAGTCGAAGTGCCTTAATTAGTACATGATTCATTATTTGTAATTCATAATTTAAAAAATTGAAATTAAAAAATTGAATTCGTGGAAACCAGTGAATTATTAAAAAAAGTACGGAAAATAGAGATTAAGACACGTGGTTTGTCGAAGAATATTTTTGCGGGTGAATACCATTCAGCATTCAAAGGTCGTGGAATGACTTTTGCTGAAGTGCGGGAATATCAATATGGAGACGAAATACGATCGATTGACTGGAACGTCACAGCACGTTTTGGGCATCCTTATGTGAAAGTCTTTGAAGAAGAAAGGGAATTGACAGTTGTTTTGCTTATTGATGTTTCCGGAAGTCGTGAGTTTGGAACAATAGCCCAACTTAAAAAAGATATTTTTACAGAGGTGGCAGCTACCCTTGCCTTTTCAACGATTCAGAATAACGATAAAATTGGTGTTATCTTTTTCTCTGATAAAATTGAAAAATTCATACCTCCTAAAAAAGGGAAGAAACATGTGCTTCATATTATCCGGGAATTAATCGATTTTCAACCAGAAAGTAATAAAACCGACATTGCCGGAGCCTTACGTTATTTTACGAATGCAATTAAAAAAAGTTCAACAGCTTTCATTATTTCCGACTTTATTGATAAGAATTTTGAACGGGATTTGATGATTGCGAACCGGAAACATGATATTGTAGCTTTACAGGTTTATGATATTCGTGAGACAGAAATTCCGAATGTAGGACTGGTTAAATTCAAGGATGCTGAAACCGGTGAAAGAATCTGGGTAGATACTTCTGATAAAAGATTGCGAACAACCTACAAGCACGCGTGGGGCGAAGGACAATTGGCTTTACAAAAATCATTTACCAAATCCGGCGTTGATTTTGTCTCCATGAGTACTTCTGAGGATTACGTACGGGTGTTGATGAAATTATTTAAAATGAGAGCTTAACATAATTCACTGTTACAATTATATTTTATAATTGAAAAATTGGAAATAGATAAATTCGTATGAGAAAATTCCTTTTGATGTTGTTTCTTTTGTTTTTGTTGCTAATACATTCGAATTTGTGGGCGCAAAAAATAACAGTAAATGCAGGTCTTGATTCAACAGTAATATGGATTGGTAGCCAGACACATTTGACATTTGAGGTATCCCAACAGCCAAATCAGAAAGTGGGTATGCCGATATTTTCGGATAGTATTATTGGAGGATTGGAATTAGTAGAGCCTGTAAAAAATGATACAATAAAGTCACAGGATGGACATATAGTTGTAAAACAACGTTATTTAGTTACATCATTTAAAGATTCACTTCTTTATATTCCACCATTCCCTTTTGTATTAAATGGAGATACCGTTTGGTCAAAATCACTTTCACTAAAAGTAGTACAGCCATTTAAAATTGATACGGCATCAAATGCAATTGCAGATATCAAACCTGTATTAGAACCAAAGTTCAATTGGTCTAACGTGCTGTATATAATCTTGCTTGTATTGGCAATTCATGGAATTCTTATTCTCTTATTTTATTTGTATAACAAATATTTTAAGAAAGTACCTGAACTGGATAGTAAAGAGATGAAATTACTGCTGCCACCTCATGTAGTGGCCTTAAGCGAACTGGATAAAATCAAGCAGGAAAAACCATGGCAACAAGGCCGATCGAAAGAATATCATACAGAACTTACTGATGTGATTCGTGAATATATTGAGAGAGTTTATAGTGTAAACAGTATGGAGATGACCTCTGAAGAAATTCTGGATCATTTACGTCATTTACGAATTGAGCAGAAATCAGCTTATTCTGGTTTGATTCAAATATTACGCTTAGCCGATCTGGTAAAGTTCGCGAAATGGAATGCTACTCCAGATGAACATGAGTTAAGTCTTATGAATGCCTATTTGTTTGTAAATCAAACAAAAGTTGAAGAGATTAAGCCTTTAGAAGTAGTGAAGAACGAAGAAATCAAAGAAAATACTAAATAACTTTAGAATTTTCGTTTATTAAAATCAGAAGAACTAAATGATGACTTTTCATAACCCGGAATATTTGTTTTTATTACTATTGCTAATACCTATTGTATTTTGGTACATCTGGGAGATGCATAAATCTGAAGCGAGCTTACAAATTTCTTCGCATCGTAATCTTGTACAGTTTCCAAAGAGCGGAAAAATAAAATTCAGGCACGTACCGTTTATTTTAAGAACACTGGCAGTTACCTCCATCATTTTAGCTTTGGCCAGGCCTCAAGCTTCAAATAGTTGGAGAACTCAAAATTCCGAAGGGATAGACATTATGATGGCATTAGACCTTTCCGGAACCATGTTGGCAGAAGATCTTAAACCAAACAGGCTGGAAGCTGCTAAATCGGTTGCCACAGAATTTATACTTTCACGACCAAATGATAATATCGGATTGGTGGTTTTTGCCAGGGAAAGTTTTACTCAATGTCCTTTGACAATTGATCATGCGGTTTTAATAAATCTGTTTAATGGCGTAAAATATGGCCTGATTGAAGATGGTACTGCAATAGGTCTTGGTTTAGCGAATGCAGTAAACCGAATTAAAGATAGTAAGGCTAAATCGAAAGTGATTATTTTATTGACTGATGGATCCAATAATGCAGGAGATATTGCACCGATTACAGCTGCAGAAATTGCTAAAACATTTGGAATCCGGATCTATACTATTGGAGTAGGAACAACCGGCATTGTAAATATTCCGGTTCCAACACCAATTGGAATTCAATATCAACAGGTACAATCAGATTTTGATTCAAAATCGCTTAAAGAAATCGCTAATTTAACAGGTGGAAGATACTATAGTGCAACCGATAATTCTAAATTACGCCGTATTTACCAGTCAATTGACCAATTGGAAAAAACCAAAATAAGTGTACGTGAATTTAGTAAAAAAGATGAACAATTCTATGTGTTCAGTATTTTAGCATTTATTCTTTTAAGTCTGGAAATTCTAATAAGAAACACAGTTTTAAGAAGAATCCCTTAATTTTCAGATTGAAAAAAAGTCCTGAATCTAAAAAGAAACAATTAGTATAAAGTATAGCTTAGATTCCCTAAATACAAACCATATGTTCAGATTCGCTCACCCGGAATATTTATATTTACTTTTTTTTATCCCTTTATTGTTAGGTGTATTTATTTACGCGTCTATTCAAAAAAGGAAAAACATAAGTAAATTCGGAAATCCTGATTTGATTGC
>JAQTUE010000067.1 GCA_028710415.1 Paludibacter sp. | reverse complement strand
AATTAGTAATAGTTTTAAAGGGAGCTGGGAACTCCCGTTCAACATCCTGAAACGTGAAATTTAAATATAAAGTATTAATAAACAAAGGTAATCAAAGCTCTTCCCGAAGGGAATTTAGTTCAACACACGCCTATGTTAATCGGCGGCTGAAGTGCATTCCGGCAGTTTTGCTCCCGCATTCACCTTGTCGTTCCACGACAGCGAATGCTCCCGCAAACCGCCAAATGCCCATAGCCTCGGTCGTTAGGCGTCAGTGTATAAAAAAATAGAAACGATTTTGGATTATAAACATTCGATTAAGAATATGTTGAATTGGGCTATCAACCCAGAAAAGAGAAAGACAAAGAAACACGCTTTGCGTGAAAAAAAAGAGAAAGAGAAAGAAACGCTTCGTGTGGAATGTGAGATTAAGAAGTTTATAAGCGTAAGACTAAAATTGCAGCGAACTGCATCGCATTTAGTCAGGATTTGAGGGAGGATGTCAGCTTTTGTACGCTTCGTGTGGAAAGTAAAATCAACAGATGTAAAAAAATTGGGCACTTTGGAACTGGCGACTTTGAACTGACAATTAAGGATTTAAATGACTTTGAAGAAAATAAACAACTAATAAACGAAGCATACAAAAATATAGGAGAATGATCTAATCATGAAATTTAACTGTAAAGAAATATCAATTAACGATGAAGATTTAGGGTGTCAAATCCTCTTTACTGAAAATGCAGATATAGGTTCTAAATCTGAGAATATGTCCGTTAAAGAAATAATGGAATCGACTGGTAAATACTTGCTTATACAGCGTTTTTACCCAGAAGACGATTTTGAAGATGATTACGAATCTGGCAATTCTTACTATGAAACTCATGACAAAAATCTTTGTGGTGACTTTGAAGATTTTGAATTGGAATTATCAAGACAATTTTTAGTATTGAAGTTTCCAACAGAAAATATTGAAATTTCAATTCAACCGACTGAAAAGGAATTCATCGAATTAAAGACTCTTTTACCAGTACTGACAAATAAAAATGGAAAGTTAATTATTAACGAATAGCAAACACCGACCGCATAACACACGCTATGGGTCATTGGCTCGCTGACGTGCATTCCGGCAGTTTTGCTCCCGCATTCACTTGTACCAAGACGACAGAGAATGCGCATAGTGTTAAGAAGTACATAGTAACAATCAAACGATTTAAAAATGAAATTATCAAAAACATTAATTTTAATCTGTATTTTTCAGTTTGCAATAAATATAAATGCTCAAGATTATTTACCCATAGCTAAAACCTATGATGGTACGTCAATAGGGATTGGTGCCGGGCAGGATTTCGGTGGATTAGGGATTGGTGTTTTGCATTATGGACGAAATAAAACGGTAGGTATTTTTGGAGGACTTGGATATACACCCTCTGGTATTGGAATAAATGCCGGACTCAAAGTAAGACTTATACCCATAAAAATCAATCCTACGTTTAATCCTTTTCTTTTGGGAATGTATGGTTATACAACATCTGTAAGTGTATCAAATGATCCACTATATAATAAAATGTTTTATGGACCAACAATAGGAATCGGGACTGACTTTAAATTAAAAAAAACCAGTAAAGGTTTTTGGTCATTTGCTATGCAATTACCATTAGACAATTCTAAAGCAATAGACTATATTCAATACTTAAGAGTTGTCAAGCAAATGACATTTTCGGAACCATCTACTTTTAGATATTCAATCGGATACAGGTATTTGCTCAATTAAATTTGTATCTAATCTTACAATGATTGGAATAATGCGACCAAACTCTACACAAAACAAGCCTATGAGTCATTGGATGGCTAACTTGCATTTAGCATGTTTTAATCCCGCATTCATTTTGTTGCAGGGAGACAGTAAACGCTCCTGCAAATGGAATATCCCGAGTATCGGATATGCCATATACCCATAACACGGGTCGTTAAGCGACTGTTTACAACAAATTTAGACGATTGATGGTAAAATTAAAGCTTACGAAAAGACAATTTTTTATTACAAACGAAGAAAGAAATATATTCAAAAAGACATTATAAAAACAAATATTTACTTATGAAGAAAGTACTTTACATCCTGATTATTCTTTTATGGCCTCAGATACAAACATTTGGTCAGGAAAACCCTGATACAATACAATTTAAATCCAATGGATTAAATTACAGGTGTACCTTAAACAGAAATGATCTGACTCTTAATCAATTAACTGCAGTAATTAAAACAAACCCCACTTCATTACACTATTTAAATGCGGCTAAATTATCAAATGCCATTTCAACTGTCTTTGTGTACACAGGTAGTTTCCTTGTTGGGTACGGTATAGGGTATTCTATTACAAGACATTATGCTTATCTTAATTTTATTTATTTGGGATTCGGAATTATGTTGTTTGACCTTCCAATAAATTATGCTGTCAAAGAGAATTTACATAAATCTATAAATATCTACAATGGAACTATTAAAAACAAATCGACTGTTTCGAACGTCATTAAGCTGAATGTAGGTATCACACAGAATGGGATTGGATTGGTTATGAAATTTTAATATTAATTCATGTTATGAGAAAGAATCAGATCTTGTTTATCATTTTAATACCTTTCCTGCTATCAGGATTTTATGCCTGTGAATTTGAAATATCAGGTATAAACGAAGTTGATATATCCAAACCCAATAATACAATTCCAGTCAGCATTACTTTACCTTTTGAAAGTGATTCGATTATTATTTACCAGAAATCCACAATAGATTTTTCACTAAACACATTTGGGAAAAAATGTAATGCAGTTTCATTTCAATATTTGAATAAAGAAGCACAAGTATACTTTAACAATGAAGGTGGTATATTAGAAATTGATCCGGATTTTACCTTAAATAATTGGTTTGACTTAAAAGCAACCTATTACTTAGGATCAGGTTCGGGTAGTATTGCTGATTATTTTAAAGCCGAAAACTATGTGGGAACTAAAACTTGGAAAGTAAAATTTATGAAATTATCAGATATTAAAGTGCCACTTCAAAGCAGGTTAAGTAAAGATAGCCTGTTGGAATTGTTTTGGGTAAAACCAAAATATATTCCGGTTATCAACTCTCAATTATATTTTAATTCATTTTCAATGAACACGTATACAAAAGCAGATACTACTGTATACACCATAAATGATTTTTGTTACGGAAGTATACAACCGAACATCAGCATTCAGGTTGACAAAAACAATTACATTAGTTCTTCATTAAATATTGACTATCCAGTTCCTGAGTTACATATCCTGCTAAATGGACCGGATAGTTCGAGGTTATTTTTGAAAAGTCCAATCCGAATGAACTACAAAATAGCATATGGTCAGAATAGTTATACAGTGAAAAAGAGTAACACTGTTTCTCTTGATGTAAAGAATATCGCTTTCCCTATTGAATTGCGATTTGATGTTACATTTTTCCCTTATTTTGATAGTATTTTTGATATCAGATATACTAATTACAGCAATTGGAAATATATTACTGCTTTACCCGGAATTGCTGTTCCACCAACTGTTGCCTACTGCAAGTCAAAAGATATACTTTATGGATATGATAATGACAATTATGGGTCGAGTGGATATAAGACTTTCAACTTTCCATTAAGTAATGATTATACGAATTCTTATGGAGTATCAGGATTGTTAAGCTGTAATAATACCGGAAGTTTAATTGTTGTGGAAGGAACATTTTTTATGAATGTATTTAAAAACGGTCCAACAACAGGACTGTCAGGTTATCCAACAGAACTTTATAATACGTACACCAGACTTACTTATGTACAACCAACAGACAACGATTGTATCGGATTTTATTCAAACTATAACAATACAAAGAAATACACTTTAAAGAACTATGGTTATGACCTTACCTGGTTTGATTTCTCATTTACTCCTGATTATATAGATTCTACTGCTTATTATTATTCAGGTTTGGCACTTACTATGAATGGTCGATATTTGTGCAGCTTAGGTTCTTCTAATTTTAATATCTATGACTTAAATAATCATACTTCGGTAAATAAGATATTTAGTATTCCGAAAACAAATATTTTGAGTGTTATAAATAATCCAATAGATCCAAATCAAATACTCGTAAAAACCAAAACCGGGATTGAAGTTCGTCAATGTCCTGATTTTAATTTAATTTCAACGTATAATGATCCTGAACTTTCTGGATTAATGCCGGTAAATGTTGATCCTTATAGTGGAATTTTGTTTGCAACCAATCCCGGCTATTTTAAGTTTATAAGATTATCCGACATGAAACTTCTATTTAAATTATCTGCTGCTTATTATCCTAATGCAAATAGTGCAAGATTGTTTCATAATTATATATTCTCTTCTAACAGAGCATTGAACTTAACAAACTATTTTAAATAAGTGTATGAGACAACTTTATGAAGATAACTTTAAATCAAACAGAGTGCTTATTATGGGTGCTGTAAAATCATTAATAAACAATTTGGATAGAATGAAAAATGCTGTAATTTATGTAGTTCTATTTTTTGTTTCAATTAGTATTTCTGCTCAGTCTGCCAGATTTTCTTACGAACTGGGTTATGGTACTTATGGAATGAAAAACATGAAAGACATTCAAAATCAATTAATCAAGACATACAGCCCACTTCCAATAAAATCAGTATTACAATTCCCCGGCTATTACAATCATACTTTTTCTCTTGATTATTATTTGTCTGATAATGTATTATTCGGTATTAATACCACTTATTTGACAACAGGGGGTCGGGACCATCTAAAAGATTATTCGGGAGAATATAAAGCAGACATATTATTAAAAGCTTATCAATTTGGTTTAGAAAGCGAATATACTGAACGAATAGATAGGAATTTGGATATTTTTTTTAATTTTAAAATTGGTGTAATTCATTCCGATTTGAAAATAACAGAGAATATAGTTGTTTATCATGTTGATAGCTTGACTAATAATAGTAATTACGATGAGTGGAGTCCTTTCGTGGAACCTACTATTGGTTTTTCATACAGTATTTCAAAAAAAATTCAAGCTAAAATATCTATTGGTGCAAATGTGGATACTTCAACTAACATTTTAATTGATTGGTCCGGATTAAGAACGAGGATTGGTATTGCTTATTCCTTATAAATTTTACTGAATAGAAATTTAAAATGAAACGTCAGGTTTATTACTAAACCTAAAAAATTGAAAACAATACTTTTTATGAGAAATGCAAAAATCACCCTTCTGATTCTATTTTTAGTAAGTTTCAACCTGATACAGGGACAAAACAATCATCGTGACATTCAAAAAGAACTGAAACTGGACAAGCAACTCGAGTCAATAGACCCCTCGCTGGTCGAAACATTCAATGCAGGCACCAAAGCCATGGATGCAAATAACCCGGCATTGGCGGATAGCCTGTTTACCATTGTATACCTCAAAGCGCCTGCATTTGATCCTGTCCTTCGGAGGCTGGGAACGGTACGAATTGACCAGGGTAAAACAATAGAAGGAATCACCCTCTGCAAAAAAGCTGTGGAGATTAATAAATCCGCATTTAATATCTTGTCGCTGGCATATTGTTATATGGTTGATAAGGATTCAGCAAACCTTAGCAAGGCTTTAACCCTGTTGAAAAATGCAGAGCAATTGCCGGATGGGAATGATATCAGTATCCTGAGCTATCTTGCTCAAGTATCCCTTCAACAAGATCAGATCATTGAAGTACGGCAAGCAGTCGATAAAATGAAACGACTTTATCCGGGTGATATGCTGACTTTGTATTATTCGGCTATGCTATCGGCAAACGATAAGAAATGGTTCCGGGCCAAAAAAGAAATCCTATTGGCTCAAAAGGCAGGGCTTCCAGCCGATACGGTTGATCAGTTCCTGAATTCGGGGGTGAATAGCGAAATACTTCAATTGAAAATTGAAATCTATTTTGCCGTGATAGTAGGCGCCTGGATACTCGGGTTATTGTTGCTCTTCCTGGTGGGTAAATTATTCTCAAGCCTTACCCTGAAATCAATTGGAATGCAGGCACTCCAACCCATGGATGGCAAATCGGGAGGTTGGCTGCGTTCCGGGTATAAGTTTCTGATCAATGCGGGTGGTGTTTATTATTATCTTTCACTGCCCATCATCCTGATACTGGTTGTCGCGTTGGTAATCGGGATCTTTTATCTCTTTTTAGTCATGGGACGCATGCCGGTACAATTGATGCTTATTCTGATACTTGGATCGGCAGGTACCATTTACAACATGGTACGATCGCTCCTGGTAAAAGTCACTTATACTGATCCGGGGCGTGAACTGGTTAACGATGAAGCTCCCGGATTATACGCACTAACCGGGCAAGTAGCACAGGTTATGGGAACGCGGCCTATCGATGAAATCAGGATTACCCACGGTACCGACCTGGCAGTTTACGAAAAGGGTACACGAAGTGAAAAGCAGCATGACCGGGCCAGAAGGATATTGATATTGGGTACCGGAATTTTAAAAGACTTCAAACAGAATGATTTTAAAGCCGTTATAGCTCATGAGTACGGGCATTTCTCACACCGGGATACTGCCGGTGGTGAAGTAGCCTTACGGGTTCAGAATGACATGAATAAATATGTTTATGCCCTTTATATGGCGAATCAGGCTACTTTATGGAATATTGCTTTTCAGTTCCTGAGACTTTACAGCTTTATTTTCAGGCGTATTAGCCATGGCTCCACCAGGTTGCAGGAAGTACTGGCAGACAGGGTTGCAGCCCGAACATTTGGAACAACAGCTTTTGAGAACGGTCTGACGTATGTTATCAAACGGGAAATTGAGTTTCACAGTTTTGCCAATACTGAGATTAAGGAAGCTGTGGAATCGAAAAGACCTCTTAACAACCTGTATGAACTATCTTCCCAACGAATCGGTTCCTTTGATGAAGAACTGAATAAAGCGATTCATCAAAAAACAACAGAAAATGATACACACCCCAGTCCGGCAGACCGTTTCAGGTTTATAGCCGGGATTAATACACTAAGTGCTTATCAGGATTCTGCATTGGTTACCGAACTATTTACAAACTGGGAAGCAATAACAGACGAGATGACCAAAAAGATAGAGGTCAACGTGGACAGGGATGAATATTAATTTCAGTGTATTTCGTGGATAAAAGAAAGTCATCAAAGAATAAAAACTGTAAGGATTACTTGGAGTTGATTTCAAGGAATTAAAGCTAAGTACATGACAAAAAAAACAATAATTACAGAATAGATTTATATTGAGCAACTTACAAAGAAAAGACTAACCACAAAAGTCGCAAAAGAATCACAAAAGCAATTCGGTTTTACAAGAAAGAACACAAAAAATGAAAATACTTAAAGCATTTAAAATCTGATATTAAAATACGAAAATCTTATGTGTACTTATTATTGACTTTGGTGGAATGTAAGCTTATCTTTTGTGATTCTATTAACTTTTGTGGTGATGTATTGCTTTAATATATTTATTTTGTGTCTGTTAATGATGATACTATTTTTTGTCATGAATTAAAGTATTAAGGTTAAAAAACAAATTTACAAAACTTTTTATATTTTTACATGTTGTGTATTTATGATTAAAATCTTTTAATACCACACGACTATGAAAACGAATAGAATGATTTTGATTTTAGTCTCCATCCTGTTATCCCTGACTGTTTTTTCCTTTGTAACCAATCAACAGAACATCCCTACCCCGGTTTCAGAAAGTACACGGGCACTGTATTTGAAATATTGTGCCGGTTGCCATGGTGAAAAGCTGGAACGGTTTGCAGCCCGGCAATGGGTGTTTGGAAGTTCCTTAAAAGAAGTATCGGCAACCATTAAATTCGGACGTCCGGCAATTGGTATGCCCGCCTATGCAAAAGCCATGGACGATGAACAGATAGCAGCCATGGCCAATTATATGATCCGGGAGGTGGCAAAAGTACCCGCCATTATCCCTTCCAGCTTTGATGACAAGAGCATTATTAAATCAGAAAATTTTTCATTTGTATTACAGGAAGTTGTTGGGAAAAATCTGAAAATTCCCTGGGGAATGGCCTTTCTACCCAATAAGGATCTGTTGGTGACCGAAAAGTCTGGGAAAATGTATCTGGTTTCAAAGGAAGTGATGACACCCGTAGAGGGAGTTCCGCCCATAACCGTGAAGGGACAGGGTGGTTTAATGGATGCGGTACTGCATCCTAAATTTAGCACGAATCATTTGATTTATATATCTTATGTTGACGGGGAATCACCAACCTTGTTGAATACCTCGATAGCCAGGGCCGAATTAAGGGATGGCAGACTGGTAAATTTGAAAAAGATCTTTCATGCTTTGCCCAACACGAATTCAGGAATACAATTCGGGTGCCGGATGGTATTCGACAAGAACGGGTATTTGTTTTTCTCAGTAGGCGATCATGGTCCAAAACAGAATGCCCAGGACCTTACGAACTCAAATGGCAAGATACACCGGGTGTTTGATGATGGACGAATCCCACCTGATAATCCTTTTGTGAAAACGCCACATGCAGTAGGAAGTATCTGGAGTTATGGGCACCGAAACCCGGAAGGAATGTATTATGAAAAGCAAACTGATCTGATCTGGTCCAATGAGCATGGCCCCAAGGGAGGTGATGAACTGAACATCATCAAGAAAGGAAAGAATTACGGATGGCCGGTGGTTACTTTTGGGGTGGATTACGATGGAACGATTATTTCGCCCGATACTGCTAAAACAGGAATGGAACCTCCCGTATTTTACTGGATACCATCCATAGCACCCAGCTCGCTGACCAGGGTTACCAGTTCCCTGTATAAAGGTTGGAAAGGTGACTTCCTGAGTGGTTCATTGAGCTTTGAATACCTCGACCGGCTGATCATGAAAAACAATAAAGTCATTGGGCGCGAAAAACTGTTGCAAAAGATTGGCCGGGTGCGCAATGTAGTGGAAGGTCCGGATGGGTATATTTACATTGCGGTGGAAAGAACAGGGAAAATATATAAACTGGTGCCGATTGGTAAATAGGAATATAGGAAGCTTACAAGCATTAATGCCTCACTGAATATGTGGGGCTTTTTTTATTAAATTATTTAATCATACTTATTGAAATGATATATAGCGATTAGTATTTGGGCTAATTAATAAAGACATTAGAGAACGTAGGAATAAGAAAATGTAATACGGGATATTCTTTGGGACATTTATTGGAACCCTGAACTGATATTACTGATATTCAAAGCATATCTAGGTACTCTGGAATAAAACAACAGGGATAAATACCCCTATAATCCTCACAGGTTTTACTAAATATTAACTCCATTAGATAAATTAGGAATTAATTAAAAAACATATCGTTAATATAAATAAATGTTTTTATCTTTGACGCTTAATTTAATTAAAAACATATTAATTATATGCTTAATGAACAGGTTGGATAAACACGTTAATGTGAATTTATTCAATCTTATTGCACATTACACTTCAACAACTTAGAAGAGTTTTTGAATTTAGGCAAATTCGATAGTTGCCTGGTTTACTGAACACACATAAATTTGAACTAAGCAGATATACCTGTAAACGGTTATAACAGGAATAAAATAACAGTTCTGCAATTCAGAACGAACAGTCCGTTCGATGAGTAAGTCTATAAATTGAATTTGTAAGAATAAATAAAATAAGTATGAAATTAAAATTTCCAATAATACTACTTATACTATCAGCATTATCGGTTGGGTTTCAGGAACCTTCAACCAGATTAAAACAAGTCATCAATAAAGAAAAAATATTAAAGGCTGATAAGCTTTTAAAGAAGTATCATTTAGGACAAAAACAGGCAAATAATATTGTAAAAGTGGTTTACTTTCATGGCAATAATCAGGATCCATTACCCAATTGGCGTGAACGGCTTACAAGGACGTTAGATGATGTCAGTAAATTCTATCAGGAGGAATTTAATAAATACGGAATTAAAAATGAAGGAATACCTTTTGAAAAGATCGAAGGCAAATATGTCTTTCATGTGATTAAAGGTTCATTTCAGTCTAAGGATTACACCAAAGACTCAGGGTCGAAGATACAAAACGAAATTTATAATAAAACGAACAAACAAATAGATTTTTCAAAAGATCATGTTTTGATTATTAATGGTCTGTGTGATAAAAAAACCGATGGAACCTATTTGTTTCATTCACCATATTATGGAACAGGTTCTTCGATTAGAGGAGTATGTTTTGTTGCAGATTGTGAACTATTAGATTCCAGACTTCTAACAGATACTATCCAAAAAATGGCATTTTCGGAAATGGCGGTAGATTATAAAAAATGTAGTGTAGCAGAATTCAATAGCTGGTATATTGGAGGCATAGCTCATGAAATGGGACATATGTTCGGTCTTCCACATGATTTTGGGAATCCATTAGAATTGGATTCTACAAGCATCTCATTAATGGGTCAATATGGAAGTCGTCATTTTAGAGAATATCTTTGGAATGGGAAAAAGAGTTCTTTCTTTTCATCTGCTTCCATTTTACAGTTAATGAGTCAACCAATATTTACACAATCTAACAAATTAAGGTATGCAACATCCAAATTCAATATATCCAACCTCAAATTCAGTCGGAATAAATCGGGGTTAGTGATAAAAACAGACATGAAAACTGAGGAATTACCTTATGGAATTGTTGCCTTAGTTCGTCCAACTTTTTTATCTGAATACTTTAATAGGAGTTTTTCTAAGTTTATCACGACGAATGATTCACTTAATCTCGAAATAGGATTACTGGCAAATGGAAACTATGTACTTCGGCTCCTTTATCTATTTCCCAATGGAGCAGTTGCGGATTTCAACAAAGCTTTTTCTGTTGATATAAATGGTGTTGCCGCTGAGCTTGAATCGAATTCCAGGGTAGTAAATATTCCTTATTTTTATGAGAAGTTATTGAAAATGGAAAAGACTCCCATCATTCAACAAAAAATAGAAATATTTCAACACATTTTGAATCCGCCTAAACCAGTTGATCCTAAAACATGTGATGACGCAAAATTATTTTTGTCGGATGCCGAGTGGGAAAAAGCCAGTGTCGGTTGGGAAAAAGTTGCACGAAACTATTATACGTGTGAATCGGAACAAACATTTTTTCTTGAAAATCAGGGAAAACTTTACAATAAAGGACTTTTTGCTCACTCTCCGTCATCATATGTATTTAACCTGAATAAACGATGGCAAAAGTTTTCAGCCATTGTTGGGTTGAGAGATTTTGCAGACATTCAGGGATCAGCACGATTCATAGTGCTTGGCGATGGTAAAATATTGTACGAATCACCTGCTTTAAGAGTAAATCAGCAAAGTATACTTAGCATTGACGTAAAAAATGTCATGATACTGGAGCTTAAAACGACTGGAACCGAAGGACATAATTTTAATTCGTGGGCTGTGTGGTTAAATCCATTGTTGGAAAGATAAATCATGAATACTATTTAAATTTGTGATTGAAGAATTTTACATAGTTCTAAATGTCTTCTCGGTGGATCGACTGACAGAAAAAGGAATAATTATATTTTCCGTATTTAACAAATAAAAACAATACAATTTAATAACAAGAAGTTACAAAATGATAATATACAATGAATTAAAACATAATAAATTATGAAACGAAGTATTTGGTTAGTAGTGCTGATAATGTTGGCAAGCATGGCTTTTTCCCAGCGAACATATAATAAAGCAGCAGTATATATGAATGATGGCAGTGTCAAGACATCAAAGTTTGCAATTTTGTGGGGTGAAACAGATAAATATCTGTATTGTGCAGATAAGGACGAACGTAATCCAACTAAAATTCCTTCAGATTCAGCTCGCAAAATAGTTTATTTTTATGAAAATGAAAAAGTTACATACGACAGACTAAAAGTTTATAAAGGTTGGGCACAGAAAAATATTGGAAAGGATGCTGTCTGGTTAAATCGTTTGGATAGTGGAGTTGTACGTTTGTATTCAATATACACTGAACTATCAGCACCAGGAACAATGACAAATGCTATGATAACTAATTGGGGAGGCAAAGCTAAGTTTACCGATTATTATTTAATTCGGGATAATGAACCAGCAGCAAAACTCTATGCTACAATTAGCTCATTAAATAATAATCAGACTTTCAAAGCTAAAGCACCCTTATATTTTGTTGATTATCCGGAACTGGCTGAAAAAATAACAAATAAAGAATATACATGGAAAAACTTGAAAGAAGTTGTAAAAATATATAATGAATGGGCTAAAAGTAATAGAAAATAGTCTGAACTTTGCTTCAATACAATAAATAAACAATGTGATAATCAAACATCTAGCCCCTGTATACCTTTGAGAATTTGGTAGGCACAAGTGCATTCAGTTGGTTTTACTCCCGCATTCACTTTGTCCCAGTGCGACAGTGAACGCTCCCGCAAACCGCCAAATGCTCATAGCCTCGGTCGTCGGCGGCAACGCAAAAAAAAGTAAAACTGTACATATAAGCATAAACTTGAAAGTAATTTAAAATGGAAAGACAATCATAATATTTCTCATATGAAAAAAGTATTTAGCATATTTGTCTTGTTATTGTTTGTGTTTAGACCATTAGCACAAATAAAAATAATAAATAAAGACGTTGAGTTAGCAAAAGAACCTCTTTCTGAAGTTACATATGTTAAAGCTATTGAAACAAGAATTGGTGGTGGATTTGAAGCATGTGAATTTAAGCTAAGGAATGAACCTATTGTTTCTACCAATATACACCCTTTTGTTGCTACTCTCTATATTGCTTATGCAGATCATCGTCCAATAAACATTAGTCCAGATATGATTTGGTTATTAATTTGTCAAGGATTTTCAACTCATGTAAACAATAACATTGAAGAATTGAGAAAGAAATTTGTAAAGTTTGACGGAAAGAAGAAATTGATAATTCAAACGCAATCAATAAGTCAAGAATTTAAAAAAGGTAGCACAAAATCACCTTGGCCATTAGCTTTCCCAGTTATGTCAGATTCAATTTCTAAATATGTAAAATTTGACATCCATAATTTATACGTTCAATCATTTAGCACCACAACTTCTGTAGAAAAAGCAGCTTACGAAGTAGCATTATTGGATGTTGAACTAAATTCCCTTCGGGAAGAGCTTTGATTACCTTTGTTTATTAATACTTTATATTTAAATTTCACGTTTCAGGATGTTGAACGGGAGTTCCCAGCTCCCTTTAAAACTATTACTAATTTT
>JAQTUE010000100.1 GCA_028710415.1 Paludibacter sp. | reverse complement strand
AGGCAGGACCGACTCAACCCCTCCTCACAGAGGATCCCGAGACCGGAAGCAGCGGTACACGGCCCGGGCATCTACGAACCCGGACGGGAACCAATCAAACCAACAGTATCACAACAGAATGTTTTTGAGGGTTCGGGGCCGGGTGGCCGGCCAACAAAGGCAGAGCTGCGGCTTTTCGCTGATGTTAAAGCATCCCAGATCCGGGCTGAGTATAACCAGTCAATCCCGTCATGGTATACCCAGGATTACCGTGAGGCAATCGGCCCGGCTCCGAACCAATACCTGTTGGCATCAGAGATATTCCAGCAGTCCCTCCCATCCGGGCCGTCACAGAAATACCTGGACCTGGTCTCACAATACAACCGGCAGCGGTTTAATATCCTCAGTAGCAGCGGGACGTTAGTGCCAACAGAACGGGGATACAGCAACATCTCACAGGGCGGCGAGATATTCATCCCGACAGTCCCGGCAGCGGTGCAGGATGTCACCAGAGGTGAGACACCACAGATCCCAACCTATACCATCCCACAACCAAAGATAAACCCTTTACTCCGGTCACTTCTCGGGGTTGCAGAACTTACCCCGTTCGGACAGTTTGCCAGGTCTGCCTGGGATGTTGGAACCGTCATCGGTCTGGAAACCGTAATGGGTGATCTATCCACATCACTTACCAGCCGGGAACAGTCATACCGTAACCAGGGATTTATCGTTGATACCCCGACTGGCCCGACATGGGTTGGACCCGAGCAGGAACTTACCCGGTACATGTATGATATCGGAAAGTATGAGGGCATCCAGTCTGAATACCAGCGGAGCATTGACCAGATGTTTGGTGGTCAGCGACCAACCCCGGCGGGGCTGGTCACATATCCGATATATGAGCAGTTAAGTGGTTCAGGGAAATGGTATACTGAAAACATCTCTCCGATAATCTCACCACGAATTGACCAGTTCGCACAGAGCGACATCACCCAGGCACTCTTTACGGCAGGAAAGATAATGCCTCTCTCTCCGCTGCAGGCTCCATCAATGGCATTCAAGACCCCTGAGAATGCAGCAGGGTTCATCAGGGGATTTACCGTATCAGGTCCCCCGGCGTTCATGGAGTTTGCCGGAATGGTCCCGGTTGGGACGGAGATCCTTGCACGGAACCCGGCGGCAATCGCACCGATGGCGGCATTCGGATTAAAGATGCAGGCTGAGGGAACAGTTGAGGGCCTGACTAAAAGACCGTGGGAGTTTGCCGGTGAGAATGCGTTTATGATCGCTGCAGCTCATGGTATTGGAAAAGCGGGGATGTATGGGTTGGTTGCATCTCCAATAAAACCAGTTAGATTTTCATTACCTGTTGAAAAGATGTGGGATCCAACAATAAGAGATTTTACTTATAAATTCTCAACATACCGTGGAATCTCATTTGATTTTAAACCACGACTTAATATTATTGGAAACCGTGGTGTTGGAAGTTATTATAGTGGGAAGGTTCCTGCAATTGGATCAATTACATCCCCTGCAGGAAAGATAAGGTTTGCAATTGGTAAAACATCCCCTGCAAAATTATTCAAAGGAGAAACAATTATTCCGGGCGAATTTGATGTCATGGGTCAAAACATAAAACCAATTCAAAGTGTTCATATGCTTAATGCATTAGAACCAAGGATTACTCCCGAAGCTGCAACATCTGTTCGTTCAATTATGGGGGCGAGAGATGCAGCATCAAGTATTTACTATACTCCAAAAGTAATGCAACCATATGGGGTTACAAAACCATCAACAATAGGGTCTAAAGCATGGACCAAAATAACTGAATATGTATCAAAAAATCCAAACGATTTTGGTATATATGGCTCCACTGTTGGGAAGGCATACTTAGGAGAATACGGGCGGGCAACTCTTGGAGATTTTGATACCTTAATTACCCCGAAAACAGCACGGGTACATTCTGAAAACATATTTAAAATTCTTGTTAAAGAGGATTTCCCAGGTTCAAAAATAATAAAAGAAATTAACCCAAAAAAACCGGGTGAATATTCTTTACGTGCGATAGATAAATCTGGAAATCCAATTCTTACTTTCAAAGAAGAGAAATCTGTTCTTACTGGTACTAGATATTCAGCACGACAACCAAGCGGCCAGATTGTTTTGGATTTACATCCCCATTCAATTACTGGAGGGGAGTGGGTTAATATCCCTGGAACCTCTGTGCAGACAATGGGGTTCAGACAAATCATATGGGGTAAATCCACAATGGGATATGGTAAATTAATATTACCAGAATCTGGTAAACTTGGGACGGTTGGATTTGAAAGAGTAAAAGATGTTGTTGATTTAACCCATATGGCACGGAAAGGAGCATTTGATTTATACAAGCCTGGGAAATTCGGAACATTATCACGACCTTTCAGAGCACAAAAAGGATTAATCTTTGAAAAGGCTGCAAATGCATTTGAAAGAGATGTGATTAGTTCTGGGGACTCTGAAGGAATATCTCTTTTACGTGAAGCAAGGAACCCATTAAAAACATGGGAAGGAACCGATGCACGATTTTCCGCACTTAAAGCACTTAAGGAGTCTGCAATTCTTGATGAGGAAGGATTCAGATTACCGGGTGCAACCACTAAATTTATTAAAACAAAACCATTTGAATTAACTGGGATTGAAAGAGGGAATAAAAAAGTCATTGATTCATATTCAATTTTCACACCTGGTAAGAAATCAGGGTCGTTATTTATCACACCACAAAAAGCAATCTCTGGATCTATTTATGGAAATCTCACAGGGAGTAAATACGATATAATCTCTCCAACGACCACATCTTATTTTAAGAGTCAAACCCCCAGCTCATTCTTTAAATCAACACCAAGCAACTACAATAAATTATATCAAAAAGTCTCAAAATATTCCATATCAAAAATTAATCAGGGTTCATATCTATATCAGAATTTCCTCCCCTCAAAGTATCCACCGACAGTACCGCCTACCAAGTATCCACCGACAGTACCGCCTACCAAGTATCCACCGACAGTACCGCCTACCAAGTATCCACCGACAGTACCGCCTACCAAGTATCCACCGACAGTACCACCTACCAAGTATCCACCGACAGTACCACCTACCAAGTATCCACCGACAGTACCACCTACCAAGTACCCACCGACAGTACCACCTACCAAGTACCCACCGACAGTACCACCTACCAAGTACCCACCGACAGTACCACCTACCAAGTACCCACCGACAGTACCACCTACCAAGTACCCACCG
>JAQTUE010000032.1 GCA_028710415.1 Paludibacter sp. | reverse complement strand
TGCTTGCAACTTGCAACAGGATAGGAGTCAGGCTTAGGTTTGTACCCGAAAACCAATACTGGTTCAAGACTAAAATGAATATGGAGTCGGTAGGGTCACTGGTAGTATTCAATCCACAGGAAATACCCCTGGATGATATTCAGGCCCGGTTTATAAAAAGAACATTTGATGTTATTTTTTCATCGTTGGTAATATTACTTGTGATTAGCTGGCTGTTTCCAATTCTTTGTGTTTTAATTAAATTAAGTTCAAGGGGTCCGGTATTCTTTAAACAAAAACGCACCGGGATAAACAATAAAACTTTCACTTGCTTAAAGTTCAGGAGTATGACCATGAATAAAGATTCCGATCTTAAACAAGCATCTGCGGGTGATAGCCGTATAACTACAATTGGTAAGTTCCTTCGTAAGTCGAACCTGGATGAATTCCCTCAATTCTTTAATGTCTTTTTTGGACAAATGTCAGTGGTTGGTCCCAGGCCGCACATGCTCAAACATACCGAACAGTATTCGGCATTAATCGAATACTATAAGGTTCGTCATTACATTAAACCCGGCATTACAGGTTGGGCACAGGTAAATGGCTACCGGGGTGAAACGGATGAACTCTGGAAAATGGAAAAGCGTGTGGAATATGATATGCTCTACCTGGATAACTGGACTTTTTGGTGGGATCTTCGGATTATATTAATGACTTTCTTTGCTAAGAATGCATTGAAGAATGCCGGATAATGAATTTAGGCATAGTTTGTATTTATACTAAAAATGATGGCAAGTAATCTTACCATCATTTTTTATTTTAGGCTCTACCTGTCCGTAAATTTAATCCCTGGCTCTTTCTGCTTTTGCTGTCAGTTGCTTGTGAGCTTCTATTCCGGATTAAGCTAAGGTGAGTTTACATTTTCCCAATGGTTATTTTTTTTACCTCAATGGTTTTATTATCTTTTATTATTTTCAGGATATAGACTGCAGCAGCCAGATTATGGGTGTTTATCATAGTACTGTTTTCTGTCACCGGCTCCTCAATCATTTTTTGTCCGTTAATATTGTAAATTGACACTATGCTGTTTTTTAGATCTGGGCTGCTGTCAATCATGATATAATCAGTGGCCGGATTCGGATATATATTTATTGAACCCGGGTTAGGTGCCGGCACATCTTCAGTGGTAATAGACTGAACCCTGCCAATTATTTTTGCTGGTAGAATCGCTGCAGTTAAGTTCGAATTATGAATATTGGTATTCCAACCTGCTATAACTCCGCAATTACCGGCATCCCACATGCAATTTAAAACCCCATCCTTGTTCTTGAAATTCACTTCATTATATGAAATGGTATTTGAGGTAGTAACAATATCGTATTGCCTGTAAGCTGAAAGGCCAATATTGCTGTATGGCTCCTTATCCGAATATATTTTATTATTCAGGATAGATATGTTGACTCCACTCGAAATGGTAATCCCGTATTGTCCGGGATTAACCAGAATATTGTCCTTTACCAGGATATTCGAACCTCCCATGTCCCCGGTCATGATTCCACCCCCTGACGTCGAAGGCCCTCCCCCTCGTATCCAATTCCCGACAACCTGTATCGGATCGTTTGTTGCACCATTTGACATGTACAGGCTTATCGCATCTTCCGGAAAGCTTTGCCCGGCAACGTTGTCCACTACATTGTACCCGATTACATTCCCACCGCCATAAACATTCCCAAACTGTACCATCTGGCCGCGGGGCATAGGTCCCATGACGTTTTTTACATCATTGTTGATGACTTTGATACCCGTACAGCCATCTGCAACTACCCCACTGTCAATGGAATCCATGGAACAATTGGTAATTGTGATATTGCTGCAGTTGTATAAATACACGCCTTCGTTTAAGGATGGCCCCAGTTTGCAATACTGGATGGTTATATTCGAACAATTACAAAGCTTGATACAGTGCCCGGATGGATTAATGATTTTCAGCTTGCTGATTGTGCGGTTACTCACGCTTTCCCAGGCTATTGGTGATGAATCGGTATAAGTTCCACCATACGTGGAACCTTGTCCAAATGACAGGCAATGGAAGATAACCATAGTTATCCCTGTTGTAAGAATGTGTTTTTTCATACTCATTTTTTTGATGGTGTTGATTTAAATAGTTATTTTAAAAAGATCACTACAAAAATTGATTCAATAAGTAGCAGATATAGTTTTTTAGAGTTCGAATATTATTTAATTGGTTTGTATCCTAAAGTTAGTTCTTATTGCTTATTTAATTTTTCTGACGATTAAGCCTTATTTCAGGTGTTTAGTCTGAATTATTTTTTACCTACAATTATTTTCCGCACATCTGTTGCAGTATCGTTTGTATAGATTTTGATAATATATACTCCCGCAGTCAAATTGCCGGTGTCAATTTCCATTTCTGAACTATTAATGGATTGCTGAATTTGTATTTGACCTTTTAAATCATAGATAATTATTTTCTGATTTATCGGGGCTGTTGCAGTCACTTTTATGGACCGGCTGTATACCGGGTTTGGGAAAATCTTTAAACTGTGGTCTACTTGCTTTGGTTTGGCAATCGTGTCCTGTTTTGGTGTTGCTATTGTATCCGCTTGAGCCCTGCCAATTATGATTGAAGGAAGTATGGACGCATTCAGGTTCGGGTTATAAATATTAGTATCCCAGCCAGTAATGGTTCCGCAGTTTCCGGCATTCCACATGTTGTTCAGGACCCCGTCTTTATTCGTGAAATTCACTTCGTTATTCATGATGGTATTTCCCGAGGTGGTAATGTTATATTGCCTGTAAGCTGAAAGTCCAATATTGCTGAAGGGTAGTTTCTCGGAATAGATCTTGTTGTTCTTGATGGTTATGTTGGTACCGCTCGAAATGGTTATACCATATTGCCCCGGATTAACCAGTATATTATCCTGCACCAGTACATTTGAACCTCCTTCATCACCGGTCATTATTCCTCCACCGGAAGTTGATGGTCCGCCTCCCCGTATCCAGTTCCCTACTACCTGAATCGGATCGGATGCAGTGCCATTCGACATAAACAGGCTGATCTCATCCTCCGGATAACTTTGTCCCTGTATATTCTCCACTACATTATAGCTAATGCTGTTGCCGGCACCCGATACATTCCCAAACTGTACCATCTGCCCCCTCGGCATGGGACCTTGTACATTCTTTACATCGTTATTGGTAACTTTTATCCCGGTGCCAATATCAGCTACAACACCACTTTCAACAGCATCCATCGAGCAATTGGTGACTGTTATGTTTTTACAGTTGGATAAGAAGACTCCTTCCCCTTTCGAAGGACCCAATTTGCAATATTGGATGGTGATATTCGAACAGTTTGATAGTTTGATGCAATGTCCTGATCCATTTGTAATTTTGAGTTTGCTGATGGTTTGGTTGCTTACCCCGTCAAGTATGATTGGTGCTGAATCAGTATAGGGACCGCTGTAGGTAGATCCCTGGGCAAACGATATTCCGTGGAATATTACGATTAGGGATAGTATGCATATTATTTGTTTTTTTATTTTCTTCATTGTGTAATCTGAATTATTTGACTGAAAATAATTGCCTTTTTGCATTCTTCTGAAGTTTTTTACTTGCAGGCAATCAAAAATAATTGATTCTGATTCAGTCGGTAAAATTAAATTTATAATCTTTTTAAACTATGAGTGAACTATTGTGAATTACATTTGTTCTATTTGTATGTAAAGCTGAATTCCATTCTGTTTCCAGCTTTTAAAAAGCTTTGTACCCCAACAATTGGTATTTGCTCCCAACATGACAGGATTCCATTCCTGTAAGAAAGGTGCCAGGAAGTTTCCTTTCAATGATACCAAGTATTTCCCTGTTAAAAGAACCTACTTAATACAATTGATGATACACCCCCTCTGAACTACAAGTTTAGAGGAGAGTACTTATCTCTCATTTATAAACAGTTTTTGAATGGCCCGGAAATAGACTTAGTTCCGGATGTTGCAGAGGATTTACCTTGCGTATTATGTAATGTGTAAAGTGAAAAGGTTAAAAACAATCAGATACCTTTTCTTTATCTGTATGCTGATAAAAAGGGAGTATTGATATTCATTATTCAATATATATACAACGAATTAATTAATCTGACATAATAATCTGCAAAATATTAATCTACTGCTACTTCTGCCTTGATTCTTGGCTCTTGATTCTTGCGTTCTATATTTACCGAATTCCTTTTCTGTTTGGTATATATTGGAATAATTTTTACAAATCGGATTTATTTTGAGATTTTATACTTATTGTATTTGTCTTTTTGTTTGTGGATAAATACAAATTTCAATATTTATGTTTCAATAGAATTCAATTCATATTTTTTGTCTTTCTATTATTAAGTTCTTTGCATTTGCCGGTTATAACTGCCGGAAGTATATCTTCTTTTAAATCCGGATTATACTGATTCGTTTCCCAGCCTGTAACCTCACCACAATTCCCCTTATTCCAGAAACAATTTAATTTGCCGTCTTTATTCGTAAAATTCACTTCATTGTCCCTGATTGTATTCGTCGAGCAATCGGTCGGGTACTGATTCCATGCTGAAAGGCCCACATTCGAGAACGGTTGTTGCCTGCCGTATATTTTATTGTCCTGTATCGTGATATGGTTTCCGCTGGCAATGGTAATGCCATATTGCCCTGGATCAACCAGGATGTTATCTTTTACCACTATATACGATCCACCTTGATCTCCGGTCATGATTCCACCTCCTGACGTTGAAGGTCCGCCTCCCCGTATCCGGTTTCCAATCACCTGTATAGGGTCTTCAGCAGTTCCATTCGACCTGTACAGGCTGATCACATCTTCGGGATGACTTTGTCCCTCCAGGTTCTCACAGGCGTTGTAACATATCCTGTTCCCTGCTCCGTATACTCTTCCAAACTGTACCATTTGCCCTCTTGGCAAAGGTCCTAATACATTCCGGATATCATTATTGATGACAACTATCCCTGTGCATGAATCGGCTACTACTCCGGAGTCAACCGAATCCATAGTACAATTTTGAATGGTGATGTTTTTGCAATGAACTAAAGATACTCCTTCGTGCTTCGAAGGTCCTAATTTGCAATTTTGAATAATGATATTTGTACAGTTGGTTAATGTGATGCAATGTCCATTTGGATGAATGATTTCAAACCCACTGATTGTCTTATTGTGTTCTTCATTCCATACGATTGGCGATTTGTCGGTGAATGGTCCGCAGTATGCCGATCCCTGACCAATGGAAAAGCATTTGAATAATACTATAAATACTAAATTCAGAACAACTCGTTTTTTCATAGTTCCACTTGTTGCATGAAGTTGATCTAAAAAACCTGTTTCAATTAATTCTGTAAAAGTTTAAATAATTCGTGCTATAGTTGATACTGAATTTTTACTGCCTGAAAGTTTTACTGAATTTGATCACTTGAAATAAATCTGTCATTGTTAAAGTAATGTGTTAACTTTAAAATTGTAGTGATACCATCTTTTCAGGCTGTAATATTAGATAAAATAATTTGAAATTCTCAATGTAAAAGCGGGTTTTATTCGTTTTTACTGGAAAATTAATCATTTTTATCAACGTTAATCTGAGATAGGGGTTAGTTGGATGCTCGTAAATGATAGAAAGTGAGTAAATTACGGGTTATCCGTGTGTTTCTGCACTAAGGCATTATTTACTCTGAAAATCAGGATAAACTCGCATTCATGGCCTTTTTCCATTGATAATAGCCTACCACAGCCATGATAGTATAGACGATAAACAGGATGGCGGTAGGATAAAGTCCCTTATAAAAGAACAATCCTGTCGCAATTCCATCGGCCACGATCCAGACAATCCAGTTTTCCAGGAGCTTTTTTGCCAACATCCAGGTGCCCACAACGCTCAGCATGCCTACTAGTGAATCCGCTTTGGGAATGGTTGAATCGGTGAATTTTGCCAGTATGATATAATAAATAATGTAGATCACTGTGGATACAGCTATCAGTTGAATCCAGAGCTTTTTGGAAGTATTGGTTGTCGGAAGGTCCTGCCCTGTTCCGGGTTTGCCCCTTTTCCAGTTAAACCACCCATATATGCTGATTACCACATAATACAGCTGGAGACTCATATCGGCATAAAACTTCGTATTGAAAAAAACAACGATATAGAATAATGAGGAAAGCAAACCATACACCCAAAGGCTGACTTTTTGCTCAATGGACAGGTAGATATAGATCAGGCTCAGAATGACTCCTGTTATTTCAACCCAGTTTATATAAATGTAATCAAGTATCATTGTTTTTAATTTCTTAACTGATAGGATTTAAAAGATAATGTTGGCTTCTAATAATATTACCATGGCTCATTAAACTTTAAAGTGCCATTTTAATGCAAAGAGTAACTTAAGAATTGAATCCCAGTTACTCTCCAAACTTTTCGAACATCAAACTCTTTAGACTTTCAAACTTTCAAACTTCAAACTTTCTTATTTGTAATCGTATTCGTAATTGATCTCTTTTTTTATAACTCCTTTGTTGTTAATTACTTTGATGGTTTGAATGTTTTGATTTGTGTTGTAAGTCAATAAGCATTGCTGGTCAAATTTCAACTCATTATTAATATTAGAGGAGGACTTAAACAATACTGAATTTAAAAAACCGAACTTGTTATAATCAAAATCATAATGTTTGGCGTCGTTAATTTTCAAATCTGTATATTCAAATTGAGAAATCTTATTTTCATTAAATGATTTGTCAAATTGAATTGAAAAGTCTTCTTTGTTGATGTTTTTTTGAGATTCTTTCCCGTCATTGTACCTGTATAAAATTACATTTGGGGCTTTCGGTGCATTTTCTTGTTGTATTGCAATTAATGTATCATTTCTATAGAAATAAACAATAGAATCAATTATCATCCCCTTTTTATCTAAATTATAAATTTTTGATATATTGGAGTTGTTTCCGTATTTAAACTGATTTTCGGATATGAATTTTCTCTTTTTTGTTTCCTTACTTTCTCTGAAAACTTTTTTGCTGTTTAAAATTCCGTTACTATAAAGGTTTTCCTCTATCAATGTATAGTTTTTTAAATCATTATTTGTTGTACAAATAAACAGGGAATCCGAAATTCCTTTATTTTGGATTTCCACTTTGTTGTCAGGATTATATATGATTTGTGATTTTAAATTACCACGTTTATCAAATATAATTGTCTCGCCTGAAGTGTTATCAGGCAATTTATAATCTATAGTGAAAATGGAGTCTGATTGTTGCAATTCAAGTGTATACAATAGCCTGTCTTTATAAAGGGCTCTCATAATCATGGTTGAATCAGTAGGTACATAATTCAGGAAATTGGCATCTAAGGTGCTGAGAATCTCTTTGAAGAGAATATCTTTTTCTGTGAAAAGGTTATCCTCTTTTAAATTGTTCTTTGTAAAAACATCGTTGTCAATGTAATTGAAGTTCCCGATTCCAATTACCCAGGGTGTTACTATTGGGATAGTAACCTTGATTTCAAAATCATTAAAAATCTGCGACCAGATCGTTTTATTTAAATAATTGTTAGCCGTAATTTTGTTTTTAGTTTGCGAATAACAAGTCAATCCTATTAGAAAAAAAGAAAATAAAATAACTTTTTTCATATGGTGTTTTTTTTATGATTAGAAGTAATTGGAACAATGTATTGTCCTGTTTTAATTCTTGAAATACACAACTATACAACTTTTCTAAATGAAGGAATAAAGGTTTTAATATGTGGGAATTTGGTTTTTTACGAAGGTTTAATATCTAAGAATAAGGTTTTTATATTAAAAACCTTATTCTTGTTTTTTGGTCCTTAGTAGAAATATTGAGCAAAAAGACTGACCCCTTATTCCCTTATTTAAATTTAAATAATACGACTTTATTTAGTTTCTGTTACTCAAAAAGAATGGTGTATTTATATAATTATCTTGTTAAATTATTTAAATCACCTCACCGGCTATTTGAGAATTTTCTCAAACTCACCCGGTTTCTGAAGTATTTCAACCGCTTTTTGCAACGATTCATTATCAGCATCCATAATCTGGTAGTACTCGTTCATTTCCCAAAGGTCGCGGGCCACTAATGCTTTCAGTTGAAGTTTAATAAGTGTTTTTGATGTTGCATACTGGGTGCTGTCCACTTTAATCTTTTCTTTTTCTGCCTGGGCAGTCAATTGGTTCAGGAATTCATCATCCACTTCATATTCTTTTTTAAACTTTTCGAATGTTGGATATTTCTTCTTTAAGTCGGCACGGTGTTTATCAATGTATTGTACACAAACCTTGTTCACAACTCCCATGGCCACAATCTTACGATGGAAATCGGTATAGCGGGTTGTATCAAGTGGAACAAAGATATCAGGCATAATACCTCCACCGCCATATACGGTGCGTTTCAGGTTTAAAGTCTGGTAACGCAGTGAATCAGGGAAATGGATGCTGTCGGCATGCAGTAACTCGCCTTTTTTGAAGCGGTCCACCAGGTCCATTTCGTATTTTTCGTAACCTCCTTTGTATGATTTTTGGATACAACGTCCAGTCGGTGTATAATAACGGGCAACGGTAAGGCGCAACATCGAACCGTCAATCAGTGGGAACTGGCGTTGAACCAATCCTTTTCCGAATGTACGGCGTCCAATGATCAATGCACGGTCCCAGTCCTGTAAGGCCCCCGATACGATTTCACTTGCCGAAGCTGAGTATTCATCCACCAGTACGATGACTTTTCCTTTTTCAAAATCACCTGTTGAAGTCGATTCTGCAGTAGTTTTAGGCTGGTTTAATCCCTGGGTATAGACAATAAGTTTATTTGCCGAAAGGAATTCATCCGCCAGCTGAATGGCTGCATTTAAATAGCCACCGCCATTGCCCTGTAAGCTCAGGATAAGTTGTTTCATTCCTTTATCCCGAAGGGTGTTGAATGCCTTTTCAAATTCCTGAACTGTATTGTTCCCAAAATTATTTATTTTGATGTACCCGATATCTTTACCTATCATATAAGTGGCATCCACACTGTAAAGTGGAATTTTATCACGGATAATCTTGAATACCATTAATTCCTTCACTCCACCCCGTTTGATCTTCACCGTAACTTCCGATCCTTTTGGTCCGCGTAAACGTTTGAAGATATCCGAGTTTTTCATTTTTACCCCGGCTACCAGTTCATTATTGATATACAGTATCCTGTCACCAGGCAATACGCCTACCTTGGCAGCAGGACAACCAGAGATAGTCTGGATTACCAACAAAGTATCTTCCATCAACTGAAACTGAATGCCTACACCTTCGAAGCTTCCTTCAAGGGGTTCATTTACACGTTCCACTTCTTCTTTCGGAATGTACAACGAGTGTGGGTCCAGATCTTTCAAAATGCATTCCAACGCTGTCTCTACAAGCTTTTTATCATTGATGCTGTCGACATATAAATTCGAGATAGCAGTTAAAGCATTTGTCAGTTTGCGTTGCTGCATGGTTGAGAACCCCTGTGCAAAAAGAACCGGTGTCAGTACAAATAACAGGAGGGAGAGGATTATCTTTTTCATTTCAATGTTAATTTTTAAACGAATGACAAAGATACAAAAAAAACGTATCGTGCTGACTTGCTTTAAAATTAATATAGAGAAAGAATTATACTTTTAACACTCATTTTTCGTTGTATGATTTATTTTTATTCACCCGAGCATTCCAATCAAACAATAATTCTTATATTTACATGTTTTATATTTATAAGAACCACGGATTTATTTTTCTTTTTCCCGGGCAATCTCCCTTTGATTCCCAGTTCAAAACTTGCTCCAACCGAATGGATTTTTGAACCCTGTGTTCTGTTTTTTCTTCCTTTTTTATAATCTTTTTCTTTTTCTCGACAAGGGCTCTAATTCGCCATCTATTCGCTACGATGTCGCTGATGTTACAGTGATATTACAGTGATGATACAGTGATAATACAGTGATGTTACACCCTAATATTAGAGTGTAATATCACTGTAATATCTCTGTAATAGAACATTATTATTTTATTAATACCAGAAACATCGTAGTGAATAGATGGTGATAACGCATTTAAGATGCAGTAGTGAAGAACTTTGATTGTTACGAGCTTTGTGAGTGTGCAAAATATTAGTAGCGACAAGTAGCGAAGAACTACTAAATGCCTGAATGAATGCTGTGTATGAGTAAATATAGAACTGCTCGCTGAATTCACAAGCCCAAAGTTGGGCAAGTTTATTATTGGTTTTTACTTCATTAGTTTAATCAAGTTTTCACCGGCATGGAGATCATCCGGTTGACAATTCTTAATCAGCGAAATGGAGCGATAGATTTCAGAGACAGGCTGGACGCTTTCATCGGTTTCAATAAACAAGCGGTCGATAGGAGTGAGGCGTACGCTTTCAGGATTGAAATGTTCGCCGAAGGACAAGGCGCAACCTGCGTGTAATGCCTGCGAGGCCAGTTGAGGCTTGCCCCTGAAGCCGTGAATAATCCATAGCTGGTGGGGGTTGAGTTTCTTTTTAAGTTCGAATAATTCATTGAAGCTGCTTACACAATGAATGATCATGGGTTTGCATGTTTTTTCAGAAAGGGCAATCTGAATTTCCAAGACCCTGATTTGCATGTCGAAAGGTACCTGGCTGTTTTTATCCAGGCCGCATTCCCCAAGGGCAACAAACCTGGAATCGGAAGTCCATGCAGTTAATTTGTTCAATAGTATTGTTGAAAATTCATCGGCATACCACGGATGAAACCCAACCGAGAAGAATCCGTTTTCATCCGAAGCAAAAACGTTTTCGGCTTCATCGAAATTCAGGTTCCTAATGGCAGGATAGTCAGTCTGAACCGAGGAATGGGTATGGATATCGACAATCATGATCGAAAAAATTAAATCGTAATGATTTTATCGGTTGATTTCAGGTAGCCGGTGAGTGCACTGCCCATATACCTGACGTTTACCCCCAGTTGAATCAGCTTTTCGGATACACCAAGGTTATCGCTGCACGCTTTGCATGCTTCCACTTTCACTCCCCGGGCCAGCATCTCCATTACTTCTGTTTGTACCTGTGTGTCCTCTCCAATGAGTTTTGCCGAAGCTCCCCAGATGATGACATTCACTTCGTCCCACCAACTGTTTTTAATTGAGTTAACGGCATACATGGATAACATATTGAAAAAAGTATCTTTATTATCGGTGGTCCATAGTATATTAAGTTTTTCCATTCTGGTATTTTGTTGGTGGTTTTTAGAACAGGATTTCTAAGTATTCTTGTTTTACTGATTTGTAAGAACAACATGGTGAGTTGAACTTTCGGTACTTAAATAATTATTGTCCACAAAGATATAAATTTCCACTGAAAATTAGTACCTTTGCACTCCCGTTTTAAAATCAAAAAACAGAATAAACATAAACTTAAAATCAGATATGAGTACAACGCAATTATTCAGCACCTTACCCTATAAAGTAGCTGACATGTCACTGGCTGAATTTGGCCGGAAAGAACTGGAACTGGCAGAAAAAGAAATGCCGGGATTAATGTCACTTCGTACAAAATATGGCCAGGAGAAACCATTGAAAGGTGCCCGGATCATGGGTTCACTTCATATGACCATTCAAACAGCCGTACTTATTGAAACTTTGGTTGAACTTGGTGCCGATGTACGTTGGTGCAGTTGCAATATCTATTCCACCCAGGATCATGCTGCGGCTGCAATTGCTGCTACAGGAGTTCCTGTTTTTGCCTGGAAAGGTGAAACCCTGGAAGAATACTGGTGGTGTACTCTTCAGGCGTTGACATTCCCCGGTCACAAAGGCCCGAATGTAATTGTTGATGATGGTGGGGATGCTACCATGATGATCCATGTAGGTGGAGCAGCTGAAAAAGATGCATCAGTGCTGGATAAAGCTGCAGGTGGTGATGACGAACGTTTGTTGTATACCATTTTGAAAGATGTGTTGAAAGAAGACAACAGTATCTGGACCCGTATGATTCCAGAGATCCGTGGGGTTTCGGAAGAAACTACAACCGGTGTTCACCGTTTATACCAAATGCTGGAAGAAGGTTCATTGTTGTTTCCTGCATTTAATGTGAACGATTCGGTAACTAAATCGAAATTTGATAACCTGTACGGATGCCGTGAATCATTGGCCGATGGAATCAAACGTGCTACTGACATTATGCTGGCCGGCAAGGTAGTGGTTGTGTGTGGTTACGGTGACGTGGGTAAAGGTTGTGCAAAATCCATGTTAGCTTACGGTGCACGCGTTATTGTTACAGAAATTGATCCTATCTGTGCGTTACAGGCTTCAATGGAAGGCTTCAAGGTAACAACCATTGAAGAAGCATTGGTTGAAGGAAATTTGTATGTAACTACTACCGGTAACAAAGATATTATCCGCATCGAGCACATCGAAAAGATGAAAGATGGCGCGATCATTTGTAATATCGGTCATTTCGACAATGAAATACAAGTTGAAAAGCTGAAAAAATATCCCGGAATCAATTTGGTAAACATCAAACCTCAGGTTGATAAATATGTCTTCCCTGATGGACACAGCATTTTATTGCTTGCTGATGGACGTTTAGTGAATTTAGGTTGTGCTACCGGCCACCCTTCATTCGTAATGAGTAATTCGTTTACCAATCAAACACTGGCTCAAATAGAACTATTCACCAAGGATTATGCTGTGGACGTATATCGTCTTCCAAAATACCTGGATGAAGAAGTGGCACGCCTGCACCTGGAACAACTTGGTGTTAAGCTAACGGTGTTGACTCCTGAACAGGCTGCCTACATTGGGGTGGATGCAAACGGACCTTACAAACCGGAACATTACCGCTACTAATCAGACGGAAATAATACATTAAAAAACCGCATTCATTTAAATGAATGCGGTTTTTTAATGTGCCATCAGTTCGATGATTAGTTATGATCTTTCATGCCGTTATAAGGATTATCGGATACGTAACCTCATGCCGGGCTTTAAATGGGTCTTTGGCTTAATACCATTTAATTTGCAAAGTGCCCTTATATTTGTACCGTTACGGGCAGCAATCCGGCCTAAATTATCTTTCTTCCGTACCTTGTAGTATTTAGCCAGTTGAGTGACATGGACTTCATGCTGGTAGTAGAACGATCCTTTTTTAGTAATTAAATAGGTATGAGCACGTGCATGTCCGGTGGCAAAATCAAAAAGATGTATGGGATTTAACGCATTCCCAATATAACGTGTTTCGAAATGAAGATGTGGGCCTGTGGAGTGACCGGTATTCCCTCCTAATGCTATCAGTTGCCCGGCCTTGATAGTCTGGTTTAATGACACAAGCACTGCCGATAAGTGTCCGTATACAGTTTCCAGTCCATTGTTGTGACGGATGACAATGTAATTTCCATATCCACGGGCTTCATAATCAATGATGCGTACTTTTCCTGAGAATGCGCTGCGAACAGAATCACCTACTTTCAAACGGAGGTCAACGCCATAGTGAAACCTGAATCGACGGGGTCCAAATTCGGAAGTTATAGACCCTGGTACCGGAACGAAGAAATTCGAACAGTCAATCCGTACTGAATCAGGCATGCTGTCAATAGGGATTTTGTAGGGATTTACACGATCACTTCTCCAGATATTATTGTAAATATCCTCAGCCGGGTGATTTTCCATCAAGTCATCCGAATTATCGTTCAGCATTTCACGATAAACATTGACAGTATCCTTTTTAGGAATCAGTGAAAAATTGGTTTGTTGGGACAGGCACCCCAGGGTAGAGAGTAAAAATGTAACTATAGAAAGAATTTGTTTGAGAGAAGCAGGCATAAATAACTTTTAGGGTTGCATACTACTGATGCAAAATTTATAAATTAAACAAGAGAGAATCAACCTTTAAATTTCATCATTCGCATACAAGTAGTTCAATACCGCATGATCGAACTCAAAGATTTCAGTATCATCAAAAAAACGTGCCAGCTCTTCTTTAGCAGTATCCACTGTGTCGGAAGTGTGGACTATGTTTTCCTGAACACTCATGCTGAAATCACCACGGATAGTTCCAAAAGCAGCCTCCCGGCCATTCGTTTTTCCAGCCATATCGTGAACAATTTTTACGGCATCCAGTCCTTTCCAACAACAAACAATCACCGGGGTAATCATCATCGAATCTTTTATTCGTTTGAAGTATGGACGTTGTACCAGATGTGCATAATGCTCGGCCAGAATTTCATCACTCAACTGCATCATCTTAATGCCACACAATTGCAACCCTTTTTGTTCGAAACGTTTAGTCACTTCACCGATCAATCCTCTTTGGATCGCACAGGGCTTAATAATTACTAATGTTTTTTCCATGATATCAGGGGAATAAAGTATATTGTTCAGTTAATGCTCTCCAAAATTAAAAAAAAGAGGAATGCATTCAAAGAAAGTTCTATATTATTAACTTATAGAACCCCAATTTAAGGTATTCGTTTTCATTTTTTTTAATTGATTTGCCATGACCCGATTCTCATTTTCCAATAATTGTGGATCAGTTTCAAGGATTTCACGGGCAACATTCCTGGCTATTTCAAGCATTTTACCATCCTGGGCAAGATTTGCTATTTTCAGGTCGAATGGTAGTCCGCTCTGTTGTGTACCTTCCAAATCACCCGGACCTCGCAGTTTTAAATCGGCTTCTGAAATTTCAAAACCATCATTGGTACGTACCATAATTTCCATTCGTTTCCTTGTCTCGGAAGCGAGTTTATACCCGGTAAGTAAAATACAAAATGATTGCTCAGCCCCACGACCTACCCGGCCACGTAACTGGTGGAGCTGCGACAACCCAAACCGTTGGGCACTCTCAATGACCATAACAGAAGCATTCGGTACATTCACTCCGACTTCGATCACAGTGGTGGCCACCATAATTTGTGTTTCGCCAGTTATAAACTTTTGCATCTGGAAGTCTTTTTCCTTAGCCTTGAGTTTGCCGTGGACCATACTAACCTTGTACTTAGGAAAGGTTTCACTGATATATTCGAACCCAGATTCAAGGTTTTGCAGGTCTACTTTTTCAGATTCCTGTATCAACGGATAGACTATATATATTTGCCTGCCTGCCTCAACCTGTTTAGCAATAAAGCCGTTTAATGCCTGTCGTTTGGTTTCATAATAATGATAGGTTTGAATTGGCTTGCGTCCGGGTGGAAGTTCGTCGATGACTGAAATGCTTAGGTCGCCATAAACGGTCATAGCCAGTGTCCTGGGAATCGGTGTAGCGGTCATGACCAACACATGCGGAAGTTGGGCATTCTTTTTCCAGAGTTTAGAGCGTTGTTCTACTCCGAAACGGTGTTGCTCGTCGATCACCACCAGTCCCAGGTTGGCAAACTGAACCACGTCTTCAATGAGGGCATGGGTGCCAATGAGGATGTTTAATTCCCCGTTACGGAGTCTCTCATGAAGGACAACCCGATCCTTGGGCCGGGTAGAGCCTGTAAGTAACGCAACCTGCACCCCCAGGTCACCCATAAATTCATTCAAACTCACAAAATGCTGGTTTGCCAGAATCTCGGTTGGTGCCATAATACAAGCCTGAAAGCCATTGTCGACAGCCATCAACATAGCCATAAGTGCTACCAGGGTTTTCCCGCTTCCCACATCACCCTGCAACAAGCGGTTCATTTGCCTGCCCGAAGCAACATCAATCCTTATCTCACGCAACACACGCTTCTGGGCATTTGTCAATTCAAAAGGCAAATGATCTTTAAAGAAGGTATTGAAAAAATGACCAATCTGGCCAAATACATATCCTGTGTAATGCTGATCGCGCCATTTGGTTTGTTGAAGGATATTCAGCTGGATATAAAATAATTCTTCAAACTTCAGCCTTTGACGGGCTTTGTTGAGCAGGTCGGCATTTTTTGGGAAATGTACGTTTACCAACGATTCAGTAAGGTTCAATAACCCGAATTTCTTTAATACGTATGCCGGCAGTGTTTCAGGAATTCCGGTTTTTATAGTTTGAATTATTGGAAAAATGATTTTCTGAATGGTTTTTGAATTCAGAAAACTGCTTTTCATTTTTTCGGATGTATTATAAAAAGGCTGCAACCCCATTTGTTCGGGCGGTGGCATTTTGGCGGCTAATTCTATTTCGGGATGAACGATGCTGAACCGGCCGTTAAAAGCTGAAGGTTTTCCGAAAATGACATAATCCACTTTTGTATGAAATTTTTCAACGACAAATTTAATTCCTTTAAACCATACTAATTCTATGGATCCGTGTCCATCGGTAAAAATAGCAGTAAGCCTCTGGTTATGGCCTTCTCCGACTTTCTCAAACCGTACAATCTGACCTTTTACCTGAATAAAGGGCATGTCTTCAGATATTTCATGGAGATAGTAGAACCTGCTCCTGTCCACATATTTGTACGGATAATGACGCAACAAATCCTCAGCATTTTTAATGCCAAGTTCCATACTGAGAAGGTCCGCTTTTTTGGGACCTACACCGGGAAGAAATTTTATGTCACTAAGTAAATCCATATAAAAATTTAACCTGAGATATATTTTCCAACAGGTATTTTTCTCAATAAATATATAATTACGAATGAGGTAATTAATGTAAGAAGAGTTACCAATGGCACTGAAACTAACGGATGCTCCATGGTCCAAAATATGCCGTTATTAAAGAATATTCCAATTACCATAATATGAACCAAATAAATACCGTAACTATAATTGCTTATTGTTTGCTGAACAAAAATAAAATACCTGTTTTTATGTTCCAAATCCTTTATCCATACAAAAATGGATGCAGATTGAATGATTGAGTTAATTGCTAAATAGCTATACATTGTCAGGTCAAGCCGGTGAGCCTGGCTACTGAAAAAATAAGTCAATCCGGCTGATACTGCTATGCTCAAAATAAAAATTAAAAATGCAAAATATCTTGTTTTCAACGATGCCAATGGTAATTTGCTTAGATAATAGCCCAGCACCAGGTAACCGGTGTATAAAAAATAACCCAGCAACCTGCTTCCGTAGTCTCCTGACCAATTGTACATATTTAAGGGCACAGACCTCAGGCAAAATGTGAGAACTAACCATCCAATCAATAAGCACAAAATGACATGATTCTTTAATTTTTGTAGTCCTTTCCCTATAAATGGTACAAAAAGATAGATAAATACGATCATGTAAATATACCAAAAATGCTTAGAAATGCCCTCTTTTAAGAACAAACCCCCTGCCCATTGAAGGATGGAAAGTATTTCATGAGGTTGTTGTTGTGGACTTAATATGCACCAACGATAAACCCAGTAGGCGATTATCCAAAACAGAAAGGGAAGCAATACCCGTAAGAACCTTCTTTTGTAAAACTCAGCCAAATTGTATTCCCTGACTAATAAGGTAGCTCCGCTTAGCATTAAAAATAAGGGTACGGCAAACCGAACCCCGCTATCAGCTATGTTCCCAATCCACCAGAAAGGCATGTTCTTTCCATAAGTCATTTTTACCAACGGGCTCGAAACATGGATGATAATGACACCTAATGTTGCTATTGCACGCAGGGTGTCGAGCCATTGTTTGGAAATTGTGTTGGATCCCATTACTTCACACTCTGTTCAAGGGAATTGATTTGAATAATATTTCGGACAATGCCAGATCAAAAGCAGTCGTGATTTTTATATTCTCACGATTGCCTTCTACCAATGTAATTTTTATACCAAGGGCTTCAACAACAGAAGCATCGTCTGTAAAAAGCGGAGAAAAATCTTGTTTGTATGCTTTTTTTAGAATTTCACTGTCGAATACCTGCGGAGTCTGTACCAGTTTGTAATTCATTCGGTCAACAGATTGACTTCCCGTTACAGTAATCTGGCGGATGCTGTCTACCAGATCTATGACAGGAATTGCTATCCCGTGTATTAAAGCTTCCTCAAAACAGCGTTTTATAGTTTCAATACTCACAAATGGACGAACTCCATCGTGGACAGCTACCAATGCAGGAATTTTGATAAGTTCAAGTCCATTCAATACTGATTGGAAGCGGGTTTCTCCCCCTGATACAATTTGATGGGGAAGGGTGAAGGCATGTTTAATGCAAAGTTCCTTCCAGAATTTTTGTTGAATGGATGGAAGTACCAGAATGAGCTGAATGCAATCATCGTATCTGTAAAATGCTTCGAGTGTATGCATTAAAACGGGTTTCCCGTGGATCTCAATGAATTGTTTGGGGATATCAGCCTGCATACGCATACCTTTTCCACCGGCAACTATGATTGCTATTTTGGGTCTTGTCATATTTGTATAAAAATCTAAAACAAAGATAAGCATTAAGTAATTAATAATTAATGGTCAGCGATTAAAACTTGTTAGAAAATATGAATATTGTAATTTTAAAAAACAAATAAACAACAATTTGACTTTAATTGTCTGAAAAACCGCAACATTTGTATAACTTTGCACCCTAAAAAATATCGGGAAAATGAATAGAAAAGTTATCGCGTTTTTTGTAGCCTTGTTGCTCATTGCAGGCTTTTTACGGGCACAACAAAACCAGGATTCGAAGTATAACAACATCATCGAAGCTCTTTCTGCATCGGATTCTATTACACATGCCACTGTGAAAATCCATCAGGATAAACGGATAGATCAATTAGTGGCAAATAGAAAACATACAAATTCACAGGATCAAATGACTTCGAATGGATATCGGGTTCAGGTTTTTTCAAGCAATGTCCAGCGTACAGCAAAAAACGAAGCATTCAAGATTGAAAGACAGATTCGTGAAACTTTCCCCGACGAAACGGTTTATGTAAATTATTCTTCGCCTTTCTGGAAAGTTAGGGTAGGCGATTTCGTATCCCAGAACCAGGCACAGGCATTTCGCCATAAATTAGTAGAAGCTTTTCCAACCATGAAAAGTGAGATCTATATTGTACGCGAACAAATAAATATTTCAGTTTCTAAATAAATAAACAATGGATTTTAACATAAACCAACCTGTTCCCTTTGATGTCGAAAAGACGGAACAAATTGCTGAACATTACAAACAAATTATTCAATTACTCGGTGAAGATGTAAATCGCGAAGGATTACTGAAAACTCCTGAACGGGTAGCACGCTCATTACAATTCCTGATGCAGGGTTATGAACAAAATCCGGAAGAGATTATCAAATCAGCTATGTTTACAGAGAATTACCGTCAAATGGTGATTGTGAAGGATATTGATTTTTATTCGATGTGTGAACATCATATGTTACCGTTCTTTGGGAAAGCGCATATTGCTTATATACCCAACAAACAGATTACAGGGTTGAGTAAAATCGCACGGATTGTTGAAGTTTATGCACGCAGGATGCAAGTGCAGGAGAGAATGACGACCCAGATTAAAGAATGCATTCAGAAAACGTTAAACCCAATGGGTGTGATGGTAATTATTGAGGCACAGCATCTCTGCATGCAAATGCGTGGTGTTCAAAAACAACATTCCATCACCACTACTTCCGACTTTACGGGCATATTTGAACAGGCAAAGACCCGTGAGGAATTTATGAACCTGATAAATAAAAAGTAGAACAATCGTTCTACTTTAACCTGAGTTCTATTAACTCATCCGCAATTCGTACGCAATCAATACAGGGGAATTTGGTCTTTTTAATACTCAGGCAGTGAATTCCCCCCACCATTTTATTGAACTCTTCAGCAATACCGGGTTTACCTGCTTGACGGAGTAACCTTTCTGCTGAAAATAAAGCACCACATACACCATCCTGTGCTCTTCCACCACCCCAGGCGCGGTATTCTTCTATTTCACGGTCAGTTACATCAAACTCTTTTTGAAAACCTTTTAAAATAGCCTGGGCGCAATTCAGGTTTTCAGGTTGTTTGTGAAAGTACAGTTCTGATTTTATTCTTTTATTCTGATTTTCCATCCTCTTTTGTCTCAAAATTTACTTTTTTATCTATAATATATTCAGGCCTGTTCTTAATTTCGTCAAATAAATTGCCAATGTAAGACCCAACAATCCCAATGGTAAGCAATTGGACGCCTCCAAAGAATATAATTAGCACGAATAATGACGTCCAACCTGAACTGGCGTGCGTGTAGCCCATTAATTTCCCTAGTACCGACCATACTCCCAGAATTAATGAAAATGCAACTGAGAAGAACCCAAGTGCGCTGGCAAGCTTTAATGGTTTTGTAGAGAAATATAATAATGAGGTAGTTGCCAGTTTCAACATTTTAGAGAACGGATATTTAGTTTCCCCTGCAAAACGGGCTTCCCGTTCATAATAGAAAGGAACTTGCTTAAATCCTATCCAGGAAACAAGTCCGCGTATATATTTCCCTTTTTCATGCATTTGGTTGAATTCACGAATGATACTCTTATCAATCAACCTGAAATCACCGGTATCCACGGGGAGCCTCACTTCGGAAAAGAAGTTGAGCAAACGGTAAAATGCCTTGGCAGATAGTTTCTTGAAAATACCTTCCCCTTTTCTGGATTTGCGTACACAATATACCACCTGTGAATTTGATTCTATCATTGTTTTAATCATTTCAGGGATTACTTCCGGAGGATCCTGAAGGTCTGCATCAATGATTACAGCCATGTCCGACGTGCAATGATTCAATCCTGCAGTTACAGCTTTTTGATGACCGAAGTTCCTTGAAAAGGAAATGATTTTAATGTTTTTATCTGTGAGGGTAAACTCATTGAGTAAATGCTCCGTATTATCACTGCTTCCATCATTGATAAATATGATTTCAGTGTTTAAATCTAATGTTATCAGGACAGCCTTTAATCTTTTATACGTTTCATTTATTACTTCTTCTTCATTAAAGCAAGGAACAATAACACTGAGTGATTTATTCATTTGGCATTAGATTTTAAAAGTATAGTATTTATTTAGTATGAAATTGATAACTGTGTACACAACGATTGACATTAACTGGCAGTAATAAGGGTCGATATGAGTTAAATGAAGCAATGCATACAGGTTTCCCAACTGAACTCCATACGAGATAGCAAAGGTAACTATAAATTTAAAAACCGTAACACTCACTCTCGTTTTACTTTCAAAAGTCCATTTTCGATTCCAGATAAAGCTGTTTGCTAAACCAATAATATAGCCGATAAAATTAGAAATGTAATCTGAACAGTAAAATACTTTCGTTAATATCCAAATGACTCCTGCCGTGAGAAGTGTATTTGAAACACCCACGATGCCAAACTTTATAAATTGAATAAGGGATTTGTTCTGATTCATGGTTTTGCAGTTTATTTATACAGTAGATTCCTGTAAATTATCATGGTTACAAATCCTTTTTCAAATTTCTTTACAGGGATCCAATGAGCCTGATTCTTTAAATCGTCAGCAAATGAATCTTCCACATTTGATATATTTGAAAAAATAAAATAGTGGCAATTTGTTTCAGTACCAACTTTCTTGCCTTCATTTTTAAGTTCTGTAAAACCTCTGTTGCCATACAAGCAAAATCCTGCAGAAATGTGATTGTAATCCAGTTTCTGATGGTCAATGTAATTAAAGCATTCTTCCCTCAATTCATAATAAGGCAAATGTGCAAGTGTGCAATCCCATGATTTTGCTATTCTTTCAGGATATATCCATAAATTTCCAGTCAGTTCAAAGCACAGTATCAGGATGAATACAATTTTTGTTCTTTTTTCTTTGACATATCTAGGCAGACCCAACAAGGCAAGAATTGTAAGTAAAAAGAATTGCGGCATAAAATACCTGCCCGAAAAAGGCATTTGGGTTATAAAGATAAACAGAATATACAAACCGGTCAGCAGAAGAAAAAACAAAAGCAAAGTCTTGTATTCAGCATTTAATTTTGTTTTTGATCTTAAAGTCAAAAAAGCCACATAAATGCCAATCATCCAGATTATGATTCTTCCGTTTTCTATGGAGCGAAGTCCAAACTCTGCAAGATGCTTGATAATCCTGCTAATTCCACCCGGTAGTGAATAATGTATATTTTCAGTTGAATCAGAGAAAAACCAGCCTTTCACTAGAAGGTAATACGTAAAATACCCCATTAACAGGAAAAAGGTTGGAAGATACGGTATACTAATTTTGATGATTGACCGGAAATTCAGTCGTGAAGGAGTCTGCTGGTAGATGTAATAAATATGAGAAATTAATAAAGCTCCACCGACGAATATACCTCTCATATTAATGCAGCAAAGGAAAAATACTCCAATTGAAAGCATCCAGGATTTATGTTCTAAAACTGCACTGAGTGAAATAATGAATGCGGTAAATAAAATGAAATCAGGGGATGCAATTGAGAACTGGGTCAACAAAGTTGATTCCAACAGGCATATGAGTAATACCCAACCTGCCAACTGTTGAGAGAATAACCTTTTTACTATTTTCCACACATTGAAAATCAGGATTAGTGACCAGCAGAAAATAAAAACATGGGATACCCATACTTTATATCCAATGACTTTCCATAAAGCTGCTGTCATTATTCCCATCAATGGGGGATGGTAGCCTGTAGCTACAATTTCGGATCCGGAATTTTGGGAAGGCATTAATAGTTGTTGAAAATCAGTCAGGTAAAACCAATGGGCTTCCTTGGAAATCTGCTGGATATTATCCCAAAAGTAACAATGATTGATGCAAATAGCTGTTAGCATTGCATATACAATCACTACCAGAAATTGAAAAATGATATTATTCCTGTTTATATATGTCATTTGGTTCAACTTTTATACTTTTAATAAAATCGATGTAAGTAAAGATTATTACGAATGTATAGATAAAAAATGCCGGTGACATTGGAAGTATGTCATTAAATCTGGAACAACGAATATAAGAATAAAAAGAAACAAGTAAAATACCTACCGGTAGATGAATATTCTTCCTTAAAACTAAATAGTATAATACACCTAATATATCACCTAAATACATGTATCTTTCATGCATGCCGGGTAGAAAATATGGAACAATGATTGAACTTAAAAAAGCCAAAGTGATCCAACTTTCAAATGAGAATACGAATTGCTTTCTACTTAGCTCAAATCCTGCAATTAAAGTAAGGAAAAATGTAAAAATAATTCCCAACATCTTTACTAAGTTATAATAATCATTACTGATCCAGATATAAATATTGGGAAAATTAAGGGTGAGAAACCGAAATCTGTCAGTTTGCGCCAGATAAACTTCTAATAAATCGGAAAATGATCTTCCAAAAATCCAGGTAGGGGTAATGCTAAGAATAAAAACAATTGGTATTAGTAAAAAGTAGTACCAACGGATATTGCCCCTAAGCATCAGTACAAAATAGAAAGGTAATATCAGAGCTGTTTGCATTTTAAAAGCAAACGCAACAGCTAAAAATAGGACTGACAAAAACTGCTTCTTTTGGAAAATGAAATAAATGCTCCCCAATACAAAAGCGGCATAAATTGAATCACATTGTGATAAATAACTACTGTTTAACAGTATGGATGGTAATAATGGAATGATGGCCAGTGAAATCCATATTGTCTGTGTGTCTTTGTATTTTTGAAAAGCAATTTTACCAACAAAGTATGCCGCCAGGTATTCAAATAAAATGGAAACGATTTTTACGGAATAAAGTGGATTAAATCCAATCTTTGCAATGGCAATCAGCATGTAAATATAAGAGGGTGTATAATCGTAAAATCCATATTTTAATGAAGAAAAATAACCATGGGATTTTATGAATGCTATCCACGGATGCAGAAAGCCTACATAATCTCCGGTACGAACATGTAAAAGGATAATCTTTATCGATAAACTAATTATTATCAGTATTATCCAAATGAGATTTTTTTTTGTAAATTCTAAGTTTTTTTTTATCAATGTCATTATTGTGCGTAATAAATTGAACTAAAGAGAAAAATTGAATGCAATCAATAAAACAAAATATAAGATAGTTTATTTGAAATTGCTGGTGTTGTGAGCATTAGAAACTAAAGAACCTGATATTGTAAAGATAATAAATGGTAAAGACATATTAAAGTAAGTAATGTCATAAGCACTTTCTATTAAATTAATTTTATAGACTCCATTTAGAATTGCATGTGTAAAAGTTATGAAGACTAGGCTAAAAAGACTGATCGAAATAAAAGCAGTGCATAACACTAAATTCTTTTTCCATTGTGTGGAAAGATAAATTCCAAATATTGATATTATAATTACTTCAAGAAATGATCCTTGACTGGTTTGTAGTATAAACGGATTGTGTTTAAAGAAAAACAAAGTATTGAAATCCCATAATGCAAAGGGTAAAAATGTAGCAATAAAAACAGAAAGTGCTGTAATAGCAAAAATGAATTTTTGTTTTAAGCTTGAGCTAAAAAAATCCGGCAAAAGAAATACGGAAAGTGGAATAATAATTGAAAATCTGGTAGAAAGTATTAATCCACAAATTATTGCTATTGCTGCGGGATAGGATTGTATGGAATATTTCTTTTTAAATATGGTTACAATTAGTAACATACAAATAATGAAATTATAAATCATATCGCTTCTTACAGCAACTTCGTACCAAAAGCCAGGTGATAAAAGTAATAATAGCATGAATGCAAAGATATTCAAATAGGATTTAAAATACTTATAGAGAATATATGGAGAGATAATTATTGAAAACAGCATTCCCAATCCAACATTTCCCATAAGGTAGAATGGTATGTGGAATATATGCCAAATAGGGAATGGAGATCCATAACCTCCGCAATGTGTTTTGGCAGCATACGGATATTTCCCTTCGAATAAATTTTGAATAAAGTTATGAATTGCTGACCATCTGTCAATGCGTAATTTGTATGGATCTAAAGTAATCAAAATATAAATTATTACAAAACAGGTTATTGTACTAACTATCCAAAAAACGTATTTAAAAAATCGAATAGTCATTCTCTCTTTTATGAAGAAAAATGATATATATACAAAAACCAGTAAAGATACATATGTGAAAAGTATAAAATATGGATTTAAGCCAATACGCGATGTATACTTGACTATGAATAATGAATTTATAATCAAATATAGAAACATAATAGGAATAGAAACTTTTGGGAACCTAAATGTCGACATAATTTTTCTTTTCATTCAACTCGAGTGGAGTGTGTAATTTTCAAAAATCTCTTTTCAATTAAATGCCATGAAGCAAATCCCACTAATAAAACCAACAATACTATTGTAATTGAAACTAAAACAGGATTATATTTTTCGAAAAACCCAAATTCAGAAGCAATCTTCATAATTGGATAATGGAATATATAGATACCATAAGATATATCACCATGTTTCGTGAAGTTGTTTAATCGTTTGAAACTATAAGCCACAAAGAAGATAATAACGGAAAGTGCTAAAGGAGTAAGGAATTCAAATCCAAGAATGCGTTCCATAATAAATATAATCAAGCCAAATAATAAGAGTGTCTTTTTGGTCTGAATAAAAAAATCAAAGTAATAATACAATGCTATACCACACACAAAATAGGACATAAACCCTGGAAGTTGCCTGGCAATAATTGAGTAGTATTCTAAACCATGTAAATTTGATAAATACTCAAAAAAGTTCCTGTACATGACTGACAGGAGATAAATGCCTATAAAAAGTAAATGTTTTTTTTTAATTTTTTTTGTAAAATACAATAATACAGGAATAATCAGATAAAAACTTACTTCAATTTTTAAAGTCCAAAGAGCTCCGTTTACTGCACATGAGGCATTGTTTAGAAACACACCAGGTAAGCATGGCTGGATAAAATTAAGGAAAGTGAGATTCGAAGCTAAATATTTGTAAAGTAAAGGATTTGTAAAATATTCAGAAATAGAATACTTACTCATAAACGATAGAAATATTGCGCAAGTCAAAATAATAAATACATATGCAGGCAGTAATCTGGCTGCTCTTTTTTTTAAATAGTCCTTAAAATCAGGAGTATTCAAATAACTTCTAGAAATTAAGAAACCGCTAATACAGAAAAAAGCAGTAACTGAAATGTATGTACTAAAAAAAGGTGCAAATTTATGAAAAGCGTTAATATTTGAAACTTCAATTAGATGACCAATTACAACTATAAATGCAAAATAGAATCGAAGAAAATTAAAATTGTTTTGTTTCATTGAAATTCTATTTTACATTTCTAAGATAATATAGAAGGCTAGTTTAATTATAAGATTTACAAAATAATATAATATTAGTTTATTACCAGAATTTTGGTGATTGTACTTAGAGTCCCATCTGTATTTGCACAAATTGCCAGATATATCCCTGTACTTACTTTCCTGCCATGAACATCTTTACCATCCCATGTCGCAATACTTCCATTTGAAACTGTTTCACAAATGAGATTCCCTGTAATGTCAGTAATTTTAACCTGAGTTTTATCAATTAAACCAGTGATCGTAATTACTCCGGTATAACCCTGTCGAACGGGATTAGGATAAACATATACATCCCCAAAAGTACTTCCAGCTTCACCAGCATCACTTTGGTAAGAAACAATACCTTGATCAGTTCCAAAAAAAACCTCACCTGTTAGAGGATTTATTGCTATTGAAAGTATGTAGTTTGAAAGTAAAGGACTATTGGAAACAGTAAAATGTTTAATCGTTTGTTGTCCGTTCTCGGACATTAAGTACACTCCGGATGTTTTGGTACCAATCCATTTACGGTTTGCTCCATCTATTGCAATTGCTTGTATGTTTTCATTCACCAGCAAATAGTCAGCTAAATTTGTACTGTCATTACGTGGTATTTTTACACGTGAACAGGTGTAATCAGGTGCGTAAATTTTCGAAAGATTACTAAATAGAAAGGGTCCGACATCTGTACCAACCCATACTACCCCATTTTTATCCTGTGTTATACAGTTTACAAAACTAGGGTAAATTGAAACTAATTTTGTTTGACCGTTATTATCTTGTTCAGGATATATAAATGGATAAATAAAGACTGACTTATCATCAGATTGATCTGTAATTGTCCCATTATCATCAAACGCACAAATACCTATTGGTGGACGTGCCGAGTAAATGAATTTTTGATTTTTATTTAAATTAGAGATAATCAATCCTCCCATCGAAGGTTTATTATCTACTCCAGGATATGTAAGCTGAGTCCAGGTTCCATTAGCCAAATATACTTTTATTCCATACTTAACATATTCATTTAATAACCATAAATTCCCATCCTGATCGTAGGTGGTTCCACCCATCATTTGGTATTGGTAACTTCCAAAAAGATTTTCAATTGTACTGTTTGTGAAATTATGATATTTAAAGAATGTGTTGTTTTTAAACTCATAAAGACCACTGCTGTAACTTGCAGCAAAAAAATGTGAATCATCTTTTGGATCAATAGCTGTAGAAATTAAATCTGTACAAGCGATGCCAGTGTTAGCCTCAATTGTTTTATTACTAATATTCGTCCAAGTATTGTTCTCAAATATCATTATATTCCCAGGATGTAATAAAAAGACCCATCTGCCACCAGGCACTACAATTAATTTTTTCCCTGAGAATGTCATATCCCAAGGTGAATTGACAGCAGGACCATTAGGTTTAAAGTAATTTATCTGAGGAGTTGCTGTTCCGGTTTGTTTGTAGGAAATTATTCCCTGATTATTTGCTGCAAAGTAATAAATACTGTTTTGAGCATCATATTCAGCATCACTTATTGTTCCAATATTTGTAACAGGAGTTGCATTAAATTGATCATTTACGAGATAGACCGAATTGTTGGTAAATATATTTAAACTTGAATTGGTCACATTGAAATTAGTTGCTGTTACATCCGTAAGAATCGGAGTCCATGTATTGTTTGTCTCTTGTTTGTAGAGCAATCCACCCCGAAGTAAAATTAGTTGGCTTCCAAACGTTGATATTTTCTGAAAATCACCACTTCCGGGTAATCCTGTTGTAACAGACCAATCGGCAAAATTAACCAGATGTGGATCGCTTACTGATGCTTTAAATATTGTTGAAGATGTGAGGGCATAGATAGTTCCATTATTTACCGTAGTATTAAGAACTTTAACTTCCGAAGCATTTGGACCAATATAATAGGTGTCGGCAACTTCCTTCTTTAACATGTTCAGGACAATAATACCAAAATTACAGGATAGATAGGCTTTGTTTTCATAAAATTGGATTTGATTCACTTCCTTGCTGGTACTCATTTGTTTATTATAGAAGTCAGACAAGTTGGTGACACCTCCATTGCTTAAAATGTCGATGTTGCCATTAATATAGATAATTAGTAATAATTTGTCGATTGGGTCATATTCGATTCTGGATACTGTGGCATCATTTAAACCGCTTAATTTGCTATAAAATTCCATATTCCCATCAAGCTTATCCACTGAAAATAAAGCCCCATCACTCACTGCATATATCTTGTTGTCCGATTGTGCAATCTGAGAAACACTGTTATAGGCAAAATGAGTACTCCACTTTCCCATTGCCACTTGTGACCATATAGAAAAGGTTAATACAGAAAGTATAAACCCGGTAATGAATATTCTTTTTTTCATATAGTATAGTATACTCTTTTTGTAAATTAATTGGATATTTTGAAAAGACTATCTCAAATCAATAAAACTCAAATACTTCTATTTTATTTTGTTGAAAGTAAATAGATTTTAGTAATTAGTTAAATGATCCTGAATAAAATGGGAAAAATTGAAGGTTATTTGATCTTTTGTTTTAAAAAATCGACCAATTTGTTTACTGCCAATGCCCTGTGACTGATTTTATTTTTTTCTTCAGCACCTAATTGTGCAAAACTTAACAGATAACCTTCAGGTACAAATATCGGGTCATAACCAAATCCACTTTCTCCTCGTGGTAACAGGGCAATATCTCCATCTATTCTCCCTTCGAAAAACAATATCTTATCACCCATAATTAGGCTTATAACAGTTTTAAAACAGGCTTTCCGATTAGTATTATCTCCTAATAAAGATAATACTTTACTCATATTATTATATGAATTATTATCTTCACCTGCATAACGAGCAGAATATACTCCGGGTTCCCCTCCCAATGCTTCAATCTCAAGTCCGGTATCATCAGCAAAACAATCCAAACCATATTTTTCATGGATATAGGTTGCTTTTAACAGGGCGTTCCCTTCAAGCGTATTCGCTGTTTCAGGAATGTCATCCGAACAATCCAGGTCACTAAGGCTGATAATTGAAAACTCAGGTTCGAGGATTGCTCTTACTTCAGCAAGCTTATGAGCATTATTGGTAGCAAAAACCAATTTAGTCATGAAAGAAAATAATTTTAAATTAAAATCAACTGAATGCAAAGATAATTATTTTCAGGAATAAAAAACGGAACCAGAGTCTTTTTTAAATCCTAAACACATAATAATCCAATGATTTGTGAAACTATTCTTCGAATTACGATACGACTGAATTCTGGAATCTGTTTTATTTGCAATTATTGTTCTTTGTAATAATTGACTTATTACTTTTAATTTTTTATATCTTTGACCCGATTATTAAAACATGCTAAAATAGACAGGTTCATTTAGTGCACAAATTAACTGTTTAGAAAGTAGAATTTCGCTTATTTTCAAAAATAATGATAAACTATATGAGTATAAAAAGAATTACGTTAGCCTTTTGTTTTTATATGACTCTGGTATCAATAAATGCACAACAGCCAATAAAAAAAGGTTTCAGTTTTGGTGCTTTACCTGCTGTCTCATTCGATTCTGATTTAGGTTTTCAGTATGGGGCATTAGTAAATTTATACCATTACGGGGATGGTTCCCGTTTCCCAAAGTACGATCATTCCATGTATTTTGAATTATCAACATACACCAAAGGTACCACTATTGCCAGGTTTAGATATGATTCTGAACGTTTGATACCTAAGGTCAGGACCACTGTGGATATAAGTTATGTGACCGATCTAATGTCCGATTTCTATGGATTCAATGAATATCAAAGTGTCTATAATCCGGGTATGGTGACCACCTCAAACCGGCTTTTCTATAAAAATGAAAAGGATATGTTTCGGGCAAAAGCTGATTTTCAGGGTTATTTTGGTGATTCTAAATTGGGGTGGGTTGCCGGATATACATTCTATCATTTTAAAATGGATACTGTCAATAATACAAAACTTGGGATCACTAAAACAGGTAAAACATTATTTGAGAAGTATCAGGATTGGGGAATCGTTAATTCTTCTGAAGCTCCCGGTGGCAGCATAAATTATTTGAAAATTGGACTTAAATATGATTCCCGTGATCAATTAGCGTGTCCTATGAAAGGTATCTTTACCGAAGCTGTTATTCAAACAGCACCAAAGTTTCTTAATCAATTATTCCCACACTCAAAACTGGCGATTATTCATCGTCAGTATTTTTACACTTGCTAAAGATTTATCTTTCGCTTACCGTCTGGATTATCAAATGTCACTAGGCAATAATCATGTACCATATTATGCTCAGCCTTTATTAATAACAAGTTATCTGATTGCTGCAACTAATCAGGGATTAGGAGGGAAGAGTTCAATTCGTGGTATCTTAAGAAATCGAGTGATTGGAGATAATGTAGGTTTTGGAAATTTTGAATTCCGGTATAAGTTTCTTCGTTTTGAGATGTTTAAACAAAACTTTTATCTGGGTACTAATGTATTTTTCGATTCCGGTATAATTCTTAAACCCATTGATTTGAATCTTGCAACGGTTTCTGCAGAAGATAAAGCAACTTATTTCAAGGATTTTGCTGACGGTAAATTCCATTCTTCTGCCGGTATTGGACTAAAGGTCGGGTGGAATGAAAACTTTATAATCTCAGCTGATTTTGGTAAAGCATTCGACAAACAGGATGGAAATACAGGATTTTATCTGGGATTAAATTACTTGTTTTAATTGTTGTTTTTTTAAACTGAATTATTGAAGTGCTAATATAAAAGATAGTCGATATGTTTTGGATGTATTTTGTCACAATTTTAATTTGCTCATTGTATTTATGTTTAATCTTAATTTTTCAGTATGGTTGGAAGCAAATGAAAGCATTTGTACCAAAAGGAGATGAGTTAATTAACACTAAAATATCAGTAGTAGTTGCTTGTAAAAATGAAGAAAAACATGTGTTACAGTTAATTGGTTGTCTGGCTCAACAAAGTATTCAAAATTATGAACTTATTTTTGTAAATGACCATTCCAAAGATGCAACCAGAAACTATATAAAGATAGCTCAACAAACTTTTTCGAAAATTCAGTTGATTGACGCAACTGGTTTTGGGAAGAAAAATGCATTAAAAGAAGGTATTCTAAAATCTACCGGCGAATTAATCATAACAACTGATGCGGATTGTATGCCTTCTTATTATTGGGTAGAAACAATAGCTTGTTTTTATAAAAAGTATAAATGTGATTTAATCATTTGTCCGGTTAGGCTTTCAGAAAGAAAAAACCTGTTCTCAAAGCTACAGGAACTTGAATTTACCAGTTTGATTGCTTCAGCTGCCGGTGCTGCCGGTGCTGGAATGCCTGTTTTATGTAATGGTGCGAATTTAGCTTTTACTAAGAATGCATGGCTGGATGCCAGGGAGGATTTACATGAAGAAGAACAATCCGGTGATGATATGTTTTTATTGGAAAGTGTAAAGAAAAGAAAGGGTAACATCCGGTTCTTGAAATCTGAATCTGCATTTGTTATAACAGAACAGCCAGAGTCATTGGTTCAATTTATTAAACAACGTCGTCGTTGGACTTCAAAATCAACTGCTTACAAAGATTGGCAGATTATTGGTGCAGCCTGTATCGTGTTGTTGATAAATCTACTGCCTTTAGTCTTGTTATCACTATCTTTTATTAATTCAACTTATATTATAATTTTCGGTTCTCTTTTTTTGATTAAATATATTCTGGATACTACTTTCCTGTATACTGTCAGGATATTTTTTCAGCTAGATAAAATCTGGTTTTATTCTTTCATTCTTTCACTGATTTATCCTTTTTATATCGTTTATGTGGCTTTCTCATCTCTCCTCATTAAGCCCTCTAACTGGAAATGATTTCTGGAAAATAAATCAGTAAGAGTAGAAAGTTTATATTTGTACGTCGATAAATGAATTCATATTCGTCAATCTAAACTTATCTATAAAGCTCACTTCATTTATTTTTATTGGCGGGTTATATACAAAATGTCTCCTGACATCATGGTTTTATATCTTTTAAGAGCTTCCTTTGACTTTCCTGCAGATGGGTTGCCTATTCCATATCCAATATCAAAGACAGAGCCACACCCTTCGCAGATTGCTTGTCCAATATCATTTGGATAAACACGTATATTTTGTTTGGCTTCATACGGGCATGACATATCAAATGCATAATAATTGCCATCTAGTCCGGTGTACACAAGAATTCCACCATAACCAACCCTGTCAGTTGCTAAAACAGGTGTTTTAAATAAAAGAAATTTATTGTATGAGTTCCTGAATGTAGGATAGGTGGATGTCAGGTTAAGTTCCAGATAAACCGGAAAATCAGGGATAGAAGATATCACATTGTCATTGCATGATGCTACTGACAAAGCAATAAAGGGTATTAAAAGCAAGTGTCTGATTAAAGATTTCATTTTAATAATGTGCTATAAAAAAAGAGCAAAGTAAGTTCGCTCTTTTAGTTATTTATTATCCTAATTCTCCAATCCTCCACATTTCATCGCTCGAAAACTCTGTGTTTTGAATAGCATCAATATTGTTTTGCAATTGTTTCACAGAACTTGCACCAACAATCACCGAATTAACGTCAGACGATCGTAAACACCACGCCAGAGCCATTTGGGCTAATGATTGTCCTCGTTGGAAAGCTATCTCATTCAGTTTCGAAATCCTAGAAACTACTTCAGGTGTAATTTGATTTTTCTGCAAAAAACCATAACTATGAGCAGCACGTGAATTTTCAGGAATCCCATTCAGGTACTTGTCAGTCAGCATGCCCTGTGCTAAAGGTGAAAAGGCAATAAATCCAACGCCTTGTTCCTTTGCCAGTGGCAATACATTTTGTTCTATCTGACGGGTGAAGATATTGTATTTATCCTGGTTGATCAAACAGGGAGTACCATTTTCGCGTAAAATTCGATAGGCTTCCTGCGCTTTTTCTGTTGGATATTTCGATATCCCCACATATAAGGCTTTCCCTTGTTTTACCATATCCGATAATGCTCCCATGGTTTCCTCAATAGGGGTCTCCGGATCGTAACGATGCGAATAAAATATATCCACATAGTCAAGTTTCATTCTGTGAAGACTCTGATCCAGGCTCGAGATTAAGTATTTACGGGACCCTCCGTCACCATATGGTCCCTGCCACATTTCGTGTCCGGCTTTGGTACTTATAATCATCTCATCCCGATAGGATGAAAATTGATCTTTCATGATCTTGCCAAAGTTCTTTTCAGCACTTCCAAACGGGGTACCATAATTATTCGCCAGGTCAAAATGGGTAATACCATGGTCAAAGGCAAAATGAATCATTTTCAGGGCTTCGTCAGCATCATCCACTTCACCAAAGTTATGCCACAATCCAAGTGAAATACGTGGCAATTGTAATCCGCTTTTGCCACACTTCTGATAGCCAACTGAGTTGGTGTATCGATCTGATGCCGGAGTATAGTTGTTTTTGGACATGACTTTATTTTTTTTAGAATTTTACAGCTGGTGCTTTTTCTGATCCTTTATCCGATTCAAAATATGGTTTCTCAGTAAATCCGCAAATAGAAGCAATCAATGATTTAGGGAAGAATTTTATGGATACATCATATTGCTTTGCGGTTTCATTATACCGGTTACGTTCTACCGAAATCCTGTTTTCTGTACCTTCCAGTTGAGCCTGTAGTTCAAGGAAATTTTGATTCGCTTTTAAATCCGGATAATTCTCTGTGATCATGAGTAACTTGCCTAAAGCAGAGCTTACCTGACCTTGTGCTGCCTGGTATTCCTGTAATTTCTCCGGAGTCAGGTTCTTCGGATCAATGGTAATCTGGGTTGCTTTAGCCCTGGCTGCTACCACTCCTTCCAAGGTTGAGCTTTCGTGTGTAGCATATCCTTTTACGGTTGAAACTAAATTGGGTATCAGGTCTGACCGGCGTTGATATTGACTTTCAACATTAGCCCATTGACTGTTTACGTTTTCTCTTAAGGTTACCAATCCATTATAACCTGAAATTCCCCATGAGATCAGTAATACGATTACTGCTGCAACTGAAATTAAAATTATTGAATTCTTTTTCATTTTGATAAATGTTTATTTGTTTATGAATAAAATAAGAATAATATGTGATTTTAAATTATAAATATAAACTAAGTATGATAGTAAGTTCTCTTAATAAATCCTGTCTATTTACCAACCACTGGTAGCGCCACCACCACCTGACATTCCGCCTCCGAAACTTCCGCCTCCGCCACCACCTGAGCCGCCTCCACCAAAACCTCCTCCACCGCTAAAGAGACCGCCTAATACAGCTCCTCCAACAATGGCACTGTTATCCCTGTTAATCCTTGGGATGTTGTGATTGTCATTTTCTTCGTATCCACAGAACTTACAAACATATGTTGTCCTTTCTGTTCCTGAACTGATATAGGTCGGAGCAACAATGGTTCGTTTTTCTTGAAGTATGAATGCTTTTGTTTTACATTTTGGGCATTCAGAATAGACACTTGGTTTGTCAAGGGTAAATATTGCTTCGTTGGCACATTTATTACACACAAATACGTCATAATCGATAGCATGTAATTTTTCTTCAAATTGTTGTGCCAGTTTCAAATGTACATCTTCTTGTTTCTCTGACAAAATATGCATGGTTCCATCACAAACATTGCACGGTATTGGTGCCCGTCTGATTTTAAGCATCATCAATCTGCCGTATATATTTGCCGGAATTGTTGTCAGAGGTATAGGAATCAGAAGTAACAGGTAAATTGGATTCGAAAAAAGAAGTATGCATACAAACCCAATTACAGGAATCAAAATAGATACCAGGCTAATAATTCCTGCTTTCTCTGTCTTTAATGCTTTATAACGTGCAATATTACTGCTAAGTTTCTTGTTTTGATTTATTTTCTGAATTGAATTGCCAATCCAGATCATTGTGAAAACTGCTAAAAGTAAATAGATACCTCCTGCAATTGGTAAAATTTCATTCCAGGCAACTACAGGTTTTACGTCTTCCGGTACGGGTTCTTTCTTTATTGCTGCCCCGATGCTCACCAAGCCAGCCATTAATCCGGCATCAAAATTCCCTTTTTTAAATTCCGGAATCATCTTTTGTATTTGTATCCTTTTGCATATAGCATCGGGCAAAACTCCTTCAAACCCGGATCCTGTTTCAAATGTCACTTTCTTTTGATCGAGTACAAATAACACCAGTATACCATTATCTATTTTGGCTTTGCCAACACCCCAGGCCTTGAACAGATCCGTTGCAAAGGGCTTGATTTCATTATACCCGATTGAATTTACGACAACTAATGCTACTTCAGCTTTGGTTTGAGCCCGAAGAGAGTCCAGATACTCATTCATTTGGATTACTGTTTCTGCTTTCAAAATGCCATCAGGGTTACTCACAAAGGCATGCTTGTTGGCAGTCTGTGGATTTGGGACAGTCTGAACAGTATATTCAACTGCATAAGCTAACCCGGCAAAGGAACATAAAACAAAGAGAAATAATTTTTTCATACTGTGATGTTTTAATCTTCCAGGATTAGTGGAAAAATGAATTAATTATAGGAATCGATCAGATTGACATCAAATATTAGCACCGAATGTGGTGGTATTCTTGAGTTGGTTGAAGTGGTGTCGTATCCTAAATTGCTTGGGATATAAAACCGGTATCTGCCTCCTGCATTCATCTTGGGAAGTCCTTCTTTCCAACCTGCAACCGTACTCGATAACTGCAATTGTATACTTTTACCGGTAGGTACAGAATCAAATATTGAACCGTCAATCAACGAACCTTTATAGTTTACAATGACAATGCTGTTGATATTTGGCCTGCGTTGGTAACCTTGATGGAGAACCTGATAGCATAGCCCGCTGGGAGTTGTTATGAATCCTGGATCATGCTTGTGGGTTTCATACCATTTGTCATTCAATAGCTTCCAGTCGACATAAACATTTTCCTTACATGCCGAGATAAGTATTAGAAATAGAAATGTGATAAAAAAGGCAATTGCTGTTCGTTTCATATTTGTTACCGTTATTTTAAGGAGATAATTAGTTTTGTTTCTTTTTATATTGTTGCGAAAATGACTTGCTTGCAAAAGCTGGCATCGAACGCTTAGGTCCCCAACCTTTAAAATTGAAGGGATACGTTGCCATGTTTTTAATAAATCCAGGGAATAGGTCAAATCCTATGCGGTTTGAACTAATCAGTTTGAATCCTTTCATGACCCATTTTTCGGCAGCAGGGCGTAAATTCTGCTCTACTGATTTACGTCTGTTTGATAGTAGTATATCCGTTAACGGTATTTTTACCGGGCAAACCTCATTACATTTCCCACAGAGTGTAGATGCAAAACTTAAATGTGAGAAATCCTTGAATCCACGCAAGAAAGGTGTCAATACCGATCCAATTGGGCCACTGTAAGTTGTATCATAAGTATAGCCACCAATGGTTTTATATACCGGGCAACCATTCAGGCACGCACCACAACGGATACAGGCTAATGATTCATAGGCTTCATCATCTTTAAACACATTTGTTCGTCCATTATCCAACAGGATAACAATCATTTTCTCAGGACCATCTACTTCAGTTGCCTGACGAGGTCCTGTAAAAATGGTATTGTAAGCTGTAATTTGCTGGCCGGTACCATGCGCTGCCAGCAAGGGATAAAAGAGTCCAAGCTGTGACATTCTGGGAATGATTTTTTCAATACCCGCCAATACAATATGTACTTTTGGAAATGCAGTGGTCATCAACCCATTTCCTTCGTTTTCGGTTACTGATATTCCACCAATATCGGCTATTAAAAAGTTGGCACCTGTAACACCAACCTGAGCAGTAGTATATTTTTTTCGAAGGACCTGACGAACATATTCTGTCATTTCTTCGGGAGTGCTTTCAATGGGGGTTCCAAATTTTTCATTGAATAATTTGGCAATATCTCCCTTCGACTTATGCATGGCAGGAGTTACAATGTGGTACGGCTTTTCACCGGCAACCTGCACAATAAATTCTCCCAGGTCCGTTTCAACCGATTCGCACCCCATATTAGTTGCAATATCATTCAACTCAATCTCTTCGGTGGTCATCGATTTGCTCTTGACCAGTAAATGAGCATCATTCTCACGAAGTATCTGTTCAATATACCCGGTTGCTTCTTCTGCGTCTGATGCCCAAAGAACCTGAACACCTCGGGCACTTATCTTTTCTTCGAATTCAATCAGGTATTTATCCCAATGTTGAAGGACTTCCCTTTTTATGGCCGCTGCCTGTGTCTTGGCTGCTTCCACATTGTTATAACGCGCCATTCCTTTGCTCACCGCTGCATCGTAGCGTGAAATGTTGAATTTTATCGTATTCCGGTGTTTTACATCGAATGCGATAGCTTCGGCATCATGTGTGAACTTATGGGCTTGCGACACGTATCTTGGTTACTAATTAATGATGTTTGATGTTTGATGTTTGATGTTTGAAAAGTTTGAAAGGTTTGAAGTTTGAAGAGTTTGAGGTTTCGCTACCAACATCTTTCTATAAACTACCTACTTCCTTCTACCCACTACCTACTACCTACTACTTTCTACCTACTTTTAAGAATCTATTTCTCAAATGAAAACGTAAAACTTCCTATTCTGTTTCCGTCTGCAAAGAATTCAGCGCGGTATGTTCCTTTTGGCAATATCTCTCCAACTTTCCAAAAGATAACATCGCTTTTAGCTTCTCCGGTGTATTCTATTGTCTTACTGGCTGAATAGGCTATGTTTTTATTTTCATAAGGGAACACATTGTTCGGACTCTTTGTCAGCACTTGCTCATCTGGTCGTGTAATTCTTAAGTAGATTGTTTTTTCTCCCGGTTGAGCAGTTATATTCTTTCCAATGGTATATTTGAACTGTAAATTCGTTGTTTGTGCAAACCAACCTGTTTTTTTCCCTTTGCTGTTGAGAGGTGTCATGCTGAAATTGTAAATTTCAAGGATTGATGCCCTTGTTACAACCTGATTGAGTGACTCTTTATCCTTTGATAATTTCACAACAGAATCATTGGCAGCCCTGTATTTCCTGTGAACTTCAACATTCTCTGTTTTAAGTACTTTGTTGGCTGAATTTAATGAGTCAATCTGGTTTACATATTGGATCATCACTATGCGTACAGTTGCCAATTCACTTTTTAACTGGGCGATACGCTTCAAATTTGTTGATTTTGTAATACGGAGTTCATTCAATAACTGGTCAACTTTTGTCTTCTGATTTTGAAGTAATTTTACCAGGGAGTCATTTTTTATAGTAGTGGTATAACCTTCAAATTCTGAATTCAGGTTGGAATATTCCTTCTGAACCTGTTCTTTCTCAAAATTCATTTGTTCTACAATTTCCGCTACTTCTGCTTCTTTTTGGTTTGCTTTGCGTATGAAATAAAACACTGCAAATGCCAACACAATAACAATAACTGTTGCAATACTAATAACAGTTAGAATCCTCTTTTTATCCGAATCCATTTCTTATACTTATTTTGAACTATTTTACTGATTTACTATTTAAACCCGATTAACTTTAATCAATTTACAATTTTACAATTTTACAATTTACTATTTACCATTTCTTATTCTCCTAAATCCAATTACCTTAATCAACCCAATTAACTTAATTACCTTAATTAACCTAATCAACTCATTTAACCAATCAACTAATCAACCAATTAACTAATTAACCAATCAACCAACTAAAGGAAAGACAATATCTGCTCAAGCCTGATTCCTCTGGAACCTTTGATCAGAATATAATTATCGCTGATTGGATTTTCTTTTAAATAATCGATTAATTCATTTACGAATTCAAAACTAAGAAATGAATTCTGTGTTTTTTTAAAATCTTTACCAACTAACAAAACGTTTTTAAAACCTTTTTGTTGTAATAAATTTACAATGTTTTGATGTTCTTCCTCACTTTGAGCACCCAGTTCGAACATATCACCCAATATGAGTGTTTTTTCAGGAACTTCCATTTGTGCAAAATTCAAAATCGCTGCACGCATGCTGGTGGGGTTTGCATTATAAGTATCCACTACCAGTTTATTGTGTTCGGTTACCGTCAATTGCGAGCGGTTATTTTGAGGGATATAGTTTTCTAACCCGTCTTTAATCTGTTCGTTTGTGAGCCCGAAATAATCGCCGATAGTAATTGCAGCTAATATGTTCTCGGCATTATAAGCGCCAATCAGGTGCGTTTTAATCTCAACAGGGCCATTCCCCTTTTTGTTCCATTTCAGATATAAAAATGGACTACATTCTGTTATTACGGCCGAGTACATCGCCTCCTTATCTTCCGCTGCGAGGCTGTATCCTGTTTTCTTATCCGAATCTAAAATGCCCGAATCTTTTGCCATGCTTTGCAACAATGGATTACCGGTATTTATGAAAATCAGTTTCCCCGATGTTGAAATTGATTCATACAATTCGGCTTTTGTCCTCATAACTCCTTCCAACGATCCAAATCCTTCCAGATGCGCTTTCCCAACGTTAGTAATTATGCCATAATCGGGAGTCGCTATTTCGCATAATATTTTTATTTCACCCGGATGATTGGCCCCCATTTCAATGACTGCCATTTGATGCTCCGGTTTTAGCTGAAGCAATGTTAGCGGTACGCCTATGTGATTATTCAGGTTGCCTTGTGTGTACAGGATGTTGTATTTTTCTTTCAATACAGCCGCCATCAATTCCTTTGTGGTGGTCTTGCCATTTGTTCCGGTAATCCCAATAATGGTAGTTCCCAGCTGTTTCCGGTGATAAGCGGCCAGTTGTTGTAAACTTTCCAACACATTATCCACCAAAATAAACCGGTCATCAATAGCAAATTCTGCTTCATCAACCACTGCATAAGCACATCCTTTCTCTAAGGCTGATAATGCAAATGCATTCGCATTAAAATTATCACCCTTGAGTGCAAAAAACAATGAACCCTGAGGGCATACCCGACTATCGGTGCAAATTATAGGATGTTCAAGAAATAATGGGTAAAGCTTCATAGGTTCAGATACGTGTGTTGGGCTGAATTATTTGCAAAAATAATCATTATCCAATAAATTAACGTCATACAATGCAATTAATAATGAATAATGAACAATTAATAATGATAATATACAGTATTCTAAAGCGCAGTTTGCAAATTATTGTCCTTGCTATAACAAAAATGACTAAACCCGTTCATAGAGTTTAGTCATTCCTGTTTATTTAGTTGATCTTAAAAGTTTAATCCTAAAGTTACGTACCATCCATCTTGATGCATACTTCCTGTATCTAACCTGTTCAGGTTGTTGATCCCGAAATTATAGCCACTTTTAATGGAATACCTTTTCCATTGCACGCCACCACCCAGACCAATTTGAAGATTTAGCCTGTTCAATTGGTAAACCTTGTCTGATCCATTATATACATTGATTGAACGCGGTTGCACATAAAAGGGGTTGGTCGGACTGTAAGTTTGTGTTGACGTAATTTTCATATTTTGAAATAATCCGATATTCACGTTAGGACCACCAAATCCAAATAATTTCAGATTTTTAGTAAGAGGGTAGTTATAAATAAGGTGGACAGGTATGTCCAGAAAATGACCTTGAGTTGTATAAGTAGCAGTTGCTGAATTAGGGTATTTTTGGATCTTATCCGAATAAACAAAATTATACAGTGCGCCAGTCAATAAACTAAAATTGTTTTTTAAGTCAAATTCAGCCGTAGCACCCAGTTGAATGCCGTTGAAATAAGTAGAACTAAATGCAGCCCCTTTTCGTACGGGATTATTATAACCCACTTCCAGGCGGTAAGTCTGGGCATTTAGGGAACAAACTGCTACCAGTAACACGAGAAGTAAGCGAATTTTTAATACAGATTTCATACAAATGATTATAAAAAATTATACAATTTTTTTCGGTAGCAAAGATAGATTTTTTTTAGCAATTTATAACCATAACTCCCGTCGGATAATCAACAGATTATCTGTTTTTAACGAACGGCAACCGGTCTCTTAACTTGTTTTAGTTTAGTTGAACCCCTTCCTACTCTTTTGAAACGTTGAAATGGCTGTTTTATTTTTCTTTTTTATCTAAATTCGAATATGAGTAGATTGAATAGATTAATTTCTTATTTTATAAATATTGATAATGTCTGTACTTTACTTCTATCTTTCGAGTGGCAGACTTTGAGTGACATTAGAACCGGTCCTGAAATTGAATCCAAATCACTCTTGATTTTGTTTCTTTTTTTGCAATTCAACCCATAGGAGTATCTGTTTTGTATCAAAACGACAGATTCACTGTTTAGAGAGACTTCAATAAGAGTTGAGAGAGGGTTGAGAGAGGGTTCAATGAGGTTTACCTATCCTTACCCTCATTGAACCCTCTCTCAACCCTCACTGAACCCTCTCTCAACCCCCTCTGAACCTAGACCAGAATAAAGATCAATTCAGAGCATTTGCTTTTGAAAAACGAATGTGCTTTTAAGTTATTTTCCTTAAATCCTGAAAATTCAGTTCAGATTCCAATCTGTTGAACATGTCGGCAGGAAGGTGTTGTTTTAAATGAAGAGAAAAAATGGACAGATAATTTAACAACCGTTTTTAATTGTTTCATTTAATTCTATAACGTGAAATGAAAGTTGTATATTATGTTTGAAATAAATCAAACAAAAAACTATTTAACTGCGTTTGTTAGTTGTGTTCATCATACTTTCCAAAAAAGATAATTCTAAATGCATTGTCAAAATTAATTGTTTTGCTATATTTACATTTTAAAATATAAATTATGGGACTAACAATTCATTATAGCGGTCGCATGGCAGATAAGCAGAAACTGCCAATGCTGATAGAGGAACTGGAAGAAATTTCCAGGGTTCACGGATGGAAATACCATATTTTTGAAACTAAGTTTCCAAAAGGAGACTTTCCGGATGATGAGAATGATGGATATCTGTATGGCATGTGCATGAATCCACCTGATTGCGAACCGGTTGCTTTTTCATTTACGAATAATGGACGAATGTGTGGCCCCGGGCAATTTAGTCTTTGGGGTGCCAGTACCGACGAAACCGAGAAGCAATTTCTGTATATGAATTTTACTAAAACCCAATATGCCGGTGTTGAAATACATAAAATGATTATAGGTATTTTCAGGTATGTGGTATCCCATTACCTGACAGATTTTAAAATGAATGATGAAGCTGAGTACTGGGAAACAGGTGATGAGAAACTTCTTGTTGCTAATTTCAGACGGAATGCAGAATTGATCAATAGTTTTGCGGAAGTATTACAAACAAATACTCCCCGTGAAGATGAAGATGTTGAAACTTACCTGGAAAGAATCATCAGGGAATTTCGGGATAAAAGAAGTGAATCGGATTCTCTGAATCCAGATGCCTAGATTGGTATTAATCCAACTGTTCAAGAGTGATAGCAGGTAAAGCAGCTCCTGAAACCAAACAGCCCCTTGCATTTTTATCGAATAGATATTGACAGCAATAATCACTTTAAAATACAAACAAATATCAAGCTGGTTTCAAACGAAATCCTTTTATAATACCTATTGGTTTCAGAGGTGCCAAAGTAGGCCTGATATTGAACTATAAGTATCCATGACTATACATTGCCTTTTAAATGAAATGTTGATAAAAATAAATTTTTGTTGCAACTCCTGTAACTTAAATCGATTTTTCATATAACTCGTTTAATCTTCACCGCCCAAAGGATTACTTTCATTGTTTTTTGTCTTTTCTTGTTTCTTTGCCTCATTCCCGAAATTGTAAGTGAGTAATAGTCCCACCATATGTGCGCTGTACTGGCTTACGGAATAATCGTAGAAATTATTTCCTGAAGTAATATCTTTATTTATACGGGTATTCAGTATGTCGCGTGCTGTAAGATTTACCATTAATTTTTTATTGAAAAATGATTTCCGCAATCCTGAATCCAGACCCCAGATAGGTAAAGTTTCGCCTTGGGCAATGTTTCGTCGCGATGCATAACCACCTGATACCTGCCACATAAACCCGGCAGGTAATGTTATATTGGCAATAATCCGCCCGCTCCAACCAAGGTTCTCAGTGGCAGCATATTGATTTCCAGCATATTCAAAAGCATCGAGATAATTATAAAATAAATTTAACGTTGAAGTTAGATCCATGATTTTAAAAAGGCGGTTCTTTAATATAAACTCAAATCCGGCGGCCTGTGCGTTCGTAATATTTTCAGGCGCTATATATTTTACATCATATTTACCGACTGTTTCCACGGAATTTACCCACTGAATAACATTGTTGGTGCTCCGATAGTACAACAATGATGACAGCATATGATCATCCCAGGTTTTAATATGGTTTAACTCAAAAGAGTTGGAATATTCGGGTTTCAGGTTTGGATTCCCAAATTCAATATTTGCAGAATCGGCTACATTCGTGAATGGATTTGTCATACGCCCTTTAGGAAGGTTGATGCGCCGAGTGTAATTAAGCTGAAACTTGTTGTTTGAAGGTAATTCATAGTCCAGAAAAACACTTGGGTATAGCCCTGGATAGTTGTTGTTGAAATTAGTTGTTGAATCTTTACCTGTTTTATCATAGCTAATGGATTTATTTTTCAGTATGTTGTATTCTGAACGCAAACCTACCTGATAAGTCAGCTTCTTATATTTTCCCGAATAATTTGCATAAACCGAATTCCGGTTGTCACTACCTCCAAATAAATTGTCCAGTTCGTGTTGGGCTGTACGCACATTCTTGCTGAGGCCGTACTCTGCATTTACAGTGTTATCCCGCCAAAGAAACTCTCCTTTATACCCGAATTCAAGTTTTGAGATTTTATTTACCGGGTAAGTATAATCCAACTGGATATTTGTTTCACGTCGATTAGCCCCTGAGTTTGTCCACTGAAAATATTGGTTGTTCTGCAAAGAATCCAACTGATTGATTTCCAGAAAGCTTGTTGCATTCATCCAGGTCTGTTCAATATATGTTCTTATATCATGTCCCTTTTTGTTAAATGAATGCGTGTAGTCCAGCGATAGATTATAAGTATTTCGATCGGTAAGAGAAAATGAATTTCGGAAATCCAATGTTTCAATCCCATCTTTTATCTTTTGGTTGCCGATCTTTTCAGTTACTTTGCGATTCGCAGTTGTAGCTATGCCACTCAGGCTAATAATGTCGTTTGAAGTGATATGGTAAGTTGCACTTCCCCGTGCGAAATATCCATCTCCATCCATATTTACCTTGTCCCTGCTATAACGGACTATAGTGTCAGGCAAAAGCGTATTCCAAGACCAGCGGTCACTATTGAAAAACATCTTTTTCACATCGTTCCGGTAACCCAAATTTGCATTTACCTCCCATTTCGGGTTGCTATAGAAGAAATTAAAGGTGCTGTTCCGACTTTTATTTGTATCACCACCCACCGAAATACTCCCCGATTTTCCTTTCCTTGTTACCTTCTTCAGAACGATATTGATAATACCTGCAGAACCGTCAGGACTATATTTGGATGATGGATTTGAAATAATCTCAATTCTTTCGATTGTTTCTGCCGGCATTTGTTCAAGTATCTGTGCTCGATTGTCCTCATTCAAACCGGAAGGGCGACCATTTATCCATATAATGACATTTTTGTTGTTGCGCAAAAGAATGTTTCCATCCACTGACACTTCCACACTCGGTATGTTTCGAAGCAGTTCAGCAGCAGACGTTCCGGCACTCGAAAGATTTTGGTCTACATTAAACACTTTCCTGTCAATCTCGAAGCTAACCTGAGATTTTTGACCGGTTACTTCTACCTGATTTAATTTTTGCGATGTTCCGGTCAATTCAACAACCCCCAGATTTATATTGGCATTTCTGGAATCTATAGATAATGGAAGTTCAATAGGAGAATAACCAATATAACTCACTTTAAGCATGTATTTTCCTTGTTCAAGCTCCTTAAAACTAAATTCTCCGGCTTCATTGGTAGCACCCCCTTTTACGAATTTATTGTCAGAAATATTAAAAATTGAAACAGTGGCAAATTCGACTTTCATTTTCGTAATGCTATCAATCAATTTTCCCGATATATTTCCACCAAAAACAGATGTAACTAAAAATAGACTAAGTTGAACTAAAATGGTAATTCTTTTTCTCATGTTTAAATGATAGGTTTATAGAAAAGTTATTATAGGCTCTTTGACAGATGTGACTCACTTTTATATTTGAGATTAATTAATTATCATGACATAATGCGTGACTGTTTGGAGTAAACTCATAAAAATCAAATGAGTATTTAATAATCCATTCAAAGATCTAGCTCTGTTTTGGGCTAATATATGAGTTTTTGTCCTGTTCGTGAGATTCTATCAGGGTTGTCATTCAAGTACTTTTTGTATGTGAAAAATACTGGTTTTTTGAAATTCAATGTTGAATTCTCTGGAAATTAATAATTAGACGAAAGAAAAGGATATTTGTCTCTTTTTATTAAAAAATAATTTAATACCTATAAAGCTGACATGAAAAGAAGACATAAAAAAAGAGTAACGATTTAATCATCAATAAAACAAATCATAAGTTATTTGACAAGGAAAAGTGTGCAGGGAGAGGATTTTGATTTTTCTTCTTGGGAGTTCGCCTGATTTAAATATGCATTTCAGAGAATATATACTTTACAACTAATTAGTTGGAGTTTTAATCCGAATATATTTACTTGAATAAACGAATCTGTAAACATTCTCTTGATTCGCGAATTCCGTCGGGTAGGAATGAACCATTCACGTTCTATTCTTTGAATACAGGCATTATTTTCTTTTTTTGGACTTAATATGGGCTGCCAGAAACTTTTTATCTTTGGATAACCGAATAGATTAACTAAAGACTGGTTTTAATTGTATCATTTGCTATTACTCCTTTTTGAAATTGTTTTATGGAGCTGGAGGGAGTAGAAACTTCGTCCATCCTATAATTAATATCAGCACCTTATACCTGTCAAATCTGAATGTTCACGTGGCTTTCCACCTTGAAAAATGGGTCTAATAATGTGGAATCTTCATATAACAAAGATCCGAATTTTATTTAGAATATAAATGTAAGCGAGGCTATTTTTTAGTATGGTTGAAGTAATTTAAATTGATTGAGGGATAACTTTTTTATTTTTATTTCTCTTATAACAAATGATATGTCAGCTATTATACATACATTTGTATTGAAATATCAGTTGTTATGAAATCAAAAGGAACAAATTATACTCAAAAACAGAAGAGTATCCTTGCCACTTTAGGTGAGAATATTAAGTTATCCCGTTTACGCCGAAAGCTATCCATTCGCTCTATGGCTGAACGAGCCGGCATTGCTACATCTACATTGGGAAATATAGAAGATGGTTCTCCATCGGTTTCTTTGGGTAGCTATTTGCAGGTATTATCAGTTTTGCGACTTGAAGATGATTTATTATTGATAGCAGATAATGACCCTGTTGGCAGACAGATTCAGGACGCCGGACTAATTGTAAAAAAAAGAGCTCCGAAAAAGAAAAAAACAGAATCAGCTATTGATCATGTTATTGATAAGGGAAATTCTGAGAAACCTAGATTTGACTAATTTGTTATGAAACAGATTAAAGAAAAGGAAATACTTGTGTACGCGGATTGGCATATGCTCGATTCACCTCAATTGATTGGGAAATTATATTATGCTTCTCTTCGGGGCAAAGCTGTATATTCTTTTGAATATGACAATGAATGGATAAAAACCGGAATTTCTATTGATCCGGAATTGCCTCTTTTCTCAGGATTACATTATGCTTCTTCAAATGATATTTTTGGCATCTTCAAAGATTCCTCGCCTGACAGATGGGGGCAACTGTTAATGAAGAGACGGGAAATCCTTTTGTCCAAAATTGAGAAAACGGAATCTCGCACTTTATTTGGGATTGATTTTTTATTAGGTGTACACGATAGTCACCGTATGGGTGGACTCCGTTTTAAAGAAAGCGAAGATGGTGAATTTCTGAATAACGATCAACGGTTGGCAGCTCCCCCCTGGACTTCATTAAGGGATCTGGAATATGCTGTTGAACAATATGAAAAAAATGCAGATGAACTAGATGAAGCTTCCCTAAAATGGATTAATCAACTTATTGCTCCCGGGTCATCGTTGGGGGGAGCTCGTCCTAAAGCAGATGTTGTTGACACAAACGGAAAACAGTGGATCGCAAAATTTCCAAGCAAAAAAGATGATACGGATGTAGGGTTGTGGGAAATGGTTATCCATGAATTAGCCATTGAAGCTAAAATTAAGGTTCCAAATGCTTTTGTAAAAAAGCTTGCTTCTCCTTTTCATACTTATTTATCACAACGTTTTGACAGGACAAAAGACAAAAAGCGGATTCATTATGCTTCAGCTATGACACTGCTACAACGAACGGATGGAGACGATGCAGACAGTGGAGTAAGTTATTTGGATTTAGTTTCATTTATTAAGTCTGAATGTGCAGATACAACCGCAAATTTGGAAGAACTTTTTCGTAGAGTGCTCTTTTCTGTTTGCGTTTCCAATACAGATGATCATTTAAGGAATCATGGATTTTTATATACCGAATCAAGCTGGACTTTATCGCCTGCATTTGATATCAACGCAAATGAAACAGGAACAGGATTAAAACTGAATATAGATGAAGAAGACAATTCTTTGGATCTTGATTTGGTTATGGATACTGCTCCTTATTATTTACTATCCAATAAACGTGCTGTAGAAATAAAAGATGAAGTGATTAAGGCGGTTTCCTCCTGGAGAAAAGTTGCAGCCAAGTACAAGATTTCTCCTTCTGAAATAGAACGGAAAGCAAGAGCATTTAAATATATCATGTGAGATTTATAGCGATTTAAATCAATATATTATTGTAGTTGGATATACGACTGCAATCCGCTTTTCAGTGAAACATTCCGTTTGTATTATAAATTATTTGTCCACTTACCAGTAAAAGATTGATGTATACAAACAAAAATAGACGAATATTCAAATGTCTTGGGTTTTACTGAAAGGGAATTATGTGTCGTTTTAAAAAACCGTTAGAGGTTTGTGATAAATAATTATGCTGATATCGGTTAGATATTCAAATGAAATAAATAATGGGTGTTAAATAATCCAACTTCTATAAAGGACTAATATTTATCATAATTATGGATTACTGAATGTAGACCGCAACAGACGATTGTTTATAATAATAAACGCCTGTTATTCTTATGAATAACAGGCGTTTAATTGGTTTTTGTGGAGCTGGAGGGAGTCGAACCCTCGTCCAAACAAGGAAATAATAAGCCTTCTACATGTTTATCTTCGCTTAGATTTTCGTGCGTAAGTAAGACCGAAGCCACCAGCCTACACCTTATCCTTTTTATTTCATCGCGCTTCCAAGGCTAAGCGCAACTATCCTCGATTTAGCTGCATCTCCATATCAAATAGCCTCGAGGCGACGGCATTTGGGAAATGTCCCGTTCCAGCACCTAGTGCCGGAATTAAGCCTAATCTACTCTATTCGATTAAGCAGCAAGAGCGTAGTTATTTTCGCCAGTTATAGTTGTGAGATTCGAGATTTACGAGCCGCTTTCTCAATGCTCGACATGCTTACTTACCCTTTCTACCTGCTGTCAAAACCAAACAGCCCCTTTTGTAATCAGAATGTTGAAAATCAACTAAAATCCGTATGATATTGTTGATTAATATCAAATCAGTATTAAATAACAATTTCTAAAATCCTTTTGTTGATTTCTTATGCAAAGGTAGGATTAATATTTCAATTTGCGGGTAATGCCCAACATTAATTAAGTGAATGAAATAAACCCAAATTGTCCATTAGAACTATCTAATCTTTGGGTTCTTTTTTTTATTCAGAATTTTCAAATGGGAATTATTAGAAGATATTGATTGCATACTATTTATAATCAGCTTGTTATATTGCATTGATTCATCATATTTGCGTATTGTTTTTGTCCTTTAATGCAAGCTTATGGAGTTAGAGTTCGTAGATCAGGAGATTACCGCTTATGGTGGGTTGGCTATCTTGCAACAGATGTTAACCAAATCTTGTTTTGTAAATAAATTAGAACATTTACCCTTGCCAGTACAGGGTTCCAATCGGGCTTATTCTCCAATTCGGTTGTTTATTCAGTTCATGGCAGGGGTCTGGTGTGGTGCTAACAGGTTTGCTCAGTTGGATCTGTCATTACACGGTATGGCGAGCAAGAAGGAGCTAAGAAAGGCTATAAAAACATAAGCCAGGTCGCAAATCGCAACATCCTATTATTGCCTTTGTTTCAGAAATAGAAATGGTTGCCAATTTATGGTTACGCGCGGGCGATGCTCATACAGCCAACAATTTCAAGGAATTTTTAGAAGAAACGCTTTCATTCTTTGGTGGCAGGAAAATAGGGTTATTACGGTTAGATAGTGAATTTTACGATAAGAACATATTTGATTATCTGGAACAAAAAGATGTTTCTATTGATTACATTGTGGCTGTTCCGATGTACGTTACCATACAACGAAAAATTGCTTCCCAACACACATGGTTACACATAGAGGATGGTCTTGAAATAGCTGAATTCGAATATAAGGCACAGGCTGGATTATAGGCAGACGAATGATAGCAGTGCGTCAGAAAATAGCAAAACGCCCAAAAGCTGTAGGCAAACAATTAAGTTTGTTTGAGGATGATTCCGACCTGAATGGTTATCGGTACACGACGTGCTACATTACAATCTTAAGGTTATCTGCGGCAGATATTTGGTGATTGTACAGAGGTCGTGCAAATTGCGAAAACAGGATAAAAGAACTCAAATACGATTACGGATTGGATAAAATGAACCAAGATGAGTTTGATGGTACTGAGGCATGTTTGCTGTTAATGACCATTGCATACAACTTCATGAGCCTATTTAAACAGGTTATTATCAACGATAAAGTGCGCAATAAATTATCTATCTTACGGTATAAAATGCTTGCCATTCCAGCATATATAGTAGAACGCTCTAATAAAGTAATCGTGAAAATGACTCTTCAAATGAACAGGAGGGCATAAATACGAAAACTTTGGGAGAAATCATCGAACTTCAAATTTGTGTTTTCTTATTGATGGCTCTAATGGACAATTTGGGCTAAACTTAATTAATAAGTCATAAGTAATCACATATTCAGTAACTTAAGATGAGAAAAGCTAAGCAAATGTTGCAGGAGACTTCTCATTCGGTAAAAGAAATTTCGTATACCCTGAATTATCACTCAGTAGCCCATTTCGGGACTTTATTTAAAAAACGAACCGGATATTCCCCTTCCCAGTACAGAACCTTCAGCAGGTAATTTCTTGGTTGATTAAGTTGATTGGTTAATTAGTTAATTGGTTGATTTAGTTGATTAAGTTGAATGAGTTGAATGAGTTGAATGGTAGAATGAGTTATTATCCCAATTGCAGAAAACTTCAGTTCCAACGCGGAACGCTTCCCCCCCCAAAACCTTTCAAACCTTTCAAACCTTTCAAACCTTTCAAACTCTTCAAACACGGAACCCGGAACCCGGAACACATTTTCTTCTCTTATTCTTTTACTTCCAACTTAACTACATCATACATGATTCCACCTCCATTTTTGACATTAGGCAGGCGAAAGGTAATCCGGTTCAGGCCCTGTTTTAACAGACCGGAAGCAAATTGTACTTCTTGTTGCTGGTAATAACCTCCCAGAATGGACGATCGATAAATGGTGTGATCGTTTCCAAAATAGTACGCACCAACGGGGGTGTCGTTCACCAGAATTTCCAATCGTGGGTTCTTGGCACATCCTGCAATTCCAAATGTCAACTGGCATTCGCCAGTCATAAGCTCGTCCAGTACAAAGTCCACATTCCAGCTCCCGGCTTTGGTTTGGGCATAATACCAGTCATTGGATTCAATGCTTTTCCCAATTGTAAAGGTAAGGTTCGCAGGCACTTCATTGAACAGTCCGTAGTACCGTTTGTGATCACTTAATTTAAACCCACGTGTAGTGCGGTCAGCTATACCTATTTGCCAGAGTTTATTCCCGGATTGCTTCGGAATCCATTCTACCTGATCCAGCTTCAGGCACTGGTTGGCTTTTATCTCTAGGTTATTTTTGGAATATTCCTCTGTAACATTATCGGTGTAAGCATACAAGGTGTAGTTTCCGGGGCGGATATTTGAAATGGTAAAGTTCCCATTCTCATCAGCCCGTCCTGAAAAAATATATCCGTGCGATTGTGCCTGCCAGTCTACCCCGGGAGCTGCCAGGATGATATGGGCGTTTGCTGCCGAAGCACCTTTGACTTTCAGTTGACCGGTAACTTTTCCACGTTGCAACGGATAATCGGGATGATTCATCCATGCATAGGGCCATTTTGTGACTTCTTCGTTGGCTTTCTGCTTTGCATCCTCCCAAATAGCAGCTACATTCTTCCCTGAATTTACATACAGAAAAAAAGGACCTCCTAACTTTTGCCATTCACCACTGATGGGTCCTTCGTCAGTTTTTTTATCCAACATAAAATGATCGCACTGGAACATCATGATCATAAACGGCGAAGTATGAACCGTATTAAACTGCTTTGTCGGTCCGCCGTTCAGGTATTCGTGGCTGGCCTGAATGACAAATATCCCTTTCCCTGATTTTGTACCTGCAAATCCATGCACATGCCGGCCTTCAATGTAATCGGCATAGTCGTATTTGGTATAATAGCTGCTGTCGGCAAGCTGATACGTCCAGTCCTGCATCTTCTTTTTAAATTCTGAGACCTGAGGCATTCGCCCCTGGATACTATCCCTTACCAAATGATAATCGAACAGAGTAGAATCGGCTCTTAAGCCCCATCGGATCTGACCGAAACCACCATCAGGAGATCCTGTATGATGATATTGTTCCAGAAAACTGTAAATTCCACTCATATCCGCGAGCAGCACATAATGCAATTCAAAAAAGTACCCGTTTTTTGCTTCGTGGGTAAAGGATATCTCAACAAGATTGGAAGTATTCCGCACTACTTTATAACTGGAAGGTTTCATGGAAAATCCAGGTCCCATAAGGTATCCGCTTCCGTTACCACCAAGCAGGTTAGCTCCTCCTTTTTGTTTGATGGAAGTCAAGGCTGCATTGTTTTTGTCGAAGCTGAATTCAATGATCCCGTTTGACAAGGTTACTTTTTTATCAGCTTCGGTCAGTTTTACTGAACCGTAACAACTGGTAAAAGCAAGGAACAATAGAACTATAATAAACTGTATTTTTCTCATAATCAATTAATTTATTTCTAATTATCAAAATAAAAAGGTGTTACAAGTAACTTAGCCATATCATGAAATAATATTATTTCCTTTTGATCCATAAAAAACACACTGCCACAGGTCTAATCACTTTAAATGAAACAGCTAATTTTTTTAATGAATAATGCTTATTTAAGACCTGATACCCTGAAATTACTGAACTCCGAAACCCTTGATCCCATTAACCTCAAGCCAATCCTCCCGGCATTCAAGACAGGGAATTCAGTTGTTTTCCAATGGCAAAGGGTTTCTTTTTCAGGATTGTTGATCTTCATATACAGATCATTTTCTCTGCGAATAACGGTTATATGATAGGGTGTTCCGGTATGGAAAAGTCCTGTGTTGAGATATTCAGGTTTACAGTCCGTTCCGTTCAAACCCTTACCCCGTTCAGGCAGATACCTGCGAAAGCGGATATAATCGGCATTTGGATCGGTATTATCGTTTTCGAATGCTGCAAAGCTGAAGTGATAAGCATTCATGTGTTCAAAATACGTTTTCATGGCAGGAATCGTTCGAAGATGACTCCATTTCGATATATCTTTTTCGTACTCTCCAACTCCGCTGCCTTCGGCGAAAAGATACAGGATATTCACATACTTTGTGGCTGTATCTTTCTTTGTAAAATCAAATTCAACACGCAGGTCTCCTTCAAAGCTTTCTTTCGTCCAAAGCACTGCGTGGCCGGCATCACTAGCAGGGGTTGGTCCTGCCTGGAACATCAAACCGGATTTTGAGTTTTTCAATTGTGCTTTTTGTCCATCCAGAAACCAGTTATTTTGCCACGGTTTTTTAAAATCATCCGTAAATACAGGCTTCCAATTGAGCTTGTCAAGTTCAGTATAAGCTTCTTTTTCTTTTGCAGCTTTCTGATCGGGGACTTTATTTCCGATTAATTCCAACATGATAATTGCATTCAGCCCCCACTGGGCCGTGCCATTGGTTCCCACAGTCACATTCTCATGAACAGGATTCAACACTTCGGGCGAAGTAATAATATTGGCGGTATAGAGGCTTCCTGATGGAGCTTCTGATTTCCGTTTGCCGCCAAGAAGTTCATTCCAGGCCCTTCCGGCTAGTTTATCATCATTTAGTTCCCTTGCAGCAAATGCAGTTAAACGTGGCGTAAGGAACTTAATATCACCCCAATTTGCATTTTTAGCATTTCTATCGCTATCATTTTGTGGCATGCTGTACAACCGGCAATAGTCGGTAAAGGTCTTACGGAAAGCCGGTTGGTCAATCATGTCAAACAACTCCAGCAGTATTTCGTATCCGCCCATAATGGTTGCCAGGTGATTATGATTAGTTACCTTAGGATTCCCATCATAGCTAAGTTTTCCGGTAGCAGGATCGTAACCCAGCCCGTTAGGACCGGTAAATAAGCCTGCAGGAAGTTTTGCCAGGCTTTCAAGTCCTGCCACGATTTTGTCGTAATACTTTTTGTCACCGGTACGTTCCCATTCGGTCATCCAGTTGCCTGCCAGTGCCAGCCAATCCGGTCCCCAGCGCAGTCGGGCAGGGGCGTTGTATGGGTATTTTTCTTTTGGTTGAGCTATTCGCAGCGGGTCAAATTCACAGGCTCCTTTTTCACCGTCCAGTGATTCCTTCATCAAATCGCCCGACCTTTCATCGGTGGTCAGGTAGTAATATTGGCGTTTCCAGGCTGCCTGTCCAATGCGGGCTTCTTTGGCTCCACATCCCCAGTGGGAGACATTGTGGCGGCTCCCCATTCCCTTGAAAGGTCCCATATGATAACAATCCACTTCGGATGTATGACGGGTCATGGCAACTGCCATTTTATAAATGTCTTCATTCCCGGTACGCAGGAAGCTGTACCAAAGCCAGTTTCCGGGTGCCAATTCGGTATTGTCCCAGGCAAAACCACCAATGTCATAGCGCCAGCCATGACGGAACGGATCGTAGGTGTGCATCACGTCGCCATAATTCCAGTAACCGTACCAATGGTGCTCCTCAATGGCTTGCTTATAGAATAGAACCGAACTATCCAGTTGGTTTTCGATCCAGATTTTTGTGTCATTCGAACGATCCGGTAAACTCCACGTTCCGAATGCTTTCACGGAGTGCAGATATTCGGGGGTACAAATGAGTTGTTGCGTAGAAGCACCGTAATTGGCCATTTCTGCGGTTTGTTGTTTATCGGGCAACTGGTCGAATGGAAAGAGGGTCAGTTCACTCGTTCGCGCCACACCATAAGGCGTACTCAGCCCGGGTTGCACATCTTCGTAGGTAGCATTCAAATCGTGCGGAATGGTGTCGTAATGCCTTAAATCCATGGCATCTGCATCCTTCGACCAGAACCATACTTTCAGTTGCGCAGCACTTGTCCGTGCATTGTCAATTTCCAACGAAGCAGGATAGGATTGCCAGCAGTTTTTTAGTGATACTGCCATACCTCCTGAAACATCACCCACAAGTGCAAGTCCCGATGAACGATGACCTGAATTGGCAAAAAGCCATGAACTTGCATCGTTTGTCCGTTTGCTGATGGTGAATGCATCTGAGTTCAATTGAGTGAGTTTATAACTGTTCCAGGCGGGAAAATTAGTGTAATAATCAAAAGCAGTAGAATCTGATTTGGAAATTTCAGGGATTCTTTTCCCGGCAACCTGTTTTTCAGTAAGACTTCTATCCCCGTTATAAACAAACGGATAACGGCCTATCAAGGGCTTGACGGGCTCGCTCCATAAGCCGCCATTTTCACCTGAAAAGCTGATATGACGGTTCTCAATTGCTTCCCGGAAAGGTACGTCAAATACAATTCCCAATCCTTTGATAAAATCTTTTTGCTGGTCGCCATCAAAAACCACAGAATGAACCAGCCGAACGGTTTTCAATCCTGCATAGAAATAGAGCCTGACTGTAAACGGCAGAAACTCACGGTTGGATTTCAGTGATTTATGAACCCCGGTTATTTTTACAACACCCCTGACCGGACCTGATTGTTCAACAATAACTTCTTTTATTTCGCTCCGGTAGTCATCATACTGAATAATTTGTTCCCTGATTTTCTCCCTGTTTTCGAGAGTGCAAACCAACCTTCCATTTTCGGAAATGGTGTTGCCATTCACTTTCAAATTCTTTATCAACACATTTCCTTTGGTGTTCAACTCGCAGGTCAAAATACCCGTGTTTACCTGAATAATTTCTGCAGATTTACTAACCGTTAATCCAATTGTTTTCTTTGGGTTAGTAGCAAAATTGAGCGTATATTTCTTTTGAGGGTCTGTCACTGCTGCACATCCCAACCATTTAATGGATCCATCCGGCCAATAAGCCAGCGGCCAGGTCTGAACCGGTATATTTTCATTGTTTGGGGCTGTCAGTACAAAGTCCCGGGTTTTCTTTACCTCGCTTTTAGCAAAAGGAACCCCCCAGCTTACCCCCGTTTTAAGTGTTGGTTTTTCACCGATCCATTTTATCTCAACCGGCTTGCTGAACAATTGGATAGTTGAAATAAATAATAGTATATAAATTGCAAAGTACCGGATATTTCTCATAACTTGCTGATAAGTATTAATTTGAAAATATTTATTATTCACATGGCTTTATTTTGAAAAGTTATGTGTGTTTTCAACAAAGTAAATGAATTCTATGAAGCAAAAGAATAGACAAATATACTTTCATACAGTAAAATAATACGGATTCTACTTTATCAAAATAACTAACGAACCACATTAGGCACAATAGTTCACAATAGAAATTGTTTTTTCTGATTTATTGATGATTTTTCAATCTTAAATGCCCTTAATATTT
>JAQTUE010000066.1 GCA_028710415.1 Paludibacter sp. | reverse complement strand
CCAAAAATGGATACAGAACTTACACCCGGAATAGTTTGTAATTTTTCAAGCAGTACATTTTCCGCATAATCGCTTAGCTCAATGGCATTCATGGAGGTACTCTGGGCAGTAAGCATAATAATGGGATCGCCATTGGCATCTGCTTTAGTAACTGTCGGAGGTGAATCAATATCCTGAGGCAGGCTTCTCATGGCTTGCGAAGTCTTATCGCGCACGTCGTTTGCTGCCTTTTCTAAATCTGCTCCCAGGTCGAATTCTACGGTTATCGTGCTTTGGCCGGTAGCTGATTGGGAGGATATGGATTTTACACCTTCTATGCCATTAATGTTCTTTTCAAGGGGTTCTGTTATCTGCGATTCAATGATTTCAGCATTGGCACCGGTATAACTGGTCTGGACGGTAATCACGGGAGGATCAATTGCCGGGTATAATCGAACACCAAGAAAACTGAAACCTACCACTCCCATCAGGATAATGATGAGGCTAAGCACAATGGAACCTATCGGTCTTTTGAGAGCAATATCTGATATTGTCATAATTTGTCTGTTACTGAAGAGTATTTAAGATTTGAACCCTCTTTAAGAAACAACAGGCCGCTGGTAATAATTGTATCACCTTGTTGAACACCTTTTGTAATCTCAATATTTGAAGCATTCCGTATACCGGTGATAACTGTTATAAAATGAGCCTTTCCGTTTTTGGCAACAATAATACTTTTGCTTTGTTCCTGTGGTATGATGGCCTGAGTTGGAATCATAAGTGCCTGGTTATTTTCACTCAGGCGGAGCAATACATTCGTAAATGCACCCGGTAATAATTGTTTTGACTTGCTGTTCACAAGTGCCCTTACCTTCAGGTTCCGGGTTGTTGGATCAATTCCCTGTTCGGTAGCCATTACAGATGCTTCGAATTGAGTATCATCATTGTACATGGTGAATTTCACCTTCATGCCTGTTTTAATTGCTGCACCGTACTTTTCAGGAACTGAGAAATCAAGTTTTATTTTATTCTCCGTCCGGATGGTCGAGAGTAATGTTGCCGGGGTCACAATGGCTCCTATACTGATATTCCTCAATCCTATTATTCCATCAAAAGGAGCCAATACTTCTGTTTTCCGGATCAACGTTTTCTGGACTTCAATATCAGCTTTGATTGTATTTAAAAGTAGAATGGTCTGATCGTAGTCATTTTGGCTTATCCCGCTTACTTTCAATAGTTCTGATTGCCTTTTGAAAATCTGTTGTTGGATGGCCAGCTGAGATTCCTGTTTTTTGAGAGTTGCTTGAAGATCATCATCAAAGAGCTTCACCAAAAGTGTACCTTTCTTTACGAATTTGCCTTCAGGAAGATTTATTTTTACAACCCTTCCTGCAACCTCATTTTGTAGGGTAACTTCATCAAATGCCTGCAACGATCCTGAAACCGATATCTCGTTGATAAGTAACGTAGGTTTAAGAATGTATGCATCAACTTTCTTTTGCATTTTTTCTTTTGGATCTTGTTTCTTCGATTTATCTTTCGAGGGATTAAAGCCTACTTTCCATACGAAAGCGACTAATAAAACAATAAATACAACAATCCAGATGGTTGATTTTTTTTTCATTTGATGGAATGACTTTTAAGTGTTATAAAGATTTGATTCTATAGTTACAAGTATTGTATATAATTCGTTCTTTTGAGTTTCTGTGAGTCCTTTTAAGGAAACAGCCGAAAGTTCTTTAAACGCCTTTTTTATATCCGGGATCACCGTTTTTGCTTTCTCAGTGACCACCAATTCATATTTTCGCTTATCCGTTTTATTTTGTATCCTGTCGACATATCCATTCAATGACAGATAATCGATAATTCGTACAACCTGGACTTTATCGCATGATAATTCGTTCGCAAGTTCTTGTTGCGTAATCCCCTTTCCTGCTTCAATCAGCAGCAGCGGGTAAAATGAACGATCAATATCCAAATGGCTTAAAATCTTTTGAAGAGTATCCTGCGACATCTTGCTGATCTTTCCCATTATTCTTTCTACAGGTTCTTTCATGAAGTTATAAGATGCTTTAAACATTGAAAGGTTTAATTCAGGTTGCAAAATTACGTAATTTTATTATAGTTATCAATGTTATCTATTTTTTAATACAGATTTAATCATTTGCATTAAACATTTTAGGCCATTTTTCCATTTAATATGAATATTCCGTGAATAAATAATTTCTATTTATTCAATAATATTTCCTGATTTGCTTTTCATTCAGACTATCCATTTTTCAAATTTATCAACCGGTTACCTTCAATTTCTTGATTGTTTTCTCTATTTTTGTAGAATCTAAACCAAAACCTCACTTTTTATGGAAAATGCATCTCCTTTTTACCAGTTAGCCCACGATTTTGCCTTGTACACAAACCGGAGCATATTTCTTACAGGTAAAGCCGGGACAGGAAAAACGACTTTCCTGCATAAACTAAAGAAAGAAACTAAAAAGCAAATTGCTGTAGTAGCTCCAACGGGTGTTGCAGCCATCAATGCAGGTGGGACTACCATGCATTCGTTTTTCCAGCTGCCTTTCAACCCGTTTATTCCGACGGTAGAAGGAAGGAAGAACCTGATTGAGAAAATGAAAATGCAGGGAAACCGTCGTAAAGTACTTCAGGAACTGGAATTGCTGGTGATTGATGAAATTAGTATGGTTCGTGCAGATGTTCTGGATGCAGTCGATACTATCCTGCGCCATGTACGTTACCGCAATAATGAACCCTTCGGGGGCGTTCAGCTGATTTTTATCGGCGATATGTTCCAGCTTTCACCGGTCGCCTCCGACGAAGAATGGCGGCTACTCTCTCAATATTATACCAGTCCGTATTTCTTCCACAGCCAGGCTATCCAGCAGCAGCAACCGGTCTATATTGAACTGGACAAGATCTTCCGGCAGACTAACGGTGATTTTATCAGGGTATTAAACGAAGTACGTAATAATCGTCTGTCCGATTCCGGGTTGAAGTTGCTTCAAAGCCGATACAATCCATTATTTGTACCCCCTCAGGACGATACCTACATAACGCTGACCACTCATAATTACAAGGCAGACCAGATTAATGCAGAGGAACTGGCAAAAGTATCGGGTAAAATCTATTCTTTTGATGCCGAGATACAGGGAGAATATCCTGAAAAGAGTTATCCGACCGAAAAAACCCTTGAAGTAAAGATTGGTGCTAAAGTGATGTTCCTTAAGAATGATACTGAGACTCCAAGAAGGTTCTTTAACGGTAAGATCGGTGTTGTGAAAAGCATTGGACAGGATACCATAACCATCAAATGTCCTGATGATTATGATGCTATTGAACTTGGAAAGGGCGTCTGGGAAAATATCAGGTATTCAACCAATCAAACCACCAAACAAATAGAGGAAGAGGAACTGGGAAAATTCATTCAGTATCCGTTACGCCTGGCATGGGCTATTACCATTCACAAGAGCCAGGGATTGACCTTTGATAAAGCAGTCATAGATGCAGGTGCTGCATTTGCTGCCGGGCAGGTTTACGTTGCCTTAAGCCGTTGCCGTTCATTGGAAGGCATGGTATTATTGAGTAAGATCAATCCTTCCAGCATTCAGAATGACCGGCAGATTGTGGAACATGAACGAAATAAACTGCCTGTTGAAGAACTTGAACTGCAACTTGATAAATCAAAGAATCTGTATCGTAACTTTATCCTGATGCATTTGTTCGATTTCAACAATGTAGTCGGCCAGGCATCCCGTTTATTTCATGAAACGGAAGAAGTAAAATCTTCCTACAACGATGAAACATTGCCTTATTTGAGTAATATTTTAAGCCAGACACAATCCTTACAAGAGATTGCCCGGAAGTTCCAGCATCAGTTGCAGGGAATTCTGGACAACCGTCCGGTAGTTGAAGAGTATTTGCAGGAAAGATTCTCTGCTGCAGTGGACTTTTTCAGTACTAAAATGAATAACCTGCAGGAAACCTTACGCCAGTCGCCGGCAACCACCGACAGTAAAATGCATGCTACCGATTATAACGATGGAATGAGAATGATTTTCTCGAATATTTCCCAAAAAAGCTTCTTGATGAAGGGGTTGAAAATGAAGTTTACGGTCGAGGATTATTTTATCCTGAAAAACACCTTTATGATGCCTGATTTCAATGTGAATGCCTATGCTAAGAATGCTTCCACAAAACCTTTGCAAACGCGACAGGTCCAGTTATATTACGAATTGATCGAACTTCGCAACAAGCTTTGTGAACCCCATGACTTACCAATCTACCTGGTTGCAGGAAGCAAGACTCTGAACGAAATGTCCGATTACCTGCCTCAGGATGAGAAAGAATTACTCCAGATAAGCGGTTTTGGTCCTGCGAAAGTAGAGAAATACGGACCTGCCTTTTTGCATGTGATTCAGGAATATAGCAAAGCTCATAATCTACAATCACTAATACATGAAAAAGTAAGTAATAAAAAAGAAAAAGCAGAAAAGAAACCTGTTGGTGAAACCATGCGTACCAGCCTGAACATGTACAACCAGGGAAAAACCATTGATGAGATAGCGTTCACCCGTAATTTGAATCAAACAACGATTATCGGTCATCTTGAAAAATTTATCGTTAGCCAGGAGCTTGACATTAATGAATTCATTACCCCTGAAAAACGGGAAAAAGCCTCCGATTTAATTCGTAAAGGGTCCGATACAGGCTCTATTTATGAAATGTTGAGTGCCTTTCTAAATTATACAGAAGTCAAGATGTACATGGCCTGGCTTCGTAGTGCAAAGAGATAATTAATAATAACGATTCTGATTTTAATATAAAAACTATCAGTATGCCAACAGGAATGCTCTTTGGGTTTCTTAGTTTGATTATAATTGCTATATCATGGCGTACCCTGTTTAATACTAGGAGTCATGGTTTTTACCGTTTCTTCAGTTGGGAATGCATGGCCTGGCTGTTGGCCTCCAACTATAAATACTTGTTTGTTGATCCCTTTAGCATCAATCAGATTATCTCCTGGATACTGTTGGTGTATTCGTTATACCTGGTCATCACCGGACTGCTGCTGATCAAAAGAATCGGCAAGCCCAATGCAATCAGGGATGAAAAGAACCTCTTTGGATTTGAGAAAACAACCCAATTGATCGACACCGGAGTTTTTAAACACATCAGGCATCCCCTTTATGCCTCTTTAATCTTTGTAACATGGGCAGTATTTTTGAAACACCCAACAATTACACTCTTTGTAATTGCATTACTATCAACCAATTTTCTTTATATTACTTCCCGCTTTGATGAAAAGGAATGCATCAGGTATTTTGGCGATAAATACCTCAATTATATGAAACATACCCGGATGTTTATCCCATTCCTTTTTTAAAATTCAACTTTTTTACAACTTATTGGTAGTTTTCATTGTTTCATTTTTTGTATAATTTAAGTAAACATATTTTCTTAAATTAGATATCATTTCTAAACCTATGTATTAAAATCATTCTTTTGAAAATGACTATGAATTTAATTCTACTTATTCCATTTGCAAATGAATGGCATTTTCTTCTAACCGACGAAACCGCTTTAGGTCATCTCATCCGTTTATGGGTTTCTATTATGCTCTGCATGGCAATTGTATGTTTTGTGACAAGCCAATTGACCCGTAATTTCAGCCAGGTTGATAAAGTCTGGAGCTTGTTGCCGATAGTTTATAGCTGGATTACTTTATTGGCAGTTCCTTCCTCGCCTCGACTCTGGATAATGACCATGCTTGTTACAGTCTGGGGAATTCGCTTGAGTTACAATTTTTACCGCAAAGGAGGCTATTCCATCCTACCCTGGAAAGGTGAAGAAGACTATCGTTGGGGTATTCTCCGGCAATTTCCCTTCTTCCAAAAGAAAGGTCGATTTACCTTGTTTAATTTGCTGTTCATTTCATTGTATCAAAACGTGGTGATTTTTCTTTTTTCCACTCCACTCCTACTCGCAGCAGAATATAACTCTGAAATACTCTCGGAAACGGATATACTGGCAGCATTTTTTATGGCTCTTTTTATTCTGATTGAAACAGTTGCAGATAATCAGCTGTATCAATTTCACAAACAAAAACAGAATAAAATTATACAGGACAGTAGATTTTCCGGTTCATTAGCCAAAGGATTCCTCTCGGAAGGGCTCTGGAACTATGTACGTCATCCCAATTATCTATCTGAACAGTTAATCTGGGTTACTTTTTATTTTTTCGGGGTATCTGCTTCCGGCCGTTTAATCAATTGGACTTTACCGGGGCCTTTATTGCTGATACTGATCTTTATTGGAAGTTCAAAATTAACCGAGCAGATCAGTTGTGGAAAATATCCGGAATACAGGCTATATATGCAGAAAGTCCCAAAATTTATTCCCACTATTTTCAAAATAAAGAAACAAGAAAAATAAAACATCAAAAGGATTCCTGATTTATGATGAATGAATAGAAATCTATCTTTTTAAACAATATAATTTGTAAACAATAAAAAAATCAATTTATGAACAAAACAGTCAAACGGATTTTAATAGTGATTGGTGCAGTTGTTGTCCTGCTGGCATTGGTAATGGGTGGTTTCATGCTGAAAATGAAATCGGAAATGAAACAAATGAAAGTAATTGAAACCGGGGAAGTGGTGCATAATGTTTATACTATCCGGGATTCTTTTGTCAATATGTTTCTGATTAAAGACAGTGACAAGTTTGTAGCCATTGATGCAGGAAATGATGCGGCAGTTATTTTGGAAGGGCTTAAGAAACTAAGCATTGACCCCGGAAAAGTAACTGCAGTTTTTTTAACTCACTCCGATGGGGATCATGTGGGTGCTCTAAAATTATTTCCAACTGCCAGGGTGTATCTGTCAATGGATGAGGAACAAATGATTAATGGCACTAAAACAAAACTTCTTTTTTTCCATAATAAACTTGATAGGAAAGAATATACCCTGCTAAATGACCATCAGATTGTTCAGGTAGGAAATGTAACGATTCATGCTATTATGACCCCTGGCCATACAACCGGCTCCATGAGTTATTTAGTCAACGACTCCTGCTTATTTGTGGGTGATGCCTTCGGCTTGAAAAATGGAAAATTGGATAGGCCCAACAAGTTCTTCAGCGCAGACATGAAAACAGCCATTCAGTCCTTTCATAAAATAAATGAATTACCTCATGCAAAATATATTTTTACAGCCCATACAGGTTTTAGCAATGATTATAAGTCTGCTGTAAATACCCGGTTGGAGTAAATTTTCGACTGAATGGATTGATGGAAACGATAACAACCTACAATCTTCAATATGAACATTATTGGATATGTACTGTTTCTATCGCAGTGTAACAACGCCTCTTGAAAGTTAAATACATAATTCAATTAGGTTTAATAAGGTTACAACAGTGGTTGCACAGGATGGAATGATGAACAAATGAATTTATATATTATACAATACCCTAAAAGAATAACAACATGAACAATTTTGAATTTAAAAACCCAACAAAGATCATTTTCGGTAAAGATAAGATTGCAAATCTTGCTAAAGAAATTCCCGCAAAAGCTAAAATTCTTTTGCTGTACGGAGGAGGAAGTATTAAAACCAATGGAGTTTACGATCAGGTTTTAAAGGCACTCTCTGGTTTTGAAGTGGTGGAATTTGGTGGTATCCCAGCCAATCCGGAATATGCCATTTTAATGAAAGCCCTGCAGGTTATTAAATCTCAGAAGATAACTTTTTTATTGGCTGTTGGAGGCGGGTCTGTGATCGATGGCACCAAGTTTTTATCGGCTGCCGCTGTATACGAGGAAGAAACTCCCTGGAACTTATTGACATCCGGAAAACCAATCCTGAAAGGAATGCCTTTTGCCTCGGTTCTTACCCTGCCGGCTACCGGTTCCGAAATGAATTCAGGTTTTGTGCTTACCCGCAAGGAAACCAAAGAAAAACTGGCTGCCGGTGGCCCTGCCTTATACCCCCTGTTTTCAATACTCGATCCGCAGGTAATCAGTTCTATCCCCAAAAATCAAATTGCAAACGGACTGGCTGATGCCTACACCCATGTGTTGGAACAATACATGACTTATCCGAATGATGCAATGTTGCAGGACCGGTTTGCTGAAAGCATACTTCAAACCCTGGTCGAAGTGGCACCCGCTATTTTAAAAGACCCTTCGGATTATAATGCGGCATCCAATTTTATGTGGTGTTGTACCATGGCGCTGAATGGATTGATTGGACAGGGCGTTCCCCAGGATTGGGCAGTGCATATGATTGGCCATGAACTGACTGCAATGTTTGGAATTGACCATGCCTGCACACTGGCTATTATTGCACCCAGCCATTACCGGTATAACATAGAGGCTAAAAAGGAAAAGTTAGCCCAATATGCCGAGCGTATTTGGGGAATAACAACTGGTACTATTGACGAAAAAGCACAGGCAGGCATTGATAAAACAGAAGAATTCTTTCATTCAATAGGTATCAAAACCCGTCTGTCGGAATATACTCCTGATTATTCAGGTGCCGCCGAGAAGATATCAAAAAGGTTTACTGCCAGGGGCTGGCTTGGGTTAGGAGAACGTCAAAAAGTTGCTCCTGCCGATGTGGCTAAAATTGTTGAGATGTGCTACTAGGTTGGATATTTGAATTGCAACAGCCATTTAAAATAAATACATTATCGTGCATGGGTAATGTATTTATTTTAAAGTTTTAACTACCTGTTCAGTAAATATTTGAATAAAAACAAGACTTCCTTTTTTATCATTGGGAATTTAAATCGAATCAGACAAAAAAACAATCTAAATATAAGCTATGAATTTAAAAGTTATCCTATTTGGTTCCACCGGTATGATAGGCCAGGGCGTTTTAAACGAATGCCTGAACACCGATCTTGTTGAAGAAGTTTTAGTTATAAACCGTCAGGCCAGTGGGGTGACCCATCCTAAGTTGAAGGAAATTATTCATCTGAATATGTTTGACCTGGCTCCCAGTGCCAAAGAATTAACCGGTTATAATGCTTGCCTGTATTGCCTGGGAGTATCCTCCGCGGGCATGGGAGAAGAAGAATACAATACCTTGACTTATGAATTAACGCTGCATGTGGCCACGGTATTATTAAACCTGAATAAAGAAATGACTTTTTGCTATATCTCAGGAGCCGGTACCGACAGTACCGGGAAAGGGTCGATTATGTGGGCCCGGGTAAAAGGAAAGACAGAAAATGAATTGCTGAAAATGCCCTTTAAGGCTGCCTACATGTTCAGGCCCGGATACATACAACCCATGAAGGGTGTCAGGTCAAAGACCAGGCTTTACAGGGTGATGTATTCTCTTTTCAAACCATTCTATTTCATATTGAAACACATTGAAAGCATGGTTACTGATTCTCAGACATTGGGTAAAGCCATGATTTATGTTGCTTTAAATGGCTACGATAAGAAGATCCTGGAAAGCAGTGATATCAATTCGATTGTAAAACATTAGCCATTCAATAAATTAAATTTCGTGTTTTCCATTAAATCTTTAGCAGTTTAAAATTTCTTTGTACCTGAAATTGTTGTAACTTTATATTTATCAAGGCTATCCACCCGGATAGCCTTGATTTTTTTTAGCGCTTCCCTCCTACTTTTCTTCCCTGTAAAAACACATTGAATACTTTTTTGTTATATGGATAGAATTCACTTTAATTAAAACAATCTTAATTAAAATAATATCGTTCGTTTTCAAACAGGTACAACTATGAAAGCCGGGAATCGTTTATTGACATTCTTCTTTAGCAATGAGGGGGATAACCGGGCACTGTTGGTCCGGCTGGTTGTAGGTCTTATCTTTCTGACCGAAGGTATTCAAAAGTATTTATTCCCCGAATTATTGGGGACAGGCAGATTCTTAAAAATAGGTTTCAGTGATCCGGCTTTTTGGGCCTATTTCACCGGGACTTTTGAAATTATATGTGGTACGCTCATCGTTCTGGGAATGCTGGTCAGGCTGGCTTCCATACCCCTTTTCAGTATCATGTTGGTTGCATTTGTTACTACCAAATGGCCGATATTGATGGATAAAGGGTTCTGGCCGTTTGCTCACGAATACCGGACTGATTTTGCAATGACGCTGTTACTGGTTTATTTATTCATCTATGGTGCAAGTAAATGGCCATCGAACCCAACGTCAAATAAACTTTCTAATGAATGAACTATGGGTAAGGGGATCTTTAAAATTTTAATCAGTACAGGATTTCTGTCTTTATTGACCATTCAACAGGCATTTGCGGGACCGCCTTTTAATACCGACGATCCACAGCCTGTCGATCTGAACCATTGGGAGTATTATATTTCCAGCATTAATTCATTCAGGGCCGATGGCTCTTCAGGCACCAGCCCCCATGTTGAAGTGAACTACGGATTGGTCCGGAATGTTCAGGTGCACCTTATCGTGCCACTGAATTATAATTATACTGCAATGAACGGCTTTAAACTGGGCTATGCCTATACTGAACTGGGAGTGAAATACCGGTTTATTCAGGAGACTGAAAACATGCCTCAACTTGGCACTTTCCCAATCCTGGAAATACCCACCATTCACAACAATCAGTTCGGGAATGGATTGACGCAATTGTTTATTCCCTTGTGGGCACAGAAAAGCTGGGGTAAGTTCACCACATACGGTGGGGCCGGGTATTGGATAAATCCCGGTACTTACAACCAGAACTGGCTTTTTACAGGCTGGGAAGTGCAGTATGACTTTTCAAAGGTCATCACCCTGGGTGGGGAACTTTATTATCATACTGCCGATGAAGTGGCTGGTAATCAGGCGATGGGTTTTAATGTGGGTGGATCACTCAATGCTTCGGATAAGTTTCATGTGATTTTTTCTGTGGGACATAGCCTGATAAATGAGCAATTTACAACCACCTACCTGGGTTTACTGTGGACAATATAAATAATTCATTATTAAAAGATTCTTAGCATGCGGAATAACATGAACCCTATAACCCCGAACCTTAATTTAAATAGACTATGAATTCAACGACATTCAAATTTACCAACCGGCTCAGTCATGAGAGCAGCCCTTATTTGCTGCAGCATGCGCATAATCCTGTCAATTGGTTTCCCTGGGGACCTGAGGCGCTTGACAAGGCCCGTACTGAACAGAAACCAATCATTATCAGCATTGGCTATGCTGCGTGCCACTGGTGCCACGTGATGGAACACGAAAGCTTTGAAGATGAAGAAGTGGCCGCTTTTATGAACGAACATTTTGTATCCATCAAAGTGGACCGGGAGGAACGACCTGATATCGATAAGGTTTACCTCACAGCCGTTCAGTTGCTTACCGACAAAGGTGGCTGGCCGTTGAACTGCATTGCCTTGCCCGATGGTCGTCCGATTTATGGGGGTACTTATTTCTCAAAAGACAGATGGATGGACATGCTCACCCAGGTATCAGGTTTTATCAAGCTTCATCCCGATAAAGCTGAGGAACAGGCTAACTTCCTGACCGAAGGGGTACGTTCCAACGAAATGATCTATAAAACGGCCGATAATACAGAATTCTTTTTAAATGACCTCGATGATATCTTTGCGGTATGGAAAAACAACATCGACTTTTCGCAAGGGGGTTACGGCAATGCACCTAAATTCCCCATGCCTGTGAGCCTGCAGTTCCTGCTCCACCTGAATTACCTTACCAAACAGAAAGATGCCTTGAAAGCGGTCCTTGTAACCCTGAACAAAATGGCGGAAGGGGGCATTTATGACCAGATTGGCGGTGGTTTTTCAAGATATTCTACCGATGAGTACTGGAAAGTGCCTCATTTCGAAAAAATGCTTTACGACAATGCCCAGCTGGTGAGCCTGTATTCGGCAGCCTATCAGAAAACCTGCCATTTTAGCTACAAAACTGTGGTTTCGGAAACCCTTGAATTCTGTAAGAGGGAGTTGACTTCATCCGAAGGAGGTTTCTTTTCTTCCCTGGATGCCGACAGTGAAGGTGAGGAAGGTAAGTTTTACACCTGGAGCTATGGCGAATTCAAACGGATACTTGGAAACAATGCCGGCTTGATGATCGATTATTATCATGTTACTGAGAAGGGAAATTGGGAGAATGCACAGAATATACTATTTAAATCGGGGGACCACGAACGGATCCTGAATAAATACCTGATTTCTGAAAACGAATTGGAAAGCCGTGTGCTGGAAGCCAAGAAGTTGTTGCTTGCCGAAAGATCACACCGCGTACGTCCGGCTACCGATGACAAGATACTGACAGCGTGGAATGCCCTGATGCTAAAGGCGTATGTGGATGCATACCGGACCTTCAACGAGAAGGAATACCTGGATAGTGCCCTCAACAATGCTGCTTTTATCAATTCTAAACTCAAATCCGAAGACTCCGGGCTTTATCGGAGTTACAAGGATGGCAAGGCTTCCACCCATGCTTTTTTAGATGATTATGCCTTTACCATCCAGGCATTCATTTCTTTATACCAGGCTACTTTCAGTGAAAATTGGCTCGAAGAGGCACAACAGCTTACCCACTACGTCCTCGACCATTTCTATGATCCAACCAGTAGCATGTTCTTTTACACTTCCGACCTCGATCCGTCCTTGATTGCCCGTAAAATGGAGATCTCGGACAATGTGATATCTTCCTCAAATTCCGAAATGGCAAAGAACCTCTTTATCCTGGGCCGTTATTTCTATGACGAAGAATATGTCCGTACAGCCCGCAAAATGCTGAACAATGTAAAGACTCATGCCATCAATGGGGAGATTTATTATGCCAACTGGGATATCCTGATGGCCTGGTTTGCTGTAGAACCCTTCTTTGTGGCTATTGTAGGAAAGGATTATGAGGCTAAACGCATTGAACTGGATACCTGGTATCTCCCCAATGTTTTTCTGGCGGGAGGTAAAACCGAAGGCAACCTGTCGCTGCTGGAAGGAAAATTAATCGACGGTGAAACCACCCTGTATGTATGCCAGAATAACCTGTGCAAGATGCCAGTATACGATGTAAAAGATGCTATCCGTCAAATCACTAGCTGACTGGCTGATGAACGACTCAACTTTACAATCTGGTTGAACTGAATATTTAAGAAATACAACTTGTATAAATAGTTTTTCTGAACACGTCTAACCCAATATTTAAAGGTTAGGCGTGTTTGTGTTAAGTACTGCACCTTCTTTAGATTCGGCACGACACTATACTTTTAGCTGAAAGGATTGGTCTTTAATCTTTTTTCTTTAGTACATGACAAAAATTATATAGCGATATAATTATTTGATATTCAGTAAAATAGCAATCATTTTATTTGGAAAAGACCTTGAAATTTTGTATCTTTATAGCTAATTACCAGTCAGTTATAATG
>JAQTUE010000065.1 GCA_028710415.1 Paludibacter sp. | reverse complement strand
AAAACAAATGACAGCACACCAACCGGTAAAAATTTAATGGATGAGTTATGTCGTCACCATACTTCTGTTGAATTTGAAAATCAATCAACAGTTGGAGTTAAACCTGATGGATATTTTACAAGTGAAGAGTTTGTCAAACGAGGGAAAGAAAAGATAGTAAGATATTATAAAGAAAATGGTTTATTATAGTGAGTGATGTGAAAATGAAACCACTAAACAAAGTCAAAAAAAAGAAGCGGCAGAATTTCAATTATGAAATTCTGCCGCTTCATTCAGGGATTTAGATTACTGTTTCTACTTTCTTCAGGCTCACATAACAAACATATCCACAGGTCTGATAACCCATTTCAGTAATTAAATTCATATATTGCTTTACCTGTTGCAGGTATGTCTTGCTTTCTTTATCACCGAATTTATAATCTACAATCGTTGCTTCCTTCCCACGGATCACAACCCGGTCAGGACGATACTGTTCACCGGTGGGGATAAGAATGGTAGTTTCATTCAGGACTCGGGCATCCAATGCAAACCAGTTGTATTGCTCGGTTAAATTCCAGAATTGCTGCATTTCGTCTTCAATTGTCTTACTCTCTGCTTCACTGATACGGCCACTACGCACAAGATCACCAATAGCTTTTGGCTGGTCGGATTTATGAGTGATCTGCTTCAGAATATCGTGCATGATAAGACCATAATTCAAACGGCTATCAGTCAATTGTTGGTTTTCCAATAAGTACTCCAGGCTTTGATGGCGGATTCGCAACCTGTCATCACTGCTAACCGAAGGATATACCGTAACCTTTTCGTTGATATCAGTATTTGGTTTATCATTGTATACAGCCCTGGTAGGTTCACCCAATTCAAAAACCTTTGATTCTTCGTTAAAAGGATTGGATAGTGATATAATCTCCGTATCCAGCCCTGGAGTCTGAACGCTAAAGCATGCTGTCAGCACTGCGGATAAGGAATTTATTTTATCCAGGCTTTCAGGTTCTTTCTTAGCAGCTGGAGCCATGCAAATCAATTCATTCTTGGCACGGGTAAAGGCAACATAAGCTACATTCAGGCTATCAATGAACAGGTGCATTTGTTCATCAAAATAGTTCTCGGCAAATATGGACTGACCAAGTTTGGATCCATATTCAATGGGCAGCAAAGGCAATTCATTGAATGGAGCTGCTGTGGGTTCGCACCAAAGTATATTTCGCATCCTACTGTCCAAATCCCAATCACAGAAAGGCATAATAACCACTTTGAAATCCAGTCCCTTCGATTTATGCACTGTCATAATGCGCATGGCACTCTGGTTATCGGGCGTTGAAATGCATTGTTTCATACCGTTCTTTTTCCACCATGTAAGGAAACTGTTCAGGTCGGCAGTCTTTCCGGTCGTATAACGGAAAACCACATCCTGGAATGCCTGTACAAACACTGCTTCATTATGCCATGCTCCTATTCCGAAAAGTGATATAATTTGCTCCACCATATCATACAGGGAACTGTGTTGAACCTGTTGAAGCGCAACATTTTCAGTTGTAGTAAATAGCGTTGAGAATACGTCACCTTTCAATTGATCAATTGTAAAGCAAGCATTTAAAGCCTCGTTTTCTGATTTATGTAGTCTTCCCCGCGCATATTCATAGTTCACGATTGTTTGTTGAATGCTGTCCGATGGATTGACAAACAGTTGCAATAGGCCCAGGACAAACCTCACGGATGCAGCTGTTCCAATCAGCAAACCCTCGTTACCCATAATGTCGTAACAATAGTTAGCTTTTGCTTCCGTAGTTGTTTTATAATTCAGCAATTTATGAATCACATCCTGTTCTTCCCGGTTGGTACGCACCAATATAGCAATATCGGCCGGGCGATAACCTCTCTCCTGCAAGTCTTCCAACAGGGAGGGCAATCTGTTCAGGCTCTCAGCCTTCCAGCCATCTTCGTTTTCATCGCGTTCAATAAAATTTACCTGTACCCTTCCTACACCTGCTTTGGTCGAAGTTTGCTGATGGATATTAGCGTAGGCATGTTCAATTTTATACGTCAATGCTTCCAGGGAAGGATACAACGGCAATACTGCTTTCAGGTTTTCGTTCAGTTTCGTTTGAAGTAATTGGGCAGCCCTTCGAAAGAATGAATTATTAAAATCAACGATATTCTTATCACTGCGCCAGTTCGTCTCAAGATTTTCCTCATTCAGTTGTTCCGGACGGAAATCAGTAAGCACCTGTTCATCCAGCAACTTCCAGTCTGAATTACGCCAGCGGTAAATGCTTTGTTTTACATCGCCCACTACCAGGTTAAACTTTCCAGCTGCAAGGCTATTCGACATGAGTGGCAGAAAGTTCTTCCACTGTAGTATGGAAGTATCCTGAAATTCATCAATCATAAAATTATCAATGTGGATTCCCGTCTTTTCATACACAAAAGGAGTATCGCTGTTATCAATAATTTTATTCAGCAGCATATTCGAATCAGAAATCAACATGGTGTTTTGTTCGTCTGTCAGTTTCTTGATCTGTACTGCCAGATCCGACAAAATACCAAGCGTATTGATATGTTTCAGCACCATTACTGCCGAATTATAAGTTACAATATCAACCTGGAACAACTCCACCAATTGAACAAAACATTTCTGCAAGCCACCCTGATAGGCTGTTTCAATGGCATTCTTAATGTCCTGAGGCTTCGTTTTGGTATAACAATTACTTACATCGTCGGCATAGCTTATAAACCGGTTGCTTATTTCCAGCTTTCCCTTAATCAGTTTCTCAAGTGTATTGGTAGTCTTATATGAAAAGTCTTCGTGAGTGAGTCCGTTCCTGGCCATAATATTCAACCCGGTGGTGGCAGTTTGTTTTACCTTGGCTTCAAAACCGGTTTTAATATCACGCAGGCTTTTCCGGTAATTGCTCAGGAACTCCCTTTCATGCAATTTACGATTGGTATCTTCGGCTTTGTGCTGGTAGCTTTCTTTGAAAATCTCTTTTCCAAGTTCCATAATATTGCCACGCATATTCCAGTTCTCAGATTGTTCAATGCGTTCTTCGGCATAACTGGTGAGCCACTGCAACAGTTGCTTGTTCTCGTCTTTCGACAGGTCCAGAAACAGGTTATCCACCGATTGTTCCAGGGTTGAAGAGTTATCCAGTTCCAGGTTATATCCTCCGTGAACTCCAATATCCCGGGCAAATGAACGGATAACCTGTTGAAAGAACCGATCGATGGTGCTGATAGAAAAAGAGGAAAAATCGTGCAGTATGGTAGTAAGGATATGTTTTGCCCGTTGGTTTACCGTCTCTTCGTCCATGCGAAACTTCTCCGTCAGGCCTTTTCGGTAATCCGATTGTTCACCCTGCGATAACGCATGCAATTCTTTCAAAATGCGTGTTTTCATCTCGTCGGTGGCTTTGTTTGTAAACGTTACCGCCAGGATACGCCGATGCGCCCGCTCCTTATGTGGATCAAACAACAGGTGAATGTAATCTTGCGTAAGCCGGTATGTTTTGCCCGATCCGGCGGAGGCACGATAGATGTTGAGCATAAGAATTAATTCAGATTTTTGGATGCATAATTCATAAGTAAAGAATGTCTATCTTTAAAAATAGCCGAAACTATTCTGTTCCGGCTATAGTTGTATGGTTTGATATGATTCGTTGGATATAAATGTCTTTGTATCATCTTAGGTTATAAATGAAAAATACCATGCTTTTTGCAAATTTCATCTAAATCTTTTCTTGATTCAACTCCAAACTCTTCAGCTGTCATATATCCTTCAGGAATAACCACCATATCATCATAAAATTTTTGCACTTTCTCCTTTGCTATCTTTCTGAACTCCTCCGAAGTTACATATCCTTCAGGAATAACTCCCGATAAAGCCGGATTTTCAAACTCCACACCTTTTCGGTAACGTCGTAAATCAGTTATGATTTTCTTCCCGTTGCGTGTAGAGTCGTCAATTTTTACAGTGTGTATCATATCAGGAAGTGAATACATTATTTGTTGCAAATATACTTATATCGATTTGAATTAAACTAATACATCAGAAAAAAGTTCATTCAAAAATCAGTTATCGTTCTATAATTTATTTTTTGAATTCAAGCTAAAGAGATCTCAATTCCATTTGATTTAATCATGCTCACCAAAGGAGAATAACTGTCATCATTAAATTTATTCTTACCAATCAAAAAAGGTTCTATCTTCGTATTAATATTTTTAGTCAATTTCCACATTTTTCCTGATGCCTCATCGTCTGTCTCATCATACTTATCCGAAACAATCATTACATCAATATCGCTCATTTCGGAAGCAGTATTTGTGGAATAACTTCCAAACAAATAAGCTTTATATACAGAAATTCCTTCTGTATTTAAAAGTAGAATATACTTTTTAAGCAATTCAATCACTTCACTTGTAGCCATTTGAAATCAATTTTATCTAATTCCTTTTGAGTAATTAAATTGCTGTTTTGAATATCAAGCTCACTCAATTGAAGCATAGCGATTTGATCTTCCGTTAGTACAATTAAATCGGATTTTATTGAATCATTATCGGTCATCATTTTCAACATTTGAATAAGACTATCCATCTACATTTATTCCTTTTTCAAACAGGTAATTTCCGTTTGTGTTTACTCAATTTCAATTCAGCCAATTGAGTCTGAATATATTCTTTCTCCTGTTCAAAAGTCATATCCTTGATTTCATGACTTATTTGATCACGGATTTCCCGTAAATGTATCAATAAATCCGTTTTATTATTCGTTTTCATAATTAAAAATTTCTTTAGGTGTTCTAATTTCTATCATTGGGTATCCTTCCCTGAAATTAATAGAGTTATAGCCTCTTATTTGTTCCAAATTCACAATATGTTTAAAATTCCAACTAACCAATACATCTGCTTTGTAAATCGTTGCCATTGCAATGTGCTGACAATCAGGAAGACTTGTTCTTCCTACTACCTTTTCATAAATATATTTTTCAGCTAGTACTTTTACTTCGTCTGTCATTTCTACTCTTTCTATCAAATCTTCAGGTATTGATTCGAATAAATCAAGTATATATTCAGGTGCTCTGTATAATTCAAGTCCCAACATTTCAGAAATCAGTATGATTATTCTTTTTTCTAATATTCTTTGAAAAAAGGGGATTGTTTCCTTTTCAAACTCTTTATCAAAGTATCCACCAAAAACAGAAGTATCAATATAAATTTTCTTTATCATAATGTAAATAGCTTAAACATAGAACTATTCAACCACATTAAAAATAGCTATTTATATAAAATTCAATATATTTCTTGTCGAAATAACCCATTTATTAAACATTCATTTTACAGACAAAGTTCTATGCAATTTTCTCTGGGATACATTTCAGTTGAACAAATCCTCATTTAAAGTTTATCTTCTTCACCTTAAACCCCATTTCCAGCAAAATCTCAGCAATCTTTACCCTGAAATCTCCCTGCACCAGTATTTCTCCGTCACGTGAGGAACCGCCAGCACCGCATTTTACTTTCAGTGTCTTGGCCAGTTCTTTCAATTCACTGTCCATGCCCTGGAATTCTGTAACCAAAGTCGCTGTTTTGCCTTTGCGTTTGTCCAGTTCCACGCGTAACGGTTCTGACTGACGTTTCTTAGCCGGTTTTATAATTGTCTCAGGTGGTGTTTCTGCTATTTGCGGCACTTCACTTTTAATTTCATTAAGTTTATCTCTCCAGTCATTTTTCATATTATATCTTTTGTTGATACTGTTATTTCTTATCCCCCTTTAGGGGTTAGGGGTTATTTAGTCATTAATCTAAAGAACTCCCAGATGATAATCCCTCCCGTCACACTTACGTTCATCGAATGCTTGGTACCAAACTGCGGTATCTCAATGCATCCATCACAGGCATCCACCACACTCTGTTGCACCCCTTTTACTTCATTGCCCAGGATAACGGCATATTTCTTTGAGACATCCAGTTTTAAGCTGGGAAGCTTTGTACTGCCCTCAGCCTGTTCAATGGCATAAACTATATATCCATTGGCTTTTAAGGCTGTCAGTGCCTCGTGGGTATCCTCATAATGCTTCCATTCGACAGTATTCTCTGCTCCCAGTGCTGTTTTGTGTATCTCGGCATGAGGCGGGGTACTGGTGATACCACACAGGTATACAGCTTCCACCAGGAAGGCATCGGAAGTCCGGAATATAGAGCCTACATTGTGCAGGCTTCGTACATTATCCAACACTACCACGAGTGGCGTCTTGGTTTGTTCTTTGAACTCCTCTGTTGTGAGGCGGTTCATTTCTGTTATCTTGAGTTTCTTCATTAAAGACTTATTTCCACAAATTTAAAATTGATTTTCACAGATTCAATACGGATTTTCACAGATTGAGCTCAGATTTACACAGATTGAGCTTTATACATGCTAACCTTTTTCTCTTTTTCTAATTAACCATTCATCCTGCCAACTAATCAACTTAATTAACTATTCAACCAATCAACCTAATTAACCAGTCAACCAATTAACTAATTAACCAATCAACCAATCACTTCAACGCAGCTATTGCCCGTTCAATGATGGTATCTATCCCACTTGCCTGGTCGGTGGCTTTTAAGGCTACTGATATATCCGGATTAATGCCGAATTCAGTATTTTCCATAGCAGCATTGAACATAGGGGATGATGAAAACCGTACCAACCATCCATTTGGTAATTCGCTTGATAACGGCAGGCCGCCACCTCCACCCGTTTTGTCACCAACAATAATGGCATTGGGGGCCTGGGTCATCCTGTTCACAAAATCATTTGTTGCACTGAACGACATCCTGTTGGTCAATACTGCTACCGGTCGTTGCCATTGAATGGTTTTATGTGCCGGGGTTACTATTTCCACCGGGGTTGAGAAATCAGAATGCCCATCACCTGTTTTGTGCCGGATGTATCCTGTGACTGTATCCCTCTTGAAAAAGTAAGAAGCCAGCTGTTTGGAATAATCCAACGATCCGCCGCCATTATCCCGGACATCAATGATCAGGGCATGACAGGTTGAGAATGAATTCAGGGCATTGGCCATGTTGCTGTCCGAGACAGGATCTGAAAAGCTGCCACAATAAATATATCCGATACGGCCATTATCAATTTTCCCATAATGCAGTCCACCTGCAATCCGGTAATTCTGGCCTAAGTAACGTGACGTATAGATCAGGTCTGAACTAAAATTGGCTGGGTAATCCTGGAACCATTTCCAGTAGCGGCTCACATCAAAGTCAGAGTAGAGATTGACATGTCCGTCTTTCAGTTCGCCAAGCATGCCACCCAACAAATCAAAGAATTGCACATCGGTCGTAGCCGACGGTAGTTTTTGGTGATACACCGTGTAAACCGAGTCCCAGTTAATATGCTTGTAATCGAGGTAGCAATAGCGTGTATCGATTATTTTCCACAACGACTGGAAGTTCCCCTCGTGGGTATTGGGTTGCTGCACCGGTTCGTTCATGCACGAAGGAAGCAGAAAAAGGGTAAGTATGAATATCAGAACCTGTTTTTTCATGGTTGGTAGTTTTTAATTATGCATTATGAATTGTGCATTACGAATCAGTTCAGTCATTTGTTGAAATAAAATCCCTTGGGGCAGTCCTCATGCGCCCTCCAAATTTGATCACGTCAAATGTAGTGCCTATAATCAGGCTCATTTCGTTCCTGCTGAAAACCATATTATTGGCTTTATATTGAAGTCCCTGGTAGCCTACCCCGAAACGCCAGGTATTTCGTTTGAACGGAACATCAACGGTAAGTTTCGGATTAATGCCTCGTTTGTTTACAACCGAACTGAAGTGGGATATATTGGACAGGTTACCCAGCATAAACATTTCATAATACGAAGCACCTGCTAACGGGACATACATCCAGCCAATCAGGGGTGTTTCAACAGCCAGCTGAAGCTTTAATGTTCTTCGGCGTAATGGAATGTCATAAACTGCCACACCAGAAAAATTAAGGTTGGTTGCAAGGTCCACATTCCCCGGATTATTTATATTCCGGGGCACATCCTTATACCCAAACCCAACACTGCAGTTTCCGCCTGCAAGAAGCAGCAGCCCTCTCATTGGCCTGAAATGATAATTCATCCCCCAACTGTAATCCACTCCCATATAGGTCATGGCACTTGTTTTCGCTGGATTCAACAGAAAGCCGCCTTCAAAATCCAGCTTGCTTTGCATGGACCAATTGGTATTCGACGTATTTAAAAACCTGCGACTCACATGTTCATACTGAATTCCATTGCCTGTATACACTAATGGCGAAAGATACGGATCAGTCAGACTGAGCACGGATATCCCTACTGTATTGGTATTTGTGGTCAACAGGTACTTTTTATCGGACCCGTTCTGAGCATTCAGTAAACTATTGAAAAGTGTTACTAGTGCAATTAATAGGAGTTTATTCATTTTCACCTGTGCGTTTAACCTGATTATGTTGCAAAAATAACAAAAAAGTTCCGGATTGTGGCTGAATCGCATCATTCATTCTATTTTGAAAATGAACAGAATAAATAGTAAAAATAATCGTTAATTTAAAAATGATTTAATACATTTGTTGCGTTAATTTTTTAATTAAAAGAAAGTAAGGTTCTTAAATTGTTTAGTATCCAATTACTTTCAGTGTGCATGCAACGTTTGAGCATCAACTTGCATCTATAGTTTATCAGCCATACTTAAAAACAGAGAATGAAAAATCGAACCTTAAAACTTTATGACAGATTGTTAGTTGCCATCCTGTTTTCATTCTTTCTTGTCACATCCTGCAAACCTGATGAACCTGTCCCGGCTTATGGAGTTACACCCATGTATGGAGTTGTTCCTGCCACTACTGTCACAATCCATAAAATTCCACAAACCAATCATATACCCTGAAATGAAAAGACTGATCCTTAAACCTTACGACAAAATTATCGTTGCTATTCTTGGACTCATTAGTTTATTAACCGGTTGTATTTTAGTCAACCCGCCTGTAGAATACGGTGTCCCTCATGCGGATTTTGAAATTAAAGGGACCGTAACCGACAGCATCACGTCAACACCCGTTCAACATGTAAGGGTAACCATTACCCAAACCCTGACTCAGGTAATGAAGGATTCTACTGTGACACATACCGACACCATATCAGTCAAAGAAACCGATAGCGCCGGAAAATATGACGTTCAATTTCAGACTTTTCCATTAGAGGAATTGACTTTTAAAGTAAAAGCGGAAGATATTGATGGAGTAGCGAATGGTGGTGATTTTAACCCGAAACAAACTGACGTACTGTTTAAACAATCTGAATTATCCGGCGGCAAAGGCTGGTATACCGGTAAAGCCGTGAAGACTATTGATATCAAACTCAAAAAGAAATAAGATCCTGTGGAAATAAAAAAGAAACTTATCCTTTCCCTCTACCGGCAACATAAGCGAAACCAAAGCAAAATCCATGAACTGACCTACCTCTTTTGGGAGTGTACCCTGCGTTGCAATCTGAATTGTATCCATTGCGGCAGCGATTGTTCTAAGGAAGCTTTGTCCCCCGACATGCCCATGGAAGATTTTCTGAAAACGCTTGATTCACTGATCCCGCATGTTACACCCAACAAAATCATGGTCGTTATTTCAGGTGGTGAACCATTGATGCGTCAAGATCTGGAGAAATGCGGTGAAGAGATTTACAGGCGTGGTTTTCCATGGGGAATGGTTACAAATGGTTATGGTTTGACACCTGTCCGGTTCAGCACATTATTAAAATCAGGACTGCGTTCCATCACCATCAGCATGGATGGGCTGAATCCAGAAACCCACGATTGGTTTCGTGGTAAAAAAGGTTCGTGGGAGAAAGCTATGAATGCCATCGAGCTTGTCACCTCTACTCCCGATCTTATGTATGATATTGTTACCTGCGTCAACAAACGGAACATTAATGATCTGGAAGCTATCCGTGATTTACTGATCAGCAAAGGGGTCAACCGATGGAGGCTATTCACTGTCTTTCCAAAAGGACGTGCAAAGGATAATCCCCTGCTTCAACTCTCCAACCCTGATTTTATACGTTTAATGGAATTTATCAGACAAACCCGAAAAGAGGGCATTATCCATGCATCCTACGGTTGCGAAGGCTACCTGGGCAAGTATGAAATGGAGGTCCGTGATAATCCTTTCTTTTGCCAGGCAGGAATACATATTGGGTCGGTCCTTGTGGATGGTTCTATCAGTGCCTGTCCAAGCCTTCGGGCAGATTATATACAAGGAAACATTTACACTGATGACTTCTGGGATGTCTGGAACAACAGCTACCTGAATATGCGTGACCGTTCATGGACCCGTACCGGCAAATGTGCTGCATGCAAATCATACAAGTATTGCGAAGGAAATGGATTGCACCTGCGCGATGAACATACCGGTGAAGTACTTTGCTGCCAGTTGGAAATGCTGGAACAATAAATAACAACTCACCACTAAGTCACTAAGGACACTAAGGAACACAAAAAAAATAAATAAAACGTTAGATAAAAAAGATATAAACATGAATGTTTTTTATCTTTCAAAATCAATAATTCGCTATAATAGAAGGAACAAATAAAATATTTGACTTTTATCCTTTGTGTTCTTTCTTTTTAAAGAAAAGAATTAGTATCAATTTAATCTTCGTGTAACTTCGTGGCCTTAGTGGTTTAGTGGTAAATCCTTTGTTTTCAATGGCAACGTAATTAAATCCTGATAATATCTATACTCTTAACCATTTATTCGTGCCAGTCTCCATTCACTTTAATCAATTCAATCATTTTCTCTACCGCTTCCGCTTCGGGGATATTGCGTTCGACACATTCCTTCTTTTTATACAGGCTTACCTTCCCGCGACCTGCACCCACGTAGCCGTAATCGGCATCCGCCATTTCGCCTGGACCGTTCACAATGCATCCCATAATCCCAATCTTCAACCCTTTCAGGTGCGAAGTCCGTTCCTTAATTCTGGCAATCACCGTTTGCAGGTTAAACATGGTCCTGCCGCAACCCGGACAGGATATAAATTCAGTCTTGGTAACACGTACCCGCGACGCCTGAAGGATTCCAAAAGCCACTGAATTAATTTCTTCTACCGAAATGCTTCCCTTGTTTTGCAGGAATATTCCATCGCCAAAACCATCAATGAACAGCACTCCCAGGTCGGCGGCTGCTTTTACCTGTAGCTGTTGCAAGTCATTCTCCTTATATTCACGGCAGAGTATGACAGGTGCAGTACATCCCACATTCATCAAGGCATGGAAAAAGGCCCGCTGCTCCCCTACCCCGTTTTTATGATTTGTATGAAGCAGTACAACCACATCAGTGTGTAAGGTTAATACTGCAAGTACGGGTGCAGTTAACTCCGGATAGGACAGGTTTAAGAATTTTACTTCGGAAGTATCATGTTCCAGGGCATGCATTTCGTCCACAGAATAAACCGGATAAATGGTTCCTTCGGAGCTTAAAAGCTTTTTACCTGATAAAATATAATCTGGAACTATACCATGATGCCCATCGCCACCGGCAATCACTACAGGTACATTTTCACCCCCGACATTCCCTGCTTCCACAGTTTTCCGCCTGCGGTATTCATAACGGGAATAAAGAATGTTTTCAATGGCATCAATCGGGGTATGATTCTCCCGTTCCCCGATATATGAAACCAACTGTTTGGCCACCGGAATCTCGGCTTCAGGTTCTTCACTCAACGAAACACGGATGGTGTCGCCAATGCCATCGGCCAGTAGCCCTCCAATTCCAACTGCCGATTTAATACGTCCATCCTCACCATCGCCTGCCTCGGTAACCCCTAAATGCAAAGGATACTGCAAGCCTTCCTTTGCCATTTCGTCCACCAGCAACCGTACAGTCTGCACCATCATCACCGTATTGGAAGTCTTCATCGAAATCACCACATTATGAAAGCTTTCTGCCTTGCATATCCGCAGGAATTCCATGCATGACTCCACCATTCCCCGTGATGTATCGCCGTACCGGTTCATGATCCGCTCACTCAACGAACCATGATTCACCCCGATCCGAATGGCAGTATGGTGTTCTTTGCAAATATTCAGGAACGGTATAAATCGCGCCCTTATTTTTTCATATTCCTGCTCATATTCCTCCTGTGTATAATCCGAGGAATCGCCAATCTTGATACTTCCAACATAATTTCCGGGATTGATACGTACTTTTTCAACATACAGTGCCGCCACATCAGCTGCATTGGCATTAAAATGGATATCAGCGACCAATGGTACCTCGCACCCCTGTTGCCTGAGTGCCTCGTGTATCAGCTTCAGGTTCTCCGCCTCACGCACTCCCTGTGCCGTATAGCGTACAAGTTCCCCGCCCGCTTCCACTATCCGCAAGCACTGGGCAACGGAATTCGGGATGTCATTTGTATCGGTATTGGCCATCGATTGTACCCGCACCGGCTGGCTTCCTCCCAGCAACAGGTTTCCAATTCGAATGGTGTCGGAAGGACGACGGCTATAATTAAATTGATTGAGTTTCCACATAAAGTTTTAATTGATAATGCATCATAAGTAATGCAGATTTAAAAACCGAAGAATTATTTCATCCTGCAAACAGTAGAATAATTACGCTGCAAAAATACTCTTTTAATGTAACTTGATTTATAAATTCATGATTTATTCTATCAACTTTTACATATAAAACTACGATTCTCATTAAAAAAGACATTATACCAGACTCCATTGGTATTATAAATCAATTGATAATCGGGGAATACAATTGAAACCAATGCAAATGTTACTGTTTTTGTAGTTTATTGATCAACATACAATTCAATTTCTCCGTTATTTGGTATATGTTCAGATAAGGTTCAATTAAGGTTCAGATAAGGTGAAGTTATATATAATATGCATATAACATGCATATAAAATGCTAATAACATGCATATACGACGTATCTAAATAGATGCATGTTATATGCATATCTATTGCATTAAAATTGCATTGAATTAAGTTTTAATACTTATCTGAACCTTATCTAAACCTTATCTGAACCTTATCTGAACATAGAACAAAAGCATACCAAAAGTCAGATTGTCCATAACCGAACGGGAAGTCGTCAAGGATTGAATGTTGCAAGATTTAAAAAAAGAGATACTTAACAGAATAAGGGATTTTATTCCGATTAAATAAATTGCAGATAGAAAGTAGAAAAAGAATTCAGAGCCACAGAAATAATATCCAATTAAAAGCCGTATTTCTTCACTTTATCCGGTTTTTATGCAAGTATTTGGAAATGTAGTCCTAAAACAATTCAGCGTACATTCTATATAAACCTGATTGACTGAACTTTAAAATTAAAAAAAAGATAAAACCGTATTATTTAGAACATTAATTCTGAATTTTTAGTAATTTTGTATTCCAAATAACAAATACTTTCATGGTTGAATTGATTAAT
>JAQTUE010000064.1 GCA_028710415.1 Paludibacter sp. | reverse complement strand
GGCATATTCGGAGGTAGAGGGACAAGCTTGCTTAAGGATGACAATCAATATAAATTTTAGATAAGGGAGTAGTCTTACTAAAAAATGGAATTACCCAAAAATCCATAACAGAGTAGGGAGCGTATGCAGAAAAGCTAAAGAGTAGGCGAAAAACAGTAAACTTAAAAAGGCGAGGAACGATTCGTATCAGCGATCTTCAACGTATGGATTAGTCCGGAAAGAAATCTTATCGGGGAAGCCGGATAAAACAGATAGTCTTATTCTGGACGGGATTGGATTCAGGGAGGAGAATAATCCTGATAAAGCTTATCAGTGTTTTAAAAAAGCAGTAGAAAAAGATTCGACACGGCTGAATTACTATTTCTTTGTGATAATGGCTGAATTAGAAAATAACGGGGATACTACCAAAGCCCTTGATTACCTGAACAAAGTGATAAGCCGGAGTAACGGCATAAAAATTACAACTTTTGATCCTTACTTAACACGTGCCTGGATCTATTTCTTACAGAAACAATACAGCCCGGCAACTACTGACCTGAAACGGGTGCTGAAAAATGATTCAAACAATCTTCATGCACTAAGTATTCGAGGGTATATAAAAAGACAATTGAAAGATTATAACGGTTCCAATGCTGATTTTCAACGGATGTTGAAGTGCCTTCAATCCAAACCATTCAGCGTGGTTGCCGACTCTGCATTCATTCTCAATGGTATCGGCTGGAACTATTACTTACTGAAAGAATATGAACTCTGTGCAGAATATGCCTGCAAATCACTTTTGTTGGTACCTGATGAAGCGTATGTACTGGATACCAGGGGATCGGGATATTACGGGCTGGGTGAATACGAAAGATGCATTGACGACATGACCAAGGCAATCGGATCAGACCCAGACCAGGGTAATTCATGGTACCTCCGTGGAATGTCGTACCTGAAATTAAACATCCAGGACAGGGCCTGCGCCGACTTATCGAAAGCTTCCTTGCTGGGTGTTGCGGAAGCTACAGAGGCAATGAAAGGATTGTGTCAGCCTCCTACCAAGGAGGAAGTTGAAAAACAGAGGCAATTTCCTAATAAAAAGATTCCGAAGGTAAAAAACCGTTTTAGGATATTTCCAAATGGGAATATGTTAATCATACTTTAGAAGGCTAAACATTTATATCGGGGGACCTTGTTGACCTTTACGACGCCAGATCTGAGTCGTTAAGGTCATTGTTTTAGTGACGGCTTCACTCGAAGTGAAGCCGTCACTGGTTTACACTTGTTTAAAAATAAGAAATCGTCGAATTAATGAGAGTAAAAAGCATTATAATCTATTATTTTACATTTAATCTTGCAGAACTTTTTTAAATAGTGACATTCAAACATTTAAATATCTGATAAAGCATTAATAATTCACTATAAATTTAATAATACAGCCTAAATGTTAGACCTTTGTAGTGGAATGTAAGAATCAAGAGCCAAGAGTCAGGAACCAAGACAGGATATTCAGTATTTTAAAATTCTGCAGATTATTAAGTCAGATTAATTCTGACATTGTATATAAAAAAAATCAAACTATTAAGTTCTGTCATAATGATTCATTCAACGCAAGAAGGCGGACTAATTATTTGAAAAACGATTAACGACTAAAACCTGATTACTTTCTGTTTTTAATGAAAGTTTCAAATGTTTTTAAAGATCTATCTGTTTGTTCAATACAAAAATATGTATAAGAAATTCATCTGTTTATTTATAGTTTTCTTTATTTTTCTTCATCCCATTCTGGCAGGACAACTCATTACTGTGAGCGGTTATATCCGTGACGCAAAAACCGGCGAAGACCTGATTGGAGCTACTGTTTCGGTGAAGGAATTATCGAATAAAGGATCGGGTACGAATGCTTACGGGTATTATTCCCTGACAGTACCCACGGGACAATACCAGATAACGGCCCAATACTTGGGGTATGAACCTCAGACACAAACTATCGACCTGAGCCAACCCCGTAAAGTTGACTTCCTGCTGGCATCACAGGATAACGCACTGGGAGAAGTGGTGATAACCTCCCAACGGAAGAATGACAACATCACAAAAATAGAGATGGGAGTTCAGAAACTCGACACCAAGGATATAAAAAACATCCCGGTATTGTTTGGGGAGAAAGACGTTTTGAAAACCATTCAATTGTTACCGGGCATCAAATCAGCAGGGGAAGGAAGCAGCGGATTCAATGTCCGTGGTGGCGCAGTGGATCAGAACCTGATATTGCTGGATGAAGCAACGGTGTACAATGCATCACACCTGATGGGATTCTTTTCTGTATTCAATTCGGATGCCATAAAGGATATTGCAGTCTACAAAGGCAATGAACCGGCACAATACGGTGGCAGGCTATCGTCGGCCCTGGACATTAAAATGAACGATGGGAATGATAAGAAATTCGGAGTCAATGGTGGTATCGGACTGATATCTTCCCGTTTAACCGTTGAAGGCCCGATTGTAAAGGATAAGGGTTCATTTATAGTATCGGCCAGACGCACCTATGCTGATATGTTCCTGAAACTATCCAAAGATACTACCTTAAACCAGGCCCAGCTATATTTCTACGACATGAATGCAAAAGCCAACTACAAGATTGACAACAAAAATCGGATCTACCTGTCAGGATATTTTGGAAAAGATGTATTGGGCTTTGGAAGTACCTTTGGCATCAACTGGGGAAACAGCACGGCAACACTCCGTTGGAACCATTTATTCTCGGACCGGTTGTTTTCAAATACTTCCGTCATTTTCAGCAACTACGATTACAGGATTAATATTACAAATGGCATAGAACTGAATATCATATCGCGCATACAGGATTACAGTCTGAAACAGGACTTCCAGCTGTTCTCAGGGACCAACAACACCCTAAAATTTGGATTTAACTCCATCTACCATAAAATAATACCCGGAGTCATTACGGCAAGCAGTACTATCGACCTGAAAACCCTTACCAATAAATTTGCCTGGGAAAATGCATTTTACATTACGCACCAATATACTTTCTCCGATAAATTCAGTGTGGAGTATGGCGCCAGGCTGAGTGCATTCAGTACAATGGGTGCCGGTAATTTTTACACCTACGATTCGCTGGGAAATACAAAGGATACAACTTTTTACCCCACCGGAAAGTTTGTGAAGACCTATCTCAATCTGGAACCCCGGGTAACATTCAATTATATCCTGAATCAACAAAGTTCGCTGAAAGCATCGTATGCCCGGAACATACAGAACCTGCATTTAATTTCGAATTCCACTTCCGGGAATCCTACCGACTTGTGGATACCCAGCAGCAATAATGTGAAACCCGAAATTGCCGACCAGGTATCGCTGGGTTACTACCGAAACCTGAATGACAACATGTATGAATTTTCGGCTGAAATATATTACAAATACCTTCAAAACCAGATTGACTATAAAAATGGTGCCGAACTGAATTTCAATGAAAATGTAGAATCACAGATACTCTTTGGAACCGGAAGAGCCTATGGGTTTGAAGTATTCCTAAAAAAGAAATACGGCAGGTTTAATGGCTGGATCAGTTATGACCTTTCGAGAACTGAACGGAAGTTTGATGCCATCAACCACGGGAATTACTATCCTGCCCGTCAGGACCGGACGCATGATATATCCATTGTGGGCATCTATGAATTGAGCAAGCGCTGGACCTTTTCGGCAACCTGGGTTTATAATACCGGGAATGCTGTTACTTTTCCAAGCGGGAAATATCAAATTGACGGTAAAACAATCATGTTGTATTCAGAACGGAACGCCAACAGGATGCCCGCCTACCATCGCCTGGATGTAGGTGCTACCTGGATTGTAAAGAAGACCCCGAAGTTTGAATCAAGCTGGACCTTTTCACTCTACAATGCCTATGCCCAGGAAAATGCCTATACAATCACTTTCCAAAACAACGAGAAGGATCCTACAAAAACGGAAGCAGTTCAAACAACTTTATTCAAACTTGTTCCTTCATTCTCCTATAACTTTAAATTTTAAAATTATGAGAAAGAACAGAACTTTGCTGATGATACTTATACTTTCAACCGGATTGCTTATTTCGTGTAAAAAAGTAATTCAGCTTGATTTAAGCTCTGAAGTACCACAACTGGTCATCCAGGGAAATATCTACGATGAACCAGGGCCGTATGTAGTCAATATATCAAGGACTGTAAATTTTGATACCCCCAATGTATTTCCTGCAGTTACCAATGCTGTGGTGACTATCAGTGACAATGCCGGAGTTACTGAAGATCTGTCGCAGGCAACTGATGGAAATTATGTCACATCTGCCATGAAGGGAGTCGTTGGACATACGTATACCCTCACCGTAAAAGTGGATGGGAAAACCTACACTGCCAGTTCTAAAATGCCTCCTCCGGTGGATATAGATACCATCTATTTTAAAAAGTCTCTGTTTGGAGGTGGAAGGTTAATTACCCTGGACTTTCGGAATCAGGGGGGCAAAGAGAATTTTTACCAGATCATACATTTACTCAATGGAAAGCAGATACCCGGATTCAGCGTATTCAGCAACAATACAGTACAGACAGAAAAAATCAGTTATTCGTTTATGACTACGAATTCGAGCCCTCAACTGGTTGCCGGTGATAAAATAGATGTCTGGCTTGAATGCATTGATAAAGGCGTTTTTGATTACTTTCGGACAGCAAACATGGATCGTGGACGATCCGCCTCACCTGCCAATCCGGTCACAAATATAACTAACGGTTCGTTAGGATTCTTCAATGCCTGTTCCGTACGAAAGAAACAATTTATTTACCACTGATAATAACTTAAAAGTTTATATTTAAAACTCATTATCAGCACATTACCAAACCTGAAACACTACATAATTTCAATATAACAACAGACCCATTTAATGAAAATTAAATGGGTCTGTTATATATAGTTAAACTTCTATTTATTTGTATTTTTTCTTGATATATTCGTTTTTTTTGTATAATTTTCGGGGTCATAATAAAGTCTCTGGAATGGCGTATTTCAGGGCTTTTACCTTGTGAAAACGAAGTAATATTTATTATTCCAATCGATTAAGTACTATCGAAATTGAATTTACAGTCCCTGAATCATTTCGGGAATATGGAAATCAATACGGATTAGAAATGCAAAAAGTCCTTAACCTGATTTGTTTTAAGGCTTACAGAATTCTGAATCATATAAAACCAATAATTGGTTTTCATTTACCTAATTTATTCCCCTAAAAAATACAGATATGAAAAAATTCATTTTTATCACCCTGGCCTTACTGGCAATGTTGTCAATTTCATGCTCAGATGAACTATCAAATACAACTACTCCTACAGTGACCGTATGGAGAAGCTCTACTATTACCGATACTACTTTGTCTGCAGCATTCGACTATTATGAATTCAGATTTACGTCCCCTTCTACCCTGGAATTATGGGTGAAACGTACAGCAAGCGAGAGTCCTGAGAAAGTAGATCAAACGTATTCCTATTCCATTAAAGACAAAATCATAACCATCGTTTATAATGATTTGACTTCAATAGGAACAATTGACAATTCAAAAATGACTATCACTGAAAATGGTTCTACCATGGTATTTGTAAAAAGGTAAACCGTATTTTCCAATAGTAAGTAGTACTATAGTTCTGAACACAAAAAAGAGATCACCTGAATTTCCATTCAGGTGATCTCTTTTTTGTGTTCAGGTTCCATGTTACCATTATCGAATAAGAAACATGATATCACAATCTGTGACATCAAGACACTTTGAATGATACAAACACAGTTTTAATTCTAACAAGAAACTTTACCCGGTAATGACCGGAGTATTCGCGATAAACATTAAAATTCCCATCTTAAGGATTAATATATAGATTGAAAAGCATTCAAAGCATACTTTCATGGCTGAAATATAGTACCTTTGTATCTTTATGAAATAAAATTCACGCCATTTATATCAACAACAAAATAAAACTCCCTAATCAGGAAGTATCCACTCGTTCATCAAAACTATTAGAGCTTGTACATGTTTCATATACAATGCATTTCTTTTCTTTTGAAAATGATGATTGAAATGCAATTTAAAATAAACACATGACACAGAAAATAGAAAATATAGAACTTGATTTTTTGACAATTGACGATTATCAGGAAATAAAACAGGCCATGATTATTGCTTACCTGGCCATTCCAAATCCATATTGGGAAGAAAATCAGATTCAAACTTTGCTTGACAAATTTCCGGAAGGACAAATTGTGATTAAAGCCGATGGGCATATTGCCGGTTGTGCCTTATCAATCATCATCGATCATGAACAGTTTGAAGAACTTCATACCTACAAACGAATAACCGGAAATTATACATTCAATACCCACAGCCAGACAGGCGATACGTTATATGGGATCGATGTATTTATCAAACCTGAATTCAGAGGACTCCGGTTGGGAAGAAGACTGTACGATTACCGGAAGGAACTTTGCGAGAAACTGAATTTAAAGGGAATTGAATTTGGAGGCAGAATACCCAATTACCATACTTATGAATCAGAATTAAGTCCGAAACAGTATATTGAAAAAGTAAAATCCAGGGAGATTTCCGATCCGGTACTGAATTTTCAACTATCCAATGATTTCTATCCTGTCAGGGTACTGAAGGGTTACCTGGAAGGTGATAAAGCTTCGAGCGACTATGCAGTTCTTCTTAAATGGGATAATATCTATTACGAAAAACCCTCAAAAAGGGCTATTGAGATAAAAAAGATTGTCCGGCTTGGATTAGTTCAATGGCAAATGCGTCCTTACAAGGATATCACTGAACTGATGCAACAGGCTGAATATTTTGTGGATACGCTGAGTGCCTATCACAGTGATTTTGCCCTTTTCCCTGAGTTCTTCAACGCCCCGTTAATGGCTGAATTCAATAAAATGGGTGAAGCACAAGCTATCAGGAAACTGGCAGAGTATACCTCGTTGATTGTAGAGGAATTTTCAAAACTATCGATTGCGTACAACATAAATATCATTACCGGCAGCATGCCCGAACTGGTTGGTGACACCCTGTATAATGCCGGCTACCTGTGTAAACGGAACGGTTCGGTGGAAAGGTTTGAAAAACTGCACATTACTCCGGATGAAATGAAAGCATGGGGCATGAAAGGTGGAAATACCCTACAGACTTACGATACCGATTGCGGTAAAATCGGAATCCTGATCTGCTATGATGTGGAATTTCCGGAGTTAAGCCGGTTATTGGCTGATGAAGGCATGGATATATTATTTGTCCCTTTCCTGACCGACACTCAAAACGGTTACTCCAGGGTTCGGTATTGTGCGCAGGCAAGGGCAATTGAGAATGAATGTTACGTGGCTATCGCCGGAAGTGTGGGCAATTTACCCAAAGTACATAATATGGATATCCAGTATGCTCAATCAATGGTATTTACACCGAGCGATTTTGCATTTCCAACAACAGGTATCAAATCGGAAGCTACCCCGAACACGGAAATGATATTAATTGCTGATGTCGACTTAGACCTGATCAGGGAGTTGCATAGTTTTGGGACAGTGAAGAATCTGAAAGACCGAAGGCTGGACCTGTATGAAATTAAAAAGCGTAAATTATTAAACAAATAAATCAGCGTGCAAATTTAAACAGGCACATAAAGAATAAAAAAATTAATCAATATACAAATGACCGATATCAAGAAAGAACATCCAACAGAGAAAACCATTTTACATCCCCGCAACAAACACAGGGAGCGGTATGACTTTAAACAATTGACAGAGACATGCCCGGAATTGGGTAAATACGTAAGGCTAAATCCTTATGGTGATGAGTCAATTGATTTTGCCAATCCAAAAGCAGTAAAATGGTTGAATAAAGCACTGTTGAAACAGTATTACGGTGTTGATTACTGGGATATTCCTACCGGTTATTTATGTCCGCCTATACCAGGCCGGGCAGATTATATCCATTATGCAGCCGATTTATTGGGCAGCAGCAACAATGGAAAAATCCCAACCGGTTTTAAGGTAAAATGTATGGATATTGGCGTTGGGGCCAGTTGTGTTTTTCCGATCATTGGGAACAAAGAATATGGCTGGTCATTCATAGGTTCCGAAACAGATCCTTTAGCCATTGAATCAGCCAGCAAGATTGTGAATTACAATGCATTCCTTAAACGGAGCATCGACCTGAGGTTTCAGGATAATACCAAGGATATATTTCATGGTATTATGGAACGGACAGAACCAATTGACATCACCATTTGCAACCCACCTTTTCATTCTTCCCCGGAGGAAGCCCAGGAAGGCACCTTGCGAAAGCTAAGTAGCCTGAACCATAAAAAGATCACCACTCCTACCCTCAACTTTGGTGGACAAAACACTGAATTATGGTGCGAAGGTGGTGAAGAACGTTTTGTGAGGGACATGATACGCCAGAGTAAACAATTTGGATCGAACTGTTTCTGGTTTACAACACAGATATCGAAGCAATCACACCTTCCAGGTGTCTATGAAGCACTTAAAAGCGCAGGAGCTGTAGAAGTAAAAACCATACCGATGGGCCAGGGAACAAAAGTAAGCCGTATCGTTGCCTGGACATTCCTGAAAAAGGATCAGCAGAATGGATGGATTACTTCAAGATGGAACACAATATTGCATTAAGTAACAGAAACTAAATAATGTCGTATTATTTAAATTTAAATAAGGGAATAAGGGTTAGATCTTTTTGTTTAATATTTCTACTAAGGGGCAAAAAACAAAAATAAGGTTTTTAATTTAAAGCCCTTATTTTTAGACATTAACCCTTCGTAGAAAATCAAATTTCCCTAAATTAAAACCCTTATTTCCTTATATAGAAAAGCTGTTTTAGTCGTATTTTTCAAGGAATAAAACAGGACACAATATTGTTCCTACTACTTAATAGAATCCAGATATTTAGAGTTTAATTTCATTCAAATAAATGCTTATGAAATTCTTCACTACTACCCAGATCCGCCAGCTCGACCAATACACCATCGAGCATGAGCCTATTTCTTCCATCAACTTGATGGAACGTGCAGCTAATGCACTTTACGGTTCGTTTACAGGTATTTTCCCGAACAGCACACCGGTTTGTATTCTTGCCGGGCAAGGAAACAATGGTGGTGATGCCCTGGCATTAGCCAGATTGTTATTAAAATCAAATTATCAGGTTTCGGTTTACCTGATATATTCCGGTTCACTTTCCGCAGATTGTGAAACGAACAGACAACGGTTACGATCGGCATATCCTTCCACAATAAAAGAATTAAAAGAGGAATTTGATGTTCCGATCATTCCAAAAGATACAGTACTTGTTGATGGGCTATTCGGTTCCGGGTTAAGCAGGCCATTGGGAGGCATCTTTGAACAGGCAGTTGCCTGGATGAATCAATCAAAACACCGGATAGTTTCAATAGATATTCCGTCAGGCCTGTCTGGGGAAGAAAATAAGTTGACCGATAAATCGGTAATTGTGAAAGCAAGCATCACGTTGAGCCTGCAATTTCCCAAACTGGCTTTCTTACTTGCTGAGAATGCTCCTTTTGTTGGGAAACTAAAAATTCTTGATATCGGTATACATCCGGATGCTATTGATAAGACAACAAGTAATTTATATTACCTGGAAGAAAAAGACATAACCCCATTTTTGAAAAGCCGTTCCGAATTTTCGCACAAAGGAACTTTTGGACATGCATTAATTGTTGCAGGTTCAAAAGGAATGGCCGGAGCGTCTGTCTTATCTTCACTGGCTGCCTTGCGAAGCGGTGCCGGATTAGTAACAGTCCATGGCCCGGCTGCCAACCGCATCATTGTGCAAACCTCCATACCTGAAGTTATTTTCAGGTCGGATACCTCTGACGAGATTATCAGTCATATCGATTCCCATGACATGTTTAGTGCCATTGCAATAGGTCCGGGAATAGGAACCCTGCCGGTTACAGCGGGTATGTTGCATGAGTTCCTGGTCAAAACCAACAACCCTTGTGTAATAGATGCCGATGCACTGAATATCATCTCCATGCAAAAAGATTTATTGCAGCACATTCCAAAAAACAGCATCCTGACACCCCATCCTAAGGAATTTGAACGGTTATTCGGCGAATGTAATTCATCGTACGAACGAATCATGAAAGCACAAAAAGCTTCGAAAATCTACGGGATTATCATCGTTTTAAAAGGCGCCCATACAGTAATTGCAATTCCAAACGGGAACCTTTATTTCAACAGTACCGGGAATTCAGGCATGTCGACTGCCGGATCAGGTGATGTACTAACCGGAATATTAGCCGGTTTATTAGCGCAAGGATATTCTCCGGAAGAAACCGCCCTGACCGGTGTATATCTTCACGGACATGCCGGAGACCTGGCATTACGGCATGAAACAAAAGAATCACTGATAGCCGGAGATATAATTTCCAGCCTCGGTGATTCTTTCAGATCAATACGGGGGAATACGGATTAAACCAGTATTTATGTCGTTGCTAATTTTGCCCAGGCACTATTCTCCTGGTAATTTACTACGACTTGTATGTTTTGTTTGAAATTAAAGGAGTTCATTAAATTTGAGATTTCCTGCTGTAGTTTAGCTACTGCACCATCAACCAGGTCTTTCCTGAATCCGTTATCGCCCATTTTAATGACTAAATCCATTGACACAATTCGGCTTAATACTTTTCCAAGTTCTACAAGCTTGCGTTGTGGCATTTGAAGGTCAAGATTAAAGTTGAGCAATTCTTTCAGATAATCCACTGCTCTTAAGGCCAGTGGGTGATCCTTTAAGAATTCCCACACATTGATTTCTTTTACTGATTTCATGAATTTTATCAGTGATTCTGAAATCTGAGTATACAGAATATCGTTTGCACCTTCGAATATCTGGAATGGACGGCTATCCACAATGGCACGCCCGGCAATATGGTTTAACTTATAACCGGCGGCACCTACCAACTGCAACAATGTTTGTGCTGAATTCTGCATTAAATCCGATGAAACGGTCTTTATAATATTAGCTTCAAAACCATAAGGCATTAAGTCATTGTGTATATCGGCAAGTTCACTGCTTTTGGTACATAATGCAGAACATACCGTGTAATTTGCCTGTAATTGTGCTAAGTGTTCCTGAACCTGGTCGTATGAGAACAATACTTTGCCGCTTACAAAACGATTCTGGCAATGCAGGATTGCTTCATCCAACATTCGTTGGATGAATCCCAGCCCAATGCCTGGAAACTGCATCCTGCTACGGTGCAACAGGTCGAGTAACATTTGAACACCGGTAGTTTTTGGTACCAACCGTTGCAATTTGGGAATATGAACATCCAGCAGGTTTCTGCCATAAGGGATCTGATAAAGGCCTAAATTTTCAAAGTATTCATCCACTACTACTTTCTGAAAAGGCGCCCTGTTATCACACACAAAGAGATCAACATCACGTTGAAGGTTACCATCCTGGGCTTGCTTACGAGCTGTCAGGAGCCAGAAATCAGCCTGGCCTGTCAGCCCCGCCCAATGTTTGGTACCACGGATATGGAAATTATCTTTTCCTTCGACATACGATGTTTGCATATTGAGTGCATCGCTGCCATAATCAGGTTCGGTAATCATTAATCCGCCCATATTCTGTTTTTGCAGAAAGCGGTTAAAGACAGTTGACTTTACATTTTCCTCTCCATATTTGGCAACCGGCTGCAGGAACAGTGCACTATTGATACCTATCGTCAGCGACAAGGCTAATGACTCATACGAAGCAGCTGAGAGCAGGGTAAGATTTTCCTGGACATTTCCACCCCTGCCACCATATTCTTTCGGGATGCAAAGGGATAATGGATTCGTAGACATGATTTCGTGCCATACTTCCGGAGGCAATCCTCGTTGAATACTTAACTGGTCAACATCATTGTCTTGATGAAATACTGTGTGCAGGGTAGTTTTGAATTTATTTAAAAAGGATTCAAATGTTTTTTGGGTACTGACTTTTTCGGGAGATAGAACGGATGTATCTGAAGAATTTGAATTTGTTATTTGCATTATTATATAATTTGGTTTCTAAATATTGAGCTCAGACTCAAAGTAAGAACAATTACAACTATGTAATGTTTCTTCTATGCCTAATCAAAACCCTTTATTTACCTATTTTTTTGTGTTTACTATTTATTAAAGGGTTTATTATCCTTTCAAAGACTTGCTTAAGAAGCAGCAATTAAAAAATGCCTTTTTTATACATATAGACACTACTGTGTAACCTTTGTTTATCACTTTGCAGATTGATAAACTTAATGTTGTTTGAAAGCCATGCCGAAATTTGATTCCAAATCACATATCATTTTCTTTCATTTTTTGGAATTCAAACTACGGTAGTTCAGTATGATTTTCAACTCAATTCTTTCTCTGCACACTGACCATTGAAAGAGGGTTCATTGAGGGTTCAGAGAGGTTTACCTCAATGAACCCTCAACCAACCCTCAATGAACCCTCAATGAACCCTCTCTCAACCCAGAACAAATGAAGTCTGAATTAAATAGTTCTACTTTTGAGAAAATGAACCAAGCACTTTGGTATTTTCATCAATTCTGAAAAATCAGACTCAATTCCAATCTGTTAGGTATATTATCAGGAATGTGTAGTTTTTAGAGCAAAAAGGACTAGTATCAAGTAAATTTAAAATTTGACATTTAATGATTTCTGTTACTTATTTAAGAAACCACTTCAAATATAGAGAATTGGGATTTTCAATCACTTTCTTCAATAAATCAATGTGGCAATTCTCACTTCAATAGTGATTATTAGGAAATTAATTGAGCCTGTCTGTATTTTAAATTAATTGCAGATACACCCATATTGAAGTAAAACATGATATTATGTTACTTCCATCCACATTATATGTATAAATCAATAAAAAAGCACCATACCGGAACAATTATCCGTACATTTGATAAACGAATTGCAACAATAATAAAATGAAGTAATCCGCTATCATTTTTCTGAAATGAATACGGATTAACATTTAAAACAATAATTATTATGATATCACCCATAAATGCCCTCTACGAAGGGTTGGGGAGGTTATACCATTACAGATAAAAATCGTTAAAAACAAAAACATGCAAGTAGTAGTAAACAGAAAGAAACATATATTCTCACCCGATCCTTCGAGGATTATTGCCCGTTTTCTACAGGTTAGTGATGAAAGATCGGCAAATATTATTCGGAAAGTACTGGCAATGCCGGAAAAAGAAGTAAACATTGCCATGAGCCAGCTGCTGAGAGGTTATTCCCGCCGACACAGGAATATTTCAAAAGTATTTGAAAAGCATTTTAATAAAATGGCACCTATTTTCGAAAGCATTGAAGTGAATGAAGAAGATCTGAGTGCATCCCAAAAAGCATTGATCGGGTCCTATTTTACCATGGAATATTCCATTGAATCGGCAGCTTTCTTTAATCCATCCATCATTGAACATCCTGACCAATCGGAAA
>JAQTUE010000063.1 GCA_028710415.1 Paludibacter sp. | reverse complement strand
ACAAGACCGACCTGATCGAATGTTTTTACCGCGACCTCGAATTTGGCACCGGAGGCTTGCGAGGCATCATGGGAGCCGGCACCAACCGGATGAACATCTATACTGTCGGTGCAGCCACACAGGGTTTGAGCAATTACCTGAACAAAAGCTTTGCAAACATTCCTCAGATTTCCGTAGCCATCGGTTATGACTGCCGCAACAACAGCCGGAAGTTTGCAGATATATCTGCCGACATCTTTTCAGCCAACGGCATCAAGGTCTATATATTCGAAGACCTCCGTCCCACCCCTGAAATGTCTTTTGCCATCCGCAAGCTCGGATGCCAGAGCGGCATTATCCTGACCGCTTCCCACAACCCGAAGGAATACAACGGATACAAGGCATATTGGGACGATGGCGCACAAATCGTAGCTCCACACGACACCAACATCATAGACGAAGTAAACCTCGTTAAAACCAAGGATATCAAGTTCAAGGGCAATAAGGACCTGATTCAGGTTGTCGGAAAAGAAATCGACGAAGACTTTATCAACCAAATTAAGACCATTTCCCTGTCACCCGATTCCATCAAACGTCACAACGACCTGAAAATCGTATACACGCCCATTCACGGCACAGGTGTAGCCATCATTCCGGCCTGCCTCCGTGCCTTTGGTTTCACCAACATCATCCCTGTTCCGGAACAAAATGTGGTAAGCGGTGATTTCCCTACCGTGGTTTCTCCCAACCCTGAAGAACCCGCCGCCCTTTCCATGGCCATCCAAAAGGCCAAAGAAACCGACGCAGACATCGTGATGGCCTCTGATCCCGATGCCGACCGCATGGGCATCGCCGTCAAAAACGACAAAGGCGAATGGATCCTGGTCAACGGCAACCAAACCGCCCTGATTTTCATTTATTACCTGATCACCCGCTGGAAAGAATCCGGCAAGCTGAAAGGCAACGAATACATCGTCAAGACCATCGTTACGACGGAACTGATCAAAACGATAGCTGACAAGAACGGGGTGGAAATCTTCGACTGTTTCACTGGCTTCAAATGGATAGCAGCCGTGATCCGCGAACAGGAAGGCAAAAAACAATACATTGGCGGCGGAGAAGAAAGCTACGGCTTCCTGGCTGAAGACTTCGTCCGCGACAAGGATGCCGTTTCCTCCTGCGCCCTGATGGCAGAAATCGCTGCCTGGGCAAAAGACCAGGGCAAATCCCTCTATCAATTGCTGATGGACATTTACGTCCAATACGGTTTTTCAAAAGAAAAAGGCGTCTCCGTGGTGAAAAAAGGCAAATCGGGTGCAGAAGAAATCCAGCAGATGATGAAAGATTTCAGCGCAAATCCTCCCAGGAAAATTGCAGGCTCTCCCGTGGTACTCATCAAGGATTTCAACACACTGGATGCTGCTGAACCTCTTTCCGGCAAAAAATACAAGCTGGATATGCCCACCACGTCAAACGTGCTGCAATATTTTTCAGAAGACGGAAGCAAAGTCTCCATACGCCCCTCCGGCACCGAGCCCAAGATCAAGTTTTATATCGAGGTACGCGGCGAAATGAAAACAGCTGCGGATTATGACAAGGCCACAGCAGCGGCTGAAGTGAAAGTTCAGGCGGTGATTAAGTCGTTGGGACTGTAAGATTTTATTGATGGATCATATTGTACGGCTGGTACTCCATGGAGGGGTATCGGCCGTATTTGTTTGGGTTGAATCGTTGTAGAGCCTCCGAAAAAATAGACTCATATTTCTAACTATTAAAAACATTGAGTAAATTTTCTATTCTTATTGAGTAAATTTAAAATCCATTTTGCGAAGAAATTGCCGGACACGTTCTATTCTAAGCAGAATTGCAAATACAGCTTAACTTAAGGACGAGTAAATTTAAAAATTTCTTTTTGTTTTTTTAGTTAATCGCACAAAATATTTTTTTTCTCTTCTCAAACAAAATACCTTTCATTTGCCTTAAAGTTTTATCCATCCTGGGGGCGAGCAAGCAGGTTAAAACAATTTCCTCACCAGTTTTTAGCCTTATCCTGGCATAGTGGTAGCTCTCTATGGACAAAAGGTGAAAGTTGCTGTTCTTATATAGGCTCGGGGACAAATAGACAATGATTTTTTCAATATCCTGGTTCTTGTAGCACTTTTCTTTTCCATACTTTCTCTGGATAATTTCGCTATCCCTGATTTCATACTCTTCCCCTTTGTTCTTTATCCAATATTCAATATGGAGATACAAAGCTGGAACAGCATCTATCAGTAAGCCGATACCAAAAACCGTTATGGCATCAGGATCAAATCGTAGATAGATTAAAATACAAATAAACCCAACACAAGCAATCAATAACCTAAATGATGACGCAAAATGATTAAAGATTGTCACTTGTAATATTTTATCTTCCCGGATACCATCCATTTTTAAGTGCATTTTCAAAGTTCCATATTTGATAATTTACTTCTCTCCATAATGGTTGCAATACACTGTCATAAATATACTCGGCACCAATTGAAAATCCACCAACTGCAGCTCCACCAACAGCTCCCCAGGGTCCTCCAATTGCCGCTCCTGTGTAAATTGATAACCCTAAACTGCCTGTTCTGTAACCAAAACGACCAAGCCCAATCTCTCCACTCTGTAGTGATTTGTAATCAAGATAAACACCTGTAAGTCCTCCTGCATATCCAACATAACCAAGTGACCTTGATGCATACCCCAACCCCCTATATGCAGTACTAAAACTAGAGAATGTTCCAATTTTACTTGATATGGGTAAAGACATTCTGTATTCTAACAGACCTATTTTGGTAAGTCCGATTACTCCTGAAGCATAATCCGATCCGGTCCCAACATCGTTCATAAATCCTAAAACATCCCTTCCTGAGGGTTTATTATAACTCAACGAATTAATCATTTCAGAACTAAAACTAATATTTATGCTAGGCAAAAAGAAAGCATCATCTTCAGAATAACTATTTCCACTAATTTGAACCTCAAAATAGCTCTTCCTCGCATTATCTATTCCATTTGCAATCTTTTGATCCATGGCCTCATATGATCCAATATAATATGGACTACTGTAGCTCGTTCCAATCCCAAATCTAAAATTTCTCTTCGGATCAAGACTATAACCGACAATAATATCTTGGTGATTTTTATAACCTATACCCATACCGATAAAACTACCATTTGTTGAATATCCTAAAGAGAATGATGTTATACCAAAATTGCCAAGCAAACGGCCCAAACTAGAATCAAGCCTATCTAGAAAATTTCCAACCCACGAATTCCCACTTGGATCAGTGTATTTCAGTGGATTATTCAAACAATATGAATATCGGTTGAAACTTTGAGAATTCTCTGGAGCTTGAATAAACGGGTCTGGACTCAGAAATCGCCCAAGTGCTGGATCGTAAAGTCTGGAGTTCATATTAATCAGACCAAAATCAGTCAAATGTTCATGTCCTGAATACCCCCGACCAAGGAAAAGTTGCGGCTCGTTTCCGGGAGTGTAAAGTTCTTGAGTTTCGGGATTACGTAAACGCCCCCAGACATCATAACTAAGTTCTTGTTCCAACGAACCACTGCTGTTGGTTACATGGGTTATACTACCCAAATAATCGCGGTAAATATAATAAATATTCCAGGTTCCCGTACTGCTATCTTTTATATAAACGGCTGGGGCCGAATAAGCATCACCACCAAGAAACAATTGTTCTTTGGTTGAATCTCCAACAATATCGACAATATATTTACTATCTACGTAAAACCGATCCCTTATCAGAGAGGAAGCATTAGTAAATTTTGTATGTACACGATTGCCTGCTGCATTGTAGGAAAATACCGCAAGATTATCATTTTCACTGATTGAGTCCGGACGCATGAATGATGTATATCCAACAGTCTGACTACGCAGTGGTATGGCATTGCCATATGATGTAACACCAGAGATGGCATAAGGTTTCCCGAGTATATTATAATGAAAAGTCCCTACAGATATCTTTTTAGAAATGTTTCCTTTGACATCGTAATCTATAGTGTCAACACCAATGCAATTCAAACGACTCAGGCCATCGTAAGAAAAATTCTCTAATAAATTTCGCATTTCGTCACGGCGCCAGTTTAAGTTGCCAGTCTGAGGGTTAAAGTCGTATGATTGGCTTGATATATTTGCAGTCTGTGTTCTAAGAATTCTTCCTATAGGCAAACCATACATGTTGAATGCATAGTTACTTATCAGACTTCCGTTAGATACCTGAGTTGGTTGACCAAGATCATTTTCTGAATCAATTTTCCAAATACTTGTTTGTCCATTGAGTTTCATTTCACTCAAATTGCCATTTGAATATATATAATTTTCTGTGACAATGGATCCAGATTGAGTTGAGTAAGCAATAGAACTGAGGTTTCCGTAAGAATAAACATAAGACTTTTGCAACCATTTACTTTCGGGTATAATATCTTTCTCTGTTGATATTCTACCAAGATCGTCATATGTATATATATTGGAAGTACCATTTGTAGACTCGATAGAACTCAGATTTCCATCAGAAGTATAACTATATGTTGTACTAAATTCTGGAGAAACTTTGGTGGTCAACCTATTGTATAAATCATAAAACATTATCGTTGTATCATTGAGTGCATCAATTTCTTTATACAGATTCCCAGCTGCATCATACTCATAGTTTTTCAACCCAGCACTTGGATCTGTAATACTTATCTGCCGCCCGTAATCATCGTATTCAAAACTGGTAATTACATTCCCGGAAGTCACGATTGAACTTGGCTGCCCATCTGAACGCAAGTCATAAGTGATTGTACCTGCGGGGTCTGTGATACTTGTCAGTGCACCTGATGCATCATGATATTTTGTAACAGAAATACCATCTTTAGCTTCTGTTATATTATTCCCAGAATACGTCCAAGAATCTGTTTTCCCTGATGAATGGATAAGTTGGGTTATGCGGTCATAGGTATCATAACTATATTCATTCCAAAGCGTTGCATTTGCACCCTTGAATGGTAGGGATATTTTCCATAGTCGTCCAAGATTGTCATAAGTCTTATCGATAGAAAGTTCTGACCCGTCAAAGCGAATTTGGCTAATGCGCATCTCACGACCAAAAGCATCATAGTAAATTTTGCTTGTCGGTCTGCCAGTTACTGTGTTTGTTGAGCAATATAACGCTCCTGAAGGAGATGAAACCCAAACCAAAGAGGATTTTATCTCAGTCAAATCAGGATTTATAACTTTTGACTGACGTCCCATTGCATCATAGTCATAAAAGGTCGTTTTCTCCAGTTCATTAATTTTTGTGGTTTTTGAAATAAGCTGACCAAGAGAGTTATAAGTTTGCATTGATATAAGCCCAAGTGGATCAGTTATTTTTTTTGGGAAACGTCCATCTGATGTATATTCATACATAGTGGTCAGAAGACCTGTTGAATTATACGGTTTTACGACAAAGGATAATGGATTACCGAAAATATCATATGTATATGTTGTCAATTCCTTTATAGATGTTCCAACATATTTCTGTTCAGTATTAAGCAAACCGCTATTGTAATAAGTATAGGATACTGATTTACTAATTGTTGGTTTTCCAGTTCTTGTGTATGTTGTGGTTGAGCCAGATAATCGGTTGGGCCATATTCTACCAGAAATAGTCGCATAATTATTTGTTGTATTAGTTCTTAAAGTGGTTGCTCCACCCAGAACTTTTGTTTCAACTGATTGTTCTGTTAGATTACCATTATTATCTATTATTTTTGTTGTAGACGTTTGGGTATTATGCAAAGAATCCGTTTCTAATATATTAGTAAGCTTGGGTAATAAACATCGACCATTTATTTCTGTAATGTTATATATGTAATCTATTCGTGAAATACTATTTAAACCATTGTATGTTTGAACTGATTGCATTGTTGGGTAAATATGAAAGAAGTTGTTATCATACGTAAATTCTTTTATTGTTCTTTTGTCTTGTCGTTCATTTTTTGTGACATTTCTCTTAAATCCAAGAAAACCTTTACCAAACAAATGAGTTCTGGCCTCATAATATTGATACGTTGTTTCATCCCATTCATTGCCATACCCTGTTTTCATTGATCGAACAAGAGAAACTACCGGAATATTATTTGATATAGGATAGTTGAGAATTACATTATTATTGTGAAAGTAAACTGCATTTGAAGAATTATTGGAAATGTTAACATAATCAAACTTTACTTGTTGATTATTTCCATTGGTTATAGCAACAATATTACCAGAATTATATGTTAGTAATGCATTTTTATACATATTAAATCCATCTGTTATATTTTTTTTATTATAACAATCGTATCCATAATTCATTAGTTCTGATTGCCCATCTCCATTGAAATCACCGGTAATATATTTACTTGATATATTGCCTGCATCAGAAGTTTCTCTCGTTCTGACGAGCTTAAATCCTGTTCCTGTTGACTTGTACCACCTAATAGTCGTACTATTATAATGGTTATTTGTATAATTTTTATAACAAGTAATAAGATCAGATTTTCCGTCCAAATCAAAATCCAATATTCGTATAAAATTTCCAGTCAAGTATAAATTTTCACAATGTAAATATATCGGATCCTTTATTTCAGGTAAAACTTTAGCAAGAGCAAAATGTTCTTTTCCCAAATTCATATGCACCCCACAAGCAATTCCATCTTCCGAAGCAACTAATATATCAAATAAGCCATCGCCATTAAAGTCTCCAATATCTGCCAAATTTATATTACCAAGATTATATGCAATGTTTGAATAATAGTTCTGAGTAAATACAAGTTGTTTTGTATTTCCAACCCACTGTTCTCCATGATTCCAGGCTATTGTAAATCCAGCCCCCATTGTACCCGATGAATAAGTTATTAAAACATCAGAGAACCCATCGGCATTAAAATCTTTTATAAAAATCTTTAATGGAACTCCACCTACACCACCAATATAATATAAAGAGAACTGATGCCATGCTGAGTCGGCAGGATTATAATATTTTCCAAAATGATGAGACGGATTACTGTTGGCTCTATCACCTACATTCTCAATAAATAATATTTCACTCTTTCCGTCGTTGTTCAAATCACCTATCGCACTCACAGGTAACATATTTCCATATTTCATCCCTGTTTGAAGAACTTTTGTCAAGCTATCTTTATTAACTATTGTATATTTGACAGATCTGCTACTTGAAATAAATTCTGGAAAAATCATGTTTTTAGATCCTTTTCCATAAAAGTCTCCAATTATCATGGAATTCCAATCTGCTTCATTTATATAACTAGGCAAAGAAATAAAATTCGAACACATAAAAGAAGAAACGTTGCCATATTCATCAACTTTAGGATAATAAAACTGAACACATGCCATGTCACTATTCTCGGGGAAATAAAATGCCGCAATCTCTGACAAACCATCACCATTAAAATCGGCACTACGATATGAAAAATCCTTAAGATTTTGATAAAATCCTGTAGTTCCAATATATGACATTGTAATATCATTTGTATTTATCGAAGAATTCGGCAAATACTCCCAATTAAAAACTGTTGGATTAAATGACGTGCCATTAGATGAACTTTCTTTAATGCTTACTAAACGGGAATAAATATCAAAATTATAGTATATTAAATTATATGTTCGATAAACCTCGTTGTTTGTTCCACTTACTATCTTAGATAGGATGCGGTTCATTTTCCCAGAAAAATGCCCATAATTTACTGGCACTGTATCTTGACGGCTTCTATAGTAAAAATCCAAATAGTGCGTTGTGTTTGTTCCTTGATTGAGATTGTTTCCGTACTCTATTCGTTTAATAAACATGCAAAGATTCTGTTGTTCATATATATAGTGCATATAATTCCCCATAGGATCTTCCACATAATCTACATACCAATGCAATATGCTATCCTGTGTACCGGTCAATACACCAGTCTGACTTCCGTATTTGTAAAGAACTCCATCTTTTGTTATTAGCTTAAAACCATTTGATTCTGGAGTAATTAAAGAGAAAGACTGTTCTTCTGTATAATACCCATTTTTATCATTCACATATATGAGACGTTGTCCATTAAGTGTTAAAGGATCAGATGAATTATATTGTGGTGCAGAAGCAATACCATCATGATATAGGTCTTTTCCTGATCTGATGATAGCTGATAGTCCACCGATATTCCAGCCCAGTCCAGCAATACAATTACCAGCCTGGCTATTATACACCATAGAAATATTTGGTTGCATTCCATTAATACCCAGAGGGCAGTCAATAGGTATCGTATAAGTCGCGGCACCGCTTTGACTTACCCCAGACTGACCAGAAATTGTACCTACAATGCTTCCTTGTGTTGGATTTGTTCCGGTCGATGTTGTATCTGGATATTGCGGAAATAGAGAGTATAGAATATCAAAACCAGTATATAGAGAATCGGAACAGACTGAACCATTGGAGAAAAACTCTATCTTCACCTTTCCATTTGGATTGGTGGTAAATATGGTTCCACTCTTTTGGCCGCATAAAGAGTGTACCCCGGTGACATTATCGTAATTATCAATGTCAGATATAATAACATAATCGCAGGAATCTTCCGTATCTATGGAATAGCTTAACCGGAGTACCCTGTTTTTACCGGTATTGATATTCCACAAGTCCCTCATACCATTTAAATAAGAATCATTCTGTACCGATATGACTCCAATTGCATCACGTATTGTGGGATGAACCGTCGGATTGGCGACTCCCAGGGAATATTCAAGTTCAAAACCGGTATATCCGTAATCATAACTGGCATAGTCATTCGATACAAACTGAACTCTTGCTTTGCCATTTGGAATGGTGGTAGAAACTGTTCGACTTCCCTGGCAGCAACTAAATGCGCATGTATCAATAATATTCCCGGAGTCGTCAACACTACATAGAATAAGATAGTCATTAACATCAGCATCAATTGTATATTTTAACCGGACAGGAACATTAGCTCCGACATCAATATTCCATACCTCGTCCATAAAGTTCACATAATTCTCATTTTTAACCGAAATGCTGCCGAGGGATTCATAGACTGTGGGATGAACATTTGAAGTATGCTCGCCTGATGAGAATTGTAGCTCGAAACCGGTATATCCGTTATCGTTACTTACATAACCATTGGATATGAATTCAATTCTTACCTTACCACTCTGAAGGGTTGTATAGACTGTTCCACTGTCCTGTCCAGTCAGTGGAAAGGTCTCTGTGATATTTCCATAGTCGTCAATACTGGATATAATGACATAGTCTCCCGCCTCTGTATCAAGGGTATAATCTATCTGGACAGGATTGCTCGTTCCGGTATCTATATCCCACATTTCATCCATGTTGTTCACATAATCGGCATTCAAGACCGAAATAGTGCCGCTGGGTGCATAGATTGGGGGATTGACGTTTGCACCCGTGGTAAATTCCATCTGAAAGCCGGTATAATTGGAGTTGGAACACACGGTCTGATCGGAGGAAAATATAATCTGCACTCTTCCGCTTCGTATGGTGGTAACAAATGTACCACTCTGCTGACCACTCAGCCGGCATAGTTCGTTGGTATAATTCCCTTGTTCATCAACGCCGATTATGATGACAAAATCATGTGATTCTTCCGTATCGACAGTATAAGTTAACTAGACCTGTCGGTTGGTGCCGGTATTGATATTCCATTCTTGGGACATTTCGTCTACGTAATCATAATTCAAGACCGAAATGCTGCCACTTGTGGCATTAATGTCGATTGCATGCAAAGGCAGGTTAAGACATAAAAGCAATGTCAAAACGAGTAGTTTTAGCTTTGTATTCATGGTGTCGGTCTTTATTTATCCTGGTTGGTTTTAATCTTATTCCTGAGGGCATCCACACGCTCTTTTTCCTTGAGAGTGCGTTGTGTTTTCTGATCATTGGTCAGGATCACATCCAATGATTTGTTATATTCCTTGAAAAGCTCTTTCTTGACCGATACCAGTTTTTTACGGTCCGCAATCTTATTGGCTTCTTTGATATTGACCATCAGAGCCTGCGAGATCGGCTCAACTCTCGCTTTTTGATTTTCTGTCAGAGTGACATCCTTGCTTAAGGTTTCTATCATCGCGTTGCCTTTACCACCTTTTTTGTCGTCTTTGGGATTGGCGGCATTCATTACACTGGAAAGTATCATCATTGATATCAAAACGGTGATCAGATTTGTTGTTTTCATGGTTTTTCGGATTTGAGTTTTGTTGGAACGGACTGCGAGGTTATTCCTTGATGATTTTGAATTCAAGGTTTTTCTTGTCGGTGGTCAGTACACGCAGAATGTACCATCCGGGCTTATAAGATGACATGTCAATGGGTGTGCTTCCATCAAAAGTGTTAATGTTTTGCAGTTGCAGGCCCTGAGGATTATACAATCGCATGTTGACCTTTTCATTCAAAGGGACACCGCTGATATCAACAGTCAACGCTCCTTTGGTAGGATTGGGGTAGATGGTTACCTTCAGGTCACTTAGTCTGGCTTCCACAGGAATGGAATCACGCTTTGCCCGGGGGCTTTCGGGGGCGGTGGCACTACGTTGTTCAGGCAATATTACCTCATACAGGCGGGAAAGGCGGTTGCCGGCTTTGTCATAGGTATAGGCGATACCCTCAGGAAAACTATCCATTGACACAACAACAAGAATTAGCAGTAAAATAGCATTTTTCATATTATGAAGGTTTATTTTTTCACCAATTAGTTCCCAAAAATAAAATATAAAATTGGATTGAATTCTTACTGAATTCTTACTACATACTCTTAAATAACAGGTTTAGTTATCCCCGGACCAAAGACCTTACGCCTTCAACCCGGGGATCATTATCACCACTCCAATGGTAATATGTTTCAATAGCCCTTTTGAATGAAATTACTTTTTCTCACTTTTTTCTCATCTTAAAATGAGACTGTTGATCATACATTGACAACAACCTGTCGTCCATTCACAAAAAAAACAAATCTTTCACCTCCGGTAATTTTTTTCATGGAGAGTTTGTCTAATGCCTTTAATTTCTTCTTAACATTCTTGCACTTCATCATATTTTGATTTATAAATTGATAATCAAACTATTATGATTTTATGCGTTTCTTTATCATGGCATCCTTTACCAAAAAGAATGAAACCGTCCAAATGCAAATTGTTTGTTATCTGTTTATTATGAAGTTGCGGGGAATGCAGGAGTATCAATATCTTATTTTTCTCATATTTTTCTCATTAAAATGTTAAACTTGATTCGTCTTTTTGCAATACTATCCAAACAGAATGTTTATTTTTGTTTCCCGAATGATGAAAAACCTTCATAGAAAATGCGTTACAAAAGATTGACCCAGTTATCCATCTGTTTTGTTATCCTGATATTCCTGTCTCAGGCCTTTTTGATTTTCAGGCTTTTTCAGATAAACAAGGAGCTGTTAAACCGGGAGTTGAACCTGGTCAGTCAGGAAGCATACAATTTGGATATGAACACCAGAATCAATACGGTAAGCCTTAAAGACCACCCCACTGTATCCATTGAAGATCCAAAGAAGAAGATAGAACTTGAACCGGGAGACAAATTTTGCAACATAGACGCAATACCCGGGATTGATAGAAGCAATTCAATGACATTGATCAATATCGGCATGGAGATGTTTTTATCCAAAAAAAAACCTATACAGCTTCAAGTCATTGACAGCATTGCTTCTGCACTATTGAGCAAGGATGACATCCATTCGGCTTTGTATTCCCGGATAGTCGATACGAAAAACAACAAGATCCTGGCCAGCACCCAAAAAAACTACCATTCCTCCTCCCTGTTGATCAAATCCAAGAACATTCCACTTAATTTTCAACAAACAAAAGTTTTGCAGATTGTACTGCTGAATCCCATGCGGGATATTTTCTCGCAGATGACCGGTATTCTTGCCGGGTCGTTCCTGCTTTCCCTGTTTTGCATTTACTGCCTGTTCGTTTTGCAACGGACGCTTGCCAGACAAAAGAAGCTTGCCCAATCAAAGAATGATTTCTACAATCAGGTTTCACATGAGCTAAAGCGGCCCATATCCGTTATGTATAAAGCGGTCGATTCGCTGCTGAACACCAAAGCCATTGATGATCCTAAAAAACGGGAGAAATATCTGGGCGTATCGATGGATGAATTGAATCGAATGAATGGGAAAATTGACATGATTCTAACCCTGTCGATGGAAGAAGAAGGGATGTTTAACCTTAACTTGTCGGACTTCAATCTGGTGGACCTGATCCAGGAGTTAAAGGAGCGGTTCCTTGGAGTCGCCTCCAAACCTATAAACATCAGGATTGAAAATCTATTGAACAAACCTTTTATTACAGCGGACAGGGACCATCTTTACCAATGCATTTCCAACCTGATGGAGAATGCAATCAAGTATTCTGAAGAGAGTGTAGATATTAGCATGAAGCTTACAGAAGAAAATGGTTCAGTTTTAATTGCTGTACAGGATAACGGATCCGGAATCAAGAAAGAGGATCTCGGCAAGATTTTCGAAAAATTTGCCAGGGTGAATACGGATAAAAAAATGCATGGATTTGGTATAGGGTTGAGTTATGTGAAGCAAATCATTGAAAAACACGGGGGCCGTATTTCCGTAAAAAGCGAACCGGGAAAAGGCAGTGAGTTTATCCTGCAGATACCGAAAATTCAAACTTGTTAAAAGATAATCCCATGGAAAGAATATTGCTGGTTGAGGACGATCCAAATCTGTCAATGATGGTCATCGAAAATCTGGAAGATCTGGACTTTGAGGTTTGTCACCTTTTGAATGGGGAAGAAGTGTTGCCACTTCTGGAGCAGGAAAATTTTGACCTGATACTCATGGATGTGGATCTGGGAGGAGAAAAGGATGGTTTTGACATTGCCGAGGCCATCAGGGCAAAAAACAAAAAACTGCCCATTATTTTCACCACTGCCAAAAAAAGCGTGGCCGATCTGGAGAGAGGTTTTAACATTGATTTTATGGATTACCTGAAAAAACCATTCGGAGTGAAAGAATTGTCACTCAGGATCAATTCTTTACTGAAACGGGAGAATGGCACAAAGGATGGCTTTCAGCTGGGTTCCCTTTTATTCAATCCATGTCATCAGACCATCTTTACGGAAGGGAAAACAATCAGACTGACAAAACTTGAATCGTCTTTTCTGAATATACTTTGCCAGAATATGGGGAACGTGGTACGAAAAGAAACCTTAATAAAAGAACTCTGGGAAGAAGACGATGATCCCCAGGGCAAATAAAACTCCCTGCACAATTTGGCCTATAAATTGAGAAAGGCATTCGAAAAAGAAGCATCAGTACTACTCGAAACAATATCCAAGAACGGTTACAGACTTTTGGTTTCATAATCCGGCAATGGAAAATATGTAACAAATGTTACACACTTTCCATTCCTGAGCATGTATATTTGCAGCATTAATCGCTAAATATATCAGAAATATGAAACGTACCATCATCAAAATTGACGAAGCACTTTGCAACGGTTGCGGAAAATGTGTGCATGGATGTCATGAAGGGGCATTGCAACTTATTGACGGTAAGGCAGTCATGGTGAGTGAACTTTATTGTGACGGCCTGGGTGCCTGCATTGGGGACTGT
>JAQTUE010000099.1 GCA_028710415.1 Paludibacter sp. | reverse complement strand
GCATTGGCGCACGAATGGTTTCATGCTTTTGATTCTTATTTGGGAATTAAAGACCGTAAGGGCTATGAGCCCAATGAGGATGGAGTAATTACCGCCATCAAAGATGAAAGTATTTACAACAGTCAAAATTCAAATTCTAAACTCAGAGATGAATTAAGAAAGGCATGGCGTAATACCTGGGACACCATGAGGTATAAGTCAGAACAAAGCACTTACGACAAAAGCAAGGCCGAGAAAAGGCGAAATTATGCCGTAGAATCATTGATGAATGGACTCAACTCAGCTTTCAGTAGCGCAAAACAAGACCGGACTTACGGACTTCGCAAAAAAGCAGCCACTCCAGAACAAATCGGTCGGTGGGATGCACTCATTGAAAGGGTTAAAAACTTTGATTTTGGAGAGATAACCGAAAAGAAAACCAAGAAGCGATATAGTTTTGAAAGCCAATACGACGTTCAAAAACAATTGAATGATTTGTACAAAGAAATTACCGGAAGGGAAATGTCAACTTATAACATGAGTTACAACAACTTTAAGGGTATTGAATTGTATAATGAGGAAATCAAGCGCGCAGAAGAGGGACAGACCTATCAAAGCAAGGTTCCAACCACATTCTATCGCGATAGTGTTGAGATGGATAAAGTTCGTGCAAGTTCGTATTGGAGTACTAATTATGAAATGTCAGCCCGGGCATTTGAGTCATTTATGGACGATCAGATCAAAGCAACCGGATTTCACAACGATTACCTTGTTCATTCAGTAAATAATGGTATCTACCAGATGCTCTATGACTGCAAGCCTTATCCGGAAGGAGAAGAGCGCAATAAAATTAATGAGCAGTTTAAGAACCTATTCAACACCATTGAGACAAAAGAAGAGAACGGCAATATTGGTATGTTTAAGATCGACCCTAATAACTTCTATTCACCCACAGAAAAAGCACTAGGATTAATTCAACAGAATAAAGGAACCGTAGAACAATTCAAAGCAATGCTTCTTAAAAACGGAGCAAAACAGGCTGAAATGGACTGGATGGGATGGGATGACCAATTTCCTGACATTAAGAAAATGGTTACTAAGTCTGAAATTCAGGAATGGATTGATCAGAATAAGATTGAGGTAAAAGAGGTGGTAAAAGGCGAAATGAAGCCAAGAGCCACGGCGGACAACATTACAAAAGTTGTATTTTCTCAGGATGGTAACGGTTCGTACTTGGTTCACTACAAAATCGGAGAAGACGAAGGATTGGTTGAAATTGGAACATTTGAAGCCGATAATGAAACTGAAGCCAAAGAACAGGCATTAGAACGAATCAACAATAGCTTTAATGATTTTGTGAAACAAGACACCAAGTTTTCCCAATACACAGAACCTGGAGGAGAGAATTATAAAGAGTTGCTTTTGACTATGCCAAACAAACCGATAATTGCACCTGTTTCAAAAGAAGATGCTTATTACAATTTAATGTCTGGCTTTGATGTGTTTAACGAGAAAGGTGATAAGGTTTCGCAATATTCATTAACGCAGGACGTTGATAACACTCAAAAATTCTTTTCAACCGTAAATAAAGCAGATTTCAAATCTTCTCATTACGATGAACCCAACATCTTAGCACATATCCGATTTAATGAAAGAACCGGAGAAAATGGAGAAAGAATATTGTTTGTTGAAGAATTTCAATCAGATTGGGCGCAAAAAGGGAAGAAAGAGGGGTTTGATAGAAAGTTTTCAAACGACGAACTATTAGTGTATGCTGAAAGGAATGGATTAGAAGTGAAAATTAATGGTGAAAATATGACCATAACCAACCCTAAGCATGGCGGTCAATTGTTTTTTGGTAACAAAGAAAAAGGGTTCGCAACCTTAAGAGATAAAATGAGGTTGCCAAAAAGCGTTCCAAATATGCCATTCTCCAAAACCGACCAATGGGTAAACCTAGCTTTCCGCAGAATGATACTTTACGCAACAGAAAACGGATTCGATAGGATTGCATGGACTAATGGAGAAATGCAAGCTGCAAGGTATGATTTAAGCAAACAGGTAAAAAGTGTTAATGCTGAAAATACCAAAAACTCAAACAAATCATATCAATGGGATTTGACGGTTACTGACAATAACGGAAATCCTCATATCTATAAAATTGCAAACGATAATGAGCTTGCCGATACGGTTGGAAAAGATTTAGCTGAAAAAATTATTGCAGATAATCCAAACAAATGGGATTCTAAACAATACTCAGACCTAGACCTTAAAGTTGGTGGTTCGGGAATGAAAGCCTTTTATGATTCCATTATCCCAAGTGCAGCAAATAAGTTAGGTAAACCATTTGGGGCAAAAGTAGAGGAAACAGAAATTAATTCAGGCAAAACTAAAAACAGGATAAAGGATTTTGATTCATTACCTGAAGCACTGGCATTTGAAAAGAAACTTAAAGACGAAGGCTATAAAAAAGTTACTTTGGGTATGAATATGGATGATGGTTCGCATCATGTATCGTGGATAGAATCCGCAAGTTCTACCGTTCAGTCCCTTCCTGTAACCAATAAAATGATTGAATCGGTAAAGGGTGGAGTACCTTTATTTAAACAAGGCGAAACTTCGGGTACCGAAATAATTAAACCCTTAATCGAAGAACTTGAAAATGACTCACCTAGAAATGCCGATGTAAGATTTCTTACACCTTCAGAAACGGCAGATTTATTTGTCGGAAAAATGGACGAAGAGGAGGTTGCAGTAATCCGAAAAGGAAATTGGGTAGGATTCAATAAAAATGGAATCATTGTAATCAATCCAAAAGTAAAATCAAGGATTCAGGCCGTTCAAACATGGGTGCATGAAAAGTCACACATTCAAATCAGGTCAGAATTTACAAGCTATAACGCCAAGGTCAGGCATTTTACTGAAATGTACAATCGAATCGCTCCCGAAGAGCTTGAAAGAGTTTTAGGAAGTGATTACAACGACCGTGACGACTTTGTTCAGGCAGAAGAATACTACGCTTATTTGGCCGAAGAATACGCTTTGACAGGTGAAATAAAAGGCGATGTACAACCTGAAATAAAAAATCATATCTTTGATATTGTCAACGCATTTACAACCACTAAAAAAATAGAAGATGTCTTATTTAAGCCTACAACTGGAAATGACAGAAGCGGTGAAGCAGTCGAAAACGATAACGCCGGAAGAAAAGGAATTACTGAAGAAGGCAATCTTGGAAGGGAAGAAACTAAGTCCGGAAATGAAAACACTGTTCGACAAGGCAATTCAGGATCAGTAACCGTCTCCACCCTTGCCACTCCCGACCTATCCAAACGTCACAATGCTTCAAATGCCATTACTAAGATCAGTAA
>JAQTUE010000006.1 GCA_028710415.1 Paludibacter sp. | reverse complement strand
TTTCCTTTTTAGTCAAACTGCTTAAATTACTTCTAAAAATCCTGGATACCCGGCCAAGAGAATCTACTTCAACTGCAATCTTAATATTATTATCCTGTTCAACAAGTCTTCGGGTTGCCTTTTCTCCAATTGTTTCCAGGATTGCCTGACCCAATTCTTTTGAATTTGCCAATAAACAATCAGAATCAAAACGCACATTAATCTGTGCCGGAACAGGTGTAACAAAACAGAGAGCAAGGACTAACAGGAAGAATTTAATTATTTTAGCCATGGAATATTTTCTAATGTTTTATTACTCATCCCGTCCTTCTTGATATGCAATCTTAATTAAAAGTACTAAGAGCTCTGCTAGTCGCTGTGACTTGTTATCCCAGTAACAAGCATCCCATTTCTCATTTAATGAAGAACAGATCCTGATTAACGGAGTTATCGAATTGTTTACTTACTAATATTCCTTGTTATCAAAATAAATCGTGGTACTCTGGTCTATGATGCCCCTTTTAGTTTTTACAATTTATTATTCTTATAAGGCCAAATCTGAGACATTACTGGCTTTATGGATTCACACGATAAAAATAATATTTAGTATCCTGAGCCCCATCATAGAAATACAATTGCCATAAAAATTTCTTATTATAAAAACCCTTTTCAATATATAATGGACAATAATATTTCGAGAAATTAAGCTCTATTTCCCAATTGTTTTCATAATATTTAAGATCCCAGACGCCTGAACCGGTATAAAATTTATTGTCGGAATCTATACTAAATAATATTGATTCCGGGATATTACTTACTTTAAAAGTTTTATCCTTGTAAAATTGGAATAAAGCATTATTATCAGTTTTCCAGACTCCAATTATATCCTCATTTTTTGGATCCTTACAAGCTCCAAAGAAAAATATAAAAAATAATGATATCAAATAAGTATTATTGATTTTGTTCATTTTATTTGATTTCAATTTGTTCTGTCCATCCAAATTTCCCAGTCACTTTGTATAAGCAATCTTAATTAAACGTACTAATGATCCTGCTTTTTGTTGGAATATTAAATTGCAAATATTAGTATTATAGTTATTTGCAATCAGTCAAACTCTTTAATCTACACATCTGTCAAAATCCATAATTTCATATCCAGACCGTTTTTATTTTCCTTCCGCCTTTATTTTCGTTCACAAAACTACCGATAATTTATCTTAATTCCTAACAATTGCCGGTTATTTTAGTTTTCGCTCCTTATCGTTTGGTCCTGGTCTTCACTTGGTCTTCACTTGGTCTTACTTGGGAGGGGGTATCGAGGGGGCATCGAGGGCCTTTCGAGGGGGTTTCGAGGGCCCCAGCCCTCCGAACCCCCTCGATACCCCCTCGAAAGGCTTACGGAACCCCCTCTATACATAAAGCAAGTCAAGAATAAGTCAAAAGAACTTTCAAAAGGAAAAAAGTTATTCTTGAAATTGAGAATTTTCAACAAACAGGAGATTACTCAACTGATTTTTATAGGTTTATAACAGGCCTGAAAATTATCTCTATGGGACTTTTCGGAGAACGTTGAATTAAATTCAGAAAATTTAAGAAGTTTTTTTCAACAAAAATTAGACTTTGAGGGATCGGATAAAGGTCAATCTTTAAATCATGCTAAGAGAATGCAAATTGAACTTTTCATTAAACCTTCTGTTTTATAGAGAGTCTAACTTCCAGGTTTTCGAACAATTCAACTCTTTCATTCGTATAACATTAGAATGTATAAGTATGAAAAAACTTTGTTGTTTTCTGGTGGGGATTTTGCTGGCCGGTACGCTGGCAGCAGGTTCCGTGGTGAAAGGCAGGATCGTGGATGCCGCCACCAATTCGCCGCTTCAGTATGTGGATGTGGCATTGTTTACACAAGGCTCTAAAAACCTTACGAGCGGCGCGGTGACCGATTCACTGGGCGTATTTAAATTCCCATCGGTGGAGACAGGAAAATATGTGGTGCGTATCACGTATATCGAATATACCACCCGGAACGAGCCCATCAACGTGACGGGCGATTCGCTGGACCTGGGAACGCTGAGCCTGCAGGTAAAAACCAAGAACCTGGGCGAGGTGGAAGTGGTGGGCCAGGCTCCCCAGATGCGGTTTGACATCGACAAGAAAGTATTCAGCGTCGACCAGAACATTACCGCAGCAGGAGGTTCGGCCACCGATATCCTGAAAAATATCCCTTCGGTGAATGTGGATACCCAGGGGAATATCTCGCTGCGAAACAATTCGAATGTGGAAGTCTGGATTGATGGGAAAGCTTCCGGGCTGACCGCAGACAACCGGGCACAGGTGCTCGAACAGATGCCCGCCGAGAGCATTGAGTCGGTGGAAATCATGACCAACCCTTCGGCAAAATACAACCCGGAAGGCACGGCAGGGATTATAAACCTGGTGATGAAGAAAAACCATAAGGCGGGATACTATGGCAGCGTGACCGCCGGACTGAACTATCCGTTGGGAGGAAAAATTGGAAAAATGCTGGGAGCCGGCATCAATTACACCAGCAGCAAGATGGATGCCTACCTGAATATAGGCTACCGGGCGATGAATTTCCAGGGAGGCGGCTACAACGACCGCAACACTTTCGGCACTAATTCCAACACCCTGCTGAATCAAACCAGCACCATGACCAATGCCTTTTCGGGACTATTCACCCGGGCTGGGATTGATTACCACCTGGATACAAAAAATACAATCGGGATATCCGGTTTTGGATTGATGGGCAGCGGGAACACTTCGAATAACATCAATTACCTGCTGACCAACGGGAATGCGTATCCACCAAGCGTCCTGAGGAATTACAGCCGCAATAACACGGGTACCGGAACGCGCCCAAGCCTGAACGTAAACCTGGATTACCAGCATGATTTTGATAAAAAAGGCTCGAACCTGATGGCCAATCTCTCGTATTCGAAGCACGACAGGGGAAGTGACACGCGTTACCTGCAAAGCGATTCATTGACCGGACTGCATTCGGACTTATCGCAACGAGGGGACAACTCGAATAAAGGGCTGGAATTCAAAGTGGATTATACCGGCAAGATGGGCGAAAACACCAAGCTGGAAGCAGGCTGGCAAAGCAATGTAAACAATGCGGTGAGTTCCTCGTCGGGGTTTGACAACCTGGCACAGGCAACCATCCCATCGTATTTCGACAATTTTAATTACGACGAACAGATTCATGCCGCTTACCTGACCTACGGGAGCAAGTTTGACAAGCTGAGCGTACAGGCAGGCCTTCGGGGGGAATACATGTGGAAGCAATCGACCAATACGACCACCGGCCTGGTACAAACCATTGCGCCCAAAACCTATGTGGAGCTTTTCCCAAGCCTCTACCTGACGTATGAACTGCCCAACAACAACGAGTTCCAGCTGAACTATTCCCGCAGGGTAAACCGTCCGCGTGGGCAGGAAATAAATCCGTACCACAACTACTCGGACTCTACCCGCATCACGTATGGCAACCCCGACCTGGACCCTGAGTTTACCTCGTCGATGGAACTGAATTACATCAAGACCTGGGGAAACCAGACCCTTTCGGCATCGGCATACTACCATTTCACGAACAATGTGATTGAGAATGTGCAATTCCTGCATGGGGGTACCCTGGAAAGCACATACCTGAATGTGGCTAATTCTCAAAATACGGGGTTGGAACTGATCTCCAAAAACCGGTTATTCAATATCCTGAACCTGACCACTTCGCTGAATGGGTATTACAGCAAACTCGATCCTGCTGTGTATAAAAACCCGTATGATGCATCCATTACCACCACCATTCCCGGACAAAGCAACCTGTCGTGGACCGGAAGCATACTGGCAAACGTCCTGATGAGCAAAACTTTTTCGGGGCAGGTTACAGCCCGGTATTCTTCTCCACAAATCATATCCCAGGGATTGAAGCAACAAAAATACTCGATCGATATGGGATTGCGCAAGACCTTTATGGACCGGAACCTGAGCGTGAACCTGAATGTGCGGGACCTGCTGAATTCAAACAAGGATAAGACCACCACCTCGGGAGCAGGGTTCAGCCAGACCTCAGCATCGTATTTCCATACGAGGATGGTCTTCCTGTCGGTGAGCTATAATTTCGGGAATACAAAACCTAAGAAGGCGGAAATGAAGAAGAGGCAGAATGAACAGGAGCTGGAACAGGATGATACGGAGCAATGAAAATACTAACCACATAAGGCACAATAGAACACAATAAAAAGAACACAATAAAAAAACTGAGGATATTTAAAGATAAAAGATTCACAGGTAATACTTGAATGTAATATTTCTAATTACTCCGTAGGAGTATTCTGTACATAACCCCCAGTGGAGCCTGCGAAACTGGGGGTTAATGAATGAAATCAAACACAGAACTCTGTAAGAGTTCACCAACACAACCAAGTATTTAAGTACTTTCACTTTTGGTCAACTCCTCTGGAGTTGGGTAGTTTCTATTTTATTTTCCCCCAGTTCCGCAGGCTTCACTGGGGTTATTCGAAAATACACCTACGGTGAAATTTGTAGTTTCATATTAGATTATAACTGACAATTCAGAATCAAATTAAGAAATAACTGAAAGTTGGTTGCAAAAGCCGATAGTTATTTTATTTTATTGTGTCCTATTGTGCCTTATGTGGTTAGTTTTAATTTACCCTATTGCAATCGCCTACGGAACTCAGCACATACCAGCGCAGTAGCCACCCCGACATTCAGTGATTCGGAGGTAACCTGTCCCATGGGGAAATTCGGGATCAGCAAACGATGGCTAACGAGAGCTTCGATATCCTGTGAAATGCCATTTCCTTCGTTTCCCATAACGATTATACCATTTTCGGACAAAGGATTGGAATAGATATTCGCACCATCCATAAAGGTGCCATACACAGGCATGCTGTCCTTGCAAGTATTTAGGAAATCCACCAGGTTCACCGTATGCACCCTGACCCTGGCCAACGCACCCATGGTAGCCTGTACGGTTTTTGGATTGTAGGTATCGGCCGTATGTTCGGAGCAAAACACATCGGTAATGCCAAACCAGTCGGCAGCACGGAGGATCGTTCCCAGGTTGCCCGGGTCCTGGATGTCATCGAGTGCCAGGACAAGTTTCTGTTTGATATCGTCAAGTGTCCAGGCAGATTCAGCCTTGGCAAATACCGCCAATACCCCTTGCGGACTCTTGAGGTTGGAGATCTTATTGAATTCGGAACTATCTACTTCAATGATTTCATCGGCTTTCAGCAACGGATTGTCATGCAGCCATTCGGGGGTGGCAGCCAGGATCGTACATGTAAATACCGGCAACAGGTCGAGCACCAGCTTGGTACCTTCGGCAACGAAAAGCCCTGTTTCATCACGAAATTTCTTAAGCTCGAGGCTTTTAATGAGTTTAATTTTACTTTTCGAAATCATGAAGTAATAAGAGTTTGAAAGGTTTGAAGAGTTTGAAAGGTTTGAAAGTCTTGCATAAACCTCAACTCGTACGAAGTACAGTTGAGCGTTTTCTTGATACAACATTCTGTATTTAAAGAAAACGCTTTTGTGTGCTTCGCACGACAAAAGGTTTAAAAAAATTGACACAAAGCTAAGAAAGAAAAATTTAAAAAGCTATATTTGCAAATTATTTTTAATTCTTTTTTTGTCAGTGTAATGAAGATACGTGTTTTTAGTTTCCTGTTGGTTCTTATCTTGCTTCTATCGGCCTGTAGAAGCACAAAGTATGTACCCGAGGGAGAGTATCTGCTGGACAATTCCACTATTAAAACCGACAACCCTGAAATTTCACGTGACAATCTGAAGGATTACCTGCGCCAAACTCCAAATGCAAGGGTATTCGGACTGTTCCGGATGCAATTAGGGGTGTATAACCTGGCTGGCAACGATACTTCCAAATGGATAAACCGGACACTGAAACGCATTGGCGATCCGCCTGTCATTTACAATCAATCCCTGACCACCCTCTCGGTGCAACAACTCCAGCGCACCCTGGAGAATAAAGGGTATATGCATGCGAAGGTACAAAGCCAGCTAACCACCAAAGGCAAGAAAGCATCGGTGGACTATATCATCAAGTCGAATATCCCCTACCGTCTGCGGGACTTTAAAGTAGACATAAAAAATGATGAACTGCAGAAAATTGCGCAGGATACTTCCCGGTCGTTGATCAAACCCAATATGCTGTTTGACATTGATGTCATGAATGCTGAACGTGACCGTATTACGACTCGTTTCCGCCAGGAAGGGTATTATAATTTCAATAAGGACTACCTGAACTACACGGCGGACAGCACGCTGAACATTCATAAAGTGGATGTGAAGCTTGAGTTGCGTGACTATGCAAACCATCCGGGCGATTCGGCCTACAAGATGATCTTTAAACAATTTACCATACGGAAGGTTATTTTCTACACCAACTCCGACGTGAACCTGACCGCTGACATTACTACAACTGAAAAGCTGGACACAGTCCAATTCAGGGATTTTATCCTGGTAACACCTAAGAAACGCTTTTTGAAACTGGATGCACTGGTCCAGAACACGTATATCAACCCAAAGACTTTATACAGCGATGACGCCGTGGAACGTACCTATTCGGCGTTGAACTCACTGGGACCGGTAAAGTACGTCAATATCAGCTTTAAGGAGGGCGAGAACAACACGCTGGATTGCTATGTGATCATTGTTCCTTCAAAAACAATATCACTGTCCACAGAACTGGAAGCTACCTACACAGCAGGCTACTGGGGAGTTGCCGGGAATATCAACTTCGTGAACAGGAACCGTTTTAAAGGAGCCGAAACGTTATCACTCCTTGCCCGTGGAGCCTTCGAATGGCAGGATGGAGTCTGGGCACGGGAATATGGCGGCCAGGTAGGATTGAAATTTCCACGGTTCATGTTACCTTTTGCAAGCTATGACTTTAAACGAAACCTGCATGCCAATACAGAATTTACCGGAGCACTCAGCTACCAGGATCGTCCGGGTGAATTTCAGACTACGAATGTAAGTGCCGGTATAAATTATTCCTGGAAACGAAAGAAATTCCAGCACATGATTCAGCTGTTCGATTTGAGTTTTGTGCAGTTTCCTTATATCAACCCGACATTCAGGGATAATTTCCTAAACCCATTGGCACCTAAGTTTAACCCGTATAATTATGAGGACCATTTCATTTGGCGTACCGGATATGCGGGGTCGTACACCACGTTTAATCCATACCGCCCCATGCAGGATTATACCCTGGCGCGTTATTCGGTAGAAACAGCCGGGAATGTTTTGAACGCATTAAGCCATACATTTGGTTCACCTGATTCAACGGGAAACTATAAGGTATTTGGGATCCGTTTTTCGCAATATGTAAAAGGGGAATACAATATCACCCACCATCAGATCTACGATAAGGACAACCGGTTTGTATACCACTTAGGGGTGGGGCTTGCCGTACCTTATGGAAATGCCAATGTTATCCCTTTTGAGAAACGCTTTTACAGTGGTGGCGCAAACAGTGTCAGGGGCTGGGGTGAAAGCATGCTCGGGCCGGGCGAATACCACCGTATTACCAGCCTGCCCAGGGATTTCAACCAGGTAGGTGATATCAAGCTGGATATGAACATGGAGTACCGCACCAAAATGTTCTGGTTGATGGAAGGCGCCCTGTTCCTGGATGCCGGAAACATCTGGACCATAAAAGATTATGCGACTCAGGACAAAGGGGTATTTAAGTTCGATACCTTCATGAGCCAGATTGCCATAGCCTATGGGTTGGGCATACGGCTTGACTTTTCATTCTTTATTGCCAGGGTGGATTTGGGAATGAAACTCTACAATCCGGAATTAACCCGCACCCAGAAATGGATTATCAGTCCGGGTTGGAATGATATGGCGCTGCACTTTGCTATTGGATATCCGTTCTAGTTAATTGGTTGATTGGTTGATTGGTTGATTGGTTGATTGGTTAATTAGTTGATTAAGATAATTGGTTGATTGGTTAATTGGTTAAGTATCCAGCGTTACTATTCCAATTGCTGAATACTTCAATACCCAAAACGCGGAACGCGGAACACGGAACGCGAAACCCCAAACCTTTCAAACTTCAAACTCCAAACTCCAAACTTTTCAAACCTTTCAAACTCTATTTCTTAGGCCCTTATTTTTCTTTTGTATTTGTTCGCTTAGTAGAAAATCCAGCTACCTCAGAACCTGCCCTTATTCCCTTATCAAATTACTACTATATAGTTATTTAATAAGGGAATAAGGGTGGCATTTAGGGAGTTACGATTTTCTGCTAAGGGTGTCAAAACAAAAAATAAGGGGTTATTTTAAGGGGTTGATCACGCAAGCGGGACGTCTTTCCGTTGGTTGATTGGTTGAATAAGTTGACTGGTTAATTGGTTGACTGGTTGATTGGTTGACTGGTTGATTAAGTTGATTGGTTAAGTATCCAGCGTTACTATTCCAATTGCTGAATACTTCAATACCCAAAACGCGGAACGCGGAACACGGAACGCTGAACCCCAAACCTTTCAAAACTTTCAAACTCTATTTCTTAGGCCCTTATTTTTCTTTTGTATTTGTTCGCTTAGTAGAAAATCCAGCTACCTCAGAACCTGCCCTTATTCCCTTATCAAATTACTACTATATAGTTATTTAATAAGGGAATAAGGGTGTAATTTAGGGAGTTACGGTTTTCTACTAAGGGTGTCAAAACAAAAATAAGGGTTTATTTTAAGGGGTTGATCACGCAAGCGGGACATCACTCCGTTCCGTTGGTTAATTGGTTGATTAAGTTGATTGGTTGATTAAGTTGATTGGTTAAATAGGTTAATTGGTTGAATAGTGACGGCTTCGCTAGAGCACTCATTCTACCAATTAGCGAAGCCGTCACTATATAACTAATTATCGAAGCCGTCACTGTAAAGCCGTCACTTAGATTTATTCTTTGCATCCTTCTTAGCCTGTATCTTCAACTTAGCCTCTTTCTTCTTATCCCCCAACAAATCAAAGGTCATACGATGATGGGGTGTTGTGCCAAGGGTTCGAATGGCGGCACGGTGTTTCAGGGTTGGATAGGCTTTGTTCTGATCCCAGCTGTACCCGGGACATTCGGCATGCAATTGCATCATAAGTTCATCACGATGGGTCTTGGCAAGAATGGAGGCAGCTGCAATGGACAGGTATTTGCTGTCCCCTTTAACAATGGTTTGATGAGGGATTCCTTCATAGGGTTTAAACCGGTTGCCATCCACAATGATGTATTCAGGACGGATCCTGAGTTTATCCATGGCACGGTGCATCGCCAGTATGGAAGCATTCAGGATATTGATTTCATCGATTTCGGTACAACTGACTTCGGCAACTGCCCAGGCCAATGCTTCCCGTTCAATGACAGGTCGCAGGGCATCACGGGCTGCTTCAGTTAATTGCTTTGAATCGTTCAGTTGGGGACAATCAAAATCAGCAGGCAATATAACCGCAGCAGCAACTACGGGTCCAGCCAGGCAACCACGGCCTGCTTCGTCACAACCACACTCGTAGGCGAAGGCTGATAAGTTTCCTTTCAGCTTTTCAGCGATGACAGAGGAAGCTTTACCGGTTGGATCAGTTGTTGGAGTTTTGCTCATCACCTGTTGAATGGTTAGGATTCTGTTCCTTCTTACTCTTTTTAGTTTCTTCCCAGAGTGTGGGTGCAAACTTTAAAATAGGTTTATACCCTATCGATTCAGCTTTTGTTTTAGGCTTAATCAATGCAAACCTGGAGTCCATTGAATCAAACACATTCAACAATATGCTTATAATCAAGGCATACTTAATGGCACCGAAGATACCGCCCAGTAACTTGTTCAGTCCACCCAGCGACATGGATTCGAATACTTTATCAAGCATATTGGCAATCAACAACAATATAAGGGCAATAAAAATAAACAATAGCAGGTATGAAACTGGAAGAGCCGTTTTGTCTGTGAAATGAAAGGTGTGGATCAGAAAACCGGATAAAGCGGGAGCAAATAACTTTGCTCCGTAAATACCCAGGACAACAGCTGCCAGGGAAGTAAGTTCCTTGACCAGGCCTTTAAAAAGTCCGAAAATAAACCCCATGGTAATGGGGATTAACAGTAAAAGGTCTAACGTATGCATAATTTAAAACAAGTTTGTGGCAAAGATAAGGAAAAACCCTGAATTTATATTTTAGTTGCTTTCAACAGAAAAATAAAAGGAAAAAAATCGTGGTCCTATGAATCAATTGAAAAATAATCTGAATTTAATGCTTAATAGCATATAATATATAAACGGTTTATTTATAATACAATACAGCTATAAAAGCATTCTTAATACACAACAATACGATCAATTTACCGGTTTATTTATTTTTGGCACAGTAATTGAATGCAGTATTGCACATTAAATTACTATTTTTACAAAACAATATTCACAGCTTAAATATAACGATCATGAAAACAAAAGTAGCAAGCCTCTTAGTGGTATTTTCATTCATTACCACATTTTGTATGGCACAGGAAAAAATTACTGTCGAAGCCCAGAACAATGATATAAGCAACAATCTCGATCTGAAAGCTGTGGCTACTGCTTTTGGAGAATCAAAGAACCTGGAAGAATTCGAACAAAAACTGAATGATTATGATAGCCAGATTTCAAACCTGGACCTGAACAATGATGGACAGGTAGATTATTTAAGGGTCATTGAAAAAAATGAAGAAGGCATCCACTTGGTGGAAATACAAGCCGTACTGGACAAAGATGTGTATCAGGATGTTGCTTCTATCATAGTTGAAAAAGATGAAAATGATAATCCTACCGTTCAGGTAATTGGTGATCCTTATATTTATGGTGATAATTATGTTATAGAACCGTCGTATTTGTATACCCCATCTATCTTTTCATTCTTTTGGGGAGCTAATTACTACAGTTGGAATTCACCTTACTACTGGGGATACTATCCAAGCTATTACCATCACCGCAGGACTTGTGGAATAAACGAATACTATTCGAATGTTTACGGACATATCAACCACAATCAACGGTATTATTACACCAACGGTATCCGCAATGCCTCGGCAGCCAGATATATCAACTCAAACCGACGCAATGACTTAGGTATCCGTCATCCGGATCGTTCATTCAGCAGCAGGAATGCAAATGTCAGGAATAAAAGGGATTTTGAATTCAACAGGGGTGCAGGAAATTCACAAACACGTTCATCCTACCAGGGTTCAGGAAGCAGACCGGTCAGGTCATTCGATAATTCAGGAAGCAGGAATCAGGGATTCCAAAACAGTACCCGTACCTACAACCCGAACAACAGTGTCCGTACTAACGTAGAATCAAGGAATTCAAGCCCAAGAAGCTATTCAACACCGAACAGTGTACAACAAAATAACAATGTGAATCGTGACCCGAACAGGAATTACCAGACCAGGCAAACCTATACTGTCCCTAACAGGTCAACAAGTGTAGATACCCGGAACGAATCCAGGCAACAAAATAATGTTTCACGGGATAACAACAGTTACAGGCAACAAAACGTCCAAAGGGACAACAACACATACAGGTCAACTCCTTCAGTAAGCCAGCCAAGGCAGGAAAATGTGCAAAGACAACAGGTGGAACGAAGTTCTAATTCAAATTCAAATGTATCCCGTCCGGCACCAGCTCCAAGGGTAGAAAGCAACTCACCAAGGGTAGAACAGAAAAGGGAAAGCCGTAGTAATTCCGATTCAAACAGGAGATAATAAAAAAGATTTGAGAATTGTTTAGTTAGTGAGAACCGCCGGTAAATACCCGGCGGTTTTTTTTTGTACTTAAATAATAGTATTTGAAAATTATGTATACTTTTGTATCTGTTTTGAATCTAACATTTAAACCTAAACGATTATGTCAATTCCTACCTCCCGGGACAAAGAACCCGCCAATGTCTTTATTGACATTGAAAAGTGTAACGGTTGCGGACTTTGCGTAGAAGTTTGCAAAGATTTTAGCTTCAGCATTGTCGACCATAAAGTCGTTCAATCGGATAAACCAGTATTTGGGTGTGTAGCCTGCGGGCATTGCATGATGATTTGCCCGACAGGGGTGATTGCCATTGAAGGCCGTACGCTGTCACCGGTAGAACTGTTCGACCTGCCAGATAAAAGCATCGTTCCGACTTATGAAAGCCTGCTGGCCATGCTCCAACACCGCAGGAGTATTCGTGAATTCAAGGATATTCCGGTAGAATATGAGAAAATAACCAAAATCCTGGAAGCAGCACAAACAGCTCCCATGGGAATACCGCCTTCGGATGTGCATGTATTGGTACTCGAAAACAAGACCCAGGTGCATGATTTTGCAGTTGAATTCTCTACTTTCCTGAAAAGCGTCCGGTGGATGGCTTCCAATTGGTTTATGGCATTGATGCGACCCTTCTGGGGAAAAGCCAATGACGAGATGATGCATAGCTTTATGAAACCTGTGTTTGATGTGTATATCGACAGCATGGAGAAAGGCGAGAACTGGATCAACTACGATGCCCCGCTGGCCATGTACTTCTACGGGTCACCCTACTCCGACCCTGCCGACCCTATTGTTGCTGCCACCTATGCCATGATTGCAGGCGAAGCACTGGGCTTAGGCACCTGTATGCTGGGAGGCATTCATCCATTTATTCAGTACGGTAAAAAAGCCAGGCTGTTCCGTGAAAAGTATGGCATCAAATATCCTTCCCGGGAAGGGCTGTTTGTTATTTTCGGGTATTCGGATGTGCATTATAAAAGAGGAGTTAAGAGGACATTTGCAGACATTCACCGGATACGATGAAGAGTTTGAAGAGTTTGAGGTTTGAAAGGTTTGAAAAGTTTGGAGTTTGAAAGGTTTGGGGTTTGAAAGGTTTGGGGTTTGAAAGGTTTGGGGTTTCGCGTTCTGTGTTCCGTGTTCCGCGTTGTAGGTATTGAAGTGTTCTGCAACTGGAATAATAACTTAGCTAACCAATCAACTTAATCAACTAATTAACCAATTAACTTAATCAGCCAGTCAACCAATCAACCAGTCAACCAATCAACTAATTAACCAACATCAAATACTCCTGCTCAGTCTGACCCGGAGTAGGTATCAATTCTGCCTTGTGCAGGCAATTCAATGCTGCCAGGTCCATAATGGTGGAGTACCCGCAACGGGAAATAATCTTTCCGGCACCAAGTAATGCGGAAGCAAGTTCTATGTCGGCAAGATGGGATACTATCGTCATGTTGCCGATCTGTTTTTCTTTCTTTTCCATTTGTGGCAGCCCTGCAATAAGAAGCGTTTTGTGTCCGGCATCCCTGAATCTTGCAATTAAACTCTCCTCAAAGATTGTCCGTTGAGGCTCTACCCCTGATACTACAGCCACTACGTCATAGTCAACAGTTGGTTCACTCTTTTCCATTCCCTGGAAACGGGATAACGGGCCAATAAAGGCAGCATTTTGGGGCAATGGATATTCATGGGACAAATCACCCGATAAGCCCGGGGTTTCCTTTGTATCGGGTATCCAGCATTCATCATAGCGGTTGATAAATCCTTTGTGGATTGCATGCACCAAAGGCTCCAGAAACTTCAACCCACTGGGCATTTTCACCATCAGCTGGTGGGTGATATACACCGAATGAACCCTATTATTCCACATTCCAAAGCGGTTATCGGAAATTACCTTATCGAAATGTTCCCTGTTCAGCAGGTTCTTTAGCCAGATATGTTCGTTGATGATTCCCGTAATGATATTCGGGAAATTAAACAGCATGGCTCCTACCTGGGATTTTCCGGAGGCATAGTAAATGGAATAAGAAGGATATTCAATGGTGCGTAGGGTTGGGAATTCCTGTTTCAGGAATGCAAGGGGATATCCATCCGATACCAATACCGGTTCATGGCCTTCGTTCATCAGTTGCCGTATAATCGGCACACAACGCGTAGCATGTCCTAAGCCCCAGTTCAGGGGACAGATTAGAATTTTCATGATGACTGGATTGATATGCCTTAAGTATTTTTACCCTGCAACCGATACATCAAACCCAAGTAACCGTGCTTTAGCGGCTATGGCTTCCAATTCTTCCAATTCTATTTTTACGAGAGTCTCGGTAGGTGCTTCCCGGTCGAGCGAGTAAATCATAATTTGCTGTGGGCGGATCTCCTCCATGGCTTTCAACCAGGCTTCCACTTCCAAATCAGAGGTATTGTCGAACTGTTCCCCTTTGAATTCTCCCTTTAGAAACATGGTTTGTATGATCAGGTGTCCGTCGAATTTCTTTAGGTGTTCAATAAACCAGGCTACGTTGATATGCTTCCCTACCGGGCAATCCATCAGTTTCATGGTACGGTCGATGGCAGAATCGAATTTCAGGATATTGTTATCCACCTTGTTAAGTGCCCTGAAGATGTTAGGTTTGTGAATGCGGGTAGAATTGGAAAGTACACTTACTTTGGCAGTGGGGCAGTACGTATTCCGAAGTACAAGGGTATCATCAATAATGCCATCAAACTCAGCATGCAAAGTCGGCTCACCATTTCCTGCAAAGGTAATGACATCCGGCACCAGGCCTTCCGCTTTCATTTCAATCAGTTTGGCTTCCAATGCTTCACGAACTTGTTCCCTTTTTGGGATAGGCGATTCATGCATGGTTGTATTATAACCACATTCGCAATAGATGCAGTCGAAAGAGCATATCTTGGCATCAGTGGGCAACAGGTTTACACCAAGCGAAAGACCCAGCCGGCGGCTATGTATCGGTCCGAAAATAAGTTCGTCGAATAAAATCATCTTTTATATAGATATAACTTTTCCAAAGTTTGGAACTTTGGAAAAGTTAGTTAAAAAAAGTTCGTTGAATTAAATAAGTATTTACAGTTTGATGATAATCCTCTCACCCAGTGTCTTCGAAAGCTGCTTTTTCACTACCTCCAGCTGGCTCATTTCACGCATGATTTCATCCACCAATGCATGATTCTTATTCTCGTTGGCAACCTTCATATCTGTGAGTTTTTTGCGCATAATATCCAGGATCAGGCAGTTCTTAAACTCGAATACCACCCTGGGCACCAGTTCTATCAACCGGTCGGCATCAGCTTCAATTTTCTTTATCTTGGAGTGGATTCTGCTTAAAGTATATTTTTCCGATATCAGGTCGGCAGTAATGTTGCTGATCTCACTATTCGAGTGGTACAGGAAGAAACGTTGCACCGTAAAATTCTCATTCTGAAAGTTGTTCTTATACTCTTCCAGCATCAACGAATGGAGTGAATTGCCGAATACCAGCTTATCCTGTTCCAGTTCCTCCAGGATATAGGCTCCCACCATAACCGGATGCTTTTTTTCTTCATCAGCATAGTACAGCACAGCATCGCCGTATTTTATCAATACCTGGAGAATATTTCGTTCCTGGTCCTCAAACTTTGAAACGGTATACTTCGGGACAGTATGGTCTTCAGGCTCTTCGATGGGAGGAAAAGAATCGTTTTGACGACGGGTAGCTATCTTTTCCTGCTCGTTATTCTTAAGTTTGTTGATTTCGTAGTAAAGCATTTGCTCTTCCACGTTCAGCAAGGTGCTGCATTCTTTTACATATTCGCCCCGGATGGCGGTATTGGGGATAATGGAAATACTCTTTACGATATCCAGCACCAGCCCGGCGCGTTTTACCGGGTCATTGCCCGCGTCTTTCAACAACAAGTTTGTCTTGAATCGTATAAAATCGGAGGAGTTCTGCTGCACATACTCGATAAAATCAGAAGCATTGTGCTTCCGGGCGAATGAATCGGGGTCATCGCCATCAGGCAACAGCAATACCTTGATATTTAGTCCTTCCTCCAGCAACAAGTCGATGCCGCGAATGGAAGCCTTGATCCCGGCTGCATCACCATCATAAATCACCGTCACATTTTCAGTAAAGCGGTGTATCAACCTGATTTGCCCCGGGGTCAGGGAAGTTCCTGAGGACGCCACCACATTCTCAATGCCGCTTTGGTGCATGGAGATCACATCGGTATATCCTTCCACCAGAAAGCAACGGTCCTGCTTTACAACAGCCTGTTTGGCAAAATAGATCCCGTAGAGTTCATTGCTCTTGTGGTAAATCTCCGATTCAGGCGAGTTGACGTACTTGGCCATCTTGTCGTCCTTCTTAAGTATACGCCCCCCGAAAGCAACTACTTTTCCCGAAAGGGTATGCACCGGGAACATGACCCTGCCGCGGAACCTGTCGCCCAGGTAATTGTTATCCCCTTCGATGGTCAGTCCTGTTTTCACCAGGTATTCCTTGTTATATCCGGCTTTCATGGCCGCCTGGGTAAAGGCATCCCGCACTTCTAAACTATAGCCAAGCTGGAATTTAGCGATGATATCATCCCGGAAGCCACGTTCACGGAAATAGCTGAGTCCGATAGCCTTCCCGTCGATATGGTTGTGCAGGGTATGGGCAAAATGCTTCATGGCAAAATCATTCACCAGCAGCATGCTCTCGCGGTCGTTGCGCACCGCCATCTCCTCAGGAGACAGTTCACGTTCCTCGACATCGATGTGGTACTTGCGGGCAAGGAATTTAAGGGCTTCGTAGTACGAAATCTGCTCATGCTCCATGATAAAGTGGACAGAGTTACCTCCTTTGCCGCAACCAAAACATTTGAAGATTCCCTTAGCCGGCGATACAGTAAATGATCCTGTCTTTTCATTATGGAAAGGACACAGGCCGAGCAGATTCACCCCGCGCTTTCTCAGGGTAACAAAATCACCCACCACGTCCTGAATATGGGCGGCATCGGTAATCCGGTCTATGGTTGTCTGGTCAATCATTTCTTTGTTTCGGTACCCAGTTACCGGTCTGTAAACGAGAAGACAAGCAATCGGGTAAGTATTGGAATAGAATGAATACAAAACTACTGTTTTTATTCTATAAATTGGTCAAGGTAACATTTAAAATTTAAAGTGAAGCGCAGACTTTAGTCATATTGATGTTGATGAATAATACAACTACCTGATACAAAAATACCGGTTAAACTTCCTATCAGGAAATTCAACCGGTCATCTGGCAAATCTTTTGGTCTATTACTCTTTTCCAAAGTTTAGAACTTAGGAAAAGACAGCATTAAATATTTATACTTGTTGTTCGACATTAAATCCGATTCGTTTCCGGTCATGTTGATCGGTCTGCTTTTTATCTTTCTGAAGCAGGTAATTAATCGCATCATACACATCGACGAACTGCTTGTTATATCTCTGTTCGAGTTCCTGAATCTTATCAGTCAAATCTTTATGTGTTAAGGCATATTGCCTGATGAACACAAAGGCCCTCATAATAGCAATATTTACCTGCAATGCCTTTTTACTTTTCAAAACGCTCGATAGCATGGCAACTCCTTGTTCTGTAAATGCATACGAAGTCACCGGACTAAATTTTATTGATTCCGGTAGGTTATCACAATTTGTGATAACCTCTTGCCATTCCTTTTTGGAAAGCTGAAACATAAAGTCCTCAGGGAACCGGTCCATATTCCGTTTCACAGCTTGTTTTAACGCCCTGGTTTCCACTTCATACATTTCAGCAAGGTCAAAATCCAGCATTATTTTTTGACCTCTTAGTTCATAAATCCTGCTTTGGATGGTTTGTAATTGCATCATCTCATTTCTTTATTAAATTAGAGAATAGAGAGTGGGTGATTTACTTTCAGCACAGAGAATATCAAAAACATTTAACACAATATCAGAGTGTTTTGTTCACTAAGTCATTATTTTCTATCTACTTGGATACGATAATGAAGTATTCACAACCATCAAACTTTTAAAGGTCGTACAGTATTTCCTAAACAAATATGTTGCAGATTAAAAATTATGTATTAATTCTGAGAAAATATTATTCTAAATTTTGAATGCCCTAATTTTTTAGTTCTTTCATCGTTCGATTACTATTACGACCAATTACAAAGTGATCCCTTTTTCACTTTCAAAAGCTTAAAAAAATTGTCACCATGATATTATCATCTTATTTTAGTATCAACCCGTTTTGTATAACTTTCCTTTTAAGATACATTACAGCTACCTTAACCCTATAATGATATAAGGTATCTATAAGGAAACTATGAGGGAACTATAAGCGAACTATAAGCGAGCATAAATAGGATGATGATAACGTGGCTAATGGAATTGAATGATCAGGATTAAAAAAAACTGGAATTTAGTTAGTAAAATTCGGTTTCAATTTTTATCATTGGATGATAGTTTGATTTATTTTGCCCTTACAATACACGAATAAATAAATTTTGTAAATCGTTGATGGATAGTATTTTTATCAGTTGTAATTGTTTATCCGTATTTTGTTATGTGTAAATTCAAATACAAACAAATAGCATCAGTATTTTTTGTATTTTTGTCACAACTAAACCGATTATTTTCACAAGAATAAATTTTAAACTTATGGAAAATAGCACCAGCATTAAATTGTTTGAAAACAAGAAAATTCGCAGCCATTGGGACGAGGCAGAAGAGAAATGGTATTTTTCAGTAATCGATGTTGTAGAAATATTATCCGAAAGCAGCATCCCTAAGAGGTATTGGAGTGACTTAAAAAAGAAAATGTCCAATGAAGGAAGTCAAGCGTACGAAAAAATCGTACGGTTGAAAATGATTGCAGAAGATGGAAGAAACAGGGAAACAGATGTTGCTGATACTGAAACCCTGTTACGTATCATTCAATCTATCCCCTCACCCAAAGCAGAACCATTCAAGCAATGGCTGGCTAAGGTAGGTTATGAGCGCATGCAGGAATTATCCGATCCATCGCAAAGCCTGGACAGGGCACGGGAAAACTGGCAACGTCTGGGACGAAGTGAAAAGTGGATACAGCAGCGCATGACGGGGCAGGAAACCCGGAATAAACTGACTGATTACTGGAAGGATGCCGGCATTAAGAAACAAGATGACTTTGCATTGCTCACCAACATCATTCATCAGGAATGGACCGACCTTACTGTGAAGCAACATAAAGAACTGAAGGGATTGAAAAGCCAGAACCTGAGGGACCACATGAGCGAAGCGGAGCTTATTTTTACTGCGTTGGCTGAACTTTCCACCCGTCAGATAGCAGAAACCGACGAAGCCAAAGGATTACGCGAGAATGCCAAAGCAAGTAAAAAAGGCGGTGCAGTTGCAAAAAATGCACGAAAGGAACTGGAATCAAAAACAGGTAAAAGCGTGGTAACCGGTGAGAACTTTCTACCTCCGGCCAAAGAAAAAAAGAAATTAAATTAAGTACAAGTTGGATATTCGTAAGGGCTTAATATGTTATCGCACTCATTGTATAGCACTTAAGCCTTTACTATTCCTCACTCCACAGTCAATCTTCCTGCTTTTTTAAATTAACAAGTCCTTCCCATTTCATTTATTTTCTACTGAAAAAAAGCGTATCTTTGCACTTTATTGCAGGTCAGCACTGACCGTCAGATGATTTTCCGATTATGTTAAGACAACAGTTACAACAGAAACTACAACAAAAACTATCGCCTGCGCAGATTCAGGTTATTAAGATGCTCGAGGTACCAACCCTGGAGCTGGAGGAGCGTATCCGTCAGGAACTGGAAGAAAACCCGGCATTGGAAGAAGGTGCCGAGCCGGACAGTGATACAGAAGACATGGATGATGACCTGAAGATTGATGATGGCGGGAACAATGAGGATGTTGATTTTGAGGAATATATGGCCGATGATGATATTCCGGACTATAAACTGAAGGCAAACAATACGTCCAAGGACGATAAACACGAAGATATTCCATTCTCGGCTGGCATGACCTTTCATGAGTTCCTGGTGGACCAGGTGGGGCTGTTGCAGTTGTCGGAGAAAGACAGGCTGCTCACAGAATATGTGATAGGCAATATCGACGATGAAGGGTATCTGCGCCGGACTCCGGAAGCCATGGTGGATGATATTGTCTTCCAGTCGGGCGTACAAACGGATGATGACGAAATAAAGCATATTATTCATCAGGTGCGCCAGCTGGACCCTGCCGGGGTATGTGCCCTGAACCTGCAGGAATGCCTGTTGCTGCAGCTGGAACGTAAAGAGCAAACCACAGAAGTCAAGCTTGCAAAACGCTTGATAGCCGAATACTTCGAAGAGTTCTCCAAGAAACATTACGACAGGATTCAACGCGGACTGGACATGGATGATGCCATGCTGAAAAAGGTAATGAATGAAATCATACACCTGAATCCAAAACCGGGGAATGCGTGGGGTGGTAATATCCTTGAGAAATCAATGACTACCATCGTCCCTGATTTCAACCTGGAAAATGACGAAGGTCAACTCACCGTATCCCTGAATAACAGCAACGTGCCTGAACTCAGGGTGAACAGCACCTACAATGAAATGTTCCAGGATTATACGGGGAACAAGCAAAACCAGAGCCGGGAAATGAAAGATGCGGTGATGTTTGTTAAACAAAAGATCGACTCTGCGCGTTGGTTTATCGACGCTATCAAGCAGCGGCAACAAACCTTGCTCACCACCATGATGGCGATTGTGGAGTTTCAAAAGGAATTCTTTATTGAAGGCGACGATACTTATTTGAAACCCATGATACTGAAAGACATTGCCGAACGTACAGGGTATGACATTTCCACCATATCCAGGGTAAGCAACAGTAAGTATATCCAGACAGAATTTGGCATTTTCCCTGTCAAGTATTTCTTTTCAGAGTCCATGACCAATGATGAGGGCGAAGAAGTATCAACCCGTGAAATAAAACAAATATTGATCCAGTGTGTTGAAAACGAAGATAAACGCAAGCCTATAACCGATGAAACGCTGGCTGAAGTGCTTAAGACTAAAGGATATATCATTGCCAGGAGAACAGTAGCCAAGTATCGGGAGCAGCTGAATATTCCGGTAGCACGTATGAGAAGAGAGATATAACGCGTTCCGCGTTCTGCGTTTGGGGTTTGAAAGGTTTGAGGTTTGAGAAGTTTGAAAGGTTTGAAGTTACCAGCTACCTACAATTTAAATAGTAAATAGTAAATAGCTAAATTGTAAATATCTAAATTGTAAATTATAAGAGATGAAATCTTTTTATAAAATAATATCCCTGGTATTCCAACCGTTGTTGATGCCTACTTATGCCATGATCCTGATGATGAACATGGATATCTTTATACCTATGCCCCTGATGTGGCGGTGGATTGCTATTGTGTGTACATTTATATTCACAGGATTACTTCCTGCCTTGCCTATCTGGCTAATGATGAAACGGGGTGAAGTGAACGACCTTTTTATCTCGAAACGCGAGGAACGTACCATGCCCTATCTGTTTTCATTTATGGCATACGTTTTCTGGGCTTTGTTCCTGTGGCGTACCATGCAATTCCCGATCTTCATAGTAGCTATGGGCATGGGATCGGCAGTATCCATCTTTGTCATAGTACTGATCAACCTGAAGTGGAAGATTAGTGCCCATGGAGCCGGAATGGGAGGATTCTGCGGTGCCGTCTTCGGGGTTAGTTACCGAACTGCCATTAACCCTGTCTATCTGTTGGTTCTTATCCTGTTCATATCAGGGGTAGTGGCAATTGCCCGCCTGGAACTGAAAGCCCATACTCCGGGTCAGGTACTTGCAGGCTTTGTAGTAGGCTTTGCAGCCGTATTTACCCCCTGCTTTTTCTTTTAAATGACTTACAGATTACAATAAACAATAATTATAAACATTTCCCGAATCTCCCTTTAGGGGTTAGGGGTAAATTAAACTAAAAATGATCACAATAGACCAGCTGAAAAATGTGTTGGAGCGCGAGTCCGCACTGAGGAGGTATCTTTGACGTCGATACGAAATTAATCCAAATAGAAGAAGAAGAATTGCGCACGCAGGTTCCCAATTTCTGGGATGATGCCAAGGCTGCTGAAGCCCAGATGCGCAAAGTAAAAGAATTAAAGAATTGGGTAGTCGGTTACAACGAAGTAAAGACTGCTGCCGATGAATTACAATTGTTCTTTGATTTTTACAAGGAAGATGCCGTCAGTGAAGAGGAAGTGGATGAAGCTTACCGTCACACCCTGAACCTGATTGAAACCCTTGAAATGAAGAACATGCTTTCGCACGAGGAAGATAAGCTGGGAGCAGTGATCAAGATCGTGGGAGGTGCAGGGGGTACCGAAGCACAGGACTGGGCAGAAATGCTTTTCCGCATGTACCAACGCTGGTGCGAACGCCAGGGGTACAAGTGTGAGATTACCAACATGCAGGAGGGTGAGGAAGCCGGTATTAAAACGGTGACCATGCAGATCGAAGGTGAAATGGCCTACGGGTACCTGAAGAGTGAAAACGGCGTTCACCGCCTCGTAAGGGTATCGCCCTTCAATGCCCAGGGTAAACGCATGACTTCCTTTACTTCGGTGTATGTGGTTCCTTTGGTGGATGATACCATTGAAATTGAGATCAACCCTGCCAACCTGACCTGGGATACTTTCCGTTCGAGTGGAGCGGGAGGACAGAACGTAAACAAGGTGGAAACCGGTGTGAGGTGCCATTACAAGTTCAAGAACCCGGTAACGAACCTGATGGACGAGATCATCATTGAGAACACCGAGAGCCGTTCACAGTTCGGGAATAAGGACAATGCCATCCGGTTACTGAAATCACAACTGTATGAACTGGAGCTGGAAAAACGTCGCGTTGAAACAGCAAAAGTGGAAGCTGGCAAGAAGAAAATCGAATGGGGATCGCAGATACGCAGTTATGTATTCGACGACCGCAGGGTAAAAGATCACCGTACCAACTACCAGACTTCAAATGTTCAGGGAGTGATGGATGGTGATATTGATGCATTTATCAAAGCCTATCTAATGGAATTCCCCGATTAAGGAGTTCCTAATTTCCCTTTAAGGGCCTTAAATTAGCGTATTTCATTCCAATAACCCGGAACGGAATGCGCTATTTTTATGTTATCCACGTTGTATAGCAAGAAAATAAACTATCCCATGAAACGAATTATCCTAAGCCTGCTTTTAATCCTGAATTCCTGTTTCCTGTTCAGCACCGATTACAGCCGGATAGACAAACAGGCCATGACGGTACCCCCGAATGTGAAGACTGCCGGCGACATTGCCCGGTATGTGACCCGGCACCTGGCATCACCTGCTGACAAGGCACGGGCCATATATTGTTGGATAGCTCATAATATCACCTATGATGTTTCGCACATGTATACAACAGAAACGTATACCGACCCCCAGGAGCTGGTGGACAAGGTATTGAAAACCCGAAGAGGCGTTTGCTCAAATTATGCCGCCTTGTTTCAGGCATGCTGCCGGTCGGTCGGGGTACAATCGTACATCATCGAAGGATATACCCGACAGAATGACAAGACTATCTCCATTGGCCATGCGTGGAATGCCGTGAAAATTGATGACAGGTATTACAACATTGATTGCACCTGGGCTTCCGGTTACCTAAGGGGAAACAGCTATACCTGGCAGTTCAGGGATATTTATTTCCTGATTCCACCGGTTGAATTCATTAAATCCCACATGCCCTTTGACCCTGTCTGGCAGTTCCTGACAAACCCCATCACCCACAAGGAATTTGATAACGGCGACTTCTCAGGCCTGAAAAAAGAATCAAACTTCAACTTTGCCGATTCCATCAATATACAATCCGGCTTAAATACCCTGGAGAAACTGATCCGGGAGAACCAACGGATTATCCATGCTGGCCAAACCAACCTTTTAATCAGGAATCATGTCAGGAATAACCAGCAGGGCATTGACACTGAAAAATACAATCAGGCAGCCGAAGCCTTCAACAAAGGGGTAGAGGTGTACAATGGCTACATTCGGTATAAGAACACCCAGTTTCAGAAATTAACCATGTCCGATAATAAGATACTGGAGTTATTATCAACATCGCGAAGGTTGGTTGAATCGGCATACCAAACAGTATCATCTTTAAATTCTGACAATTACGAATTAAGAAACAGTACAGGAAGCCTCGAAAAATCAATCCGGTATATCCTGAAAGGCCTTGACAATGAGGATAAATTCATTGACAAATATATACGAACAGCCAGACCCATGCGCATGAATTTGTTTTACAGGGAAAACAGGTAATAATAGTTAAGACTGATTTATTAAAGCAAATTGAAACAACAATACCAGTTACACCTCCGTTCTTAAAATATATTACAATGAGTATTTACCAAAAAAAATGAATTATGAGTATTAGAAAAAACAAACAGTGGCTGTTGTCTTTGACGTTAGGAATTGTCCTTGCCATATCAATCAGTTGCTCAACGAGCAGTACTCCTGCAGCGCCAACAACAGCTACCGGCTTAACAGTTGCAGTGACTACCAGCGGAACAGGTGGAAGTTATGCCCCACGGAATGTGGTAGCTATCTGGATTGAAGACAATGCAGGCAAGTTCATCAAAACCCTGACTGTATATGCTGCTGCACGCGATTATGACCTGACTAACTGGAATACTGCTTCAGGCGGCAACAAGGTAGATGCGGTAACCGGTGCAACACAAAGCAATGTGGGAATCATTTATGGTGCCTGGAACGGAAAAGATGCTGCCGGAGCTATAGTACCCGATGGCACTTACAAAGTATGCATGGAGTTAACCGATAAAGGTTCAACAGGCAATTTCTCTACCTTTGCATTTACCAAAGGTACAACTGCAGCAACCATTACACCGGCTAATGTCCCAAGTTTCTCGTCTATTTCGATTAAATGGGTTCCATTGCTATAAACAACTGTATATAAGAATACTTAAATACCCACACAGGTTTAAAATAAGCCTGTGTGGGTATTTTTATTTAATCCTGTTAGGGAGATGTTGGAAATAAATATTTACTTTTGCAAATCTTTTAAAAGTCCTGATTTGTTTTATCAATATAATCAACACTAACATTAAAATATATGAAACCACTTAATAAACTTCGTATAGCCATTTGCAACGATCATGCAGGTTTCGAATTGAAAGGTACTATCCTGGATCATTTAAAGGCAATAGGTGTAGTAACTGTAAAGGATTTTGGCGCATATATCCCCGAAAGTTCTGATTACGCTGATTTTGCACATCCACTGGCACTGGCGGTAGAAAAAGGCGAATTTGATCTGGGGATAACTATTTGCGGCAGCGGCAACGGAATCAGTATGACTGCCAACAAGCACCAGGGGATTCGTTCTGCACTTTGCTGGGAAAATGAAATTGCTTCCTTGGCCCGCCGGCATAATGATGCAAACGTGATTTCACTCCCCGCCCGTTTTATCACTGCCAATGAGGCAAAAGAAATGGTCAACACTTTCCTCACCACCGACTTCGAAGGAGGCAGGCATAAAAAAAGGATTGATAAAATACCTTGCTAATCAAGACAAATTAGTTCCATCTAACTTTTCCAAAGTTCCAAACTTTGGAAAAGTTGTTTTTTAATAACAAAACATGCAACGAACAGAAATATCAGCTTACGGTGAATTCGGGTTAATCAAACACCTGACAGACAAATTTAAAACAGAGAACCCTTCCACCCTCAAAGGGGTTGGAGATGATGCAGCCGTTCTCAGCTATGAGCATAAAAAAGTACTCGTTACTACCGACCTGCTGCTGGAAGGCATTCACTTCGACCTGGTATATGTTCCAATCATGCATTTAGGCTATAAGGCGGCCGTGGTGAACTTTTCGGACATCTACGCCATGAATGGCGAGCCTAAGCAAATAACGGTCTCTATCGGCGTCTCAAAGCGTTTCTCGGTGGAGGACCTGGAGCAACTGTATGCAGGCATCCAGCTTGCCTGCGATAAATACGGAGTGGACCTTGTTGGCGGCGACACATCGGCATCGCTCACAGGCCTTACCATTAGCGTAACGTGTATCGGGGAAGCCGATGAAGATAAGATTGTATACCGCAGCGGGGCTAAGTCCACCGATTTGATCTGCGTCACCGGCGATCTGGGTTCAGCCTATATGGGATTGCAGTTGCTCGAACGGGAGAAAGTGGTATTCTCGGCCAATGATGAAGCACAGCCTGATTTTGAAGAACGCGATTATATCCTGAAGCGTCAACTGAAACCGGAGGCACGCAAGGATATTATCGAGCTTCTTCGTGCCAAGGACATTGTTCCTACTGCCATGATGGATATTTCCGATGGGTTATCCTCCGAAATGATGCATATCTGTTCCCAAAGCAACGTAGGTTGCCGCATTTACGAAGACAAGATCCCGATCAACTACCAGGCAGTGGTGATGGCGGAAGAACTGAATATGAGCATTGTTACCGCCGCCCTGAACGGTGGTGAGGACTACGAGCTCCTGTTTACCGTTGCCCTCGAGGATTATGATAAAATTGTAACCATGGAAGGCATTGCCATTGTGGGACATACTACCAAACCCGAACTGGGACTGCAGCTTGTTGGCCGTGAAGGGGAAGAAATTGAACTCCGTGCACAAGGGTGGAATTCTCTTGAAGAATAGCAGGCAAGAGGTAAGGAATGAGAAAATAGAACAGCAAGGGCTTCATTGAAACCCTTGCTGTTCTGTTATTGTAGGAATGTTAAGTAAACACTAATTCCCAAGTATATGTTTAACCAAGGTTGACTTTCCACATTGACGGGGACCAATCAATGCAACTACAGGATTGTTCTCCAATGCTTTCAATATACTTTCTTCAATTTTCCTGGGAATATACATAAGAGACTTTTTTAATTTACCATGCAAATGTAAAACTATATTTTGAATTTACATGGATAAAAACCTGATATGATTAAATCTTTTGTCTGAACTTCTTACGAACCTTACCACATTTTTTATTCTTAGTAAGCAGTTATTAACACCCCCGCAATTTATCCCAATATTTTTCGGGAGCGGCTTAGTCTGGTTAATATGTGTAATCCTCATTTCTCATTCCTCACTCCTCATTTCTTACTCTTCCCTACTAAAGATTTTCCGACACTGGGTCTAACGACACATTCGAAACAATCTTATTCCGTGCCCCTACATGGAAGCGGCTTACTTTTTTATTAATAATAAGGGTCGAAGGGATATTCTTCAGTTCTTTCTTATCCGAAGTAGAAAACAGGTTCCAGGTATGGTAACTGATCAGCATAAAGCTGTTTTTCGACAGGATGGTTGAATTTAATTTGGTAAGCTTATTCACCCTCACTTCGGCAGGGAATTGCTTCCTCAGCTCGTGAATGCTTTCACGGATCAACTCGCTGGTAGCGGCCAGTTTATTGGTATCGATGATGTTGATGGTGATATCGCTGTTGTTTTTAAGCAACCGCCGTGCATAGCGAAGCAGGAACTCGTCCGATTCATCATGCAGGACTACCAGGGTGGAAGTGATCTTTTCAAATCCACGGTTGATAAATACCCCCACGCTGCAATTGCTGTTTTCAATAAAGTAGCGGGTCTTGTCCTTGATGAGCGTACCCGGGTAGAAAAAGGTTTGTTGCTTGGAAATGCTGTTTACGATCTTGTTCAGCCATTTGATATTCTGGAACAATGGGCTCTCCTTGAAGAATGGTATCCCCGAAAGCGATATCCCCGCTCCTACCAGTAGGAAGTCGTAATTGTTATAGTTCACCGACTTCACAATGCCCAACTCAATATTGTCGGTCACCTTGTATTCAGTCTCCAACGGAATATTTTGTACGGCAGCTTCGTCTTTTATGCCCTTGAAACTATCCACCGAGAACTGTTCGCCGTATATCGGGTTGGTATCGGTACCCGGTGTAATGTGCAGCACACTTACCGCCAGGCTGTTCCTGGTTCCTTCCAGCAAAGTTTTGGCTACGTTCAGCAGGCTTTTCCCATTTTCAGGGTTACCCAAGGCTATCAGCGCTTTAAATATCCCCTGGGATTGCTGGATAATATATTCCTTCTCTACATCCTTAGCCGGGAATATCCGGTTGATCACCGATAAGGCTGGTGTGGTCATAAACGTGGTGACCAAGGCCATGATGACCAGCATTACGAAGATGGATGGAGGCAGAATTCCCATTTCATACCCGATATTCAACACAATAAGCTCCATCAACCCGCGGGTATTCATCAATATACCGATAGAAAGGCTGTCTTTCCATGTTTCACCCAGGATACGTGCTGTAAAGGCACCGCCCATAAATTTACCACTCACGGCAACCAGGATAAAAATCCCGCAGATCATCCACAAATGCGGTGAGTTCAGTAATCCAATCTCAGTTCGAAGGCCGGTAAATACAAAGAACAGCGGTAACAGCAAGGTAACCGATACATCCTCGATCTTATCGATAACCAGTTTCCTGAAACGGGGTAATTGAGGCATCACTACTCCAGCCAGAAACGCTCCGAACAAGGCATGAATACCAATCACCTGGGTGATAAAGGCCGACAGGATGAGAATCAGCAACAGGAAGGCAACAATACTTTTGTTCAATACTTCACTGTTGCTGTAAATATCGCCGATTCGTTTTAAGAATGGACGTACCACAAACAGCATGACTACCACATATAAAACTGCAAACCCAATGGTATACAACGAACTGATAAAGCTCCCGGTCTTGGTAATGGCAATCACGGCAGCCAGTATACACCAGGCAGTTACATCATCGTTCGCTGCACTGGCTATGGCGATAGTCCCCAAATGGGTCTTCGACAGGCCTTTCTCCTGGACTATCCTTGCCAGCACAGGGAAAGCCGTGATACTCATGGAAATCCCTATAAACAGGGCAAACGATAGAAAATCTGTGTAGGTAACTGCAAATTCCTGATACACATAGTAGGCCATCAGCATGCCGAAGAAATAAGGAATCAGGATACTGGCATGGCTGATCACATACGTTTCGCTGATCTTTTCCTTCAGGGTGTTAATGTTCAGTTCCATGCCGATTGTAAACATAAACAGGATCAGCCCTATCTGGCTCAGGATATACAGATTGCCCAGTGACTTCGCTGCAAACAGGAAATGAAATGCATCCGGATAAAAATAACCTAACAGCGAAGGTCCCAGTACGATACCGGCCAGTATTTCGCCAATAACTGTAGGCTGACCGATCTTGGCAAACAGATAGCCGAATATGCGTGAAACAATGAGGATGGAAATGATCTGAAGCAACAGCATGGCTGCCGGCTCGGCAATATTATTCATGATCGCCTGACGGAACATGGCAAAATTGGTCTCCGGAATCCCGTTCGTAATGGTAGTGGTGATTTTACTATGGCCGGTAAACTGTCCATCAAAAATCTTCCCATTCTGAAACAGAATATACGTGAAGATGCAGAATAAGGTGATCATTACTCCGTAGAAAATCCAGGTCCGTAAATGTGTGTTTTTCATGAAGTCCAGTTAAGTAACAGAAAAGGCACAAACAGTTCACATTGAAAGTATATCATTGATACTGTGTCACTTTAAAAAGGACAAATACCCAATACTTCAAATTTGCAATCCGTTTACAATGCAAAGATAGTTATTTTTTCATCTTTTATAAAAATTCTTTTAAGATTAATTTCATAACAACAGCCTATCTTATACGTTTTCATATATGCGTTTAATTGTTTTACTTTGTACTCCCTTACGAATAAACAGGTATTAAACAGGGAAATCAGGTATTTAATTCACAACCTTATGGAAATTAGTATTGGTTTTTGGATCGCGTTTGTTGTTTTTGTGCTGGTCATGCTCACGCTCGATCTGTTTGTTTTTCACAAGAAAAACACAGTCGTAAAAGTAAAGGAAGCCCTGTGGTGGAGTTTGTTCTGGATCGGCCTGGCTTTTATTTTCAATGTAGGGGTATATTTTCTGGTGGGCAAGGTCAAAGCCCTCGAATTCCTCACCGGTTACCTCATCGAGGAATCGCTGAGTGTGGACAACCTGTTTGTGTTTATCCTGATCTTCGGGTTCTTTAAAATAGAGCCTAAATATCAGCATAGGGTACTCTTCTGGGGAATCCTGGGTGCCATTATTATGCGTGCCGTGTTCATTTTTGCCGGCGTGGCGCTTATCCAGCAGTTCAACTGGATCATGTATGTCTTCGGGGCATTCCTGGTGTACACCGGGATCCACATGTTATTTGAAAACGAGGACAAGGAATATAATCCCAACCATAACCCCCTGATCCGCGGCTTTAAAAAGATCTTTCCGGTCACCGACGATATGTCCAGGCCCCATTTCTTTGTCCGCACCAACAAGATACTGTACGCTACCCCGTTCTTTATCGCCTTGCTGGTTATCGAAGCCTCCGACCTGATCTTTGCTGTCGATTCCATACCGGCTGTACTCTCGGTTTCCAAGGATCCGTTTATTGTGTACACCTCCAATATCTTTGCCATCCTGGGCTTGCGCTCCATGTACTTTGCACTGAGCGGCATCATGGGCTATTTCCAGTACCTGAAATATGCCCTGTCCGGCATCCTGACCTTTATCGGGCTGAAAATGTGTATCAACGAATTCTCTTCCGAGAATGATTATACCTTTCACATCTCCAATTTTGCTTCCCTGGGAGTCATCGTGAGTTTTCTCACCATCTCCATCCTGCTATCTGTAGTTGTTCAGAAGAACAAGGAACGCAAGGCTTTAAGGCATAAAAAACTATAACGCTACAATTCCTATCCATATCATGTGCCCGGGCAATTTATTCGTAAAACAATAAATTCCCGGGCTCACTTTTTTCAGGCAGGTACTAACTCTACTTCACTAAAATAAAATACGAACCACAATAGACAAAATAGCTCACAATAGAATCTATATTTTTTGACACATTGCTAATTTCTTAATCTTAAAACATCGATCGATAAATAACTATTGTGTGCTTTCTTATTTTGTTTTTGTGTCCTATTGTGCCTATTGTGGTTAGAATTTTTTGTTTAGTTTTAATTCAGGGAAGTCAAACTCAGTAAGCAGATTAAACTAAAGTCCTGTTTTTATGCACATAGACGCATAATTGCAACAATATGCTAATTAACAAAATAGATTGATTCGGAATTATTGTTCAAAACACAACAAACCGTATTGGATCATATTTTTAAAAAGTTTCTATTCTTATTTATTTCAGGCTTTCATTCCGGTTCGTTAAAAGAATCACCCTCCCAATGAACAAAGATCAATAATTTTCATTTTCAATTCATCAGTTTCTTGTTGTCCTCTGCTTTTTGATTCAGTTTAGGTCCATTTTATGTTTAAAGGGGGTATCGAGGGGGTATCGAGGGCCTTTCGAGGGGGTTTCGAGGGGGTTTCGAGGGCCGGGGCCCTCGGAACCCCCAGCCAACCCCCAGGCAACCCCCAGCCAACCCCCTCGCAACCTAAAACAAGTTCGGAATGAAAACAGACCAGTTTTAGACCAAAAAACACACAAAAAAAAGATTTTTTGCACCGGGAATGAATATTGATCGATCCGCTTACCAAAAGCGAACAGGTCGGCGGCGTAAAAAATTGATGATTGGGCTGAACTATAAATTTAAATAATTGTTCTATGCATTACAAACAAATAAATTTTCAGGGTTAGATAAATCGGTTTAGGTATCAGACATGCCAATATACTGAAAATCAATTTATATTTTATTGAAAATTAGCCCTTACTGTTTATGAGATAGATAATATTTGAGTCTAAACAATTAAAATAATTGGAAGATGAAAACATTTAATTCATATGATTTCGAAAACAGGCTGCAGGATGAATACTTTCGCGGCAACGAGGTGGACGAAATCAACCGTGATATAGAAAGACGGATAGCCAGTGATCCAGACTTTGCCGACCAATACGAAACCTGGATCACCGGAAGTTCGTATACCACCTGGCAAGACTACTACAAAGAAAAGGAAACTGAAGAAGAAGAGACTTGGGATAACAGTATTCCGGAAGAGGATGATGAGGAAGAAGACGATGGATTGACTGATTATGTGGAGGAATAATAGGCTTATTACTAAAGTTAAAAGAACTTTCATACTTCACATTTCAAAACATAACCAAATAAAACCAATACTTTAATTTCTGATATCATAAAAAACAAGATACATCAGACTTTTTACTATTGTATTTGAATGTTGTATTAGCACAACAGTGTATGCAAAAATTAATGTGGACTCGACTACATTTACAACAACATTTTCATGATTACTAACAGGTGATTTAACCATATATCTTATAACTCATATTCCAATCCAATTATTCAAATTTTAAACCTGTGAATTGCAGAATGATTCTTGAATTCAAATCAGATTAGTTCAAATCAATTTAAGATTATAATAATTGGAAATTATATTACAGGTGATAGTACAATTTTTAAAATTTAAGATAAAGTGTTTACTTGGACACTCCACTATTTTACAATTTTGAGTATAAGTTTGATTCGTTCAAATGGAGAAATGACAAATACTATTATCACTACATCAAACATTTTTGAAAATGGAGACAACAAATGGGTTGTAAATTAACAATACTATTAACCAACATTGCAAATAATATAGAAAACCATTACTAAAATGAACAATAATTATTTATGGAATTGGATCATATTGTGTTCGTCATTAGGTGTGAATTCAATTTCAATAAGGGAGCACATACCAATAATTAAAACTTCAATTAATAGAATTGATCTTCATTAGAACGTGGAGACTCATATTCCATTATTGAAATACCATATAAAATTCAATACTTAACAATCACTTCTTAAATTATGTATTTATATTAGATAATGCAGCTTCAACTGTAATTGATAAGCTATGACTTTCATTTTTTGCAAGTCCTGGAATATGTTCGAGTTAAACTTACAACATTGAAAAAGTAAAGCTTATCAATTATATTTCAATATTTGAATCTTTTTGCTAAAGTTTATAGTCCTGAATTGAAATCTATCATTTCTCAGAATTTCATATACATTTACAAATCATTCATCTAAAACCACTTATCTAATGAAAACAAAACATCTACACAAAATTTTTGTTACAGTAATCATTTGCTGTTCAATAGTATTTACTGCGAAAGCGCAAAGTACAGCGCTAACACTTTCAGATTTACAAACACAATTTGCTGCTGCAGTAGCAAGTGGAGTGCCTTCAACCATTAATATAGGAGCTGCAATAGTAGTGAACGTCGATCTACCATTAGTATCGAGTGGCGATTCCATTACCTTAAATTTTGTTTCTTTTGTTATGACCGTAACTTCAGGAACCCTGACTATTGGAAATAAAGTGAAAATTACTTCCAGTATTGGAAATGCAGTTCAGGCTTTGGCAGGTGGAACGGTTGTAGTCAATGCAGGATGTAATATCGTTAGTTCTGAAATATCTCCGATGACAGCAGCTGGGGGTAATGTAATCATAAATGGAGGTAAAATAGCTACCAGTAATTTCCCATCTGCTTCTGCAGGTCTTTCCGGTACAATTACCGGTGGTACCTTGACTATCAACGGTGGATACTTATATACATCAGATGCCGGAACAGCCACAGGGGTAGACATCGACTTCTTGGGAACCTGTATCGTCAATGGTGGTGAAATCCATTCTGATGGTGGAGGTGGAAGAGGAATCAGCATAAATAATATCGGTAGCGGTGGCAAATTATACGTTAATGGAGGTAAGATATCTGCAGCTGGAACAGGTAGAGCCATTCAACTGAACAATAATAATTCTGCAGCCTGGATTACCGGTTCACCCATCATTACAGGAGGTTCAGAAGCTATTGTTGCACAAAAAAATGGAATCATAGTTATTTCGGGTACCCCAACCATTACTGGTAATATAGGAACCAATGCAAGTACCACCGGCGGTAAGATCTATGATTGCAGGAATATCGCGCCCATCACTGCAACTCCTGGAACAGGATATTATACAGCTTCCCAATCAGTAACTATTGGAGGAGGACCAGGGAATATTATCAAGTATTCAGGAACGACTTCTACACAATCAACTATTAGTGCTACATTGATTTATACAACAGATGGTACAACTCCAATAGTTGGCAGTACAGCATATACAGTACCTGTAACCGTTGCTGTCCCTTCTGTATTAAAAGTATCCCTATTGATTGAGGCAACAACCATTGGCAATCCAATTACTTTTACCTATTCACCCTCAGGGATTCCGGTTACAGCTGCTCCTACGCCACCGTTTTATCCAACAGCAAAAGTAACTTCAATTTTTAGTGAAGCTTATACTGATGTGGTTGGTACAGATTTTAATCCAGGTTGGGGACAAAGCGGATCGAATACAATTGTTCAGGTTGAAGCTAATAACACCATAAAGATGGCTAATCTGAATTATCAAGGAATACAATTTGGAAGTCCTGTCAATGCATTGCCAATGTCACATTTACATCTCGATGTATTTACATCGAATGAAACATCTTTACAAGTATTTTGTATCAGTGCTTCAACTGGAGAAAAGTTTTTCCAGTTAACTCCACTTAATCTAAACGTCTGGAACAGTTATGATATTCCGCTTACTGCTTTTACCACCCAGGGTTTATCAATAGCCGATTTAATTCAGTTTAAAATTGTGGGGTCAGGTTCAAAAACTTCTTATCTGGATAATTTGTATTTCTATAACAGCGATCCTACACCTGATATGCAAGCCCCAACAGCTTTCACTGCTACCAAAGGCCTTGTGGCTTCCGATGCTGTGACATTATTATTGAATGGTACTGATAATTCGGGTGCTGTAAATTATGAGATAACTTATGGAACTACTACCTTAAAAACAAGTGGTATATCCGGAGTTGAAAAATCATATCTGGTAAATTCATTAACAGGTGCTACCGATTATAGTTTCTCTATCGTTTGCAAAGACCCAACTGGCAATATGACTACAAACAGTCCAATTGTAGTTACTGCTACTACACTGCCGGCCTTAACGGGAGCACCAATACCAACAAAAGATGCAGCCAAGGTTATCTCCATTTTCAGCAACACATATACTAGTGCTGCTCCGGTTGCAAATTATAATCCTTATTGGCAACAGGTAACCATTCAATCCATGGTTCAATTGAACGGAAATGATGCAATTAAATATGCAAATTTCAACTATCAAGGAATTGAATTAATGACTACAGTAAATGTCAGTTCCATGAATAAATTGCATGTGGATGTTTATCCAATAGATGAAACATCAATGCAAATAACTCCAATCAGTGCCGGACCTAAAGAAATATTAGTTACTCTATCTCCATTAAACCTAAATACCTGGAATAGTTTTGATCTTCCACTTAGTTTATTTACAAGTGTAGTAGATATAACAGCCGTTTTCCAGTTTAAATTTGTAGGTTCAGGTGGTAAAACATCATATATTGACAATTTATATTTCTTCAATGATTTAGTTAGCGGTACATCCAGCCTTGAAAATACATTTATCAAATGTTATCCAAGTCAGGTAACCGATAAAATGAATATTACTGCAAAATCAGAAATAAGTTTGGTAACTGTTCGTAACCTATTAGGACAATCGATTAAAACTTTTGTGGTAAATGGTAATAAAAATACCATCAACTTAAGTGGTATATCAGTCGGCAATTATTTTATAACTGTGAAACTAGCAAACGGACAGTCAACAACTCAAAAAATTGTAAAATTATAATTATTAAAAAGTTGGTAGTAATTAATTCCTATTGACTTTATACTTCACCATATCAGTTAAGTATTAACCTTAATCTGAAATGGCAGGATTATTAGCCGGGACACAACATCCCGGCTTTTTCATTTATAAGAATCTATACTTATTTGTTTAAATATATTAAAAAACTTTACTACATTTGCAATGCGATATAGAAACAAAAAAATAATTCACTATTTGCAAGATTTTTAAAATCAGGAAAAGAAACAAAGTAAATAAAAAAAGATATAATGAAAAAGTATTTAAAGAGTTTCAAAAGGAAGTTACAAATCTTGAATGTATTTTTCAAAGTTGAAGATTATATTGTTTTTAATGTTAGTCTTTTCTGTTTATTTTGGATATGTCTTTACAAGTTGAGTTGGTCATCTACAGAACAATTATTTAATAATGCTGATAAAGTAGCTGATATTACTTATACAGTTTTTTCATCTTTTATTGCAGCAGGTATATTTTACTTATTTACTATTTATATTCCCAATAAATTTAAGATAAAAAGGATGAATGAGTATTTAACTTATAGTTTAAATAAAATCAACAAAGGTTTTGTTGAATATATTCCAGGTATAAATAAAGGGGAAACAAATGAAAAATATACAGTTGAGAGTTTTAAAGAATCTTTGTTAAAGGGCTTAGAAAGTACAAAAAAAGACTTTATTACATATCATATGAATCCTGTCAATTCAAGTAACTTTAAAGAAGTTATTACTATTCAAAACAACTATTTAAATGGTGTATTATTAATGTATTCTAATTTATTACCAAGAGATTTAGCTTTATGTTTAAATGATTTTTGTAGTGTAAAAATAAAATTTGTAAAAATAGACTCAACAGTTGATAATACTTTTACATCAACCCAAAATTTTTACGCATTAAATTTTATGTTTCACTTATTATATATGCTAGAGAATTACTTAAATAAAAAATATGACGAAATAATTTGAATATGCAAATATATTTCTAACAAGAACAAATGTAACTGCTAAATCAAATTAATTAGATTGTAAAATGTATTAATCTGATTTATTTAGAGCTGATTTAGAATTTATTGAATATAAAGTTGATCAAGCTAATGAGTTTATTGAAACCCAGCACTTTCTGATTTTTCTTACAATAGATAAAAAAATGATGGTGTTGGCAGAACGGATCATTTACATAAAATTTTATACATTAGATAATTTCAGTCAGTTATATCCTTTCAATATAAATTACTATGAAACAAATCGCATTATTTCTTGGGATGCTTATCCTTCCCTTTTTAGGAATGGCAAACTCACCTTCGTTAGAGCAATTAAACAAGGCAGAACAGCAGATCACACTCATTCGAAACAACGGCAAGCAGATACCGCTTCAAAACCTGGATACGCTTCGCATCCTGTCGATATCCATCGGGGCATCAAGCGAGAATGCATTTAACGGGATGATGCGCCGGTATATGACCTTTGAAAGAACTGCTTTTAACCCAAACTCTGTGGATTCGATCAACAGGATGGTGGAAAAGAGCAATCTGTGCGTGGTAGCCGTATACAAAACACAGCTTACCCCGGAAGAACAAACCTTTCTCACCAACCTGGCAGCGCATCACAGTACGGTACTCTGCTCGTTTGCAACACCCGAACCTTGGCTTACCAAATTAGCTTCATCTGCCTGGATCATGGGGTATGATGACCAGGAAGCCACCCAGCAAATGACGGCACAACTGATTTTCGGGGGAATCCAGGCACAGGGGAAGCTCACCGCTTCTATTGGCAGGTTCCACAAAGGATTTGGCATGGCCACCGGAAAACCCATCCGCTTAAAACATACCGTGCCCGAAGATGCAGGCATGAACGGAGCGTACCTGAACCGTACCATTGACTCGCTGGTGACTGATGCCATGAGTCAGCAGGCATTCCCGGGATGCGTGGTGCTGGTGGCAAAGGACGGAAAGGTGGTGTTCAACAAAGCCTACGGGTACCACACCTATTTTAATTCGGAGACTACCCGCTTCCCGAATGATCCGCTGAATCGTCCGGAAGATGTGTATGACCTGTTTGACCTGGCGTCCATGACAAAAATCACTGCGGGTGCGCCTGCCTACCTGGACCTGGTGGATAAAGAAAAAATCAATCTGGAAGAAAAATTCAGCCGCTACTTCGCGCCTTTCCTGGGGACCAACAAGGAAAATATCACCGTAAAAGAGCTGTTGTGCCATGTGGGGGGATTGCAGGCGTACGAGGGTTTTTACAGGAAGATGATCAACCGCGATGGCACCCTGAATGCATCGTTTATCCGCTCAACTGCCTCCGACTCTTTCCCGATACGCATCAGCCCTACCCTGTTTATCCGGAAGGATATTGCCGGTTGGGTGTATTCAGCCATTGCAAAATCCAACCTGTTGAAATCAACCGGGAAGCACAAATACGTTTATTCCGACTGGCCGTTTGTGATGACACCGCCGGTTGTGGAGGCTCTGGTGCAGGTACCCTTTGAGACCTATCTGCAACAAACATTTTATTCACCCCTGGGAGCCACCGAAATCATGTACAACCCGTGGAAGACTATGCCGCTGAAACGTATTGTCCCTACCGAACAGGACATTTATTTCCGCCAGACATTGATGCATGGATTTGTGCATGATGAAACTTCGGGTATCCTGGGAGGACATTCTGCCAATGCCGGGCTGTTTGCCAACGCGAATGACCTGGCCAAGTTGTACCAGCTCTTCCTGCAGAAAGGGGAATACGGGGGCAAACGATATTTCAGCGAAGCCATCCTCGACCAGTTCAATTCCACACCCTTCGGTGCTGAAGGAGTCTACCGGGGTATCTGTTTTGATAAGCCGGATATGAAAGACAACAAAGTTGTTGGCAATTCGTACCTGTCCGACAAGGTAAGCCCTGAGAGTTTTGGCCATACGGGATACACCGGCACCATGTTCTGGGTGGATCCGAAATATAAGCTGGTGTACATTTTCCTGTCGAATCATGTCTATCCAACCCGCGATAACAACAGGATATTCACTACCAAAATACGGGCGAAGGTGCAGGCTGCTGTTTATGATGCGATTGAATAAATCAGAGTGGAATTGAAAAAACTAGTACTAAAAATAAATTAATGTTAAGTTCAAAATTAACACAACATTTAATACTAATAATTATGACAAAAATATCTTATTTTAAACTTATATTATTTTTATGCTTTTCAATATTTGTTTCTTGCACTCAACAGAATTCGGGTGTGAAGATTGCCAATCAAACAAATATAGATAAAGAATCACAATCTCTACGTAAAAATAAGGTATTAAAAAAGGAGAATAGTAACATAATAGTTGCAAAATTTATTGATATCCCAAAAGAGATGATTGGTTCAGGTTGTGGTATCTCCTTTTATAGAACAGAGAAAGAATATACTGAACAAGAATATATTTGGGTTGACAATATTACTAATGGTGTTATAAAGATAAATGGAAAAATGGAGAAATTATCCGCTATTATTGAAAATGGGAAGGTTACATCTATCTTTAGAAACTCAAGATATATCGTAACCTACAGAGTAATATCTTCAGATCCAATTTCGGATGAATCAGCAAAACTAAAAGGAATTCTAAAAATAAAGTCAATAGAAAACAATGATTCAATTATTATAAATGCAATTGGACTAAGTGATTGCTAAGGTAATGACCTGTTGTTCTAAATACGTCCTTCATTAAATAAGAAAATGTTGATGCTTGTGGCTGAGATATAATATTACAACAACAGGCATGATTCATTGTAAATTTAATTAAGAGTGGATATCTGGAGGTACGTGGAAACTTCAGGTTTATTAAATATCAATGGATTCAATTAGATGCTTATCGTAGCTTTCAAAATTCAAAGAACGACTGATTGAAACCTTACTTTTGGTTGGCTCAGAACATATCATTTAATATTATTGATTACTTAAGCTTTACAAAAATGAGAAAACTATATTGCTTTTTTCTACTGATAATCAATATTTCTGTGTTTGGACAGAAAATAACCTTTAGTTCTGAAATCTTAAATTCTACAGATAAAGATGTAAAAGAGATTGCGGCATTATGGAAGAATTATTTCGAATTGTATGCTTCAAAAAATGATACTTCGATTATGCATTATTGGAATGAAGAAGAAAGAAAATCCAAATTTATTGATATAATAAAGTATGCTTTAAGCCCAGAGCTTCCAATTTATAGGATGGGAAATCATGTAACTTTTGATATACGGAAACTTAACGACGAGTTCTATGAAATCTTTACTAAGTTTAGGTTTGAGAATGATAGCGATAAAAATAATATTCTTATGATTTATCGTATCTGTGCTAAAAAAGAGAATGGAGAATATAAGTTCTATAATGCTTTTTACTGTAATAAACAATTTTTGAAATCATTCAGTTTAGGAAATATTAATTATTACTATCCATTTTCATATCCAATGGATAATAAAATTATTAGGAGGGATGCAAAGAAAACAAAAGCAACATATGAAAATATACAAAACTATTATCATATAAAAACGAATTCTCCTATTACATTCATTTTTGCAAACAGTAACGATGAATGTAATGCAATTTTAGGAATACCATATACCAAATTAAGAAGTCATTTTAAGTCGGCAGGAAATATATTTTCAAGAACCCCATGCATATTATTATCTTGTAAACCTGATCATTTACATGAATTGACACATTCATTATTCATTCCATTGTACCCCAATGCACCATTCTTATTTCAAGAAGGTATTGCTACTTATTATGGTGGCAGTGGGTCAAGAAATCTCACAGAGAATATCGAGTTATTAAAAAAATACGTACTTGAGAATCCTAATGTAAATTTGGCAGATTTTGATTCATATTATACTTTACTAAAAGATGGATCAAATCCATTTTACACTGTTGGTGCGATATTTATTGATTACGCAATTAAAATTGGAGGAGCACAAAAGGTACTTGCATTGTTTAAATATCCAAGTACTAACAGTGGAATATATTCTGCTATAAATACTGAACTTGGTATTGAGAAAGATAAAATCAATTCATTCTTGAAAGACTATATTAAAAATTACAAGTAAAAAGAAAAAAAACTAAAGATCTTATAGATGAACTTCCTACGCGCCTTCCTTTCGGATATATCCTTTATTAAATGAGGAAAAGGGATTGCTGTTAGGAGGTTGGTGGGGAAAAGCAGGTTCTGACTTTCGCGATATGGAAATCGCGAGTCCCGATTAATCCTATTTATCCTATTAACCCTATTAATCCTATTAATCCTTTCAATTCTATCAATCCTATCAAACAGAAGGATGAATCTTTGTACAAATCTGTAAGTTTGTTTAAATCCGGAGGGATTGGGGAAATTACAATATTAAAGATAGAGCAAAATAAAACGATAAAAGACTTACAGAATAAAGAAAGTGAAATGAAAGAATAACAAATAAAATTGTAATAAAATGAGAATAATAAAATTAGCTTTCTTTATTGCATTCTTCAATGCATTTGGAATAGATTCCCAAACACCTGTATGTAAGATTGATACCACCGGTTGGAAAAGAATACCTATCATTCCTATTGATTTTAAAATTTTACCTCCAAAGTGCCGGGATTATTATGATACAAATTCAAATTTATTCATTTGGTTTGATACTTGTTTTATACAAGAAGATAAAAGAACAAACTCTGATACAATCCTAAATGAGGAAACCAATTTAGAAAAATACAATGAAATTGAATTGTATTATGGCAATTTTGCAGCATGTGACATAAAAATGACATATAGTTTATATAAGGATCGTAATGGACAATCTATTCTTGTAGTTAATGTTTTTGTACCGAAAGTAAGATGCAAAGCGCAGGTTGATTTATCCAAGTGTTTTCTAGTATCAAAAAAAGATTGTCCTGTAAAACCGAAAGTATGTATTTTACAACATCAAATAGATAATACATGGCTTAATAATTCTCATTTATAGATTTAAAGCAAATGAAAAACAAATTGCTTTTTAATAAAATTTTATTGTCCACTTTTACATCAAGAGGATATTGGCATAAGATCATGAAGACCAATCAAATTTGATAAATTAGGGTATTCAAATATGCCCGTCCTTCTATATGTGTCTTTAATTAAATGAAAAAATGGTGATGTTGGTAGGAGGTTGGTGGGAAAAACAGGTTATGACTTTCGCGATATGGAAATCGCGAGACCCTATTAATCCTATCAAACCTTCAGACCTTTTGGATATGTACTTCATTTAATAAGAAAACATGAATGCATGAAAGTGGAATAAGTTATACCACCTACTTGTTTTATGCAATTGTTGATAAACTTTCTTCACTTTATTTCAACGATAGTTTCCGCAACACGGGATTGATTTTGGCGGTAGCAGCCACAACAACGAGTGTCATAATACCCCCAAAGGCAACGGAAGGAACCAGTCCCATAAACTTGGCAGCAATGCCGGATTCAAAAGCACCCAGTTCGTTGGAAGAACCGATAAAGATGCTGTTCACCGAAGCTACCCGTCCACGCATGTAGTCGGGTGTATAGAGTTGCAGGATGGTACCCCGGATTACCACACTGACATTGTCGAACAAGCCGCTCATCAATAGCAGCAATCCCGACAACCAGAACACATGGGAAAAGGCAAACCCGATCATGCAGAGTCCAAAGGCAGCCACACAAAGCAGCAACGTACGTCCACTATTCTTCATGGGTGGATAAAACATCAGGTAAAAGGACATGATGATGGCACCTACGGCAGGACAGGCACGCAGGAAACCAAGCCCTTCGGGACCAACATGCAAAATGTCGGAAGCATAAACAGGCAACATGGCCACTGCCCCACCAAAGAGTACGGCTAACATATCGAGGGAAAAGGCTCCCAGTAATTCAGGGGATTTCACTACAAAACGAATCCCTTCGCGAATACGGCTGAACATGTCTTCTTCCTCACCGGGGACTACTACTTTGACGGTATGCGTTATCTGCACCCGGCTAAAGATAAACATGGAAACAAGGTACAGAATAAAAATGGAACTATAGGCCACAGTAATGGACGAAAAGCCATAGATAAGACCACCAATGGCAGGACCCATTACAGCACCTACCTGCCAGTTGGCACTGCTCCAGGTAGCAGCATTGGCGTACTGGCTCTTATCGACCAGTTGGCCCAGAAGAGCTGTATTGGCAGGCATCAGGATACCCCGGGAGAGTCCGGTAAGGAAGATGGTGATAAAGATGGGCCAGACACCAAAACGTTCGAAGGAATGAAAGGATTCAATGCTGTAGAGCATCAGGATACCCGAACCGATCAGTAACAGGAAGGTAGAATTGAAGACAATCTTCTTACGATTCCACAGATCGATATAATGGCCGGCAAAAAGGGCAATGGATATTTGGGGAAGCACTTCCACCAGGCCGATAAGACCCAGCCAGAGCACGTTTTTAGTCAGGAAATACATGTGCCAGCTTACAATCACCGATTGCATGAGGGTGGCCATAGTCATAAAAAACCGATAGCCTAAGAAATACCTGAAATTGCGGTTCCGTACTGCAACAAACGCTTCACCCGATAGGAGCTTACCCAACATATTGTTCTTTTTGATTTGGGTGCAAAGATACGGAATTATCATATCCAAATCTATCTTATAAAAACATAAAAAGACAGATGATTTTTATAAGAGGCTGAGTAAAAGAAGAAAAGGAATCGGACTTGGTTTACAGAATGAAAACTGAAAATAAATAAGGGAATTAGGGCAGGATCTTTTTTACATAATATATCTACGAAGGGTGAAAAACAAAAATAAGGTTTTAAATGTAAGAAATGAAATACAATAAGACAATATGATTAATCCAGTTGTAAAGCCCTATTAATCTGATGACCACGAATTGCATTTACAACCCTTCTTTGTTATCTTTATTGATATTAGGTGTAGGATAGTATGAATGTAGTAGTAAAGCTGTTCGCAATACAAACTAAAAGAAAACCTTATTTCTGTTTTTTAACCCTTAGTAGTTTAGCTAACCCCAAATATTAAACCTTATTCTTTGATAAGATTATTAAATGTAGTCAATCAATCAAAGAATAAGGTTGAGTTTACAGGGTACGATCAGGCTACTAAGGTTGAAAAAGAAAAAATAAGGTTTTAAATGTAAGAAATAAAATACAATTAGAAAAATTTGATTGAATTAGCTGTAAATTGCTATTATTCAGATGATCATGATTTGCATTTACAACCCTTCATTGTTATCTTTATTAATGTTCTACCTATAATAGCAGGGGTATAAAAGTAAGGCTGACCCCAAATACAAACTAAAAGAAAAACCTTATTTCTGTTTTTTAAACCTTAGTAGTTTAGCTAACCCCAAATATTAAACCTTATTCTTTGACAAGATTATTAAATGTAGTCAATCAATTAAAGATTAAGGTTAGAATTTAGGAGAACTTTCAGGCTACTAAGGTTGAACAAGAAAAATAAGGTTTTAAATGTAAGAAATGAAATACAATTAGAAAAAATGATTAAACCAGTTGTAAAGCGCTATTCTACAATACATCAGAGGAGGTCAGGGGTTATCAATCCTCATCAACCGGATTATTGGCAGTCTGGAACAGGGTATAATACTTTCCCTTTAACGCCATTAAATCAGTATGGTTGCCTGATTCAAGCACTTCACCTTTATCAAAGAGGTAAATCAGGTCTGCCCATTGCACGGTGGACAGGCGGTGGCTGATGATCACAGCGGTTTTATCACTGGACAGTGCCTTTAAGCTTTTAATGATTTGGAATTCCGAGGAGGCATCTAGGGCACTGGAAGGCTCATCCATTAAGATCAATGGAGAATCGCGGTAGAATGCCCTGGCAATGGCTATTTTCTGCCATTGTCCGATACTGAGTTCCTCCCCGCCTTTGAATAGATTTCCCAGCAAAGTAAGGTAGCCATCAGGCAGGCGCTCGATGACCTCAGCAATACCTGCATCGCTTGCTGCTTTCTTTGCCTTATCCAGGTTAAACTCAGTCTGTACATTTCCCAAGCCTATGTTTTCTATCGCGGGTATGTTGTACAAGGCAAAGTCCTGAAAGACTGCGGTGATATTCTCACAGATTAGTTTCTGGCCGATAGAAAGGGAATCAACCCCATCAAAAGTGATCGAACCTGCATTGGGCTGATAAAAACCGCACAGTAATTTTATCAGGGTAGTCTTGCCGGAACCATTGGCACCCACAAAGGCAACCGTCTTACCGGCAGGGATGGTTATATTGACCGCTTTCAACACCTCGCGTGTGCTTGATTCGTACCTGAAACTAACATTCTCAATCCGGATACTTTTGTTCAGCGAGAATGGCTGTTGCATATCAGGTTGTACTTCTGACCGGACAGGCATATTCAGGAATGCCATAAAATCATTCAGGAAGGTGTTGTCCTCCATAATCTGGGTAATGGAACGGAAGAAATCATTCAGCACCGAGTAACCCCGCTGGAAAGCAAAGAAAAATAATACGACTGTACCAATGGTAATTTCACCATGGAGTTTCAGGTAGGACACATACCCCAGGGAAATAAAGATCAGGATAATGGCAAAGCATTGGGAAAATATCTCCAGACGAAGTTCAGACTTGCTGAGCTTTATTTTCTGATCAAAAAGCCTGTCCTGGGTATTCGAGAACCGCTTAAGGAAGAAAACTGTAAAGCCGAATAATTTAAGCTCTTTGGCAAAGGGAAAGCCGGTAAGAATGCGGTTGTAATAATACATTTCACGCTCCCTGGTACTCTGGGATTCCTTGAGTTTGTAGAGCTTCCGGGAATACTTGAGGCGGATGATGACCCCGGGAATAATGGAAATGACCAGCAGCGCCACCAGATACCACCGGATATTGGCAAACAGGGCAACCATAAACAGTCCGGCTGCTACTGACCTGACCCCGGTAACCAGTTCATTGATAATTTTTATGGGCCGGAAGGATGCTTCCTGAACAGCCCTGTGTATTTTATCCTGCTCTGCAGGATTCTCATAATGGGACAAATCCAGGGAGGAGTGTTTCGTATGCAGTTTCGTATAAATCCGACGGGTAACGGATTGGGATAATTTCTCGGAATAATACCCTTTCAGCTCGGAAAGCACCCCATTCATCAGAAAAACGAAGGCAGTCAGGATTAAAAGTGAAATAAAATAAAGTTGTTGGCTTACTTCCATTGCCGAGGGTTTGGTCAGGTAATCAATCAGCAACTTGATACACACGATGATCACAAAAGGCAGGATTCCCTGCAGGGCAGCAATGATCAGGTTCAAAGACAATTCCTTTCCTGAATGCCTGGTAATAACGGAAAGGTTTTTCTTTATGGATTGCCAGCCGGTATGGATACTATTAATCCTATTGCCGGCACGCAGGCAGAGATTATGAAAAGGGATCAGAACTTTTGAGAAATGGAGGAAAATAAAAGCGCGGACTTTCATAGAGGGGCTATCCATGGTTTTAATACTATTTTTACGCTGGAAGGAAGTCATTTTACCTACTAATGCTTCGCTCGTGAAGGGTTCATCGGTGAAGTTATTCTTATCCCCTTTAGCAATATACAAACGAACCCCCTCACGGATTTCAATACGAACCAGCCTGTGAGCAACTAATTTATGATTGGCTTTGAATACAATAATATCCCCGACCAACAGTTCCTCTGTATTCCATTTTTCAACAATGCCCCTATCCCCTTCGCGTAAAGTTGGGTACATGCTAAAACCCTGCATGTTGAAATTAATCGGGTGATGATCATCCAATAGAGACTCAGCAAGATTGAGCAGGGTATGGTTCATAGTTTCATGATTCATTTGAAAGTACAAAGTTCACTATGCCAGAGTCAGGTACAAAACCTAATTCATAAACAGGAATCTGGCTGCACAGGTCACTCAGGAAATCAAGATGATTATGAATGAATTTTTTATTGTAATTATTCTGGATACAGAATGCCATGACTTTGGAGACTGCCAAAGCACCGTATTGTTTTTTTATCCTGTTATCAGGTGAATGGCTGATTAAATGAATGGCATGCAGGGGAGCCTTTTTAGGCCGGTCGCTGTAATACATGGGCGTATTGTAGACAAAAAAGCCATCGTCCTTTTTTCTGATGATTAGCCGGTCGTCGTTGATAACATGATTCCCTGCATCAGCCCAGATTTTAGACATGCTACTTTTCCCATTCCCGGAGAAGCCAGTGAAGATGCGCCCTTTCTCACCATCATAAATGCAGGAGGCATGAATGAGCACCGCTTTTGATTTGACGGTCAGGTAATACATAATAATGGGTCCCAACGGATAACGCAAGGGTATCAGGCTTCCATCAGCTTCCGGGGTGGAATACACCTTCCAGTGGGAAAAGGTTTTATCCAGAAACGCCAATTGCTGGATTTCATCTATGTTTTGCTGGTTATACAGAATGAAACCTAAATCAGTACCCGACCGGTAAATGGAATAGAATTTCTGGGTTTCGTTTTTTGCTTCAAAGACCAGGTCATACCATTGGAAAGAAACCGGCGGGATTCCAGGAATACACTCAATGGTGATATCCGGATCAATGGTATTTTCATCCGTGACAAAAGGCAGGTAGCCTTCTTCAAGGGTAATTGCAGTCTCCGAGTTGAGTTTTAGGTTGAAATCTGCAATCGTTAAAGTAATAGGATTTCGCATTGTAAGGAGGAAAAGGTCGGAACGTAAGTGTAATAATATAGGGAGATTATGAATGAAAGGTAGATTCGAGCTTGCTCATAAATTGCTCTATATCTTTTTTTGCAGTTACAGGATCAATATCAAACTGTTCGGTCATAAGGTTCTCAATATCCCTGATAGTATTCGTTTCAGTGGCATTTTCCCAGATAAACCGTGCCGTTTCGTTCAGGGTGAACAGTTCATTCATTTGGGCTACATTGCCCGATAATGGCACTAATATCATTTCATTGCCTACTTCGCGGGCAACAAATTTAGATTTCATTCTGTAAAGAGTCTGTAATTCCATAGTTCTATAAAAAAGGTTTTTTTGTAACTACAAAGATAAATAATTATTCTAATATTGAGCCATATAAAAAAATCCCCGCATGAACGGGGATTTTTTGAGTTGAAATATAAAAACAGAATCTCGTCGAACCCTTTGTTACCTGACATTTCGAAGGTACAGATACGTTATTCAATGAAACAATCCTGGTTTTTAAAATGAACAAGTACCTTCTGAATTGCCTTGTCCCGGTTAAAAATACGTTCACTTTGAGCATGATTAAGCGAATAACCTTCAACATGTACTGATGTTTTATCCTGAGTAACCAGTTCAATTCCTTCCTGTTCATCGATCAGATAGATAAAAGGAATGGAGCAATAAGTAAACGAAAGAATTGGGAACTGATCCGAATCAGAAGGTTGAATAAATTCCTGAGCTCTTAAAATGAGAGGTTGAATTTTTAATTGCCCATCCTGAATCGATACTCCCAATTCGAAAAAGCGACTGATAATATCTTCCTTGACCTGACCCGTCATACCCGGTTGCTGGACACCGGCCATCATAGGAGTATGGGAATACGGATCGAAAGGAAATGAGCCATAATCAGCAGGTGATTTATGGGCACCAATTCCTTTTTGAACAGCTGCATAATGAACCATTAATCTATCCATTATTTCAGGACTTGCCTCAGTTGATGCTGCCCTGTGAATGCTTTCGCCAATAGCCAATAACAATTTGGACACCATGTGCCAGTAGATACAGCCAAGTCCCTCGTATTTGTAGAAGGTGCCCGACCGCCCTGTAAAGGATTGGTGATCGAATAACCGTTCGTACAACTGCTCAACAGCTTTTTGGTCCTGGTCAGTAATTTTAATAGCTGACGTTTTCTTCAACTTGTTCAATGCGACAGTCAGAAAGCCTGCATTATTGAAATCGGCGTTGAAATGACAGCATCCTTTTTGATCAACCGTAATTATTGAAGTGTCCCCTGCATCTATAAAATCCTTGAGTAGTTTTATACCCTCCACTTCTACATTCGGGATTAGGTTTTTATCGAGGAATAAAGGTAATTTCTTATTCGGGTACAAAATATAGCTTTCCTGGTCGGGGCGATAAAGCGAACTGTTTCGTAAGGCATCGAGCAAATCAAGTGTTTCATCTGGGCTTAACTTACCGGATGTCAATACCGCCACCTGCCCTTCAAGCATTTCATAGAGGTTGCGAATGGTAATGGCATTTTCAGTAAAGCTTACCAGGTTATAAGCATGGTACATGTTATCCGGACGCTTGTTTACTTCTATGGACTGGTCGATATACCGCAACGACAGATTAAAGAATTCTATTAATTCAGTTTTACATACTTTGCTTTTTGAACCGGAAATACCCTTGTAAATACTGTCGCGATAATCACTGCCAGCCTGACCCAATTCATCAGCAATGCTTCTGCGCTTCTGATCATCAAAGCCTGTTTCCAGTTGACTTTCAAAATGAATGAATGACTTGTTGATAGTTTCAAAGAAGGCTGACATTTCACTTGAGACCTGAAAAGTTGATTCCTTTGAATCCTGAAATAATTCAATGGAGAAAGCCAGGAACCGTCGCATGTAATAGAGAGTAACCATGGAGGCTCCCGTACCCACCAGTGCATTGTTTGCATCATTCCACTCAGGACGCAAGGTATTCATCCAGATACCGGCTTCCGGAATAAAATTACTCAGTTTAGCCAGCAGGGCAGCCAGTAGTTTTTCTGTAAAACTAACCAGCATGACATCACCATCCGGATTTAGAATCAACTTGGCATCAGCTCCATATTCAGGTACCAGTTTTTCAATTGAATGATGAAGTGGTGCATCGAAACGAATTGAGTTCTTAGGCTGTGCAACAATTTCGGGATAGCTTTTTAACCTGTAAGGGACATTCGCATAGGCAAACATTTCTTTATCAAGCCATGAAACAAGACTTTCCGGATAATGATTCCGGGATACTTCCATCAACTTCAGCAGGTAAATAATCTGATGATCTCCCCAATACCCAATGTTTGACCATGGATTTTCGGGTTCTATCACTTCCCAGTCAATTCCTTCACTGGTTACTTTATAGGGATTATACCCGTCGACAGTAGATGCATTTACAAATTTGGCAATGATCCCGTTGATATAACCGGGAAAGGACAACGAAAGGGCTTCCCAGTTTTGAAAGATATCACGCCAGTTTCCCTGGTAGGAAAGCAGTTTGTTGCCTGCTTCATCTTTCACTTTAATGTCAAACAAATTCCATGGACGGCTTGGATCACCATGACGGCGACTAAATGTCAACGGCAGGTATTCCCGGAAAAGCCGGTATAAATTGGCATCATTCAGTTCATTTATTTTCTTATCCAGAATGGCATATTCAATTGATTCGGGTAAACTGTTGAGAAAATCAATATTCTTATCCCATACTTTTACATTGAAATGCTTTACATGCCTAATGAAATCGGCCGCATAGACCGTATAATTTTCACTGTATATTCCACCCCGCATGGTATTGAACAATACATTTGAAAAATGGCGGGCATTATCATTTTCATCATCGGTTTCCTGGATACCGTCAGCCTGGGCTACGATGGATATTAATGTTGCAGTACCTTTTGCAATGTTTTCTTCAAGGACACCTGCAATATTTTTTGTATTTTGTATAAATTCAATCAGGTTATTGACATGGGCAGCATCCTGATTGGTTTCAGCTACGAAATACCATGTTTTTGTTTCTGCAGCCTTCAGCGATAATTCACTGGCAGCAAAAAACGCTCCCCTGACTCCTTTGGATTCATTTTCAGCCATGACAGGAAGCCCTGCCCTAAATGTATTCAACTGGACTGAACTCAGCAAATACGAAGCTTTATCAAGGCCATAATTCCAGACTGTATTCACCCGCAACGATTCACTCGGCTCTGCACGATCGACCAGGATAGATTCCATACGAAAGAGTGCCAGGCAGGCATCTTTTATAAGCTCTGTCTTCTTATAACCATCCACGAGTGTTGAGAATGTATTCTGAGTCACACGATCAATTCCGGAAGGAAGAATATTCTGCAATCCATCTATCAGGGAAACTTCTATTTGTTCAGTACTGTCATTTACCAACCAGCTTTTCTTGATCCACCCGAAATCATCAGCATTCATCCATGCATAACAGAAAGTAAGGCCCAGTTCCGTATTCTTTTCACCAAAGATCAGCTTATTGCCGGTGGTACTTTTTGAAATAGTCCGTTCAATGGGGTACACTCCTTTATTCCTGTCAGAAAAAGGCTCCCACAAATAGGTTTTACCATTTCTAGTGACATGGAGGATTGTTTTGCTGCCTGTTATTTCAGCCAATTCATTGATCTTGTCATCGGTATAGTATGGGAACAGTGCCTGATCGGGATTCTTACGGCCTGCCGTCAACCCACCTGTACTGGATATATACATCCAATGATTCGAATCACTGGCCAGGCTGATAAAGAATGTCTGCATGGAATCAAAGTTCCTGATCTGATAAAACTTCTCATCACCAATTAGAACAAATTGTCCGGTTGCTTCCTGTTGTCCGGATATGACCGGGTTATTTCCTATAAAAAAGTTATTCATAATAAAAAGAACCCCCTGCCCTTAAAGGGGTGACCGGGTTGGTTTAATTGGTTTATTTAAAAATACGGAATATTTTGCATCGCTGATTTAATTCCCCTTCAGGGGTTAGGGGTCTATTCTAAGGCTCTTTTTGCATCGAGCTCTTTCTTCATTAAGTCGGTTGTTTTTGTATCAATCTTATAAAAGATCATGAACAACGCACACGACATATACAAAACCCCGGGAATGACTGAAACCAATAGCTTTATACCAGTTATTGCCGTATCATTCTGTGTAACATTTGGCACAAACTGTGAAATGGTAAGAATCCAACCTGCTATGGCTGCCCCGATACCCCAACCAGCTTTCTGGGCAAAGACAGCTGCTGAGAAATATAATCCGGTGGCACGTCGTCCGGTAGTCCATTCACCGTAATCAGCTGAATCGGCAATCATGGTCCAAAGCAAAGGTACTGCCGGTGCATAGGCCATTTTTGCAATGATATTAAACACATAAATGGTTGTAATATCTGTTACAACGGGAAGATATATCAACATAAAAAAGACACCCGAAATCAAGGAACTGCCGATAAACACATTTTTATTACCAAACCTCTTAGCCAATGGTTTAGACAATGGCAATGCCACAATCAAAGCAACAGTACCCAGCACATTAAACAACTGAACGTTATTTTCCTTACCCAGGTAGTATTTGAAATAATAGGCAATCGCTGCATTCTGCATGGCAAACATGATAAATGAGATGATGCCTACGATGGCCAGAATTCTCCATGCTTTGTTGGCAAACAGATTCTTTAAATCCTCCTTCAATGAATTCTTCTGTGCTTTTGGAGGCTGCACCCTTTCCTTAGTAGTCTGGAAGGTAATAAAGAAGAAGATTAAGCTCAATATGGCAAACATGAAAACGGTATATTGAAAACCCTGGGCTTTATTGCCATGGCCAAAAAACTCAGCCAGTGTCAGGGCAAGACCCGTTACAATAAACTGGCCTGTAAATCCTGCAATAAAACGGTATGTATTCAACCCGGCACGTTCGTAGGTGTCATCGGTCATAACTGCTCCCAACGCTGAATAGGGAAGGTTAATGGCAGCATAGGCAGTCATTAAAAGAACATAGGTTGCCCCTGCATAGAGTATTTTGCCAAGTTCGCCAAAGTTTGGAGTTGTAAAAGTCAGGATTGCCAGCACGGCATACGGGACAGCACCAAACAATATATAAGGGCGGAATTTACCCCAACGGGTATTCGTTCTGTCTGAAACAACACCAATGATCGGATCGATAGCCATATCCCAGAAGCGGGCAACCAACATGATAGTACCTGCGGCGGCAGCAGAGATTCCGTATACATCCGTATAAAAAAACAAAAGCCAAAAACCAACCATATCCCATACAAAATGCGATGCAGTATCTCCTAAACTGTAACCGACCTTCTCTTTGAAGGATAATTTCAAATTTGTGTTGTCCATAACGTTTTCTCTAAAATAATATTATTGCGTTTTTATGATTTAAATTTACAGCTATTGTGAAACTACAAAAGCATTGCTTACGGCAACGCTTTTGTAATCCGGATTATAATCAGTTATTTTTTTATCACTTTTCCGTTCAATATTCCCATTTTGTTCTCAACACGTATAAAGTAAATACCGGTTTCAAACGTTCCCATGTCTACGTTATAGGTAGATGGAACAACCCTGTCAAGTACTTTTCTTCCCATCATATCCATCAGGATTACCCGGTTATTATCATCGGGCAGTTGCAGATGTAAGATATTCTGAACAGGATTCGGAAAGAAGAATTGCACATCACCCAAGGGATTATCGACCCCGGTACCTGTACAGGCATCGCCCACGACATATGAGAAGATTTTTGTTACCGACATTCCACCAGCATAAGCAAATTTACAGGCAACCTGAATGGTTGTACCGCCCACTTTTCCGGTTAGTTTTGAAGTAAACTTTTTGCCACTTACATTGGTCATGGATGTTTCGGCAAAACCGGAAGTATAATTCCACAGGTAAGCAATCACTCCAGTCTGGGCATCCAGTAATTCAAAATTGATAGTCACATCCGTTCCTACTGTCTGGAAGGAATAGCCATAGCCTACCGAGAATGTACCCTGCGCAGCAACTGCCACGGATCCTGCACAATTCGTATTCGTATTTGCAGTCGTGGTAGCCGAAAGAACAATTGGATTATTCGCTGCTTTATTCCCGGTCAAATCACTTGCCGTAATACTGAACGTGTACGGGGTATTCGGGGTTAAAGCCGTAATAAGAAGTGATTTTTGAGCACCCGAGGTTGTTGAAGTACTTGCATTGCTTGCACCATAAGTTACATTATAAACAACAGTGCCTGAATTATCGGTAGCATTGAGCAACAATTCAACCGACGAACCTGTTATAGCCCCTATTGTTGCTGTAAAGGCAGTTGGTGCCTGGGTATCATTGGTTGTGCTGCCACAATTTGATCCTACGACATAAGTTATGTATTTAGTTACCGACATTCCTCCGGTATAAGCAAACTTACAACCATAACTGATCGTTGCACCCGGTGTTTGTCCACTGATTGTTGTAGCGAATATATTTCCTGAAGAATTTGTCATTTGTGATTCCGAGAATGGAGTTTCCTTCCACAAATAAGCAATGACTCCCGGTTTATTATCCAGCATTTCGAATGTAATGGTAACATCAGTTCCCACTGTTTCATACGTACACTTGTACCCAACCGTAAATGATCCTTGTGTTGCAACAGTCGAGGTAGTTGTACACGACATCAATGGCGAAATAGTTACATTCGATGCCAACGATGTACTGACTGCACCGCCATTATCTGTTGCTTTAGCTGTTACAGCATACGTTCCTGCAACCGGAGTCCACTGAATACTGTATGGAGGAGTAGTTACTGTCGAAATCAGTGTATTGTTCTGGTAGAAATCAACATGCTGAATGGTACCATCAAAGTCACTTGCATTGGCTGAAACGGTCACTGCTTTGCCTTCTGTAAAGGTTGAATTGTCAGCAGGAGTAGTCAGTGAAACAGAGGGTGCCACATTTTGCGTGCTGGTGACCATCACCAGGACTTCATCATCGGAAGATCTCAAATCAGTATTGGTGACAGTAAGTTTCAATTTATACATACCTTCCGCTAACCCACTAATATCCGGTGTTGAGATTGTTGAATCAGAAAATTGAATAACAGTTGGTCCATAAAGTTGTTTCCATTTATAAGTCAACAGTTTTCCTGCAGACTCGTTACTGGCAGAACCATTGAGCTTGGTAGAAGTTACCGGCAGGATTACTTTCACATCAACTCCTGCATTGGCAGTTGGATAACTGAACGGCAAATCAGCAGTACGGGCAAAGGTCATTTTCCCTAGATTAAATTCACCGGCAGTAAAGCCAACGCGTATTACATGCTTACCCTGGGTAAACGGAATATCAGCTAATGTTTTAGTTGCCCAAAGTGTCCATACAGTCGTTGACGTGGAAGGTACTGAAATATCTCCCGAAACTACCCTTCCATCAACTTCCAGATGAAATGGTCCACCACCTGCCGGATTCCCTGAAGCATAGCGGAAAGCCAATGAATACAAACCTGTTTGTGTAATGTCAACTGTATATTCGAGCCATTCGCCGGAAGCTATATTGCCGATTGTAGCTCCTTCGTTGGTGTCGGTATAGGCATCAACATATTCATCCATTCTGAAATTACCTGAGTTAGCAGTTGTAACATCAAAATAAGTGATATTCTGTCCTTTTCCTCCTTCAAAAACATCGTATTTACCGGCTTCTATTGTTCCGGGTATTGCCATTGCAGTTCCTCCATAAGGAATCTTATTCCCCACCAGTACCTGGGCACTGTTGGTTACATTGTATTTTTCACCATCAAATACTTTCGCATAGAAATTATGAATTCCCAACTGTAAATTGATTGCTGTAGTGACATAAGGTGCCAATAATATTGTTCCCAATGAGGTTGTTCCATCCATAAATTCAACCTTAGTGGGTGTTCCTACAGGAATTGCAACATTCAGTTTCACATTGCCACCAACAAAAGCCTGAGGGAATGAAGAAGTAATTACTCCTGAATATTGACCATCAAGGCTTGTCACCATTTTTCCGGCAGGTACTATAAGCTGGTATCCTGTAGAAAAGGTTACTGTTATTGGTGTACCTGAATAGTTTTGTGCCACATAATTTATCTTCCCATTCTGAGTGAATGCTGCTGCAATCGGGTAATTGGCAGTTACTGCTGCATCAACCCTTCCAAGTGCATTCATGGCGTGCAACCAATGATAGGTCTGGGCATCAGAAATGCCGAATTTTACATCCCTGTTTGGATTTGAGTTATACATTTCAATGGCTTTGGCAGGATCAATAAATGCCAGGTATTCCCACATAATATCATGCCACAGGTTCGGATTTACCTGATTACTTGCAATGCCGGTATTAGCAACGATCTCATTCCAAAGTCTTTTTACATAAACGGTATCCTGACCTAAATAGAGTGAACCACCCTGAATGGGATACATTTCTATGCCGTATGAAGCAGCAATATCGCCTGTCCAGAAGGTACCATTGTCAACGCTGTTTGCCCAGACACGGGACACCAGGCTGTATTGCTGGCTAGCCGGGAAATTGCGGTGATGAATATCCATGTAGTATTCTTCAATTCCGGTTTGTTCGGTGGTATAAAGATAGATTCCCAAATCACGAATGGTTTTATCACCAATTGTTTGTCCCCAATTAATAAGTGAGGCATTGAAATTCATACTTTCAGAACTAGATTCCTGATTATTCCCCTGAGGGTTATTTGCAAAACCATCCACCCAGCTATGACCTTCGTACGGACTGAAATTCCTCAAATAAGGGAACAAGGTATCATTGCGATCGTAAGCGGCTGCATCACGAACCAGCATATTCACCATGCCGCCAAACTGTGTTGCCCAGCCCGGACTAAATTGTGCTACAAATGCAGCAGCCTGAATAAAGTAACCCCAATGGAATTGTTTATCGTTCAATCCATTGTCCTGGCCATAACCGGCCGGATATCCAATCATGGATGACCAATTGGCATTATAATAAAACAGAAAAGCTACTTCACCATTATCAGCTTTAAACCAGTTTTCAAGGCGGGTTTTTAAGGTGTTCAACATTTTGTCGCGGGCAGTAATGTTTCCCATTTCGTTTGCAATGCGGGCTGTCTGCATCAATTGATTGAAAACCTGTCCTTCATTGTATGAATCAGTCCAGGTAGCCATGGTGCTGTTTTCCAGTCCGGCAATCTTATCGGTTAATACACCGGGAGTAAATCCTTTGCTGTAATTATCTACATAAGGGAGGGTTGGCAATATGCCGTGAAAAGTATTTTCGACACTAAAACTATTACCTGCCATGGTTTTCATTTCACCTCTGATGATGGCATAGCTGTATTTATCAGGAACCGGTGAATTGGCTGCCAGGTGACCCCATTGATGTGGAAGAAGACCCAGCAGCATATTGGTTTCAGTGCCTTCCTTTATGTCGGTTTGCACATTAAAATCAGTACGCATCACCGAAGTTGATTCATTGTAGGCATAAGTCGCAGTTGTCTTTACAGGAAAAACATACGCGTATTTTTTATATTCTGTTGCTACTGTTGCAACATTGGTTGCAGTCAGGGGAATAAAGGCCATTGACCAGTAGTTTTTGCCATTTAAGGTTGAAGTATATACAGCACCATTTTGAGTCCAGGTACTTCCCGAAGGAGCATACACTGCAAAGTCAGCACCATTTTTCACATTGGTAGCAATCAACATTTCATTTGATATTACTACGGTTCCGGAGTTAATAGTAACCTGGGCCACGTCAGTGGTCTTTTTAACAAAGTAGAGAAAAGGCATTCCAACACCGGAAGTAGCCTGGAAATCATGAGTTGCATCACTCCAATGCATGGTCACCGTCCAATCGGAGTAATCGGAAACAGTAGTATTGGAGGCACTCAGGCCGGTGACTCCTACTAAGAAAGGAATCAGGTCATCAATGACACCGGATGGAATATAGCTTACTACCAGTCCCGAAGTGATAGTCTTCATTGTAAAGGGGTAATTGAAAAGATTCGAAGCTATGCCGTTTTTAATTAGTGCCGACCACCAGTCGCTGGTAGGTACCGGTTTGCCTAAAGCATTTCCGCTCAGGTAAGGTGTCCCTGATGGGTAGGCATTTCTTCCGGCAACATCAGTCCCCGGAAAAGTAGTAGTATAACTTCCGCTACCGACGGGTACAATTTGTGCATAAGTATTTATACACAGGAAATTCAGAAGTAGAATACTGAAGACAAGAAGGCTTCGATTTTTCATGGAATGAGTTATTACTGGAAGTTGGGATAGAAATAAGTAAAGATAGAGTAAAATAAACCGCGGAGTAGAGAATACTCCGCGGATATTGAAAGATTTTATAATTTCACGATCTTTTGTGTTGATATCTGGCCATTAGCCAATTTCAGGGTTATAAAATAATTACCGGAAGCAACATCGCTTAAATCAATGGTTTTGCTTAATCCATGGATGTAAGTCGAATTCACTGTTTGTCCCAACAAATTACGAACTATCATCTGACTGATTTCTGTTTTAGAAGAAACAGTAACAGTATTTGTAATCGGATTTGGATAACAAGAGATGTTGTTTTCTGTTATTACATCTGAAATAGCAGTGGTTCCATCATTGTAGAAAAGTAAATTATCGAGGTAGAAGGTACCGTTTGCTGGAGAAATAGAGATTTGTTTTGCCTGGGTAAAATCCGCAGTAGGGAAACTGGTCTTCAATTCAGACATAGATATATCAATTGAATTCCATTGACCTGTAGTAAACGTTAAAGCTTTTTGCGGTGTTACCGTACCTGTAGTTGTGGTTGCGGCAATAAATCCTAAAGTCATTGTTGTTGAGGTAATCGGATAAATATCTACATGTAGATAGGTCATCGAACTTACATTTATCGTTGGTGTTGTAAAACTGGCACCCAGGCAACATGTTGCAATATCTTTCAGGGTTGCATTACCTCCAAGCGAAACACCTGAAAAAGTATTACCATACCAGTTTTCCCATCCGTTTGCGTTCATAACATTGGTGTAAGTATCACTGTAAATGGATATTACTTTGCTTGCGTTATAAGTTGGGACCGGTGCTGCAGCAACAGGGGCCAAGGTAGTGGCAGTAACTACAATTGGACTATTGGTTGATATGTTTCCGGTAGCATCTTTTGCAACAACTGAAAAACTATAGTCTGTTGACCCGGCTAAACCGGTTACCGTATATGATTTCTGAGTTCCTGAAACTCCCGAAGTTGTTAATACTATTGGACCTGCACCATAGGTGATTGTATAGGTTACTGCTCCGGAATTATCGGTGGCATTCAGTAATAATTCGACTGCATCTGAAGCTACAACGCCTTTTGTGGCGGTAAATGCAGTAGGAGCCTGTGCATCCACATCAGCAGATGGATCATAGAAATACATATTATCCAAATAAACCGTTTTACCACCCGATCCTACAACTTTGAACTGATAGATATTTGTCAAAAGCAATCCCTGACTTGTAAAAGAAGTTAGTGGGATATCATAACTGTTCCAGGCATTTAAATTCAGTGGGATTAAAGGTACTGACTTTTCTGATTGCGGAGCATGATTGATCAGGAAGAATTGTAATGAAGTTTCATCAGCCGACCAAACATCTACATGTAAATAGGCCATTGGCACCACATTAACATCGCTACCAAAATCAGTTCCCTGATAATTCAGGTTTGCATATTTAATTGTACTGTTACCAGCCACCTGTACAGTTGTCATTTGTGTAGCTTGCCCCCAACCAGGATTAAGATTAATAGTTCCAGGTATTGGCGTATAGGCATCACTGAATATTGAAATTACCTTAGGTGCCGAATAAGCAGGAGGGGTTGGCGCTGCTACAGTCGGTGCAGGTAAGGCTGAAGTAGTTGCAGGTATTACAATCGGATTGTTGGCTGCCTGGTTGTTTGAGGCATCCTTGGCGGATACCGAGAATGAATACGCTGTTGAAGGTGTTAAACCTGTAACGATATACGATTTCTGAATCCCTGAGTTCGAACTGGTCGTCAGGGTGGTTGTTCCGTAGGCAATGGTGTAGGTTACAGCACCTGAATTATCGGTTCCGTTTAATAACAACTCAACAGAGTTTGCTGTCACTGCACCTTTCGTAGCTGTAAATGCAGCAGGAATCTCAGTATCAGGAGGCCCTACTACGCATGAGTTGCCAACTGTATAGTTGAATGATGAAGTTACTGCCATCCCCTGGCCACCTGCGTAAGCAAATTTACAGGCCACATTAATGACTGATCCTAACGTTAATCCTGTAAGGGTTTTTGTAAATTTTTGACCTGTGGTTGCTGTCATTGGGAGTTCAGCAAATCCGGAAGTTTGATTCCATAAATAAGCAACCAATCCTACTTTTGTGTCTAATAATTCAAAGGTAATGGTTACATCCGTCCCTGTTGTCGTAAAGGTATAATTATAACCGTTCGTAAAAAGATCTGCTTGTGTTGACACTGTAGATGTCCCCGCACATTCTGTGTTTTGGGCGTTAGCCACACTTCCCCAAGCCACAATTGCGACTATCAGGAGAATTAATCTTGTAATTTTTTTCATGTTGATAATTTTTAAATTGTTTAATAAAGGTTGATATTAATTGAGAATAAATTTGGTACAGATTGAACCTGCTTTTATCAGATAGATTCCTTTTGGATAATTCACAGTGCTGATAATATCCGAAGTTCCGCGATAGAGTACTTTGCCATGGATCGAATAGATGGTAATTTCCCGGTTGTTTGCATTTGCGATATGGATGGATGTTGCATTTTGGAGTATTTGTAATTTCTCCTGATTTACTGTGCTGATGGCACTGCTTTTATCTGCATAAAAATAGACATAATCGAACCCAATGGTGGCATTTGTCTCTGCAGTCTGCGAAACAAGGGTAAAATAATTTTTATTTGCCATCGGTCCATCCCATACCAATCCCTGGTTAAAGAATTCACTCATCGGTATTTCAATTTTATGCCATTGTCCATCACGTGCAAATCCATAGTTGCCGGTCAGATTTACAGTTGCTTCTCCACGTCCTTCCAGTTTTACAAACAATGGCATATTAGACGTTGATTTCAGTGCAAAATGAAGAATGAAATTTTTGTATTTGAAACAGGTGAAATCCCTGTTCACAGTATTAATAAAACCAAATCCAAACCATGCTGAGTTAATTTTTAAGTTGCTGTATTGGGCTCCCTCGTAAGCCAGCCCTTCCTGTGCAATACCGGTGGCTGTATTTTCCCATACATTCAGATTTATATCTGTTCCGTTTGGACGCAGATCCAGGTATTTGGGATCATTTTCAATGTTGGTATGTTCGGTGGCTACCAGTACAAAATCAGGTAAGGTGGAAGGATCAACCGGTACTACAACGGGATCGGTCGAAACAGGATCTCCTGCACGGAACCAGACAGCATCAAATCCCAATTCTACATTTTTATCTGATTTCTCTGATACCAGGCTGAAATAGACTTTCCCTGACATGTTGCCATTCCAGTCCAATCCCTGGCTGAAAAAGGCAGACATTGGTATTTGTATCTCGTGCCATTTACCATCCCTTGAAAAATCGTATTTGCCTGTCAGATAACCAACAGCAGTTGTTCCATTCAATCCTTCCAGTTTTATAAATAAAGGCATCATCGAAGTGGTCTTTACCGCAAAGTGAAGTGTGTATTTTTGTTTGGCAAAAGGCGAGAAATCTCTTGCAACACTGTTTGTGAATCCAAAACCAAACCATCCTGCCGGTGCTGTAACTGTCAGGTTTGCATATTGGGCGCCTTCAAAGGGTGCCCCTGTTGCAGCAGCTGCTACAGCTGTATTTTCCCAGACATACATGTTTACGTCCGAACCGTTAGGGCGTAAATCAACATATTCAGGTTTGTTTGCAATGTCGGTATGTTCGGAGGCTACCACATACCAGGTGGGATTTGCAGGACTGACATCACCTGTGGTTTCCTTGTAAACTGTGCCATCATCGCGAACTCCGGCAAAGAAGTAAACATAATCCAGTGAAATGACTTGTCCGGGAGTTGATTGTTCGCTGATCAGTGTAAAGAAGTTTTTGCCGGACATATTACCATTCCAGGTTAATCCCTGTGCAAAGAAAGCGGCCATGGGTATTTCCACCACGTGCCATTGGCCATCGCGGGGGACATCATACCTCCCTTTTAAATCTATTTTAGCTGAACCGGGATATCCTCCTGATTCAAGTTTTACAAACAAGGGGCAATTGGCAGTGGTTTTAAGTACAAAATGAAGAATGAAATCATTTTGTGCAAAGGTGGAAAAATCAATTGGCTGGTCATTTACAAATCCTACTCCAAACCAACCGCCTTTCACTACGAATTTTGAATACGAAGCGCCTTCGAAAGGTGTATCGGTTTCTGTTGTTCCTGAAGCCATATTTTCCCACAAGTACATATGCCGGTCCACATCATTGGGACGTAGATCAAGGTAATTTGGATTATTTTCAATATTGGAATGCTCCGCAGCAACAATCACATATTTTGGAAGGGTATTTGCACTGATCTGTATTGAGTAAACAATACTGGCAACTAAAACAAGTAAGTTTCTTAATTTCATAATTTTTAAATAAGTGTTTATTTACTTCCTGTTGAAACTCCGGAAGTTGAAAACTTAATTGTTTTCTTAATAATCGGTTTAATGTTCAGGCTATTTATTTTTTTATTTCTTAGATTGTGTGACTGATTAGTTCCAATCAGCAATTTTAATTCATTCCGTTATCACCCAACAATTTTGGACCGTTAAATTGTTCTGCTGTATTCCCTTTCTGGTATACCCGCACATAATCAACATACATTTTTGCTTCTCCATCCTTCAGTGCTGTAATATCTTTTGAATGCCTTATCCCGGGGAAATTCCCTCCCACTGCCAGGTTAAATACAATAAAGAATTGTTTGTGAAAATAGTGTGCTGAATTGTTCGGTTCATTCTTACCATTGATAGGCATTTCGAAATACGGCTCATTGGTTGGATATTTATCTAAGTCCACATACATTTTAAGGGCATTTTCATCCCATATTAAGGTATATAAATGAAAACCATCCTGCAGGCAATAGGGACTTGTTTTTGCTTTTGCATAATTGGGATATTTACCATGATTGAACCGTTCACCCCAATGGCATGCCCCATTAAAATACTTATCCTGGATTCCCTGGATGATTCCATTTCTATTTCCCATCTCCATAATGTCTATCTCACCACATTTTGGCCATACCGCTTTCGGATAATCACTGCCCAGCATCCAGAATGCCGGCCATAAACCGTTCGCTGTCTTGGGTAATTTCATTCTGGCTTCTATCTTTCCATATTTGAAACTAACTTTATCCTTGGTTGAGAGTCTTCCGGAGGTATAATTTTTCAGGAAGTAGTTCTCTTTTCTGGCAGTAATAATCAGGCAATTTTCACCACTTGCAGGCTCCTTGCCAACTGATATATTTTCACGCTTATAATACTGAAGTTCGCGGTTCCCTCCTCCTTTCCCGTTTACTACTATGTTCCAATGGTTGGCTTCATCCAGTTTCGGTCCATCAAAAGTATCTTGCCATACTAAATGGTAATCATCCCCCTTTTCCTGTGAACGTGCAGATGTGTTGTTAATTTGAGCCGTTGATCCGGCAACGATCAACATCAACAGGAAACTTAAATTTAAAATCCGGTATCTCTTTCTCATATACTTTCTTTTTGAACTGTGAATCGTAAAACTTCGTTACACGTAATCTTTTTTACTTTGATGATTATTATTTGACTTGTATTTTTTCAATTGCCTTTTTTCAGTTAGATTGGACATGACAAATTTAGTTGAATTTTAATTTTAATATAGAATATTTTACCTCACAAAAATACAATTGACGTCTCATTGCACTACTCAAAGTTACGACAAAATAAATTTTATATATTTGTATTTCAGCATCTTGTAAAATAATGTGTTTTTAAACATATTTCAACTGTAATTTCAACTGAATAAATTGTGTTAACATTGAATTTAATTTGAATTATTAAGTGACCATATCAAATTTTTAAGTATGAAAAAGAGTTTTATTCTTGTGCTATTTTTAAATATGGCAATCTCCGCCTTTTCCAACCAGCCTTTGGTTCGTAATTTTACCCGTTCCGGTTATAATGCCGGGACTCAAAACTGGGATATAGCCCAGGATGCATCGAATACCATGTATTTTGCCAATAACTTTGGACTGTTGGAGTTTGATGGTAAAAAATGGTCCACCTTCCCGATTAAGAACGGCACGAATGTCCGCTCGATCCTGTATACTAAGGATGGACGCATTTATGCCTCCACCTTCAATGAATTCGGGTATTATAAGGCTTTAGAGAACGGCCAACTGGAATACCATTCCCTGATGAATAAACTTAAGAAGAATTCTATCAATTCAAACGAACTCTATAATATCATCCAGGGGGACAAGAAAATATACTTTCAGGCCAGCAGGGCAGTCTATCAGTATGATGGAGATACCGTCACCGGTTATGCGTTCAATGATAAAATAGATATCGCTGCCTACGTACATAATGTATTGTTTGTAGCCAGCTCCCAGAAAGGGGTATTCATGCTCAATGGCCGTTTATTCGTGCGCATTTCAGGTTCTGAGTTGCTTGTTGGTAAAAAAGTTTGTTCTATCCTGCCTTTTAAAGACAATAAGATCCTGTTTGTTACCAGTTTTAATGGCACGTATCTGTTCGATGGTGTTTCCATTGTCCCTTACAATACCGGGATTGACGGGTTCTTAATGAAGAACCAGGTCTTTTGTGCTACCACCAACGGTAAGAAACTGGTTTTTGGAACAGTGCAAAATGGTATCGTGGTACAGGATTTAATCGATGGAAAGGTTATTTATGTCAATACCTATTCAGGGCTTCAAAACAATACTGTCCTGAGTGCCGCATTCGACAACCAACAGAATCTGTGGCTGGGACTTGACAAGGGAATTGATTATGTGATGCTCAACAGCCCTGTTTTAAATATGTTTGGCACCAACAACCTCTATGGCGCCGGGTATACTTCCCTGTTAAAGAATAACCTTTTGTATTTCGGTACCAACCAGGGACTTTATTCAACGACCTACCCCCTGCCGAATAGTTCGCTTCCTGTCCAGTTAAATTTAATGAAAGGCATGGAGGGTCAAATCTGGTCGTTGAATGAAATTGACAACACCCTCTTCTGTGGTGATGACCAGGGTGCATTTATCATTTATCCCACTCGCACAGAGCGAATCCCTGAGTTAACCGGAACCTGGTCGTTTAAACGCCTGCAGCATCATCCCGAACTGATCCTGGGTTGTTCTTACCAGGGATTATTTATCCTGAAGAAGATTGGTAATAATTGGAAATTCTCCCATTTCATCAAGGGAATGTTTAATGAGTCCAGCCCTATGTTCGAAGAAGACCTTGATGGAAATCTCTGGTTTAGCCATTGGCAGAAAGGGTTATTCAGGTTGCACTTTAATAGCTCGATGGATAGTATAACACACGTTGATACCTACGACACGAATAAGGGATTCCCCAGCAACCGGAACAATACATTATTTAAAATAGGAAATGAAATTATTTTCTCTTCTGAAAAAGGCTTCTACCGGTATAATAAAAAATCCAACAGAATGGATCCATACGACAAATGGAACAAGCTGTTTAATGCCCCGCCAAGTTATATGCGGTTGCACGAAGGCAAGAATGGCGACGTATGGTGTGTCTCCGGTAAATTTGTAGGACTGGCTAAGAAGATGGCAGGCAATAAGTATCAGATGGATTCGTTGACCTACCGGATACTTCAGCCCAAACTGATCATTGGGTTCGAGCACTTCAATTTCATCGACAAGGACAATCTGATCCTGAATACGGAAGACGGCTTCAGCTGGATAGACACCCGTAAGATGCCGGTTACAAAGAGTACCTTTAAAGTCCATCTTCACAACGTGGTGATTACAAGCAACAGGGTTGCATCGGGTGCAAATAATGGCATCATCGAAAAGATTAATTTCTCCGACGCCTACAGCCACAAACAGAACTCTATCCGGTTCGAGTTTGTTGCCCCTGAGTATCGCAATGAAGGGATGGTACAATATAGTTATATGCTCGAAAATTATGATGACACCTGGTCGAAGTACAGCTCTGACAACATAAAGGAATACACCCACCTGCCAAAGGGCCACTATGTATTTAAAGTCAGGGCACATAACACACTGGAATCAAAGGAGGCCATAACCGCCTATTCATTCACTATTTTGCCTGCCTGGTATGAATCGCAACTGGCCATATTCATTTACATTCTCTTATTTTTAGGTCTTTTAGTCTGGATAGTACTGTTTATCAACCAACGGTCCAAAAAAGGGGCATTGGATATGGAACGTCAGAAGGAAATAGAACTGAAAGAGCAAAAGAAACATTTCGAAGCAGAAACATCTGAAAAGAAGAGGGAAATAAAAGAACTAAAGAACCAGCAACTGCAATATGAGCTTCGGCATAAATCACAGGAATTGGCGAGTTCAACGATGAATCTGATCCGTAAGAATGAAATCCTGCTTGATATCATGGACAATATCACAAAGGTATCAGATGATATTAAAGCCAGCCACGATTCCGGTACGTTGTTATCAAGGCTGAACAAGATGGAACGCACCATCAAGCAGAACATTGAAAACGACAATAACTGGAAACGATTCGAAGAGAACTTTGACCTGGTGTACGAAAACTACCTGAAACGGTTGGGTGATATGTATCCCGAATTAAACACCAGCGATAAAAAGCTCTGTGCATACCTTAAAATGGACCTTTCGTCCAAGGATATTGCCCCGCTGCTGAACATGTCCGTCAGAAGCGTAGAGATGAGCCGTTATCGCCTGCGCAAGAAGATGGACCTTGACAGGGAGGTGAACCTGGGTGAGTTCCTCCAACGCTTTTAAATTGTATACAAACCACAAAAGCCACAAAAGATTTATCCTATCTTCTGTGGCTTTTGTGGTTTATGTATTTCTTTTGATTATGGCAGCTACTCTTTTAATTATCAGTCTTAGATTCTGATCAATATGATTTAAAGGAGTTTATTGAATCACTATCTTTTGTGTTGAAGTTTCCCCATCTCGTGACAGCACCCGCACCAGGCAAATTCCCTTTGAAAGTTGGTTTGCAGGAATACTGGTTGCACCTTCAGCTATACGCTGCGAATAGACCTTGCTCCCATTCAACTGGTAAATTTCAACGAATGCAACCTTACCATGAAAAGTAAGCTGTTTGTTTGCTGCCGAATATCCTACTGACACATCCGACACTTTTACGATGGGTGTGGCCGAGGGGTTGGGGTTATACTCGTAGGCACCCAGGTCCGGGGCCGTACCATAAAAAGCAAATCCTACATTTGTTCCTTTGTCTATCAATCCGCTCGTTGGTGTTAAATGCAACAGGCTTATTTCAGGCAAAGAACCATCCGCCTTTCGGTCATTGAGCATCTGTGTATAGTCCAGGCTTGTAAAATCGGCTGCCACGCACGTAAAACCTGTATTCCAGCTGTTGAATGCCTGGTTCACCGACTTGGAATTGAAACTGTTCGAACCCTTGCTGCTCAGCGAGGCACAGTTTTTGATAATCAAGGTCCCGTAAGTGCTGTTTGAGAATCCGTAATTGGTTCCGTTGGTATAGCTCGTGCAATTGTATATAGTCATGATCCCGTTATTGTTATTCTGGTCGAATCCTTTCACCGGATTGTTTACCGAAATACAGTTATGCAGGGTTGCATTGTTGGCTGTATAATTTCCACCCAGCTTAAATCCGTTCCCGTTGCCGTAATTCTTCATCACATAACGTCCCGAGGTATTTTTAAACTGATAGAACCATGAAGCACTATCGGTCTTAAAACGGATATTATCGGTCATATCAAAGGTAGCAGGCGACATGGAGAAACACCAGCAACTGTCGTACACCGTGTTTCCTATTTTTTCATAACTGTCCCAGCCATCATCCCCGTTCCGCCAGGAGCGGCAACCTTTGTAAGTGTTGATGCCTGTGTTGGTATATTGTTTGTCAGCAAAACCATCTGCGTTCCCTCCAAAATCAGGAGTCGCTATTCCACCCGATTCATAATCAAAGTTCTCGTACGAGTCGCAATTCAGGATTAAATTATCACTTCCTCCTTTCATCTGGGTACCTGCATCACTGTTCCAACGCGTAGTACAACGTTCAATAATATTGTTGCTTCCGGTTACCTGCAAGCCATTATCACCGGCTCCCTGAATGATGATCCCCTTAAAATGAACATAGTTCCCTGATAGTTTCACCCCCTGGTTGCTGCTGTTATACGGCTCCCTGCGAAAATCAAGGATGGGTGTTTCATTTTGGTAAGCTACTATCTGGAGGTATTTCACAGCCGAACCTGACTTTGAAATGCTTTGCAGGGCTGTAAAATTGTAAGTACCTCCACGTACAATCAATGAATCGCCTGCAGTAAGTGCTTTCCCGATACCGGTTGAGAAATCATACGGGCTGACTATGCTCCCGGTTCCAGAGGATGTCCCTGTTGGTGAAACATAATAGGTAGTTGCCGCAGCAAGGCTTGTCAACACTGCAAACAGGCCGGTAAAGAATGTTTTAGTAGAAATGTGATTCATGTGAATAGACTGTTATGTAAGAATTTTTTTGCTCCCGGAGTATCTTCCCGGGTATTCATGGTGCAAATATACTGACTCATGACAGTTGTGGATGTGGATTTATCTTCGTAATAGGGGGAGAATCTGAACTTTTGATTTTTTTTAATTTAAATATTTATAAGATAAGTAATCAGTAATAAATATTGATATGTTTGTTAAATATACAAGCTGACTATTATTGCAACTATTTAATTCCTGACCCCCCGACCCCCAAAGGGGGCGTAAGAGAGCATCTTCAGGAGTGATTTAGTATTATCAACAATTCAAATACTGCGTCTTAATGCCCCCTTTGGGGGTTAGGGGGTCAAAACTCAAAATGGATTATTAAATATTTTGAATTACTTATAGTTTTACTTAACAATCAAATTGTACTTATCGTACGTTAATCATTAGTTCAAAATTACCAACCGCTTCTTCTGTTTCCACCGGCTGATGGATGTGGGGTGGCATTGAATCAGTTCCGGAATAAAAATCCCAAAAATTCCTGATTTTGTTTCTTTTTTGGCAATTCAACCCTCTTTTATTTATTTTGAATTACAATTCCACTCATTCTCTGTTCAAAGACATTTTAAAGAGGGTTCAGAGGGGGTTGAGAGAGGGTTCAATGAGGTTTACCTCAATGAACCCTCAATGAACCCTCAATGAACCCTCAACCAACCCTCAATGAACCCTCTCTCAACCTAAAACAAATACAAACTGAATTCAAAAGATTTGAATTCGAAAAAAGGCTTCAATTTCTTGCTATTTTCCTTACTTCCGGAAAAAAAGATTGAAATTTCTGTCAGTTGGAAAAACCGGCAGGAATGAGTTGTTTTAGTATTTGAAAGTAGCAAGCGGATCATTTAAAATGTGGTACCTAATTGTTGTATTAACCATATGTAATTTAAATAAATACACCAGATGGATTGAATTGTCACACCTGATTTGAATCATTTAGGATGCGACATTTTAATAGATTAATGACCTCGGGTAGATTTGCTGTGAAGGATAAATAGCTTTCAGGAAAAACGCGGATATTTATATTAAAAAAAAGCAATAACGGTGTCGGGTTGCACAGTTACTGCTAATTAATTGTTTGGGAAATTAAATCGAACCGGTTTTATTTCTATATTAGCCTGTACACCCGCCGACCGGCTTTCAGCAGGTATAATCAAGCAGGTAAGCGGAATGCAATATACTGCATTTCGAAATAGGCTATCAGTGTACTGTCATTTTGTTGGTTCTATTGGTTTTCCTGTGAAGAAATATATTAAACCACAAAAGTGACAAAAGCAACCACAAAAGTTTAATATTTGATATCATTATGAAGAAGAACACAAAAGGATTGCTTTTAAGCGGTTTCTGAATTTTTAAAAGAATTTGTGCTTTTGTGTTCTTTTGTAACTTTTGTGGTGAACTATTTAGTTGTTTTTATTGGTTCCACAACAAACTCAGTAGAACCATTTTGTTTATTACAATACCTGTTTTACAAAATACCATTTATTTTGTCCTCAGGATAATTTGCCCGTGATAAGCCCAGGTTCGGGTACTGAATTTTACCAGATACATCCCCGGCTCAAAATGTGACAGGTTAAGATTGTAATTTGACAGGTTATCCACATTCTCATTCTTTACCTGTTGCCCTGCCACATTGTAAACTTCCAGCAGACCACCTTCCTGTATGCCGGTAATTTTTACCATGCCGGTTGATGGGTTGGGGTAAAAGCTCAGGACACCCTGTCCGGATAATTTTTCAATATTACTCAGCAGACTAACCGTGGTGATGTTGAAGTTATCGGAGATTCCTCCAATGGTGACTTTCACTGAATAGGTATTGTTATACTGGGAGCCGGTGCCCAGCATCACTCGTATGGTATCGTTGGCATTCACTGTCGAAGGATCAGGAGAAAAAAGACCTTTGTTCACAGAAAAACCGGCTATTTCAGTATTGTTTGAAATAGAAATTGTTGCAGGACCATCGATCCCTGTTACTATGAATGGTGCTGATACGCCCGACGAAAACAAATCAGCATTCGTCTGAGGAATTATATGAAACTGATTTGGAACAGTATCCTTTGGAGCTTCGTACACCCTGAATTCATAGATGGATGTCCATCCACCTGTATAAGTAGCTGCACCCGGAATGGTCATACGAACAAAACGGGCAGTTTGTGCTGCAAATTTTGTAGGAACTGTCAATGCACTGAGCTTGTTATTGGTTTGATCGGACAAAGTAAAAAAATCGGATCCGTTCAGCGATCCTTCCAGCATGAATTTATAATCACGGCTCGCATACGGCATAAATTCCGTACTGTCGATCTTATAGGGTGCCATCAAGTCGACCACAAACGACTGTGGATAAACAGCTGAAGCACCTGCCCAGCGGGAAGTAACACTGCCATCGTTCACATGGGTAACTTCATTGCCTGCCTGGAAAGTAGAGGATGTAACCGGTTTGTTTAAAGCCAGATTGGGTAATATCCTGACCACCGGAGCCTTTTTGGTGGTGATGCTGAAAATGTCTTTTGTCGTACCAATGGTTACTGTTGCCGAACGGGTAGTCAGGTACTGACTATCCGAAGTGAGTTTTACCCTGATCTGATCACCATTATTCACTATACCATTAGCAGAAGTAAAGGTACCTCCATTGATGGAATACGTGGCTGTATATCCGGTAGCTGCAATTTGTATGGTCTGTGGGGTTGTTACTCCCGAAAGCGTGGTTAAAGCGGATGTAATCTCTGTGTTCACTTCCGCATTTACAATATCGTCAAAATGGAAAGCAGCTACGATTGGAGGATCGGTTGCATTGACCAGATATCCCTGTGGACGCTGGGCAGTCAGTCCATCAATCAAGTTGAACGGCTGCGAATTAATGGTAGAAGTTGCAGATGTTAATCCGGCAGCAGTAGCATTCAATGTAAAACTTCCTGAGTTGCGGGTTGCCCGGACAAATACACGGTTAATGCCACATTCGGTATGCAGGGTGTCCTGATAAACGCTATTCTGGATGCCACTGTTGTAACCTCCGAGGTAAAAACCTTCGCCCGAATAGGTAAAGCTTACCTTTCCATCCTGGGTAGGAACCCTGATACCATTTGCATCCACTACTTCCACATCGAACATGGCCACGTCATTCCCATCAGCAATAAATCCTGTTGGTCCCAAAAGTGGAGTCAACTTCAATTTAGAAGGTGCACCGGCTGAAACAATTTGCCTGGATTTCTTTGCTACACCGCCATCATATCCTGTAGCCACTATTTTACCGGGCATCCAGGCAACATTGGCAAAGGTAAATTCAAACTGGTTTGATCGTACTCCCATGCCATAGTCTTTAATCAGTTTTCCGGAGGTATCGTAAGTAGCCAGACTGACATTTTCCATGTTGGAAACGACATAAACAGGCTTAATGGTTCCGGCAGGGTATGTCCAGTGTCCGAGCAATTCAAGGTCGGTAGTATCACTTTGTGCCGCTTTCATGGCATAAAACGATTCCTTGGGAAGTCGTGCTGCATCCATAACCCCACTTACGCGGCATACTTCTGTTTTATTCATCCGACCGTGACTCACCCCATCAGCAAAGATAATCTTGGCACCACCACACATGACAGAACTTAAACCCAGTCCACCGCGTTTAGACCACCGGTCGTTATACTTTTTCACGTTATTTAGCGCCAAATCCTCACAACTGTTATACAGGAAATTATCAACAGGGAATTCGACAATCGTATTCGAAGTATCAGCTATATTTTTATATCCAAAACTGGGAGGGGAATACTTATCCCACACCCTGCGCGGACTTTCACCCCGGGCATATTCAGCATCCCAAATGGGAATGGTAGCAGATGTTCCCGGGCCATCCATGGTAGAACCATATTCTTCGTAGGCTGCCAGGTCTGAATCCGTAGAACGGGTACCACTGAAACGGCCTCCGTAAGGATCCCAGGTCTTGCGGATATTCTGCATCTCCTGCATGTGCGCCGGAATAATATGTTGGTTACCACCTTCAAAAAACACAATGGAAGGGTTATTCCGGTAGAAAATCGTCAGTGCCCGCATCACTTCCACACGTTGATCCCACTGGCGGCCGGTAGCATCCGATTCGCCATCCCCTGCCGGACAAGCATAGATAGTTCCAAATTTATCAGCAGCCTCAACATCCCTTTTCCGGGGACCACAATGCATTGGTCGGATAAAATTACCGTTTGTTTGTTTCATCAGGCTGAAATCATATTCAGCCATCCAATTCGGGGCAACACCTAAAGATACCCATTCCATCGTGGTTCTTGGTGCATACCCCTTGAGGTATAAAAAGTTTCCGTTGATGGTCAGGCCTTCGGCCACATTAAAATCAACTTTCCTTACACCCAGGGGCGTCTGGCACACATCAAGCACATGTCCCTGACTCACCAGCTGGGAATAGACTTTATATAAATTGGGATAACCCGGCGACCAGAATTTTACGTTCGTAAGAGGAAGCTTTGTTGACAGGGTTTTAGTTTCTCCTGCTTTAAATGAATTGGCAGGTACTGTATCGGAAGCAACCAGATAACCATCCCGGTCAACAATTGCCACCACATAATCTACAGTTATAGTATCGGTATTGCTGTTTATCACCTGTGCTTCCACGGTGATATCGGCTGATCGGGCCCCTATATTGATATTCGTAGGATACACGTAAGTACCTGTTGTTCCCAGATTATTATATAATGGCAGAGTCTGATAAATCTTATCCATCACATGCAGGTTTACATTGCTCACTATCCCACCGAAATTCGGATCAAAAGGAGGTGTATTCCAGGTAAAGGAGATCCCTGTTGCCACTTCCTTATATCCAAGTGTATTATCTACTTTCACTGCCAGAATATTTTCGGTTGATCCAAAATTCACATAAGCTGAAATATCGAATCCACCGGGTGTAATACCATCTTCATGACGTCCAACCCAGGTCCCGTTGATATAGATCTCACCGGCCTGGCGTATGCCTTCAAATTCAACAAAAACATTGCGTCCTGCCAGCGAGCTGTCCAGTTTAAAGTGTTTGCGGTACCAGGTTTTACCCGCCCAGCCATAATGACCACTTCCGGTAATCCAGGTATTAAAGAAATCGTAATCGTTGTAGGTATGAGGCAAGCTGACTGTTTTCCACGAAGCATCATTAAATATCACCAGTTGTGAGTTCGCCACATCAGCTTTATTGAATTTCCAGTCGTAATTCAGGTTGTATTTAATGCGGTTATTCTGGGGAGGTGTATAGGTTCCGTTTGCAGAAAGGGAAAGCGCCATGCAACATGCCACGATAAAAAGCAGGAGAGTTGACTTCATACTTAAAAAGGGTGTGAATTGATAGTGTTTAAAAATACCCTAAAGTGAAGGGAGTTCACTTTAGGGATTTAAGAGCCGGTAAGTACTGATTTAACTAAATTAGAGGTGCTAATGCTTATTTTTTAGTCATTTGATGAGTTTCAACCTTACCATTGTTGTCAACTATTTTTACTAAATAGTTTCCTGCCGGCAAGGATGAAGTATCAATGGAAGTAGCATTCGTAACGCTCATCACTTCCTGACCCGACAGATTCATGATGGTAACACGGGTTGGCTGGTTATTAGCCACGATAGTGATATGATCGTTGGCAGGGTTTGGATAGATACTGTATTGATCGTTTGCTTTCACATCTTTCACATTGGTACCAACAAGAGCCGGACCTGTATAGGTTTCATCAGCCGTACCCTGTTGGTATACGCGGACATAATCAACATACATTTTTGCCGTGTAATTATTGGCAGCATTTAAAGCCGTTACGTTGTTGATATCATGAACTCCGGTAAAATTACCACCAATTGCCAGGTTGAAAATAGTATAAAACTGCTTGTGGAAATAATGGGCTGCATTGCCTGCAACATCTGCCCCGTTGATAGCCATATGAGCCAGGGGAGCAGCCGAAGGATTTATATCCAGGTCAAGATATGTTTCTAAATAGTCAGTGTTCCATATCAGGGTGAATAAATGGAAATCGTCCTGAATACTGTTTGTAGCAGTGGCATCATGACCCCAGTTCGGATAAGAACCTCCATTCCAGCTTTCACCCCAATGGTACCAGGTACTGTAATACTTATCCTGGGTGCCTCTGTTTATACCGTTGGTGTTACCCATTTCCATGATATCAATTTCACCGCATTTAGGCCATCCTACCGTTGGGTAATTATAGCCCATCATCCAGAATGCAGGCCATAATCCATTAGCGGTTTTAGGCAGTTTGATACGGGCATCAATCCTGCCATGCTTGAACGACATCTTGCTGAAAGTCTTCAGACGGCCTGAAGTACATGTTTTACCACCATAGCTTTCTTTTTTTGCAGTAATGATCAGACAATTGGCACCACTGACAGGCTCAGTACCAACAGAAATGTTTTCACGACGGTAGTACTGCAGTTCAGCGTTACCCCCTCCATCACCATTCACTTCTATCACCCAGTTATCAAATTCATTGAGAGTAGTACCATCAAAATTATCCTGCCACACCAGCTTATAAGCGGCCGTGTTGGCACTTCCCGAATTGTTGGCAGGAGCATTGTAGGGTAAAGACTGGGAAAATGCACCTTGAAAAGAGAAGAAGATGAATGAGCAGATGACAATTGTTTTAAAGTAATTCATTGAATTGATAATTGAAATTTATAAAAAAGATAATATTTGCACGAATGAAAAAACTTAAGGTCTATTTAATCAGGAGACTGCAAAAACTACAATCTCCTGAGAAATGAAAATCCTATAGCTTAACTACTTTGAAAGTATTAGTTGTAGCATCTGTTGCACTAACTTTAACCAGATAAACACCTGACCTGAGAGCAGACATATCAAATTGTGCTGTATTTGACTTTTGCAACATCAACTTGCCGGCTAAATCCAAGACAACGATTTGTTTTGCTTTCTGGTTTACTGTTACAGTATTTTCCACTACAGTTGGGGAAATAGAAATACCATTATTACTGTCTACTGAAGCTACTCCTGTAACAGGGAAAGTATAGGCAAACGAGTATATTTTTCCTAAAAACAAACCATCAGCACTCTTAGCAGCCATTTTAATGGTGGCAGGTATGGTGACAGAAACAGGAGTAGCTGTTAAACTGGTGGTTGACGGATCTGTTCCGTCTAAAGTATAAACAAAAGTTGCAACACCGGCGTCTACAGGTAATACAGCAGTTGCTGGCAAAGTTAATGCAACACTTTGATCACTTGTGTAATAACCTGAGGCTACGCTTACAGTTGGTGTAAAGGCACGGAAATCATAGAATTTAGCAGTACCTGTTGCACCTGTTGGTTTTGCAATAACACCTGATCCATTCAGGGTTAAATCTTTTATGACTGTATTAATGGCTTTACTACCGCTCCAGGTAAAAACATTCCCGGTAGCAGCATTCATATTCAGTTGCAATCCATTTATAGTTAAAGTTGAAGAATAACCAGCAACTGCACTTGATGGAGCCTGATAAAATGGCTGGCTTGTTGCATCTGTCCCTAGCATATTTAATGTACAATTATTTATATTTATATTTTTGGTTCCATTAAAACTAAATGCTACTGCTTTAGGATTCACAGTAAAAGTACAATTTGTAGCTGAGAATAAGTAACCGTTAGAAGTAACTGTTTTAATAATGCTTGAAGCATTCGTTGTTCCATTAACTATAAAGGTAGCATTTGACAGGTTTATTTGAGTTCCCGTATCACTGATACTACTTCCTGTTTCAAGATCAATAATCGGTTTGCTTGCATTCATAATATATGTACCACCGGTAAAATTTGTATTCGTTGCACCGTATATTCTAAATAATCCGTTTGCTGGTGCTGCATAACTTTTAATTATTAAACTTCCGCCAAAAGTTGTTGTATGTGTAGAGGCTGCAACCCCGATATTTATTTGAAATCCGTTTGCATCAATTACAATTGGATGTGCAGCATCTGGGGTCATTGTGAAAGCTGCGTTTACAGTTATTGCAGATAATAATTTTATACGTGTTGTATCAGATGCCGAAAGTGAAGTTGTATAAGCAGCTTGTAAATCAGCAAAAGTGCTAACGTTTATTGGCAAGCCACTTGGCAAACCTGACACAGTGTAATTTGCTGTCAGAATATTAGTGTCAATAAAACCATTTTTCCCAATTGCCGCATTAATAATAGTTGATGCTGAAGAGGCAGCTACTGATCCACCTGAAGCAATGTTCGGACTTGAAATGGTTGGATTCACAACATAACTGTAATAAATACCTGCAGTAGCAGCAGATGCATTACCGATTACGGAAATTGTAACATTATTTCCTGGATAAGTTAAACTCGAACCTGAAACTGGACTTGCAACCAAAGAAAGTCCTCGCATATCAATTACAGCTGAAGCTGCATTATCTAATTTATACGGCATAGTAGACGATATTGCCACATTTGAAGCAGCAGAAGGAATTACAATTCTAGAAGTTGCCCCACCACCTACTAAAGCGGCATCAGAACCCCCAGATGTAGTTATAGTCATATTATCCCCAATCGTCAAAGAGTTTACTCCTAATGATTGAATGGCATAAGCGCCAATGCCACTAGCTATAATAGTTGCTCCAATTATGGGGGTTGGGGTGACATTATCTGTAAGACTGAGCGCACGCGTATTATCACCCACTGCAGAAATAGTTCCACCACGTAAAACCAATGAAAAATTATTTAATACTCCAAGCGCATACGCATTTACAACTCCTGTCGCATTTATGCTAACAGTTCCACCTGACATAAATACCCAACCCGCAACTCCGGAAACTGTTGTTGTTCCTGAGACTGTAGTTGTAGAACTAATCTGACCTCCGGAAATACGAATAATGCCTCTGTTGAAATTAGTTAATACGGTTGAAGTTCCATGAATGTTCATATTGTCACCGACCTTTAAAATGGTACTATCAGCAGTTACACCAGTTCCACTTACTGTAATTGAAAATTGTTGGGTATTAATTTCAATCGGTGCTGTTGGAGTAGATGCCAGTAAATAAGTTTGTTTCCAGGGACGCAAGGTCAATGATGCAGTCAATTGGATCACTCCACCAGTACCTAGTGTACTACCTGTCGGACTTTGTAAATCAGCCAATGCAGTTGCAAAAGACAATGAATCCCCAACTTGAGTTTGTGCAGAAATTGTAGTACCCAGGCAACAAATGAGTGCAAGAGCAAAAAGCTTAAAATAGTTTGTTTTTTTCATGGAATCAGATATTAATGTGTGTGTTTTTTGGGTTGTTGATTTGAAAGGTGAAGTAAATTAGTCCGCAGGAATCACTTCCTGCGGACCGGAAAGGATTATAATTTTACTATTTTCTGTGTTGCTGACTGGCCGTTTGCCAGTTTAACTGTTACAAAATAATTACCGGCAGAAACTGCACTTAAGTCAATGGTATTTTCATGACCATTCACCACCACCGATTTAACAGATTGTCCCAACAGGTTACGAACATTTACCAGACTGATTTCAGATTCTGCAGAAACAGTCATTCTATCCGATACCTGGCTTGGATAACATTTGATACCTGCAGTTTCAACTTTTGCAAGTCCATTGTTGACATCATTGAAGAAATACAAATTATCGATATACGATATTTTACCTCCTGCACCTACAAACTTAAATTGGAAAACTGTAGTCATATCCACTCCTGTAAATGAAGAAAGAATCAGATCAAAGCTATTCCAGGTATTCAAATTCAATGGAGAAAGAGTAATTAATTTCTCTTTCGGGCCTGCACTGATTGGAGTAATCTGCAATGATGTTTCATCGATTGGATACACATCTACGTGCAATTTATTCATGGAACTTACATTTATTGTAGTCATTAAATCAATACCCTGGTAGTTTAAATTAGCATATTTGACAGCATCATTACCACTCAATTGAACCATGGATTGAACCGTAGCCTGTCCCCAATTAGGATTATAATTGGCAGCCGGAGCAGCACTGGTATACGTATTGCTAAAAATGGAGATAACCTTCGCAGCATCCATGGTAGGTACGGGTGCTCCCGGCAAGGCGGTCAGTGTAGTAGCTGTAACAACAATCGGACTGTTAGCAGCCACATTACCTGTTGCATCTTTACAAACTACAGAGAAACTGTAATCGGTAGAACCTGTCAATGAAGTTACCTGATATGATTTTTGAACTCCGGAGATTCCACTTGTTTTTAAGGTGGTAGTTCCATAAGTAATCTCATAATTTACAGCACCTGAATTATCAGTACCATTCAATAACAACGTCACGGCATCGGAAGCAACAAGGCCTTTGGTAGCAGTGAAAGCTGTTGGGGCTTGGGTATCGGGTGTTGGATCGCTGTTATAGAAATACAAGTTGTCTAAATAAGAAGTTTTGCCTCCCGAACCAACGAATTTGAACTGAATCAGATCGGATACACCTAATCCCTGGCTGGTAAATGCAGTCAATGGAATATCATAACTGTTCCAGGCGTTTAAATTCAGGGGAGTCAACTGGAAGAACTTTTCTCCGGTTGAAGCACTGATGCAAAATACCTGTAAAGATGTTTCATTCGAAGTAAATACATCCAGATGCAAATGGGACATTGGCAATGCATTGACAGGACTTCCGAATTGTATTCCCTGATAATTCAAATTAGCCATTTTTATAGTGTTATTTCCTGCTACCTGTACAATAGTATTCGATCCGCTTTGTCCCCAACCCGGATTGAAATCTGTACCGGCAACATTCGGATAAGCTTCACTAAAAATTGAAGTTACTTTTGGTGCAGCATAAGCCGGAGGATTTGGAGCAGCAGTCATAGGTGTACCAATGGTCCAGTAATTGAATGCTACATTAGGACTAACTGTCGCACCCTCAATTAAAGCAGCAACTTTTAAAACGGAAGGAATGGGCATAGTTATAGGAGCCGAAACAGCAGTGCTTGCTACTACAGGGTCAGTTCCATCGGTTGTGTAAACCAATGAAGATGTTACTGTTGTTGCTGAAGCAAGTGCTGTTGTATTTACATATTTATAAATAGTTCCGGTACCGCCGGTTACAGTCACATTTTGTGAAGTTGCATAATAGCCTTGTCCCGGAGTGGCAACAGGAGTGCTCAAACCGCGGGCATCATACAATTTTGAGGTTGTTGTATTAGTTCCGATTGTTCCGGTAATAGTAGGATTACCTACAAGTACAGCAACACCATTTTTTTGAACCATAATACCTTCAAGTCCACCCGTAATGGTTCCGCCGGTAACCCAAAGTGTTGAATTAAGATTATCCAACTGAATAGCACGACCAGTTGCACCAAGCGCAGAAATAGTTCCACCATTCACATATAATTTACCTCCGGCATTCGTATTGTTGATACTGATACCGCGTCCGCCGCCCATATCGGAACGAACTTCACCACCATTCACAGTACAGATACCATTATAATCAATTACAATACCTCTTGCAATACCTGTGGCACTTGTAGCAATATAACCACCGTTAATAGTTACTGAACCACCTGTTGGTAATGTATTAATAGCCATACCTGCAGCAATAGCGGGATAATTATTGGTAAGGATCGTACCTCCATTTACAGTTACACTTCCACCTGCTGCAACTATTGGTGCAGTAGCTGTAGTATTAATCTTTCCGCCATTTACAGTAACAGTTCCTCCAGTTAAAGCCTGAACTGTATTTCCGGTTGATGATACAATGTTACTGCCGGCATTTATGACCACGGTACCACCCGAAGCTGCCTGAATAGCGCCTGCTGATGCAAAAGCAGAAGTAATCTTGACTTTATTACCAATAGTGAATGTTCCTGCTGTTACTGAAATTCCGAAAGGAACCATGTTAATAGTAATCGTATCACCTGTAGAAACCAAGGATAAATCGGCAGTTACTGCAATTGCAGCTCCGATATTAATGGTTGAAGGCACTCCACTTGCTACTGCTGCAGCAAATTGCGTTTGTAAGTCTGAAAGTGTTAGCGCTGTAGTCTGCGCTTTCGTTGCAAATACCATTGCCAGGCAAATGAATACCGCAACTAATTTTTTGTGTAGATTTTTTGTGTTCATAGATTAATGGATTTTAATGAATAATTTGTAACAGATTATAAGAATGTATTGAAATTGCGAATTTCTATTCTGTACAATAACTTTAGCAAAAAGATTCAAATAGTGAGTTTTTATTCATAGGCTATTCTATTTTATTACTTTTATTTGACTGGTTTGATTGGTTGATCTGATTTGCAATAAATAGATACCGGCCGGGTAGTTTTCAACCGGTATTTTGGCTATTGAAGGCAAATTGCTCTTTGAAATCAGAAGTTGACCAGATGTATTATACATTTCTACCATTTGGCTCTCTGAAAGTTGGTTTTCAATGTTTAGCACCCCGTTTTGAATGAATGCCGTCATCTTTTTTTTTAAAACGGGATCAACTGCTGTTGCTTCTGCATCCGATACCGGAGTAATATGTATAAAGTCTATTTTGGCATTGGTAGCACCTGTAGCCGGCTTTACCAGGAGTGTTCCTGCTGTAACATGGGTGTACGCAGTTCCTGCACCAAATTTATTGGCTGTGGTTGGAACATAATCAACAATCGTTACTCCATTGGCTTCAATCTTATTGTAGCTGTCGGTATAATTCGGATCGCCGGTAGCAATGGATACTTTATACCATTGATTAGGCAATGCAATCGACCACGATGAATTCGCGGTGGTTTGCATTTGCATAAAGGTATCAAATCGCTTATCGGTAGCCACCATGCGTTCGCGGTTATTTGCTGTCAGGCTTACATTCCAGCCATAGCTGTATCCATTGCCGCGGTCTCCATAGATAGAACCATCATCTTTCAGGTAACCAGCCGGTGTTGCTGTTGTACTTGTTTTTTGAAAATTAATCTGTATCTGTCCGGCAGGTACATCAGGATAAGTGGGTGCCGGGGTTGTATTGGTACAATTCCAGACTACGGTATCATTTTTCTCAACCCCATTGTTTGTGCTGGTTGCAATAACCTGATTCGTTCCAAGTAACATCACTACGTTGTCCCAAAGGAAAATATGATCCGTTGTTGTTTTTGAGCCAAGTGAAGTTCCGTTTAGCTTAAGGGAAACAGATGGGCAATTTGAATATACTTTTACCTGATTTGTAGTACTGGTACGGTCTTTAAACCTGCGGCTGGAGATATATACAAAAAGATCTTTTGTATTCCAGTTGGCTTTATACAAATAGAAAGCATCCTTTTTTACTGACCGGTCAAAGGTAATCAGGCCCTTATCATTAATACCCGGCTGTGCTCCTTCATTTCGTCCATCAGAGGAGAAGTCGAATCCTGCCCATACCGAAGTACTCCACAGATACGGACGGGCATTGATCATGGCAATGTATTGTTCATGAAACAAATTCTGGTATTCTTCTGGATGAAATTGCCCACTAGCATGCAACTGGGCTGGGAGTTCATGTTGGGTTACGTTTGCTCCTACCCCATATTCACTGGCACCTATTTTTTTAGTAGGATACTTCGTATGAAGGCCATCCATTGTTGTTCCAAAGTCCGGAATGCCACCATAATACCATCCATCATAGCGGTTATTTGAATAGACATCCGGTATCCAGTTTGAAGGTTTTTCAGAATACATGGCTGCCAGGGTGGTCAACCTGTAATTATCCTCAGATTTTACAATCATATTCAATTGGGTCACTGTTCCAACAGGATCAACCCCTGCCTGATATTCAATCTCATTCGACAATCCCCAAAATACAACACTTGGGTGGTTATATTGCTGGCGAAGCAGCTCATACATCATGGAGGCAGCATTTTTCCGGTAAATCTTGTTATCTTCCACAGTAGCTCCAACACTGTTTACATCAGGAATCTCTGCCCAACAGATGATACCCAGCGAGTCCAGGTAATTGTAAGTGAAATCACCGTGTTGATAATGCGATAGCCTGAAATAATTCATTCCTGTTTCTTTCAGCAGGTCAATGGCTTCACGACGATCTGCATCCGATACGGCATGACCTTTGTCTTTCTTTTCTTCATGCATACAAATTCCTCTCAAGGGATAGGATTTACCGTTTAAAAAGAACCCATTATTAGGATCTACACTGAAATATCTCAATCCCAGAGGTTGAACTGAACTGTCAGTTGTAACACCATTTACTTTTACAGACACTACCACCTTATATAAATACGGATCCATCACTCCATTCCACAAATGAGGATTTGTTACTGAAGTTGAAACAGTTGAAGTCAATGTATCATTTGCATTGAGTATTTTGTTATCGGTAAGAGTCTGAACAATTGCACCAGAAGCATCTTTCAATAAAACTTCGACAGTTGCATTCGCGGAAGAGGCACCTGAATTACGTAGTTTTGTCAGGATACTCAGGCTGGCAGAAGTTTCGGATACATTGCTTTGTTTGATGATGATTCCGGGTTGAGCAACATTAGTCCCCTCCATGGTGAGCGTATTCGAAATATACTCGTTTGGATTGATATGCACCGGATTGGCAGTTACAAATTCAACATCCCGGGTAATACCTCCAAAGAAAGTAAAGTCTGCTGACAGAGGTGGACAAATAATGGTTGCTGAATTATCTACTTTCACAGCAATCAGGTTATCTTGTCCAGGCATTACAGTATTCGTCACATCAAAAATAAAAGCTGAATAGCCTCCCGTATGGGCTCCTATAAGCTGGCCGTTGACGTACACGGAAGCTGATGTGTTTGCTGCTCCTATTTTCAGATAGACAATTTTCCCTGCAAAGTCCGTTGGTACGACTATATGTTTCCGATACCAACCTATCCCGCGGTAATAATTATTTCCTCCATCCTGGCCATCCTGGGCATTCCAGGTATGGGGTACGCTGACAGTATTCCAGGCAGCATCATCATATGCAACCTGTTCCGGACTTAATACAGTGTTGGTTGTAAATTTCCAACCTGTATTTAAATTGGTACTTTCTTTTGCTATCAGGTTAATTGTTATGGCAAAACCCAATAAGAGCAGCCATCCTTTTAGTGTGATTAATTTCATATTCTAAATTGTATGTTTCTATTTACTTTTGTGATTACTCTCAGGTAGTAATGATTAAAAACTTATGTATTTCAAAATGATAGTGATTGCTTTGATATTTCCGTCTTTTAACTACCTTCTTTTTTTACTACCTACTACTTACTATTAACTACCTCCTATTTCATCATCTTTCGGGATAGCTTCTTACCATCATTAAAAGTAAGTTGAACCACATAAATGCCCTTGCTGAAATTACGTGTATTGACCTGTTTCTCATTCGTTCCCTGAAATACCACTTTCCCCAAAGTGTCAACTATCTTAATATCGTTGGTACCTTCCTGGGTGTCTATATTTAAAATATCACCCATTGGATTCGGATATAAATTAATGATCACGGACGATTCCATATCCCGAACAGCAGTGTCGACACTTACAAAAGTAAACCAGTCGAGGTTGCAACCTTCACCCATACTTTTCAACTGGATTGTTTGTTGACCGGCAGGTAATAAAACAGTCATTGTCCTGTATCCCCAGGTAGTTAATCCTCCTGTTGTTGGCATATCCTGACTCTTTAATAGATTTCCATTACTATCCAGTATTTGCAATGTAGTTCCATCAATACAGGCAATCCTGAAAGTAATGGTATACTCTTTTGCTTCCGGTAAATTTATTTGGTACGTAGCCCAGTCTTTAAAATAAAAATTATTCAGGTATAAATTCCCGGATGTTACATCCGTTCTTCTTAAACTTGCACTATGGGAATTTGAAAACTTTTCAGCTTCAATCTTATCTGTTACGCCAAAATAAAAACTCTTATCGAACGAAGACATATGAATATAAATATCACCCAACTCGGTTAAAACACCTCTGTCATTATTGGTCAACAAGGAGTTGTATGGGAAAGCTGTATCACCTCCTCCATTTCGTCCAATAAACCAGGAATAGCGATAAATATCCGGGTCATTCTCCAGGTAATTCAGGAGTTCAACCATATAATCTTTCTGGGTATCGGGTGTAAGGGTTTGTGTGCCGTCATACTCGCAAAACTCAGTTAACCAGATAGGTTTGTTGTATTTTTTATAAAGGGCAATATTCCCTTCCACAGCCAGTTCGGAATTCATATAATTATGTACGCCAATATAATCGAATTTACAGGTTGGACATGCTTTAATAAAATCGTCCATATATTTGATCGGATCGGTATAGGTAACCCCGTTTTCCGAAACAGCTCCTGTTGCAGGGGCATAATTCAATGCCGGACCGACAATTTTCAGGTCATACAAACTGGCTATCCGTTCAATAAGCTTCCATTTTGAGGCTGCCTGCGTTGGTGTCAGATTCGCTTGTTGTTTAAAATTCGGCTCATTAAATCCCAGGATGTATTTGATATTCGGATGGGTGGAATAAAATGTTTTTAACTGTACAGTATCTACCCCACTCCAACTCATTGGAATATAATCAATATAAGGATCAAATACACTTGCAATCTGATATCCCGGAGTAAAACCCCAGTTATAATCCCATGAGATTCCTTTACTCAGGGTGGGTAAATCTTCAGCATAAGGAATATTATAGGCAAGTCCTCGTTTAAAACTTTTGGTTTGCTGACCGGATACTGATATTGCAGTACTTACCATGCATAACAAACAACTTATTATAATTATTTTGTCCTTCATTTCAACGTTTAGTTTTTTATAACTTTCTGGGTAAATACCTTACCTTCTGTTTCTATTTTCACCAGATACATTCCTTTATTCAGCAAACTACCATTTAGTTCAAAACTCGAATCATCGGTTGATTTATTCACCATAATTTTACCATTAATATCAATCAGGGTTATTAACTTTTTTCCTGAAAATACAGAAGGAAAATCTATTTTGATATTATCATTAAACACTGTTTTCATATTCGGTTTCTCGCTTGAAGAAACTTCTTCAATACCTGTTGTTGCATCCTGGTAATAACGTACATAATCTACCAGCATTTGCTTTGGGAAAATAGCATTGTCAACTGTACCACCCATCGTACCGCCGATAGCAAGATTAAGAATTACATAAATCGGTGTAGTGAACGGATAATCGGCCGAGATAACTGAAAGAGAACTGAATGTCCAATATTGCACGCCATCAAAGAAAAACTTTATTTTACCGGCAGCCGTTGCAGTTGTTGGAGTCCATTCAATACTCCAGATATGAAAACTGTCCGAAATGTTAGTATATGGTTGTATATTATGAAAATTTGTACCATTCGTCCCGTTATAATCTTTTGTGTGTATGTTACTTTGATACTGATTGGGCTGTGAACCCTGAAATTCACAAATATCAAGTTCACCGCACGCTGGCCAGCCACCATATCCAAGTGTCCAAAAAGCAGGCCATGTACCATTACCGGCACCCGGTAACTTAATACGTGCTTCAATCTTACCATACAAAAAACTCTTCAGGTTCTGAGTGCTTACCTTTGCCGAAGTATAATTCCAGGAAGTTGTGCCTACCGTGTATTTTTCAGAAAGACTCGTAATCACCAAATTACCATTTTCTACTTTCAGGTTTTCAGGACGACTACTGTAGTATTGCAGCTCCTTATTCCCAAATCCGGTTCCGGCATTGGTTGGAGCCCAAATAGTATTATCTAATGTTGTTCCATTAAATTCATCCGACCAAACCATTTGCCAGTTCGGTTGTGCTTTTGCTAAACCTGATATGACTGTGATCAGAAAAAATAGTATTATAATTCGGTAGATTTTCATTGCTCGTTTTTTTACTTTTTTCTTTTACTTAAAGTAGGGTTCGTTTATATTTTTTTACTTGAAATTACGCCCCAACTTTTAAAGTTCATTTCATTTTCACTCCATTCTCAGTCTGCTCCGGGCTTAGCATTTTACTAAGCCCGGTATGAGACTAATGATCAATATCCCGGATTTTGTTTTAATAGTGGATTCGCGTTCAACTGTGTTTCAGGAATTGGGAATAAATAGTGCTTATTTGGGTCAAATGCACTCATATCCTTTCCTTCTTTAGTGATATATTTTTGACGATACGCATTCATAACCTGTTCGGCTGTACGCCAGCGTACCAGGTCAAACCAACGTTGTCCTTCCATAGCGAATTCAACACGACGTTCATGACGGATTGCAGCACGTAAACCTGTTTGATCATTGGTATAACCCCCATAAGGGAAAAGTGGTAAAATAGTTGGATCAAGAGGATTTGTTGATGAATTTTTGGCACGCTGCCTGACTAAATTCAAAGCAGCTGCACCCCCATTGACATCATTGCTTTCACATTTCGCTTCACCATACATTAATAATACATCGGAATATCGAATTATGAATGTATTGCTTGGTGAACGCATGGCATAAAATGTAGGATTGATAAATATTTGTTTTCCTTTGTAAGCTACCCAAAATCCCAGGGTCGCTTTACGGGCATGATACCCATCGTTGTAAAAATGTTCAGCTTCTGTTCCATATACATCCGTTGAATCGTATGGTAAAATTGCCTCATCACGCCTGTTATCACCAGGTTCGAATTCATCATACAAATCCTGGGTTGGCCGGTTGAAACCATAACCCGTTTGACTTGATGCTGACAGGACTCCGGCTAAACCACCTCCCCTCGAGCGGGTTACTAATGGGTCAAAATTTCCACGGGTCATTCCCAATCCTCCTGCTGAACCTCCCCAATCGGATGTGGATTCCGAAATATATTGAACTTCAAAAACTGATTCCGGACCATTTTCTTCGACAAATTTGGCAACAACAGCCGGGATATTGTAGAATGTCTTGAAAAAATCCTGATACTTTACCTTTAACTGGTATTGGTTAGAAGCAATAATACTGTCCCCCAAAGAAATCACATGAGCATAATCAGCTGTCTTATTGGCAAATGATTCATTAATATCGAAAAGAATAACCCGCATCAACATGGCCTGGGCTGATCCTTTCGTTGCGCGTCCTAATTCCGTACTGGCATATTCACTTTTTAATGGAAGTAATTTTATGGCATCTTCCAGGTCCTGACGGATAAATTTGTCGATTTCTTCCTTTGATGAACGAGCCATTAAGGCATCACTCTGAGTAAAAGTGCGATCTCCCTTTATAATTCCACCGAATAAACGCATTAACCTAAAATGATAATAAGCACGTAAGAATTTGGATTCACCAATTAACCGGTCTTTTATAGCCTGAGTAATTGTTCCCGCTTGCATACCATTGATATTTTCCATTGCAAAATTGGTGCGGAAAATCCCTTGGTAATTTATGGTGTAAAGTGTTTCCAGGTAATTATTGTTTGCGCTGCCCTGGAAATTTTCCATTAAATAAACGGTATTCATATCCGAGCCTACGGTTCCCCCTCCCCCTTTAAGGGCATCGTCCGATACTACATCTCCTATAAACCATTCGTTTCCGTAAGTAAGCCCATTACTGCCATATTGCCATTGTAACGGTACATAGGCTGCATTGACCGCAGCTATAGCCGCTGTGTCACTTGTAAAATAATCGCTTAACTTTACTATCGCGAGTGGCGTTGGAGTTAAATAATCATTACAACTGCTTAGCATTACAGTAGTAACAAGTGCCAGTATTAAATATATTTTTGTTTTCATTGATTTGATTTTTAATTTGTTCTTCATTTAAATCGTCAATCTCAAATTGGCAATTGTAAACTCTTTATAAGTCCATTTTAACACCAAACAAAATAGTTACTGCCTGAGGATAATTCCCTCTGTCCACACCCGAATAACTTGCTTCCGGATCATACCCTGTGTATTTGGTAAAGGTCAACAAATTAGTCCCAGAAACATAAAGTCTGCATGATTCAATTTTTGCAGGTGCAAGGATTTTTTTTGGTAAATTATAGCCAATTTGTGCATTCTTCAATCGCAGGTAGCTTCCATCTTCCAAAAAACGATCAGATGCCCAATAATTTGCTGTATTGCCAAAAGGACGAGGCATTGTAGTCGAAGGATTGGTTACACTCCATGAATCAGCCATAGCTGTGCTTAAATTGGTTGCCTTGGCAACTTGTCCTTCCAGGATTACCCGGTTACAATTGTAAATCATATTTCCTGAAACTCCCTGGAAAAATAAAGAAATATCAAATCCTTTATAATCAAGTGATGCATTGAACCCGTAAGTAAAAGTAGGGAATGAACTTCCTAATATCTTTTTATCTTTGTCAGTTATTAATCCATCGCCATTTAAATCTTTATAACGGATATCACCAGGGGCCATTATACCGGGAATGGTAATCTGAACTTGTTTCCCATTAGGATCTGCAACCAGATTCCCATTGGCATCATGAAAAGGTTTTCCATCAGCTCCATATTGGTATAAACCGACTTTTCCACTGGCATCCCTGACTACATTATTATCTATTTCCGATTGGTTTTGATATATTCCGTCGGAAGTATAGCCATAGAAAGAATACAATGGATACCCTTCTATAGAGCGGGTTAAAGTTTCTCCATTAAAGTTTTCATACACCAACGGTGAACTGGCACCCATTTTGGTGAATTTATTTTTTACAGTTGCCAGATTCCCTCCAACTGAGAAATTTAAGTTCTTGGTTATTTTATCCCTCCAGTTTAATAGCAATTCAAATCCGCTGTTTCTTACCTGCCCTACATTGGCAGGTGAAGGAAATTCTATTCCAAGATGCTCGGGTAATACAACACTTAAAAGCATGTCTTTGGTGTCTTTGATATAATAATCCATGCTACCGGTAAGACGATTTCGACACATACCAAAATCGATCCCTATATTGGATTGTTCTGTGGTTTCCCATTTTAAATTCTTGGTTGGTAATGAAGTCATTGTGCCTCCATTTGCCAGTTGTTGATCACCGGTACCGAATGCATACGTAACAAACTCAATACCTTGGGTAACTTTTGGGAAAAAGTTATTGCCATTAATTTTTTCATTTCCAATTTGTCCCCATCCTGCCCTTACTTTTAAAATGTCGATTGTTGAACGTAAAGGTGCGAAAAACTCTTCTTCACTGGCTTTCCATCCTAAAGAAAATGATGGGAAATATCCCCAAAGATTGTTTACAGGAAATTTAGTAGAACCATCGGCACGGAAATTGGCGGTAAATAAATACCTGTTATTATAGGAATAGTTCACACGACCTAAAAAAGAAGCTAAGCGGTCACGTCCGACACCATCTCCTAAAGTTGTCTTAGTAGGGTCACCAGTTGCCATTGATATGTACCAGTTATCTGGAGTAGGATACGCGATACCAACCTTTGATCCTCCCAATGAATTAAACATATATTCCGACACGGATGATCCAACCATGGCTGAGAAATTATGCTTTCCTATTACTTTGCTATATGTCAATGTTTGTTCTACCGACCAGGTCTGATAGCGTTGAAAACCTTCAGTGATAAAATTGGTGGGTTGAAAGAAATCAGTTGGCGAAACTTTATAAGCTTCTTTAAATTCCCGGTTTCTGCCATATGAAAGATCAATCCCAAAATCAGCTTTATAAACTAAATCTTTAAATGGTTTTATTTCCAGATAAGCATCACCAACCAGACGGTCAAACTGATTTGATGGGTGATCGAAAACAGTCATACTTATCGGGTTAACGTAGTTCGTAATTGTAGAAGCAGCTACCCAGTACGGATCAACAATATCCGAACCTAATGCTACACCTGCCGGATAATAAGGCCTATCCCAAGGGGCAAACCGAATGGCACTGTTAAGCAATGAAGATTGGTCACTGTTCGGATTTCCTCCACGGGAGTCGGATGTCATGAGTGACATATTTTCACCCACTTTAAGCCAATCGTTTACTTGGGCTGAAGAATTTACCCGAAATGTAAACCTTTTAAAATAAGAGGTCATAATGATACCGCTTTGATCAAAATAGCCGGCACTGATAGAGTAAGAAGTTTTTTCAGTTCCACCGTTTGCAGCTACGTGATAATTTTGTATCGGAGCATTACCGGTAAATACGACGTCTTGCCAGTCAGTATTAACATTTGAGAAATCTAATCCGGTAGGGATATAAGGCTTGGCTTTCGAAAAGTTAGTAAATACCCAATCGTTGAAATCTTTTGAAGAGGTACCAGTATAACCCCAGAATTTTGATAATTGGTCGGAATTCATTAAGCTTAATTTCTTGGCACGGTTTTGTACTCCATAATAAGCATCCACCGACAAGGTCATTTTTCCGCTTCTGTTTCCCTGGTTGGTTGTTACCAATATCACACCATTCGCACCTCGCGCTCCGTAAATAGCCGATGAAGATGCATCTTTCAATACTTCAACTGATTTAATATCGTTTGGCGATAAAAAATTTATATTCCCCACCATAACACCATCCACCACAAATAAAGGGGATGCATCATTTGTTGTACCAATACCACGGATACGAATAACCATATCCGATCCCGGTTGGCCACTATTGGCTACCACGGTTACACCCGGAGTCAATCCCTGCAAGGCTTTATCAATACTGGCTGCAGGAAGTTTCCGTAACTGTTCTCCTGAAACCGATGCTACAGCCCCGGTCAGGTCACTTTTCTTAACTGTACCATACCCCACAGCAACTACTTCGTCAAGAACAACGGAATTTGTTTTGAGGGTTATCTTAAGATTTGAAATATTATTAGTGATTTTTTGTTCTTCATTTAGATAGCCTATATATGAAAATAAAAGGCTCTTGTTTTTTTGTACCTCAATTGTGAACTGTCCGTTCGAATCTGTGATAGTACCTTTGCTTGTTCCTTTAACGACAACATTCGCTCCAATAATTGGCATTTTATCATCGTCGGAAATGATCGTTCCGCTTACTTTGTACTCTTGTGCAAAAGCAGTCAGACTGATTACGATGAAAATGAAAAGAGAGATTAGTTCTTTTTTCATAAATAATTAAATTTAAGCTGGTGAAATTAATGAGATTTATGATTTGGAAATTCATGTGAAAAGTCAACCCCCTCCCGGCATTCAGGGAACCCTGATTTAATAAAAAGGTGATAGGTGATAGGTGAAATTTGGTTGCTTAAGTCTGTTGTTAAGCAACCAAATTTAAATTGAAAGGTTGAAATGAATTATTTGTTGAATTTAGAAACCCGGTTTCCTGCTTTCACTACATAGACGCCTGATTTAAGACCGGAGATATCAATATCGTTCAGTTTGCTGCTTAATACCCGGGCTCCGCTTACTGAAAATATATTCACTGTATTTGTGTTATCCGAAACCTTGAGTTGGTTTCCTACCATCGAAATATCAAGTTTGTCTGCTTTTACAGATTCAACGGCTGTTGCTCCGGTTGAAACGTAAACATTATCCCATGCAATAAAGCTGCCCTTGTCATTTCCACCTGCAAAAGTCAGGTAATTACATTTCTTTACTGGGCCTAAGTAACGTAAGTTATTCGTTGCAACTACCGAAGGTCCCATTAATTGAGTCATAGGTACATTAAATTCTACCCATTGTGTTCCATCGCGTTTAGAAACCGGTAAATTGGTTGTGTTGATAATAAACTTACCATTCGTAATGGCAGTAATAAATGGATCGGAAGGATCAACTGTACTTCCATAAAGGTTGATAGTAATATCAGTTGCGCAAGTGGTACGAATTGCAAAGTGAAATACCCCTGCTGTAGTAACATCAGTCATATCCATACTGGCTGTTGCATTTCCGCTATCCGGACCTACATAATATCCGCAGCCCCACCATCCTGCCGGTGCAGCCACATTAAACGCCTGGTAACCTGTTTGACCCAATGCTCCAACACCAACAGCCGGAGTTCCCGCGATTGTTTCACCTGATGCCCAGATATACAATATCCTGTTCAAATCGTCTAATCTGAAATCTACCCAGTTTGCATTCCAACCTGGATCTGCGACTCCGTTGGTTTTAGGAAATCCACCTAATGCAAATACGTACCGTTTTTCAGCCTGTACAAAAACACTCCCTAAAATTAGCATGGCCACTACCAGCATCATTGCTTTTTTTGTAAATCTTTTCATGTCTTTAAATTTTAAAAATTAATAATGTTGTATGTTTGTTGAAAATTGTATTGCAAATATAGACGAAATAAAATGATAGAACATCAATTTTCACCTCACAAAAACTCACAGTTCAACTCATTTTCTTTCATTCAGCTACTACATGAATCGACATATCTATCTGTATTCGTGCATGTTAAATAATTATATGTTCTACAACATGTTTTTACTTGTATTTCACAATGAAAAATACACCCTTTTTCTGATTTGAACTCGAATTATCCTTTACTAAAACAAGAATGCTGTTCGAACGATGCGTTCAATTGTTTTTTCCATCCGGTAAGTTAATTTGATTTAGTAGCGCTTCCGGTAATTTTTCTTTGAAGAATTGCTTATAGGAACCATTATTCAATCCGGCAGAATTTATTCCTGAAGCAATTCCCCGCAACCGGACCTTTTCCTAAATTAAATCGGTAAGGATATTGAAAACCAAATTGATTCTTCGTTGGGATTTAAACTTTCGCTTTTTGATACTTAACGTTCTATTTTAACTCCATATTCTCAGCATAATGAACCTGATAAAAGTTCAAATATATAAATTAAAATGAATTTAATGCATAAACATGCACATTTCTTTGAAAAAACGCTTTGTATTTTAACCGCAACAATTAAATTTTCTAAAGAAACTACTTGTAAGGATCTGTATGATGCATTTCGAACAAAGCAGGAATATCATTTCGCCCTGAATTCCGGATGAAATTCCGAAATCACTTTTCAGGCTGTTGGATTGACACAGCTCTTGATCCGGTCTTTGTAAAGTCTTACTTTCGAGGGGGTATCAAGGGGGTATCGAGGGCCTTTCGAGGGGGTTTCGAGGGCCTTTCGAGGGGGTTTCGAGGGCCAGGGCCCTCGGAACCCCCAGCCAACCCCCAGCCAACCCCCTCGCAACCCCCTCGCAACCAAGAACAAATGGAGACTAAGTTTTCTGATTAAGTTGAACAGCTAATTTAGTTAATTAGTTTATTGAAACCATAGGCTAAAGTGTTCTGTTTTAAGTTATAGCTTACGACTTAAGTTGTATCAAAATAAAATTAATGCCTAAAAAACAAATGGTTCTGAGTGTGGAATGAACCACACAAAGAACCATTTTAACCAACTAACTAACACAAAAAATTCAACCTTAAAAACTTAATACCCTTCGTCATAGCATGACGAGACAACCAAATAAATATTAATATAAACCAATCTTTCTTGTTATGATGCTGTTCTCCAGTTTCATTTTCACTATATATATTCCCGAAGTTGCAACATCAACTTTTGTGCCATTTACAAAACTTCCTGCATAAACCAACTTACCTTCCATGCTAAAAAGACTGGCTTCCCCTGACAGGCCATTTTCAACACTGAATTCCAGTTGATGAGGGGTACGATTCAGGATTTGAACCAAAAAATTATCGTCTCCCGGTGACGACACCGCGGTATTCGACAGGCTGAATTGCTTCTGGGCAGTCAATACAATTTCACCATTCTCATTTTTCAGGATTGCCTTCAGGTTATTGATCCCATTGATAAAAGCTCCCGGCTGAATCGGTTTTTGAATCAGGTTGCCCCTGCGATCGGATATAATGTTCTCCGTAAACAATGGAGTTGAATTATTCTGGTTCGAATAGAAGTCGACCGTATAATTTTTGTCCGGCTGCGTCAGGAAATAATTCAGTTTCAAATTATAAATTCCGGTACCCGTATTCGAATCGAGGTCTATAAATGTCCCGCCCTGGTTGTTCATAGCTGTAATACCCGGCAACCCGACAGTCGGATAAAAATACTCCGGCCAGGAGAGCTGACTGGAAGCATTGAAGGTAGCATCATCAAAAAAATGCATGACCACACCACCCCATAACTCAATATAATCGTCCTTTCCACCGTTGGAAATGCTCAGCTTATTGGCATTCACAGCATCCCTGCCCCAGGTCCAGAGCTTGAGGCCTTTGGTAACTGTGCGGTCGGCAATGCGGAAAAAACCCTCTTCATTTACATGGTTGATCACTCCCCAGTAATTATCCGTCCGGGTGGTAGCGTAGGCAATTCCCATTTCAGGCCACTCATCGAGCATGTTTATTTTGGAGAAATCAAAGGTACCGGTGTATTTCCCTATCCAGTTATTGGTACTCCAGGCTGCTTCGTATGTAGTCATTGGCACCACCATTTCCGAATTGACAGGCGAAAAAGTATTCCCGGGGACCGATCCCGGTGTCAAAGTGGTACAAGTCCAGTATTCGTATTTTTTAGATTGTGCTGTCGGATTGGTCAGTTTCACATTGAACGAAAAGCCTGCTTGCCCGGTATACACCCCCACTTCCACATCGCAGGTGATGCCGGTAATGCCGTTGTTGAACTGACCGGGACGTCCGGTGTATTCGGTATTATCAGTGAGCGACATGCGAACGATGACTGTATCCGCCGTACTCTTGACAACCGTATACTGCCAGGGTTTCAACCATGTCTTGCCATGCTCCGGTTCCGGGAATGTCGGGAATATCCCCCCGTATACCATCAGCCAGTTATAATAAAAGTTACTCTGGCTTATCCCGTACGGCGTTCCGCAGGGACTCTGATAGAGATATTCATGGACAGTTGGCTTATAGAAATACGAAAGTACCCTCCCTCCGAATTCAGGCACTAATACGATCCGGAACAAGTCATTCTCAATTACTTTCCCCGCAAACTGCACGCTGACAATGTCATTATCGGCAGTAGCCATGGTTTTCATGCTATAGTCTGCATTAGTAGTATAGCGATGATGCTGCCAACTAATTACTGAATCGCGGAGAACAACAGTTGCAACTGCATTTGAACTCAGGAAAACCAACATACCCAGCAAGATAACAACAGCATGGTTTTGAATTGTTTTCATGAATTTAATTTGCAACTAACATAAGTATCACAAAGGGAATGATCAGAACGGATAAAAACAGTATATCTTTAAATTCAAGTTCTTTCTTTTCCATATCACTAGTATTTACGTTGTTCATTTCTTGAGTAATTTACAGGAATTATGCCCATTACTTCCATCTACCACTATATAATACAAACCGGAACTATAGGTTGAAAGATCAATTTCCATTGATTGACCCACTAAGGTTTTAGAGATACAGATTTTACCTGTCATATCAATAATTTTAAACTGATTCATCCCTTTATTATTTTTCATCGAGATTTTAATCTTATCATTAAACGGATTCGGATATACCTGAATATCAGTTGAGACTTCATTTGCCATAGGAACGGTAATGGCAGTATAAGTTGAATTAAAGTTAAAGGAAGTAGCCGATGCTTTTGACAAACCGCTGCCATTAATAGCTTTAACAAACCAGGTATGAGATCCTAAGTCGAATAATGGATAGGAATAAGTTGTATTATTGGTCTCTACTTTTTTGACATTATCAATATACAGTTCATAATACTTTATACCCGATTCAGCATCATTGCTGGGTTGCCAGCTAAACGCCACATTACCGGCATCTATTTTAGCATTATTAGCCGGAGCTGTCAGGTCAAAATCTGATGATGGAGTAGCATCAGCAGTTCCAAAATCCTGAAGACCATAACCATACTGGAACAGTGGGTCTCCATAAACAGGAGGAACTGCTTCACCCCGGTCAATATAGCCTCTGATTAAAGCACGTTCAGTAGCAGTAGCTCCAATATCATAGGGCAAATCCCATTTCTCAACCATGTTATTTGTATCATCGGCTCCAAGCTGAGCCAACGATCGTGGCAACTGAAACGGTGTACGTCCCGTAGGCAGGTAATCACCAAAAATTAATCCGGCAGTCGCTTCTCCAATCCCGGTACCACCCCGATAAATCAACATAATAGCATCTGATATATCGAGCAAATCGGTCAATACATAGGGACGGGGAGAATTAATAACCGTAATTACTTTTATGCCCCTGTCATGAAAACCCTGGATGATGCTTAACTGATCAGCAGGGATATTCGGGTTTTTATCTGCCCATTCAGTACCATGGGTATAACTTTGTTCGCCAATAACCACTACAGCTACTGTTGGATTTGTACCTGCACCCTGGGTAACAGTCAGACCATCTTTTGCACCGCGTTCTGTCATTGCCTGAAAATGGTTTTTGACCAAAGGATCATCATAATAAATGGATTGCCAGATCACATTCGGATCATAATTTTGTCCAGCCCATATAGCCCGGGGACCGGCAACAACAACTTCACTTCCTGAAGCCAGTTTCAAAGGCAGAACTCCATTGTTCTTTAATAAAGTTATACATTTCTTAGCGGTTTTCACTGCAAGGGCATGATTATCTGCTTTTACATACGTACAGGTTGGATCAGCGTATGGGTTTTCAAACATACCCAACCGGATTTTCACGTCCATAATTCTTCTGCATGATTCATTGATCCGATCAATTCCAATGGATGCAATCAATGCTGCACGATCGGTGGGTGTGGATGGCGAACCTCCCATTACATCTACACCGGCACCCAAACTGGCAATTGATTGGGCTGTATTCGCAGCAAGCCAATCAGTAACAACAAAACCTTTCCATTGGATAGTATTTCGCAGATAATCAATTCCTTTCTTACTTGTATTTGCTCCATTATCAGGATCAAGATATTTGCAGGCATTGTAACCCGGCATGGCAGAACAGGCATTTGCTTCCACAGCAGCAATCCACGGTTTCATGTGATATTTAATTGTTACAGCATCATATTGTAATACACTTTCACCTCCGGCACCCTGACTAGCCCAGTGTTTCACCGTTGTCATCAACGAATGAGGATTTATTTCCGGACCACCCTGCATTCCACATACGATTGCCCTGATAATAGCTGCAGCATCATCTGCATTCTCACCGGAACCTTCCTGGATGCGGGGATAAAGTACTTTTGTATTTACTTCGGCCAACGGGCATAATAATCCGGTAAATCCTACTGATTTTTGCTCAATACGCTGCATGTTTCCACACTGATAAACCAGATTCATATCCCTCATGGCAGCCAGACCAATCTGGGATGGGAAAGGAGTCTTCCAGCCATTCGCTTTATCACCTGCAAAGGCTGTGGGTATTCCCATGCGGGTTTTTGCACAAGCATACTGGGTATCCCTCATACCATTTTCAACACCGTAAGAAAATGAGAATCCAGCCATTGGGGAAGCCACATCACTCCCTTCGGCACCATAGAAAAGCTGACAGAATTTTTCTTCTTCAGTCAAACGACTCATAATATCATCCAGCCGTTGTTCAGGAGTTAAATGCCAGTCTTCGAACGGTTCAATAGTACCATTCTTATTCATATCGCGACAGCCATTTACTATATTTATTCCGTCATTTTGAGATTCCAGGGCAGGAATATAGAGTCCGAAGTGAGTTTTATTGGAATACTTGTTACCTCCTGAAGTTGTGGCTACCACATACCATTTGTAAGTCCATCGGTCCACTAAATCAATTGGAACCGTAAAAGAGTTTGTTGCCGTTACTCCCACTTTAGTATACCTGTCCAGCAAGTTGCCGGAGGCATACCATTCATAATCACTTCGGGTAATATTTAAATAAATTTCGTAATTTGTAGCTCCCGGACAGGCATCCCAAGTTAAAGTTGGTTTGCGTGTAGTTGTTACCATAGATTTATCGACCGGATTAGTCAATTGAAAATCAACCTGATCGGGAGCACTCACCGTTACTACAACTTCATCCGTACCGGTCATGCCATCATTGTCCGTCACAGTCAGTGAGAAATTATAGGACCCGATAGATAAATTGCCAGCTGTGAGTTTAGAAGTATTTGCATCTGTTAAAGTGGCAGTAGTTGGACCGCTTTTCTGAATCCATTTGTAAGTCATAATAGTACCATCGGGATCCTGACTTTTTGAGCCATCAATAATAATACTGTTTTGTGGTAAATAAATAATCTGATCAAGCCCGGTATCAGCAACAGGGAATTGAGGAACAGAAGGTTTTGGTGTCAACAGCACGTGGACTACCATACCATCATAGGCAGTTGCAGAAAAGGGTATTCCTGTTATTTTTTCAGTAGTCGATCCTTTTTTATATGCCCATAAGTCGAAATAAAAATCGCCTCTGAATTCCATTAAATCCAATGATACGGGAGTAAATTCATTAAAGCTCAAACCGATTTGCTGCGTTGTGTTTTGAACTATTATTTCAGAATTTGCATTCAGATCGGTAGGGGTTACTTTTAATTTCATATACTGCACATAAGGTACATCCAACGTTACAGAAACTTTATTTAAGACTTCTGTACCTGACACCTTAAAATCAAAAATTGAATATCCGTAACCTGTGGCACGTTTAATTCCAAGTAGTCGCACATAACGGCCTTTTACAGTATTATCTGTTAAAACAGTATCCAGTTTGCCATTACTATCTGTAATTGAAGCAATTTCGGTATAATTTGCAAAGGTTTTATCATCAGAAATCTGAATCTTGTATATCTTTCCATAAGCAGCTTCCCAGTTGATATTCACCGAATAAACAAAAAGTTGCTTTCCTAAATCGACAGCAAACCATTGGTCATCCGATCCCTGAACACTTTCCCAACGGGTAGTCAAACTCGCATCAATGGCATTTGCAGCTTTATTACCACCATTTTCGGTTGAAGCATAGGCGGATACCTGTCCATAATTCAACTGAACCTGTAAAAACACTATAAAAAATAACAACAATTTTTTCATGATTATATAGGATTATAAGAAATTAGAAATCCAATCATTTACCATGGATTTCTAATAATCATTCGTGACGATTTATTTTATTATTTTACGGGAAACAACCTGTTGATCGGAAATCAATGTCAGAATATAAACTCCTGAATGAATTTCAGAAGTGTTTAAATTGAGTACCGTCTGATTGGTAATGTCTTTACTCAAGACCAGACTTCCGGTAAGCGAATGAATAGTCAGTTTTTTAAATCCTGCATCCTTATCAGCCAATACCACCAATCGGTTGGTAAAAGGATTCGGATAAACGGCAACCTGTTGATCCTGCAATTGCGATAGTGCAGTGGTACCGTCGACAACAACCCGTACATTTTCGGAAGCACTTACACCCTGGTTATCGGTTACTGTGAGCTGGAAGATATACAATTTGTTTGGTTCCAGTCCACTTACCCTGGCTGTCGCGTCCAGTTGATTCGCCTGTGATACTGATAGTATATTGTTCGTATCAATTTGCTTCCATTCATACTTCACAATTGACCCATCAGGATCATTGGAAGCACTGCCATCCAGAACAATATCATGAACAGTTGATGCAATGGTCCGGCTGCTTCCCGGATTGGCAATCGGGGCAAAATTACCCGGCTTCACCAACACTACAACCCTGTCGGTTGCCTTTAGACCGGTATTGTCGGTTACTGTCAACTCAAAGACATAGGTTCCAAGCACTAAATTTGAAATTGCAGGAGTAGCAATTGCTGGATTTGAAATCGTCACTGCAGGATTTGAATCCACCTGCTTCCAGTCATATTTCGTAATGGTTGAAGTCCCAAATGCCTGTCCCAAACCACTTAAAACAGCCGTATTCACAGGCCATAAAACTACCTGGTCAGTCCCTGCATTCGCAGCAGGAGGTAAATTACCGGCTGTCAAAGCAAACTTATACGAACTCAGGTTCATTCCGGCTTTGTCAATGGCAATCCTCATGACATGGGTACCCACTAATAAAGGGATGTTGGCAACCAATGAATCTTTATAAGTACCCCATGATCCTGTTTTATTGATCAATACCGGTCCTGTTTTATCAACTCCATCAATCTCCACATGCATGATTCCACCACCTGCCGAGGATAAATGGGTGGTAAATGAATACACCCCGGCAGATTGAACGTTCATCGTGTATTCATACCACTCACCGGCATTCGTATACCCGATGTTTCCATCAGTTCCATTGCTGTTTTCAGTTTCCACACCGGTTGAAGCACGCAGATTATTCCCACCCTGGATGGCCAGTTCATTGTCATGGCAGGCAATCTCAGGACCCCCATTATCAAACTGGACAGCCAGAATCTTATCGGAAGGTACATTCCATGGATTCGCATTATAAGGAGTTTGTGCCACGGCGAGAACCTCGACTGAAACAATGAATGGATCACTCTTATTGCCGTCATTATCGGTAGCAACAGCTTTCAGGTCTTTTATGCCGGAGACTGTAGGTTTGAAAGTAATCTGAAACGGCTCCACATAGGCTATGCCAATCGAATCAGCTCCCAGATAAAACTTCACAGACTGGACGGTACCATCCTTATCACTGGCAGATGCCAGTATTTTCACCTCGGAGTTCAATGCCAGTTTGTCGTTTGCTTTCAGGGAAGTAATGCTCACCGATGGTTTCTGCCCACCCACAATCCTTGAATTATAGTATTTACCGGCACCTACTTTAATGGTTTCGATCACGACCCCATCTTTGTAAATATCGACATTGACATCTGCAGTGGTTGGATTGTAAAGCAGGTAGGTCAATTCACCCTTTTTATTTTTATATACCGCCCCCGAGGCAATGCTGGTATGATATCCTTCAGCCGGAGTACCATACGTAAGTATTGCATTTGACATATAATAGTTGGTCGTTGAGTTTACATCCGAAGCCCAATCACCACCCTTTATATAGAGCGAATCCACAATTTTAGAAGTATAGGCAGGGTCAAAGGAATTCAGCAGATTGACATGGTAACCACCCAGGTAAGAACCCATATTCACTATATTCTGGAATTTATCGGTCGTTGGTGAAAAAGGGATAGATGTCAACGGACCGGTTCCATCAGGATCATAAAGATTGGTTGTGCGGTCAGCGACCATGGATTGCCAGATAGAATTCATTTTCGTGGAATCCTGTCCCAGGTATTGGTAAAAGAAATCGCAGGGTACTGCCTGAATTCCTAATATCCAGCCCGGATCACCGCTAAAATAGGTTCCCCAACCCAGGTTATCGGTCCGTACTATGCCTGCATATTTCTTTGTGTAGGTTGATGGGAAATTATCATCATACATGTTCATCCAGTATTCACGTGCTGCAGTTGTTTCCAACAAGTAACCCATAGCACCTAAATTGGTGATTTCACTATCAGTCAACTGAACGCCCAACAGATAAATGCCAAACCACGAATGAACAGCTTCCGAGGTTGATTCCTGGTTATTGCCACCCCCATCACCGGTTCCACCTGCAAATGAATGTCCTAAATAAGGATCAAAGGTGCGCAGGAAAGGCAAATATTCACCGCCTTCTGGATAATGTTTCCAGTTAGCAAATGATTTGGTGACCAGTTTCACCATGCCTGAATAATTCTTTTTAAAATCTTCATCAACCATCATCAACCGGGCAGCTCCCATGGCAAAATAACCATAATGGAAATGAAGGTCATTAAATCCCTGGGAACCATATCCCGGAGGGAAGCCAATGATAGCCCCATAATTCGGATAGTTGGCAAAGAAGTATTGTTTTTTATTTGCTTCTGCAGGATCATAAGTCAGCCAGTCGATCAACTCTGTTTTTAAATTAGCCTTCAGGGTTGTAAAGCCCGGATTGTTCTCTGCCTTGGCCATAAGCATCATATTGGATTCTTCACCCAATCCCTTTGCATAGGTATTTCCGTTATAACCACCGGAAGCGGCAGCCCTGGTGGTCAACATGGTGTTTAGCCTTGTTTTTTGCAGGTCAGTCATGTTCAGAGGTTCGGGAAGATAAGGAGGCATACCGCCAAATTTATAATTCACGGTAAAGTCATTCCCAATGGCAGTATGAAGCTTCCCGACAATCACCTGATAATCGGCTCCACCCACAAATGAAAAGTTCGGAGTCGTATTCCTGTAATGATGAGGAAGGAAACTCATCATGGAAGGGCCTCCGGTAGCAGAAGTCTGAAGATTCTTTGTATCCAGTTTAAAAGTAGTTGATATATTCCCTGCAGCAATCTGATAATCCCAACTATAGGTCGTATTCACCGGCTTATTTCGGGCATAGGTATCATAGGTTGTAAGGAAAGTCCGGGATGGCAGGGCGGATACGACCAGGTATTGTGGACCCGCTGCCGGGATTTCAACCTGGTAGTCCTCACCTTTTGATTTGTAGAGTTTACTGCCTGTTGGAAGGTGAATACCATAAACCCTTCCACCAAATTCCATGGTACAGGCATCCAGAAGTGCCGGGAAAGTTACAACCTGATTTCCTGAAAGATCATAAACGGTTGAAGCAACACCCGGTTTCAGGATAGGAACCAGGTTATTTAAATCGATCCAGGTAAAGGGTACTCCATGCACCAACGTAACATTCATATACCTGCCGTTGAGATCTTCACTCCTGAATGTAAAGCCAAGATCAGTCCAGTCATACACATTCGAACTCTTAGGTACAAAGTCAGTAGGATATCCGGTTCCGGCAAAGGTACTGTTTGAAAAAACGATATCATCACACATGATAAATCCCCACCCACCGGTTGAATTATCCACGATATGAATTTCTGCGGTTTGACCGATATAGGAGGTTACATCCCAGGTTCGCTGGGTTAGAGTTCCGCTATTCTGACCAGTTTCTGCCAGTACACGGACTCCGTTGATATATAACCCGACATAGGTATCGTTGATATAATTTCCGCCACCAACACGCAGTCGGATATAATTTTTACTGATGACAAATGAAGTGGATGTAAGCGAAAGTTTTGCCGCATCCCCTTTAAATGAGTTTACAAATCGGGTACCAGCAAAGCCATTGGGTGTCGGACTTTGGGTAATTTCAGACAATGCAACCGGACCCGGGAATGCTGGACTTGACGCAACAGTCCATCCAGTCGGATAGGCAGTACTTTCAAAATCAGCAAATACAATAGCTTCATCATTGACCTGCAGCTGGGAAGCTCCTTTTACTTCCAGGAAAGGAGTAGTCACCATACCGGCACCCTGAAAGCCATTCGGAATCTTGATATTGATGCCTTCATTATCGGCTGAAACAGCCTGAGGGTAAGCCCATGCTTCACCACCATATTGCGAAAACACATAATTTGTCCACCACTTATTAGTTGGCAGCGGTTTATGCCGTGCATTCTCATGAATGTATAAATTATTCCAGTTATCTCTGAACCAACTGTATTTCTTTGCAAAATAACCATCTTCATTTGCAACACTATCGGGCGGATATTCGGCATAACTTCCGGCACCAACCTGAATGGGTTGTTGGGCAAATAAACTGACTGCAAAATAGAAACTACAGAATAAAATAATGCTTTTTTTGATCATCATACTAATAAATTGGAATAAAAACCTTGAATGGACATAACTATAAACTTCGTCAGTGAAATAAATGGAAGAGAATAAACTGATAGTTATTCTCTTCCATTTTGTAAAGAGGTTAACGTATTTCTAATTTTAATGAGTTCTGACTTCCGGTCTTATCAGTTAACCGAACGATGTAAGAACCTTTATTTAAAGTAGAGATGTCTACCACATTGGCGTTTTGTTTGGAGAGTATCAGTTGCCCCTGTAGTGAATAGAAAGCAACCCGGGCTACATCACCCGAAATATAAACTTTATCTGTAGCCGGATTCGGATACAGAGCCATATGGGTCAATTGTAGCTCCTTGTTTGCACTGATAATGTTTTGTGTCGGTGTAGCGTTGCCAATAAAATCAACTGCAGTAACCGTTACAGTATTGGTTGGATTTGCCATGGTGTAACTAAAATTTGTTTCGCCAAAATCAAAGATCTTAGCTATCGGCTGTCCTGTTTCTGCAATAATGTACCATTTAACTCCACTCAAAGCATCGGTGCAGGCTGGCCAGGTCAGGTTATTACCGTTTAAATGCAACTGCGGCGTAGTTGGACCTTCAACATCAACTTGTCCGTTATCGCCAATTGTAAAGGCAAATATACCGGTAACAAAGTTTCCGGCACCTTTAGTCCAGAATACAGAGAACTGAATCGTAAATGATGTTCCGGTAGCAATTGGAAGTGTTCCGATAAGATTTGTAAATGTTACCTGAGCTGATGTAGAATCGGGAGTTGCCAGGGTTAATGGATAGGAGGTTCCATTGATTCTTACTGCGGCATTAAAGAATTTCCTGTTTAAAGCAGTTCCTGTCAAACCTGTCTGGGTTGTATTACAACCCAATGTAATGGCATTTCCTACAACCTGAATGTTTGATGCCAGTTCATTAACTGCACCTGTAGAACTGATAATTGTACTGTTGTATTTCATTAGGGTACCATCCAACAGGTTGGTACGGGCGTTCATAGTCTTCACTTTTTGCTGGATAGCCGTTGAAACATTCCCTGAAAAATCTTTAGCCTGGATGTTTAACGTATAAACTTTCCCGGGGTCAATGCTGGTCAGGTAATAATTCCCTGTACGGAAAGTATTCACATCTTGTTTTCCACCCGTAATAGCGTAATAAACAGCCCCGCTGTTATCGCTGCCGTTAATGTTCAGTTTTGCATACCCTGAATTTACATCCAACAGGGATACTCCGGTTAATGCAGGAGCGGTTGTTTCTGCCTGTGAGGGTTGGATTGCCCCACCCATCATGTGTTTAATGGCAGTTCCGGTTAAATCACCTGCCGTAACCGCTGTATTTGTAACTACATAATCGGAATAATCCGGAAGCCCGGGGGCTATCCAATATCCGCAATTGAGCGTCAGAATCTTACTGGCAATATTAGCATCAGTCGATATACCGTATGCATAGGTACTATCGGGACTTAATGTTGGTTTAATTTCAAATTCGGTACCACCGGATGGAGTAATTTTAATAAAGGCATCCCTCAATTTCTTTGTTGGGTCAACTGGTTCGTAATAATACTCAAACTGGGTTGTGGAACTTTTAAACCTGAATTTAATATCTTTGGCAACGCCATAGGTTACCTGCACCAAACCACCAGTTGTAAAAGTTTTTTGGATTGGGGTTCCTTCGTTTCCGTTGAAGTCAATGGGTGTAATTGTCAGGTTATAGGTGGTAGAGGCAGACAAACCTGTAACAGTATAATTGGTGCCAAGAACAAATTCTTCAACACCATGGGCCGCATCAGCCACATAATAATACAAATCACCACTGTCGTCGGTTCCTGACAAAGTCAAAGCAGCAGTAGTTTCTGTTGCTGCTGCATCACAGGAGGTAACAGTTGGAGGAGTCACATCACCTGTAACCGGACTGTTTTTCAGAGCAATGTCATAAGGGATCAGGGCAGTTTCACTAAAACCACCGGTAGCCAGGTCCTGGAAAAAACTAATCTTCAACGGATTGGGAATTGTTTTTGTGGTTGTTCCCCAAATAACCTTTGAGGCGGAACTGACAAAGCCAGTCATGTTATTCTCCGTTTTGCCATTGGCAGAAGTCCAGTAACGTAATTGGGTTTGCCAGGTAGCTCCGGAATTAATACCGGAAGTTCCGTTGAATTTCAAATAAGCCCAGGTTTTAGAACCTTTTGTCACAACTTTGTAATCGAGGGTTGCTGCAGCATTTAGCGAAGCTAAATTACCACCGGTAGTTCCCTGTGCATACATTGGGGTAGCGGTACCCTTGATGGATCCATGTGTTACAGATGCTGAAACAGCAACAGCGAAAAGAGCCATGCAGAGCATGATGCCCGACTTTTTTACAGTAGAAGTTTTCATAATTTGTAATTTTTAAAAATTAGATAAAGCATTTATTTTAAGGTATTGAAAATTCTTTATAAAACTTTGAAAGGTTACTTAAACGATTACTCTTTGATTATTTGAACTACTTTACAGATTTTTCCCTTGGATATAAAACGAATGCAATAATTACCTTGTGGAACATCACTCAGGGATACTTTTGTTGAATTTACCGTGATTGATTTCAGTAGTTTTCCATTCAAATTGAATACCTGAACGCCATCAATTTTTTGAATACTACTATTTTGAATATAGAAAGAATCATGGATTGGATTTGGATAAATGATGATCTCCTTATCTGCAACAACTGTCAATTTAGTATTTGGATCACTTACTATCTTTACCACGTCAAAATCAACATCCTTTCCATCATCAACAGTGAGTTTAAAATAGTAATCGCCTTGTTTTAACCCTGTCACTTGAGTCATCGGAGTAGTTGGTGTAAGCATGTTAGCCGTGGAAGGCCCCGCAAGTTGTTCCCATTTATAAACCAACGGATCAGTATCGGCATCCGTACTTGAATTTCCATTTAAGATAATATCGCCCGAAGTCATCGATGTATTCCCGGCAATACTGACTGGAACATGATTCGTACCGGTAATAAATGATCCACCAACATTGAAAGAATAAAAAGAAGAACCGTAGGCAGTTGCCCGTTGTACGCAATTCACTTTCAAATATCTTCCGGAGAGGGAACTGCTGTTTGGAATGGTACTGATACCTCCTGTAAAGGCAGTATTTGTATAAAGAGGAAACCAGGTTACATTATCGGCTGAAATCTGAACATTGAATTGTTTGGCATAAGCAGCCTCCCAGACAATGTTGACAGTACCCGGCAAAACCTGATGCTGAAGGTCAACCTGCCACCACTGGTTATCCAGGAATGCAGACGACCAACGGGTTGTAGAAATACCATCTACGGCCAGATCGGCATTGGTAGCACTGGTTTCGACTCCCGAACAGGTCGTAGGTTTCATAAATGCCAGGTCTGAACTTGTTCCTGCATTCAGGACATTCATACTGACTTGTGTAGAATTAGATCCTGTTGCATTGGTGCCTGTAAGTTTAAATACATAGGTTCCTGCTGTTTTAAATTTAACCAATGTCAATGCAGAAGTTGGGTCAACAATAACAGCATCAGTAGGTCCGGAAACCAGGCTCCATTGATAGGCTAATTTTGCTTTTACAAGTACACCTCCTGATAAAGTTCCATTCAGGACTGTCTTGGCATAGGGCAGGTAAAGTTGTGATTCAACCGGGGCAATCTGGACATCAGGTATTTCCTGTAATATATTTCCATTGACTACAACTTCAAATATCGAAAATCCATAGTAAATGCTGTTGATAGGAACTCTCTGAAGACAGGTAATTCTTACATAACGCCCATGTACAGAATTAATAGTGTACGATTCTGTGCCACCAACTCCTGCTGTAACATTATTCAACAAATTCCAGGAGATGCCATCCATTGAGCTTTCGATCTTATACGATTTAGCATAGGCACTTTCCCAGTAGATGGTAATTTTCTGAAGTTCAGCAATAGCCAGTAAATCGATGGTGGCAGATTCGTTATCCGTCTTTCCTGATTCCCAGCGGGAAGTTAAATCACCATCCACCATTGATGCAGCAATATTAGTACCGCTTATCGAAGAGGTGGTAACTGGTTTTTTATAGGCCAGATTGGATATTTTAGGATCTAAGGACGGATCGAATACTTCAAAGGCACGGGTAAATGTATTGTTGGTGGCATCCCATTCCTGCGAACTACCCTGGTTGAAAGTAAGTTCTCCTGACAGTGTTGTTTTGCCTGTTTGATCACTTGTCCAGACTCCTGTTGATGCAATCAGTTGTACCTGGCCGGGAGCAATGACAGTCGTGACATTGTCCGAAACGGCAACTTTCACTCCGTTGATTTTATAATCTATTTTGTAAGGGGAAGCAGAGGCATTTGCTGCATTTCCCTGATTCTTTACCAGGGCATAAAAGCTCACCTTTTGCCCCTGCAATGGATAACGGGGCATGGTATATACCTGGGTTATTTTCAAATCGGGTTTAGTTTCCCCATCGGCTAACGTGATAGCTTTGGTGAGTGGCAGGTTATCCGACGACCCTCCTACCCTCAGGGTGAAATCACCGGCTTGTGCCTGGTAGGTTGTGCCATTCCAATAATAAAAATCTTCTGCCTTTAACTGGAAGGTCACTGTTTTCTTTTCACCTGCGCCTAATGCTACACGGTTAAATCCACGAAGTTGTTTCTTTGGCATCCACACTTCAGCTGTGGATGGTGAACTGATATACAATTGGGCAACCTCTTCTCCTGCAATGCTTCCTGTATTGGTAATATCAACCGAAACCGATATGGGCTGTCCGGCAGTAGTTGCAGCAGACACCGATAAATTGCTGTATGAAAAAGTCGTATAGCTTAACCCAAACCCAAATGCAAATTCAGGAGTAATATTTTTTTCATCAAACCACCGGTATCCTCCATCCAGGTTATCGGTAAATTTACGGAAGTTATCCTCAACCCACGATGGCAAGTCTGAATCCTGCTTAGGCATGGTCATCGGCATGCGGCCTGCCGGGTTGTAATCCCCGAACAGTACATCTGCAATGGCTGTACCTGCTTCCTGGGCGGCATAAAAAGAATAAACCAATCCTTTAATGTTCGGCAAGCAATAATTCAATCCGCAAACACCACCACTTTGTATCACTACGACGATATTCGGGTTTACAGCTGCCAGTTGCTGTATCAATAATTGTTGCTGGCCGGGCAAAGATATTGAGCCGCTTTTCCGGTCATTACCGGTATTGTAGCCTTCACCTTCCTGGGTAGCATCCAATCCTCCTGCAAAGACAACAACATCAGCAGTTGCTGCCAGAGTCAGGGCTGCAGCAAATCCTGTCCTTGAATCAGAGTTCACATCACAACCGAGTGAATACGATACATTTGTTGCTCCGATCTTGGCTTCCAAACCTGCCTTTACGCTGATAGCATAAGGAGGGAATGTTTCACTGCTACCATAACAGTTTAGATTTGAAGCAGCTGCATTTGGCCCAATCAACGCTATTTTAATGCCTGTTTTAGTCAACGGAAGAATGGCGGTGCCGTCTGCTTTGTTCCCGTTTTTAAGGAGAATGATCGATTTCTGGGCTGCCAACTTATTGGTGGCATTAATTGCAGCAGTTTTGGCAGTAGTAGCATTTCCTACCGGGAAATAATCCATCATGCCATTTAATATCTTTGTACGTAAAACTCGTTTAACTGCCTTATCCAGGTCAGCCGTCGTAACCGCTCCACTGGCTGCCATCCCGGGCAGATCTGTGGCATATTTATTTGAACCCATACAGATATCGGTTCCTGCTTTCAGTGCTTTCTGGGAATCCCAGATTGCATCCCAGTCGGATACCACATAAAAAGGATACCCCCATCGTTCCTTTAATATCGTAGTTTGCATCAGGGTACTTTCACAGGCTTTATCGTCGTTGATCTTGTTATAGGCTCCCATCACGCTCAACACTCCGGCTTCCTGGACTACGGTACGGAAATTATATCCTGAGAAATCCATTAACCAACGATCGGTTGCAATCACATTCATGTTATGGCGGTTCGATTGCTTGCTTTCACCCATATAATGCTTCACGGTAGCCACAATCGGGCTTCGTTGTATCCCTATGGCAACTGATTTCCCAATATGTCCTGCCAGGTATGAATCTTCACCGCCACTCTCGGCAGTACGTCCGCCACGTGGATCACGACAAATATCAATACAGGGCCCTAACTGTTCATTCCTGTTGAAAGACCAGAACTCAATACCCATGGCTTCCCCTACCTTGGTTGCAATCTCCTGATCCCAGGTGGATGCCATGGCAACACCTGTCGGGAAGGCAGTAGCCGATCGTCCGTTACGGTCAGCAGCAAAGCGTACTCCGTGGGGACCATCGTCCATGGCAAATCCGGGTATCCCCAGGCGGGTATTCGTAGGGGTCCCCCCAAAGCTACTATTGATAAGTTGATTAATCTTTTCCTGTGTGGTCATGGCATCCACCAATTCATTGATTCTTTGATCCAATAGTGATTGGGCATGAACCTGAACGCATGAGAAAAGAATAATTCCAAGGAATAAATACAGCTTAGAGAGTAGGGTCGATTTCATTTGAATGATTTTTACCGGCTTTTTTATAAACCTCAAGCATGAACGATTCATGCTTTAAATGATAATTACTAAATATTGAAGTTCCAAAAATGACTAATTATGCAAATAAGGAAGAAGGTAAGTTCATTACCTCCTTCCTTAAAGGTGATTTATCGAATTTCTATTTTTGATGAATTCTGATTTCCCGACTTGTCGGTAACTTTCACAAAGTAAAGGCCTTTGGCAATTGCCGATACATCTACAGTATTTACATTCATTACCGAACGGACAAGTTGTCCCTGTAACGAGTAAATGGCTACGTTGGCTGCATCACCGGTGATATTGATCCGGTCGGTAGCAGGATTTGGATAGACAACTGCAGCATTCGTTGCAATTTGTTTTACAGCAGTTCCAATATCTTTTGTTTTGGAAGTAGTATTCCCTGTAAAATCGACTGCTTTTACGGTTACACCATTCAATAATGGGTCAACCATAGTATAACTGAATGAAGTACCGCCCAGATCAAAGATAGTTACAGGCGATTGCCCTGCTTCAGTTACAACATAACTTTTCACACCACTCAGGTCGTCAGTACAAGCTGGCCAGGTAAGTAAACTGCCATTCAAGGACAATACAGGGGTTGAAGGGCCGGTTACATCAGCTTGACCACTGTCTCCAACTACATAATTAAAGACACCCGTGAAGAAGTTTCCACCACCTGTTAAACCCCAGAATACAGACCACTTGACTGTCATTAAAGTACCTATTGTAAATGGAGTAGAGCCAATCATATCAGTGAAAGTAACAGTAGCAGTGGTGTTGTTGGCATCAAGTGTCAATGGGTAAGTAGTACCGTTAATGACTACTGTTGGCGTATTAAACACTCTGTTTTGGTTACCTGTAGGAAGAAGTAACGATTTTGTGGTACATCCCAGGGTAAGGGTATTACCCGATTGTTTAATGATGGTAGTTAATTCGCCATTCGGAGCAGTTGGTAAAACAAGCGTATTGTAATTTGTATTGGTACTGTCTTTTATATTACTACGGGCATTCATGGTTTTTACAGTCAGGGTTTGTGCGCCAGCTGTATTTCCCGATAAATCGTAAGGCTTAATGGTCAGGGTATACACTTTACCCGGATCAATGGCAGTAAGGAAATAATCACCTGTTCTGAAGGCATTCACTGTTGATTTGGCACCGCTAATGGTGTAATATAAATTTCCACTGTTATCACTTCCGTTAATATTCAGTTTTATGTAACTTGAGGTAGCATCCTTTAAGGTGGCACTGGTTAATACAGGAGCAATAGCTTCTGTTTCTGTAGCTGATACACCTCCGCCCATTTGATGCTTGATGGCTGTACCGCTTAAAGTACCCGATGTAATGGTTGAATTGGCCACTACCCATTCATTATAATTTATTGGTAATTTATACGTAAAGTATTTAAAGTTCAATGCTATGATTTTACCATTAATATTCGCATCGTTGGTGGTACCATAGCAATACGTGCTGTCCGGACTGATGGTAGGTGACACATCAAAAGCATTTCCACCTGCAGGAGTAATTCCAAGGGTTGCACCATTAAATCTTTTGGTAGGATCGGTGTATTGATAATAATACTCCAGGGTACTGGCAGTGCTCTTCAACACAAACTTAATATCCTGGGCGATTCCCGAAGTTATCTGCACTAAACCTCCTGTGGTGAACTGTACAATTGAAGGGGTTCCTTCATTTCCACTGAAATCAATAGGAGTTACCGTGATATTATAAGCCGTAGTAGGCGTTAATCCGTTAAGTGTAATAGTTGGAAGAAATGAAACTTCCGAAATACCGTTTCCTGAAATATAATAGAACAAATCACTCTGGTCATCGCTACCCGTGATATTCAAGGTTGCAGTTGTTTCCGTTATAGCCGAACTGGTACAAGATGAAATTACAGGTACAGTGACATCTCCTGCTACTGCACTGTTTTTAGCTGTAACATCATAGGTGATACGTGGGCTTTCACAGTCTCCACCGGGAGTAAGGTTCTGATAAAATGATAATTGTAATGGCGAAGGAATGTTTGTTGTTGCAGTTCCATAAGTTTGCTGCGTAGTGGCAACCCTGTTCAACATATTATTCTCGGTTTTGTTGCCAAAAGTTGCACCACCCCAATAACGAAGTTGTGAAGCCCAAGTAGCACCGCCAATGGTTGCACCGGTTACGTTCGTCCAGCCCCATGTCTTGGCTCCAATAGTGACTACTTTAAAATCAAAGGAAACGCCTTTGTCTGTTGTAAGATTAATTGTTCCTGCATTGTATTGTGAATACAATCTCAGGCCTGTACCTTTTACTGATCCGTGTGTTAATGTTGCCATGACACTCATGGAGAACAAAGGGATACATAACAGCAGTACCGCCATTTTTTTTAGAGTTGATGTTTTCATAAATTGTAAGTTTTTAAATGTAAATGATTTATATTATTTATTAAGGGTATTTATTGGTAAATTAGTTGATTAGTTAATTGGTTGATTAGTTAATTGGTTAATTGGTTGATTGGTTAATTGGTTGATTGGTTGATTGGTTGATTGGTTGATTGGTTGATTTAGTTGAATGATATACCAATTGCTGAATGCTTCTATCCCCAAACGCGGAACGCGGAACGCAGAACACGGAACACTCCCCAACCTTTCAAACTTCAAACCTCAAACCTCAAACTTTCATTCCTCACTCCTCACTCCTCGCTCCTAAATAAACTTAAACGTTCCCGGCTTCCCGCACTGGCTATCCGCTGATATCCACACCTGGAAATCTCCCGGCTCAGTCAGTTTTACCATATCAGCATTCCAGAATGAAAGCTGGTCAGGTGTCAGGGTGAAATTAACGGTTGCTGCTTCCCCTGCTTTCAGGTTGATTTTCTGGAATCCCTTCAATTCCCTCACCGGGCGTGCCAGCGAACCCACTACATCACGGGTATAAAGTTGTGCCACTTCAGCTCCATCGTACTTCCCGGTATTGGTAATCGTACAGGATACATTGATAGTCTGGCCAAGCGACAATATGTTTTTTGATACTTTTACATCCGAGTATTTGAATGTGGTATACGATAGTCCAAATCCAAACGGAAAGAGCGGGCTGTCTCCGGCATCCAAATGATAGCTGGTATTCCCCAACGAGGTCTGGCCTGCTCCTACCGGTATATTATTGATGGTGACTATATTTTCTGCCGGACGGCCTGTCATTTTATGTGAATAATAAATTGGTATTTGTCCGGCCATGCGGGGCAAGGTAACCGGAAGTTTTCCCGATGGCACTGCTTTTCCGAATATCAGGTCAGCCAGTGCGGGACCAGCCATGGTACCTCCGTGAAAAGCGTACAATACGGCATTTGCTTCCTCAAGTTGTTTCCCTATTGTCAACGGACGGCCTGCCATGACTACCATTACAATTGGTTTCCCTGTTTTTTTTAATGCGGTGATAAGTTCAGGTTGTGCACCGGGAAGGCAAATATCCGCGCGGCAATGTGCTTCTCCGGAGAGTACAGCTTCTTCACCTACGAAAAGTAATATTACTTCCGCTTTTTTGGCTGCATCAACTGCCCTGGCAATGCCTTCCGCATTCATATCGCGGCTATAGGTCAATCCTTTCTCGGCAATCACTTGTGCTGATGAACCTAACATGGTTTTTATGGCTGCCAACGGAGTAACACTGTGGCTGGATTCGGCATCAAAACACCAGGTTCCAAGCTGATCAGCAGGTGCATCCGACAAAGGACCCAATACTGCCACCGATTTCACAGCATCCGTCAGCGGTAACAGGTTATTTTCATTTTTCAATAATATCGTGCTCTCGATGGCAGTTTGTTTTGCCTTCAACAGGGCATCCACCGAATAATAAGGCATTTCGGTTGGCTCCTCTATATATGGGTTTTCAAACAACCCCAGCCGAAACTTCATGCGGAGTATATTCCGTACCGCTTCATCAATTTGTTTTTCGGCTAATGATCCTGATTTTACAAGTGCTTCGGCATGGTTAATGTAGGCATAGCTCATCATGTCCATGTCAACGCCGGCTTTAATCGCTTTTTGGGTCGCGGCTGATAAATCGGTACAGACCCCGTGTTTTATCATTTGCTCGATCGAAGCCCAGTCGCTCACCAGCAATCCGGAATAATTCCACTCCTTGCGAAGTACCTGCCGGTTCAGGAATTCATTCCCCGATGACGGTACTCCGTTGATATCATTAAACGAACACATAAAACTGGATACCCCGGCATCCACGGCTGCTTTGAAAGGCGGCAAATAAACATCCCGCAATTGCACCTCCGGAATCCAGGTAGTATTATAATCTTTCCCCGATTCGGTGGCTCCGTATCCGGCAAAGTGTTTGGCACAGGCAGCCATGGATGTAGGATCGGATAATTTCTCACCCTGGAATCCTTTTATCATGGCAACTCCCATTTGGGACGTCAGGTAAGGGTCCTCCCCGCACGATTCTGCAATCCGTCCCCAGCGTGGGTCACGGGCTATGTCAATCATAGGTGCAAATGTCCATCGAATCCCCGCAGCAGTAGCTTCCAGGGCAGCCACCCGTGCGCCCGATTCTACCAGCTGTGGGTTCCAGGTAGCAGCCTGCCCCAATGGTATCGGGAAAATAGTCTTGAAACCATGGATCACATCACGGGCAAAAACCACAGGTATTCCCAACCGGCTTTCTTTCACCGCCACGCGTTGAAGTTCGTTGGTTGTTTTTATATCCAGCTCATTCAGGATGGAACCTACTTTCCCTGACTTGATCTGACTGATCATATCCCCTGACAATCCGGTTCCAGTTAACTGGTTCATCTGTCCGATTTTTTCCTGCAAGGTCATCCGGGACAATAATTCATCGATCTTTTTCTCAACAGGATCTTTACTTTGGGCACAACTGAAAAATACCGCAGTGAACAGGAATAAAAACAACTTTTTTCGTAACATACTATACCTTTATTTAAAATTATATGATTCCGGTGCTTTGACCCAATTATGCTTTCAATCTCAACAAATCTTCTCTATGCTAAATTTATCATCAGGAGTTTAAAATTGGATAATGCAAATTTATTTATATTCTTCACTCAGCCCTAATTTTTCTCCTCACAAAAACTCTACTCAGGGCAATTCCGACCACAACATTTCCACTACATCAATAGCTGTAAAATGCTGAATTTTTGCAATTTATAGTTTTTTATGTTGTATAACATATATCAACATACTTTATAACCAAAAAAAAACGACTAAAATTGAACTGAATTCAACAAAAAACTGCAATACCCGGTTTATTAATTTATTTTACAATCCCTTTATCATCTATGAGAAATTCCTACCGATGTTTTATCCTTTTAATGCTCGTTTTTCAGGGGACTATTTTTGCCATCCAACCATCCATTCGTAACTTCAACCGCAAGGTTTCTATGGCCGGTACCCAAAACTGGCATATTATCCAACACAACAACGATTGGATGTATTTTGCCAATAACAAAGGCCTGCTGGAGTTCGATGGGAATCGATGGACCACCTATCCCATAAAGAATTATACAAATGTCCGCTCCTTGTACTACGACGAACAATCCGACCGTATCTACGCCGGCGCTTTTAATGAATTTGGCTACTATGCCCGCAATGCTTCCGGCATACTGAAATACAATACCTTGATTGACAAAATTAAGCCTGCCGACAAAAACTTTACCGAGATATGGAACATCCATAAAATCGATAATACTTTTTATTTTCAGGGTGATAAAGAGATCTTTAGTTTGAGGAAAAACAAAATGACCCGCTTTTCATTCAGGAATAAAATCGATTGCTCAGCCGATGTCAATAATTCGTTGATTATATCCAACTTTCAGGAAGGCCCTTCGTTTTTGAACGGGAATATGTTTATGAAGTTCCCGAATGCCGATGTGCTTCGAAACAAGAAGATATGCGCCATTTTGCCTTTCGAGAAAACCAGGATATTGTTTGTAACTGATTTTTATGGCTTATTTGTTTTTAATGGCGAACGGGTTGACCCTTTTAAAACCGATATCGATGCGTTCCTTTCAGAAAACCAGGTGTTTTGTGCCACCATCGAAGGGTCAAAGCTTGCATTGGGAACTGTACGGGATGGACTGGTAGTCAAGGACCTGGTTTCGAACACAAACCTTTTTTCGAATACTTTCTCAGGCATGCAAAACAATACGATCTTAAGCATTGCCTTTGACCATCAGCACAACCTCTGGCTCGGGTTGGACAAAGGGATTGATTACGTCCTCATTAATTCGCCGGTGTACGACCTTTTTGGGAACAGCCAGACTTTTGGCGCGGGCTATAGCTCCTTCATCCGCAAAAACATATTGTATCTGGGCACCAACCAGGGATTGTATACCACAACGTACCCGATTCCCAGTTCCCCAAACCCGCTGCCCGTAAAACTGCTGCCTAAAATGCAGGGGCAGGTATGGAGCCTGACACAAATCGATAATACCATTTTCTGCGGTACCGACCACGGGGCATTTATGGTTGTAGACAATAAAGTGGAACAAATACCGGGAATTCTCGGCACCTGGGGATTCCGCGAATTGCACCATTCACCCGGCTGTATCCTGGGGTGCTCCTACCAGGGTTTCTTTATCCTGAAAAAAGCAGGTGGCAAATGGAAACTCTCCAATTTCCTCAAAGGGTTCACTGATACCGGTGGCATGTTCGAGGAAGACAACGATGGATGCATCTGGTTTAACCACTGGATCAAGGGGATATCCAGGCTGACTCTCAATGCCCGGCTGGACAGTGTTTCCAAAGTAGAACAGTTCAACCTGCCTTTGATTTTTCCTACAAATCGGGATAATACCCTGTATCGGTTAAATAACAAAATTGTTTTCTCCACTCAAAGCGGATTTTTTACTTATAATGATGTTACCAAACACATCGACAGGTCACTTGAACTTCAGAAAATATTTGGAGTTCCTTCGCACTCCATCAGATTGACAGAATCACCAAAAGGCGACCTGTGGTGTTCTTCCTTTTCATATATCGGAGGAGCCTTTAAACAGAAAAACAATACCTACAAACTGGATACCTTGTCATTTTCAACTTTAAAGAATAAATTGATCAGCGGTTTCGAACATTTTAATTTTATAAACGATAACAACATCATTATCAGTACCGAGGATGGTTTCTCATGGATTGACGTATCGAAATCAAACAAGGCGAAAAGTATCTTTAAAGTGTCTATCCGCAATGTCTACCTGACCAACGAACGTGACTCTGTGGTGAGTGGATACCAGCCATCTGCAGGTAACAATCAGGTACCGGAATTTGACCACATGCATAATTCTGTCCGGTTCGAATACGTCGCTCCCGAATACCGGAACGAAGCAGCGGTGACCTACAGCTATCTGCTCGACAAATACGATTCCAAATGGTCGGCCTATACTCCGGGTAATTCGAAGGAATATACAAAACTTAAAAAGGGAACGTACACTTTCAGGGTCAGGGCCAAAAGCCTGCTGGAAGCCAAACCGGTGGAGACCTCCTACGAATTTACCATCCTGCCACCCTGGTATGAAAGCAAGGTGGCCAATGTCGTTTATTTTATATTGTTCTGTTTCCTTATTTACATGCTCTTTGTCTTTATTAAGACCCACTCCGAAAAAGGGGCACGCGAAATGGAAGCACAGAAGGAACTGGAACTGAAAGAACAGGAGAAGCGTTTCGAGGAAGATGCTAAAGAAAAAAGGAAGGAAATCATTGAATTAAAGAACCAGCGCTTGAACTATGACCTGCGCCATAAGTCACAGGAATTAGCGAGTTCAACGATGAATTTGATCCGTAAGAATGAAATCCTGCTCGACATTTCGCAAAACCTGACAAAGGTGGCCACCGAAATTACCGATCGTTCCGAACCCAAATCCATCCTGAAAGAAATAACTAAGATGCAGGACGAAATTAAGCACAACATCGAACACGATAACAACTGGAAACGCTTTGCCGAGAATTTTGACCTGGTGTACGAAAACTACCTGATGCGCCTCAGCGAGCGGTATCCAAACCTGACTATCAGCGACAAAAAGTTATGCGCCTACCTGAAAATGGACCTGTCCTCCAAAGACATTGCACCGCTGCTCAACATGTCGTTCCGCAGTGTCGAAATGAGCCGCTACCGCCTGCGCAAAAAAATGGAACTCGACCGGGATATCAATCTGTCTGAATACCTGCAGAATTTTTAAATATTTATAAATCAACCAATGTAGTTAAATTACAACATGAACCAAAGGACTAAAACAGAAACTGAATACCTTTGCCGGTAAATAGAAACCCATAGGCTTCCCCTGCATGTATACTTACTTTTATGGTTCTAATGGTATTCCAGTGAAGAAATATTTTAAACTACAAAAGTGACAAAAGCAACCACAAAAGTTTAATATTTGAAATCATTAAGTAGAAGAACACAAAAGGATTGCTATTAAACGAGTTCTGAATTTTTAAAAGAATTTGTGCTTTTGCGTTCTTTTGTAACTTTTGTGGTGAACTATTTAGTTGTTTTTATCGGTTTCACAACAAACCCTGTAGAACCACTTTTATAAGTAAAATACTGCCAGGCATACTTCTGGATTTGTTTTGAAAGTTTTTATACAAGGGACACAAACGTATTTTGTGTCCCTTGTATTTTTTATGTAGTTCATGATTAATCCATTGCGCATAGATTGAAGAGTTTTCAGGTTCTCTAATGGCCCACCATGCAAAACAAATCAACCAATCAACCATTTAATCTTTCAACCTGATTCATTCTATGATCGTCCATGCATCGACTATGGCTTATCCAAATGCATCATTTTTATTCGTCGTAAATTCGATTAAACAGGGCGAATAAATGAATATCGCACTTTTTTAAAACTGTAAAGATCAGATCTTTAATTCAATCACCATCGATTGATGTACGTTGGGTAGCATTGAAGCCCATTTTGAACTTGATTCCCAAACACCCATGATTTTGTTCCATTTTTTGCAATTCAACCCATTTGAATTCATTTTGAATTTCAACTCCATTCATTCTTTGTTCAAAGACATTTTCAAGAGCGTTCAGAGGGGGTTGAGAGAGGGTTCAATGAGGTTTACCTCAACCAACCCTCAACCAACCCTCAATGAACCCTCAATGAACCCTCTCTCAACCTAAAACAAGTACAAACTGAATTCAATCGATTTGAATTAGAAAAAGAGCCTCAACTTAATGCCGTTTTCTATCCTAACGGAAAATCGAAATACAATTCCGGACAGTCACACATACCCGCTGGAATTAGTCGTTTTGAGGTTCAGAAGAAAAGAACAAATAATTTAAATTCAGACATTTAATTGCCTCTATTACTTCTATACATGGTTTACATGGACAAACTATTAATGAACAACAAATAAATGCCATCGGATACCAAAACGAAATAGCATACCGAATTTTACCTGTTTCAGCGAGTTATTCGGACCTTGCAGGTGGTACAACAATCTGTATAAATCTTAAATCCTGTTATATTTCAGGGCACCTGCTGTAAAACATGAAAAAAATCGGGAAAAATCAGGTTTTTTTAGGTTAATTTGTAGGCTTATACTCAACTAATAAAATATTTTTATGACCCCAACAGAATTAAAATCTGCTTTTCTGACAGCTTACAACCAAGAAGCTGATGCAGTGTATTTTGCACCAGGACGTGTAAACCTTATCGGAGAACATACCGACTATAATGGCGGTTCGGTTTTTCCTTGCGCCCTTAGTTTCGGAACTTATTTGTTGCTTCGTAAAAACGGAGGCAAGACAGTGAGGTTTCGTTCATTGAATCAACCGGAAGTAACAGAACTTGGCTTAGACCAACTCACTACTCCACTGGATAAGACCTGGGTGAATTATCCACTGGGTGTTTTTGCTCAATTTATCAAACGTGGCATTGAAATAAAAGAAGGATATGATATTTTAATCTGGGGCAATGTTCCAAACGGAGCAGGACTTTCTTCATCAGCTGCCCTGGAAGTAGTTACAGCTTATGCACTGAACGACCAACTGGGAACCAACTTCAACCGTACGGTATTGGCTCAGATTGGACAGAAAGCGGAACATGAATTCGCATTTGTAAACTGCGGTATCATGGACCAGTTTGCTTCGGCGAATGGTGCCAAAGACCATGCCATCCATTTAAATTGCGACACACTGGATTTCGAACTGGTTCCGGTAAAACTGGAAGGCGTAAAAATCCTTATTTCAAATACTCACAGCCCGCACAAACTGGACTCAGGTGCTTACAACCAACGGGTAGCGGAATGCAAACTTGCTGTAGAACAACTGAACAAAGTTCGTCCGCTGAAATACCTGGCTGAACTGACAGAGGCTGAATTCAAATCAATTGAAACGGCTATTACCGATGTTACTGCCCACAAACGCGCCCGCCACGTGGTTGGTGAAGTACAACGTACAGCAGATGCTGTAAAAGCATTGAAAGCAGGTGACCTGGTAAAATTCGGCAAACTGATGAATGCATCGCACGTTTCCCTGCGCGACGATTACGAAGTTACCGGCCCTGAACTGGACACTATGGCTGAAGAAGCCTGGAAAATTGAAGGCGTTATCGGTTCACGTATGACCGGTGGTGGCTTTGGTGGTTGTACCGTATCCCTGGTAAAAGACGAAGCAATCGATACTTTTATTGACAAAGTAGGTAAAGCCTATGAAGCAAAAATAGGTATCAAGCCTGAGTTTTATATTGCCGAGATTGGCAACGGAGCTTGTAAATTGAGCTAATTTAGGTATTGGTTGATTGGTTAATTGGTTAATTAGTTAATTAGTTAATTGGTTGATAGCGGTTACTTTATTTGACAAGTTTGAATGTAAGTAATCCATGATTTATTCAACCTATAACTGAAACAACTTAATGAACTTAATCCAACTTAATCAACCAATTAACTAATTAACCAATCAACTTAATCAACCAATTAACTAAACAAAGATGAAGACAGTAAAAGAATTACAGATAGAACTGGATGGTAAACCGGTGTCGTTGTACACGCTTTTCAACAAGAAAGGCATGTCGGTGGACATTACCAATTACGGGGCCAAGATACTGCGCCTGATGGTTGCTGATAAGAATGGCAAATTTGATGATGTGGTGCTTGCTTTCGACACCCTGGAAGAGGTGATGGAAAAAGAAATCTATTTTGGGGCGATTTGCGGACGTTTTGCCAACCGTATCAAGGATGGCAAGTTCACACTCGACGGAGAGAAATACCAGCTTCCGGTGAACAATGGAACCAACTCCCTGCACGGGGGGATTCATGGCTACAATGAAAAAGTATGGACTGTAAAATCGGTGACCCAACAGGAAATGGTGTTGACACTTTTCTCACCGGATGGGGAAGAAGGATATCCGGGCAACCTGACAATTACTGCCACTTACTTTTTATCCGATGAAAACGAGTTAAAAATCCATTACGAAGCCACAACGGATAAAACCACCATTATTGGGTTAACCAACCATTCGTACTTTAACCTGAAAGGTGCCGGCAACGGAACTATCCGCGACCACCAGTTACAGGTGAATGCCGATTTCTATACCGTGTTGGATGAATCATTCGCTTTAACCGGTGAAATACGTCCTGTGGAAGGAACTCCATTCGATTTCCGTACCCTGACAACAGTTGAAGAACGTGTTGACGATCCAGCATTTGTACCAGGCTGGGGATTGGATAACAACTGGTGTATCCGCAAACACCAGGCTGGTGAACTTGCCCTGGCAGGAATTGTTTATGAGCCTGTCAGCGGACGAAAGATGGAAGTAATGACCACGCAACCCGGATTGCAGGTTTATTCAGGAAACTGGATTGATAACGTGACCGGCAAGGAAGGCAAAAAATACGACCGTCAGGATGCTATTTGCCTGGAAACACAGGGTTTCCCGAATTCCCCGAACATTGCACATTTCCCTAGTCCCGTGCTTCGTCCGGAAGGAAAATACGACGAATGGTGCGTATATAAATTCAGTGCGGAATAAAGGAATTTACAATTTGGTCATGTACCATTTACCATTAAAAAAGGCAGAAGTTTTAAAACTTCTGCCTTTTTATATAAATCAAGTACAACCTTCGGTTTTACTTTTCAGTTCTCAGCTTAAATTCCGGGTTCCCCTTGAAATCATCATACAAGGGTTGCAGGGGAGTCACATTATCGGAATTATTTCTGGCAGCTGTTAGACCGAGTAATTTGATTTTCTTATTATCGGGCAAAGTAAGTGTTTTGGCACCTGCCGGGATAGTAATCTCATATTTATAGAGGTAGCCATACTGATATGCCTCGTTTTTGGATGGATAGCTACTATGCACGTGCGAAGCATACCAGGCAATATTACTGCTCTTTGAATAGGGTTTTTGCATTTCAACTACCGAGTTGTTATCACGGCTTAAGATTCGGTTGTAGAATTGGCCTACCTTGCCTGTCCATTGTTGAATCAGGAGTGATGTAGATTTCCCATCAACACTGAAATCAGCCTTGGTATCCTCGTTTGCTGCAGCCAACAGATACAGCTTTGTATAATTCCCCTGTGGAAGATTGATTGTTTGCCCGCTACAGGCAACAGCATTGTTTTCACTCTCAGACTTATGTGTCATTGCAAAATGAATACCTTCACTTTCAATCGCATCAGGAAGCAATTCTGATGGATAGGACTGGTCGTTATTAAAGTTACCATCATCCCTGTTTTCATCGGTACTGATGACATCAACATTAAAAGGAAGATCAACTGGTACCTGAGCCAACATTTCAGAAGGATAGACTGACGGTTTCAGTTTAACTGCAAAACTCCGGATGGTATAATGGCTCAGATCGAAGGTGAGCGTGCTGTTATTCATGTCAACCTTTCCTATCTTCTTTTCCTGGCCGTTTACTTCATAGGCATCGGCTATGATTGTTGGGAAAGTGAGTTTTACACTTTTCAGGTCCTTGCCTGAAAGCTCATTGATACGTACCAGGTAATAATCACCCTGTTCCATTTTCTTGAATGCCATTAACCCGGCCTGTGGGGTACTGAAGGCAAGCATGGAGAATGACCGGCCTAAATCACCTGCATGTTTCGGGGATTCAAATGCCATCAAGGGCTGGTTGAAGAATTTAGCCTGCCAGGGCGATTCAGCTTTATTCCAGTCACCGCTATGGCCATAAACAGCATATTTTACATCATGAATACCCCAATCCTGGGTGCTTTGATAGGTTAACCAACTCCATCCATTGTTGTTGATACCCGGGGTGTAAAGCAAGGTAAGCCGCAGCGTATTATTGTCGGGCTTATCGGAACCGTATTTGCAATCCTCGAGGATGGACACTCCGTATTTACCCGATTTATCAGTCAGGTCAAACCATTCCTTGGAAGGTACCTCAAACTTCTTTTCAGAGTTATTCCCTCTGGAGATAGTGCCCACTCCCAGGTTATAGGTGGCATTCTCATTGGATACTGCCAGCGGGAAAGAAGCTTTCAGGCTTACTTCACGCGATTGCCAGTCAATTTTATTGGTAACTTCCAGGCGCTTTCCGGCATCACCCGTTGCCAGGCTATAGAGTTGGGTGATCCCGGAGTTTTGACCTTTGCGTTTCACCTGCAGGGTTACCCGTACCGGACCTTGTTCAACAACTGTAAGTTCGGCGTCTTTATCCATAAAATCAAATGCCGGTTTCTGACGGTCATTCCAGTCCATATTCCAGGCTGGCCACGCATTCGGTTTCTCATGTTGGAATTCCAGGCGTGCCGGCTTAGAGAGTATTTCCTTTGATGCTTTTTTATCCAGGATACTTTCAATATCTCCATTCACCGCAAATCGTACTTTGTAATATTCGTTTTCCAGGGTGTTATTGGTAACTGAAAGTATACTTTTAGCCTGAGCGCTTGCAACTTCCCGGACATCATATACCGCCATACCCATCGAAGGCACCTGGGCACGGAAGAGGATAGTCAGCTTAGTCCCTGTTTTACCAATAACCTGAGAGGGTGTTTCCTTTCCATTTTTATCAAATACTGCAATCCTATCAGGCAAGGTAGAATATTCAAGTTCTGCGGTTACTATGTCATCACGGGTCCTGGCAACCGGATTGTACACCACGATGGCCTTTCCACTTGTTTGGGTATTCAATTTACCTGCTACACCACTTACACCGTTTTTAAGAGATTCTGCAAAACCATTGGCAGCAATGAATTCATCATTCCAGGCATATTCATAGGCTTTCGGGATACTGGTGCCGGGGAGGATATCATGAAACTGGCTGCCCAATACCAGATCCCAGGCATTATTCAGTTTATTCTGCGGATAGACAGTTCCATCTGTCCAATTCGCCATCACCGATGCAGCCTCTGCCGATTGTGCCAGTAATTCATTCTTACGGTTCATGCGTTTCATAAAAGCCTGCGAAGTCATGGACCCTGAACTGTGCTCGATAAGCAATAAATCGCCGGAATAAACAGGTAGCTTCTTCCTGATTTCAGGGGTTATATCCTTGTACATCTGGTCCGAGGAAGAAAGCAATACCCTGAAGTTCCCATCATTGTTATTCAGGCTGCCTTCTGCCCGTTTCACATCATTTTCACGGGGAGCACCACCCTGGTCACCCACACCGTAGTATCGGTAGTCGAACGCATACCCTGTCTTTTTCTGATCTTCGTCCAAACGTGCAATCCATTTCGGATCTTTATCCAGGCGCTGTTCAACCTTTCCACCGTAATCGGTTGCATTCAACGCTGCAATCACTCCTTTCCCATCAGGACCATTCCATACGCCAACATTGAATGGAACTCCAACAGCAGCACGCCAGGTAAGCTTCTGTGTTGAAAAACCAAGCAACCCACTGTGATGAAATATAGTGGGCAGGTTGCACAAAAATCCAAAGCAATCAGGTAACATATAGTCTACACTTTCTTTGTTAAACTCCTTGCGAAAAAAGTTATTTCCATATAAGATCTGACGGATCAGGGATTCCGAGGAGGATATGTTCACTTCCCCTTCGTCAACCGAAGAACCGGATACGTGCCACCGACCCTGATGAACATACTCCTGAACTTTTTTAAATAACTCAGGGTAATACTCTTTCATCATGGTATACCGCCGTGAACCGGTAAAATTGAATTCATAATCGGGATATTTCTCAAACAGGCGGAAGTTCTCCATCATTGTATTCAGGATATACTCGTTGATGGTGGTTGGGTAATCCCAGTTCCATTCGGTATCCAGATGCGCATAACCAACCGTGTATAACAACCGGTCCTTTGTAATGTCATACGGCTTTTTCTGTTGCATAGGCTGAGCCTTCATAAGTTGTGGGAAAATGAGACCAAGAAATACTACATAAATTAATTTCTTCATGAGATTTGTTTAAATGTTAAGCACTTTGTAATTTCAAGATAAATATTGCAGCAATAGAATAAAACAATAAAATTACAAAATTATTTTGAAGGTTATACTAAAATGTGAATTATTCTTACTTTCTCTTGTTTTTAATCATATTTTGGATAGCTTTTAGGCAATAAAGCAATTTATCAGTGATAAACTGACATCAATTTGAGCAGTACCCCATTTGTCCACCCGAAGCCATCCTGTCCTGCATACTCACCTCCACCGGCTTCCAGGTTTGTATTTTCAACATTGTATTTCTCCATCAGTTTACCGGTACGGGCATACACATCCACGTTCAGTTTGATCCAACGGTGAGCAATGATGCCTGCAGTAGTTTTCAGGTTGTAGTTTTCAAGTCCCTTAATCGCGATCCATTGCAGGGGAGCCCAGCCATTGGGAGCATCCCATTGCTGGCCTGTATTTTTCAGGGTAGTAACCAGCCCCCCCCTTTTCAGGAACTTTTGTTTCATGGTTTTTTCCACCTGCAATGCCTGTTGCTGTGAAACAATATTGACAAACAGCGGGGTGATGCCGGCAATAGTCAGTTCAGGGGATTGTTTATGCCTAGCAAAATCATAATCTACATACCATTTCTCACGTTCATTCCAGCAATAGGTATTGATGGCTGCTTTCCGGGCATTTGCCTTGTGAAGATACAAGTTGAATGTTACGGCATTTCCAGCTACTTTGTAAGCATGTGCCAAAGTGAGTTCCAGATGATACAGCAAGCAGTTTAAATCGACAGGTATCAGGTTTACTGTTTGTATAGTGCTGATATTCCTGCCATCTGCAAACCACCTACTGCTGAAATCCCAACCGCATTCAGCACAACTACGCAGGTTACGGCAGAATTGTGAATAGATAGTAGCTTGTTTCTGTTTATCTACCTTAAGCGATTCTGTTGTTGCCAGTTTGTAATCTTCCCGGTAGCTTTCCTGGCGGGGAATGCTATCCTGATCATAATACCGGTTTAAGATGGAACCATCAGGCATCAGCACCACATGTTTAGTGGGTGCCGTTTTATCCATCCAGTATTCATATTCCTTCAAAAGGGAGTTGAGGTATTCGGCATAGACCCCCTCACCTTTCTTCTCTGCCAGCAGGTTAATCATCAAACAAAAATAAGGTGGCTGGGAACGAGAAAGATAATAAGTCCTGTTACCATTGGGAATATGCCCGTAGGTCTGGATCAGGAATGAAAAATTGCGTATCATATTTTCAATAATTCCCCATTCACCGCTTTGCCGGAGTCCCAGCATGGTAAAATAACTGTCCCAGTAATAGACCTCACGAAACCTGCCTCCCGGAACAATATATGAATACGGAAGCGGGAGTAGGGAACTGCCTGGTATTGTAACGTCCGGTTTACGTTCCAGCACTTTCCAAAGACGGTTGATATGTTGAACCACCGGTTCCGGCTTACCAGTTTTTAAATCTGATGATGTATTTACAGGCAGTGTGAAATTGTCAGCAACAAATTGTTCCAGCCTGATTTTTGATACTGAATCTTTAGTCAACAACCTGTATTTTATTACAATATCTTCAGCATTCCCTTTAGGCGTACAATCCACAAAAGTCTTGCTATCCTGAAAAACAGATTGCAATTGTACATCCACAAATAACTGCCCGTAGATTTTATCGGGTGGCAAGATTTGTGCCTGGGAGAATGCAGACAGATAAAATAGCCCGATTAATCCAAGTATCTTAAATCGTTTCATAGTATCAAATATTTATTTCTAAATTTACCTTTTTCTACTTTACCAAAATAAAAAACTAATCAACTATTTCCCCATGTTTTTAGTGACGGCTTCGCTAATTGGTAGAATGAGATTCTAGCGAAGCCGTCACTATGCCACCTAATTAACCAATCAACTTAATCAACCAATTAACTAATTAACCAATCAACCAATCAACCAATCAACTACTTCCCCAGATACATCCTGCAGTCAGAAACCACACTCTTAGCCACATGGGTGCTGTCCATAATATCTCCTATTTGCGGATATTGCAGGTTAAAGTCACGTATTAAGGCCTCGAAATGTGTTGGTTGATAATTGATACGAACATCCAATTGGTTGGTTGATGAAATTATTCCCGGTATCGGAGCGCCATCAAACCAGTTGTTCTTAAACAATGTTACTGCCTTTTTCAACCGGCTCATCTTACCTATGACACCATTAACATCAACCGTTTGTGTCGGGAATTGAACCTTAATCTCTGTTTTTTGGCTGCAATCCACTTGATGAGCCCGTATATTAACGGTCAGTTGATTACCTGAATAGCCCCATGAATTTCCTTTGTTTTCTGAATCATACTTTAGTTCAACGCCATTCAATGACACTTTGTCCGGCATGACTGACCCGTAGAGTTGTACTTCCATGTTACGTTTCTGTATCATTTCGGGGAACGAGCCTTCTCTTGGCAATACTGTCAGTTTGAAGGTTCCATCGGCTTCTTTCACCGATTGAATGGTGGTAAAGGTGCAGGCATTTTTCTGATAATCATTGTTGTCGCCGGCATCTTCGTACAACTTAGCCGTATAATTACCTGCTGCAAATACTTTCAATATCAGGTCTGTATTGTTTTGCTGCAGGTTTTTCACCTCTGTGTTCATTGGCAGGATAGCACCCGCTTTTACATAGACAGGATATTCATTCAGTAAGAACCTGCGCTCCAGCGTCTGGCCGCCTTTCAGCAATGTACCCGTACTCCATTCATACCAATCAGTACCTGATGGCAACCATACTTTCACAGTCGACAGGTTATTGACGGAAGGGGTTGTTACCGGAACTACCAGAAGATCGTCGCCAAACATATATTCGGTTTTTAATGAATATGCCTCTTCACTTTCCGGATAATCATAGTACATGGGCCGGCACAGTGAAATGCCGGTATCATAGGTTTTTCGTGCCATGGTATAAATGTAGGGTGCCAGGTCATACCGCAACCTGATAGCTCCTTGCAGGGCTTCGAAATAATCCCCCGTGAAATTCCATATTTCTTTTTTCAACCGTGGATCTTTTGAGGAGTGCGTACGGAACATGGGACTGAACACACCGTATTGCATCCACCGGGTGTACATTTCGGGATCAATCTTTTTCAGGTCATCTGGGATATTGCCAAACATATGTCCGCCCAGGTCATGGCTCCAGTAACCATACAGTACGTTGGAGGCTGTCGAAGTAAAATACGGCTGGAATTCAAGTGATTTCCAGGAAATGATCATATCGCCCGAAAAGCCTACTTCATAGCGGTGATTCCCCAACCCACCCCAACGATGGTAGAGCATAGGCCGTTTTGTGGTTTGACGCTCCATTTCAGTAAAGAAGCAATAATTCAACCACCAGGTATTGCTTAATTTGGCTATCGTTTTTGAATAAGGCCATTGTTGCCAGTCAAGCCACCAGAAATCAACGCCTTTATCCCGTATTGGGTTCAACACAATGTCAAACAGATTCGTCATGAACTTCTTATCAGCTGCCTCAAACGGTATATTTTTATGCCCAATGGTATCAAATTTCATGGCGTTGGCAAATTCGGCGTACTTTTCCTCGTAGGGAGCTATCCCCGATGCCGGATGTAAATTCAAGGTGGTCTTGAGATTATTCTCTTTTATCCAGCTTAATAATTGATCCGGATCGGGAAACAGGGCTTTATTCCAGGTATACCCGGTCCAGCCGATTGGTTGCCCGAACTCATCTTTTTTCGATTCCTTCCGAAAGGAGACTCCATCCGTCAGGTGCCAGTCCATGTCAATCACCAGTACATCCAGGGGTATGTTGTATTGGTTGAATTTCTTAACCAGGTCACGAATTTCATCGTCCGAATAGTTCCAGTAACGCGACCACCAATACCCGAAAGCATACCGTGGAGGAAGTGGCACTTTACCCGATATTACAGTAAACTCCTTTAGAGCAGTTTTATAATTCGAGCCGTAGCCCATAAAATACCAGTCGGTTTCCTTGTTTCTACGTTCCTGCACCCAGCTCCAGTCGCTGTTATCAAACAAAAAATTGTTCGTATCGTCAATCACATACCAGCCATCCCTGGATATAAGCCCCGGTTCAAACTCTTTCGGTGCTTTTTCATCTACATGGGTATCGCCATTCAGTCCATCCAGGGTGCGGAATGTTCCTTTCAGGTTGCCAGTATTTTTCATGCCGGGCTTCCACACTATTTTCCTATTGGGGTTTTCTGAGTAGGTTATCTGAAGATTTTCAGGTGTAAACTTCCCGCTGCCGGTTTTATACCTGATTTCAAGGTATGATGTTTTGAGGATCAACAATTTGCCTTGTTGTTTTTTTGTGAAGGATACCGCAGGCAGGTCACGGTTAATGGCAACAAACGACCTGCTGTCAACAAATTTGCCGGTAGAATCGTATTCCATCCTCACCATATGAGGAGTTAGCAGGGTAAAACGTGCATTTCCATCGGTCACTGGATTATTTTGTGCCGGAATCATGAAATAACCACATAGCGCCAGTATAAGAACTAAAAGCTTTTTCATAAGATTATGTATTAAGAATAAGTGATTCGAACTTAAAATGTCTAATGCCTTATCATGTATTGAATAAAACATTCATAAATCTAACTGACTCACAAAGATCCCCGGTTTTAGCCAGGGCCAATCCTGATTTCCACAAATACCGTCTCTTTATTCTGGTCTTACTTTGTTCATAACAAATCCTGTCCATCCGTAAACGGTATTGTTTGCCTGTTCTAAGAAACCGCAATTTACAAAAACTTATTTAATACCCAATACATTGAATGTCATTTAGGTAGTTAAACAACAAGACATTGCATATTGTTTCATAAAATATCAAATTGTCATTTTTTATCCCCTGCCAACTAAACTGAACACTTTAAAACGCATCAAGCCGGTAATCTTTTTAAAATAATTCATATGTTGATCTTAAATACCCGAATTGGATCTTTTGAGCTTTTTCATGGTTGAATTTTTGCTTCTTTATTCTAAATGAATTTAGTTTTATCTTGTTCTTGGTTGGTTGAGGCTTTCGAGGGGGTTTCGAGGGCCTTTCGAGGGCTATAGCCCTCGGAACCCCCAGCCAACCCCCAGCCAACCCCCAGGCAACCCCCAGGCAACCCCCTCGGAAAGGTGACCAAGTGCAACAAGGAAAAAGGACCAAACCTGATTGATTAATAATTATAAGTTTGGGAAAAGATCAAATCAGAAGAAACGAATTTTAGGGATCGGGAGTAAAAACAAAAAACAGGATGCAATGTGGAGTTGCATCCTGTTTAATAATTGTTTAATCGAAGAGTTTATTTCTTTGCCTGGATACAATATTTCAGGTAGTCCGGGTCCTGATCCGGGGTACGCATGCCGGCGACTTCGAGGGCTTTCAGCACAAAGACATTCCAGGAAAAGACCCGGGTACTCGGCCACCAGCAGTTGGGCACGGTCAGGTCGTAGGGCAAAAACTCATGGCTGAAGGGTTCATCGGGATTCAGGGTAATTTCAGTTGCAAGGCGGTCTTTGATACGTTTTTCGGCAGGTTTCCAGTCATGCTTCATACCGGCAATGTACCCGCATATTTCTTCGCGCATCCAGCTGCCTGCATTGTAATAGATGCCGTTATCCCAAAACAGGTTGGGCGAGAAGGGTTTGTCTTTATTTGTAAAATACAGGTTTTTCACATGAAAGATTAACGGGGAATAGCCCTGATGGGTAGGGACTTTATCCAGGGTGTTAGTCACCATCTCCGAAGTCAGGATCGGTTCGTTGAAGAGCCATAGTGAGACAAATTCGGGTAACAAAGCATTGAAGGTAATGACGTACGGATAGGCCCTGTTATCAATCAGGTAACCTCGTTTTTTATCATAGAAGGCACGGTATCCGGCATTTGCTTTTTCGATGTATTCATTGGTAACCGGCAAGCCCAGTTCCTTAGCAACCCGCAGGGTTACGGCAAGCATTCCCTGGTTGACTGCCAGGTTGGAAGTCCTGTCTGGGTATTCCACGCAGTCATTTTGGCCCAATACAAACCTGGCACTGCTGATACCATCCCCATCGGAGTCAATTTCATTCAGGATATACCGGTAGGCTTTGGTAATTTTATCCATGGGTGGCGGTGTTCCATAAAGCCGTTTGTTGACCAGTGCAAACCAAAGGAATTCAAGTGTGGCATCATTTCCTTTCAACTCCTTGCTGCCCATAGAGGGAGTAATAATGGTGCCGATCGTCCCAGCCTCATTTTGGGTAGCTGCCCATTCGTTGAAAATGCTTTCGCTGCTTTCCTTATCGTAGGTGCCCATCATGCTCCAGAAGGAGTCGCGGTTGTACATATCGGGGGCATAATTGATACTGGGCACGCTGAGCGGCTTGAAGTTTCCGGCACTGGTGATCCACATCAACATCTGGTAACACGCGTACAGGCATTTCTCTTCCACAGTACCTTTGAAGCGCAACCCATCGGCCAGGTAAACCTGGGAAGCAAGACGGACATCATGAAGGGTTGGTTTTGCCGGGGCAACAAAAATAAATGTCCGTTTTGTGGCCTGTACACCAGAAAATAACTGATGGTAAGGGTGTTCGTGCCCTACAGACCGGATAACTTCCAGATCCTTAATTTCCAACGCATAAGGTTTCCCTGTCTTAAGGTTTGAGGCGGCTATCAACAGGTTCGTTGTTCCCCCTTCGGTATTGGCCAGGAATACAGTTTCCTCCTGATCGGTCCAAAGCACCGGAGTTGACGGGATATTGGTCTGGTAATGGAATCCCTGCACATCGTTGGCGGAAATGCCGTCATTTTTCCAGAGCCTTAAGGAAACAGGAAAGGCAGAACGGTGTTTGAAACGGATGGTATAATACCCATCGGGCAGCTGATAGGGCAAGCGAAAACCTGCCATGTCGGAAGTCGCTTTATCACCTTTCAGTGTATAAATTCCTTTATCAGGGGTTACTTCCGCCCCGTTGTACGATTTCCATTCTGAGAGTAAAGGTGTTTTAAACGAGACCCTTTTATCCGGGTGATTAAAGTCGGATAATTCGCCAAAGGTGAGCCGGACATAATTATCCACATTGTTACGGTCCTCCTGCGAAGCAATGCGGTACAGGTTGGCATCACAAATCTCCTGAATGGCACGGAATCCCACCCCGCCTGTTGAAGGACGGCGACGGATATTGCGCGTCCAGAGATTACGGTTGCCCGCATCTGTAAGCAGACCGACAGCCAGTGTATCCCCAATCATGTATCCGGCAGCCGGATAAGATTCATGGGCAATGCCGCCCTTGTTATTGGCATTGTCAAAACTCCAAAAGCGGGAAGGGATTTCCCTCGAATCCAACGATGAATTTACGGAATAATATAACAGCGACAGATTCGTTTGGCGCAGGTCAATACGTTTCTCAACTACCTGTTTGTTCACGAGTTCATAAGTCACGGTAATGAATAAATCAGTTTCCAGGTTCGGAAGCTTAACGACTCCCGAGAGAATGATTCCGGATGCGCTCTGAATGGCTGAAGTACTCTTCCAGTCAGTGACTGTTTCCCTGATGGAATGATCTTCATTTTCAACCGTTACATTTATCTCACCCGTTTTCATCTGGGTGGATACCGGGATGGAACCATAATACAGGTCGACATAAAACCCTTTTGCGGAATCTCCCTTGAGTTTCAGGTTCAGCTCATTGGCTGAAAGGGAGGAAATGACACAGAGCAAAAGGAGGATTAAATAGTTGGGTTTGGTTTTCATGGGATGGATGGTTAGATATGTATTTCTCTGATAATTATTTATTTATCATTAAGAATTAAGAAAACGCTCAAAGGTACTTCGTACGCTTTGAGGTTTATTCAGTACTTCTTGATTATTTTAGAGATATAGTATTTCCCGCTGGAAGCAGTGATTCGAAGGATATAAAAACCATTCGGAATATTCAATTGGACAGTGGGGGAAGTATCGGAAAAACTATACAGAGTCTTGCCAAGCAGATCATAGATTTCTTTTCGGGCTATATTTTCACCCGTAGGGAGTGTGACCTGAAATTCATTGCTAAAGGGGTTCGGGAATACTTTCAGGGAGGTAATGGCAGTATCCTGCTTAATGGCTTTCAGCGTAAAGGAGTAGGGCAAGAGTTTAATGATTGCCTGAGGAAGTTCCTCCTGATAGATTCGTACTTCATCCACCGATCCTGTAAAATTATACAGGGAAGTACCTTCATCTTTACGGGCAATGGTCAGGCTTTTCTGAGTGGTTTGAATGAGTCCTGTTTGTGGTTTAAAGGCAGAAAGAACCCCGTTCCGGTAGAGTTCCATGGAATAGCCTGTATACATGGCTGTGTAGTGGTCATAGTTCCCAATTGACAACAAAGTGTCGGCATCCACATCCACAGTTGAAGAATTGGTTTTAACGGTCCAACGTACTTTCTTTCCCGGAATGATGGAAAGTTTATAACGTTCTTCCCAGCTTCCGTGTGAAAGAATAAACTGTTCGCTGTTGGGCAAAGCATCAGGTTTCACCCAACAGGAAACCGTTATTTTATCCCGGAAATTCAGGGCAGGATCGTTCGGGGTATAGATATACGAATCACTGGATGGAAATTGATAGGCACCGTTCACAACCCCATTGGCACCGGTTGATGAGATTACACCGACTGAAATAGCATTCAATGCATTTTGGGCAGCATTTTTAGTATCGCCGTTAAAGGGATAATAAACCAAGGGTGTAGGTTCGGCACTTACAAGCAAATCCTTTACTAATATCTGTTTGGTAAATGTGGAAGTACCTGAGGCATTCGTTACAGTGAGGGTAAGCGCATAAATTCCGGACGCATTGGGGAGTATCCAGTTGGGTGAAAGAGTCAGGTCATTTGTCAACACACCGTTTGAAGCACTCCACGAATAAGTAACCTGGTTGGTGTTCAGGATTGCAGAAGCAGTAATAGCAGTACCGATATCAAAAGGCATGTCATCAGAGAAAGTAATATTCGAGATAACAGGTGGCGGAACCAATATATCCACAACTTTTACCTGTATTTGTGGTGAAGTGATGGTATCGTTATTTTCGGACACCTTGCAGGTCAACTGAATTATTCCCGGAGTACCCGCGGCTGTCCAGGTATACGTGCCTGTCGTGGTAGTGCCCACCAGAACATTGTTTTGAAACCAATGAAAGGATGGAGTTGCTGTTACCGTATTTTCAGGCAGGCAGTACAGGTGCAGGGTATTCAATTTCTGAACGATCGTATCAGATGCTGAGAATGCCTTTATCCGCAATGGGTTCGTGTAATTATACCCGGTATGATAGTCGATAACATGGCCGTTCACCAATTTGAGCCGTCCCTTTAATATTGGTACATTTCCGGTTGGGTAAATAATTAACTGACAGACACTATCGGAAGGAATGTTGAACGTGAATATCCCGTTTACATTTGTCCCCAACACAGATTGGGTGATAGCATCATACACATCAAAGGAGCCGGCAGGTAATGGCAGGTTAACCGGCCTCGTCGTAACAGATGGGTTATAATACAGATATGAGGGAAATGTTTTATCACCCCGGAAATCAGTCTTATTCAGGTCGACCTGCAGGATTCCCTCTACATTGGTTTTTGAAATAATGGAAGCCAGGTACCCCACACTCGAACCACTGTACAACGATAAATCTGTTGCCGCCCCGCCTCCACTGATGGCATCCCCCATGGCAAAGGGCCTGGTTCCATTCCAGTTCTGTTTGATCGACTCATAGGGAATGCAGGATGCCGTATCATTAAGTACAGACCAGGCATAACTGGCAGGTTCCTGGTTGGCCTGGGGCAACGCATTCCGGTAATACAACCGGCTGGCATTGGCCAGGTTCAGAATCCATTTTCCCAATGCACGAGCAAACCGTTTATCATATTTGGCTACCGGGGCCAGGGCTGCAGCATGCTGGAAACCGTTCATGCTAAAGGCATAATCATTGCTGCCATCATTGGCTTCACCAATCAACCCGGATACATCGTACCCATTCCAGTTACCCACAATGGTACCCCATCCACGCAAGGTATTCAGGCCGGACGAAAAGCTCCAGTTTAGCATCTTCCTGATATCGTAATTGGTTCCTTCCACAGCATTCATGCGGGCAGCAGTAGCAATTCCATAAGGAAGCTGAATTTCATACGAGGGATTTGTGGCAAAGCTGTTCAGAAAATCCAGTGCCAGCTCTGCACCCTGCAGGTACTTTGGATTACCGGTCTGGACATAGGCCTGATACATCAGCCACGATATGGAGCCTGATGCTTCCGGTTCCGGGACACTGGTTGTATTGGGAAGCCCTGTAATCAGGTTAAATGCCCTGTAATTCATGGAAGGCAGGCTCCAGGGTTGGACGGTGCCACCCAGTTTAGTCAACACGCCCAGTTCCCTGTCGGCAATAGTAGTAAACTGCGTTGCAAAATCAGCATCAGCAGTTGGGTACAAAGCATACAGCTGGTAGAAAAAAACATTGGGCATCACTTCGTACCACCAGTCATTGCCAGTGGAAGTGGAATAGTTGTTCAGGTAGACATTCTGACCGTTTTGTTTATTGAAAAAGTCCTTGATTTTAGCCACCCAATTGGTATTGAATTGCACTGTCTTATCAATGCCCACCAAAGAAGCCCCCACCACGGCAGGTAATATGTTGATGGCTTCCGCCACCCTGCCATGATCAGTCTGACCCACATAACTATCCAGACGGATGGTTTTAAGGGCCGGGTAATTAATCCCGTTGGAAGTACTGATGGCTGATAATGGCAAATAGGTTCCTGTTTTGGTAGTATCAAACACAAAGTTATCGTAATTCACCGCCACCTGTTTCCAGTCACGCATCACAAAGGGAACCGGCATATCCGGCATCAGGTCAATGCGGGGAATGGATAGTTGCTGGGAGTATGCCAGTAAAAATGATCCAATAAAAAGAGTTGAGAAAAGTATTCGTTTCATTGTTTTACTTGATTAACTTTTCCAAAGTTTGGAACTTTGAAAAAGTTTAATTGGAAAAGTTATCAATTTAATTCGTTGTACGATAAATCAAATAACCATTTGTTTTTAATGCAGTACTACCCATTAGTATTTTAGCTCCCTCAGGAAGTTGAACGTTTTGTTCATTGCCAAAGTTTAGAATCACTGTTACTTTAACCCCTTGATAGGATCTGGTGAAACTGATCAGGTCTTTGTTTCTGTCCAGCTTCTCATAACTGCCGTATTGCAGTGTTTTCTCTGAATTCCGAAGAGCCAGTAATGCCTTATAGGTACTCAACATGGAATTAGTCTGGTTCAATTCTGTGCTAACATTGACCTCCCTGTAATTCTCATTCAGTTTTATCCAGGGCTGCCCGGATGTAAACCCTGCATTTGGGCTGTCGTCCCATTGCATCGGACTGCGGGACTTGTCCCGGTTGTGGTTATTCCCTTCCAGCAGGGCATCATCGGCTGACTTACCGGCATCGATAGCCAGTTTATAGAATGTCTTGCCCTGTATGTCTGCAATCTCTTCATAGGTATTGGCTGTAATATTCTTCATACCGATTTCCTCCCCATAATAAATGAAAGGAACGCCTTTGGCAGTAAGCATAAGAACCGCGAGTGCCTTTGCCCGGTCAATATTCCCACCTGCAAGACGGTCCAGCAAACGGGGATTATCATGACTTCCAAAGAATAACGTCGGGTAGCCGGGCATGTTGTTTTCCATGCTTTGAAGTTCCTTAAAGAGACGTTCCACTGAGAAGGCAGGGATACTTCCGAAATTAAAATTAAACACCACATCCAGGTATTCCGGGGACTGGTATTGCTTTAGAACTTCTATCTGATCGTTGCCCACTTCACCTACCGTAAAGCGGTCCTTGTATTCATTGACCGTAGACTTGATGACAGCAATGGCAGCTTTAACACCGGGTTGATTGATGTTATAGATATGCTGTTGCTTTCCGTCTTTGATGGGGTTATCGGTTACTACATCATCAGTGTTCAGGAAGTTGATCACATCAAACCTGAAGCCATCAATCCCCAGGGCAAGCCAATAACGGAGTACATTTTGAACTTCCTGCACTACTTTCGGGTTCGACCAGTTCAGGTCTGCCATACGGACATCAAACTTATGCAGGTAATACTGGTTGGTCAGGGTGTCCAATTTCCAGGCACCACCTCCAAAGAAGGATTCCCAGTTATTGGGAGTATCTTTCCAGATATAATAATCGCGGTAGGGATTATCCTTTGATTTACGGGATTCCTGAAACCACTTGCAATCCGTGGAAGTATGGTTGAGCACCATATCCATGATAACTTTTATACCCTTTTTATGGGCTTCGTTTAAGAAGTTGGTGAAGTCATTTGTGTTTCCATACACCGGATCTATTTGATAATAGTCCGACACATCATAACCGTTATCTACCTTTGGGGAAGTGAGAAAAGGGGTAAGCCAGATTCCTTTGACACCTAATGACTGAAGATACCCCAGCCTTGAAGTCATGCCTTTAAAGTCGCTCATGCCATTGCCATCACTATCCTGAAACGAGGGCATATAGATCTGGTAAAAGGTGATTTCTTTCCACCAGGACTGTTCAGGCTTCTGTTGGGCTGAAACATTCAGGACGAAGAACAGGATCAGGTATTTCAGGGTCTGTTGGAACATAAGGTTGATGTGATAATGTGTTGCTAAAATGGCAGTGAATAAAGTTGATCAGAGAAAAAGCTATTGTTAGAAAAGTAAAGGGACCTGACTTATGAATAAGACAAGTCCCTTTTAAAGATGAACGAAAAACTATAGTTTATTTATTTTCGTCCCTGTAAAGCTTGGATACCTGACCATCAGTCAACGCGATGTTGTAAACTTTCAGTTCATCAATGGCACCTATAAAACCATCCCAACCCTGAGGTTTAATTGGAGGTGTTACCCAATCCCATTTAGCGATTACTTCGGGATAAGTAGTACAAGCTCCGATCATCAATGGTAAAACAGTTGCATAAGTTTTAACTGTACCAGAAAGATTCGGTTTCGTTGTACTATTCCAAACCATTGTACTTGCACCATTCACATAGAAAGTCAAATTGCCAGTTGTCAAATTCATTGATACCACTAAATGAGTCCACGCTTTATTTGGTGCTGAATTATCGGCCTGATTATCGGCATCTGTTCCACCAACTGAAGTAGTTACTGTAAAGAATGGTTTGTTTTGTTCCTGAAGTTGGAATTTCCAGGTATTCCAATAATTAAGGGACATAATATAGTTCCCTGCTCTTGTTGAATCAGGTTTAACCCAAGCTGCAATAGAAAGAGTCTTGCCTTCAAAATCACTGGCTGTGTAATTGCTGATTTCAAGGTGTGATCCATTGCTGAAATAAATTGCTTTTCCCTTTTTCCCTGTTACAAAACTTGGCAGATTAGTTGCAGTTCCAAATACTTGAGATGGACCGGCTGTTAATACAGCAGTCAATGGTTTGCCTTCCGTGGTCATTTGGTTACTGGTTACTGTTTCGTCAAAAGTCAATCCCATTAACAGATTTGCAACCGGAATAGCACCATAAGCAGCAGCCATAAAGGTAGTTTTAGCAGCCCTTAAATTCACCACTAAATTATCAACAGCAGCCTGGGTAATTGTTGAATTTGTAGCGGCTGTTTTGGTAGTAGTTAAAGCAGATTGAAATGCCGTAATAGCAGCAGCCGGATAATCGGTTGTTACAGTTGAACTGGCTAAAAGGGTAGTGCAAGAGTCAACCAAAGCTGTTAAAGCAGTCTGGTTAGCTGTCACTACGGGGGTGTCGGTTGATTTACATCCGTTAAAAACGACTGCAAAAAGAGCGATTGACACACATGCAATAAATGCATTCTTAAAAAGATTTGTTTTCATGATTTTTTGATTAATTGTTGATTATTAAATTGATAGTTAGTTGTAATTTTCACTTTAATGCTTTGTTTGTATCCTTTTCCGATTGAGGAATTGGAAAGTAAAAACGGGGTGCGGTCCACTTGAAATCTGTCCCCAATGCTGCTTCTGCAGTTGCCTGTCCCCAGCGCATCAAGTCAAAAAAACGGTGGAATTCAAATCCAAGTTCTTTACGTCTTTCATTTTGAATCACAATACGCATATCTGACTGTGTTGTTGTGGTGAGATCGGGAGCCAGATTAACCCGTTGACGCACCTTGTTAACTTCAACGGCAGCATTCCCGACTGCACCCGCTCCTCCCAGTTCATTCAACGCTTCGGCTTTCATGAGTAGAATGTCGGCATAACGCATGGACTGGTAAGGGACAGTCGATTGGCTTTTGGTAACACCCGGTTTGGCATCTTCATCGTATTTCTTGACCAGATAACCCGTTGCTTCCGACCAAGATGATGAGAATGTCGTATTGTTGAACCAGGGTTTTCCATCCCGGCCGATAGAAGCATCCAACCGTGGGTCATCTTTGCCATCAGTGGTCTTCTGAACAAATATATCCACGTAATTTTGGGTAGGGGCATTGAAATAATATCCCCCTTCTGTTGGCGGCGAAAACCATACATTTAAATTATTCCCCAACGATGATGCAGCCGTATTTGCATAGCGGAATCCAAAAATGACTTCCGTACTGTCTTCAGATCCCGGTTTGAATAGGTTGGCATAATTGCTAAGCAGTTTATATTGGTGAAGGTTTTCCAATGCCTGTATATTAGTCAGACATTCGGTATATTTCTGTTGATACAGGTCTGCTTTAGCCAACAATCCAAAGGCAGCTCCCTGGGTTATCCTGCCAATATCGGATGCAGGATAGCTCGCCGGCAATACAGCCGCAGCTTCGGTAAGGTCTTTTTCAATTTGTGCATAAATAGCACTTGTTTCACTTAAAGGTACGTTGATCGTAGCAGCAGTAAGCTGTGGTTCCAGCTTTAAAGGCACTTTTCCAAAGATATTGATTAGGTTGAAATACGAATAAGCGCGTAAATACTTAGCTTCCCCAATTAACCGGCTCTTCATAGTTGCATCAATATTCATTGGGGCAATATACTTTATGGCATTATTGGCACGGGCAACAGTTTCATATGTCGATTGCCAGAATACATTCAAAACGCCATTATCGGCCGCAGCCGAGAAATCATTGATTGCATTGATATCGGCCTGATCGCCTGCATTTCCACCCTTTACAGCATCGTCCGAAGCCACATCCCCGAATATCCACAGGGTATTGCCATACAAGGAATTGTATATTCCCGTAACTGCCATTGTAGCTGATTCGGGAGTTGTATAGTAGTTGGAGGATGTATAATCACCTTTCAATTCTTCTGACAGGAAGTTGGTACATGAGGCGAATAACCCTATGACTGCTATTGCTGGTATATAAAATCTTTTTTTCATGATCGTTTTCATTGTTAGAAGGTTATATTCATTCCAAAAGTATAGGTGATGGGAGGTGGGTAGGTTCCCCAGTCAATTCCAAAAGCACGATCGCCTTCAGCCGCTGAATTCGTACTCACTGTCATTTCAGGATCCAGCCCGCTGTATTTGGTCAATGTCAACAAATTGGTAGCTGCCAGATAAATCCTCAAACTCTGTATTTTTATCGTTTTGGTATTTGGGATGGTATAACCTACCTGTACATTTTTCAGCCTGGTATACGATCCATCTTCCAAAAAGCGGGAGGATGCTTTTACATTATTTGCCTTACCTGACCAGGAAGCGCGTGGCTGAGTATTGGAAGTTCCTTCACCTGTCCAGTGTTGCTGAAAATAGCGTTCGGTGACATTAAACCCACGGTAGTAACCTTCGATATCATAATTCACCTGGGAATAGATCTTCTGACCGTAAGCTCCCTGTAAGAACACAAGCACATCGAAGCCTTTATAATTCCCTGAAAGGTTCAGTCCGGCAGTAAAGGTTGGTATGGCACTTCCCATAAAAATACGGTCCTTGGCATCAATTACATTATCATGGTTTTGATCAACGTATTTCACATCCCCGGGTTGAACATTTTTACCCTGGTAAGCTGAGGTAAGCACATCCGATTGGTTCTGGAAGATACCTGCCATTTGATACAAATAGAATGACCCGATTGGCTGCCCCACATCTGTCTTTGTGGCATATACTCCTGTATCAACCATACCGCCAACATAGGGTGCATCAATGTTAAGTACTTTATTTTTAATATAACCTCCATTCAGTGAAATATTAAATCCTCCGTCTTTGTATTTTTCACGGTAGAACAATTCCAGGTCAATACCTGTATTCATGACATTTCCGTTGCTGTTTATATAAGGTGGCGATGCATTCCCTACCGAAGGTGGAAGTGGTGCCTTCACCAACATATCCTTAGTGATTTTGTAAAAATAATCCACGGTAGCTCCAAACGATCCTTTAAACATTTCCAGATCAACACCGATATTAAACTGGTTGCTGGTTTCCCATTTCAATTCTGTATTTCCCAGTGAAGTCTGGGCATATCCATTGTAAGCAGCTCCGCCAAACGTGTAATAATAATTCGGGGAATAACGGTCCAGGTTGGAATAAGGTGGTACTTCCTGATTCCCGATAGAACCATATCCGGTACGAAGTTTCAATTTGCTGATATTGTCAATATTTTTAATAAATTCCTCTGAATCCATGTTCCATCCTGCCGACACTGAATAGAAGGTTCCCCATTGATTAGAACCTACAAAGTGCGATGAACCATCACGCCTTAAAATTCCTGAGATGTAATATTGTTGATTGTAATTATAATTTACATTTGCAAAGTACGAAAGCAAGCTTGATCCATCTTCTCCCTGGCTGGCAGAACTTTTACCTACAGCCCCTTTGCCGATATACAGGAAGTTTGGATCGGTATTTGTAAACTGGCTGTCACTGGCAGAAAGACCGTAACCGGCTCTTTTTATGGCTTCAACTCCTAACAAACTGGTCAGGTTACTGTTATCGCCAATTTTAATACTGTGGTTTAACGTGCTGTTAAAGGTCCAGTTCACGTTGGTTGAACTTGAAACATTTAAACTATTTGGATCATTGATCCGATTCAACGTCCCCCATGTTTTATTAAACTCCCTTATTTCCAGGTTGCTGTAATCAACTCCGAAAGTACTCTTCCAGAAAATGTTTGAGGGAAAATTAATCAGGACATTGCCTGAAGCAAGTAAGGATTTGATCTTTTTAACCCTGTCGGTATTGGCTGCCAGACCTTCGGGGCTATACCCGTCACCAAAAAATGAATTGTATGCCGAATTGCCGTAGTACTCGGAAGGTAAATCCACATAACCTCCTGAGGCATTAAATATCGGTATGGCCGGGCTTCTGTAGAGTGCATAACGTACCACACTTCCACCTTCCCCGGCTGCTCCATCACCGGAACTCGATACTACGCGGTTATTTGAAATGCCACCACTCACATTCAACCCAACATGCAGCCATTTCTTCACTTCCGAATTGATGTTTGATCGCATATTAAAACGATCGTATCCTGTATGGGTAAGGATACCTACCTGATTGAAATAAGAACCTGAAATCAGGTATTGTGTTTTATCATCCCCTCCGCTAATCGAGAGTTCATAGGTTTGAAGTGGTGCTGTCTGGAATATCTCCGCAATGTGATTCACATTTGGAAATGGCTTGATGAAACTACCGGCTATCAGCGGGCGTTGAACCACAGAGGTCAGGTTATCAGCTGCAGCTGCTTCGTTGTATATCTGTATGTACTGGTCGGTATTGGCCATAGGTGTCAGGTGACCATGTGTCTGGTATCCAAGTTGGGTATTGAATGTAATTTTAGCAGCTCCTGCTTTTCCTGTTTTAGTAGTAATCAATATAACCCCATTGGTAGCTCTCGAACCATAAATGGCAGCTGAGGAAGCATCTTTCAAAATAGTCATGCTTTCTATTTCATTCGGTGAAATATTATTTAAGGCTCCTTCCACCGGGAAACCGTCCACAATATACAACGGGTCATTTGTCAATCCAATTGAGTTGACCCCGCGTATCCGAACTGAAACCGGTGCACCCGGAGCACCTGTCTGTGCAGCAACTTCCACACCTGCAACTCGGCCTTGTAAGGCTTGTTGTGCTGATGCTACAGGAATTTTTGATAGTTCTTCACCGCTGACCTTGCCGATAGCACCCAATACATCCCGTTTCTTTTGAACGGAATAACCCACTACGACCACTTCGTCGATAAGTTTACTATCCGACACAAGCAGAATGGTCAGGTTCTTTTGTCCTGTCATTTTAATCTCTTGCGCCTTATAACCGATATACGATACTTTTAAGGTTGCATTCATTGGAACTGTAATCTTGAAATCACCGTTTATCCCCGTAACTGTACCGGTATTGGTTCCGGATACAATGACATTCACCCCGATCAGGAGTTCGTTCGTTGCAGCATCTTTTACAATGCCATTTACCTGGTTCTGGTCCTGTGCATACAGGACTATACTCAGAATCCCAAAACAAATAAGTAACAGCGTTTTTTTCATAATGACAGGTATAATCAATTAATATTAAGTTTTTCTTTATAAAAGAATTGAAGGGCAATAATACTATAAACAGTTATTTATAAACAATTTAGTTAGAAATATGTTTGTATTGAGAATCTATTTAAAGGTTATAGGAATTCCATTTGCAGTCAACCTGTTTTTATGGTTTTCTATTTTAACCCCGGCCGGTATTTCAACCAGTACACTGGCCTGATCAGCCGGTATCGTAATTTGCGTATCACCACTAATTGCTTTGGCTACATATTTCTTTGAAACAATATCAAATACATCTACTTTCCCTGAAGGATGATAGGTCACATTTTTTGAAACTGTGTATGGGTTGTAATACAAATAAGCTGGGTAAGTGGTATTGGCATAAAAATCAGTCTTGTTGCAATTAAGTCTCAGGATCATCTTTACATCAGTAGTATCCACAATTGCTCCCATGATTCCAACCGGCGAAGTGCTGTACAGGCTGAACATAGTTTCTTTCGGGTTCTTTGAGTTCCAGTTTGGTCCATCACCCAATGCAACAGGATGCACATCTTTCAACTCAGGTTTATTGTAACAATCGGAATACCGCAAACCTTCGTAGGCTACTACCGAATGCGTATAGTTTTTCATTTCAGGAAGCCATTGGTTTCCGACCGGTATTTCATTTGGGAAAAACAGCCGGGCTGAGTTGACATTGTTGAGCATCCATTTCCCTATAGCCCGTGCAAAACGTGGATCGTATTTTACCATCGGTACAAGCGGCCAGGCCATTTTCATGCTGTTCATCAGGAAAGCATATCCGCCCCCGTCGATGATGCTGCCCTGCAATCCGCTGACATCATACTCGCCCCATTTGCCTACAATCACGCCCCAACCGTTACGTGCTTTCGGATTCTTACAACCTTCGAAAACCCAGTTCATCATCTTTTCGATATCATAATTGGTACCTTGTTCGGCATTCAACCGTGCGGCTGTATATATTCCCATGGGTAGCAGTATCTCATAAAAGCGGCTTTCCTTTTGATTGTTCAATGCTGCAATAGCCGATTTTGCATGTGCCAGGTATCTTGGGTTTTTATATTTCATATAAGCATCATAGAGCACGTATCCATGTCCTCCGGCAGCATCCTGCTGAAAAGGAATCTTATTCACCATTCCCTGCATCCGTCCATAATCAAAATAGGAATAATCATAGTTCCCATTGAGTACAGAGTCTGCCTTGCAAAACTTCTCGGCAATGCTGCGCTGGATATTGTCGGCATTATCTACATTTGGGAACACATCGCATACTGCAAAGTACAAGACATTCGGCAAGACATCATACCACCAGTCACGGCCATACCCACCTCCCTGGAGGGCTACTTCCGGACAGGTATTGTTCATCATGATATTCCATCCGGTACCTGAATTGAAGTAGTTCTGGATCATCTTCACATAATTGTAACCATTCTGATGGGTCTTGTCGATTCCTATCAACCCGGCTCCCAGGATGGCTGACAGTGAATTCAGGCTTTCATGGAATTCCCCGTTGTTGTGGGCAGATCCCTGACGTACATCGTGAATGGCAGTATAGAGTCCAAAAGTTATCTGTGGCAGGTTGCGCTGGCTGTTATCCAGCCAGATCATTTTACCTGCCGGCATATCCGGGTTGAAATCGAACACATACGCATCATAATCTTTCGCCTTTTGTTTCCAGTTGAGAATCTTATAGGGTGTTGGTGCATTCGGCATCATTTCTATCCTCGGAATAGCCGTCTGTACAACCGGCTTTCCGTAGTTATCACTCGCCACGCAGGAAAACAAATGTCCTGCCAGGAGAATGAGGAAGAGAGTTAATTTATAAGTTCTCATGTTATTTCGTTTTGCGTTCAGTGTTCTGAGTTCCGTGTTCCGTGTTTTGCGTTCCGTATTTTGCTTTTTGCGTACTATTCTTGATTAAGATGATACAGTGCCCCATGTTAATTCGTTTCATTATTTAATTTTATTATTCCAATTGTAAGCTGCTTCAAACACAGAAAACACGGAACGCTGAACATGGAACACTGAACTTAAATATCATTATTCCAATTGCAGACTGCTTCAAGTACAGAAAACACGGAACACGAAACATTGAACACGGAACAATTAACCTTTATATTTCGTGTCTATTTCTTTAATAATATGTTTTGCCAGCGGCAGTGATATCAGCTGCAATCCTGCCACAATAATCAGGGCATATTTCAATGCAAAGATCTCGGAAGCAAAGTAAGCCAGTGAAATATACAATATCATACCCGAAGCCCTTCCAATAAACAGGCCGACTTCATGGCTTAAAATGTACGCATATTCATTCCGTTTCTCTATGCCTGAAACAGTATCAATCGTTTTCATCATGGTTGGGAAATAAGCCAGGTCATGTAAGGGTTGGAATAACACCTTGCAAAGTACGAATATGATAACCCCTATGGCAGAAAACATGATTCCATTTACCAGTGTTCCAATGAAGAATACAAATAATCCAAATCCAAAGATCTTCATCCTGTGCTCCGGTTTGGCAATTCGTCCAAGTACATAGACGATAATGGCAGTTGCACCACCCCCGATACCCTGTATCAGTCCCAACGAACCTTCATTTCCTACCAGCCGCATGACCAGGATAGCAGGCGCTGTAACCAAAAAGCCCTGAACCATTCCTTTCAGGCTGGCCAAAGCCAGGAACTTCTGCCACAATACATGGTATTTGAAATAGATAAATTTCTTTTGTACCGGGTTCACAAAATCACCTTTCGCCAATACCAGGCACGCACAAATAGCAATAACAAATACGATTACTGTGATAATCTGATACCCCATATTGAAATTGATAGCATATCCAAACAAGACTTTCCCGTCAATCGTTCCTAAAAAAGCACCCACCATCAAAGGGATTACGATACTCCACAAGGAGAAGAAGAATGATTCAAGGCCGAAAAAATAATTCCTGTTCTTATCGTTTGTGGCTGTTAGTGCCAGTAAATAGCGGTTGGTCCAGAAGAATCCGGTAGATGCACCAATGGCAAATCCTGCAAATCCTAACTGTACGATACCTATGGAATGGACAAACATCATCACCATCAAGGCAATGGCGGAGAGCACAATCCCAAAACTATACAACCAGTTTACTTTGAACACTTTTAGTAAGGCACCATTCAAAATGGAGGTACTCACCACACCGATATACATGAAAAGCTGAAAGATAACGACATAAGTTGAATTCCCCGTATTGCGCATGATATAGGCACCAACAAATATCTCGATGATTGGTAAAATCATCCCATACAGCATGTTGGTGATCAACAGTGTCCGTATATTTTTAGGTTGGGTCTTGAAGAACAGGAATTCTCCGGCTAATTTATTGGCCATATTACTTCTTTAAGGAGTTTAATATTTCTGTTATTGAGAATTCGGCACTGCAGATCACTTCGTCGCTGGCACCGTAGAAAATCTTAATGGTATCACCCTGAACATAATGTCCGTTGGTAAAGACCACATTCCCGAAGAATCCGGTTTGTTCGTATTCGGCAATCGGTTCCATGATCGGTTCCTTGCTTCGTGCCAGAACTTTCGTTGGATCATTCAGGTCGAGTAGTAAAGCACCCAGGCAATAACGGTGGTCCTTATTGGCACCATGGTATATCTCGAGCCAGCCTTCTGATGTTTTAATCGGAGCACCCCCTGCTCCTACCCGTGCTTCATCCCAACTGCCTTCGCGGGTAATGGCAACACATTTATGGTTTCCCCAATGCACCCTGTCAGGGGATTCGGCCAGCCAGATATAGTTACCGCCCAGTTCAGGGCTGCTTGGCCGGTGGAAGGCATAATACATCCCATTGATAGTTTCTTCGAACAAGGCACTGTCTTTATTGTGAGGGGGAAATATCATTCCTTTGCGGTCGAAATGGGTAAAGTCTTTCGTGGCGATCAGTCCGACGCCTACAGCTACCGAAGATACTTCCGTAAAGGTGAGGTAATAACCATCGTCCATGGTAGCTACCCGGCAGTCTTCAATGCCGAAAGCTTCGAGGTCACCTTGTCCAAAAATAGGTGGATAGGCTGGATCTTCCTGGAAGTGAATATCGTCATCACTGCACACCAGTCTTAAATAGGAAAGGGTGGTCAGGTAGTTTTTTCCTTTGTATAAGATGACACGCGGGTCGGTGGCATCCAGTTGAGGGTCGTTCTTATCAAAACTTAATACTTCGATCGTACCCTGGGGAGTATAAATGGGAAAGCTGATCTTATCTTCTATTTGCGTGGGGCGTTCAGCTACGCGGAGCAGCAGCCAAGTCTTATTATTCATCCTGAAAACACCCGGGTTGAGCAGGCAGGTAATCTCCATTCCACTGATTCCTGCTTTCAGGTCGCTGGGACGCATCAGGGGATTATTTGTTGATCGTTTGGCAATATCCATAATATTATTTGATTTAAGTACTATTCGAATGCAAATATAGACGGGCAATCTCTTCCCATTAGTATCTTTTTTTGACAAAAAGGTATGTGTTTTTATCGTTTTAAGAAAATGATACTCTTTTGATGAAAAAAGATACCTTTTTGTGTGTAATTTTGAACCTTTATGATAGTAAATTTGTATATAGTAGGAAAATAGGTTGTTCTAATAATCTCAACATTCAGACCTCTCCCCCTACACTCTCCAAAGCAGAGGGAGCCAGGGTGTAGTATCAAGAAGCTTATATATAAATATATATGAAACAATATTTATTTCATATAAATATTATTCAACCCTCAGCTCTTACTCCCTCTCCTTTGGAGAGGGTTGGGGTGAGGTCTGATTTATTGATATTGATCAAATCTAATCATACCATATCTCAAATTTGGCTTCAATGAAAAAAGCACTACTTTTTATCTTGCTGTTCATTTCTTTATCCTTTCCGGCTTTCAGTTATGATATCTCGAACCTGACCAACAACGATGGGCTTTCGAACAGCTCCATCAATGCCATTAACCAGGATTCGGAAGGCTTGCTGTGGTTTGGCACATGGGATGGGTTGAACGGGTACAACGGCAGGGAATTTAAAGTCTATAAACCCGACCCTGGAAATGCTCACAGTATCAGTAACAATATCATCCGCAATATCGTTCAGGAACAGAAGAACATTCAATGGATTGCCACCGATTGGGGCATTAACAGGATGGATACCAGGAACAATACCTTCGAACGCTTTTTCACAGACAATGGCAACTCGACAATATTTACCGAAAACTCCTTTTTCATTGCACGGAATCATTCAAACCGTATGTTTGCCGCAATATACGACCAGGGTGTGTACTTCTTCAATGCCAAAACCCATCAATTCAACCATCTCAAAGGCGTAAATAATTACAGGACCCGTAAGATCTTTTTTGATGTAGATGACAACCTGTGGTTGTACACCGAAGAAAAGATGTTGTATAAAATTGTCTTTAAAAAAGGAACACCGGAATCCCCTGTGATCGAGAATGTCATACAGTTCCAGCTTCTAAAGAATATTGAATCGGTATTTTACCGGACAAACAACGAGATGTGGATGCAAACGGTGGATGGAAAGATCTTTTCGTATCGTATCTCGGAAGGTATTCTGGCTGAATCAACCACCGGAGGTCAGAAAATTGGAATCATCAGGGCCATGGTTTTTATTGATAATTACCAGTTGTGGGGCACAGCCAACGGTTTGTACCGGTACGACCTGAAGTCGAAAAACATTGAGCCTGTGCTTTCCAATGTTTCTGTTTTATCACTTTACGTGGGAACCCAGCACATCATTTGGGTAGGAACCGACACCCGGGGGATCTGGCAACTCTCCCCTTCACGGGAGAAATTCCGCACCTATTCGTCCGAGAATACCCCAAATTTCGGCAACAGTTCGGTACGTACCTTCTTCGAAAGCCCCGACCGGACGCTTTGGGTAGGTACCAAAGGAAGTGGGATTTATACTTTTACCCGTAAGGATGACAAACAGGAAGCCACCATCAAACAGCATTTTACAACTGCTGACGGTCTGCTGAACAATTCAGTCTTTACCATGGTACAGGGTCGTGGCAATGAGTACTGGATCGGCACTGATGGGCTGGGTATCAATTATTACGACACCAACAGGAAAAAGATTTTTACCCTGGCGGTCACCGAAAGCCTGCAGCGTAAGATCAACCTCTCCTCCGTGTATTCAATCCTTCCCGACGATGCCAATACCTTGTGGGTAGGCACCAGTGGGTATGGTATGTACAAGCTGGAAATCGACCGGAGTACCAACCCCTATTCCATTAAAAATTATACCCAATACATTTACAGTAACAATCGCCCTACCTCACTGAGTAACAACATAGTGTATTCCATTATTCGTGACGACGCCACCCATTTGTGGATTGCTACGCGGGGCGGCGGCCTCAACCGCTTTAATGTCGGTACCGGACAGTTTCAAAACTACAGGTATTCGGCTAAAGGAACTGATTTTATCAGCAGCGACGATATCCTGTGCCTGTATAAAGACACCCGGGGGACACTGTGGGCAGGAACGAGCATGGGGTTGAACAAACTCCTGCGTTTTGACAAAGGCAGGCCGGTATTTGCCCGGTATACCGAAAAAGAGGGCATGCCTAACAATACCATCCATGGCATCCTCGAAGATAAGGAACATAACCTTTGGCTGAGCACTAACAAGGGGCTGGCCAAATTAATTCAGGATAAGTCTTCCTTCCGGATTGTGTCCTATTTCAAAAAAGATGGTTTGCAGAATAACGAGTTCTCCGATGGTGCCTTTTACAACAATCCGTATACCCATCAGTTTTATTTTGGGGGAATCAGTGGCTTTAACCTGTTCAATCCCCTCGAAATATCCCACAGCAACTACATGCCTTCGTTGATACTTGATGCGTTCTTCGTCGACAATATAGAGTCGAATATATCGGATTATTCGCGCATGAAATCGAAACGTGAAGTCCTGACCCTGTCGTATAAAAACAAATCATTCAGCTTTAAATTCATTCCGCTGGATTTCCTCTCGGGCACAAAATGTGAGATATCGTATATGCTGGAGGGTTTCCAGAAGGAATGGATCCAGTTGGGGACTTCCAATACCATCGTGTTTACCAACCTGCCCGAGGGGAATTACCTGTTGAAAGTACACTGCAGCAATGCCGATAAAATATGGAGCAACCAATACTATACCCTGCCCATCCGTATTTTACCACCGTGGTGGGCCAGTCCGATTGCCTATCTGATTTATTCAATGCTATTGCTGGCATTGTTTACTGTTATCAGGCGGGTTGTGAAAGACCAGTTGGCTGCACGGAATGATATCATGCTCAAGGACCTGGAAAAACAGAAGATTGAAGAAATTCACCAGGCTAAATTGCGTTTCTTTACCAACATTGCCCATGAGTTTTCCAATTCACTCACCCTGATTTACGGACCCTGCGAGCAATTGCTCCGCACCCATTCCACCGATGAGTATACACGGAAATATGTCAACATTATCAAGTCGAACTCCGAACGTATGCAGACACTGATACAGCAGCTCATCGATTTCCGGAAGGCAGAGACCGGTCATCTCCGGCTGGATATTGAAAAAGTGGATATACCTGAACTGGTCAAGTTTGTGTCCGATAACTTCATGGAAATGCTCGAAGAGAAAAAGATCCTGTTGAGTTTCTCATTTATTCCTCCTGCAATTATATGGCAAACCGACCGTGACAGCATTGAGAAAATTGTGTTCAACCTGATCTCAAATGCTGTAAAATACACCCCGGAGAATGAGACTATAAAAGTATTGGCAGAAACAAAACATAACCGGTTGATCATAAGAGTCACCAATACAGGGATAGGCATCAAACCCGAATACCAGCAAACTATCTTCGACCGTTTCGAAGTATTGGAACGGTTTGAAATGCAACTCTCGAAGGGTATCGAAACCCGTAACGGCATAGGCCTTGCCCTGTGCAAAAACATAGTGGAAGTATTGCAGGGAACTATTGAAGTGGAAAGTGATGGTGAATCCTTCACTACTTTTGTGGTAAGCCTGCCCCAGCAGGACATGGATGAAACGGCATCTCCCAAAAAGCATGATGCCCATTTGTTTTCACCACTACCAAAAGAATCTACACCAATAGACCTGGAGCAGAAAATACAGATCTCTATCCCCGACACCGAAAAAGAAGGGTTGATCCTGATCATTGATGATGAAAGTGAAATCAGGGAAATGCTTTGTGATTTCCTGAGCAGCCGGTATGAAATTGCCCAGGCTGCCAATGGCCGTGAAGGGTTGGAGCTTATGAAAATACGGATGCCCTTGCTTATCATTTGCGACATCATCATGCCGGTGATGGATGGGGTAGAATTTATAAAGATCATGAAAAAGCAGGAACTCACCCGCCATATCCCGATTATCCTGTTGTCATCAAAAAGCTCGGTGGAGAACCAGATTGAAGGACTTGAAACCGGTGCCGACGCTTACCTGAGCAAGCCTTTCCATCCACGTCACCTGGAAGCACAGGTCGAAAGCCTGCTCCACCGCAACCAGGCAATACTCGATTACAGTGAATCCACCTATGCCTCCCTGGAACAGTACGAAGGTAAGCTCATCCACAAAGAAGACAAGGAACTGATGCTGAACATCACCCGGATCATCCACCAGCAAATGGACAACGACTCCCTCACCCTTGACTTCATTGCCGGCGAGCTGGCACTGAGCAAGATGCAGCTCTATCGTAAGATGAAGGAACTCATCGGCCAGACCCCCACCGAATACATCCGTTCCATCCGCCTCAAGCAGGCCGAAAAGCTGCTTAAGACCACCAACAAAACCGTTCAGGAAATCATGTTCGTCTGCGGCTTCAACAACAAGGCCCACTTCTACCGCGAATTTGCCAAGAAGTACCACCTGACACCCAAGGAATACCGGAACCTGAAGTAAGTGGATTGGTTGATTGGTTAACTGGTTAGTAGTGACGGCCTCACTCGGAGTGAGGCCGTCACTATCTGAAGTGGTTATTCCCTTTGTAGCATGATTCTATTCACATAACACTGAACTCGGAACATTTCCTTGAAGATGTCGCCACGATGTCACCATGATGTCGCACTTTATAGATAAATAACCAATTAATCATCCAATAATAATCCATATATATTCCATATCTATATAAGTATGGATTATATATGGATTATTATTGGATCATATATGGATTATATATGGATTATCAGTGATATCGTGGTGACATCATGGTGTTATCCTGACAAATTGATGATGGATAATTAAAATCAATGAAAAGAATAGTTGGAATAAAAACCATTCAAAGTATTTCAAAAATCATACTTAAATTCCTTCCACCTAAGCCACCACTCGGCATAGCTCCTCCTTACTTTTACCGCTGAATAAGAACCTTTCAACATAACAGGAGAAAACACTATGGGGAAAACAACTAACCTAATCAAAGCACATTCAGGAAGTTCTTATGGATTAATTCCTGGGCATTCTGCACGATGTGGACATTGGAAGTTAAAAATAAATATCACGGCTTCATTTAACACGATGAATGCAATTGTCGATTCAGAACTATTATAAAAACTTTCACTACATTTGTAATGTGAATATTTAAGCACTAATTTGAAATAAATAACAAAAAATCAGGACAATGTATGAGCATATTTAAACTTGATCCGGCAGGATATAAAGCGCAGGCAAAAAAAGTGACGGTTCGTTCGCTAACCATTGGAGTCATGGCAGCTTGTGCAGGTGTTATTGCAGCAACCTACCAACAGGAAAATGCTTCCTATGATATCCTTTATACAGTAATTCCGCTCATTGCAGTTTGTGTGGGGATAAGTCTTTGGGCAAGCATGCGCAGGCAAAAGAAGATGTGGGACACGTATGAACTTGAGATAGTTGATGACACAATCACCCGCACGCAGCACAATGTTCCTACGATTACGATCGCAAAAGACGAAATTCAATATATCGTTGAAAGTGCAGAAGGAATGATCGTTATTAAATCAGCAGAAACCAACCAAATGATTTTAATTCCGGCAAGCATTGCTGAAAGGGATGAACTGATAAAAAGCCTTGCAGACTTTGGCGTACTTCAACAGATAGCTGCACGAAAGAAAAATAAATTATTTTCTACCATTCCGATGATTGCTATTTCGTTGTTTATAGCATTCTATGTAACAAAAGAAAAATTTATTGTTTTGCCTGCAGGTTTACTCTTAATTGCATTTCTGTCCTGGGCATTTATAACTATACAGCGGAATAAAAATTCCGATAAACTTACCAAACGAAGCAGTTATTTTATATTTTTGGTTATCTTATCCATCATTGGCAGAATATACTATCTGGTATTTGATCAGATGATAAAGTAATACCGGGAACTATCTTTTGTGTTTGCTCATAATTGATTATCAGAACGATTATTGATACTGCAACTCAGCATTTGCCAGAAAAAACCAGAGAACAATCTTTAGTTTAATATTCAAAACTATTCCTTATATTTGTACCTGAAAGTTATAGATAAAACACACAAAATACATGGAACCGGACAAACTATCGCAATTTGAATTAACAGGAACAGAAGAGATTGTAAAGATTTACTCAAAAAGAGCTGTTTGGGGATTTTCAATCTTTTTTACTTCTATCTTTGGAGGTGTATTATTAATGCAGAATTTATTTGCCTTACAGAAGAAGAAAGAAGCTTATCAGGTACTTGCATTTTCGGTAGTATACACAGCACTTAGTATCTATATACTGAATTTGTTTGCCACACCTAATACAGGCAGCACTTACCTTGTAAATGCTATCGGTGGTTTAGTACTTTCAGAGTTCTTTTTCAAAAGAAACATACCTGACGAAAACATTCTACCCAAAAAGAAAATCTGGAAGGCACTGATTATTTCACTCATTATCATGATACCCTTTGCTGCAGCACTTTTTCTTGCGTAGAGTTAATAGCAGACAGAATAATTATACTTTTCATAAAGTCAGGCTTACCAAAAGGCTATTCACAAATTGTCATTTGAACAAAGCAAGAGGAATGATCATCAGATCATTCCTCTTGCTTTTAGTTCCAGGTATTTGTTGATAGTGTCCATGGTGAGGTTTTCAGGCTGGGTAAGGATGGACTGGATGCCATGCTGTTTCAGTTCCTGAACAATAAGACGCTTTTCGAAAGATAACTTTTCAGCAATTGCCTTGTCGTAGACTTCCTGCACGTTCTTAGCATGTTTGGTAATAAGCCGGTTCAGTTCTGTATTATCAAAAAATACTACAATCAGCAAATGGTTTTTTGCAATGCCTTTCAGATAGCTAAGCTGCCTGCGCAGGGCATCCATCGTTTCAAAATTAGTATAAAGCATAATCAGGCTCCGCTGTGTGACAGTCTGCTTCATATCCACATACAATCTACTGAAATCACTCTCTAGAAAATCAGTTTCAATGCGATAAAGCGATTCCATCAGTTTATGCATTTGTCCGGCACGCCGGTCAGCAGCCACATAGTTACCGGTTTTTTTTGAAAAGGTGAACATGCCTGCTTTATCATATTTTTTCAACACAATATTGCTGAATGCCAGCGTGGCATTAATGGCATAATCCAGCAGGCTGAGTCCCAGAAAGGGCATTTGCATGGAGCGACCTGTATCGATCACCTGATAGACAGGCTGTGACTTTTCATCCTGGTACTGGTTCACCATTAAGGAATTCTTCTTCGAAGTAGCTTTCCAGTTGATGATACGCATATCGTCTCCCTGCACATATTCCTTTATCTGCTCAAATTCCATGGTCTGGCCTATCCGGCGGATACGCTTTAAACCATATCCTAACATCTGATTTGAGAATGCCATCATATCATACTTCCGCAACTGAATAAATGAGGGGTAAGTGGCAATGTATGAGTTTTCGGCTGAAACATAGCGCTTTGAAACAAGACGTATGGATGATTTTACATAAACATTCAGCTTCCCAAAGAAATATTCTCCACGCTCGGTAGGGCGAAGGGAATATTTGATTACTTTCTTCTCATTTTCAGCTAACCGTAGTTGAATCAGAAAATCACGCTTTTGAAACTGAAACGGTATCTCATCAATTATTTCCAGAAAGACCGGTATCGGATAATTATTCTTCAGGCTGATCTGAATAATATTCTCATCACCGTTCGATAATCTATCGGGCAATTCACGCACGGTTTCAATACCATTTTTGTTATAATAGAGCGCGAAAATATCGATAACCGTGACCAGCAAATACAGCACAAACAAGATTACTGCCACATCAAACATCCATTTCACAAAGAATGAAAGAAAAAACAGTCCTCCTATACCCATCAGGATATAAAAAAACAGATGGTTGATATATAAAGATTTCAGTACCTTCATTTAACGTGGAACTTCTACCGATTCAATAATTTGTTTCACAATATCTTCAACTTTCAGGCCTTCCATTTCCTTTTCGGGGGATACTATCAGGCGGTGCTGCAATACAACCACTGCAGAGTCTTTAATATCTTCAGGAGTTACAAAATCGCGTCCACGCAAAGCTGCAAACCCTTTGGAAGCATTCAATATGGCTATCGAAGCACGAGGGGAAGCACCCAGATACAGGAACGGATTTTCACGGGTATTCTTGACTATCTTAGCGATATACTCAATAATATCCTTTTCGACAATAATCCTGCGAACAATTCCCTGGTATTCCATAATCTGCGCCCCTGTAATCACTGCTTTCACATCAACTGTTTTATCGCCTTCCACAGCAACATGCTCACGGCGGATAATTTCGTATTCGTCTTCCAGACCGGGATAATCGATCACCACCTTAAACATAAAACGGTCGAGCTGTGCTTCCGGTAACCGATAAGTCCCTTCCTGCTCTATCGGGTTTTGGGTTGCCATGACCAGAAAAGGGGTGTCCATTTTATAGGAATTCCCATCGATGGTGATCTGACGTTCGTCCATAACTTCGAAAAGGGCTGCCTGAGTTTTTGCAGGTGAACGATTCACCTCATCAATCAATACCAGATTAGAAAACACAGGCCCCGGACGGAATTCAAACTCAGTCTTTTTTAGATCGAATACTGAAGTCCCAAGGATATCGGAGGGCATCAAATCGGGCGTAAACTGGATGCGGCTGAATTTTACATCCACCGCTTTGGCAAGCAGTTTCACGGCGATAGTTTTTGCTACCCCGGGAACCCCTTCCAGTAACACATGGCCGTTGGCAAGCATGGCCACCAGCAAATGGTCGATCATTTTGTCCTGCCCTACTATTACTTTTTTTAATTCCAGGCGGACAGCATCCATGTTTTGCTGCAATTCACCCAGGTCGATACGTGATTCGAAATGAATGTCTTTGATTTCAATTTGTTCGGTTTCCATATCCATACTATAAGTTATATATTTTTAGTTTTCATCATTCCAGAATTCTTCAATCAGATTGTTTAACTTTATCAAATCCGAAGGAACAGATGTTTTAAGCTTTTGAAAATCACTGATACAAGTCAGGATTGCATCAATCAATACTTTGTCCTTTCCCGATTTGTTTTGTAGTTTTTCTGCAAAATTATAATCCAACTTGCCTGTATCCAGGTAATAGGTGTGCCGAATCCGGTCAAGGAAATAGATGATCTTTTTTCCAAGAATATTGGACGTACTGCCTTCCTGGAAATACAGGTTCCCAATGGTTTGTACAAATTCAACGGTTGTATTTTTCAACGGTTTTACCACAGGAACAATACGCTGGCGGCGTTTGGCATTAAATAAGAGATACAGCAAGATGCCATAAATAAACAACAACCAGGTCATGCGCAATGCCGGATACCGGAATATTACCGAAAGGGCGGTCTCATTTACCGGCCTGCCTGTATTGCGTGTCTGCCCCTGAACAAACCAAATAAGCGGTTTATCCTGTGGGATATACGAAAGCACATGGGAAACATAGTCGGCCGAACTATTTGGATACAACATGGCCACATTCGAAAACACCTCCGGTTGATTATGCAGAAAAATAGTTCCCTTGCCAAACTTAACACGTACAAAATTTGGATATAATTCTCCGTCCGGCATCTCCATTTTCCCAAGTATGGTTGTAGTAGCTTTGTCCATAGCAACAAAGGAATAGGTATTAAAAACCGGATGTAAATAAAAATGTTTCTTGCTCCAGTTTGACATTGTCAACGTAAGCTTAACAGAATCCTGTTTCTCCAATGAAAAATCATTTTCTACATAACTGTAATTCAGATTAAGAGTATCAGTAAAACTCTTCATGAAATTTTCAGCACTGATCCAAAGGTTGCTGCCTTTACTAACCTGTTCCAAAATAACTGAATCGGCCAGATTGTACATATTTTCATTTATTATCAAGAAATTAGCAGGTTCTTTATTTTCCCTGAAATACTCAAAGGGTGTAGCCGTAACTCGTTTCAGTTTATCATTCGGGAAAATCTTTTCCACTTCATGATTAAAGACATACAAATCAAGGGGATTTTTTTTATCCAACGAATAGGAAGGCTTCCAATTGGTTGGCGTTGTCTTATACATATCCTGAACAACAATCAGAACTATTACTCCAATTAGTGCGGCAATGTATATTTTGAGCGTTTTATCCATGTTGCCGGTCTCCTTTCAGATAATTTAAAAACGCACTTTTGGCAGTGATATAATCTTCATCACCAATCGCAAACTCGCCGTACCAGATGTAATTGTAGAGATAAGAAAGGTAGGAGAACTTTTTTCGTAAACTTTCTTCTTTCAGCTCAGACAGGTAATCGGAATTTGTTTTTTCGGGTACCCAGACGATGAGTTCATTATCTTTCAGGTCTTTCAGTAACCAAAGATAATAAAGCCTGATAATCTGGCGGGTATCACCAAGCTGTTCAATCCCGGATATAAGTTGTTCAAAATCGGCCGACTGTATAAGCTGTTCCGTATTATTGATATCAATAGGTATGGCTTCATTCTTTTTTGAGAAAAACCACTTGCCTTTGTGATTCATCAACAGGCGTATCACAAAATAAAGTGCAACCAAAACAACCAATCCGCATAGTATTTTAAAGACTATAAGGGTCAGGTCAGAGTATTTAGACAGCTTGTCGGTTCCAAAAAGTTTATTTAGAAGCAAGCTTAATTTTTCCAATAAACGCTTTAAAAAGGATTTAGTGCCTTCTTCATGATTATAATTAAAGCCCTGGTCGGAAAGGTATTTTTCCTTAAAATCAGGATCCAGTGATACTACTTTCTTTGTTGCAGTATCACCGGGTACCGATTGAAAGAGTTTTTTCATTTGAACAATTCGTTCCTCCTTCTTTTCGGAAATAATTGAGTCGGTAGAAAGTTTTGGCAAATACTTCTGTAACCTGTGTGTTGCAACCTGTGCAAACGGCAATGTTTGGAATGTCCAGAATAGAAAAAACAGAATCAGAACTTTATGCCTCATCTCTGCCTATGTTTTCAATCTCAGAAAGAGCCTGGAAATGTGCACTATTTTCTTGAGAACTGTAATAAATCAAACCTTGATGAATGTACAGGATATTATAGGCAAAGAATGTAAAAATCATTCCGAGAACATAGAATGAAAGCATGGTTGGAGTCATTGTCACTGCCTCCGGATGGCCACCAGTTGTAATAACTGAACTCATCATCATCATTGCAGGCACCATGCTGAATATGCCGTTGACAATCATGACAAACATAAACAAGACAAGAGCTGAACCCACCACGTGCCAGTATTTTTCAAATGTAATTTTCAAGCCTTTACCCAACGAACTGAAATACGAAGCATCCTCATCAAGATAGATATACAAAGACTGCAAACTCCAAACCATAAAAGTAGGCATAGCCAATATAAGCACTGGAATTCCGATAATTATTATGCTGAGGAGCGCTCCGAGTCCAAATACAATGAATGCAAGTGGAAGCAAAATGAATATTGATATCAATCCAAACAAAATCATTCGTCCGGCAATATCTTTTATTCCATTAAAAAGTTCGGAGGAAGTGATAGGTTCTTCCCCTTTTGTTTTCAGTAATTTTAAATAGATCATTGGAAAAGCTGTGGAAAAAACGGATAAAGCAATTGACACTATAATGAATAACACGATTCCCACAATGGTTAAATTACTGCTGTTCGTAAAAAACGATCCGGCATGTGCACCCGGGTTCGACAGGTCCTTAAACAGGTCTTTAAAAAATATGAAATACAACACACACATCAACAACAGCAGTGCCCCGTTGATTACAACATAATTCCTGAAATAATTCTTCCAGAATTGTTTGAAAAACTGCATTGTGTCACTCATAAAGGCACTAAAATCACGCTTTTTGTAAAGTTGGAATTCCGACATGGCTTTGTTTTTTATGGATTATAAATGGATAAATTAAATAGTAAAACGAAATAATGGACAAAGTACCGGCAATGATGACTATATCAAGCCAAAGAGGCATGGTATTGGAGTGACGGGTTACAAATCCTTCGATAAAACCTGCAGCAACAAAAAAAGGAATTATACTGATAAAAATCTTCAGGCTATCCTGAACTCCGGTTCTGAATGAGACCAATCTAGAGTAGGTTTTAGGGAAAAGGATTGAACTTGCCAGTATATATCCTGCAGCCGTAGAAATAACGATACTGAATATTTCCATGGCACCGTGCAGCCAAATGCCTTTTAGACTGGCAACAAAAACACCCTGTTCATAAAAGAAATATTGAAAAGACCCGAGCATGATGGCATTTTGTAAAGCAGCATAAAATGTAAAGACTCCCGCCGAAAGTCCATAAATATATGCCTTTGCCGCTACTCCAATATTGTTCATTGTAATTCCGATAAATGAACCCATTGAATTACCCGATTTGTAAACAGCCATCGGATCCCCTTTATCAATGTTTTTAAGGGTCATGTTTACATAATCATCTCCCAGGATCAGGCGAACAAAAGTCTGATCGTTTCGTGCAGACAACACTCCCAACAAACAAAAAAAGAAAAAGAGAACAAACGCAAACAACACGTGCTTACGATACTGATATACCAGCGATGGTACTTCCGTATTAAAAAAATATGCAACCCTGTTATGTTCTAAACGTCGGGTTTTATAAATTTTTCTGTACATTTGCGAAACCAGAAAATTAAGATAAACCGTGGTTTTGCTTTTTGGATAATAAGTCTGTGAATAGGAAAGGTCGTTCAACAACTGGATATACAAACCGGCAAGTTCATCCGGATTATGATTCCTTTTCTCCTTTAAAGAGTCTTCAAAGGCTAACCATTTTGTTTTATTCTGTTTTATAAAGGCTATTTCTCTCATACTAAATACAAAAATATAAAAAAATGTCAAATTTACAAATAATAACGACACAAAATGTTAAGCTCTATTTTACAACGGCATCTGTTGGAGAACGCATTTTGGCTTATGGTGCTGATTTACTGATAAAAATTGCGTACATAGTAGTTGCATATATTTTGTTTTTCCAGATATTTAATGTAAAAGATTTTTCAGGACAAAACAACATCCTGTATACTGCCATTGTGTGCTTGCTTTCCTTGCCGGTTTTATTTTATACGCTCGTCTCTGAAACACTCATGGAAGGACAGACCTTAGGAAAGAAACTTGTGAAGATAAAAGTTGTAAAGATTGATGGCTATCAGGCAGGGTTCTTTGATTTTTTAATCCGATGGATATTTTGCCTGGTGGATATTAACATGGGTTTTGCTCCCGGGCTGGTTACGATGATGATCACAAAACATACCCAACGTCTCGGAGATATGGCTGCTGGAACATCTGTTATTTCTGAAAAATCAAAATACAATATATCGCACACAATACTCATGGATGTTGATGAAAAATACGAACCCTATTTTGCACAGAATATGGTCATGCTATTCAGTGATAATGATATGAGAATTATAAAGGAAAATGCCGAAATAGCTTTCACTCAGGACAATTTTAAACTCTTAACCCAACTGGTCCGGAAAATAGAATCTGTCATGAATATTCGCAATCCATTTAAAAGCGAAAGAGAATTACTGAATACCTTGCAAAAAGATTACAATTACTACACCGGAAAATAATATCCCGGCATCCATCAGGGAGCAACAATAAGGTTATGGCAACATTCAATAAAAAGAAAGACTCTGATCCATTGATTCCAATTGGGGGGAATATTGAAGGACTTCCCCCGATTGAAGATGAAGCATGCCATCTTCTAATCCTGGGAACCATGCCTGGCGTGGAGTCATTGAAACAACAGGCTTATTATGCGAATCCACGCAATCTTTTCTGGAAACTACTTTCCGGAATTACAGGAAAACAGGTGCCTGACAACTACGAGGATAAAAAAGCATGGTTGACTAAAAACAAAATTGCCCTTTGGGATACTTGCCGCACTTGCATTAGGAATGGAAGTCTGGACAGCAATATCTCCGAAGAAATGCCCAACGATATCAGGGACTTTATTTCCTCTCACCCTCACCTGAAAGCCATCGGATTTAATGGAAAGACATCAGAACGCTTATTCAGGAAATACATTGCAAACATTGATACTGTAAATCTCATTTCATTACCTTCAAGCAGTCCGGCAAATGCAAGCATAAAGTGGGAGAAGAAAGTTGAGGAATGGAGTAAATTGAAAGAATTTATTTAAATCCAATACTAACAAATTAAGACAAAGCTACATAGTTAAACAATAATAATTATTTCAGGTTACAGATACTGTAAGTCAAAACAATTAATATCTTTGCTGTGGAAATAAAATTTAAGGATAAGAAACTTGAAAAATTAGCAAACGACGACCGTAAGATGCTAAAGGAACTTGGGAAAGTCAGGGCTATTTTGTTAAAAAGAAGATTGGCACAATTGAAGTTTGCAAATACATTGGAAGATCTCAGAGATTTACCAGGTAACTTCCACGAACTGACTCAAAACAGAAAAGGCCAATGGAGTTGCGATTTGGATCAACCATACCGATTGGTATTTACACCCCTGGAAAATCCCATTCCATTAAACGATGCCGGTCAATATATCTGGTTGGAAATATCAGGCGTAGAGATTATTGAAATAATAAACTACCACAAAGAGAAATAACCATGTCAAATCAAAATCAATACTTTCCACAGTCACTCCCACATCCGGGTGAAACCCTGGAGGAGAAGCTTCAGGAGATGGGTATGGGACCAAAGGAGTTTGCCATACGTACCGGCAAACCCGAAAAAACAATCATTGCAGTAATGAAAGGCGATAGCGCCATTACACCTGATATGGCAGTGCAATTTGAAAGTGTCACCCGGATACCTGCCCATTTCTGGATCATTAACCAGCGCCATTATGATGAATACATAGCTCGCGAAAAACGACATGAGATTCTCAAACAATCAGCCCAATGGGCACGATTATTTCCTTTATCGGAACTGATAAAAAAAGGCTGGATTCCGGAATCTGCCAACATGGAAGAAAAAACCATGCATTTACTTAAGTTCTTCGGCATGAGCAGTCCTGCAGCCTGGGAGAATTATTACTTCAACCGGGAATTGAAAGTGGCATTCAGCATTTCTCTAAAACAGATCAGGGAGCCTTATGCCATTTCAGCCTGGTTGCGGAAAGGAGAAATCCAGGCTGCAAAACTTACTGCAAACACTTACTCAGAGAAACGTTTTAAAGAAGCTTTGCCCGAAATAAAGGAATTGATGTCTATTCAACCGGAAGGTTTCTTTAACGAACTTCAAAATATTTGTTTGAAAGTGGGAGTTAAGGTTGTGTGTACACCTGACTTGCCAAAAACTTCGATCACCGGATCAACCCGCTGGTTAAATAAAATACCGCTTATTCAACTGGGAGAAAAATTAATTCAGAATGATGATTTTTGTGCTTCCTTTTTCCATCAAGCGGGTCATATCCTGCTACACGGGAAAAAAGATATTTTCCTTGAAAAAATTGAATATCCCGATAAAACAATGGATAAAGAGCTGGAAGCCTCTACTTTTGCAAGGAAATGGACATTGCCTTATGAAGGAGATAAAGAAACAGCGTTACTGGCATCCGAGCCAATTCCTAAAGGTTATGATGTTTAGAAAGATTAGGATAATATCCGTTTTAAGTGTTGAAATTAAATACAAACACAATAGTCAAAACCTGTACTAAGTAGATGGAAAAAATGAATTTTTTATTGAATCCATTTTAATACTCTATTTTGATTTTTGCTTATGTCACCATCACCCGACAGACTTCGAATATCATTGAAGCCGATACTCACCCTGAATCAAAATCACTCCTGATTTTGTTTCATTTTTAAATTTCACACCGCAGCAATTCATTTTGAATTTCAAAACCATTCATTCACTGTATAGAGGGGGTTTCCAGGGGGTTCAGTGAGGGTTCAGTGAGGTTTACCTATCCTAACCCTAACTGAACCCTAACTGAACCCTAACCGAACCCTAACCGAACCCCCTCCCAACCCCAAACAAATTCAACATGGATTCCAAGGATTCGCTTTAAAAAAAAGACAGCATGCACTATGGGATTCGCTTCCTTCCGGAAAAGTCAATTAAGATTCACATCTAATGAACATGCAGGTAGGAATGAGCAGTTTGGGTGAGTAAAAAACGAACAGATAATTTAAAAATAAAACTCTGAAGGAACATTCCTATCTAGCGGAATGTTCCTTCTGAGTTCAAGATTTTCATATTTCAACTGTGATATTCTATTTTCCCTGTATTTTAATTGTAATGGTTGTATTTATGGTTTTTCCTTTTATTCAGCAGTTGCCTGAAATAAGTATCCAGCCCCACCAGGATCAGAATCAGGAAGGCAATGTAAAAGCCAAATCCATATCTGGATAATGATCCCAACAGGTTTTTGAAACTTGGAAAATGAATGGTATAGTCGGATGGTAAATAATCCTTTAGCAGATAAATACCCATTGCTATCAGTCCTAACGAAACAGCCGACAGGAAGCAAAGAGAAAGAATGTACGCACGTTTCTTCCTTTTCTCAGCAGCCAAGTATACCTTACCCATCAGCCTGGTATTGAAATCCGGGGAAAGCACGGAACTTTCCTGAGATTTAAGTGCTTTTATAATTGCTTTATCATCTTGCATATCCATTTATTTATTCATTAAAACATAGAGTTTCTTACGCACCCTGAAAAGTTTTACCTTCACATTGTCGGTGGTTAGCTCCATCATACCGGCTATCTCAGCAATGGATTTATTCTCCGAATAATAGAGGGTAATCAGTGTTTTCTCCTCCACATTCAGTTTGGCAATAGCTTCCTCCAAGAGCTGCAATCTGTTTTCATCTTCATCATCCCCAAAGACCAGATCCATGGTTTCGTCGGAAACATTCTCCAACATGCTGTCATCAATCACCGGGAAAATATATTTTTTCTTCCTTGTTGCTGAAATAGCCGTATTATAGGCTATACGAAACAGCCAGGTTGAAAAACTGCATTCCCCTTTAAAAGTATCGAGTTTCCGGAATGCTTTCAGGAAAGTATCCTGGGTAAGCTCTTCAGCATCTTCGTTTGATGGAATAATCCTTACAATCAACGAATGGATAGAGCGGCTATAACGTTCCAGAAAAACAGAAAACAAGTTTGTATCGCCTTCCAGGATCCGTTTTATGTAGCTAAGTTCATCCAGATTCTCCATATTGTTAGTATAGACGCTATCGACGGGTTTTGGTTACAGGTTTAGAATATTAATTTTAAATCATGACTTATTTTGTAACCATTTCCTATTAGTTGCGTCAAACAGTGCAAAGAACGAAATTATTTATTTAAAAACAAAAGATTATGATGGACTTTATTACCATTCCTTTGGTTGTAGGAATTATAACCCTTGGAGTATTCAGATTGTTTGACCTTTTTGTTCGTAAAAAAGAGCGTCTGGCAATAATTGAAAAGATCGGAGATAAATTTGAAGCTTCTATGATTGAAAACAAGTTTTCGTTTCCAATAAAAAGTTCGGGGAACAGTATTTTCGGCACATTGAAAGTGGCCTGTTTATTTCTGGGGGTTGGATTAGGGTTGCTGGTAGGTTATTTTATTTGCCTGAACTCTGTTGCAGGGTACAACAGCATGGAGTTAAAGAACAATGCCTATGAAATTTCAGGAGTAGTTTACGGGGCTTCGGTATTATTATTTGGCGGGCTGGGATTAGTCGTTGCATTTTTGATAGAAATGAAATATATCAAAGATAACAAAAACGTATAATATTATTGACGGGGTGGCTTTTGGCCACCCCGTCGTTTTAAAAAACTATTTAACCTGAATGCTCACACTGCTTTTCACATCAGCAGATGAAGATGCATTACGCAGAATAAATTCCCCCGGTTCCAGTGACCAGGAATGGTTCTTGTCGTTGTAAAAAGCTAAATCATTTGCCTTTACTTCCAATTCCACAGTTTGTGTTTCACCGGCTTTCAGGAATACCTTTTTAAATGCTTTCAACTCTTTGGCAGGACGAACCATGGAAGACTTTGGTTGGGAAGCATATACCTGTACGGCTTCGGCACCATCAACTTTCCCTGTATTTTTTAAGGTGAACGACAACTTTATAGTTTCACCGGCTGCATATTGTTTTTTATCAGCAGCAATCTTTCCATATTCAAATGTTGTGTATGAAAGTCCGAAGCCGAATGGGAATAATGGTTTGATCTTTTTAGTATCGAACCAGCGGTAACCCACTAAAATATCTTCCTTATATTCTTCCTTGATACTGTCGCCCGGAAAAGCAATAGCTCCGAACGAATGTGCTCCATAGTCGTTTAGCTTAGCGGCAAAAGTAAACGGTAATTTACCGCTTGGATTCACTTCACCTGCAATCACATTCGCAATGGCATGCCCGGCTTCCGAGCCTCCGTACCAACCTTGCACCAGTGTTGTGGCTTGTTTCAGCCATGGCATTTCGTACCCATTCCCGCTAAGCATGACTAATACAATATTTTTGTTTGCCTTTTGCAATTCGGCAATCAGTTCGTTTTGACCAAAGGGAAGGCCATACGAGCGACGATCGTCCCCTTCGCTATCCTGTTGCGTATTTTTATTCAAACCTCCAACAAAGATGACAATATCCGATTTTGAAGCCAATTCAACTGCTTCTTTGCGCAAGGCAGCTTCATCATAAGGCGATTTATTCACCATATCGTAAGAAACTGCTCCGGATCCATATCCCATAGCATATTTGATCTTATTGTCACCAAACTTTTCAGTCAATGCCTGCAAGGCAGAAACTTCACGTTTTGGTTTTAGTTCCGAGGAACCACCACCTTCGGTAAGCCTGCGGTTTGCATTTTCACCGATGACAGCGATAGTTTTATATTTAGAAGCATCAATTGGCAACAGGTTGGCTGTATTTTTCAATAAAACAATACCTTGTTCAGCGACTGTACGTCCTACCATGTGATGTTCTTCACTCGCCAGTGAACCGTAGGGTTTGTTTACATTCATGGCCGTACGGAAGATTAAGCGCAGGATGCGTGCAGCTTTCTCATCGACATTGGAAACAGGTATTTCTCCAGATTTCAACATCTTCAAATATGGATTTGCCAAAAAATAACTTTCGTATGCATTGGATTTGCTGAACGTAAAACCATTGGTCCATGTTCCCATTTCAATATCAAGTCCGTTCAGGGCTGCTTCTTTGGTATTGTGCGCTCCACCCCAGTCGGTGATGACACATCCGTCAAATTTCCATTCACCTTTCAGAATTTTATTGAGTGTCAACTCATTCTCACAGGCATATTGGCCACGTATTTTGTTGTATGAACCCATGATGGACCATACTTTTGCTTCCGTAACAGCAGCTTTGAAAGCAGGAAGGTAAATTTCGTACAACGCACGGTCGCTGATTTGTACGTCAATACGATCACGCCATCGTTCCTGATTATTCAACGCAAAATGTTTCACACAAGCTGATACACCATTTTCCTGAACACCCTGAATGTACGGAATTACCATACGTCCTGCCAGATAAGGATCTTCACCCAGGTATTCGAAGTTACGGCCATTTAACGGGGAACGATATATATTTACACCCGGACCAAGCAATACATCCTTGCGACGATACCTGGCTTCTTCGCCCACAGCATTGCCATAAAGGTGCGACATGGCAGGATCCCAGGTAGCAGCCAGACATGTTAGAGCCGGAAAAGCCGTACACGAGTCATTTGTCCAATTAGCATGATCCCAACTGTCCCAAAGGATTTCCATCCGAACCCCATGAGGGCCATCGCTCATCCAGAGTTCCGGAATGCCAAGTCGAGGTACGCCGTGGGTACTAAACTTTGACTGTGCAGTACAAAGTTTCACTTTTTCTTCGAGCGTCATCCTGGAAAGGGCATCTTCCACTCTCTTTTCGATGGGTTGAGAATTATCGGTATAAACTGGTTTCTTTGACTGTGAGGAAACCTGAATTGCGATTCCTACAACCAGGCAAAGCAGGATTGTTTTAAATTTTGTCATTGGTTTAATAAAAAAATATGAGTTGTTTTTAGATTGGTTTTTGAATAATGTAAGTATTACCAGTTCAGGGTTACTTGTTGACCTTTTGCCAGTGTAATCTCTTTTTGTTTATTCCCGGAGACCAAAGTCGTTTTTCCGTCACATCGAGCCGATACGGTAACTGTCTTCAGGGTTTTATCAGCCCAATCCATGGAAATAACAAACCCACCACGGGCACAAATACCACTTACGGAACCTTCACTCCAGGTATCCGGCAAGGCAGGCAGCAGCTTAATCTGTTTTTCTGTGGATTGCACCAGCATTTCGGCAACTGCTGCTGCACCCCCGAAGTTACCATCAATCTGAAACGGCGGATGGGCATCAAACAGGTTTGGATACGTTCCCCCACCCCGGTGGTAGCTTGTTTTTACACCATCAGGGTCTACATATTTAAGCAGTTCCCGGTACATTTTATAGGCATGGTTTCCATCACCGAGCCTTGCCCAGAGATTGATGCGCCAGCCTTTTGACCAGCCCGTAGTTTCGTCCCCTTTAATTTCGAGGCTCTTCCGGCAGGCATTGGCCAATGCAACGGTTGCATCAGGTGTAATCTGATGACCGGGAAACAACCCGAACAAATGGGATTGATGACGATGTTGTGGATCTGCATCTTCCCAATCGTAATACCATTCCTGAAGATTGCCTTTTTTCCCAATCCGGTAAGGAAGCATGCGATCCAGAGCACTTTCCAGTTTCATACGGAATTCTTCATCGACGTTTAAAAGTATGGAAGCATCAATGGCCTGCGACAGACAGGCACGGATCATTGCCAGGTCGGCAGTACCGCCATACATCGTTGCTCCATGGTATCCTGTTGAAGTAATGTATTTATTTTCAGGGGAAGTTGAAGGAGAAGTGATCAGTTTGCCATCTTTATCTTCAACCATCCATTCAAGGCAAAACTGAGCAGCACCCCGCATGAGTTCATAGGCTTCGTTTTTTAGGAAACCCTTATCCTGTGTAAACTGGTAATGTTCCCATAAATGGGTGCTCAACCAGGCACCACCCATATTCCAGCAAGCCCAGACAGGATCGCCGCCTCCAAAACCTCCAACCGGGTTGCTCATAGCCCAAATGTCGGAGTTATGGCACGTAACCCAGCCATTCACTCCATAGAATGTTTTGGCTGTTATTTTGCCCGTTTCTGACAGGTTTTTGATAAAGCTCAGCAAAGGCAGATGCATCTCCGAAAGATTCGTATTCTCTGCCAGCCAGTAATTTTCCTCAGTGTTGATGTTGGTTGTATAATTACTACTCCAGGGTGGACGAAGATATGGATTCCAGAGACCTTGCAGGTTTGCAGGAACTCCCAATGTCCGGGAACTGCTGATTAACAGGTAACGGCCGTACTGGAAATAAAGTACCTCCAGGTTCTTATCTTCTTTTCCCAGCGCATAGCGTTTCAGCCTTTCGTTGGTAGGCAAATTGGGAGCAGTTGTTGCTCCGAGATTCAGGCTTACCCGGCTAAAGAACTTTTGGTAATCATTTACATGGTTACTTTTCAGTGTTTTATAGGTTTTTGGTAAAGCATTTCCGAGTTGAGTGGATGCTATTTTCTCATTATCCAATCCATTGGTGACAGGGTTTTTATCGTAACCATTGAAGCTGGTAGCCACTGAAACAAAAACAATAGCTTCGGTTGCATTCCTTACTGCCAGGGTACTGTCGGTGGTAATAACCGTTCCGTCGGTATTTTTAATCCTGGCAATTGTAGAAAAACGGGTACCTTTACTTTCATCAAAAGCAACAGCATTAGCCACTTTGCCGAGATAGCTTGGTTTGGATTCAAAAGGTGCGGAACCCTGCGCATGCAAGGTTTTATTCTCCAGTGATACTTTATGTTTCAACAGACTTTCAAACCTTAGATCAAAATTCAAGGCTCCTTTTTTACTGCTGGTAAGTTTAATCACCATCACTTTATCAGGATAGGAAACAAAATATTCCCGGGTATAAGTAACCCCGTTCTGTTCATATTCTACCCTGGAAATGGCATTGTTAATATCCAGTTCCCGGTAATACTTCTGTGGGATGCCGTTTGTTTTAAAATCAAGGAACAAGGTCCCTAACGGAGCATACGATTCGGAAAACTTACCCTGCAATTTACGGTTAAGTGAATCAGCCAGTTTATAGTCTTCATTTTTTAATGCTTCCCGGATGGCTGGCAGGTTTTTATATGCTTCCGGATTCATGTTGGGATTCATCGGTTCACCCGACCACAGGGTAGCATCATTCAGGAATATCTTATCCGAATTGACACCCCCGAACACGGAAGCACCCATTTTGCCATTTCCCAATACCAGGCTTTCTTCGAAATAGGTAGCCGGTTGATCATACCATAAGATATGATTGGACTGAGCGTGTACCTTGCTTATAGGCAGGCAAAGGACAGCAATCGCAATAAAAAAGATTTTTTTCATGGAATAAAATTATGCTTTATTTTATTAATACTTTCTTTTCAACAATAACACCCGGCTAAGGAGGAAAATTATCACCTTACAAAATTAAAGCATTTACCGGGATATCCAATAAATACTTTTTTAAAAAACAATTCACTCTATAACAGTTTTTTTCTTGTCTTTGTAAAGTAAGAATTCTTTACTTTTAGAAAACAGAATCTTTAATGCTATTCAACTAATGTTTCATTCATGATAGTATTCATCCAGCATTCAAAATTAACGCTGATTGAATTTATAATTTTATTGTTTGATCATATTCAAAAAGTATAAAACATTTTTGCGCATTACAAGCTCGTTGCTAAACTTTCCATTTCTCTTCATATTGATAGAGACACAGGAAACCTGATTAGCCCATTTTTTATTTTATGGGTTTATAAATGAAGTTTTTAAATGTAACTTTTCCATTGCCCATAGAACAAAGTCCAAGACGCAAGCTTAAGAAACCTGTTAGAACATTATGATTTAAAGAAGAAACTTCAACTGAATTTTCTATTTTATTCCACTCTTCTCCATCGATGCTATAATACATATCCACTGTATTCTTAATATTTCTTAGACGAAGAAATACATGATTTTTAATTACACTTTTTTCTGTTGTAAACTGCCAGCCCCTAAGATCAGCCAGAACATTTTCTTTTTCGGCTAATATCCCCGAATGTGCAGTCTTGTTATAAAAAAGTACTAATCCCCCGGTAGCTCCCCCTTCGATAAACATTTCGACTTGTGCCATATATGAATGGTCTGATGGAATACACAGCAAAGGAGAACAATCACCTACAGAATTCCCCTTCGTTTTTATGACTAAACTCTTATCAACCAACTGGAACCTGGTGGTATCATATTCTCCAAAAAATTTCCATTGGGGTTTTAACTCATTGCCTTCAAAACTATCATCCAATGTAAATGCTACTTCTGAAACAGTTGCCAGCGGTTTTTTAATAGGTTCATTTGTCTTGATGCCCTCAGGTGTTTTAAACCAACCATCTTTTGTCCATTCTATTGGTTGTAGTAAGGTTTGACGCCCCATATTATAATATCCATTTTCATATCCATGAAAAACTGTCCACCAATTTCCCGTTGCATCTTCGAAGATTGTACTGTGACCTTTTGACCACCATTGCTCAGAGTTTTCTTTTGTCCTGATCACAGGATTGAAAGGTGAATTTTCCCATGGACCAAAAGGTGATTTTGAACGTGCAGAAATGACCATGTGACTTGTTGCAGGTCCTGCTGTCCCACCTTCGGCAACCGTCAGATAATAATAGATCCCTCGTTTAACAAGCTTAGGGCCTTCCATACAAAAACATTCAATGGTCCATTCACGTGGTATTATCCAGCCACTGTAAGCATATTTGAGTTCTCCGGTAACAGAAAGTCCATCGTCCGACAATGGTACATAAGCTCCGTTGCTAAAATATAAATATCGTTTCCCTTCAGCATCTGTAAAATGACCAGGATCGATATTCCCAATTTTCAAATCTACCGGATCACTCCAGTGACCATTAATAGAATCAGCTGTTATCACATAATTGGTGTTATTTGCCGGGAAATAAATATAAAATTTATTTTTATATTTTGCTAAATCGGGAGCCCAAACAGAACCTACATATTTGTGCAATGCATTTGCTACCGGCTTCCAGTTAATCAAATCTTTCGAATGCCAGATTAGCAATCCGGGGTAATATTCGAAAGAGGAATGAACCATATAATAATCATTTCCATCACGCAACAAACTTGGGTCAGGGTAATCGCCTGCAAAAATTGGATTCATAAAATACCCATCACCTTTTTTATTGGCATTCGTTTGATGCTGAGCATTTGCTAAAAAACTCAATTGAATGAGCAATGTAATTAGAATAGTTCTTTTCATGTCTAAAATACTTTATATTTTCAAATTCAATTCTGATTGTAAAATAGTAAGTTTGAGATTCATTATTCCTTAATCAGATTCAAAAAGTAAACATCATTTTCATGCAATTCCAACACTTTACTGAATATCCCATTCACTTTAACCTTAATTGATTCAATGGAAACAGGCGAACCATCATTTTGTTTCTTTATCTTCGCAACCTGTTGTTTTGTCAAATCATGAGGTTTGTTCATTGCCAGGTAAGTTGAATAAGCATCATTTGCCTTATATCCCACTTTATGTATTTCAAGGGTATAAGTTCCCTGTGGGATACCTGAAATGTTCAGGGTGACTTTCCCTTTTGACTTGGCAGGTAAATCGCGAATGTAGTATACCTGGTTGTTTACAGAATCACCCGGATGGGTATTTGTGAAATCCCATAAAAGGGCCTCAACATTGCCGGTGGTATTTTTACAAACCCAGGACCGGGTATCGCTGTTTTTTAACTCAGTGCTGCCCAGTTTATTCATAAACTGATAAGAGTAAAAGGCAGGCTTGTTGATTCCCTGTGTATTCAACAGTCCGAATCCACCATGGAATGGGGTGAACCGTGGCCCTGCTTCTTCAAAGATATCGGTAAATACCCAGTAGGACATTGAATTTGCTGCATTGCCAACTTGTTTAATCTTTTCCAGGATATAAGCAGCCTGGTGGTAACTGTCATGGATCGGATCGGCAGGTGTGTACGAAGAGCTCCATTCGGTATAATGTAGTTGCAGGCCAGGCATGGCAGAACCTGCTATTTGTTTACGTGAATTCAAAACGTCACCACTAACGGCCATAGGGTCTTTACTCAACACAGTACCTGAATTTCCATATTCATCAAGGAATCCTTGTTTTACACCATATGCATGGGTACTGATAAAATCAATCGGAACATTGTTCTTACTGCAAAAAGCAATCATTTCAGGCACCCAGGCAGCTCCGGCAGTAGCAGGTCCGCCCACACGAAATTCTTTGTTTACACTTTTAATAGCTTTCGCTGAGTACTGATAAAGTTTAAAATATTCCTCCTGGGTACCTGTCCAGAATCCGGGCGATAAATTAGGTTCATTCCATACTTCGAAGTACCAGGATTTTACTTCATCTACCCCGTAACGTTCGGCGAAATGGAGGGTCAGATGCCTGATCAGGTCTTCCCATTTTGTGTAATCTTTCGGAGGAGTAACATTCCCCCGCCACCAGAATATAGTCTGTGAACCACTCGCTAATTGCGATGGCATGAATCCCAATTCTACAAATGGTTTTATCCCGATACTCTGCAGGAAATCGAACAATACATCGATATACATGAAATTATATTCAGGTTTCCCGTTTCTATCCTCGTGGTATACAGCCATGTCGTCGGTTAACAAGCCATGCATGCGGATATATTTAAAGTCGCATTCTTTTTTCACATAAGCCAGTTGTTGTTGCCAATCTGCCCGCAACCCTTCATTGGCACGCCCTGCACCAATGCATTCCTTAAACATGGTGTTCAAATTCCCTTGTACATTCCGGTAATCGACCGAGATAACCCGTTCGGGTTTTACTGAAATATCCGTTGGGTTGCTTTGTGCAAATAGTCCAGCACTCAAAAGGCTCCCAACGATGATTAATAATTGCTTTGCTCTCATTGTTTTTAATGTGTAATTATGCTTGTCCTGTATACCAGGCTAAATTTTAAAATAAGGATATTACTTATGTGTTGTCAGTTCTATTTTAGCCGGCTAATTCTGTCTTATCCAGGAATTCATAAATAGCCTGTTTTAGTACAATTGCCAGCTCTTCTTCCACAGACAATACATCCATAAAGTATTCGGTGTCGGCTGAAAAGAGAACAGCTATCTGAGTATCAAAAGCCAGATGTTCATGTTCGAAAGTCCGGATTTGATTGTCTTCATCCTGGCTCATGGATACAAAATTGAGTTTCTTTAAGGTCGAATTTGATTTATCGTACAATAACCAAAAGTATAGCTTTGACTTATCGGTTTCCTGATCCAAGATTCTCTTTATTTCGAGTAAGGCATATTCCCCTGATTCAAAATGGAATAGTATTTTGTAACTGTTCATAGTTCCTGTTACATTAATCTTTTTATTTTACCAGATAATTCACCCCGGAAATCAATCCATTTACAACCTGATAACCTGTTCCCTTTTTGGCAACTTCCACCTGTACCAGTTTATTGTCGGTTGGCAGGCAAACAAGTCCGCTGCTGTTTGTTTGATCACCGTAAACTTTTAATTCCAGGTTCGACCAGTCAATCTTATCGGTGGATTGAGCCAGTTTGGCATGAGGAATTACTGCTCCATCACGAACTAAGATAACACAAGGTATCTCTTCAGTTTCAATTTTATTCCACCCTGCCGGATAGGTCTTTCCAGTCTGGTAATCGATCCATTTTCCGCCCGGCAAATAAACCTGGCGGGAAGTTCCGTTTTGCATCATGGGTGCTACCAGGATGTCTGAACCAAACAAATACTGGTCATCAACCAGCCATGCTCCGGGATCATTCGGGTATTCTATAAACATTGCCCGTACCATCGGCAACCCTTTTTCGGTGCAGTTCTTAGCCTGGGCATAAACGTACGGCATCAACTTGTATTTCATTTCAGCTGATTCGCGGAATGCCTTTACAAAACTCTTGTTGTATAACCAGGGTTCCTTGGGAGGAGCACCGTGTGCCCGGCTGTGTGAAGTCAAAAAGCCCATGGGCAACCACCGGCGGTATAAATCTTCAGGTGAAGAGACTACAAATCCCCCGATATCATGGCTCCAGAATGAAAATCCGCTTAACCCGAATGACAGTCCTCCACGTAGTTCCGATTCCATGCCTATGTCGGTATTGGCGGCATCACCACCCCAATGCAACGGATAACGCTGGCTTCCGGCCCATGCACTGCGTGCCCAGATAATATTTTCATTGTTGGTAGCTTTTGTTATATCAGCCACCGCTTTGTTGTAACGCAACGGATAAAGGTTATGCTCGTACCAGCCGCCACGACCGGAAGCATAGATTCCTTCTACTGGTGCTGCTTCGCCAAAGTCTACCTTAATAGCCCCTACTCCCATTTTCAACAGTCCGGCCAGTTTATCCTGGTACCATTTCACGGTGTTTGGATTCGAGAAGTCGAGCACTGCATCTTCATAAGGCATCTCACCCTTGCTGTTTTTCACATGCAGGTTCTTGTCGATGATCTCCGAGAAGAATTTATTCTTCGGGGTGAAATAAGGCAGTTGCCATAAAGAGATATGGAAACCATCCTTTTTCAGGTCATTGATCATCTTTTGTGGATCGCTGAAGCGGGAAGGTGAGAACTTGTAATCACACTGCCAGTCTGTTTCAAACCATCCGGTATCAAAATGAATCACATCGGCAGGTATTTTATTCTCCCTCAATTTGGCTGCTACTTCATACCCTTCCTTTTGTTCGAAATAAGTAATGCGGCTCATCCAGGTACCAAATGACCACAGCGGAGGCATGGAAGCCTTTCCGGTGATTTCAGTATATTCGTTCAATATGTCTTTCGGTTCCCCGATAAAAACAAATAAATCCAGGGCTTCATCCCCCATAAAGAGTTTGTTGGCACCCACGTAGGTATTTCCAAAATCACAGGTAACGGGTGCCGAGGTATGCATAAACATGCCATATCCCCGGTTACTCATAAAGAAAGGAATCGGTTTGTACATGCCGTCCGTTTCAGGACCCTGAGGGTCGGTAACGAACAGGTTGACTTTTTGTCCCCGTTTATCCAGTTTTGTAAACGATTCCCCGCAACCGAATATCTTTTCATTCGGTGAAAGTGAAAATACCGGATTTATCTCCCGGCTATTATCTACTCCTTTTTTGATAAAGTTGAACGGCAGTATTTTTACCTGGGTGGAATCATTGTCCTTCCAGCGGCGGGTATCGGTCAGCATTTTTCCGGAGGCATCCAACAGCATAATGCGGAACGGATTTTCTTCGATCAACACTTTTCCAAAAGCGCTTTGATACAAATGCCCTGTTTTGGTTTTCGAGTATTTCCACGAGTTATCCTTGCCGGGTTCCTTGACCAACATGGGTGAATCGAATGGTTTCGGCTCAACGGGTGTTGTCAGCATTTTGATACGCAATGTACGCGGGGTAATAAATTCCACCGTAAAGCTTAATTCCGGATTTTGCTGATAGGCTGCACCCGGAAAGTCAAGCATGGTCAGATCCTGAGGCAGAATGGTATTGACATCAAAAGCCTGACGTGCAAATAACGAGCTGCGCTTCCAACTGATCGTTCCTTTAGCGGTAGCCGGATCAAACGATGCCAGTTTATCGGCAAAGAAATAAGTGTTGTGGAAATCCTTGAAGTCAAGGCTCATATCCACATGGTCGCCTAAAAGTCTTTTTTGCTGTGCCGGTACCAATTGCATGCTCATGCAAACCATCAGTAGCAAGGCAGGAAATACGTGTTTTTTCATGTTGTAAATTTAAGAACCCCTAACCCTTCCCGATAAATCGGGATAAATTGCAGGGAACTGAGTTAGTATTGGCTATATTATTTTCTTTTCTTTGTTCTTATTTTAATCCCCTTATCGTAAGTACTCGATGTCTTTCTTCTCTTGCTCCCATTTAGGGGCTGGGGGTTCTTTCTTTTCTTATTCCCCTTTAGGGGCCAGGGGTTCTTCTATCGTTTGTCTTATTTCCTCCGACGAACTCCCCACCATCAACTTCACTTTTCCCTTCTCCATAGTAAAGGCATGTTTCTCCACATTCCAGTATGCCAGGTCCATCGCTTTCAACGGAATATTCACCGTCAGTGTCTTCCCCGCAGGAATAAATACCCTTTTAAATCCTTTCAGCTGTTTGATAGGTCGTTCCACTTTCGAACCCGGATAGGCTACATAGAGTTGCACCACTTCCTCTCCATCCCTTTTACCGGTATTCGTCACATTTACCGAGACCAGTATGGAATCTGTAAGTGTTGGTTTCGAGGTTTTAAGTCCTGAATAAGAAAAAGTAGTATAGCTCAGTCCAAATCCAAAAGGATACAGTGGTTTGCCTTTGAAGTACTGGTACGTACGTCCATGACGGATATCATAATCCATCATCGGAGGAAGGTCAGTAATGCTTTTTACCCAGGTCTGGGTAGTACGCCCAGCCGGATTTACCTTTCCAAAAAGTACATCCGCCAACCCATTCCCCAGTTCCTGGCTGTTATTGGTTACGTGCAGGATAGCCGGCACATTGTCCTGCGACCAGTTGATGGCAAAAGGGAAATTATTCACCAGTACCATCACGGTTTTAGGATTCGCCTTGGTAACTACTTTCACCAGGTCTTCCTGTTCCAGGGAGAGAGCTTTGCGGTCCACTCCTTCCCGTCCATCACTGGGCACGGGCGATACCAACCATCGGGCATCAGTCCCGTAAGGGTGGTTCCCGACACAGACAATAGCCACGTCAGCTTTACCGGCAATGAAGGTTGCCTTGTCCATTTCATCGGAAGGCGCATAGAATACTTCCACATCCTTCCCGACTGCATTTTTGATCCCCTGCAGGATGGTGACTGCATACGGGGGTGTCCCACTGTACCAGTCGAGCAATACCTCATTAGCCCTTGGACCGATCACTGCGATGGATTTTATTTTTGAAGCGTTTAAGGGCAATAAATTCAGTGAGTTTTTAAGCAGCACCACCGATTTTGCTGTTACTGTTCTCACAAAGGCTTGCGTTTCGGGCTTCAACCAGGGTGAAACGGTATCTGTGACTCCAATGTTGGCATACGGTACTTTTGTCTGATCGGCATCCAACAACCCCAGGCGCAGTGCAACCAGGAAGTTCCCTCGAATAGCATTGTCAATATCTTTTTCAGTCAGCAATCCTTTACTCAATGCTTCGTAGACATATGGTTTGAATGTATCCAGGAATTGTCCGACAGTAGCTTTTACCACTGCTGAAGCACCTTCTGTCAAGGTAGGGAATGCTTTATGTGCATTCACCAGAAGTTTCAATGCTCCTCCGTCGGTACAGATGATACCGTTGTTGCCCCATTCATCACGGGTAACGTTTTTCAATACCGGGTTTATGGTCATGGGTACTCCATTCCAGGAATTATATGATGCCATAAATGCCCGTGATCCTCCTTCGATAATCCCTTTGTAGAATGGAAAAGAATAATACTCCCGGAACAGCCTTTCGTCAAAATTGGAAGAAGTGGAATCACGTCCATCTTCATTGCTGTTGGCCATAAAATGTTTCATTAGGGATGCCGACTTCCAGTATCGGGAATCAGGTCCCTGCAATCCTTTTACAAATGCCACTGTCAGGCGTGAACCCAGAAAGGCATCTTCCCCATAGCTTTCCTCGGTACGTCCCCAACGTGGGTCACGGGCCAGATCGGCATTGGGAGCCCGCATTACCAAGCCCCCCTTGTTCAGGTTCGGGTTTTGGGTATAAAAACGTATCTCGGTAGCTTCCAGGTCCGCCACTTTTTGAAGTAGTTCAGGATCCCAGGTCTCACCCAGTCCGTATGATTGTGGGAAACTAGTTGTCGGATAGGTTTTGGGAGATACTTTGGTATTAAAGTCACCCCAGTTACCGGGACCACCCAATGCCATGCCGTGCAGCCCTTCAGATTGTCCGGTATTGCGTATTCCCAATCGCGGTACACCCAGGTTAGTCGACAGGGCATTTACCTTTTCGTCCAGGGTCATAACCGACAGCAGGTTATCCAGCCTTTCGGAATCAGTTAAAGCAGTATTTTGAAACGGGAAGGCACTCTGGGCCGATACAGTAACCTGTACAACCATCGACAGTATCAGGATTCGGAAGAGGGTGATTTTCATACTTAGCTTCATGTTAATAAACCCTGCAAAAATACAGTTTATTAAATCATAAAACCTAACCGGATGTTTCTGAAAGGGGGTTGAAATGTATTTTTCAATCAAACCTTAAAGCGTACGCAGTAACTTTAAGCGTTTTATTGAGAAAAGGAATATCCGAAACTTTTTATCCCTATCACTGTTATTTCCATAATAAACTATTTTACTGTATGATTATTTCTTTCATAGTAGATATAATAAATTTCTTATTTCGAAAATAGCTAAATTTAATTTCGATATTCTGTATAAAAGTTTGAAAGTTAACCCATAATAAATTTCAAACTTTATTTGAACTAATTCTCCAACCCACTAAATAAATCATTATGATTTCCGTACATCCACAATTTATAAAAGACAATAAAGGTAAGAAAATCTTTGTCATTTTACCCGCCCAAGAGTTTGAGACCTTGCTCGAAAACCTTGAAGAGCTGGAAGACATACGCCTTTACGATCAAGTCCGGGGAGAAGATGATGGCCAACAGATTCCAATGGACGAAGCTTTTAGAATGATTGAAGAAAAACGAAATAGAAAATAATAATGGCCTATATCATTAACTTCAAAAAACATACAATTAAAGAGTTGGACAAAATCAATGAGCCTTTTTACTCCCTAATAAAACAAGCCATTTACAACCTTGCAGATAATCTACGCCCATCAGGTTGCAAGAAGTTAAAAGGACGGGAAGGTTACCACATCAGAGTAGGCAATTACCGAATCATTTACGATATTTATAACTCTGAACTTGTGGTGAGTTTTATAGCACTGGGACACAGAAAAGACATTTATGATTAAACACAGAAACGCCCTGCAATGACAGGGCGTTTCTGTTTAATTATTGTTTCTCTCCTATACCATTTCTATAATCTGAATATTATTTCCGCAGGTGTCATTGAACACTGCAAATTTCACTGTCCCCATTTCAGTAGGTATAATGCTAAACTCAACTCCAAGATTTACAAGCCGGTCATATTCATGTTGAACATTGTCAACATTGAATTGTGTATAAGGGATTCCGGCATCAAACAGCGCTTTCTGATATGTTTTGGCCGGTTCAAAATGGTTGGGTGCAGGTTCCAACAGGATTTCAGGTCCATCTGGCTCTTCCTTGCTCACCACAGTCAACCATCTGCTATCTTCACTTATCGGCACGTCTATCTTTTTGATAAAGCCCAATTTTTCAGTATAAAACTGCAATGCTTTTTCCTGGTCCAATACCGGAACACTGATTACTTTTACTTTCATAGTTGTAAATTTTTAATTGATGCTGTATAGTTTCTAATTATGAATCAAAAATAATTTGTGAAAGTTGCTCTTTTTCTCAAATTCTCAATCCTCTATTGCCTCAATACCTTGTTGCTTCAGTCGCTCAATGTGATCTTTCATTTCTTTGAGTAGCTCCGGGGAATGTCCTTCCCATTCCGTAATTTCACCCATCACCCTTAACGGATACAGCGAACGGTATGACTTTGTTGGATTACCCGGGAATTTCTTGTCTGTTAGGTTCGGATCATCCTCGATTGCACCTGTTGGTTCTACAATATAAATTCGTTCAGCACCTTCTCCCAAAGCAAGTTCAGCTCCCCAGGTAGCAGCATTCAACGTGGCTGTTAAGTAAATGTATTTTGCATTCTTTCTTTGTCCATAGTTAGAATTAAAGCCCGGTTCAATCAAGTCTCCCTGTTTTAGATCTGCCTTTGTCCCGTGATAGTAGTTCTCTGAATTCTGGTTGTTTGTCGTTTTTATTGATTTGTCCATTAGTAATTTTGTTTTTATAAATTCCGAAGTGTTAGGTTGTCCATTATCAAATATAGATCGATCAAAATATTCATTCTTAATTGCATGATTACTACCTACTACCAACTACCTACTACTTTCTCATTCCTTACTCCTTACCTCTTGCTCCTGTTTTATTTCGTTGTCAAGCTTCCAAGTTGTTTCCCCAGTTTTTCGTATGCAATGTCGTTTGGTTCCCAGAGTTCCAGTTTATTTCCTTCCACGTCAAGAATATGGACAAATTTACCATAGTCCACTGTTTCGATGGTATCCACAACGATTACGCCATTCTTTTTCAATCCGGCAACAAGTGATTCCAGGTTTTCAACCCTGTAATTGATCATAAAGTCTTTGGTCGAAGGTTCAAAGTATTTTGTTTTTTCATTAAACGGACTCCATTGTGTAAATCCTTTTTTGGTAGAGTCTGCCCCTTGATGCCATTCAAAGACTGCCCCATACTGATTTGTTTGTAATCCCAGGTTTGTTTTATACCATTCCCTCATTTTTTTAGGGTCTTTACATTTAAAGAAGATTCCCCCGATACCGGTCACTTTTTTCATTTGTGGCTGGTCGTTTGATTGTTCTGTTATGACTGTCTTAAATGCAAACCCGAAACAGAAGGATGTAGCAAGTGCTAAAATCAAGAGTGAAGTCTTTTTCATTTTTCTTTATGTTTATGTTCTGTTGTTTCGTTTTTTACGCTTACCCCATATCAGTACTTAAAAGAAAATAATGTGCTTTTTGTTTAAGAATAGAACGCGGATGGTACATTCTTATTTCTTACTTGTCCGGGTTAAGGAGTATTCTTCATTTAGTATTTAACCTTGTTGCCATTTTATACGCCTGTATAGCATCGGGAAGCGGTGTCAGGGTATCTGATAAAATATTGTAGGTTCCTTTTTCCAACAATTCGTTCGCAATTTTCTTAATCAATGCCAACGTAGCTTTCATCACACTTGAACCCAGGCTTAACCGGGCAACACCTAAATCCTGTAGTTCACGGACAGATGGAGGTAATCCTGCTCCATTTCCCGGGTTTGAAAGTATATTAATCGGGGCATTAATTTCCTTAACCAAAGTCGCAATTGTTTCCCGATCCCATACCGGCTGAACAAAGATGCAGTCAGCACCTGCTTCCCGGTATTTATTGCCACGTCTGATTGATTCAGATAATTTTTCCAGTGATGAACCTGTCGAAGTAAAAAATGAATCAGTCCTGGCATTAATGACTAAATGAAAGCCCAGTGAATCTGATAAGGCACGAATCGCTGATATCCGTTCACAAAACTCCATCTCATCAAGCAATACCGGACTTAAATCCATGCTGTCTTCAATGTTTATTCCTACAATTCCGGTTGCAATGATCTGTTTAACCGACTCAATGATTTCATTTATATTATTTCCATAGCCGGCTTCTATATCCACCGTTACCGGAACCTGTACACTATTGACGATTCCCGTTATGGCATGAATCATTTCTGACAATTGTATGATCTGGCAGTCAGGATACCCTAATGAGGCCGCTATCCCCATACTTGTTGTTGCGATGGCTTTATAACCACTCGCTTCTACCAATTTAGAACTTCCGTTGTCCCACGAGTTTAACAGTACCAGAATCTCTTTGTCCTGATGATATTTCAGGAACAAGTCAGCTTTTTCTTTTTGAATACTTGAAACCATAATCTTGTATTTTATTGTTTTACATAAACCGTTCTACCTTCTCATTGAATTATACAAACCAGCAGGGCTATGCCCTTTTGATGGTTTCGTCGATGTTTAACAGATACATAGTCTGAATAGTTCAAGACTGATTAAAGATGATACCTGAACGAAAAATAAGAAAGAGGCTGCATCACTTTTGATACAGTCTCTTTTATCTTTACAATTAGGATTTGTTATGTTTGGTATTAAAATCAAAATACGAAGTGTTTTTCTTACCCGTTTTAAATCCGCCAAATCAGCGTTTATCAGCGTTCCATTCTTAATTCTGGCCTGTCCAGGTTAGGGTGACCGAAATCTAATTATGAGAAATACAATTCAAGCTCTTCGTCTGATAATAAACCGGACTGAATCATAGTTGTTGTAACATTTTCTAAATCTTCCTTATCCAATTGACCTTTGAAAAAACAAGTTTTAGAAGCAATCCATTTCTGAATAGTAACTGTTTCAATTAGTAGTGGAGTAGAACAACAAACAAAGGAATCATGATTCAAAAAACTGTATTTCGTCCCTTTTACTGGCACTTGTAAATCTAAAAGAGCTTGCCTTTTCATTATTGCTTTTGGTATATTTGAATTTATATATACTGAGCATGTGAAAATCTTGTCTTTACTTAATCCTACTATAATAAAGAATTTTGGGTGGTCAATATTTTCAAATTTATTGATAAATACTGCTCCCTTTATGAATGACAATTTAAATAACCGGTCTTTGTCGTTCTTATTTAAATTATCATTTATCGTCATTATTTACAAGACTTATAAGAAAGTTTTGCTCTTTAACGTAATTGATATAATCATCATCTCCACCAACTTCCCTGATGATATCTTCAAAATTAATCTCTTTGTTGGTTGGAGTATTTCTCCAGGCATAATCATGTGACTTTTCTCTGATTTCATCCCAGGACATTTCCCCATATAATTCAAGGGATTTATCAATGTGTTTTAAGTCTGTTTTTGATAACTTGCGTAGGTCCGGTTCTTTGTTTGAATTTACAATATCCCAGTCAACGACAGAAAAATACTTAGCAAATTTCTTACCGTTTTCTTTAAAATAACCATCACCTCGTACAGCTTTAAAAATATCATACAGATTTGTTGGCACAGGCCCGTCAGGCATTGCGATGTATTTGTCTCCGGTGATTGATCTGCCAAATTCATTCAAATGTTCTCTATCTGAGAAATAGAGTATCTTAAAGATTTTATGAAAATCTTTTCTCCTTAACTTTCCAACAATGTACAATACTGCATTGATTGCCTTGTCTTCGTTAAACTTAATTTGAAATTCGGTTGCCATCTTTTGAGAAAGTAAAAGGTTGAAGCTAATAATTGATACTTAAAACGATACAATTCAATACCATTTTCTCAACTGTTCAGAATTTTAATCTTAGTCTTCAAATTCAATAAACAAAGATAGTATTTATTCATCCAATTAGTTCAAACCATACCGTATTAAACTATCTCTTTGTCAATTCACAAAAACGTATGTAATCAGTCTATTCAACACTTAAACAAAGCGCTGATAATGATTGTTCAAAAGAATTGATTAAAACCAAGTAGATAAAAATCAAGTAACTAACCTTTAAATTGAATTTAGTTTTCCAATTTGAATTAAAAATATCCAGGTAAGGTATACCAACCTTTATTTGGGTAAGATTTGGTTCTTTCTTGACATATTCAGGATACTATGCCTCACTACACAAGCTACACTCATAAATGAATATCCGGATGATATTAATGTTGCGGGAACTACTTACATTAAAATTCGAATTTCTCGACTTTGATAGTTGAAAACTCTTTCAGAATAGCAATATTTTTAATGAAATGAGCCTCCTTATCATGATTTGAGATTGCTTCACTGTCTTTCCATGTTTCGCAAATCAGCAACACATTGGGACGGGTAGCGCTTTCAAAAATATCATAGGCAATACAACCATCTTCTTTTACCGATGCAGCAGTCAATTCTATGGCAGCATCCAATACCTTTGCGCGGTTTACATCTTCTACCGAGATAAATACATTTAATCGAATCATAATCGTTTTCTTTAATTTGTGTGATACAAAAATAAGGCTTTTTTGTCCTAAAACCTAATAAAAACGGGCTTCGCACATGGTTTCTTGAAGAAAGTATAGACCAACTTAACTACCGGCTTCCACTAAAAGGTGTCAATCAAACGCCAGGCACAACGAGGGATCATACTTTCTCGTCCTGTGAATAATGAATGCGGGAGCAACATTGTGAAATACACTTTTATTGATCTATTGCCGAACCGATAGTAGCACTGTGGTTTTCCTCTTGCACTTACTGCATTTAAAATTTATAAAATGGTTTTCCTTTCAATGCCTGAATCAATGTGTACAATGCAAGAAAGCCATATAAAGCACTGACAATAAAAATCGCCAATGTGTTTTTTATAAAATAATAAGCAAGGAATGGAAGCACTTGCAATGCGTGCATACCGATAAAGTGTGAAACCCGAAGGTCGCCAAATTTCTTGCTCCATTTTAACAGGGGTATTCCAATGCTTCCATCTTCACCTCCAATGGTATGTGACATTCGTCCTCCCATGAGTGCACCTTCAAAAGAAAATACAACAAAAATCAGAATGCCTGTCCGAATGCTCCAAAGATATGCCGGGGGTAAATCCGGTAAGTCATTTAGAAAAAATAAAACCCCAATATAGGCTGTGTAAAGTGTTACTAACGTGGCTGCTAAACCCATTACCTGGAAAAGAAATAAATAAAATGGAGTGCTGTTATTATAATGCGAAAGTTGTCCCCTCCCAGCTTGAATAGCTATGTAACCAATTTCGTAACCTAATAAAATAATCACTGCCCAACTGAAAATATTGATAGTGAAAGATGGCAAGTAATAGCAATACCAGGCCATTGACCAGGAATAAAACAGGATAGACATTGCAAATTTAAAGGGTTTGTTCCAGGCATTTACTCCTGCCAATTGAATCGTAGATATTTTAATGAGTAGCAAGAAAACAATTGCTAACACAAAGCAAATTAATCCAAAATAAAATAATGGCTCATTTCTGTATTTTAATGTTTCGAAAAAGATCATCATAGCTTCTTATAAATACTTTTTGTTAATTCAACGACTCTCTAAACTTCAAAGATGAAAGGTTAGTTTTGTCTTATAAATGCATACCACCCGATACTTCTATTCGTTGTCCGTTTATCCAACGGGCATCTTCAGTACATAAAAATGCAATCACACCTCCAATATCATCCGGAACGCCGGTTATTAATGCAATTTTAGGTTGATTCATATCTTGTTTCTTTAATTATTTTGGAAAACTACGGTAAACAATCAGTAACGTTCCGGTAAAGGTTTAAGTTTATACCGGGTCGTTCCAACCGCTCGTAGTCCTATATAATAGCTGGCCGTATCTATTTTTGTTCCATCCATTTGAGCCAATCATTCGCAACTCTATCCCAGTTAGGCATGTCATAATTTGGTTTGTTTTCTTTAGTGACCGGATAGTAATTATGTTCAGTTCCAAGGTAAGGATTGAATTGAAAATTTGTTTTTCCATTTCGTATGAAATCAACTCTCATATAGTCGACAAAGGGGGCACACCAATCTTTGGTACCGTAACATATAAGGACCGGAATCTTCAATTTTTCCAAATACTCCATCGGCGGGTATGAAAATCCATAGGTTGCTTTATAGGCGTCGCCATGAGTAGCATCCATATTCGTTTTATCCATCACTATATTTTGCCAGTACATCATCATTTCTTCACCTGATCTCAAGCTGTCTGTTTCGATTGCCCTGTTTTGTTGAATGATAGACATAATCCGACCCATTGGGTTGCCACTCGAATAAATCAAACGTGTTGCTACGTGCGAGCAGCTTGCCATTTTTGCTGCAACAGTACTTCCTTCTGAATGCCCTGCTAATACCAGTTCTTTATTCGAAACCCATTTTTGTTTTTGTAAATACTTTATGACTTTAATGTTTCTGTCCACATAATAGTTCAGTAGATTTCTATCTGAATATTCTTTGGTGTAATTTCCGGCACTGTCCACATAGCAATAATTTGAATTCAGTGTTTTTATGTCTCTCATAACTGGAATACAGGGTTTACCAACTATTACAACATGATACTTAACCATAAAACTATCCGGGATAAATGGAAATACCCGGAATATACCCTTTTCATCATACATAATTAAAGGTCTGGGTAAGCTCCCCTGGCAAAAAAACATCAATGGCTTTTTTATATGCTCTTCTCCCTTTTTAGACTTTACCAGAATGTCAACTTTGTCTGATTTATAGTCAAATTGCAAATGAGTGAATCCGTAGTCTTTTGCTGTCTTCGTTTGTCCGAAAGCAGTAAGGGAGAATGCTAAAATTAAAATTATCGTAAATACTTGTTTCATGATATGTTTTTTTGATACGCCGCACAACTACGTGATTATGGGTATTTAGTCGCTACTTTAACGGAATGAACATTCAATGCTAGTTCTGTGACAAAATGAATGTGGGAACATATCCTGCAAAATGTACATCAGCCAGCCAATGAACGTATGCATGTTTTAGGTGGTCGGTGTTTGGTTTTAATGTCTTTCCTGTCATGATTCTATGTTCTGACGGTCATACATTGTTTGCACAACACAACATTAATTTTTAAAAATACAGCATTACCAAACATAGATTAAGCAACTTAGTCTTTGTGATAAGCCTAATTATTTAAATATTGGCAATCCATTATTTGTCCCTGAGATTATAGCCCAGTTCTTTAATGTAATATTATTGACAGTACTGTTTAGTGTAACGTAATTATTTAGCAAATTCAATACATCACCGGTTAATATACTCCCGAATTTGTTATAATTGGAGTAATCAGTAACTATTTTCTTACTTGACCATGAAACTCCGTCAAATAACTTTATGGCCGATTTAGCGTAATTAGCACTGAATTGAGCAGAATTATTACTGTTATATTCAGCTACAATTCTACACGAATAAGAATTCTGATATTGCGAAATTGCAGTAATACTATCATTCATTGCAATACAATTATTAATTTGTGGACAGTTACCTGCAATACCACCTGCAAAAGCCAACTCTCCATATACACTAGAACCTGTAACAAGTGTATAAACTCTTGATGAAGAATAACAATTATTGACAATATCTGCACTGCCTGCTATTCCGCCACAATAACTGTTAGCATGTCCATAAGCATAAATTCTTCCCGTTGAGTAACAATTGTACGCAGTTCCGTTTCTACCTATAATTCCTCCTGCAGTAGCATATGTTGGATATTCTGAATCACTTAGAGTGACTATTGAAGAAACATTTCCAACAGAATAACAATTATATAAACTACCGTAATTTGCAGTAATGCCACCTGCAATCCCTGTATAAGCTATTACGTTTCCTTTATTGTAGCATTGATTAATAAGAGTTTGAAAACCTACACCTGCTATACCTCCTGCAAGTGATAAATCTGAACCTCTCTGATTAGAGATAATTTCAGATTCAGAATAACTGTTTGTAATGCTTCCGTTACTGCAACTGCCGGCAATTCCTCCTGAACAATAATATGAAACTACTTTGCCTTTGGAGTAACTATCTGAGATTGTTGAAAAATCCATAGTACCAACAAGTCCTCCTGCTTCGGTTCCGGCTATTATTGCACAAAGTATTTCACCATCCGAATAGGATTGACTAATTGTTAATGATAAAGCTTCACCAACCAAACCACCAACAAAGTAAACCCCTCCCAAATTACCTCGATGATAGCAATTTACGATACTTCCACCTACCATTAATCCAACAATTCCACCTACTACCTCCTTTTTTCCGCTTATTGTGCTTGAAACAACACCCAGGTTAAGAATTTTCCCAATTCTTACACTTCCGAAGAATCCAACAAAATTTACATCTGCCGAATCACTTAACTTTAATCCACTAATAACCTTATTATTCCCATCAAACTGGCCCGAAAAACTAATATATTCATTGATTCCAATGGGGTACCACGCAGATTCATTCGATAAATCCAGATTGTTGATCAATTGATAGTATTTATTAGCATACCTGGCGTTTTGATTATTGATACGATCTCTCATTTTTTTCAGATCTTCAATTGTTCTGATTTTATATGGATTTGTTGCTGTACCTGGGGTTAAAACTACTACTACACAAGTATCACTTTCATGTTTTCCATCATTTGAAGTGATAACAATCTTAGTTTTTCCTGATGCAATCCCTTTTACAACACCATATCTTGAAACTGAAGCAATGTTGGTTGCAAGCGATTTCCAGTTATAATCTTTATTCTGAATTGTATCAATAGACTTGTTTATAGAAAGTGTTATACTATCTTCCACTGATATTGTGATAGTTGTAGAATCGATATTAGTTTTTACAGAATCAACCGGATTGTTTATTGTATTACAACTGAAAAGTAAAAAAAGAACAAAAAATAGTCCGTAAAATAATGGTCTCATGATTTATGTGTTTGTATTTATAATAATTAATTATGTATTTATGTGAAATTAAAAAAGTCTATAAGAGTTTCACATTCTTCTTATATTTTGTCGTAAAAGCCGAATTCGTTTTTTTACACTGACGGCTAACGACTGGGATTATGTTCAATTGGCGGGCTGCGAGAGCTTTCTCACCCTTTTTCGTTCAGGTTTAATAGTTGCACCCATCCGGAAAGTTCAGCTCACAGCGAAGAGGTGACCTCTACTGATAACCAGTGCCGTTTTAAACTGAACTTTTTCAACAAAGGTCAACAGATACTGGTCTTTTTTTGCACAGGGTTTATTCAGTTGTTTAAACTTACCTTATCCACTTTAGTAATTTATCATATTACCTGAAACCAACGTAATCTCAATTCCTCTCCTTCGACTCCTTTATTCCAATCCATCAATTTAAAAGTACAAATGCCCCAAAGCTCCATGCTTCAGGATTTATGCTAAAATTCGTTGATTCCATATCTCTTTTTGTGGTGCTGCCTTTACTAAGACTTGGATTGTATGAACTAAAATAGAAATAATCATTATCATATCTGGTAGTCGAGGTATACCCCAAACCATTGAAATTTATTTGCAGTCCCACTTTCTTGGTTACCAGATACTGAAGTTCCGGGGATAAGAAAAGGTATTTGGACTCTATTTTATGCTTTTCGGAAAGGACTACTGTTTCAATGCCTTGTGGGTCTTTCGTGTATTTTTGTATCAGGTTATAAGTCCCCCACCCTTTTGAGTAACTTGCTTTGAGTGATAAACTCAGTTTTTTGGTGGGCTGATAAAAGTATTTTATAAACAGTACCGGAGCTATTTCATTGAAATCATTTGAAGTGGTAGGAGATAATGTGTAATCCAAAGACCCATCTATATTATTCATTTTATAAGGAGTATAGGTACCTGAATTCAATGACTTAGAATATCTCAACCCTATTCCTATGGCAAGATTATTCTGTATAAAGTACCCAATTTCTGGGTTTATATCAAAAAAGTTCTCTTTTGAAGAAGAAGCAGTAATATCATCAATTTTTACATTCGATGAATTGAAATTTAGATTTGCGTCGATAAAATACGTTCCAAATTCATATTGAGCATGTGCTGTGAGCTGAAATAGGGCAATAAATAAGAAAGAAAAGATAAGTTGTTTCATAAGTGAAAAGGGTGTTTTAGTTGTTTTATTCGGTTTTTTGCACTTGCCTGTAACAATCTCGAATATCAGCTCTTTTAGGTTTACGGGAGATTTCACCTCTCACCCTGTTACAAAGGGACATTTTTATTGTTGGTACTCTGCCACAGGCTATCACCACTTTTCCATTTAATAAAGGACATATCCGGAAGGATGGCAGAATTTATGCTGCATTTATTTAATATTTTAATTCAAGTCTTAATTCAAATGAATTATATTTTTTCGTTTATGATTAAAATGTATACTTAATACCTACATTTAGTCCTATTTGACTAAAGTCCCATTTGTTTTCAGAAGAAAAATCAAAGGTTGTTTGTGTACTTTCATTAATCTGACTCACGCCTTCAATTTCATAGCTTTGGAGAATGGATTTATCAAAATGAAAGTTGTTGTTTACCGCTAAAAGCTCTCCAAATAAAGTCATCTTTGTTGAAATCGGATATTCTATCCCAAATGAAGATTGTAGCCCGATACTCCATTTCCCTTCAAGAGATCTTTTTGACTCCGCATCTTTATAATCGAATCCCCAGTGTGTTTCAGAGAATATAAATTCTTTATAATAGTCGGAGATATAACTTCTTGCACTTATGAAATTCGGACCTGTTTTTATATATAGGTTTATTTTATGATAGTTTACACGGTACATTAACTGCGGTGAGAGTTGAATAATCTGATGCCTGTAGTCAAGTCTACCAAAAATACCTGAAATATAAAAAGATTGTGTATTTGAAGCATAATCTATCGAAGAAGGGATTGTTATCTTTTGAGTCGTAAACAATTGAGTATTGCAGTTTGCTTCCACCGATAGATTCTTATTTATTTGATATCCAACTGCAATTCCCAGATTCATACCTTCTCCGTTTTTATAAGTATAGGGGTAAACATTCTCAATGTTATTGACGATTTCTCTGGATATATTTTTGTAAGTATTCAGGCTTAATGAATACCCGGTAAACGCTTTCAAATACAATTGAGCATTTACAGATAGAATACAAAGCATTATTTGTGTAAATATTATAATTAGTCTTTTCATTTTTTGAAGATATTATATTTTAGACTAATGCCTAAAAACAGGCTGTTCATTATGAGAGTTTCTTTTATTCTTGTTTGTGCACTATTTTGATCTGGAAGATAGATTGTTGACGACCCATCGTATTGCCCATAAGTTTGTTGATTTCTTATATTGCTTACATATTTGATGGTTCTGATATAAGTGGAATAATAATCAATCGGGTAGTTTGGATTGAAATAATTAGTAAGTTCAGCTTTTGTTGGTGTATAGAAGGTATTTTCTATTCCACACTCGGCGGCAAAAGCTAACTTGTCTGATAGCTTATAATTATATTCAATGGAAATCGTATAACCGACGCTTATATTTTTGTTAAATTTATAGCTTACCGAAGACGTACTCCAAACAGGCTTAATAGATTTTTCTTGTTCTGTTATTCCTGTTATGAATCCAACTTTTCCTATTACAGATGATTTTATGTATTTCATTGAAAATGTGAATGTTGGAATAATGTTCCATGCGTTCAACTTCCAGTTGATGATACCATTCATAAATGTTTTGTCAGTAGAGAAATAATCGCTACTCAACTCCATGCCTATTACATCATCGAAAGCATAACCTATTGTACCGCCATATTTAAAACCTTCGGCAAGAGAGAAATTCTCAATCGGATAACTTAATGTTCGATAACCTGATTGATTTATAGGTAAATCAATATTGAAATAGTTTGGGGCATTTTGTGCAAACAGGGGCAAATGATATCTTATGTAGGGTTTAAAATATAACTCCTTTCCATATATTGAAATTGAATACATAAACAGTAAAATTAAACTAATTTTTTTTATCATATTTTTCAACTTATATTTTTTTAGATATTTCGGTGATGTTGACCCTTCGTCCCACATGATATGCATTTTAAATTAAATGTATAAGGATCATACTTATTATTGGAATATATTATTCCAACTGTATGTATTACACTGATTTGAAATTCGCTAAACTCTTTGATTAAAATCAACTTTACCCTTTCACATAGTTTGATTTCGAAGCCTTCTTCCCTTCCCCACTCCGTGCAAAAATATAGCAGCCTTTCACTTCGCCAACCTGAAAGTTGGGATATTTCAAGAGTATTGTTCCCGTCGCTTCATTCCCACGTGGGTGTCTGTCCCTCTGGATTTGCACTCTTAATTAAATGGACAAAGAGACATGTCTATTGTTGGTACTCAGCCACAAGCTTCACCATTTTCTTATTTTCGGATCGGTGCTAAGCACTTTTCAGATCCAATGCTCTTAAGATTTGTCAACTAGATAGTGATAATAGTTATAAATTGATATTAATATTCAAGATGTTAGAACCGATATTTTGGTAGCACTGATTCACAGTTAGACTATCTTAGGTGCGTAGCACCGACATTATGGTAGCATTGATTTCCAGTTATATTATCTTAGGTGCGTAGCACCGATATTTTGGTAGCAATCATTATATATGAATATTCAAGGTGCGTAGCACCGATATTTTGGTAGCAATCATTATATATGAATATTCAAGGTGCGTAGCACCGATATTTTGGTAGCAATCATTATATATGAATATTCAAGGTGCGTAGCACCGACATTATGGTAGCATTGATTTACAGTTATATTATCTTAGGTGCGTAGCACTGAAATTTTGGTAGCACTGATTTCCGGTTGTATTATCTTAGGTGCGTAGCACCGATATTTTGGTAGCCATGATTTACAGTTATATTGTCTTAGGTGCGTAGCTCCGACATTATGGTAGCATTGATTTACAGTTGTATTATCTTAGGTGCGTAGCACCGACATTATGGTCGCAATGATTTGATATGAATACCACCGACATTTTGGTTGACAATATTGTGCTCCAAATTAAATGATCAAATTCATTCATAAAATTCAAACACATACCTATCATCAAATGCAATTTCAAATTTATTCAACATCTCCATGTATTCTTCCCTGAATGTCTGTCCCTTATGATGTTCTTCCTGCTTCATGATATATTTGATAACATTATTCCGCTGACTGCGTGAATAACTAAAACCACCATACCCTCGCTGCCATTCAAAATGACCCATGATCATCTTATTTTCATTGATCCATTTCGAAACATTTGACTTTGTTTTCTCTACAATGTCCGACAGATTTGTATCCGGGTGTTGTTCAAAAAATAAATGAACATGATTTTTAGAACCACCTATTGCCAATGGGAATTGTTTCAGGTTTACCAATATACCGTGCATGTATTTGCATGCCTGGTCCATTACTTCTTTACGAATTACATTTTCGCGACCTTTCACCGCAAAAACAACATGAACATTGATTTGAGTATACGCGTTTGCCATGTGATTAGATTTTTATAGGTTTATTAGATGATTGATTGATTCACATTTCTACCAAAATGTCACCGCTACGCGGCTTGATTATCATTATATATCATTGCTACCAAAATATCACCACTACGTGGCTTAAAAACCCTTATTTATTTTTTACCATACTATCACCGCTACGCGGCTTAATTATCGTTTATTTATCGTTTCTACCAAAATATCACCACTACGTGGCTCTTCCTATGAGTTAACCCTATAATTCGACAATAAAACTTTGCATTTTCTAATTCAATGCCTTATATAATGGATTTTCAGGTATTTCTGAATTCAATCTATTACTATCTGCTTTGCCTGTCAATTCTGCGGTCACTGAGCGCAAAATGGTTGGATACTCTTGATAAAAATCTTTGTATAAATGCAAATGTCTTTCGCGAGTCAATTATTTAAATTATGTTGGATCACAAATAGTCTGTTTCGCAAATCTTATCATTGTAATTGATTGACTTAATTCCTTATTTAATTTGTTCATGAAATACTATTCATTCATTGCTAGCAGCCACTCCTTATAACATATCCCAGCCATAGGCAATCCCATTTTTCCATTAAATAAAGGACACATCCGAAAGTACAAAGTAAATGCAGTAGCAAGACTTCTAAAATGCACTTTTACCAACTAATGACTCATAAGTGCGTGTATTAGCATATAGTCGTTTAGTCTTCATTATTTTCTTTTGTTCGTAACCATTGTCCATTAATAAATTTTCTGTTCGCTGATTCTCCATATTCAAGATTGAATACTTCGTTCAATGTCGAGTCACGTTTAATAATCTCTTCCAGACTCACATATCTAATGTCTTCAGGAAGTTGGTCACCTGACAGAAATTGCCAATCTCCATCAATATCGTGAATCACTCTTAATATTGGTTTCTCAAGCTCCAGCCATTGTCTTGTTGTGAATATACCAAGATTTTTATCTTCAATAAATTTAAAGTCAGCGTTTCTGTCAAGTAATGGTTGATTGTATTTGAATTCTTCTTCAAAATCTGTCTCCCAAGGAAATCTATCATTTCTGTCAGTCCACACAAGTTGAATTGCTGGAAAGTTCTCTGTGTTATATAAGTTTATGGCTGTTCCAAAATAGTCTGTTAGATTTTTTTGGTCAACAGAAATGAATACTGCCTTTCCGCTTTCGAATATGTTTGGATAATTTTTGTATGTTTCTATTGTTTGTCCACTTTTCACAAGTTCTGCTATGTCATTAAGTACAATATGAAGAGTTTCGGTATTAAGCCCAAATCCAATAATTTCAGGGTGTTTATAATTCTTCCATAATCCGATTGTATATCCAAAAGAAGGTAAATAATCCGTCGCTTGAATTAATACAACAGTCAAACCATACTTTTCAATGTCAGCTAGAAAATCATCATTTTTGTCGGTATGTTCACATTTATCAAGCATGTCATTTAATTTTATTACAGTTACTGCTAACGACTAAAACTATATCTATTTTGCGATTTGTGGGAGAATTCACCTCTCACCCTGCGACAAAATAAATTCTGGAGTAAAACCTACTTTTCATGCTGGATTGTTCCAACTGCACGAAAGTCTATGTATTAAGTGTTATTTTATTAAATGTTGAAATAAATACCAATTTCTTGATTCCAATAATACTCAGTTTTTAAAACAGCATCTGAATGCTTAGTCTTTATAATAATTTCTACCATATCTTTGAATAATGATATTTCTGATAAAACTCTATTTAAAAAATCGTTAGCAGAAATATCTAATGAAACCTTGTAAATCATATCTAATCTCCCATATTTATTTGTTTCTCGATGGGTAGTTCTAACTTCGAAATTGACAGAAACATTATAAACAGAATCGAATTCTTGCTTATTGATTAACTTGGTTATCTTTGAATTCAATTCAAAAGACGGAATATCCCAAATACATATAAAATTAAATGTTCTGTCTTTTAAGAGAACAGGAGAAGGGATATTGTCAAAATAATGATACAATTCAGCACATGTATATTTAAGAGAAGTTGGTTCAATAAACAATGGATTATTCGTTAATTCAGATATATTAATCGCCTTTTTTGTTGTACAAGTTTTAAAACTGAAATTTGTCAAAGTGGCTTGAACCTCAATAGTTTTAAGTCTAAATTCGTTCTCAATAGATTCATCTTCGTTCAATACAAGTCTATCATCATCTGTTTTGAAACTTATAAAACTTGAGTTGTCGATAAGGAATGGATGAAGCCAGCCTATAAGGTGTCCGTCAAAACCAAATTCGCAATTCCAATTAGGCAAATCATTTACATCGAAAATTGATTCTAATTGATTATATTGTTCTTTTGTAATAGCATAAAATAATGATTCATCTAGTTTTCTTAAATGAGTTTCTTTTATGCATAAAGTTTGTACATCATCCTGAATATCATATGGAAGCATTAATTCAATCTGCAAACAAGTATTTATATTATTTAGATACCATGCTGCCCAAGGTGCTTCTAAATGTCCTAAACGATTTGGAAAAATGCAATCTGGATAATTATTAGGAATAACATATTCTTTTTCTAAATATATTTTTCCTTCATTAATTACATATGTAATTGGCTGAATTTCAAATTTGAGTTTTTCTTTAAACTCATCAGTTTCTACTTTGGCTAAAAATGGAACACCGATTCTTAAAGAAAATAGCTTATATTGGTTTTGAATAGATTCAATTATTTTTTTAAAAACACTTTCAGATATTATATTGATTTCGTGCATCTTTATTGCACCAATATAGATTAGGTTATTACAGTAAATAAAAGTGCCAGATTCTTTAAATGTAATCTGATTTGGGCTTCTATATGGATGAAAATATTCTTTAGATACTGAATTTTTAATGATTTTAGCTTCTTTAGTTAAATTAAAATCTAATTCTGTTATTGTTTTGTCAGCAATTATATCTCTAATGATAAAGGGAAATACAAGAGTTTTACTTGTTAGTTCGATAGATTCATTATTAATCCAAACTGAAGTTAAAATTGGACTCGACAATACTATATCAACTATATCAGTTCCTTCCAAAAAACTAAGTTCATATTTAGGAAAGTCATTTGTAAATTCTCTTTTTGCTTGAGGAGATAATTTGCCTGTTGTTGCAAATATTCCTATTTGTGAATTAAATTTCATTAAAGCAATAACAATTTCATCAGTTTCTCTTGAACTAACACTGGTTTTAAAATCAATATGAAATTTACATTGTGTTATACTTGGTCTACCTTCTTTATTCTTTGAAATAATATCACGCTTTCCATCTCCAGGACCATCCATAACTCTAATTTCAGTATGTTCGAAAATAAAAAAGAGAATATCTGCGATAAGAAATGGAAATTGTTTATCATCTAAATCCTTTAAATAGTTGTATTTTTTTTCGGGTTGTCCTGCAATTCTTTTCATTCTTTTTTTTCTTTTCTAAAATAACACATAACTCTAATATATCCACAATCCAATTGCACATATTTCTCAATTTACCGGTACATTATTGAATTGCAAGGTTTTTGAACAAATACTCCTGCTTAAAATTGCTTAATCGAAGTATAGTGGAAAAACTTTTTCTTTTTAATTAAATTTCGCACCAAAGATAATTACTTTATTTTCTTTAACCTAATTATTCTTTTGAATAGTTGAATAAGTTATCAACGATTTAAAAAATACGGGTATAGCTTTGTGAAATTAAACATTCCGTTTGTTTTTTTCAGCCACTAAAACAACTCCTTCCAGCCATCGGTTCACCCAGCTGAAATCGTATCCGGATTTTCCAGGTGGAAGAAAAACGGCATGAAATGACAGCCCTTTTTCAAAAACAAATCGACGGAATCCAGGAATCTTTCGCACTACCATTCCCTCTGAACTTGCTTTGGACTCGTTTTAAGTATCGAGGGGGTATCGAGGGGGCATCGAGGGGGTATCGAGGGCCTTTCGAGGGGGTTTCGAGGGCCCCAGCGCACCGAACCCCCTGCTAACCCCCTATATCCCCCCTGGAAAGGCCCTTTATACAAAGAATGGATGGCATTCAAGTTCAAAATGAGAGCCAATGCGATGAATTGCCCGAATTGGTTTGAGGTTTGAAAGGTTTGAAAGGTTTGAAGAGTTTGGGGTTCAGCGTTCCGTGTTCCGTGTTCTGCGTTCTGCGTTCTGCGTTGTTGTGATTGAAGCATTTTGCAATTGGAATAATAACCCTGAGACAGAGTATAAGAGTTTGAGGTTTGAAAAGTTTGAGGTTGGGGAAGTGTTCCGTGTTCCGTGTTCTGCGTTCCGCGTTGTTGTTTGTTGAAGCCTTTCTGCAATTGGAATAATAACTTAGTCAACTTAATTAACACAATCAACTTAATCAACCAATTAACTAATTAACCAATTAACTAATCAACCAATCAACCAAATAAAATCAACAACAAGATAAAAAATATCAAAATTATCATTCTGTTATTTGTTTCAGTACCTTATCTTTGTTCTTTGCATTGTGACAATTAAAACCTTTCATCAAAAAAGACTTCATGAAAAAAATCAACACTTTGCTGGTTATACTGGCATTTTACACCCTTTGTATCTCTTCCGTGCATGCTGAGAAACGTCAAATGGAATACCTGAACCGCGGATTGGTGGCAGTAAAAGTCAGTAATGGCGTGTTCCTGAGTTGGCGGATGCTGGGAACGGACACGAAGAATATCACTTTTAATATCTACCGCAACAACCGAATCAGGATCAATCAGACTCCTGTAGCCACATCCACCAACTTTCTCGACAGTATTGGAACCCTATCCGATACGTATACCGTAAAACCCGTACTGAATGGCAAGGAAAGCAATCCTGAAAATGCCGTTGCAGTCACCCCATGGGAACAACAGTTTAAAACTATCCAATTGAATCGTCCTGAAGGTGATGTAACCCCTGAAGGGATGAAGTATGCGTACGTGGCTAATGACTGCAGCGTGGGGGACCTGGATGGGGATGGTGAGTATGAAATTGTAGTGAAATGGAATCCAACAAACGCAAAGGATAATTCCCAGTCGGGCTATACCGGAAAGGTCTACCTGGATGCCTATAAGCTGAACGGGAAACAGCTCTGGAGAATTGACCTGGGCAGGAACATACGTGCCGGGGCGCATTATACCCAGTTTATGGTGTATGACTTTGATGGCGATGGCATTGCCGAAGTGGTGTGCAAAACAGCTCCCGGAACCAAGGATGGCAAAGGGAAACAGGTGATCATGGAGGGCGACAGCATCAATGCCGATTATCGCTCGGGGATTGTGAAAACAAACGGGAAACAGATAAAAGGAATCATTCTCCGCGGACCGGAATATCTGACCCTTTTCAACGGTAAAACGGGCGGGGAACTCAACACCATTGCCTATAACCCGCCACGGGAAGCTTCCACCACCAATCCGACACCCGATCAATTAAATAAAGGATGGGGAGATGGATACGGAAACCGGGAAGACCGCTATCTGGCTTGTGTTGCCTACCTGGACGGCGTTCACCCCAGCGTGGTGATGTGCCGCGGATACTACACCCGGACAGCACTGGCAGCCTATGATGTGAAAGATAAGAAACTGGTTCAACGCTGGTTTTATGATTCAGGGATTACCCCGGGCGTAGGTGCCTATGGACAGGGGAATCATAATTTGAGTGTCGGCGACATTGACGGTGATGGGAAAGATGAAATCGTGTATGGTTCCTGCGCCATTGACGACAACGGTTCATTGATGTACAGCACCGGCCTGGGCCATGGGGATGCCATGCACCTCTCCGACCTGGACCCTGACCGTCCGGGACTGGAAGTATGGGAAGTCCATGAAAACCACGATGCCGAATACGGGTATGAACTGCATGATGCTAAAACAGGGGAAATACTCTGGGGCGAACCTACCGAAAGTGATAACGGCCGTGGACTGGCAGCGGACATTGATCCCAGGCACCGTGGTTTTGAAATGTGGAGCGCATCAGGCAGAGGAACTTATTCCTGCAAGGGCGTACAGATCTCAACCCATAAACCCTCCATCAATTTCAGGATCTACTGGGATGGGGACCTGCAGGATGAATTACTGGACCGCACCGGCATAGACAAATGGACCGGCGATGGCACTGAACGGATAATGACTTTCACCGATGCACTCTCCATCAATGGCACCAAATCAACTCCCTGCCTGAGTGCCGATTTGTTGGGCGACTGGAGGGAAGAAGTACTTTTACGTTGCAAGAATGATTCAAGCAAATTGTTGCTTTACACAACCACCATTCCTACCACCCACAGGCTTTATACCCCGATGCACGATGCTACCTACCGGCTAGGCGTAGCCTGGCAAAATGTAGCTTATAACCAACCTCCTTACCTTGGGTTTTATATCGGGGACGGAGTGGATAATATCCCGCAACCTGAGATTATGACACCCAGATATCAGGCAGTCATATTGGAAGGGAATGAATCTAAAGTGGGAAAACAAAAAAAGAAGTGAAGAGGTTGAAGAGGTTGAAGTTCAGCATTCAATGTTCCGTGTTCTGCGTTCCGTGTTCCGTGTTATTGGGATTGAAGTATTCTGCAATTGGAATAATAACTTAGTCAACTTAATTAACTTAATCAACGAATCTACCAATCAACTTAATCAACGAATTAACCACTTTAAGATAAACCCCTATTTTTGTCCCCGACCCTTAGTAGAAAACATTAGCCCTCTAAACTTCACCCTTATTCCCTAATTATTTTACAGTATAATAGGTATTTAATAAGGGAATAAGGGCAGATTCTTAGGTGGCATGATTTTCTACGAAGGGAAGAAAAATAAAGAAAAATAAGGGCTTTAAGAAATATTGTTTGAAAAGTTTGGAGTTTGAGGTTTAAGGTTCAGCATTCAAAGTTCCGCGTTCTGTGTTCTGCGTTCCGTGTTATTGGGATTGAAGTATTCTGCTATTGGAATAATAACTTAGTCAACTTAATTAACTCAATCAACTTAATCAACTTAATCAACTTAATCAACTATTTAACCAATCAACTTAATTAACCAATTAACTAATCAACTCTCCTTTACGCAATCCAATCTGATTGAAATACCGGAATGCGGAATCTTTTACGGTGGGTACTTCCCCAAAATACTTCTGTTGGTTTGTGGTGTCGGCAACATACTGTCCGGTCATAAAGTACTCGAACATTTTTTTCATATCTGCCGTAAATGGAACAAATGGTCCCAGGACCGAAAATAAAAAATTCAGTAAGGACCAGGGAATAACACTTAATTTTACGGGTTTTCCGGTGTATTCGTGAGCATATTCCGCCAGCATTTCAGCATTCATGGGTTCTTCCATGCCAATATCGATTTTGCCAAGAGGGATAGTTTCATCGATAGCTGCAATGGCGAGGTACCTGGCTAAATCGGTGGTCAGAATATAAGTCCATTTGACCGAGGATGACCCGGGAACTTTTAATTTGCCTTTCCTCAGGGAGGCAGCAAACTGATCACGAGCGGGATTCTGGTCCAGGAAAGCACCCGGCCTCAGGGCTACATACTTCAACCCTTTTTGATCCATATAATCTTCAATGAGTTTCTTTTGCCAAAAATGAGGAACCGACATGGCCTTGTCGGCAGTCAGGATGCTTGTAAATACAAACCGCTTAACAGTAGATTGGCTCAGTGCATCCACCAGGTTGCGGTTGCCGGCATCATCCACACTTTGTAAACTGTCGCCTTTCTTTCGTTTGGAATATCCGATGGCAGTAGATACCACTGCATCGATACCGTTCAGAGCCGGTAAAATGGTGATGGGATGAGTAATATCACCGGAAATAATATGAACTCCCAGGACCTCCAGTGCTTTCGGGTCAGTATCCGGACGAACCAATGCACTGACTTTTACCTTCCTGGCAAGCAATTCTTTGATTACTTTACCACCAAGGTAACCCGTTCCACCAATCACTAAAATAGATTTTTCCATATTCTATTTATTTAATAGATTAACGTTCAGGATTCCGATTTGTTTAATAGAATAACAGTTAAATAAGGTTTGAGAAGTTTGGGGTTTGAAGTTCCGCGTTCTGTGTTCCGTGTTCCGCGTTTTGGGGATTGAAGGATTCAGCAGTTGGAATAGTACTATCTGATTACGACCCGCTCATTTATTACGACCCGCTCGCTTAGAACCTGTTCTTGCAGCAACGAGCGGGTCGATAAATATTAACATCATAGTGAGGGCTTCACTCCGAGTGAAGCCCTCACTATTTATCAACCAAATTAACCTATTAACCAATTTGTCATATACCCTTATTTTTGTTCTGGCATCCTTAGTCCCTATGTTTGTAGAAGAATAAAATGCAATTAAAAATTGCATAAGTCACAAGAGTATTATAATTTTGAGATAGTAAACTTAAAACATAAAACTCAAGGACTTATGCAAACACAAAATAAAGAATTAAATTTTGAAGGACAAAATATATTCATTGGAATTGATGTCCATTTGAAGAGTTGGAATGTATCTATATTTACAGAAAACTTACATCATAAGACTTTTCAACAACCAGCAGTGGCTGAAGTATTATCTGATTATTTGAGATTGAATTTCCCAAATGGGATTTATCATTCAGTTTATGAGGCTGAATTTAGCGGTTTATGGATTCATTATAAATTGAAAGGATTAGGAATAGATAATATTGTAGTAAATCCTGTAGATGTACCAATAACAGGTAAAGAAAAAATGCACAAGACAGATAAAGTTGATAGCAATAAATTGGGTCGTTCACTTCGATCCAATGAATTACAAGGAATCTTTACACCAAGTCAGGAAACAATGGAGAATCGATCTTTAATACGAGTCCGCGGCTCTATAGTCAAAGATTTGGTACGTTTGAAATTGCGAATCAAGGCTATGCTTTATTATTATGGTATAAAATTCCCAAATGAATTTCAAAAATCTAGTACACATTGGTCTAATCGTTTCATGAATTGGTTAAAAGAAATTAGATTTCAATATGATAGCGGAACAAGTGCTTTGAATTTTTTAATAAACCAAGCAGAACAACAACGAGCATTATTGTTAATAACTACAAAAAAGATAAAGGCATTATCACAAAGTGAAGCCTATTTTAAGAAAATGGAATTGATAAGAAGCGTTCCTGGAATAGGTATGATTACGGGAATTCTATTTTTAATAGAAATTGAAGATATAAAACGTTTTGAAAATGAAGATAAATTTGCAAGCCTGATTGGGATCGTACCAAATTGTCATTCAAGCGGAGAGGTTGAAAGAAAGGGTGAAATGACACCACGTGGTAATAACTTTTTGCGAACAGCCTTAATTGAATGTGCTTGGAAAGCAGCATCAATTGATCCAGCTTTAAGTAAAGCTTTTTCAGATTATTGCAAGCGGATGGATTCAAATAAAGCAATAGTAAGAATAGCGCGTAAACTTTCAAACAGAATTTATACTGTTTTAAAAAACGAAATAAAATATGAGCCAAGAATTGTCAAGTTACACCTCCAAACTAAATAAAAATTAGAAATGACCACTTTTTCTACTTGCAGCTTTGTCTGCTTACCTTAGTCTGTGGCATTTCTTACTTACTAACTAAAACAGGGAATTGTAGCATCAGTCTACTTATAGAAGGTTGTTTGGTAGGTTTTTAAAAATTGAAGTCATACTTTACTAGATGTTTTTCAAAATTAATGATTGGGTTTTATTAGACCATAAAGCGAAACCAGTAAAGTAAAAAAGGGACAGCAAATTGCCATCCCCTTCTAATTTACTGTATAACGCAGAAAGATTATTGCTGATAGGTTGCTCCCCAGCAGAGCCTATTTCCTCTTCATCTTTCTGATAACAAAGATAATAAGTATTTGAATAAAATATTAATAATACATAATAATATTCTTGAAATTTGGATTACAACATAGAAGTAGAAAAAATTAGCCCTCTAAATCTCACCCTTATTCCCTAATTATAACACAGTATGTTAATAATTTAAATTAGTGAATAAGGGTGGGTTCTGAGGTGTTAGGATTTTCTACGAAGGGAATAAATAAAGAAAAATAAGGGTTTTAAGAGTTTGAAGTTTGGGGTTCAGCGATTTGAAGGATTTTTCTATTTGAATCTCAATTAAATAACCTGAATTAGTCTAGTGAAGGCTTCACTCGGAGTGAAGCCTTCACTATCAAACAAACCTTTCAAACTCTTCAAACTCTTTCACGATTCCGTGAACTTCTTCTTATATTCATTCGGACTCACCCCAAACTCATCCTTGAAGTATTTGCGGAAGTATTTGGGGTCGTTGAAACCAACCTGGTAGGCTACTTCGTTGACAAAGAGCTGGCTCTTTTCCAGCAGATCGGCAGCCCGTTTGAGGCGGATGAAGCGTATAAATTCGGATGGAGTCTTGTCGGTAAGCGACAGGATTTTTTTATAGAAATAGACCCGGCTCATGCCCATTTCGCGGCATAGGTCCTCCACCAAAAACTCACTGCTGGCGATATTGGATTCCACCAACGCTACTGCCTTTTTTACGAACTTCACATCCATGGAGGTTATTTCCACGTCCGAGGTAGTGATATCCACTTTGCGTTTAAACTGTTCGCGGGTTTTCTTCTGACGTTCAATGATACGGGAGACTTTGAGAGACAACATTTCCATATTGAACGGTTTGGAGATATAATCCTCGGCACCTGCCTCCAGCCCGCGGTATTTGTTCTCGTCACCAGCCTTGGCGGTGAGCAGGATGATCGGGATGTGTGAGATGCGGATATCCTGCTTTACCATACGGCACAACTCAAAGCCATCCATCTTGGGCATCATCACGTCGCAGATAATCATATCGGGCATTTTATCCAGGATAATCTGAAGGGCAGCTTCCCCGTCTTCAGCTTTGAGTATCCGGTAATTCTCAACAAAGAGAGCCGAGATAAAATTACGGAAGTCTTCGTTATCGTCCACAATCAACATAAGGGGCAGCTTGTTGCGCTTCTCTTCCAGGATGACTTTCTCCTCGGAGGTTTGTTCTTCGGGAAGAATGATATCCGATTTGTTCTGATTGATGATTTCCTCCTGCATATGCTGGATGGCCGGTATCGAAACCGTGAAGACAGAACCTTTGCCCAGGCGGCTTTCGACACCTATATCGCCGTTGTGCAGTTTTACATATTCGCTCACAATATGCAGCCCGACTCCGGTACCTGTCTGATGGCCATTCTCAGGATTCTCCACCCGGTAGAAGCGCTCGAAGATACGATCCAGATCCTTGGAGGGAATGCCAATGCCACTGTCGGATACGGTAAATTTCAATAACTGTTTCTCATCATTGAGCTGCTGAACTACTCCAATGTGCACATCAATCTTACCATCTGCAGGGGTAAACTTAAATGCATTGGAGAGCAGGTTGGAAACAATCTTTTTCATTTTCTCCGGGTCAAACTCCATTCTTAGCTCCGATACTGACGTTGAAAAGGAGAAATTGATCGATTTACGGTTTGCCAGTTCGGTGAAGGAATAACAGATATCCTTGATAAATGCCACCACATCACCCACCGATATGTTCAGGGAATCTTTGTGAACATCGAGCTTGCGGAAATCGAGCAGTTGATTCACCAGCTCCAGCAGCCCGTATGCATTGCGCTGGATAATATTCAACAAGGATTTCTCTTCTTCCGTCTTTGCTTCCTGCAACAGTTTCTCCACCGGACTGACAATCAGGGTGAGCGGGGTACGAAATTCATGACTGATATTGGTAAAGAACCGGAATTTCATTTCATCAATCTCATGCAGCTGTTTGGCTTCCCTAATGCTGCGTTCATTCTCAAACTTGTTCAGTTGCTTGCGCAGGTTGAAATTCACGATATACCACAATGCCACAACGCCCAGTATGAAATAGAACACGAAAGCCCACCAGCTAAACCAGAAAGGAGGGAGTATGACTATTTCGAGGATAAGCGGCTTGGAACTCCACACATTATCGTTGTTACTGGCATAGACCATCAACTGGTAGGTGCCCTGGTTTAAATTAGAATAGGAAGCAAAACTTACCCCATTGGCAGTAATCGTCCAGTCATCATCAAAGCCTTTTAATTTATACCGGTACCTGTTTTTTTCGGGATGAATGTAACACAGTGATGAGAAATTGATTGTAAAGTTCTTCTCATCATAGTGAAGCACTATTTTCTTTTTATGGGTTATGGAAGTATCCAGGATAATCCTTTTTTTATACCGGGTGTCTGGTGAGATATCTTCATTCCCGATGGTTAACGAGGTAAACCTGGGTTGAGGAACAATGGTATTAAACAGGATCGTCTGTGGATCAAAGGAGGTATAGCCCTTGGTACATCCTACAAATATTTTACCCTGTTTGTTTTTATAGATCGCATTTTGATTAAAAATGGAACTTAACAGCCCATCATTTTCATCGAATGAAACCACGTTATACTCATACTTTTTAGTGGTGGTATTGACTGTGCAATAAATGCATGCCAGCCCGTTACGGGTACCTGCCCAGATATTGCCGTTGTTATCTTCCATCAGCGACACTACCTGGTCACTCGACAATCCGTTTGATTTATTGATATAGTTGATGGTATTGTTGGCCGGATTGTAGATATTGATTCCGTTGTCGGTAGCAATCCAAACCTGTTTGCGTTTATCTACTACCGTATTGTAAGAGATTAATTCGGTCAGCTTGTTTTGAAGGCCACTGTTCCTGAACAGAGGGGTAATTGAATTTGTCCTTGTATCCATCAGGTTGACTCCATGGGATGTACTTAAATAGATCAGCGTTGAATCTTTGGTGTAGAGTGAAAGGACGTAATTGGAAGATAAGCCTTTTGCATTTGTAAGGTTATGATGGGTGAAATTCTTCCTGGTAATATCCAGTTCATCCAGGCCTCCGCCCAAAGTAGCTATCCACAGGTTTTGACGGCGGTCTTCCACCAACCCGTACACACTCTTATTGGATAATGAATTTGGGTTTTGTATATCCGGCTGGTAGTGCGTGAACCGTTCGCCAATCAGGTTATCCAACCCTCCGAGGTAAGAGCCAAACCACATGGTTCCCCTCCTGTCCTCGAGCATGGAGATCACAATATCCGAAGAGATGCTCGAGGGATTTTCCTTTTGGTTCCTGTAAAGCCTGAAATGCTGTGTTTTTTTATCCCATTTCAACACACCACTTCCGTTGGTACCGATCCACAGGTTCCCGGCACGGTCTTCATAAAGCATGTTGCAATCCTTGTTCTCGAGCTCCGGATTGGTATAAAAGAACAAAGGTGATTTCTCAAACTTAAACATCCCCGGGTGGTAATAGGAAGCACCGTTTTTATAAGTACCCACCCACATGATCCCGGTATTATCGTAATACAGGCTGATAGCAGAGTTCTGGCTCAGCGAGTTGGGATTCAAGGGGTCATTCCGCAGCACGGTAATGCCATTTGTTTTCTTATCATACACATTCACCCCGCCATGGTCGGTGGCCAGCCAGATACGCCCCTTGTTATCCTGTGCTATGTCCCGCACAAAATTGGAGGAAATAAACACATCACCGGGAGAACGGAAATCACGCTTGTCATTACCAAAAAACGCCCATTGCCCTTTGGCCATATTGAAATACAATGTCCCTTTATCGTTGATACCAGGGAAGACCCAGGGACAACCTTTTGCATCAATGTACAATTTTTTGGGAATACTCGATCCGGCAGCATTGTCCTGGACATACCGGTTCCGGAAATCCACCGTATTGGTGCGTTCATTAACCCGCTCCAGCAAGCCCGATTGATAAAGCACCCAAAAGAAGCCCTTATCAGGGTTGATAGCCGTAATAATGCCTTTACTCAGGGTGTTGATATTCGTGGATTGCCTGAAATGAAGCAGTTTTTTAGAAACAATGTCATACTTATAAATACCATCATTGGTTTTATAAAAATAGAAGTTCTTTTGGGAGTCTATTTCAACCAGGGCAGGTATAAAATGAATGCCATAGGGTGCCAGGTAGGTTAAAATATCACGATTGAATTTCTCGGTCAACACATCATAGATGGCATACCTTGGATAGCCTGTTATCCACAGGTTTCCGTTCTTATCTTCCTGAATCTTGTATATAGCATTGTATATCAGGCTAGTGCTGTCGTTCTTGATGGACTTGTATACTTTGACATGATATCCATCGTAACGGTTAAGTCCGAAATTGGTACCGATCCACATAAAGCCACGGCTGTCCTTGAACACACGTTCGATCTGGTTATTCGATAAACCCTGTGTATTATCCAGGTGGGCAAAATTATAAGTCTCAGCATGCAAACCCAGGGAAAGAAAACAAAGTATGGCAAATAAGAATTTATTCATAAAACCGGGAAGTTTTTGATTTGATGACACAAATGTATAAAATAAATGACTTAATTGTATTCCTTTTTAGCTTAGTTATCATTCAGCTCCCTATACGGGAACATTTGGCACCCATCGGTTATCATTTACAACCAACGATAAGAACATTCAATCCAATAAGTACAGATTTTTGAAGGTATATTTGTACAACTTAAAAAAAATGGATTTGTTCCAATAAATTTAAATCTAAATTGACTATTATAAATCATGAAGAGGAATAAAATAATTGTGTTGTTTTTTACTTTTGCAACGTTGGTTGGTTGCAATGGCGCTAATTACCAAAAAATATCAAACGGAATACTTATTTCCATGAAGCAGGCAACTACTAAAGATGCAAAGACCATCTGCCTTCAGGTTGTCAATGATGATATCATCCACGTAACAGCCACTCCTTCGGGTAAACTATCCGATACCCCCAGCCTGATAGCAACCTATACCCCGTCAGAAAATTCAACCTGGAATGTATCGCAGGAAAAGAATAACGTCATCCTTCAGACAAAAACGACCAAAACAATCGTATCGCTTGCAACCGGTGAAATCAGGTTCACCGACCTGAATGGAAAAGTTATCCTGCAGGAAAAACAGGGTGGCGGCAAATCATTCAACCCTATCCAAATAGATGGACATGCCGGATATACTTACCGGCAGGTATTTGAATCGCCGAATGATGAAGCTTTTTATGGACTGGGCCAGCATCAATCGGATGAATTTAATTACAAGGGAAAAAACGAAGTGCTCTATCAATACAATACCAAAGTATCCGTACCTTTTATTGTCTCCAATAAAAACTACGGCATCCTGTGGGATAATTATTCCCTGACCCGTTTTGGCGATCCACGCGAATATGCCAACCTAAACCAGTTTAAACTCTACGATAAGAACGGAAAAGAAGGAGGCCTGACTGCATCCTATATGATTAACAAGGATCCTAAGAATATCTTTGTGGAACGTCAGGAAAGCAAGATCGATTATGAAAACCTGGAAACGGTGACTGACTTCCCGAAGGATTTTCCCTTTAATAATGCTGCCATCAACTGGGAAGGTGAAATAAAACCCAACCAAAGCGGACTCTATCATTTTATATTGTACTATGCCGGATATACAAAAGTGTATCTTGACGACAGCCTGGTAGTAGCCGAACGGTGGCGTACTGCCTGGAACCCGAACAGCTATAAATTTACTGCCAACCTGAAAGCGGAAACAAAACACAAACTACGCATTGAATGGAAGCCCGATGGCGGCGTATCGTACATCAGCCTGAAAGCCCTTAGCCCTGTTCCAGCAGCTGATCAATCCAGATTATCGTTCTGGTCGGAAATGGGAAAACAACTCGATTATTATTTTATTCGCGGAAACAACCCCGATCAGGTAATCAGTGGATACCGGTATGTAACTGGTAAGGCACAGGTGATGCCTAAATGGTCGATGGGATTCTGGCAAAGCCGGGAACGTTACAAGACCCAGGACGAATTACTGAATACGTTGCGCGAATTCCGCCATCGTCAGATACCGATTGACAACATCGTACAGGACTGGTCGTACTGGAATCAGGATGCCTGGGGAAGCCATGAATTCGATGCTGCCCGTTTCCCGGATCCTGATGCCATGGTCAAAGAGGTGCACGACTCCAGTGCGCGGATTATGATTTCCGTATGGCCTAAATTCTATAACAACACGAAACATTACAAGGGTTTTGACACTAAAGGCTGGATGTTCAAACAGGCTGTGAACGATAGTATCCGGGACTGGATCGGGACAGGATATACCGGTTCATTTTATGATGCTTACAGCCAGGGAGCCCGTGAATTGTTCTGGAAGCAAATGAATGACCATTTATACAGCAAACACTTTGATGCCTGGTGGATGGATGCCTCCGAACCGGATATTAATTCAAATTCGAGTATGGCGTATCGGAAAAAACTAATGAATCCTACAGCTGCAGGTTCCTCAACCGAATTTTTCAATGCGTATGGTTTGATGAATGCAAAAGGGATTTATGAAGGCCAACGTTCAACGAATAATACCGACCGAGTATTCCTGCTTACCCGTTCGGGTTTTGCCGGTTCGCAGAAATACGCAGCTGCCATTTGGAGTGGCGATATCGGTACCCGGTGGGAAGATTTGAAAGCCCAGATCTCTGCAGGTTTGAATTTTTCAATCTCTGGAAATCCATACTGGACCATGGATAATGGTGGATTCTGTGTGGAGAAACGATATGAAAAAGCAAAAGAAGGATCGGAAGACCTGAACGAATGGCGGGAACTGAATGTACGCTGGCATGAGTTTGGTGCATTTGTACCTTTGTTCCGCTCACACGGGCAACCACCCTACCGCGAATTGTGGAATATCGCCCCCGATACCCATCCTGCTTACAAGGCCATGTTGTACTACACCGAACTGCGTTACCGCCTGATGCCTTATATCTATACCCTGGCCGGAATGAGCCATTTCAATGATTTTACCATCATGCGTCCATTGATGATGGATTATGAAAGTGATGCAAACGTGCTCAATATAAGCGACCAGTATATGTTCGGCTGCAACCTGATGGTCTGTCCGGTATACCATTATAAGGGACGTTCCCGTGAAGTGTATTTCCCGGTAAATGCAGGATGGTACAATTTATATGATGGAAAGTTCAATGCAGGGGGTAAGACGCAAACAGTCTCTGCGCCGTATGACCGCATGCCAATCTTTGTTCCGGCTGGAAGCATCCTACCCGTGGGCCAGGTAGTACAGAACACCTCGAAACCCCAGACCGACCTGACTATTTATGTGTATGCAGGTAAGAACGGAATCTTTTCGTTGTACGAAGACGAAAATGTAAATTACAATTATGAAAAAGGATCGTACAGCACCATTCAATTCAGCTACAACAATGAAACGAAAACTCTAAGCATTGATAACCGGAAAGGTAATTTCACAGGCCTGGTAAAAGAACGTAACTTCAGGTTTGTACTGGTCAGCCCAAGTAATCCTGCAGGGATTGACAGTGCTTCACCTAATTCTAAGACAATACATTATACAGGAAATAAAACAACTATAGCATTCGATTAACCCAAAAAATAAAATAAAGACAACCAATTATATTAATTTTAAATTTAAATGAATTATGAATGAAAAACACGTGATTAAAAGTGTTCAAAGGGTAACAAAAAACCTTTTTAACAAGTACGTAATCCTTGCGGTGATGCTATGTTCTTTTGGACTGGTATCCGCCCAGAATTCCGACGGGAAAGTTTCGGGTACCGTTGTGTCCGATGCCAGTGGCGAACCCCTTATTGGAGTAAGCGTAATGGTAAAAGGGACATCCCAGGGAGTCATTACAGATTTTAACGGAGCTTTCAGCCTCCAGGTAAAAACAGGTGAAACTCTTAAGTTTTCGTATATCGGGTATTTAAGTCAGGAAGTGAAAGTTGGAGGAACCGTCTTAAATATACGGTTAAAAGAAGATCAACAATCTTTAGATGAAGTGGTGGTAGTTGGATATGGTGTTCAAAAGAAAAAACTGGTTACCGGGGCGACTGTTCAGGTAAAAGGCGATGACGTGGCCAAAATGAATACTACCAATCCTTTGCACGCTTTGCAAGGTATAACTCCCGGTGTAAGTATTTCATCGACTTCCGGTCAACCTGGATCAGACGTGAAAGTAACTATCCGTGGTTTGGGAACCATTGGAAATTCAGGACCATTATATATCATAGATGGTATTGAGGGGGATATAACAACACTAAATGCTGTTGATATTCAATCAATTGACATATTAAAAGATGCTGCCTCTGCGGCTATTTATGGTTCTCAGGCTGCCAATGGCGTTATTCTGGTAACGACAAAACAAGGGACTAAAGGTAAAAGTCAGGTATCATTTGATGCCTATTACGGAGTTCAGAACGTTGCACGTAAAGTCCCTTTATTGAATGCAAAGGAATTTAAAATGATCATGGATGAACAGCAGGTTAACTCAGGCCTTGCACCGTTTAACTGGGCTTCAAAGGGGCCACTTGCTGATACAGACTGGATGGGACAAATGATTAAAAAGGATGCCAAAACCCAAAATTACTCCCTGAATATTAATGGAGGATCGGAAACTTCCACCTATTCCATGTCGTTAAGTTATAATTCACAGGAAGGTATCGTTGGAGGTTCATCCGTTTCAAATTATGAACGCTATGGGTTTAGGATAAACTCTGAACATGATGTTTATAAAAATGTGCTTAAAGTAGGACAACATTTAAACTTAAATTTCATCAACAATGTAGGTATTGCTGTGGGAAACCAGTATGGTAATACATTACGTGGAGCTTTTAGTGTTTCTCCACTGGCACCGGTTTATAGCAACAATAATATTTATAACAGTCCCTATAACGACACAAGCAATTCCAAATGGAATCAGACAGATGGTAATCCATACGGTGCCATGATGACAAATACCGACAATCTGTCTACAAATCAAAAACTTTTAGGTGATGTATACGCAGAACTTCAACCTGTTAAAAACCTGAAGATTAAATCTATTCTTGGGATTAACTATTACGCTTCGAACTATCATAGTTTAAATCCGTTATATCAATTTTCAGTGTATTCGTACAATAAAGATCATGAAACTGTTAACCAAAATATGGGCAGTGGGTATACTCTGACATCGACCAATACCGCCAGCTATGATTTTAAAGTAAATGAAGATCATGCTTTCAATGCTTTAATTGGGACAGAAGCCGTAAAATTCCAGGGTGTAGGCGTCTCAGGGAGCAACTGGAATCTGGTGCCACAAATGGATAATTTTGATCATGCGTATTTAGATAATACGACAGGAAAAGCTCATCTTGATACTGATGGTAAAACCCTTATAGAAACACGAACTGTTGGAGGTAGTGCCTCTACTGATTATAGCCGTCTTTCCTATTTCGGAAGGTTGGGTTACAACTATAAGGAGAAATATCTGTTGAACGCAACATTAAGGGCTGATGGCTCTACCAGATTTGCATCGGGTCATCAATGGGGCTACTTCCCATCAGTTTCTGCTGGATGGTCCATTACCAATGAATCCTTTATGGCTTCTACTACAGATTGGCTCGATCAGTTGAAGTTACGCGCAAGCTGGGGACAGGTAGGTAATCAAAACATTGGTGATTATCAATACGCAGCACTTATCAGTACTTCAACAGCTACATCTAGCTCCAATCCGGCTGCGAATTACGATTTTGGAAATGCAAATATAAATACGGCCGGTGCTTTTCAGACCACATTGCCAAATAAAGACCTGAAATGGGAAACATCCGAACAAACAAATATCGGGGTTGATGCCCGTTTCCTAAAAAACCGTTTATCATTAACCGGAGATTTCTATATTAAAACAACCAAAGACTGGATTGTACAGGGTGCCCCTCTTCCTACAACTTCCGGCTTTGATAGTTGGACGATTAATGGTGGCAATGTGAAAAACACCGGGGTTGAACTGGCTCTCAGCTGGAGTGACAATATCGGCGATTTTAAATACAATTTCGGAGTGAATGGTGCTTATAATAAGAATGTTGTAGGTGTGATTCCGACAGTAGATGGTATCATACACGGATATACCAATATGTTGTACGCCAACTCCGAGGAATTCTATCGTGCCGAAAACGGGCATGCTCTTGGATACTTCTGGGGATACCAAACTAATGGACTTTTCCAGAACCAGGGTGATATTGCTGCATGGAAAGCTGCCGGAAAAGGAATTTTACAACCGGATGCACAACCGGGAGATGTGAAATTCGTTGACCAGAATCATGATGGTGTTATTGATACCAAAGATAAAATTGATTTAGGCAATGGTATGCCTACAATAACAGGTGGTTTTACATTGGGCTTTCAGTACAAAAACTTTGATTTTAGTGTAAATGGTGCCGGTGCTTTAGGCAACAAGATTGTTCAATCATATGGTCAGACCGGGGGACAATCAAACTATACCACTGAGATATTAAACCGTTGGACAGGCGAAGGAACATCAAACCGTATACCACGTGTGACAGTTAACAACATTAACTGGCAGTTCTCCGATCTGTATATTCATGCAGGAGATTACTTGAAAATCAGCAATATTAGCCTTGGCTACGACTTTGCCAAACTCATTCATCTGAAAGCCATCAGCCAGTGCCGTGTATATGGTTCAGTGGAGAATGCGTTTACATTTACCAAGTACAATGGAATGGATCCCGAAATTGGATATGGTGTACAAAATTGGGTTTCCGGAGTTGATTTAGGATATTATCCACGTCCGAGAACCGTACTGGTAGGAGTTAATCTTAAATTTTAAATACTTTTAAATACACATTATTATGAAGAGATTCAAATTAAATATAATCATAGCGGGGGCTTTGACCCTCGGTCTTTTTGCGTCATGTTCAGATAGTTTTCTGACTTCAGTACCGAAATCACAGCTTCTCGATGAAAACTTTTTTAAAACGGAAGCTGATGCCGAAATGGCATTGGTGGGATGCTACGATGGATATCAACGCACAAGCTCCACATTTGGTATTTATATGGTTGCTTCTGTTGCATCCGATGAATGTTTTGGTGGAACCGGAGCGAATGATGGTAGGGGATTTCAATTGCTCGATCGGTTGGATAAAAGCCAGTCGCCTGCAGACAACAATATCTTTAATGATGTCTGGAGTAATTATTACAAAGCGATTTTCCGTTGCAATAATTTATTGCAAAAATTGCCAACTATTCCATCATGGAAATCTACTGACGATTCAGTGAATAATGTTACAAAAAAACGTATCGAAGGCGAAACACGTTTCTTACGTGCAAATATGTACTTTGATTTGGTGCGTTTATTTGAAAATGTACCTTTATTGACTGTGCCATCAGTTGGCATTATTCCTCAGGCTAATCCTTCAGATGTATATAAATTGATTGCAAGCGATTTAACCTTTGCAGCAAAAAATATTCCTGCTAATGCATATCCAAAAGCTCAGGCAGCAACAAACGATGGACGTGTAACACGCTATGCTGCTGAAGCATTGTTGGCTCGGGTATATCTTTTCTATACAGGTTACTATGGTAAAGACGATCTTGGAGTAACAAAACCAGAGGTCTTAGCTGGACTGGAAGATGTAGTTGCCAGCAATGAATTTGATACTATTCCTTATAAAAAACTTTGGCCGGCAGCAAGTTATATTCCCGTACCTGCCACCAACACATTGGATAAAACGGGTTATGCAGGAAAAGGAAATAAAGAAGTTGTATTTGCCCAAAAATTCAACGGTACAACAGATTATAACGGAAACAATGATGGAAACGGCTGGCTGGTCATGATGGGTATGCGCAGTTTAAATTTCTCCCCTTACGGAAAAGGCTGGGGTGCTTGTACGGTTAATCCTCAACTTGTAAATGCGTATCCTTCCGGTGACAAACGCAGAACAGCTTCTGTGATTGACCTGGTGGGTGAAAATATTCAAAGCTTATTTAATATAGCAGATCAACGCGAATACACCGGATATACTGTTAAGAAATACACTCCTACAGCATTGCCTGATGGAACTTCGGACACAGGTGGTTTGAAAGATTTCCAGGTTTCGCAGGACCAGGATTATGTCCTAATCCGTTACGCTGATGTGCTGTTAATGGCTGCTGAACTTGGTTCTCCTAATGCAACAGCGTATTTCAATAAAGTTCACACACGTGCTGGTTTGACTGCAGTTGCAACGGTATCCCTGAGTGATATCCAGACAGAGCGTCGCTTTGAGTTTGCCTTTGAAGGTATCCACTATTGGGATTTATTGCGTACAGGGTTAGATAATGCTGCTAATGTAATTGCTGCTGCTGCGCAAACGGTTAAGAGTGCCGGTATTGATGATGAAGTAACATATGATGTAACTAAAATTAAAGCCACCAGAGGCTTTATGCAAATTCCGAATACCCAGATAACCCTTTCGGGTGGAGTATTGAAACAAAATCAAGGTTGGTAAAATAAACTTTAAAAGATGACTATTATGAACAAAATATTTAAATTATTTTCGATATTGTCGCTGGTGACAATTGTATTTTTTGCTTGTACACCAGATCAATATGAATTAAAAGCACCATTAGACAAAAGTGTTTTGAAATTCAGTGTGACAAGGGATGCTACAAATCCAAATAAATTTATCCTGAAGAGTTCGACCCCCAATGCGCAGCCATTCTGGGTAACTCCTGTCGGTACATCGGTTAAAATGACTGATACTATTGATGTCCCTTTTCCGGGTAAAGACACTATTAGGTACAGTGTGTTAAGCGCGGGTGGAATTGTTACTGCAGAGCCTTATGCTTTCGAAGTTACAACCATCGATGCTGACTATGTAAGCGGACCAATGTGGGTTAATCTTACCGGAGGACTTGGAAAATCAAAGACATGGGTATTGGCTATAGATGCTGATGGTGTAAGCAAAGGTGGTTTCACTAGTCCATTTTACTTTGGTGGTACCGGTTGGGAATGGGATCCTGCATTTTCAGATATCGGTTGGGCCGGTGTTTCAAAGGGCGATTACGGTACCATGACTTTTGACCTGATGGGCAATGCTAATTTCAAATCGGATAACAAAATGTTTCCGCAGTATTCCGGAACCGGTACATTTATGTTGTTCCCGGGTACCAGCCAATTGATCACCTATGGTGCGCAATTATTGCATGACAAAGGACAAGGAGGTAATGTTCTTAATTGGAATGCTTTATTGACTATTAAAACACTTGATGCTGATCATATGCAAGTTCTCGCTGTGACAGCCCCCGGAGCATGGCTGGTTTATAACTACATTTCTAAAGATTATTACGATTCTCATTAATCAGGAGTTTATGTTTTGATGATAGTTTCAAGAGGCTGATTGTTCCGGTTATACGGACACAGTCAGCCTCTTTTTTTATTTCAATTTTAGCAGACATTACTATTTTAGCAGACATTACTATCGTTCTTAATGATTCCTTGTTGATGACCCTTTTGCCAACCGATAAATTACCTAATAAGATGATGGCTGAAGTTCACTATTATACTCCCTGGAATTTTAGTGGCATGAGCAAGGATGAAACCTGGGGTAATATGGCTTATTATTGGGGTGCAAACTTTCACTCAACCACCGATGTTGCACATAATGCCACCTGGGGTGAAGAAGCTACTGTTGATACTAATTTTGGCCTCATGAAGAAACAGTTTGTGGATAAAGGTATCCCGGTTGTGATTGGTAAATTTGGAGCCATGCGTCGGGACAATCCGACAGGTGATGCATTAAAGTTGCATTTAGCCTCCAGGGCCTATTTCCTGAAATATGTAACAAAACAGGCAATTGCAAACGGGTTGTTACCTTTTTTCTGGGATACCGGTGGTTTAATCAATAGAAATACGTATGCAGTAGCTGATCAGCAGGCATTAGATGGCTTGATGCAGGGAGCTGCCGAATAGAATTATTACTTTTTTGTTTTCAGATTAATTAGATGTTGTGGTTTTTCCAGTTGTTTAGGTATTAGTTTTTTTAGGTAAATCCCCCGGTAAATTTAGGTTTGTCGGGGGATTTTTGTTTTTCTACCTCTTAAATATTTATTTTTACACATATACCTGCTACAAATAATAATAATATATTCCAAATGAATGATTCTGTGTGATATAGTTTTAAAAATATACATGAATCAGAAATTTCCCATAACCTGAGTCCGCCTTTATTAGAGAATAAAAGTAGCCCTGACAAACACATTTTAAACTGTTATTTTATATTATTTGCCATTAAGTGGCAACGCTACTCCAATGACTCATTAGGCTTTTAAAAAGGCAATAATCAATTAAGACAGGCCTTTTAAAACCTATTTACTGACAATCGTAATAATTCAAACATAAACAAGTTTTGTTTTCACAGACTTAAAATGAAAGCTGATGAAAGGATTTCAATGGATACTTTCTGTTATTTTATCCATAACTTTCCCTTGTTGATTCCGCCAGCATATCACTACCATATCGGTGGTGTTCCATATATATTCCATATGTGTTCCATATATGATCCATATATATTCCAATATTATATAGATATGGAATATATATGGAATACTATTGGAAAATGAATTAATTATTTATTGTTTAGAAGCGTTATGATGGTGACATCATGAAGAATATGTGAAGAGAGGCATGAGGTAAGGAATGAGTCCAGAGTTTGAAGAGTTTGAAAGGTTTGATGTTTGAAAGGTTTGTTGGTAGTGACGGCTCACTCGAAGTGAAGAGCCGTCACTATTTGTCAACTAATCAACTAATCAATAGGTATTTATGTTTTTAAAACAAAATAGCCATGGGCATTGCCCACAGCTATTTGTTTTAAAAAGATACATGATTCAGAATTTATCCATAACCTGAGTCAGACATTATTGGTTAATTATTGAAGCCCGGATAAACGCATTTTAAATTGTTATTCCAGATAATTTACCATTAAAGAGTAATAGAGTACTCAAATGATTCATCAAGCCTTTAAAAAGGGTTTATAATCAACTAAAATAAGTATTCTAAAATCCTATTTACTGACAATTGTAATTTCCTGTGCCGGCATTCCTTCTACAGAAGCTTTCAGGACAATTTTACCCGGTTTTCCGGTATTCTGTACTATTGCCAGGCATTTTCCGTAGAACAACTTGCGTTCCGGCTTTTTCAACGAAGCATGTTCATTCTGGTCGCCATTATCAGTCCCTACAATAGCTCCTTCACCTTCAACGGTGAATTTCACCAACTGATCGGCCAATGGATAAGCATTCCCATCTTTATCGATCAATTCGACGGTAACAAAAGAAAGATCCTTGCCATCGGCAGTTATTTCCGGTCGATCGGCTATCATGCGAATGCTGGCAGGCACTCCTGCAGTCTTAATATCCCGGGTCAATACTTCCTTCCCATTCTTGCGCGAAACAGCCTTCAACGTTCCGGGTTCATATTTTATTCGCCACATAACGTGCAGGTCATCGCCCGCCTTGCTGCGTTTACCCAAGGACTGTCCGTTCAGGTATAACTCCACTTCATCGGCATTGTTGTAATATGCCCAAACATCCACCGCTTGACCTGCCTTCCAGTTCCAGTGAGGGAAGATATACAACACATCCTTGTTGGTCCATTCGCTTTGGTACATATAATACACATCCTTGGGGAAACCTGCCAGGTCGATGATTCCAAAGTACGAACTGCGCGAAGGCCACCAATAAGGGGTTGGTTCGCCCAGATAATCAAACCCGGTCCAGATATATTGACCGGCAATGTGATCGTATTTTTTTACAATCTTCCAGGTTGCTTCGTGTGTTGAACCCCAGGGAGCATGGCTGTTATCGTAAGCCGAACATTTTTGCAATGGATTAAAGAACGGTTTGTCCCAGCTTTCAGGCCAGATATTCATACTGTCCGAAGGCATCAGGTAAAAGCCACGTGTCTGAAGGGCAGAAACCGATTCACTTGAGAAGAACGGCTTGTCAGGATAACGTTTGGTAATGCCTGCATATTCACCTTCATGATAGTTAAACCCAATCATATCCAATGCCCCGGAAAGGAATAACGGGTTTTTGTCATCAGTTCCATTACAGGCTGCCGATACAGGACGGGTGGGGTCTACATTTTTAACAATATCCGCCAGATGCCTGGTAAGCAAGGCATTCTTACCCAGCTTACCCAGTTTCGTATCTTCCGATTCTGAGATTTTCCGGTTATTGAGCTGGACATTTGCTTTCTGCAGATCGGTGTCATCAATCTTTGCTTCGCCCCATTGTTCGCCCACTTCATTCCCAATACTCCAGATAAACACGGATGGATGGTTACGATCACGCACGATCAGATCGGTCAGGTCGCGTTCATGCCATTCCGGGAAATCAAGGGAATAATCGTAGGTAACCTTTTTCTTGAGCCACATATCAAAGGCTTCGTCCATAACAATAAAGCCCATTTTATCGCACAGGTCCAGCAGTTCGGGAGCCGGTGGATTGTGTGAACAACGTATGCCGTTACAGCCCATATCTTTAAGTATTTGCAACTGGCGTTCAATGGCACGGGTATTGACCGCAGCACCCAAAGCACCTAAATCATGATGATTGCAGACACCATTAATCTTCACGCGCTTACCATTCAGGATAAACCCTTTTTTTACATCAAAAGTAAACGAACGGATACCTACCTGGGTTACATACTCATCTGTCGGACGAAAAAGAACATGAGTGCGTGTTACCAGCTTGTACTGGTATGGATTTTCGATATTCCACAACAGCGGTTTTTTCACAACGATTTGTTGCAGGTATTGATGCGATGTTCCGGGATTTACATAAAATGATCCGCTGGCTTTGCTTACCAACAATCCCTGTGCATCGTAGAGCAATTGTTCTACACGGACAGTCCTTAATTTATTCTCATCGTTTTTAATGGTGGTCTGTATGGCAATGGTAGCACTGTCAGCATTAATCTGAGGTGTGGTGACATAGGTGCCCCAATGATCCACATGAACCGGATTCAGGATCGTAAGCCAAACATTCCTGAAAATGCCGGAACCTGAATACCACCGTGAATTGGGTTGTTTTAAATTATCTACTTTCACGGCAATCACATTCTGTTCACCGAACCGGATATACGGTGTCAGGTCGTACCGAAAGGAAATATACCCGTATGGGCGTTTCCCTACTGAAGTACCATTAATCCAGACCTCGCTGTTACGATACACCCCATCAAAGTCAATGTAAACACGTCTTCCTGCTTCGGCTTTATCCACAGTAAATGATTTACGGTACCAGCCAAGGCCTCCCGGCAAGGCGCCACCTCCCGGAGAAGCTGGAAAATCTTTGCCAAAGTCAGACTCAATGCTCCAATCGTGAGGCAGGTTCAGGCTTCGCCAGGAATTATCGTTATAACTGTTGGCAGAAGCATTAAGCGTACTGTCGGCCAATGTGAATTTCCAGTTTTGATTGAAGCTTTGCACATCATGCAGTTCTTTTCCTGCCACAGATAAGCTGTACATCGTCAAAACCAGTACCAGTAAATGAAGCTTTTTCATGTAATTGATATTTTTGATTTAGTTGATTTTTATTTTAGTAACTTAATTCTCAATTTCGTGCATTTTTAGCATTATATGGCATAATTCGATTCTAACTATTTTATTTATAAAAGTATATATCCAGTCTTAAAATCAAAATACGCAGTATTTTTCTGATCCGTTATTTAATCCGCCTGATTTGCATTAATCCGCGTTCAAATCTTAATTCTGGTTTATCCAGGTTAGTGATTACCCCTTTATAAAGGTTAGTTTTTTGCGCACTTCCTTGATCCATGCCCGTGCAATCAGTTCATGCCCTGCCGGCATGGGATGTATCCCATCCCAGATCCAGTAATCCTGAGGTGCTTTTTTACAGGCATTCCGAAATGGTTCCTGCAATTCAACAAAAATACAATGATACCTTTCCGCAAGTTTACGAACTACTGCCTGTTGTTTCTTAACCTCTGCCTGCCAGGTTTCAGTCTTTTCATTCACCCTGCCCAAAGGTAAGATAAAAGGTTCACAAAGTACAATCAGGCTACCGGGTAACGCCGCTTTGGTCATTTCTAAAATATGAATATACCTTTCTTCAAACTTTTCAATGGTTTCCGGATCCTGGTTATATACCACGGCACCGATATCGTTCACCCCCACCAGTATGCTGATCACATCTGGCTTCAGGTCAAGGGTGTCCTTTTGCCAACGGGTTTCCAGGTCCTTTACCCGGTTCCCGCTGATGCCCCGGTTATAGAACATCAGGTTTTTATGCGGATAGTCGTACCACAGGCGGCTTGCAATCAGATACCCATACCCATGCCCCATCACATGATTCCAGTCGGTATTCCGCGTTCGGTTGCCATCGGTAATGCTGTCACCCTGAAATAGGATGGTGAGGCCTTTGCCGCTAGGTTCATGATCTTCCGGAAGATCCAGGTTATTGGCAGCCGTTAATAGTTCCGGCAAGCTCATGGCTGCCAGGCTGAGTAATCCTGCTTTTTTAATAAAATCCCTGCGAGTTGTCATTGATAATTATTTTCTCTGTTCTGACTACTTTGTTTCTAAAACATAAACCATCTCAGGAAGTGATTTGGTCACACCTTCCCCATCTGCCTGTTCCACTTTCTGCACAAATAAATGCAGTAGCTTTTTGTCTTTCCAAAGTTCGGTGTCATATGATGGTTCCCATTCCCCAACACCAGAATCGGTCAGGTCGGTTAGCTTCCAGCGATTCTGATTTATATCTTTACACACTGCCATGGAAACTCTATCGCCCCGTTCGTGATCCCTGAAAAACAATCTAACAATGGCTTTATTTCCTTTCCCGCTTACCAGTACCTGGGGACGGGATATTGGAATCCGTTTGGTGCCGGCACCGCTCAGCGTAAAGGGTGTTTTTCGAAATCCTGTATTCAATTCTTTCCAGGTATTTCCTGAATGATAAACTACCTGATAGTTTGGAATATCCGAATCCCCGCTTCGCCAATAAGTAGCTATAAAGGGATTCCCTGCTTCATCAGTGGTCATCGATGTCTGGTTTATCAACTCACTGTTCCTGGGAATCCGCCAGGCATATTCCGCATTTTGTACTGTTATGGGCAAATTATATTTCTTACCGGTCGATTTCTCCCAGGTTACTCCCCCATCGCTTGATCGGGCATAACACAGGTCGTGATTGCTGGCCACATCAGGCGATGATCTCCATACCCACGATATATGGATAGTTCCTCTTGAATCCACACACGCTTGCCAGTATGCATTTTGTTTCCCTTCGCCGTCAATCAGGCAGGATTGTCTTTGATTCCATGTTTTGCTTTTTACATCATAGTAGTTTATCACCAGGTTCCCTTTCCCCGATTGTCCATCACGGTATAAAAACAGCAGGTCGCCCTGGGGCATTTTGTAGAATTCAGGATAGGTGACATTTGTTTCATGCTCCCCGGTCATGGGGATCTTAGCAGTCAATTGCAACGACAAGGGAGATACCGACCTTGCATAATTCAGTTTATTTCCATGATGATCCCAGGATAAATGCAGGTATCCATCTCCATCCACCATGATGCTGATGGCATTATGGGCATCCCGGGTGTTTCCGGCAAAGGAAGTCTCTGTAAGCTCCCAGTTGGAGGTATGGAGCTTCCGTCTACTCAGTACCACCTTACCTTTCGGATTGTAAAAGGCAATAAACTGAACATCGTGATAGGTTACCAGTGAATTTTTCCTGAATACAACCGCATTGATGGAGTTCCCTGCCAAGCCTTTTGCAACCGGAATCAATTTCGGCTGCGCTTCGGTGGTCAGGGTTAATGCTGCCATCAGGCAAAATAATAGGCAAATGTGTTTCAACTTAACCTGTTTTTTATTTTTTTATAAACAATTGATTGTATGTTCCGTTCATTGTCCTGATCCGTGCAATATAACACCCGTTTTGCAACCCGCTTACCAATATCTCCGATTCATTGGTTTCATTCAGCTTTACCCCGTTCAGGCTGAATATCTCTATTTGCCTGGCAGGTTGCCTGCTGTAAAGCATATTGCAGGTTGGGTTGGGATATAGGTTGATAGTATTATCGCTTTCCGGTGTCAGAGCCAGTGCCCGTAGTTTTATCACCGTAAACAATTCCACGACCTGCTGTACTCATAAACGCCCTACCGGTTACATTCCGGTCACCCATCACATAATTCCCGTTCCCGGGTCCCCCGAATTCATGGGCATCGTCATTAATCCTTGTCCAGGTAACTCCCATGTCATCCGACCGATGGATTCCTAATACCCCACCTACTGGTGTACCCCAGATGTAGATCGAAGGATATGAGTTCCCCACGACTGCCTTACCTAATCCTACTGCATTGCAAACGCTTACTGATGTCAGTTTGGTGTTGACGGTACCTTGCCGGGCATATCGTTTCAATCCTCCGGAATGAAGTGGAATCCAAAGGTCTCCTGAGCTCTCCGGTACAGCACGTATGATATTGCTTCCTCCGTTTCCAATCGATACTGTAAAGTAATCGTATACAGAAGTAGTTGAATTATACGTGCATTCGTACATATTTCCGGCATAATAGGCATACACTTTATCCGGGTTTACCCTGTCGGTTACCGGCCTTGATTTCAGTGTTATTCCGTTCAGCAGCACTTTCCAGGTATTTCCTTTGTCTTTGGTATAGTACGTGTTTACGCCGTTTTTAGGATACCAGTAAATTGTCCCGCCATCGGCAGATACTGCAACATTTCCACTGGCAGCCTTACTTACCGGCAATGTTGTTACTCCGGTCCAGGTTGCGCCCTGGTTGGTTGAATAATATACTTTTGATTTTGAGCTACCCGATACGACTACAAAGTTAGTATTGTTTTCGGCAAAATCAATACCTGTTGTCGTTCCCATTGCTGATCTCAGGAACCCGGTGACCGGGGATACTGCCGGATCGGTATGGATAAAACCATTATAATCACCAATAACACTGATAAACGGGCCATTGGGGATACTCACCATATCCAGGGGTACCATTTCTTCCAACCCGTTCACCTGAAATGTCCAGGTGGATTTGGTTGCCGAGATATTGTCAGTCATGAATAAACCGTTCCCCGAAGTCAGCATTACCCTTTCAGGATTAAAAGGATCAATGCGAATGTCACTTACCCAATGCAACTGCGGCTTTGTGCCAATCCATGGATTTTGTGTAATATCTGCTTTCAAATGTTTCCCGATACTCAGGTTAGTCCACGTGGTTCCTCCGTTCGTCGAACGGTAAATGTTATCCCCGGTGGTTGTTCCGCCTTCCCAGATTTGCTTATCATATTTGTTGATCGTCGAAAGCATGATGACATCCGGGTTCGAGGCATCCACCGTAATGCCGCTATATGGGGAGGTATCCGGGGCAATACTGGTCAGGACATTTGTTTTAGTATTGTACCTGTAGGCGGCACCCCTGGTTGGATTCCACGGTCCTTCGGCATCTGCATAGGTCATATACAAATAATCGCCTGCTTTCATTGCACGTTGGGGCATGAGGGTGGTAGCCGGTTGATTGGTTATCGGGCTCCAGGTTGTACCTCCATTGCTGGTGACATACACATTGTCCGAACCAATGCGCGATACTCCCACATAGATCTTTTGGGAAGCAGTTCCATTGCCGCTGGTCTCATCAAATACCACAAAACTAATGCCGTTGCCATTCGTCGTAGTAGTTACAGGAAGGGCTGTTACCTTCGACCAGGTGACACCACTGTTTGTGCTTTTCCACAGGCCTGCAGCTCTCGATCCGCAAAATAACACCTGACCGTTGTTCGGATCTACTGCCAACCGTTCCCCGTTGTTACGACCCATACCGTTCCCGTTTATCTGGAAACTCACATCATTGCGCGTAAAGGTCTCACCGTAATCGTTGGAACAAAGTATTGAACTGGGAGAATAGTTGTACAATCCTGCGGACATGTATACCTTGTTGGGTGCCGATGGGTCGATGGCAATGCTTTCAATGCCCAGGAATGTCGATTCCCCTCTTGAAGCCCAGTCCACCAATGGTTTCCACGATTTACTCGCTTCCATCCAACGGTATGCTCCACCCACATCCGTACGGGCATAGATCAGGTTCTTCTCTTGCGGACAGGTAATGATAGCAGTAACAAATCCCCCACCACCAATTTTTACGCTTTTCCAGTCATACCCTGCTGCATTGGGTTGTGCCTGAATTGGTAGGATACTAAGAATAAACAGTGAAAAGGAGAAGAATAGCGCTTTTATCATGATAATAGTGTTGTATTTCAGTTTAACAGGATATTCATCCCAATAGCAAAGGTTAACCCATTAACATGTTTTTATTTCAAATCATGTTTATGCTACAAAAATACGCTTATTATCAGTACCCGATGGAGCAAGTATGTATCCAGTAAGGGGGGGAAATGTTATTTGAGGGCATTATTCTCCTTAGTTGGCAGAAAACTATGATTCGCAACAGTCATCATAGGGCCCGGATAAATATTTTAAATTATTCAACTATCTTTGATCATTGTTGCAGAAGACAACATTGTCCCCCGATAGAAAATTTTCAATTCTTCAACTATCATTTATCATTGTTGCAAAAGTCATCTCAGTCCCCCAATCTCATCATTGTCCCCGGATAAATAATCAATATGACTTAATAATTATTTTTTGAATTAATGTTAGTTCTGCTTTTTCCTGACTTCAATTCTTGCCTGAGTCATTCGTTCCCGCAACCCTCCTTCTTCCAAAAATTCCCTTTCCAGTGTCTTTATTTGTTGAGCGAGTAGGTATGAAGTTACATTTATCAGGCTTATCATCACATTGGCCGATACTTCCGGGTCAGGGTTCTCAATACCTTTCCTGTAAGTTTCGTAATTGGCATCTGGGGTTTTATGTTTTTGTGTAAGGTGCGAATAATATGGATGGGTTTTATCCCAAAAGATAAGCTTGTTTGTTCTCAGGAAATCCTTGTAATCAATCAACAATTCCTCAAGCGATGCACGGGCCACATTCGTGAGTTTTATTTCCGTCTCTTTCGAAGTCCCCGATGCCATACTCGCCTCTACAATGTTTTGCTTGCCCGAACGCGCTGCCTGCACCATCTGGTCGATAGTCCGGTCATAGCGTTGAAAATACTTTTTACAGAAATACTGCGTTCCATCATAGATAATCTCGGACTTCCGGTAGGTAATCAATCGTTCGTAACCTCCGTGCTTTGGGATAAAACCATTGGCATTGTATTGCTTATCCATGGCTTTTGGGTTTTAAGATTGTGGTTTCTTTTTAGTATTGTTTTCGGGCGACCTTCACGACTTTTACGACGTTGAATCAGCGTCGTAAAGGTCAACAAAGTCCCCCGCTAAAAAACATCTTCCTTTATATTTCCAACAAGTTAGTGACCAATAAGTTTAAAAATTAGTGTCGCATTTATCAGGTTGCTACTAATTCACCATTCGGTTACCATCATGTTTAAGATATCTCCTATATAACTCCTAAATGATTCCAATATATCTCCTACTTATATAGATAGGGAATATATATAAATTATCTTGGAAATATTATGGAATCAGATACTATTTTAGTGTATCATCCTGGTGAAAAGATAGTGAGGCGAAAGGGTTAGGATGTGAAAAGGTTGACGGTTGAAAAGGTTGAAAGGTTGGGATAGCAAATTAATCAGATCAGGATTTATGATTTGATTCTCAAATCTCTAAGGTTTTATAAAACTATGATTTTGGCATTGCATACGCGGTCACCGATAAGTGCCGTGCAGAAATAAATACCTTCGGGAACTGAAAAACCGCGGTCATTGTTCATATTCCAAAGTATTGAATACTCACCGGCAGGCTGGGTGGAATGAAAGATTGTCCTGACCTTTTGCCCTGAAACAGTATATATGCTGATATCGATAGATTGTGATTTAGGTAGGGTATAGTAGATGGTGGTGGAATGAATGGCCGGGTTGGGAAATACTTTCAACGCAAGGTTCGTATCCATGCGAATACCGTGCAAAGCAGTATTCAATACCCGGGCGGTATCGCGGTTGGTAAGCTGTATATTATCGAACCAGAAGGATTTATTGGCCAGTGAAGCCTGCTCGGCAACAATATTAAACCGGTCAACAGCTTTCCAGTCGAAGACACCGATTGCAGGATACCAGGCATTATCCCACGAACCACCTTCGATAAATTGGGAAAGCGGGATATAAAGCTTGTGCCAGGCATTATCCCAGGGGACTTTGGTATCATCCACCGTATAGTTCATGCGCCAGGGATGGTCGGTAGCTACAGATGTTTTGGTGTCGATAAAGCGAAGATCGAATTGTGTCCCCGGGGTATTTCCTTTTACCAACAGGCTCAGGGCATAGTTTTGGGCCTTGAGGGTTGACAAGTCTTTATCGGGAAGAAAATCAAACCCTAGGGTACCGTATTGTGCTGAACCATTCCAGTACAGGCAATAAGTGCCGTTGTTGGGTTTTTCAGTGGAATAAAAATCGATGGTTGCCCCTGAAGCATTACTCGCCTCCTGAATCTTTTCACCAATAAAATCGGTATACACTGTGATACCCACGGTATCAGGCTTTAGTACAAAAACCTGCTGAACAGGGGCAGTCAGCCCTAATACCTGTACCAGCGGAACGTTCAGGTCGTTGAGGAACTGTTCATTGGAGCCTTTTTTAAACAACCCAAAACCACCCTGATAATCCCAGGTAGTCCATGCAATGCCTTTTTGTTCGAGATAGCTGCGCACCTCGCGGTACCAGTTTACACGGTCGGCATCATTGCTGTTGGGTGTGTACACGCCAAACTCCCCGCAATAGAGCTTTACATTCCTGCTGGTTTTAAAAGTCACGGCCATATCGAGGAGCGCATGAACTTTCGCCACGGTACCCTCATTCATATAATTGCCGATGGAACCGGCAACCCAGGTACCGGCAAGATCTGATGGAACGGCAGGCATAGTGGCAGCATTATACGGGAAAGGCACATTGGCAAGCGAAGCCATGGAAGGCGATGGCCAGGTAGCTCCCTGATGGGTAAAAACGAAGGGATCGTAAAAATGAAATGTATAAATCAGGTTGGGATCAGTATACACAGGAAGCAGGCTCAGGTCGGTGTAACTGTTGTAGCTGGAAGGCCCGACAATGAGGGTATGGACTGGATCAACCGATCGAATGGCGGTGATGGCTGTTTGCTGTATTTTGCCCCATGCCTGGGTTGTAATTCCATGAGGTTCATTCATGATCTCGTACATAATGTACGATGACCTGTTTTTATAATGGGTCGCCATTTGCAACCATGTCTTCGAAAGGATGGCTTCCAGGTCCGGGTTAAAACTGGCAATATCATCGGAAGAATGGTTATCAAGCAGCAGGTAAATATGCAGTTCTTCGGCCCAACTCACGGCCTGGTCGAGGAATTGATAAAACAATGGATCGAGGGTATAATCGGGCTTGCTGCCGGCCATATAGAACAGGTTTATGGGCAGGCGGATCACATCACAACCCAGGCTTTTGATATTTACGAAATCCTGCCTGGTGTATTTTGTGAACTGAATCTGGTGGGAACCGGAAGTCTGAAACCAACCTGTGAGGTTCACCCCCCGGCTGAAGGGAGCCTGGGCATGGGATAACAGAGAGAAGCCTATGAGAAAGATGCCGGCAGTCAGTAAGAGTTGTTTTTTCATTGAGTATTAAGATTTTTTCAGAAACAAAGATAATGACTTTTTCAATTGATTGTTCACTATCAAACCTGATAAAGCCATTATGATGAAAACATTACACGAAGTCAGAATGGATTGGCAACATCTTTCTCTTTAATAAAAGAAATAGTATACCATTTTTAGTTCTTAAAATCAAAACCTGTAGTCAACAAAATGCACCGGGGGAGTGTTTAATGAAAGTGCATAACCAACTCAGGGTCCATATTTCTGCATAAAAATAACCAGGCAAGGCTCAAAACGATCAATTTGGGCGGAAAAACGGAATAAATATCTATTTTCTATGTATTTTGCCATAATTAAAGAAAAATTTCTTTAATTGTTTCTCCACTTCATAATATTATAGTATTTTTGTATCGTTAAAGAAGGCTCAGTCAAAAAGAGATATTAAAATCAACATAAGATCAATTAATTTAAAAAAAATGGCAAATTTGGATTTAAGCAAGTACGGCATTTCGGGTAATTTCGAAATCGTACACAATCCTTCTTACGAGGTATTATTTCAGGATGAGGTTAATCCTGCTAACGAAGGTTTTGAAAAAGGTATTTTGACTGACACAGGTGCAGTTGCAGTTTTCACCGGTAAATTCACCGGCCGTTCCCCTAAGGACAAGTATTTCGTACAGGATGCTGTTACCAATGAGAACCTATGGTGGGATGGCACTATCAACCGTCCGACAACTCCTGAAGTTTTTGAAAGCTGTAAAGATTTAGTTACAGGCCAATTATCAAAAGCTAAGAAACTTTATGTTGTGGATACTTTTTGCGGTACCAACGAAGATACCCGCATGAAAGTACGTTTTATCATGGAAGTGGCCTGGCAGGCACATTTCGTGACAAACATGTTTATCCGTCCTTCCCATTATGACCTGGCCAACTATGGTGAACCAGATTTCGTAACCCTGAACGGATCGAAAGTAACCAATCCTAACTGGAAAGAACAAGGATTAAACTCAGAAAACTTTACTTTGTTCAACCTGACTACCAAAATGCAGGTAATCGGCGGAACCTGGTACGGTGGCGAAATGAAAAAAGGTATTTTTGCCTTGATGAACTATTACCTGCCATTAAAAGGCATGGCTTCTATGCACTGTTCTGCCAATGTTGGTAAAGAAGGTGATGTAGCTATCTTCTTCGGTTTATCCGGAACAGGTAAAACTACTTTGTCGGCTGATCCAAAACGTTATTTGATCGGTGATGATGAACATGGTTGGGATAACAACGGCGTATTCAACTACGAAGGTGGTTGTTATGCAAAAGTAATCGGCCTGTCTGAAAAGAACGAGCCGGATATCTGGAGAGCCATCCGTCGTGATTCATTGTTAGAAAACGTAACAGTTGATGATTCTGTAGGTAAAATCAATTACGAAGATCAATCGGTAACAGAAAACACCCGTGTTTCTTACCCAATCTATTTTATCAATAAAATCGTTTCTCCATCCAGAGCAGGTCACGCAAAGAAAATCATTTATTTGTCGGCTGATGCATTTGGGGTATTGCCTCCGGTATCTATTTTGGACGAACAATCAGCTCAATACCACTTCCTATCCGGATTTACCTCGAAACTGGCCGGTACCGAACGTGGTATCACTGAACCGGTTCCTTCGTTCTCTCCAGCCTTTGGTGAAGCGTTCCTTACATTGCACCCAACCATGTATGCAAAGACTTTGGTAGGCAAAATGAAAGAACATGGTGCTAAAGCTTATCTGGTTAACACCGGATGGAACGGAACAGGCAAACGCATGTCATTGAAAGATACACGTGCTATCATTGATGCTATCATCGATGGTTCTATTGAAAAAGCAGAAAAAGTACATATTCCAATCATGAACCTGTATGCTCCGGTAGCGTTGAACAACGTATCCGAAGGTATCCTGGATCCACGTCACACATATGCTGATGCAAAAGAATGGGAAGTAAAAGCTACCAAACTTGCCGGCATGTACGTGAAGAACTTTGTACAATACTGTGACAACGATGCAGCTAAAGCATTGATCCCATCAGGACCACAATTGTAATTAAGATTCAAGATTCAAGAGTCAAGAACCAAGAGTCAAGACTCAAGACTTTGATTTATACTAACTAAAAGGAGCTGTTCGATATCGAACAGCTCCTTTTTATTTACGACCCGCTCGCTTACACGTCTGATTACCTGCAATGGCGAGCGGGTCGATAAAATGAGAATTACCCACTCACTAACAAACTTGTTTACTGGTAATGGCGAGCGGGTCGATAAAAGGTTCTATGTTTTATCGGCCCAGTCGTGAATAACGACGGGGTCGTTGGATTGGGCCGTATTAAAATATTCCATTCCCTTTTCCTTATTGATTAATTTACCATTCCTTATCCCCATATAATCACGATACGAAGAGAATTCCCAGTCTTCTTGTCTCTTTACTAAGTTTGATGACACCGGATTCCGATGAATGTAATTGAAACATCTTTCAGCATAACTTTTATCATCATCCTGATAGGCAGTAATGATGGTGCCAAAAGCAGAAGGAAAATACGAAGGAACATACGATATGTTGTCTGCCAACAGGATAGCTTTCGTTTCTTCCTGAAACAATGCTCCTGTCCTATTCTCTTGTTTGTGTATTGCATTGGTATACGACCTGAGCATGATCCCTATTGACTGGTTTAATGATCGTTTCTTTATACCCCGTTTGCTTACTACAGTGAGCGGATCGATATTATTTGCTTGATTTAAATCCTTTAAAGGTAGTAGTTCAACCTCATTGACAGATACCATTATGTGAAAGTGATTTGGCATTAAACACCATGCAATAATATCAGCATAAGGTGAAATAAAAGTATTAATCTTTTTAAGGAAGAATAAATAGTTTCCATGAGTATAGAAAACCCTATCCCGGTTATTTCCGCGATTGTAGATATGGTATAATTCTCCTTTAGTGAATTCCATAATTTGAAGATTTATAGCATATAACAACTCTTTTGATTAAAAGTTTAGTGAGATTTGTAATGACCCACTCGCTTACATAACGACCCGCTCGCTTACACTTTTTCTCAGCATAATGGCGAGGGGGTCGATAATTGGTTATCATTTCTTTTTATCGGCCCCGTCTTAAATAACGACGGGGTCGTGGGAGATGAAAACGACCCGCTCGATTACAAACTAGATTAGTTGCAAGGACGAGCAGGTCGATAAAAAGGGTTATCCGGTATATTTATCGGCCCCGTCGTGAATAACGACAGGGTCGGTTTAGGGTAGTAGTTTACTTCACTTTCTGAAAACACCTGTCAAAGTACAGGAACTGATAGCGAATTGAATTCTCCCAGTACTGCCAGTTATGCTCCCCGGGGCGTTCAATGTAATCATGGTCTATTTTCAATGCCATAAGCCTGCGGTGCAATCCGGCATTGATCTGGTAGAAAAAATCGGATACACCGCAATCAATGATTAAATTAAGCTCTTTATTTTTTAGATTGGTAACCATATTGATCACAGAACGGTTATCCCATTCTGCATGATTTACTTCCATGGATCCGATTCTTTTTGCAATGTCATAGGATTTAGTGGAAGTACGCAAATCTACACCACCGCTCATACTGCCTGCACTGCCAAATAAATTCGGGTTACGGATAGCCAGGTACAACGCGCCATGGCCGCCCATACTCAGACCTGTAATTGCCCTGGAAGCACGATTGGGGATTGTAGTATAATGGGTATCAACATAGGGCAGCAAATCCCTGGTAATGTACGATTCGTACTGAAAGGCAGAATCGATGGGGCTGTCGAAATACCAGCTGCTATAGCCGCCATCAGGGCAAACAATGATAAACTGATGCTCAGTGGACAGGGTTTTAATGGCAGGTACCGTTTTAACCCACTTGGCATAATTATCACTGTACCCGTGAAGCAAATACACCACCGGGTAATGTTTCTTGATGGAATAGTTTTCCGGCAGGATGACCACACTCTTTACCTCTTTCTTCATCTTGGGCGAAAACACCGAAATGGTATCCACCTGTACCCTTGAAAAAGCAAGACTGCATACCAGGATTGTTGCTAATAATAAATTTAATCGTTTCATAATAGTAAGTATATTCTTAGTGTTATAGTATTTGAGTATCCGGTTCTTAAGAATCTGGTTGCAAAAGTAATGAATTGAAGTCAATTCCAGACCGGTAGATTCATGAAATCCCAAATTAATAAGACGCCAAAGTCCGGGGCATAAAAAAAGGAAGCCATATTGCAGACTTCCCTTTAGACTTCATTTTGATTGAAATGTTTAATTCGGATCAAGGATTTTATTTCCGGGAACGCACAACTTCGGTAAGAATCTGATAATCTGCCGTAGTATGTTTCTGAACAGCGGAAACGTTGGCATATTCATTCATCACAAAAGCGATTACCTGCGAATAACATATTTGACCATCTTTTGTAGCCAGCACCCGAAGTTTTAATCCATCAACAATGGATGGCTTCAGGGTTTTCAGTTCCGTCAGATTACCTGATTCCAATAATCTGATTAATTTAGTTTGCTCACTTACATTGAAGTAGATCGAAAATGGTTGAATTTTAGCATTGCTTTCGGCTGAAACATACCGGCTCTTCCTGAAGAAAAACTTAATTAGAGCAATGATTAAAAAAACCGTACCTAAAATAAACAGCACATGGGGAAAAACATTAGTTGACTCCCAATCAAAATATGAATAAACAACCAGTGATACAATTCCGGGTATCAGATACAAAAAACCCAACCATATCGGGCCCTTTGTTTGATTTACTATATTTTTATCCAGGTTATCAAGAACCTGTTCTATTGATTTATTTGTTTCCATAAGGGTATAATGTTGAATGCGAACATACGAATGATGTTCACAAATTGTAGTTTGTAATTTATGAGTTGTAATTAAAGAATGATGCTACGAAGTAGCTCAGAATAAGAATCTGGGAAAGGGATCAAATCAGTAATTTGCGGAGATGGTACAGGTAGTATCCATCCAGCTGTTTGTTGGCTGAATTCAGTAAAAAAACCGTTGTACCGGTAGAGAATCTTTGTTGTGTAAGCTGTATTGAATGTTGAATCCGAAATGCATTCAACAATGATGGTAATACACGATGCGAGAAGTTCTGCAGAGAATTCGAAAGCCGGATTTGTTCATTGTTTACCCCTACCGCCAGAAATAAATCGGAAGAAGAAAAGTAAGACTGATGTTGATTGGGTATTGTTTGTTGATGTCCGGTAGATTGAGATACCGGCAGGCACGGTTTACTTTTGAACGCAGTAGATGAAACAACTCCGGCCAATAGAGTTATCAATATTAAAGAATATGCCAGGAATCGTTTCATACTGCAAAAATACGAAATTATACTGTGAATTCAAGCTATTCTGTTTTCGTTACCTTAGATTGTTTGTAAAATGAAGAAATAGCTTTACCTTTGCAATAAAAATACAGTTTTAGTGTTATTTTTGCATATTAATAAAATAATCATCCAATAAACCCTGTTATTATGTTCAAGACAAACCAATACTTTGATGGAAAAGTTGTTTCCATCGCATTAGAATCATCCGAAGGCACTGCAACCGTAGGTGTCATGAAAGCCGGTGAATATGAATTCGGTACAGGCTCCATAGAAGTTATGACAGTCATTTCCGGTCAGCTCACCATTCAACAACCCGGGGAAGCCGAATGGAAAACATATAAAAAGTTTGAAAGCTTTGTAGTAGCCAGGGATGTAAAATTCAAGGTGAAATGTACTGAAGATACTCCGTATCTTTGTTTGTATAAATAAAATCAGACATGAAATGAGAAAAAGAGCTTGTTCAGCAATTAGGACAGGCTCTTTTCTTATTCTTTACTCCCCGCAACAAACCAAACCCAATTCCAATGTCATTAAATTATTCAGAAACTGACTCTTCAAAAACGGTTGAAGGTAACTATAAAATGCTGGTTCTTGATCTGGACGACACATTGCTCCGCGACGATTACAGCATATCCGGCCGCAATAAAGAACTGCTGATGAAGGCTCAAAAACAGGGTATAAAAGTAGTCCTTGCCTCGGGAAGACCAACTCCGGCCATGATGCGCTACGCTGAAGAATTAAAACTGGAGCAGTACGATTCGTATATGATTTCGTTCAATGGTGCAACGATTACTTCAATGAAAAACAACGAAACACTATTTGAAACAAGTCTTACTAAAACTGAGATTCATAGCCTGTACGACTTTAGCATCGAGAATAATGTACACATTATTACTTATTCCGACAAAGGGGTGATTTCGGAAACCGAGTCTAAATACATTGATGTTGAAATAAAACTGACAGGCATTCCGCATTACAAAGTTGACAGTTTCAAGTCTGAAATAACTACATCGGCCGTAAAATGCATTCTGTTGGAACATCCCGATTACCTGAAAGAAGTAGAAATAAAGCTGAAAGCCGAACGAAGTGATTTAAGTGTTGCCCGGTCCAAGCCTTTCTTCCTGGAAGTAATGCCACGTGGCATCGATAAAGCAGCCAGCATTGATTTATTAGCCAACAAACTGGGCATCAAACAAAGCGAAGTAATAGCAGTAGGCAATGCCGGTAACGACCTTTCCATGGTTCAATATGCCGGACTGGGAATCTGGGTGGATAATGTAAGTCCTGAATTACGCCATCATGCCGATTATATTGTGGCTTCGAACAACAACGATGGTGTGGCTGAAGTGGTTGAAAGGTTTATTCTGAATTAATGCATAGTTCTGAAAAGCGATTTCTGTAATTAAAAAAGGCTTTTCCCAATCTGGGAAAAGCCTTTTTTATAACTTTCTATACAATTTTGTCTCCTAACAACTAATTAACCAGTCAACCAATTAACCAGTCAACTTAATCAACTAATCAACTAATCAACCAAACACAGATCAGAATTTCTTAAACCCTACAATTTCCCTTACCTCACGAATGGTTTTAGCGGCACTTTCCTGAGCTTTATTTTTGCCCATGCGTGCTACTTTGGAAACATACTCTTCGTCGCTCAGAATGGCTTTAATTCGCTCACGGAACGGTGTTGTGAAGAGGATCATATCTTCTGCCAGTTGTTTCTTCATATCGCCATAGCGAATCTGGCACGTATTGTATTTTTCATCAAAATATTCAAATGTTTCAGGGGTTGAAACTACCTTCATCAGCTGGAATATATTCTGTATGGCTTCCGGTTTAGCCTGGTTCGGTTCGGTAGGACCGGCATCAGTAACCGCCTTCATGACTTTCTTGCGAATATCGCCTGGTTCATCAGCCAGGAAGATTGCATTCCCCTCTCCTTCCGATTTGCCCATTTTGCCACTGCCATTCAGTCCGGGAATCTTTACCAGTTCCTGACCGAAATTGAATGCCTGTGGTTCAGGAAAATAATCAACGTTATACAACCGGTTAAACCTGTTTCCAAAGGTACGGGTCATTTCCAGGTGTTGTTCCTGGTCCTTACCCACCGGCACCTTGGTGGCACGGTGAATTAATATATCCGCAGCCATAAGGGTCGGATAGGTCAACAGGCCTGCATTCACATTATTAGGTTGTTGGCGGATTTTATCCTTGAACGAAGTACATCTTTCAAGTTCACCGATATAAGCATTCATATTCAGGAACAGGTACAATTCACTCACTTCAGGGACATCACTTTGAATATACAGGGTCGACTTTTCAGGGTCAAGGCCTGCCGCCAGGTATTCCACCAGGATCTGGCGCACATTGCCATGCAAGTCCTGTGGTGTGGGATGGGTGGTAAGGGAATGGTAATCGGCAATGAAAAAATAGCAATTATGCTCATTTTGCATGCTGATAAAATTACGTAAAGCTCCAAAATAATTCCCCAGGTGAAGGTTTCCGGTTGGCCTGATGCCACTAACTACTGTTTCCATGTTTTTTCTTTCCGATTACTCATTATGGTTACGTTAAAAGTAACCGTAAACAGATAATCACTATAAATAAATTATAGTAGCATCAGACTTTGTATCTTCAACTACAAACTTCAAACTATAAACTAATTATTCAATCGGGATTGTTCTTTTAATCCGCTGATCCAGTGATGTAAGGGTTTCGGTAGTCGCCACGCCTTTTATTTCCTGTATCTTACCGTTAAGCAACTCCATTAAATGTTCATCATTCTTGGCGTAAAGCTTAATCAAAATTGTATAGGATCCTAAGGTATACTGCGATTCCACAATTTCAGGTATCTTCTCCAGTTCGGAAACTACTTCCTTATACATCGACCCACGTTCGAGGGTAATGCCAATGTAGGCGCACATTTGGAATCCCAGCATTTTTGGATTTACGGTATATCCTGATCCTGTAATTACATCAATGTCGATCAGGCGTTGTACACGCTGATGAATGGCAGCACGCGAAACGCCGCATTCTTCCGCCACGTCTTTAAAAGGCATGCGGGCATTCTTGGTAATGATCTGCAGAATTTTTCTGTCCAATTGATCTATCTTTTCCATGTAATTTGATTTATGTATATCATTTAGGCAGCAAAATTATACAAAATAAATGGTAAATGAAAGATTTTATTCTCCATAAACAGAATAATTAGTATAAAAGATAGATTTTTGAGCTTTAATTCTGACATTTTGATAAAAAAAGCCGGAGTACTTTTACTCCGGCTTTTTAAAAAGTCAATCATTCAATAACTGAAATACATCAATTATTATTGTCTTGGTTGTGGCATTTGTTGTTGTGGCATTTGTTGTTGTGGCATAGATTTTTCAATTGAGATTAATTCCACTTCAAAAATCAACATAGAGAAAGGTTTGATTTTACCACGGTCAGCACCGGCATAAGCCAATTGTTGAGGAATATACAATTTGTATTTCGATCCGACAGGCATCATTTTCAATGCTTCAGTCCATCCTTTGATAACCTGGTTCACCTGGAATACGATTGGTTCCTTGCGATCAACAGAACTATCGAATACAGTTCCATCAATCAAAGTACCATGATAATTCACTTTTACTTTGCTTGTATCTGTTGGAAGGGCACCTGTTCCTTGTTTGATAACTTCGTATTGTAATCCGTCAGCAGTAGTTTTAACACCTGGTTTTTTAGCATTTTCAGCTAAGAATTTTTCACCGGCTGTTTTATTACCACCATAAAGTTTTTCCATTTTCTTTGATTGCAATGCAGTCATGGTTTTTTGAAGGTATTCCTGAGCTTGTGCCGGAGTCATTTGAACTTTTGATCCGCGTAAACCGTTGATCAATCCTTGTTTGATCAGTTTGATATCTACTTTCAAGGTAGAATCACCCATTAAACCTGATTTAGTCTGGTCTTTCAATGAAGATCCGATTTTTGTTCCTAAATCAACCATTTCTGTGCTTCCCTTTTCAACTTTACCTTTCATGCCTTCGTTCATTCCTTCTAACAAAGCTTTGATTGATTTCTGTGCAGAATCACCTTTAATATAATAGTTCTTGATACCATCACCGTTTGCAAGTCCAAACGCGTAGTTTAAACTGTCAAGTTGAGTTTTTAAAGTTGGCATTTTTGCTTTGTTGCTATCGCACGAAGAAAATGCAAATGCGGCTACCAAGGCCACCGCCATGAATATATTCAGTTTTTTCATTTTTCTGTTTTTTATTTTTTTGTTGAACTATTATTTAACTGGTTGTGGTGCTTGTTGTGGTGCTTGTTGTGGAGCCTGTTGTCCTTGTGGGGCTTGTTGAGGCATACCTTGAGGCATAGAAGGCATTTGTTGTTTCATTTTTTCTTCCTGCATTTTCTTCATGGTCTTTTGGATATATTCCTGAGCTTCTTTAGCAGTCATACCTTTGCTGAAACCATTCAATGCATTTACTAAACCTTGTTTCACTAATTTGTCGTTGAATGTAAGTGTTGAATCACCCATCAAACCTTTAGCTTTTTGTTGTTTGAATGAATTACCGATTTCAAGACCTAATTTATACATTTCACCTTTGTTAGCTCCCGGTTTGTAAGCCTGGTCCAATGCTTTCATCAAAGCAATGATTGGCTTGCTCGAAGAATCTGTTTTCATGTAATAGTTTTTGATACCATCACCATTAGCTAAACCGAGTGAATAGTTCAAACTGTCATTTTGAGTTTTCAGTGTTGCACTTTTTGCTTCGTATTTATTGCACGAAGTAAGCACGAAAATGGCAACCAGAGCTACCAACGATAAAATACTTTGTTTTTTCATTTGATTTGTAATTTATAAATTTTTTAATTGTTTTCTTTATTTTGCAGTTAATTGCCAACTGAAATTATTTTACCTTTTTGGTTGTTGCGCTTTTAGTTGTCGTGCTTTTTTTCACCACTTTTGAAGTTGTTGCAGCAGGTTTTGTTTCTGTTGCAGGTGCAACTTGTTTCAAAGGTTTGATACCAAGTAATTCCACTTCAAATATCAGGGTTGAGAAACCAGGGATTGCTCCGTTTCCGGCACCTTTTTCGCCATATCCCAGTGCATAAGGAACATAGAATTTATATTTTGAACCAACTGACATTAACTGAACACCTTCTGTCCAACCCGGAATAACCTGGTTTAACGGGAACGTAATAGGTTCGCCGCGATCAACAGAACTGTCAAATTTAGTTCCATCAACCAGGAATCCCTGATAATGAACTTTTACAGAGTCAGTAGCCTGTGGTTTCGGACCATCTTTTGCAACCAGAACTTTGTATTGTAATCCACTGGCAGTAGTTTGTACGCTATCCTTTGTTTTGTTTTCAGCTAAAAATTTCTCTCCGGCTCCTTTTTTTACTTCTGCATCTTTTGCCGAAGCTTTTGCTATAAAGCCCTTAAAGTATTCCATGGCAGCTTCAGGTTTCATTAACGCTGAATCACCTCTCATGGCAGTAGAAAATCCTTTTATCAACAATTCGATATTGGATTTACCTCCGGGGATACCTTTCAGATTTTTTGAGAAATCCGCTCCTACATTCAAACCAAGGGCATAGCTCATGGAGTCAACGTCGTTAACCAATACTTTTACCGGAGCCTGAACAATTGTTTTTTCCGGTTTTTTACTTTTTGCTTCAGTTGATGCAAACACTAAACTTATTGCAGCAAGAATTAATACTGTTTTTTTCATACTTGTTTTTCTAATTGTTTGATTCGATCGATTATGATTTAAATGGTAATATATAAATTGTAAATGTCTAGACAATATCCAGTAATTCAACTTCGAAAACCAATGCTGTATGAGGTGCAATGGTCTGTCCGGCTCCCTGTGCGCCATAGGCTAATTCCGAAGGTATAAAAAGTTTCCATTTTGAACCGACAGGCATTAGTTGCAAAGCTTCCACCCAACCGCTGATCACCTGGGTCACCCCAAAGGTAGCTGGTTCGCCACGATTCACAGAACTATCGAATACTTTTCCGTCGATTAAGGTCCCGTGATAATGTACTTTGACATTATCGGATGCTGTTGGAGTTGCTCCGGCACCTTCGTTTATGATTTCATATTGCAATCCGCTTGGTAAAGTTACTACTTCGGCACGTTTGCTGTTTTCTTCCAAAAAGGCGATTCCTTCACTTTGAGCCGCTCCGCTTACTTTAGACTGAAGTTCCTGAAAAAATTCATTTATAACCGTTTGAGCTTCTTCATAACTCATTTTCGGTTTGTTTTGTTCCATTACGTCCTGAATTCCCTGAGCCAGTTGAGCATAATCCAAAGCGTTTACTCCGCTTCCTAACAAATTGTTGCCCAAACTTAAACCCAATGCATAACTTACTTTCTCCATTCTTACTTTGTTGTGTATTAATATTTCATTTTACTTCAAAAAACGCTGCAAAGATAGCTGATTTGTTGGACAATAGCATGTTAATATTTCGAAATTATCGAGATGATACAACAATTGGCATTTTCAGTTGTTTTCTGTTGCCGGTGTTTGGATTAAACATCTCAAAATAAAGCACATAAATTCCTACATTCGCATTCTTTCCTTTATCCGTTTTGCCATCCCAGGTCATAAAACCTTCGGTGGAGAGTAAGATATTGGATGCCAGATGGAAAACAGGATACCCCACAGCGTTCAAAATGACAACATTTGCAACATATCCGTTGGCGTCCGTCCTGTACCGGATAAAGCAAACATCATCCACCCCATCATTATCCGGGGTAAAGCTTTCAGGATCTGTCCAGACCGTTTTTTTTGACCCTGTGTTTGTCTCAACATCGCGATACTGTGAGTTTTTATACCCCGGCGTACCATAATTCACTTCCGATCCTGCCGAATGCCAGGATAAGGGACTTTGAGTGGGCAATTCCGGATTGATGCGTTCCAGGGCAACGCCTTTCGGGTTCTTAACCAAAATGTGATGCCATTTAACATTATAGGTAAGTTCGTCGTACAAGGTGTCCTTGGCTGAATTTGACAGCACCACCGTCGCACTTTCATTATTCAGGGCATTCCAGTCTGTGGTCAGGATGCAACTTCCTTCCGGACAAGCATGATAGGCCCGTACCTTTTCTGCGTCCGGAGTAAGTGCCAGGTATCCGCCCGGAAGCAAAGTTGTTTGATCGGGTATGCTGTTTCCAGAATTTAAAGTGCCATCGGTTTTCCGGGTGGTAAACACCAGTCCTGAGACATCCAGCAGCTTTTTCGAGCGGTTGTAAATTTCCAGGTACTCGGCTGAACTATCCGGGTTATCAAACATAACTTCGTTAATTATCAGGTCATCCTTCCCAATGGGTTCAGTTATTCCTGTTGTCCGGGAAGTGATGGCAAGTGGATTCCCTGCAATATCCGTTAAGCCTGTTGCCTGGAGCGAATAAAGCTTTCCGGGCTCAAAATCAGGTTCAAAAGTAAGCATCACTGACTTCTGATCACCCGAAACGCTTTGCGAAGAAGGGCTGCCGATTCCTCCATCAACTACAAACGCAGCATGCGCAAAATCCATTGCCTCTGAAAATCCCGGAATTAGCTTATTGGGTTGTTCCAGGATAAGGGTTTTCCACACTGGAGGATCCCGGTCTATCACCTTACTCCCGGTTACGACAATATCGTCAAAATAATAGTCTTTTCCGGTCAGGGAAGTGTTTACATACAGCAACCCGAAATAAGTACTGCTTTTAACCGTCATATTTTGAACGGTTCCTTCCGGAACATAGTCACTTTCGCCTGCAAGCCTGCTGAAGAGTACAAAGTTACCCGATTCATCGCGGGTTACTTTAATTCGAAGGTCAACCACATTGCTATCAGTGCGTTTATCTTTTCCGTCAATAATCCTGGTTTTTTTAGTCCCTTCCTGAACATACAGCGATACTTCATCATTCGAACCCCCGATCTGGACATAATAGCCGTTACACCCGGATGAAACATCGGCTTTGTCGGATGCCAGGTACACCATGGCATAATTATACGCCGATGGGTTATACGCAATTTTGACCGAACATTCCCAGGTGGCGTTTTCAAAAGCTTCGGATGGCGTAAACAAAAAGGAGGTTGAAGCGGTTATAGCTTGAGATTGCAACTGAAAAGCCGCATTCACAACGAAACCGGAAGTTGTACCTGTCCAGATGGGATTAGTTGTAAAATTCCCATCCGAAAAGTTTTCATTTATCTGAGCAAAACATAAAACAGGCACAAAAAACGCAAAAAAGAGGCTTAAATTCTTCATAGTGTGTCATAATTCTATTGAAATGAATTACTTTTGCGGTCTGTATAAAAATCACCCTTACTTCCTTAAACGGGAATAAATGGTGGGAAAAGGCAGATTGAGTATTTCAACCAGTGATGGTTGTAGATTTAATAAAACACATTTTTTTTATTTTTGTTTTTTAGCGAATGAATTAATTTTCAACTACTAAAGAACCTATTTTTAAATAACTTTCTTCAATAACCCGGTGAGGGTATTGGGAATCTAAATTTAAACACAATGAGAGTAGCAATTGTAGGTGCCAGTGGTGCCGTAGGACAAGAATTTTTGCGTGTGCTCGATGAGCGCAATTTCCCATTGACTGAGCTGGGCCTTTTTGGTTCGTCACGCAGTGCGGGGAGTGTCTATGACTTTAAAGGTGAAAAACTCACTGTTAAAGAGCTTAAGCATGGCGATGATTTTAAACCGTATGATATAGTATTTACCTCCGCAGGAGCCGGTATATCCAAAGAATTTGCAGCTGACATTACCAAATTCGGGGCTGTGATGATCGATAATTCATCCGCTTTCCGCATGGATACAGACATTCCGTTGGTAGTGCCCGAAGTGAATGCCCCTGATGCCAAAGCGCGTCCACGTGGTATTATCGCCAACCCGAACTGTACCACCATTCAAATGGTAGTGGCATTGAAAGCGCTGGAAAATATATCGCATATCAAACGTATTCATGTTGCCACCTATCAGGCAGCCAGTGGTGCCGGTGCAGCAGCCATGGATGAACTGGAACTTCAATACAAACAGGTATTGGCAGGTGAAGCAGTTACTGTTGACAAATTTGCCTATCAGCTGGCTTATAACCTCATTCCACAGGTAGATGTATTTACCGACAACGGGTATACCAAGGAAGAAATGAAAATGTACCACGAAACACGTAAAATCATGCATTCCGATATCGAAGTGAGTGCCATGTGTGTGCGTGTTCCTGCCTTGCGTGCACATTCCGAAAGTGTATGGGCTGAAACAGAAAAACCTATCTCTGTTGAAGAAGCCCGTGCAGCATTTGCTGTTGCCCCGGGTGTGGAACTGATGGATAATCCTTCTGAAAAGAAATATCCAATGCCTTTGTTCCTTTCAGGCAAAGATCCTGTTCATGTAGGTCGTATCCGCAAGGATATTTCCAACCCCAACGGCATTACCTTCTGGTGTGTCAGCGACCAGATCAAAAAAGGTGCTGCCCTGAATGCCGTTCAGATTGCTGAATACCTGATTGCTGAAGGCGACGTTAAGTAGTAGGTAGTAGGTAGTTTATAGTAGGTAGTTTATAGTAAGTAGTAGGTAGTGGGTAGAAATAATACACTACAGTAACTAGTCTTTTATAATTTAGGAAAAGCCGGTATCGATTATCTCGATGCCGGCTTTGTTATTAGTGAGGGCTTCACTTCGAGTGAAGCCCTCACTATTGGACGAATAATTGATTATTAAATTGATTAATTAGTTGAACCCTCTTGCCAAACATTTCTACGTTCCGTTGGTTGATATTCCAAATGCATAATCCTTCAATCCCAGTAACGCGGAACGCGGAACATGGAACACGGAACTTTTCAAACATCAAACTCTTCAAACTCTTCAAACTCTTCAAACTTCATTTTTTTTGCCTTTGAAACAACTTTAGCTACCAAATCATATTCAAAATTAATTCAAATTGCTCAAACTAAAGGATACTTTGTAACGTTATTATTTTTTTGGCTTAACACACCAGAATTAGCTTTAAAGCGTGTAAATGAAAGAGTAATGCAAGGAGGGCATAATATACCCGAAGATGTAATCTATCGTCGGTACAAAGCAGGAATAGTTAACCTTTCTAAATTGTATATTCCCATTTGCGATTACTGGTTGATTGTTGATAATTCAAATTCTCCTTTTCAAATAATTGCAGAGGGAAATAAAACTAAAAACATAAACATAAAAAATCAACAAATTTATAATCACATTGTAACATTATGACAAAAGTTGAATTAAAAGATATGAGGACAAAGATTCTACAGGGGATTGAAATGTCATACAATAAATTACTGTCCGACAGACAAAAGGAAGATGGTGATCTTATATTTTCAGAAAATGGGAAAGTGATTAAAGTAAAAGCCCGTGAATTAAAAAAAACCTCCAGATATATTAAACCGTCAGAAAAGTAAAAGGGTTGATTGGTTAATTAGTTGATTGAGTTGATTAAGTTGATTGAAAGTTAAAGCTCACTGAAATATCCACCTACTTCATTATTTCCATGAGTGTAGTTAATATTTATCGACCCGCTCGTTACTGCAAGAACAGGTTCTAAACGAGCGGGTCGTATTCAGCCGCTGAACCCCAAACCTGTCAAACCTCAAACCTCAAACCTTTCAAATGGAGTATTCGACATCCCGATTTTTCGGGACTCTTCAAACTGTATTTCTTTAAACCCTTATTTTTCTTCATTTTTTCCCTTCGTAGAAAATCCTATCACCTCAAAACCCACCCTTATTCCCTTATTATAATACTAATATACAGTGTAATAATAAGGGTTTATCTTAAGGTGGTTGATTGGTTGATTGAGTTATTATTCCAATTACTGAAAGCTTCAATCCTCAATCCTCAAAACACGGAACACGGAACACAAAACACAAAACGCTTACCAGGGTTGACTAAGTTATTATTCCAAATGCTGAATGCTTCAATCCCCAAAACGCGGAACACGGAACGCGGAACTTTTCAAACTTTTCAAACCTTTCAAACCCCAAACTTTTCAAACTCTTCAAACTCTTCAAACTTCATTCTTTCTCCAGCTTCTTAATCACTGCAATAATATCTTCTTCGCCATATTCCGCCTCTGCTTCCTGGAATGTTTTCAGGATGGTAGTACCCAGGGGTGATTTCAGGCCGCTTTGTTTTGCCAGCCGTAAATCCTTGGCAATATGTTTCAGGGCAAAAGCCGCCTGGAAGTTATCGTTCAGTATCGCATCGCCTTTAATTTTCAGATACACATTCCCCATGGCACTGTTGTTGATGATATTCAGCAAATCTTCCGTCTGAATGCCATTCTGTTGTGCAAAGAGCACGACTTCAGCCAGCCCCTGGCTCATGATTCCCAGCAGGGTGTTCACTGCCAGCTTGGCATTGTTGCCGGCGCCATTCGCACCGACCCTGATAGCCAGTTTGCTTAAATGGTTCAGGATCGGTCTCACCTTTTGAAATGCATCTTCCTCTCCCCCGGCCATTACCACCAGGGTCCCCGTTTCGGCTTGTTTCACGCTTCCGGATACCGGGGCATCCAGGTAGTGGATTCCCTGTTTGTTGCATAACAGGGCCATTTCCTTGCTGACATCCGGTGATATGGTGCTCATGTTGATGATAATCTTCCCACTCACCCCGGTACTCAGCAATCCAAAAGGCCCGGTAAAAATATCCTGTATCGCCTTGTCATCCGAAACCATTACCACCACCACCTCATTTTTTTTGAGTATCTCTGCCGGTGACGAACTGATAGAAAAAAGTGATTCTGTGAATGCTTCTTCCTTTCCCTTCGTGCGGTTATAAACCATTACAGGGTATCCTTCGTCCATCAGTCGTTTCGACATGGGAATCCCCATTCTTCCAAGGCCTATCCAGCCAATTGTTGTTTTTATGTTCATCGTATTGTATTTTTAGAATCAACTTACTTCGACCCGCTCGCTTTAAATCCCCTTAATCGCTTAGAGCGAGCGGGTCGATAAATATGTTTGTTAGCGACGGCTTCACTCGAAGTGAAGCCGTCGCTATTCAAGTAAGCAGTCACTCAAATTACGACTTGTA
>JAQTUE010000098.1 GCA_028710415.1 Paludibacter sp. | reverse complement strand
GCGATGTATCTTGCCAAAGACAACGGACGCTCGCGCTACCATATCTACGGTTGACCGTTCTCATCGCGCTGTCGTCATTGCCTGTTGAAAGGCTGACTGATTAAATCGAGTCTGTCCCGAATGGCAGTGTTCATGGCATCATGAAACAGCAGTAATTCTAAATTCAAAATAAAATACACATATAAATCATACTGTTGTTAAATTAACATAATGCACATTAGTTCATAACCAATTGATTTGACAATAGTATTTTTTGAATTTTGAGTTGATGATGAAACAGTTGAAGTTCCACAGCAAGCGTGCCATTATGCTTCCCTAGGTTTTTCCGCTATATGTCTAAGTAATAGCGTTGATTGGCTTGTTGTGTCTTTGTTAAAAATAAACTATTACCTACCACCATGGCGGTTTTCGTAACAAAAATATCTTGAGGATTTATGGCTGCAACCTTAGAAATTTTTGAATCCATGATTGTTGCCTTAGGGGCATTCAATCCGGCCATTTTCACACCAGGATGGCTTGCTCAAAACAATCTTATCGGAAAAATTGATGCAGAATCCGCAAATGAACGAGAATCGCTCGTCATTATGCGCCAAGTCTCTGTTATTGAGACTGATTGGTTTATATTGCAGGTTTTAGAGGACAAGCTCACTCTAGCAAGCAAGGGTGCCGTAACCCCAATGATCAAAGACTTGGCAGCTGGAATTTTATCTTTAATTCCTCAAACACCTATTTCTGCAGTGGGATTGAATTTTACTGGGCATTATAAATTTGAAAACACTAACGAATATCACAAAATCGGTGATGTATTAGCTCCGAAGAGACCTTGGGAAGCGATGTTCCCTGAACGTGCAATAGGTTTAATAAATCTCACAATAAAAGTTCAGCCTTGTAAGCGAGATGAAATACCTAAATCAGATGATGAAATGAATATTATCGTGCAACCATCTACTAAAATTCGTGGTGGTGGAGTTTCGTTTACATTTAATAATCATAAAGACATTAAAGTTCAAAAAAACGAATTTGTTACTTACGCAGAGTGCGCTGGAAGTCTTATCGATGAAGAGTGGGAGTATTCTCGAAAGAGGGCTATCGAAGTCTTCGAGGGTTTGATAAATGCAGCGTTGACAGATGGAAGTGGTCTGCCAAATGAGAGCTGAATTAGCAGCATGTGGGGAGGCGAATATTCCATATTTACCGGAATTTACGTATGATTATCTAGCTGCCATGCCGCAAAATAACGCATCAAAAGCAAACAGTAATTCACATGCTGTTTCATCACTTTCTAATGGAATATACAACTTAGTTAGTGAATCAGAACTCAAAGAGAAACTTTTAATACCCCTAGAAAGTAAAATAAATTTACATTCAACTTTCAGCATAGCAGATGAAAGCGTTTTGACGCGCGGATTACAACGAAGTCCAGAAGTACGACGACCTAAAGCTGTTGTTGCACAAACACATACAATAAATATTATCGATTCCGATGCGGTGGTTATCCAAATTTGGGAGGGTTGTATTCAGAGTGTCAATGAAGATGAGCGATCAATGAGGGCCTCACTTAATGCCAAAATGGGGGTGATTCCAGAACATGTGGCTAATATTGATTTACAATGGGTCTCCGAACAAGATCAAGATTTAGTGAAGCCTGGAGCCGTTTTTTATTTAACACTTTTTAAACGAGTAAAAAGAGGTGGCTCAATCGAAAATTCTCAAGAACTACGATTTCGTCGCCGCCCAAATTGGTCCAAAACTCAGATTATGAAAATTAATAATCGTGCTGACATGTTCATGTCAAAGCTAAAAACAAAATCTCTTGCTGATTGATGAATTACGGTTCTCCCCCGTCCCTTGATGAAATTGAACTGACTGTTTTTGGCCCCGGACATGGTGAGGCAATTGCAGTTCACCTTGGTGAAGGTAACTGGCTGCTAGTAGATTCGTGTATTGATCCAAGCAATAATATTTCGGCCACAGCAAATTATCTTGATCAATTGGGTGTGGATCATGGTAAAGTCAAAGCAATAGTAGCCTCACATTGGCATGACGATCATGTGAGGGGCATTTCTGATCTAACTAAAAAATACTCCCAAGCAGAATTTTTCCTATCCGGTGCATTCAATAATCGTGAGGCAGCTGCCTTTGTTGCAGCATATTCAGGGGTTGACGCACCGGGTTTATCTCGAGGAACCGCAGAGCTATACAATGTGGTTGAGCAAAGAGAAAATATCTTCCATGCAATTCATCGTACTAACATCTTAGAATTACAAGCTAACCAGCAAAATGTGCGCGTTACGGCTTGGTCTCCTACTCCCAGTGCATCCGCTCAGTCTATAGCGAATTTTGCACAGTATTTACCAAAAGTAGCTGATCAAAATCCAATTACACATGCACCAGAGCCAAAGGCGAATTTGGAAGCAGTGGTAATTCATATAAATTTTGGGGGGAAAGATGCAATTCTTCTTGGCTCTGATCTTGAAAATAAGAAAATTGGATGGGAAGAGTTAGTTGGAAGTGAATGGTGTAAAAAACAGGGTAAAGCATCAGCATATAAAGTTGCGCATCACGGCTCTCACACAGGGGACCATACACAAATTTGGAGTTTGTTCCTACAAGAGCAAAAAATTGCATGCATGACGCCATTTAATCGCTCTGGGTTGCCAACACTATTAGATAAAGCAAGAATTAAGGCATCCTCTCCTCAGTCCTATATTAGTTCAGGCGCTTCACGCAAGGCTGATATGTCTAGAGATCAGATTAAACGGCTTGGTGACATATGCTCAAATATCGAATTGGTAGATTCTGGATTTGGTGCTGTCCGTTTCCGTAAGAAAATTGGAGAGGACAAATGGAAAGTTGAACTTTTTGGAAATGCAGAGCCATTGTAGTGTTGCAGCACTTTCGATGCCATTCGGGTCAGACTCGATTTAATCAGGATTGTTGTCTTGACTGAGTGGGATGCAATTGCTGGTGGAGTGCCCCAATAATTCGCCCCCAGAAATTTTCCCTTGGCAGTAAGCAACGAGTGCTCACCAGGGGGTTAACGGGTCGACGCCCGCAGGTTCGAAATCAGCGACGTTTCGCGTGACAACTGTCATTCCATGAACAAGAGTGCGGCTATCAGCCGTCAGGCGCAGCCAACTGATTTTTCCTGGTTGAAGAAACAGTTAACTGCCGTGACGGGCAATGCCCCTTGGTAGCCCGCCGTTATTTCGCGCCCATGGACAGTGCGCGCAGTCGGCCCTGTTCCAGTTCGACAGGATCGGGCACGGATAGCCAGCCTTGCAGGTTGTCCATCACCAGATCCGTCAGGGCGTGTATCCAGTCTGCTCTGTCGTTGAGGCAGGGGATGTAGTGGTATTCGCCGCCGCCTGCCGCATGAAAGTCCTCGCGCCCTTCC
>JAQTUE010000062.1 GCA_028710415.1 Paludibacter sp. | reverse complement strand
TTCCCTTTTCTTATACTACATTATTTGTTGTTCATGTATTCTCAAAGATCGACGCTTAAAAATAACCCCTAACCCCTAAAGGGGAATAAGAATCGGTACTTCACAGTACTTATTATTTTCAAGACTTGTTTGTGTTATTATTAAATAGCTCCCTATTTGATAACCTGTTTTGTTTTTCGTTATTCTCTAAACCTCGTTCGATTTAATAACCTGTAATTGTTGTGTGCTTATCCTGTTTGTTTGTTTTTCAAATCGTGTCATTCAAACGGGCTGCAAAGGTAATGCTTTTTTCCAATCTACCAAACTTTTTGAAAATGTTTTGTTTTTATTTTCCGGCGATTCAAATCGTAAATGAACAATTTGTAAATGGTAAATATGTTGTTGGCTTCTCTCCTAAAGCGGCTGCAAAAGTAGTGCTTTTTTCTGAACTACCAAACCTTTTCTGAAATAATTTGTTTTTATTTTTCTGCTACCATGAATAGTAAATGGTAAATGAAAGAATAGTAAATTGCTCCATGCTTCTCTCTTAAAGCGGGTGCAAAAGTACAAGCTTTTCCGATACAAACCAAACATATTCTGCTCTTTTTTCTGCTGTAAAACATAAAAGAGCCCTAAATCACTGGAAGGAAAGTCTTTTCAACTGAAAATAAAATTACAGAAAAGGTATAATAAACTCTATTTAGTTCCTATTTCATTGTTCAGCTTGGTGAAATGTTTGTTTTTTATCCGAAATATCAGAAGAAACAGCATAAAAACAGGGAGTATTTGAAGGATAATAATCCTGTAAATAGAATTAATTATCCTTTCAGCGTATAGAATGAATCCAGGAACTAATATAGAATTCTCTTTTTGAGTCAAAATAAAGGAGTAAATAATCAACTTTTCGGTAAGTAGAACAAATTAAATTTGACTAATTTATAAAATTTAAATCAATATTCTTCAAAATTGTTTCAATTTCCTGATTGCTTAAAATAATAATCATGGTTATTTCTCCCTTGTTATAATAAAATACTGTACTAATCTCACTTTCCAAAGAGAATTATTTAATCTGAAAAATTAAATTTAATGATCAAATAAAAAATACACTCTATTATTTCGTCAATTTTTTCATAGTTTTAATTGATTTATTATCTCCTATGCTCTACAATCTATAGTTCTTTCATTAATCAACAACATTCAGGACATAACATCCGTCACCTGCCTGATTCGTTTTAGAAGGCAACAGACTTACAAATTATGAATTGGATAGAATATAGATAGTAATAAATTGGGACGTGAGGATCAGTTTAATTGTACTTTCAGGCTAATTGTGACTTCCTTATATTGAATAAATTATTAGAATTACTGGAACAACACTTTATAATCAAATAAAAAGTAGAATTTGTAGACGATTATTACTGAATAACCTTTAAGTATTTAATTTTGGTTTTAGTTTTAGCTTAGTTACTTTAGTAAAACATAGAATGTAAATATGTATCCAATATAATTGAGAGCATGATCCATTCTTAACATCCCATATTCCCACAACTTCGAACAAATGATAAAAGAATTAAATTGCCTCGTTCCTGGAATTATTACTATATGGGGTAAGCCTGGAATCAAGAGCAAAATGATTAAAGTATAACGCAAAAAAAAGGAACAAGCCGAAGCTTATTCCTTTTTTTGCGTAGAAAGTATTGTTTCCTGAATTTATTCAGCGGCTGGAGTTTCTTCAGTTGCTACAGGAGCAGCTGGAGTTTCAACAGCTACCGGGGCAGCAGGAGCAGTTGCAGCAACATCAGCTTTCTTGGCAGCACCGGCACGACGTGTACGGGCAGCTTTCTTAGTTGCTTTTTCTTTCAACATATTTTCGTTGTAGTCTACCAATTCGATGATACACATTTCTGCGTTGTCACCTAAACGGAAACCGGTACGTAAAATACGGGTGTAACCTCCAGGACGATTGGCGATTTTCACCGATACATTCTGAAACAGTTCGGTTACCATTTCTTTATTCTGAAGGTGACTGAATACCGTACGACGTGAATGTGTAGTATCATCTTTCGATTTCGTCAACAAAGGTTCTACATAAACCTGTAAAGCTTTCGCTTTGGCAAGTGTGGTAGCAATTCTCTTATGTTGAATAAGAGAAGAAGCCATATTGGACAACATTGCCTTTCTATGAGATGTTGTACGGCCTAAGTGGTTGAATTTTTTATTATGTCTCATCTCTCTTTAGTCTTTATCTAATTTATATTTGGCAATATCCATTCCGAAGGACAGATTCAAGCTCTCTAATTTTTCTTCTAACTCGGTAAGTGATTTTTTACCAAAGTTACGGAACTTAAGTAAATCATGACGGTGGTATCCTGCTAACTGACCCAATGTTTCTACATCGGCAGCTTTTAAACAATTGAGGGCACGAACTGAAAGTTCGAGATCAGTCAATTTTGTTTTCAGCAATTGACGCATATGAAGTATTTCTTCATCAAACTCATCACCGGTTTCACCTTCGGTCACTTCCAATGAAATCTTTTCATCAGAGAACAACATAAAGTGATGGATCAGAATTTTAGCAGCTTCTTTCAATGCATCTTTAGGATGAATAGAACCATCTGTACTAATTTCCAATACCAATTTTTCGTAATCGGTAACTTGTTCTACGCGGTAGTTTTCAATTGCATACTTCACATTACGTATTGGAGTAAAGATAGCATCGATCGGAATTAAGCCAATTTCAGCGTTAGCTGGTTTGTTGTCTTCCGAAGGAACATATCCGCGTCCTTTATTTACTGTGATATCAATTTGAAAACTGGCTGAAGGATCAAGTTGACAAATTACCAGTTTTGGATTAAGAACTTCAAATCCGGTAAAGTATTTACCTATGTCACCGGCCTTGAATGAGGTTACTCCGGATACATTAATGGTCACTTTTTCGTTTTCTATATCTTCAACAATTTGTTTGAAACGAACTTGTTTCAAGTTCAGTATGATGTTTGTAACATCATCAATTACTCCCGGAATAGTTGAATATTCATGATCAATTCCTTCTATTTTAATGGAAGTAATAGCGAAACCTTCGAGTGAAGACAAGAGGATACGGCGCAAAGCATTACCTATTGTAATACCGTAACCGGGTTCCAACGGACGAAATTCAAATTTACCTTGAAATGCGTCAGCTTCCAACATGATTACCTTTTCGGGCTTTTGAAATGCTAATATAGCCATGGATTCACTTATTATTTAGAGTACAACTCAACGATTAATTGTTCTTTGATATTTTCAGGAATATCTTCGCGTTCAGGAATATGTAAAAATGTTCCTGACATAGAAGCTGCATTCCATTCAATCCAAGGATATTTGCTGTGGTTAAAGCCATTCAACGAAGCATTGATCACTTCCATTGATTTGTCTTTTTCACGAACTGCAATTACTTGACCAGGGCGTGTATGATACGAAGCAATATTTACTACTTTTCCGTCCACAGTGATGTGTTTGTGACTTACTAACTGACGTGCACCTGAACGTGTAGGAGCAAATCCTAAACGAAATACCAGGTTATCCAAACGTGCTTCTAATAATTGCAACAACACTTCACCGGTTACACCTTTGATTCGTTGAGCTTTTTCGTACATATTACGGAATTGTTTTTCCAACACCCCGTAAGTATATTTAGCTTTCTGTTTTTCGCGTAATTGAATACCGTATTCCGATGTTTTCTTACGACGACCTTGACCATGTTGTCCTGGTGGATAATTCTTTTTAGCCAACACTTTATCAGGTCCGAAAATAGCTTCACCAAACTTACGAGCTATTCTTGATTTTGGTCCAATATATCTTGCCATTTTTTCTTTTTTTGTTTTATTTTTAATATGCTTTCCACATGCACTAATCAGTCGAAACTTAACACAGCCGCGATTGCAGAGAGGTTTAAATGCAATCTGATTTATAATTTCACCAATTTCTCAGCCGGGGAAACCCTTTACGAATTACACTCTACGACGTTTTGGAGGACGACAACCATTGTGTGGAAGTGGAGTAACATCTACGATTTCCGTTACTTCAATACCGGCACCGTGAATGGTACGTATCGCTGATTCGCGACCGTTTCCCGGACCTTTCACATAGGCTTTCACTTTTTTCAAACCTAAGTCTAATGCAACTTTCGAGCAATCCTGAGCGGCCATTTGGGCTGCATAAGGAGTGTTTTTCTTTGAGCCACGGAATCCCATCTTACCTGCTGAAGACCAGGATATCACCTGACCATCACCATTTGTAAGTGTAACAATAATGTTGTTAAACGAAGAGTGTACGTGCAATTGTCCTACACCGTCTACTTTAACGACTCTCTTTTTGGCTGCAACTGTTTTCTTTGCCATATTTTTTCTATTATTTTGCTTTTTCTAAAATTCGCAAACAGTAATTAACCGTTATTTGGTTGCTTTCTTCTTGTTAGCAACTGTTTTCTTTTTACCTTTACGTGTACGAGCGTTATTCTTCGTACTCTGACCCCTTAAAGGAAGACCGATACGGTGTCTTACACCGCGGTAGCAACCGATATCCATCAAACGTTTGATGTTCGTCTGTACCTCAGAGCGAAGGTCACCCTCCACTTTGAATCCCGCTCCAATAATTTCGCGGATTTTAGCAGCTTGGTCGTCTGTCCAATCTTTCACTTTGATGTTGATATCAACACCGGCAGTTTCTAAAATCTTTTTTGCACTATTGCGACCTATTCCGTAGATATAAGTCAACCCAACTTCTCCTCTTTTGTTTTGAGGTAAATCTACTCCGACAATTCTTATAGCCATAAACTCATTATTTTATACAATGATAAATAATTATCCTTGACGTTGTTTAAACTTAGGATTCTTTTTGTTGATTACATACAGGCGACCTTTTCTACGTACGATTTTACAATCGTCCGTACGCCTTTTAACAGATGCTCTTACTTTCATGTGAAATATTTTTTATTTTATTTATATCTAAAAGAGATTCTTCCTTTTGACAAATCGTAAGGCGACATTTCAACTTTCACTTTATCCCCTGGTAAAATTTTTATATAATGCATACGCATCTTACCCGAGATATGAGCAGTAATTACGTGACCGTTTTCTAACTCGACACGAAACATGGCATTCGATAATGCTTCGATTATCTTTCCATCTTGTTCTATTGCAGTTTGCTTGGCCATATATTAAATTGCTTTGTTGCCTAAAATTTGTTCTATATATTCAAAACTCGATAAAATATCCGCTTTCCCCCGTCGTATCGCGATTGAATGTTCAAAATGGGCTGAAGGTTTCCGGTCTAATGTCCGGGTGGTCCAACCATCTTTTTCAAACACCAGGTTTCGGGATCCCAGGTTGATCATGGGCTCAATGGCAATTGTCATTCCCGATTTGAGCATAACCCCATTCCCTTTACGTCCGTAATTCGGAACTTCAGGTGCTTCATGTAAATTCCGTCCTACCCCATGTCCGATCATTTCACGAACCACAGAGTATTTACGCTCTTCACAATAATGCTGAATGGCAAAACCTATATCACCTAACCTGCGACCTTCTTCGGCCTGCTCGATACCTTTGTACAGAGATTCTTTGGTTGCACGCAATAAATCCCTGGTTTCCTGTTTCACATTACCTACACAAAAAGTGTAGGCTGAATCTCCATGAAACCCGTTGATAAATGCCCCGCAATCCACTGATATGATATCTCCGTCTTCCAAAATAACTTTTTCGGACGGTATGCCATGAACAACTTGCTCGTTAACAGAAGTACAAATCGATTTAGGAAATCCGCCGTATCCCAAAAATCCGGGAACGGCACCATGATCTCTTATAAACTCTTCTGCGACTTTATCCAACTGTCCGGTACTAATGCCCGGTTCAATTAGTTTTGCCATTTCCGCTAACGTTTTAGCGACTATCTGATTACTGATACGAAGTAATTCTATTTCTTCGTCCGATTTTAAAAAAATCATTCGATATTTTATTAATTAATAGGCAGATGCACCGCCTGTACGTCCTTTGATTCTTCCCGATTTGAGTAAACCATCATAATGACGCATTAATAAATGACTTTCAATCTGTTGTAATGTGTCAAGGATTACCCCAACCAAAATCAACAGGGAAGTACCACCGAAAAATGCTGCAAAATTCTGATTAATTCCAATTATTCTTGCAAATGCCGGCATAATAGCTACAATCGCTAAGAAAATTGATCCCGGTAATGTAATGCGGGACATAATTAAATCTAAATATTCTGCGGTTCTTTTACCTGGTTTAATTCCCGGAATGAATCCATTATTACGCTTCATCTCTTCAGCCATTTGGGTTGGATTGATGGTAATAGCCGTATAGAAATACGTAAATACTACAATCAAAACACCAAATGTGAAGTTGTACCAAAATCCGGTATTATCCATAAATGCTCCAATAAATCCTTTTACTGATTCAGATTTTGAAAATCCTACCAGGGTAATCGGAATAAACATAATTGCCTGGGCAAAAATGATTGGCATTACACCTGCAGCATTAATTTTTAATGGTATATATTGACGGACACCACCATATTGTTTGTTACCTACTACACGTTTTGCATATTGTACCGGGATCTTACGAGTACCCTGAACCAACATGATCGACGCTGCAATCACAACTAATAAGAAGACCAATTCTCCAAGGAACATTATCAAACCACCTCCCTGATCGCCTAAGCGGGAAGCAAATTCTTTGATAATAGCACCCGGGAAACGGGCAATAATACCTACCAGGATTAAGAACGAAATACCATTTCCGATTCCTTTATCGGTAATGCGTTCACCTAGCCACATTACAAACATACTGCCACCGCATAAAATCAGTGTTGAAGTTACAGTAAACAAGAGACCATTCGGTATTGCTGAACCTGCCTGAGCCAATTGTACACTTAAGTTTACCAGGTACGAAGGACCCTGTAACAACAGGATACCAACGGTCAGGTAACGTGTAAACTGATTCATTTTACGACGTCCGCTTTCACCTTCACGTTGCATTTTTTGGAAATACGGTACGGCTATTGTCAATAACTGGATCACAATAGAAGCCGAGATGTAAGGCATGATACCCAATGCAAATACCGAAGCATTTGCAAAAGCACCACCCGAGAACATATCCAATAATGCTAACAAACCACCTTGGGTTTGACTTTTCAGTGCCGATAAAGCAGTTGGGTCAATACCCGGGAGAACCACATAAGAACCAAAACGATAAATCATCACCAACAAGATTGTTGTCAGCAGACGATTACGAAGATCTTCAATCTTCCAGATATTTTTGATTGTCTCTATGAGTTTCATCCGCTTATATTTTAACTACAGTTCCACCTGCGGCAACAATTGCTTCTTCTGCCGTTTTAGAAAATCCGTTTGCTTCAACTTCGATCTTTACTGTCAAAACGCCTTTACCCAAAATCTTGGCCAAAGCTGTTTTTGATAGAAAACCTGCTTCCCTCAATTCTACTAACCCGATTTTAGTCAGGTTTTTGCTTTCGGCAAGAATTTGTAAAGTATCAATATTGATGGCTTTATATTCAACACGATTAATGTTCTTAAAGCCAAATTTTGGTAAACGACGTTGAATTGGCATTTGACCGCCTTCAAATCCAATTTTCTTGGAATATCCCGAACGTGATTTCTGTCCTTTGTGCCCTTTTGTAGAAGTGCCACCTAATCCTGAACCGGTACCACGACCAATTCTTTTTCGGGTTTGTGTAGAACCTGCTGCCGGGGTTAAATTACTTAAATTCATATCTTTTGTTTTAAAGAGTCTTAGAATAATATTATTTGATCACTTCAACCAGGTGGTGAACCCGAGCTACCATTCCCAGGATCTGGGGGGTAGCTTCATGTTCAACTACGGCATTCATCTTTTTCAAACCAAGTGCTTCCAGGGTCAATTTTTGAACCTTCGGACATCTGATTTTACTTCTTACTTGTTTTATTTTTATTGTTGCCATAATTTTTTAGATTTAACCGTTAAACACTGTGTCAAGTGAAACACCTCTGTTTTGAGCTACCATATGGGCATCACGCAATTCACCTAAAGCTACAATAGTTGCTTTCACTAAATTGTGAGGATTCGAGGATCCTTTTGATTTTGCCAAAACGTCGGTAATTCCAACACTTTCGAGTACTGCACGCATAGCACCACCGGCTTTAACCCCGGTACCGTGGGAAGCAGGGTGAATAAACACCTGTGCTCCACCAAATTTGGATACTTGTTCGTGAGGGATTGTACCGTTTAATAAAGGCACTTTAATCAGGTTTTTCTTGGCAGCTTCAGTTCCTTTGGCAATAGCTGCGGTTACTTCACCGGCTTTACCTAGTCCCCAACCTACAATTCCATCTTCATTTCCAACAACAACGATCGCTGAAAAGCTGAAGGTACGTCCACCTTTGGTAACTTTGGTTACACGGTTAACGGCTACCAATCTGTCTTTCAATTCCAGATCGTTGGTCGATTTTACTTTATTCATATTTGTTGCCATACTTGATTAAAATTTAAGCCCTGCTTCGCGAGCGGCGTCAGCTAATTGTTTAACTCTACCATGATATAAATAACCGTTACGGTCAAATACCACTTCTGTAATTCCGGCTTCCTGAGCAACTTTAGCTACTAATGCGCCTACTTTAGCAGCTTGTTCTGTTTTAGTTACTTTATCTTTGATTCCTAGTGATGAAGCTGAAGCTAAAGTGACTCCGTTTACATCATCAATAAGTTGAGTATATATCTGGGTGTTACTTCTGAACACTGTCATACGTGGTTTTAAAGCGGTTCCGGTCACTCTGTGACGGATATGTGCTTTTATTCTTGTTCTTCTATCTAAATTTGTTGTCATGATTTCACAAGTTTACGTAAATTATTTACCAGCAGATTTACCTGCTTTGCGGCGAAGTACTTCACCCGCGAATTTAACACCTTTTCCTTTGTAAGGTTCCGGTTTACGGAAGGAACGAATCTTTGCACAAACCTGACCAATCAGTTGTTTGTCGCAACTTTCCAGGATCACAATCGGATTCTGGTTACGTTCGCTCTTTGTTTCGATTTTGATTACATCCGGTAAACTCAAAAAGATATTGTGAGTATAACCTAATGCAAACTCTAAAACCTGTCCCTGGTTCGATACACGATATCCTACGCCGACCAGTTCCATTGTTTTTTTATATCCTTCTGAAACTCCGATAACCATATTATGAATCAACGAACGATACAAGCCGTGGAATGCACGGTTTTGTTTTTCATCATCATGACGGCTTACCTGGCAGATTCCATCTTCGATGGTCACTGTGATATGTGGATCAATTTCTTGAGTTAGCACTCCTTTTGGACCTTTTACGGTAACCAATGTATCTTGTACCGAAATGGTAACTCCGGCAGGTACATTTATGGGTAATTTTCCTATTCTTGACATATTACTTTCCTCCTACTATTAATAAATGTAACACAATACTTCGCCACCCACTTTTAAGTCGAGTGCCTCTTTGTTGGTGATAACTCCTTTAGAAGTAGAAAGAATTGCAATACCCAATCCGTTCAATACTCGTGGCATATCTTTGTATCCTACGTATTGACGAAGACCGGGAGAAGAAACTCTGATCATTTTTTTAATCGAGTTAACTTTGTTAACCTGATCGTACTTCAAGGCGATCTTAATCGTGCCTTGTGGACCCTCTTCTACAAATTTGTAGTTCAGGATATAGCCTTTCTCGTGCAATATCCGGGTCAATTCTTTTTTCAAATTCGATGCCGGAACTTCCACTACGCGGTGGTTAGCCTTAATGGCGTTCCTTAATCGGGTTAGATAATCTGCTATTGGATCTGTCATATTATTGTTTTTAAATTGATCCCGATTCCCGGGACAATATTTAATATTTCTTTCTTTCTGGTTAATCTGTTATTTAAGTTGATTGGTTGATTAAGTTGATTGGATTATTAAGTTAACTGGTTAATTGGTTGATTAAGTTGAATGGTTGTTGAACCAATTAACTTATTTAACTCATTTAACTTAATCAACTTAGTTTACTTAATCAACTTACTTAACTTAATCAACTTTTTTACACAACAAATTACCAGCTTGCCTTCTTTACTCCCGGGATTAAACCGTTGGAAGCCATTTCGCGGAATTGGATACGTGATACTCCAAATTGACGCATATATCCTTTTGGACGACCGGTGATTTTGCAACGATTGTGCAAACGTACCGGTGAAGCGTTTTTGGGAATCGATTGAAGACCTTCGTAATTGCCTTCAGCGATAAATTTTGCACGTTTCTCCGCGAATTTAGCAACCAGTTTGGCTCTTTTCACCTCACGGGCTTTCATTGATTCTTTTGCCATTGTGTGTCTAAATTAATTTTTTTTGAACGGTAAACCGAATTCTTTCAACAATGCAAAACCTTCTTCATCGGTTGCAGCTGTTGTTACAAAAGTAATGTTCATACCTAACAAACGGGTAATTCCATCAATATTGATTTCGGGGAAAATAATCTGTTCGGTGATACCCAATGTATAATTTCCACGGCCATCCAATTTATTTTCAATTCCCCTGAAGTCACGCATACGAGGTAAAGCAACACGTACCAATCTTTCTAAAAATTCATACATGCGATCTCCACGTAACGTTACACGAACACCAATCGGCATTTTCTTACGTAACTTGAAGTTCGAGATATCTTTCTTAGACATGGTAGCAACGGCTTTCTGACCGGTAATCGTGGTCATTTCGTTGATCGCAACTTCGATAATTTTCTTATCGGCTACTGCTATTCCCAATCCTTGGTTCAGAACAATTTTCTCTAGTTTTGGCGCCTGCATTACTGAACTGTAACCAAAATCTTTCATTAAGACAGGAACGATACGTTCTCTATAGTCTTGTTTTATACTTGCTGTGTTCATTCTTAAATCTCTCCTCCTGATTTTTTAGAAATACGAACCAATTTACCTTCTGCATTCAATTTGCGTCCAACACGAACAGGCTTGCCATTCTCTACCGGGTTTAAATTTGAAATATGGATAGTTGCTTCTTTCTTGATTATGCCACCTTGAGGACTTTTCGCGTTAGGCTTGGTGCTCTTTGACACCAGATTTACACCTTCTACTATCGCGCGTTTGTCTTTCACAAGAACCTCTAACACGCGACCGGTTTTGCCTTTGTCAACCCCGGTATTTACGTAAACGGTATCACCTTTTTTTATGTGTAATTTACTCATCACTATATTTTTTATTCGAAGATTAGAGCACTTCAGGTGCAAGTGATATGATTTTCATATTTGTATTACGCAATTCGCGTGCTACAGGGCCGAAGATACGGCTACCACGGATTTCACCGGCATTGTTCAACAATACACAGGCATTATCATCGAAACGAATATACGATCCGTCCTGACGGCGGATTTCTTTTTTCGTACGAACGATAACTGCTTTCGAAACAATACCTTTTTTGATGTCACCTGAAGGGATTACACTCTTCACGGCAACAACAATAATATCGCCTAATGTAGCGTAACGTTTGCTGGTTCCTCCTAATACCCGAATACAGAGGCAAGTTTTTGCTCCACTGTTGTCGGCGACTACGAGTCTTGATTCTTGTTGTATCATAATTACTTAACTCTTTCGATAATTTCGGTTAATCTCCATCTTTTTAATTTACTCAGCGGGCGGGTTTCCATAATGCGTACAGTGTCGCCAATGTTGCATTCGTTTTTCTCGTCATGAGCGTGGTACTTCTTGGTCTTATTTACGAATTTTCCGTAAATAGGGTGTTTTTCTTTCCATTTTACAGCAATAGTAATGGTCTTATCCATTTTGTTGCTAAAAACAACACCTGTTCTTTCTTTTCTTAAGTTTCTTGTTTCCATCAGGATCTTAATTTTAAATATTAGTTTCTCTCTGATGTAACACAGTAGCAAAGCGCGCGATCGTACGACGAACCTCTTTGATTTGCAATGGATTATCAAGTGGAGAAATGGCATGATTCAATTTTAAACGAACCAGGTGCTCTTTCTCAACATCCATGCGTTCTTGAATCTCTTTATTATTCAATTCTTTAATTTCTCTTGTTTTCATTTCCTTACACAATTACAGTAGTTGAATCATAATCTCTTCGTACTACGAATTTGGTAGTTACGGGCAGTTTTTGAGCAGCTAAACGCAATGCTTCTTTAGCGATTTCAAAGGATACACCTTCCACTTCAAATAACATACGGCCTGGAGTAATTGGAGCAACGAATCCTTCCGGAGCACCTTTACCTTTACCCATACGTACTTCGGCTGGTTTCTTTGTAATTGGTTTATCCGGGAAAACTCTAATCCAGATTTGACCTTGTCTTTGCATATAACGGGTAACAGCAATACGGGCGGCTTCAATTTGACGACCAGTTAACCATTTAGATTCTAATGATTTTATTCCAAAAGAACCGAACGCTAACTGATTACCTCTTTGGGCATTTCCTTTCATGCGCCCCTTCTGCTGTCTCCTGAACTTTGTTTTTTTAGGTTGTAACATAATTTCCTTAAATCAAACTCATTTATAACAGTTAATTTTTTCTCTTTTTAAAACCTCCTTTACCACCACGGTCATTGCGATCCTTGCGATCACCACGGTCGTTGTTGTAACGATCACCACCGCGGGATACTTCCTTGGTAGCTGTAAAGTTAGGAGCTAAATCTTTCTTACCGTAGATCTCTCCACGACAAATCCAGACTTTGATACCGATAATACCTACTTTAGTCATTGCTTCAGCATGTGCATAATCGATATCGGCCCTGAAGGTATGAAGAGGAGTTCTTCCTTCTTTATACATTTCCGAACGTGCCATCTCGGCACCATTTAAACGTCCTGAACACTGAACTTTGATTCCTTCAGCACCCATACGCATGGTCGAAGCGATTGTCATCTTCGTTGCGCGACGGTAAGCGATTTTTCCTTCTACCTGGCGTGCGATGTTGTTGGCAACAATCACAGCATCCAATTCAGGACGTTTCACTTCAAAGATATTGATCTGAACTTCCTTGTCGGTAATTTTTTTCAATTCTTCTTTCAACTTGTCAACTTCTTGTCCACCTTTTCCGATAATGATTCCCGGACGGGCAGTACAAACAGTGATAGTAACCAGTTTCAGCGTACGCTCGATAACAATGCGTGATATGCTGGCTTTTGCCAAACGGGCATTGAGATATTTTCTGATTTTATGATCTTCCAGTAATGTGTCACCATAATTGTTGCCACCATACCAGTTTGAATCCCATCCTCGTATGATTCCTAAACGGTTACTTATTGGATTAATTTTTTGTCCCATCTGGCAATTAAATTTGATTATCGTTAGTATTCTTAGAATCAACAAACAATGTTACGTGGTTTGAACGTTTGCGAATCCTGTAACCGCGGCCTTGTGGGGCGGTACGTAAGCGTTTCAGCATCGTTGCTGAATCCACAGATATTCCACTAACATATAAGTTTGCATTGTCAGCTTTTTGCTCTGTTTTGGTTTCCCAGTTCGCAACGGCTGATTTTAGCAGTTTTTCTAATCGTCCTGAAGCTTCTTTCGACGAGAACTTCAGTACACTCAAGGCTTTATTTACCTCCATGCCCCGAATCATATCGGCAACAAGGCGCATTTTGCGCGGTGAGGTAGGAACTCCGTTGAGCTTGGCAAAGTAAAGAGTCTTGTTGGCTTCTTTTCTTGTTTCGGCTGATATTTTTTTTCTTGCACCCATTTTCTTGAAATGTTTATTTTTTTCTGATTTAAAATTTCAATGGATTATTTCTTTTTACCACCGTGACCGCGGAAGTTACGAGTTGGTGAAAACTCACCTAACTTGTGTCCTACCATATTTTCGGTTACATATACGGGGATAAACTTATTACCATTGTGAACTGCAACTGTGTGACCTACAAAATCAGGTGATATCATTGAAGCACGAGCCCATGTTTTGATTACGGTCTTTTTACCGCTTTCATTCATGGCTAAAACTTTAGTCTCGAGTTTCAAGTTGATGAATGGTCCTTTTTTTAATGAACGGCTCATATTATTTACTTAATTTTTTC
>JAQTUE010000097.1 GCA_028710415.1 Paludibacter sp. | reverse complement strand
ACGATCCACAGGGTTTGATTGACCTGATGGGTGGCAAAACAGTCTTTAACCGTATGATGGATTCTGTGTTCGTTATGCCTCCTGCATTCGACGACAGTTATTATCATAGTGTTATCCACGAGATTCGCGAAATGCAGATCATGAACATGGGGCAATATGCGCATGGCAACCAACCGATTCAACATATGTTGTATATGTACAACTATTCGGGAGAACCATGGAAAGCGCAGTACTGGATCCGGGAAGTGATGGATAAATTGTATACTTCGGCACCCGATGGGTATTGTGGAGACGAAGACAATGGACAGACTTCTGCATGGTACGTGTTCTCATCCATGGGCTTTTATCCGGTATGTCCGGGCAGCAATGAATATGTGTTGGGATCACCATTATTTAAAAGTATTAAGTTGAACCTTGAAAACGGCCAACACGTTACAATACAATCCGACAACAATTCAAAACAGAACCGGTATATTTCAACCATGACAGTCAATGGAAAAACTTATCCAAAGAATTACCTGACCCAGGAGAGTCTGGCCAAAGGGGCTGTTATACGCTTCAATATGTCAACGCTGCCTAACAAGCAACGTGGTACTCTAAGCTCAGATTTTCCCTACTCATTTTCAACGGAGATGAAGAATAAGATCAAATAAATCTGTATCAATGATCAAACACTAAAATTATGACAAAGAAACTTTTAGGCGCATTTATTGTTTGCATGTTGTGCAGTCCGGCCTTATTAGATGCCCAGAAACTAACAGTGGCTACCTACAATATCCGGTATGATAATTCCGGCGATGCTGCCAACGGGAATGGTTGGGTGCAACGTTGCCCGGTTATCTGCAAGATGGTGCAATTCCACGACTTTGATATTTTTGGTGCCCAGGAAGTTTTGCATAACCAGTTAAAGGATATCCTGGTTGCCATGCCTGAATACGCCGGTATAGGGGTTGGCCGCGATGATGGAAAAGAAAAAGGGGAATACGCACCGATCTTCTATAAAACGGAGAAATTTAAACTTTTGTTATCCGGTAATTTCTGGTTGTCGCCTGTTACCGACAGACCCAACAAAGGATGGGATGCTGTCTTGCCCCGTATTTGCACCTGGGGGAAATTTCATGAGATAAAAAGCGGGCTTAGTTTTTGGTTTTTCAATTTACACATGGATCATATCGGAGTTGAAGCCCGGAAACAAAGTGCAAGGCTTGTGCTGAATAAAATCAGGGAAATGTGTGATAACGAACCGGTGATTCTGAGTGGTGATTTTAATGTTGACCAGCAGAATGAGAGTTACACGCTTCTCAACACTTCCGGGAAGCTGAAAGATGCTTTTGACCAGTCGAAAATACGCTATGCCATGAATGGCACATTTAATAACTTTGACCCGAATTTAAAAACCGACAGCCGGATTGACCATATTTTTGTAACTTCCGATTTTAAGGTTATCCGTTATGGAGTGCTGACAGATTCATACAGGTCGAAAGCTGAAAATGGGAAGGAAATTAAGACTGCAAATTTTCCTTCTGAAGTTTCTTTGAAGGAGTATGTAACCCGCCTCCCTTCCGATCATTATCCGGTGGAAGTACAACTGGAGATTATAAAATAACAATGTTAGGAATTTAAAACAGACTAAATTGACTATCAACATGAAAAACAATAACAGTATATTCCTGAAAGGACTTATTTGCTTGTCACTCATCCTGATTATAGGTAGTGAAAGTGAAATTAAGGCAGTAAACAAAACTACCCAAGTCTATTCTTCACAGGTGAATGATAATACGAAAGTTTATATTTCACAACGTCCTGAAGCAGTCGACCGGTTGTTTGTATCGGCTGCAGTGGAAGCAAAGATCAATGCCATCAAACGGGTATTGAAAAATGCCAAGCTTGCCTGGATGTTTGAGAATTGTTTCCCGAACACCCTGGACACTACAGTGCATTTTAAGGATCTCAACGGACAAAGTGATACATTTGTATACACAGGCGATATTCATGCCATGTGGCTGCGCGATTCAGGGGCACAGGTATGGCCTTATATCCGGTTTGCCAATACCGATGCAAAGATTAAGCAAATGTTGAAAGGAGTTATTCTAAGACAGTTTAAATGCATTGGTATTGATCCGTATGCAAATGCCTTCAACGAAGGTCCTACAGGGGGAGAATGGATGACTGACATGACCGACATGAAACCGGAACTCCACGAACGGAAATGGGAGATTGACTCTCTGTGTTATCCTGTCAGGCTGGCTTATGAATACTGGAAAGAAACCGGTGATGCCAGCATTTTTACGGAAGACTGGTTAAAAGCCATCGGGTTAATCGTAAAGACTTTTAATGAACAACAGCGAAAAAATGATGTAGGTCCCTATAAATTCCAACGTAAAACCGATCGGCAGTTGGATACAAATTCAAATAATGGCCTTGGAAACCCTGTAAAACCTGTAGGGCTGATTGCCTCTGCTTTCCGTCCATCCGATGATGCTACTACTTTTCAATTCCTGATACCGTCCAATTTCTTTGCAGTAAGCTCTTTGAGAAAAGCTGCCGAAATACTGTCTGCGGTTAATAAGAATACCACTTTATCCGGCAAATGTACAACATTGGCAACAGAGGTTGAAACTGCAATCAACAAATATGCCATCTATAAACACCCTAAGTATGGTAAGATTTATGCCTACGAAGTGGATGGTTTTGGGAACCAGTTAATCATGGACGATGCCAATGTACCTAGCTTGTTGGGATTAGCCTATATGGGGGACGTTAACATCAACGATCAGATTTACAGGAACACCCGCAAATTTGTATGGAGCGAAGACAACCCATATTTCTTCAAAGGCAAGGCCGGTGAAGGTATTGGCGGTCCGCATGTCGGCTATGACATGATCTGGCCAATGAGTATCATGATGCGGGCTTTTACCAGCACCAACGATGCAGAAATCAAAACCTGCATGAAAATGCTCCTGGACACTGATGCTGATAAAGGCTTCATTCATGAATCCTTTAATAAAAATGATCCGACAAACTTTACCCGCCCCTGGTTTGCCTGGCAAAACACCCTTTTTGGGGAGTTGGTCATAACACTTATTGACCGGGGAAAACTGGACATATTAAACAGTTTATAAATGAAAGCTTAATTATTCCATCCAAAATATAGTTAAGTTAATCCAGTAAGATTTTGGGCTACAAAGTCACTTAGCTTATGAATTTCAAAATAATCAGTTTTGTTATTCATAAGCTAAGTGACTTTATAATATCTATTCATAGTTCAATGCCATTAAAAGGAGATAGTGATATTCAAGGATCTATCATATTTCACTCCTCTTATCAAAAAAATAAGGAGCTCACAATAAAATGCAAACTCCTTTAAAGTATTCAGTCGGGATGACAAGATTCGAACTTGCGACCACCGGTCCCCCAGACCGGTACTCTAAACCGGGCTGAGCTACATCCCGCTCA
>JAQTUE010000005.1 GCA_028710415.1 Paludibacter sp. | reverse complement strand
TTCTCAGTTTGATAAACACGCAACACGCGGGAATTGTTGTAACAGCTCCTCTTTTTCTTAGGAGGATAGACGTTTCCGTTCAATCAACTATTTACAACCGGGTGTTGGGTGATAGATGTAATCAGTTTTTCCAGTTGAGGATGGGAAGCAGCCAGCTTGCCATGAATGACGACTACTGTATCCACTTTAGCCTTCAGGCATACCTTGTTATCGCTCTTGCGAAATATGGTTTGGTGGAACACATATTTGATGCCTTCTTTGGAAACATAGAGCTTTGAAATAAATTCATCACCCGAACGAAGGGGAGTCTTATACTGCATTTCAATACGGGCAACAACTGCATCCGCCCCCTGTTGATGCAACAGATCAAAACTAACATCGTTATCCAACAGGAATTCATGACGGGTGTGTTCCAGATAGTTCTGATAAACAGAATTATTCACAATACCCTGCAAATCACATTCATAATCGCGGACTTTAAATTCTAATTCGTAGATAAACATCTTATATTTACAATTTAATCATTTACAATTTACAATTGAATTAAGAAGTGCTAACATTTAATCAACATTCTTACCAGTCAATTATTCAATAAGCGAAACTCTTAACGCAGAACACGGAACGCGGAACGCGGAACGCGGAACACGGAACATGAAACATCAACCAATCTTCCGGATCAATGTCAAGCCATCCCGAACAGGCAGCAACACTTTTTCAATCCTGGCATCTTTTGCAATGGTTTCATTGAACTTCATGATGGCAATGGTTTCCTTGTCTTTGGGATCAACAGGCTTCAACACCTTGCCATCCCACAGGGTATTATCGACCAACAGATAACCTCCCGGACGTACTTTGGGAAGTACAGCTTCGAAATAAGCCTGATATTCTTCCTTATCGGCATCTATAAAAACCAGGTCGAAAGTTTCATTCATGCTGGCAATCACCGTCAGGGCATCACCAATATGCAATTTTATCTTATGCCCATGTTCAGAACCTGCAAAGACATCCTTCAGGAAGTTCTCCAGTTCTTCATCATAATCTATTGTATGCAACACGCCATCTTCGGGCATACCTTCGGCCATGCAGATAGCTGAATAGCCTGTAAACGTACCGATCTCCAATACTGTTTTCGGTTGAATCATATGGCAAAACATAGCCAGTACCCTACCCTGGTAATGACCGGACAACATGCGCGGATTGATCATCCGTAAGTGTGTAATCCGGTTAAGCTTAGCCAGGTACTCCGGTTCAATATCCGAATGGGCTGTAATATATTCTTCTGTATTCATGGTTGAATTGAATTAAATTATTATTAGCAAATAACAATTTAAAACGTAAAAGGTTATGATCTAATTTTTTATATACTCTAATTATCTGTAAACCAACACGGATAATTCAGTTGGGTTGAAAATCTCAACTGCTATTTCCTGTAACTTCTCAGGTGTTAGTGCTTCAATGCGTTTCTTCACAGAATCAAGGTCTTCAATTTTACCGTAACGCAGGTAACTCTTGCCAAGGCTGAGTGCAAAATTCTCTTTTTGTTCGGAAGAGATAGACATTTGTCCCATGAGTTGAAGCTTGTATTTCTTCAAGGCATTAACCGATAAGGGTAGTTCCCTGAGCTTTTGCAATTCTGCCAGCACCAGTTGTTCGCAACGGGCGGCATTCTCGGTATCGCAACCAAAATAGACGCTCCACATGCCGGTATCTGTAAATGGCTGGTAGTTGGATTCAACATTGTATACCAGGCCATGTTTTTCTCTCAGGGAAAGATTCAACAAACTGTTCATTCCCGGGCCACCGAGGATATTGTTCAGCAAATACAATCCCAGGCGATTGGGGTGGTACAGATCGTAAGCACGGTTACCGAGCATAAAATGTACCTGATGGGTATTCTTATCAATCTCTTTGCGAAGTGGCTGATATGAGGTAGGGGAAGTACGCAGCACAGATTCCTTTACAAAGGACTCCATTTTCAGGTACTTTTCACCCATTCGGGTTAATTGGTTGAAATTAAGGTCACCCAGCACAAAGAACACCATTTCTTCGGGTTTGTAATGTTTCTTTACAAAACTTACTGCATCAGAGGTTGAATAATGTTCCAACAATTCAGGTTTGCCTAAGATATTATGGCCAATCGGGTGATGGGCAAATATCATTTCCTCAAAGTCATCAAAGATCAGTTCGGAGGGACTGTCGTTGTACGACTGGATCTCATCAACTATAATTACAACTTCTTTATCAATTTCCTTTTGCGGGAAGGTAGAATGGAACGCAATATCGAAAATTAGTTCCATGGCACGGTCGAAGTATTCGTTCAACACAATGGCATACACGACTGTTTCTTCTTTCGAAGTATAGGCATTCAACTCCCCACCCACATTTTCCAACCGGTTGATAATATGGCCCGAACGGCGTTTCTCAGTACCTTTAAAGAGCATGTGTTCAATAAAGTGGGCCATACCCTGTTCATTTTCCAGTTCATCCCGGGAGCCGGTATTGATGACCAGGCCACAATAGGTAACAGCGGTAGTATCTGGTTTGTGAATGATTCGAAGACCGTTGGAAAGGGTAACTGTTTGATAAGTCATTTGATTAATTTAATAAAAAGAACCGCAAAGATACAATAAGTAATTAATAATGAAAAGCCCCAAGTCCCTAAAGAGACTGAAAAATTACGTTATTCCATTGGCACACGATAGTCACAGCCATTCTTCCATTCACTGCAGCCAAAAGCTGTATTGCCTTTCAACATAGTGCCTTTGCCGCATTTAGGACATTTGCTACCTTCCAGTGACGGCTTCACTGCGAGTGAAGCCGTCACTACAGCATCCCCCGGCCTGCGGTTATCACTCTTCACATTGAAAACGATTTCAGTAACCATGGCTTTGAGTTCATCCAGAAAATCTTTGGCTGCATACTGGCCCCGTTCCACCTGACGCAACTTCTTCTCCCACAATCCTGTGAGTTCTGCCGATTTAAGCAAATCTTCCTGGATTACCTGAATCAGGTCAACGCCTGTAACGGTGGCTATCAGGTTTTTCTTTTCCTTACGGACATAATCCCTTTTGAACAGGGTTTCAATTATGGCAGCACGGGTAGATGGCCTGCCGATGCCATTTTCCTTGAGGGCATCACGCAATTCATCATTATCCACCAACTTGCCTGCAGTCTCCATTGCCCTCAATAAAGTGGCTTCCGTAAATGCTTTGGGAGGTGAAGTCCATTTCTCGGCTAAGGTTGGTTCATGAGGTCCGTTTTCACCCTTCACAAAGATTGGCAAGGTCCATTCTTCCTCTTCCTCGTCATCTTTATCATCAGCAACAACTTTTGCAAAAACAACCCTCCAACCCGGATCGAGTATTTGTTTCCCGTTCACCTTAAATTCAATATCGCTCACTTCCCCCAACACCGTAGTGGTTGAAATCTTACACTCCGGATAGAAGTTGGCAATAAAACGGCGGGCAATCAGGTCGAATACCTTTTTCTCGGGATCGCTGAGTGCCGTTGGGTTAATGCCGGTAGGGATGATGGCATGGTGATCGGTTACTTTTGAATTATCGAACACCTTCTTTGTTTTAGGAAGTTTACCTGCCAGCAGTGGCTTGGTAAGAGCATCGTATTCTTTGATTCCCTTCAGGATATCCGGGATCTTTGGATATAAGTCATCGGTCAGATAGGTTGTATCGACACGGGGATAGGTAGTTACTTTCTTTTCGTACAGGCTCTGGATGAGTTTCAAGGTCTCATCGGCAGAGAAGCCATACTTTTTATTGCATTCCACCTGCAGGGAAGTCAGGTCAAAGAGCCGGGGTGCCGATTCATTTCCTTTCTTGGTAGTTATGTCTGTGACAACAAAATCAGCGGTACGAACTGTATCCAGAAAGTTGGTTCCTTCTTCCACCGAGTTAAAGCGTCCTTTAGAGGCAGAAAAAACAGTATTTCGGTAAATAGTCTTCAATTCCCAATAAGCTTCCGGTTTGAAGTTCTCAATTTCAAGCTGACGGTTTACAATCAACGCCAATGTAGGGGTTTGTACCCTTCCAATGGATAATACCTGACGGTTTTTACCGTATTTCAACGTATAAAGGCGGGTAGCATTCATTCCCAGCAGCCAGTCGCCGATTGCCCGTGACAAGCCTGCTTCATAAAGTGATTGGAATTCACTCTGGTCTTTCAACTTAGAAAACCCTTCGCGGATAGCTTCTTCAGTCAATGAGGAAATCCACAGGCGTTTTACCGGACATTTGCACATGGCCTTTTGCATCACCCAACGTTGGATTAATTCACCCTCCTGCCCGGCATCACCGCAGTTAATCAGCTCATCGGCATTTGCCATTAATGACTCGATCACCTTAAACTGCTTTTGAATGCCACTGTCGTTCATCACCTTGATGCCAAAACGCAGCGGGATCATAGGCAGGTTGCTCAATGCCCAGGATTTCCATTCGGGGGCATACTCATGAGGCTCCAGGAGTCCGCACAAATGACCGAAGGTCCAGGTAACCTGGTAACCGTTTCCTTCAATATATCCATCCTTCCGGGTCTTTGCACCAAGGACCTCGGCAATATCTCTCGCCACACTGGGCTTTTCGGCAATGCAAACAATCATATTTTAAAGAAGTAAGAGGTAAGAGGCAAGGAGTAAGTATCGGGGTTGAACATCATAATTCGTGTAATTCGGCTTTATTCGTTTAAATCGTTTCTACTGCAAAAGTACTAAAAACTTTCAAAGGATTTTTGTTGAAAACTGCTTCAAAGCACATCTTGTTACATAAGTTCAACGTTTCTACCCTCTAACGGGACAACAATTGCTAAAATTGTTTTATCTTTGCAATTGAAACAAACAGAACAATATTGCTGTTTCAGGTATAGTATTTATAAAAAAGAAAAACAAGTTACATGTTTCAGAATCAACAAATAACAGAAGACATTTTTTATGTAGGCGTTAACGACCGCCAGAAGCATAAATTTGAAAATATGATTCCATTACCAGTTGGAGTATCATACAATGCTTACCTGATCATGGATCAAAAAACAGCATTGATTGACACGGTGGATATTTCAATGGGAGATATATTTATTGACAAGATTCAATCACAATTACAGGGAAGGACGCTGGATTATTTGATAATCAATCACATGGAGCCAGATCATTCCGGCTCAATACGTCTTATTCGCAAATATTACCCTGATTTGGTCATTGTTGGCAACAGCAAAACAATCAGTATGCTGGATGGGTTTTATGGTGTTGAGAATAATACAAAAGAAATAAAAGATGGTGAGATCCTGTCACTTGGGACACATAAACTGCAATTTCATTTTACCCCCATGGTCCACTGGCCTGAAACTATGATGACTTTTGATCAAAAGTCAAAAGTTCTCTTCTCAGGGGATGCATTTGGATCATTCGGGACCCTGGATGGCACCGTTATGGACACCAATATGAACATTGACAGGTACTGGGATGAAATGATCCGGTATTATGCCAATATTGTTGGTAAATACGGAGCAGCCGTTCAAAAAGCGTTACAAAAACTGACACCGCTTGATTTTGACATCATTTGCAGCACCCACGGCCCGGTATGGAAAGAATACATTTCGGAAGTAGTAGACATGTACGACCAGCTAAGCCGATACGAAGGCAATGAGGGAGTTGTGGTCGTTTATGGATCTATGTATGGTTTTACGGAATTAATGGCTGAAACAGTCGCCCAGGGCCTCTCACAAGGAGGAATCAAAGACATTATCATTCACAATGTTTCAAAAACCGATTCATCGTACATATTGAGGGATATTTTCAAATACCGTGGATTAGTTGTCGGCAGCCCGACTTATAGCAATGAATTGTATCCTGAAGTAGAATCGCTGTTACGCAAGATAGAAATAAGGGGCGTAAAAAACCGGATATTCGGTTATTTTGGATCATTTACCTGGGCAGGTGCAGCTGTAAAAAGGTTGTCTACATTCGTTGAAACCATGAAATGGGAAACTGCAGAAATTTCAGTAGAAGAAAAACAAGGGTTGAAGGAAATAAACTATCAGGCATGCCTTGAATTAGGACGTCAGGTAGCAAAGATGGTGAAAAAACCAATTGAGAGAAAGGAACATTGCGGTTGATTAGTTAATTGGTTGATTGGCTGACTGGTTGACTGGTTAATTGGTTAATTAAGTTGACTGGTTGATTAAGTAGACTGAGTTAATTGGTTAATTAGTTGAATAGGTCAATTTGGTTATTGGTTCATTAAATTCGTGTAATTAGTCTTTAATTCGTATAATTCGTTTTAACATGCAAGAACTGACGCTTATCACTCCTACTTTTTTGTTCTCGGCTATATCCCTGTTGTTACTGGCCTATACAAACCGGTTTTTATCGTATGCTCAATTAGTGCGTACCCTCAAGGACCGGTATATGGAGGATCATTCGGCCTTAACCCTGGCACAGATAGCAAACCTGAGAAGGAGGTTGTACCTCACTAAAAACATGCAAATGTTAGGGGTGGCAAGCCTGTTATTGTGTGTAGCCACTATGTTTTTGATCTATGTGGGTTTACAGATTATTTCAGCCTATGTTTTCGGTCTGGCACTGGTACTTCTGATTATTTCACTGGCTTTATCGGTCATGGAAATACGCATATCCGCCAAGTCCCTTGAGATTTATTTGAGTAATATGGAAAATATCGCTAAGTAGGTGATTGGTTGATTGAGTTGATTGAGTTGATTGGTTGATTGATTGGTTGATTGGTTGACTAAGTTGATTAAGTTAATTGGTTAATTGGTTGACTAAGTTAATTAGGCAATTAGCTAATTGGGCAGATTACTAATTTAGAAGAATCAAATCAATTTACTTTTGAAATAAAATATCACTTCAACTAAAACTTCTTTATCAACTTAATCAACTTAGTCAACTTAGTCAACTTAATCAACTCACTCTACTAATCAACCAAGACATGAATAACGGATTTATACGTGTAGCAGCAGCCATTCCCGAATTAAGGGTAGCGGATTGTGCTTATAATGTTGCTCGGATGGCTGATTTAGTCAGGAAGGGTGAAGAAGAAAAAGTACAGATTATTTGCTTTCCTGAATTAAGCGTGACCGGATATACGTGTGCAGACCTATTCCAACAGCAACAATTGCTCAGGGATGCCCAAAAAGCATTGAATGAATTGCAATTGCTGACCTTTTCCACTACTTCTGTAATCATAGTCGGCATGCCAGTCAGGGTTCAAAGCCATCTTTTCAATACTGCTGTTGTTCTACAGGGTGGGCATATCCTTGGTGTTGTGCCAAAAACCCATTTGCCAAACAATAATGAGTTTTATGAAAAACGTTGGTTTTCTTCCGGCGTATTAGCGGATTCCCAAACCATTACACTCTCCGGGGAACAGGTACCTTTTGGTACGGATATCCTCTTCTCAGATGGTAAATTCACTTTTGGAATTGAAATTTGTGAAGACCTGTGGGTACCCATACCTCCCAGTTCACAACAAGCCTTGCACGGGGCGGAGATTATTTTCAACCTATCGGCTACCAATGAGTTGATCGGGAAACATCAGTATTTGCGCCAACTTATCGAGCAACAATCGGCAAGATGTAATGCCGGGTATGTGTATGCTTCAGCCGGAGCAGGTGAATCAACCACCGATGTTGTGTATGCAGGGAATGGATTGATTGCCGAGAATGGAAAGATTATTGCAGCTTCAGAACGTTTCTCATTTGATCCTCAACTAATCGTTACAGATATAGACATTGAACGCCTGCAGGCTGAACGGATTAAGAACACAAATTATGCTAACGACAAGTCTGCTGTTCCTTACAGGACAATACAGCTTGAAGATGCCCATTTTATACATTTTGATTTAAAACGAACATTCGACAGGCATCCTTTTGTACCACCGGTAACTAATCGCGACGAAAGCTGCCATGAGATATTCTCTATCCAGATTGGCGGACTTGCCAAACGGTGGCAACATACTCAATCAGAAACAGTCGTTGTAGGCATTTCTGGTGGACTGGATTCCACATTGGCGTTGTTGGTTTGTGTAAAAACAGCTGATAAACTTGGCCTGGACAGGAAGCAAATTATCGGAATTACCATGCCCGGCTTTGGGACTACCGATCGTACGTACACAAACGCCATCAACTTAATGAAATCACTAGGCATCACCATGATTGAAATATCTATCAAGGATGCTTGCCTGCAACATTTCAAGGATATAAACCACGACCCGAAGGTGCATGATGTGGTCTATGAAAATACCCAGGCCCGTGAAAGGACACAGATATTAATGGATGTTGCCAACAAACAACGCGGACTGGTAATTGGTACCGGCGATCTATCGGAAATGGCATTGGGATGGTCAACCTATAACGGGGACCATATGTCGATGTATGCAGTGAACAGTGGCGTCCCAAAGACTCTGGTCCGTTACCTGGTAGATTGGGCAGCCCATCAACTTGATGCTTCCTCTGAAGAAATATTACGTGACATATTGGATACACCTGTCAGCCCTGAATTACTCCCTGCAGATGAAAATGGAGATATCGCCCAGAAGACAGAAGACATTGTCGGACCCTATGAACTGCATGATTTCTTCCTATACTACATGGTAAGGTTTGGATTCAGTCCTTCAAAAATACTATTCTTAGCTAAAAATGCTTTTGCAGACAGTTATACGGATGAAGTCATTGAAAAGTGGCTGAAGACATTTATCCGCAGGTTCTTTTCACAACAATTTAAACGTTCCTGTATCCCTGATGGACCAAAGGTAGGTTCAATCAATCTATCTCCACGGGGTGACTGGCGTATGCCAAGTGACGCATGGGCGTTTGAGGTTTGAAGAGTTTGAAAGTTTGAAGGGTTTGAAAAGTTTGAAAGGTTCCGTGTTCAGCGTTCCGTGTTCCGTGTTCCGTGTTCCGTGTTTTGAATCTAACAATTTAAATTATTAGAAAGCCATACATCTGAAAACTGAAAAAATACTCTGATCAAATCTTTAAATTTTCAAATCTTCATATCTTCAAATCTTCAAATCAACATATCTTCAAATCTTCAAATCAATACATTTTTAAATCAACACATATTCAAATCATCCTATGCTCGAACAATCATTTTACGGCAACTCACTTCACGATTGGCTGATTTCCTTAATTATTATCGCAGCAGCCTTCCTTCTCAACAAAATTATCGTTTTACTGAACAAGCATGTCATTCAAAGACTGACGAGCAAGACCAAGAACCGCCTGGATGATATCCTGTTTAAAATGCTTGAAGCACCGGTATTACTGGGCGTAATTCTTTTTGCCATTTGGATAGCAGCGAAACGGCTGGAACTTGGTGCACCTGTGGAGAAGGCTATTTATCTTTCATTCCGTGTTCTTACTGTCATCAATATCACCTGGTTTGTAGCACGATTGGTTAATGCCCTGCTGGAAGAATATATAGCTCCTAAAGCGGCTGATAAGAATACCATGAAGTATCTGGATAATCATTTGATGTCTATTCTTCGTCGTGCTGTATTAGCTATTATCTGGTCTTTTGGGATCATCATGGCATTGAACAATGTAGGTGTTAATGTAGGCACTTTAATTGCCGGTCTCAGTATTGGTGGTTTGGCATTCGCCTTGGCAGCCCAGGATACAATCAAAAATATATATGGAGGTTTTACCATTTTTACTGATCGCCCATTCCGCATTGGTGACCGGATTAAAGTAGACGGTTTTGATGGTTTCGTTGAAGAGATAGGTATCCGCAGCACACGAATCCGCACACTGGAAAAAAGGTTGGTAACGATTCCTAATTTTAAACTGGTAGAAGCTTCAGTAGAAAATATCTCGGAAGAGCCCTTACGCCGTGTGCTCTTAAAACTGGGATTGACTTATAACACAAGTCCGGTGAAAATGAATGAGGCCATGGCTATCCTGAAGGATATGCCAAACAGGGTTGAGAATGTAGAAACAAAAGATATTATGGTAGCCTTTACCGATTTTACCGAATATTCATTGGTTATTACTTTTGTTTATTTTATCACAAAAGATGCGGATGTTATGGAAACACCTACAAAAGTAAACTCTGAAATACTCAGTGCATTCAACGCTGCTGGTTTGCAATTTGCATTCCCGACCCAAACATTGTATATTGAAAAGGAAGGTAAGTAGTTAAAAACTGATCAATATTGCAATTCTCCACCACCGTCACGAACTATTTCAGGTTCGTCGCCGGTACAATCGATGATGGTAGAGTGCTTCAAGCCTCCCATGCCGCCATCGATGACTAAATCAACCTGATGACCATATTTTTCTTCAATAAGTTCCGGGTCTGTAATATACTCGGTAGTCTTTTCGTCGGTAAAGATAGAACTTGTCATCATGGGATTGCCCAGTTCTCGGACGATCTCAAGGGGTATAGAATTATTTGGCATACGGATTCCCACTGTTTTCTTGTTCTTGAAAAGCTTGGGTAACTTGCTGCTGCCGTTCAGGATAAAAGTAAACGGACCGGGCAGGTTTTTCTTAATCAACCGGAATGCGACATCATCCATCTTGGAATATTCACTTATCTGGCTCATTTCAAAGCATACTAACGACAGCTCTGACTTCCGGAGATCTTTATTTTTCAATCTGGTAATAAACTCAACACCAGCAGGATTAAATATATTGCAACCAAAAGAATATACACCATCAGTAGGAAAAATAATAATTCCCCCCTTACGCAACACTTCGACAACACGACGTATCTCGATTGGATTTGGATTTGGATCGTATATTTTAAGTAACATTTGGTTGATTGGTTGATTGGTTAATTCGTTGATTGGTTAATTGGATAATTGGTTAATAAAGTTAACAGTTAAAGGGCTGAATATGTTTATTTTTTGATAAAACATATAAGATATTTTAAATCAAAACTTTTACCTAAGATATACAAAAGTACAAAAAAAATCCTGTAAAGAATCTTTACAGGATTTTTATATTTATTTTCAACCAGTTACCTAATTAACCAGTCAACGAATTAACCAATTAACTAATTGACTAATTAACCAATCAACTAATCTCAAAAGGCATCAATGATTGCTTTGAAATCGGCAACTTTCAAAGAAGCACCACCAATCAAACCACCATCTACATCTGGATTTGAGAACAATTCCTTAGCATTGGCTGCATTACAGCTTCCGCCATATAAAATAGAAGTATTATCTGCAATTTCTTTACCATATTTATCTACAAGAGTCTTGCGAATAAAGGCATGAATTTCCTGAGCCTGAGCTGCAGATGCTGTTTTACCAGTTCCGATTGCCCATACTGGTTCGTAAGCCAATACTATTTTAGAGAAATCTTCAGCCGATAATTCAAACAAAGAATCAACGATTTGAGATTTAACCACATCAAAAAATACTCCTGATTCACGTTCTTCCAACACTTCACCAATACAGAAAATTGGAGTAAGACCGTTTTTAAGAGCCAATTCAGTTTTCACTTTCAATTTAGCTGCCGTTTCGCCATAATAAGCGCGACGTTCAGAGTGACCTAATATTACATATTCAGCTCCGGTAGATTTTACCATAGAAGCACTGATTTCGCCGGTATAAGCACCCGATTCATGATCAGCACAGTTCTGGGCAGCTACTCCGATCTTAGTAGTATCAATAGCAGCAGCCACACTTGCAAGGTGAATAAACGGAGTACCGATTACAACATCACAATTTAGGCTTGAATCTGCCAATGCAGCATTTAATTCAGTTGCCAATGCCAATCCTTCGCTGAAAGTCTTGTTCATTTTCCAGTTTCCTGCAACAATGTTTTTTCTCATCTTTTTTATCTTTAAATATATAGTTTAATAATTCTTCTTACTACCTACTAACTTCTACCTACTATTCAAAATCCCGCCAGTTCCATTTCCCGGTTATAGTACCCTTATTCAACTTAACCAAACCCGGGTTTGCACGAATCATAGTTTTAAGTGTTGTTGGATCCGTTTTCCAGAAAGGGAAAGTCACATCAGTTTTATCTTTGAACTTTTGTACATCAGCATCTGACGAACCGGTCAATGCATAGATTTTAACCCCGGTCTTTAAGTATTTTTGATAGATCATTTCAGCTTTTTGGGCACCTTTTATCGAAGTCTCATTCACATCGTACATGATAAAAAGATATGAATCACCTGCTGAATTCAATACCTGTTGGGTAATATCATCAAATTGTCCATTCATAATCGAAAAATCATGAACAGGAGCTTTGTATCCTTTCGAGACTAATTCTGTTTTTTGATCTACAAACACCCAGCTTGAATCACCTTTCGGATAATTTTCAAGGGTAAATTCCTTTTGTACACCATCTTTTTCATAAATAAAATTAGTCTTATAAACATCCGAAAGGGCATTTTCAGGAATTACCATAGCCTTTGGAATATTTACTCCAATCTTATAGGGCAGAAAATCAATCATGGGTAAATGACGGTAACTGTAAACAGAAAGCCCAATCCCGACAAATATGAATAGTATTGCTCCTGCATGCTGAACTTTTGGAGATAGGAATGGACGGAATTTAGATTGATAAACTTGCATTAAAATAATTATACTGATCAGTACAACGTTTTTAAAGAAGGTTGTCCAATTGCTAATCACCAATGCATCACCAAAACACCCACAGTCAATTACCGGATTTTTTATGGCAATATATAAAGTTAATGGTGTCATTACTGACATAAAGATTAAACCAAGTAACGTAGTGAGCTTTAAATGAACTTTAAAAAGAAAGCTTAGCCCGATAAGGAGCTCGACAGTTGAAAGAGCAATAGCTAACAGGAAAGCATAATCGGCCATGGAGTCAAAGAATCCACCAAAATTTCTGAGATAATCTTCAATTTTATAGGAAGATCCTAACGGATCAATCGCTTTTACAAAACCTGAGAAAACAAAGACTGCCCCGAAAAGGATGCGCCCAACCTGTAAGAAAAGATTTCCTGCAAATTGTCCTGCTTTATTTATTTTATTATTTTCTTGAATAGTTGTCATGAGTGTTGTTGATTTATTAACAAATTACCATCAATTGTTCAATTCTTCCATCTTTATTAAACCGAAAACAGCATAATTTATCATATCAAAATAATTGGCATCAATACCTTCAGATATCAAAGTGACACCCAGGTTATCTTCAATTTGTTTTGTGCGGTAAATCTTCATCAGGATCAGATCGGTATACGATTCCATACGCATAGTTCGCCAGGCTTCGTCATAATCATGGTTTTTATCCATCATTAGTTTCTTGGCTTCCGAAAGGTATTTAGTATACAATTCCACACCTCTTTCATAGCTTAAATCGTCTGTTTCCGAACAACCTAGTTCCAATTGAATCAGCCCTATGATACCGTAGTTTACAATGGCTATCAATTCGGAGCGAATACCTTCGTCCACTTTAGAGACTCCTTTGGTTTCAATGCTGCGAATGCGGTTGGCTTTAATGAATATCTGATCGGTCACGGAGGCAGGACGCAAAATACGCCATGAAGAACCGTAATCTTTCATTTTCTTGGTGAATATATCGCGACAAATTGCTGCTACCTGATCGAATTGTTGGTCGGTGTGGCTCATAATAATAAGCTGTTTTTTAAAGAATGGCAAAGTTACAATTTTTTGTTGAAATGAGCAATTTAAGTAATTCAAAATGTACTGATACAACTCCCAAAAAGGTAGTTTTAGTATATGAAATCATCAAAAAATGATTTTTAAGGCATAGTTTTAATACGTTTTTTTGCCCTTTAAAAAGTTAAACGGGTTAACAAAGATGATTGTACTTCCAAATTATTTTCCTATATTTGTAAAACAAACAGAGAAAGCATGAAAAAAAACATACTAATATCGTTGTTTTTCCTATTCTTTTCAACCCTCTTTTCATTTGCGGGTCAGTTAGGAAAAGCCTCCTTTTACAGTCATAAATTAAAAGGACGTCACACCTCAGATGGAGGAAAATATCAACCGGACAGTCTGACCTGTGCACACCGTTCTTTACCATTCGGAACATTGCTGAGAGTTTTTAATCCAAATAACAACAAGGAAGTAATTGTAAGAGTCACCGACCGCGGTCCGCATCGTAAAGGCCTACTCATTGATTTATCTTACTCTGCGGCTAAAAAAATTGATATAGTACGTCAGGGAGTAGCAGCAGTCATCATTACAGAGCTTGATTCTATTCCAATGTGGCAGATGGTCAATCACAATGATTCCGTAATGGCAATGAACACCAATGGAATTGTAGTTCGCAATAAATAAAATAATGATAAAGGTCAGGGTTGCAAGTCAACACCTGACCTTTCTTTTTGTTACACCTTCTCAGTTTCTTCTATCAGCACATTTCTCAGTGCAAATACATGCTTATCCTTCACACTTTCTTACATTTTTGTAAGAACAGATAGAAAAGCATTACCTAATGGTAGTCTTTCGAATTGTCATTTACAGAATCGAACACGTATTACATTGGTTAATAGATTTATATGCTTTTGGTATACTTGTTGTAACACCAGGTTACAATAAAAGAATACGAAGCGAATCTGTTTTATAAAATCAAAAGAGAATGTATGAACAATACTGACAACCTCCAACCCATTACTTCACCTAAAAATGACATTGTGTTTTTTAATCTTGAAAAGTTACGTTTTATCATAAAAGATGGAACCGGACTTGACATAGCCTATGCTTATGAAGATCTGGTGTTTTCTGAACACGGGATATTTATTTTCCAGTTTGATGTAAATAATCCGAATACATTTTATTGTTGGTTCAATAATGATTGCATTGAGAAAGACAGAATTTCACTGCTCAATTCATTAATTAAATCGGCGGGCCTGAATAAAGCAGTAATCATGTACAAAGGAAAATTCGAAATGAATCAGCAAGAAGGAAAAGAACAAATCTCAGTAAATTTTATCGACATTTAAAGTCTGGGTAGTTAATCCGGTTTATCAGCTAATTTAAATGTCATACTCTTATCAGCTTAGAATCAATTCTATGCCTGTAAGAGTATTTCTGTAATGTTAAGTTCTATCAATTCTTTTGATTCTGTTTTAATCGTAGTATCTTTGCACATTATTTTTATTGAATCAATTTATTGTATAGTTTTAGGTAATGGGTATTGAAAAAGGATTATTTCAACGTACAGAGTTGCTCATAGGTAAGAGCAGAATGGATAGATTACGCACTAAGCGTGTTATTATTTTTGGGATTGGAGGCGTTGGAAGTTGGTGTGCTGAAAGCCTTGTACGTTCAGGAATTCAGCACCTGACTATTGTTGATTCGGACAGGGTGTGCGTCACCAACATCAACCGTCAATTGATGGCAACTACCAAGACGGTTGGGAAGGTAAAAACAGAAGTCCTGAAGGAACGCTTGCTGGAGATTAACCCAACTGCCCAGATCAACGGATTGCAAATGATTTACAGCAAGGAAAACTACGAATCCTTCCATTTGGAAGAGTACGATTTCATCATTGATGCCATTGATAGTTTTGCCAATAAAATACATCTCATTCAAAAGGCTACCCTGACCAATGCTGTTTTCTTTTCGTCCATGGGCGCAGCACTTAAAATGGATCCTACGCGTATAAAGGTCGCCGAGTTCTGGAATGTGGATGGTTGCCCATTAGGATCAGCATTACGTAAAAAGATCCGGCAAAGTGGAGTTATTGTAAGCAAGAAGTTCATGTGTGTGTACAGCGATGAATTGCTCGAGAATCAGGGTGAGAATGCCCCCTGCGGCACAGAGAAATGTTTATGCCCGAAAGCCCTGAATGGTCCCGGTGACCCTGAGCTGGTGGATCATGAATGGTGCAGCCTGAAAGCCAAAATCAATGGAACAACTTCCCACATGCCTGCCATGTTTGGATTGACCATTGCAGGGTTGGTGACACAGTCAATTTATAATGAGAAAGAGTAGATATTCACCTGTTTCAATTAGCCGCGTAGCATGATAGTTTGGTAGCTTTATACATAGTTACATTCTATTTAGCCACGTAGCGGTAATATTTTGGTAGCTTTTGTCATATTTACATTCTAATTAGCCGCGTAGCGGTGACAGTTTGGTAGCAATTGACATTCTACCTATTCCACCAAGCCGCGTAGCGGTGACAGTTTGGTAGCAAATAACATTCTGCCTATACTATAAAGCCGCGTAGCGGTGATAGTTTGGTTGCTTTTGACATTTTCACATTCTAATAAGCCGCGTAGCGGTGAAAGTTTGGTAGCAATTGACATTCCCCCCATTTCATTTAGCCGCGTAGCGGTGACAGTTGTAGGAACAGTATAATTGAAATAATCAATAGCATATGAAATCAATCGAAGCAATCATAGAAAGAGCTTCAGATGGCACATTTAGTGTTTATTGCAAAGACGAAATGTTTAACGGTATGGGTGATACACCCGAATTGGCTAAACAAAACATGTTGGAACAAATGCAATACTTCAAAGAAACAAGCAAAGAAGATGGATACGAATACCCATCTTTCTTAGACTCTGAATTTGAAGTTATTTATACGTAGAAGCATACTATAAAATATCTAACCAAACGAGCCGCATAGCTACCTACCAGACTATCACCTATACGTGCTGATTATTTTATTTCAATTCTCTCCCCACCCGTATGGCTCACAAATTCCGGTGCATACTGGCATTGCAGCGATGCAATCCCGCTGGTATAATTACCGGTTGAATTCACCCAGACTTCATATTCGAATACATACGTTCCTTTTGGCAAGTACGAGAAGAAAAATTGCGTGGTTGCATCCTTGATTGTTTGATAATAACAAACTCCTTCTTTCCACTTGCTTTCCGAAAGTTGGTTCACAGGTTCAAAGCAGGCAGCACGCAAGTCCTTCAGTGCTACAAACTCCAGGTTCCGGTCGGTGGTGATCACCAATCGTGTGATGACTTTATCGCCTTTCGTTAATACAGATTGCTCAATCGGAACGATTGTTTTTCCGTCAGGACTCATCTTTTCAACAAACAGCTTCCTGGTAATCTTCAATGGACCGCTTTGTCCGGTTACTTTGTCCAGGTCCTGGTAATACTGCCAGTACATCGCTCCCCATCCAATGCCAGCCTTACTGACGGCCTCACTGCCTTTACTGACGGCTTCACTCGGAGTGAAGACGTCAGTAGAAGACACAGTCACTCTTCCCATTTCAGGACGTATTTCTGCAAGTGGAATAGTTTGTTTAAAGTAACCGGTTCCTGCTTCTACGTTTTGAGGTTGTAAAAGGACATTCCCAAGGGTTATTTTAGCCTGCGTTGAATTAGCCAGCCAGTCGCTTCCGGATTGTAATAAGGCATAAATAGCATCTACAGTAGCCAGTGGAGAATTCCAACGCTGTGTTTGTTTTTGTTTGAGCAACCAGAGTTTCATTTCGTCCACATCGGCGGTGTTTTTAGTCACTTCTGCAAATGCTGAGATAATGGCTGCCTGCACTGCTACCGGCTGTTCATTCCAGTAATAGCCTGCCGTGTTCCTGGTCCAGTACATGCCAAACTCATCATTCTTCATCGCGTTTTCCTTTAATGATTTCAGGATATCGTTAGCCACTCGGGTGTTACCATTCCTATGTGCTACCACTGCCATCATCGCTTGTCCGTACAGGGTCAGGTTTGTCCAGTATTTTTCGGATTGTGAAGTATAAAAAGCGACAGCTTCACGGGCTGCTGTTTCTAACGGTATGTCCGGATATTCCGACCGTACATGCAAGTAGAACAATTGCATATTGCCAATGGACATTTCCTTGTCGTAGTTTTTGTTGTCCTTCTTCAGGTTTATGAAATCATGGGATATTTCAAGATCCAGATAGCTGATAGCTTTGAGTATTGAGGGTTGAGCATTGAGTGTTGAGGATAGAGCATCGGGTGTTGAGCCGGCGGTCATTCTTTTCAGGCGACCCAGATTCAGCATGATTTCCTGTGTAATATAGCGGCTTTCGGGCATATTCTTGTACCAGGAGAAACCACCCGAAGGCAGTTGCAGGCTGATCAGCTTATCCAGGTATTGTTTCGCCTGGTTCTTTTGCATGTTCAGGTCGAACAGCAATGCAATCTGTCTTTTCTGTTCCGTTTCATCCTTTGCTGCCATCACCCAGGGTGTTTCTTCCAACAACATATTCTTCAGTTCTGTATTCTTCTCCAGATTCGACAGCAAGGCTTCACGACTGCCACCTGCCTTCTTCCAACGGTCGAAAGTAGTTGCAATGGTAGGATTCGAATTGGCAATAAATCCTGCCAGGCTGTTCACATAATAGGCTGCAAAATAATCAATCGCGTTGTCGTTTTCCGGAGCTGCCAGGGTTGGCAATGCCTGTACGGCATACCATGAAGGATTTGAGGCAAACTCTACCGTCAGGCTCTTGGTATCCACTTTCGATCCGTTCTTCAACAGGCTCTCGAAGTTGAATGTCCGTGTCTGGTTTCCCCTGATGGTCAGTGGCATGCTTTCTGTAACCAGCACTTTGTCCGGCAATACAGGCAAATACTTTTGTTCGCCATCACTGAAGTTCCCGGCACGTGCCGTTACCTTGCAGGTCACCAGTTCATAGGGTGAAAATTCACTTACCTCCCACTCCACTGCTTTCGTTTCATTGGCTTTCAAAAGAACACTCTTTGGAGCAGCATCTTTCAGGGTAATTAATTTTTCTGTTGCCGGGTCTATCAGCTCAAATTGCACACTCGCTGTTTGTTCCTTGTCTGTCAGGTTCACAACACTGGCACTCAGCACCAGTCGGTCCGACCTGCGTACAAATCGTGACAGGTTCATTTGTACCATTAGGTCCTTTTGCGTTACCACCTGTCCCTCTCCCTGCCCAAAATACAAATCCTTCGTATGGGCCAGCATCTTTACATTCCAGCGCGTCAAACTCTCAGGTGCTGTAAAGGTAAAGGTCACATTGCCTTTTTCATCGGTACGCAACTGCGGATAGAAGAAGGCTGTTTCATTGAAGTTCGTACGAAACTGAACTGGTACATTTTCAATAATTTCTGGTTGCACTTTCCCTTGTGGTGCAATTTCCACACGACTAACAGATCCTGTTACATCCATTTTTTTCATTGTTCCGTAACCAACAACTACTACTTCGTTTAAACCTGTTTTTTCCTCTTGTGTTACCACTTGTCTCACATCTGAGATATTCATCATTTGTCCAACTCCCCGTATCCGGATTGGCCCACTGTTAGTTATATTTAATCCAAACCAGTTCAATTGATTTAAATAAAACTCCTGAATAGCTTTATCAGGCATCCTGAAAGAAGAATTATCAGAGACTGTTCTCACAGCATTTGCAATCCATCCCGGAGAATTCAGGATAGTTTCCTGATAGGCAGGATTAAAATACCAGGTATGTTTTCGCAAGGCATCCAGGGACGCATCATACATTCCTACCAGTATTTCAGCGGCCTTTTTAGAGTTGGAGCTTTCGGGAATGCTAACTGTCCATTCGGCTTTTTCGCCCGGCAGCAATTTATTTCTAAAGACACTTAATGTCGGGGTTAATTTCTTTACCGTTTTCTTTCGTGATAATTGAATGTTCTGTGTGTAAAGTTGTCCATCAGTCATGAAAGTGAATAGTACAATCACGCCTGCACCATAATTTTCTTTAAATGGAATATCAATTGTTTTGATTTCATTGCTAAAAGGTATCCAACGACTTTCCAACACATTATTTCCACTCATGACTTCATACAACACCGATGCATTTACTGTGGAAGTTCCAAAATGAACACGAGCCGTTTCACCTGTTTCATATTCTGTTCCTGATGTCATTAACCAGGTATGGCTTTTTAAAGGCAATTTCTTATCATTCAAACTAAAAATGACAAAAGTCTTCTCCGTAACAACTTCTTTCCCATGGGCATCAGTTGTTTTTAATTGCAGTTCATACCGTCCTGATTCCTGTTTTTTTAATTCTAATTTCAATTTTTCATCCCGGGAATCAAAAGTCCCTGTCATGACCTTTTTTGCCAGCTTTAAATCTGCAGCATGCTTATCGGCTTCTTCCTCCTCAATATCTTCAGCGTACTGATCTGTTTCAGGAAGCCTGTAAAGTGTATACGTTATATTGGAATTCACTTTCTCCCCATTTAAGGTTTCGGTCCGGACATCAATATTGAATGCCTGGTCTTTATCAGTTTTTGCAGGAATATACGTAATAATGAACAGCGATTTTTCACCTACCGACATGGATTGTTCTCCTTTTTGGGTTTCTCCTTTCTGATCGGTTACTGCAGCGTAGACCGTGTACGTGTAAAACTGGCCACGTATGGATACTGCTTCATTATGCGTTTTTTCAGGAATAAACGAGACTGTAAATGTACCATCGGCTTTGGAAACGGTTGTGCCATTAGTAATTTCTTTATCAGGTTCGTTAAACCACCAGCAATAACGGTGCGTGCGGCGAACCACCCTGTATTTAATTTTCGCATCCCCAATCAGATTTCCCGCATAGGCTTTTACAGTGCCTGTCAGAGTTACCTTTTCTCCAAAACTGACTTCTGTTTTAGGTTTATCCATCTTCACTTCAAAAGTAGGCCGTTTGTATTCTTCCACCCAGATATTCTGGACAGTCAATCCGGACCTGAGTTGATACCTCCCGTTCAATCCCTGACCGGGTAGTTCGAAACTTCCCTGAAACGAGCCAAAGTCGTTGGTTTTAAACTTCTTTAAGGAAACCTGCTGATTGTTTGCATCGAACAAGGTTACTTCATAATCGCTTCCTTCAATTATATTCTGTTGTTTTGAATTCGAATAATAAGCTATCCCTTTGAAATAAACAGTCTGTCCGGGACGATATAGTGAACGGTCAGTAAATAAATTAAGTTTAGCATCCCGATTCTCAACCCGATTTCGATTATAATAGTTAGTATAGGCATTCGAAGACAAATAGCGGTCTTTCCCTTTTTCAAGGAATAAAACGTAATTGGAATAATCATTCGCATTGTACGAAAATTTCCCCAACCCGGTTTTATCCGTTTTGATTTGAACCTCTTGCTCCATTTCATACCCGGCACCCGATTTCCATTTGCTTACAAATTTGGTTACGTTCACTTCCGTTTGTGGCTTACCGGTCATTCGGTCTAAAACATAAAAGTCCACCACATCCGGTTTATTTGTTCGGATCATAAATGCCAGGCTGGAAACCGTGTAACTTCCAAGCACAGCTTCTATGTTTTTTTCAGGTCCGGTTTCCTCCAGGGTATATTCATACAGGCCATAATCTCCGGTATGGATAGTTATTGTTGTGGATATTGGATCAAAATTCTCATCCGGTTTAATGGTTATCGTGCGTGTTTCAATTAAACTGTGATTGGAATAAGCTTTTTTAGCATTTCCATTATTTTGTTTGAATGAATTATACTCCCGGGCAGTTGCATTTAATTTATAAACACTTAATTTCAACAGAGTTATATTCGTTGAATTAATTTTAATCTTAAGATCATTGGCAGGTATTACAACATGTTCATTGGTAATGTATAAATTTTTCTGGGTGATCGTATGCTTCATGTTTTTAAGCATGTCAATCCTTCGGTAGGTTGGGAAGCGTTTTATACCTTCAGTGCATAAGTCGAAAGCCATTTTTTTATACCCTTTTTTCGTATCCAGGTATACATGTTCAATATAATAATTTGCAATTTCTCCGTAGACTTCAATGACAGCCTCATTATCAAAGTATTGTTTTTTTAGATTGTATAATGCCGATAAATAAAGGGAGTCTTTTCCCTCTATATCTGCGTGCTGATTCAGATATCTCAAACATTGCAATTCGGTATATACAACCGACAATATGTTCTTATTGGCCAACTCAAACGAAAGTAGCTGACGATACGTTTCAAGAATCGGATTTTCAATGGAGTTTTGATATATCGTATCCGGTTTAAGGTTTATAAACTGTGAAATACCTGCAAACAATTCAGGATGATTCAATGGATTTTTTACGTTTGTCGCATTAAATATAGTCTGTAAAATCTGGATTCTCCGGTATCCCAAAAAGTCAAACAAGGTGGGTTGAATAATTCTGCTATCCTCCCCTTTCTGAAGCAATTCAGCAAACTTCAAGGCATCGGTATGTTGCAACACTTCAGCATTGTCCATCGAAGCAGCCAACAGTTTATTGATTTTATCGAAATAGATATTTTTAGTCCATTCCTTCATGTCCTCGGGCACAAAACCCTTCAATACAGTGCGATTATTTATGGTATATTGGTCTTTTTGGTAGAACTGCGCATACAACTCAGCCGTCATGGAATGCAGCAAAGCCCGTTCGGCAGGGTCGGTGCTTTTGTTGGTGAAGGTTTCAAATTCACGGATCAGAGAAGGAGCTTCATCCGGGTTCTTATCAAGGGTGAAACGCATCTTGTACACCATGGCTTTGATTACCTGGACACTATTCTTTTCTTTTTGAGCCTGGGTAAGGATGGCTTCCACTTCTTTCAATGCCGATTCGGGCAATTGTTTCGTGGCAAACTCGTCTACAGTTTTCCAACGTGTTTCAAGAGGTGTATTCGACTTTTGGGCCACTAACAGGGATACAAAAACGAGAGTAGTGAGCAGGGCTACAAAAAGGTTCTTTTTCATATTGTCGGGGGATGGTTCAAATAATTTTAACAACAGGCAAATATAATACCATTTAACGAATTAACACACATAAAATCGCAATTATATTAACACATATTTTTATAGGCAAAACAACAAGCATGCCAATCCTTTTAATTACTATCATTTCCACCCCAAAGAATGAGACTGAATAAGGTTTCACCTCAGAAAATAAGGTTATTTCGTATTCATTATCAGTTCACCAGGATGTTTATGGTATTAATAAAATAATAATGATATATTAAAGAGATATTACAGTGATATTACACTCCTAATATTAGGCTGTAATATCACTGTATCATCACTGTATTATCACTGTAATATCACTGTATCATCTAAAACATCCTGGCGAACAGATGGAGATAAGTACATACCAAAATTTGAAGAGAAGGTGTAAATAAAACAGAAGCCCCGAACAATAATCAACTGATATTAAATACTAACGGTAAATGCCAACAAATAATATATTTTCAGGAAAAATCCAGTTATTTATGCCGGGGATTTAATGGAGTGAGAAATTGGTAAGTGGAAAATAATTCATTTAAATCCTCTTACAATGAACATGTGGATTAAACGACAACGGTAACGGGTTCTATCAAGGATATTTCCTCAGTACTCAGCTTTGTTACAGATGCCTGATTATACATATTTGCCAGTTTAAGGGTAAACATCTCAAAAAAAGCTTCTGTCGTTGGGGCACTAAGATTTTTTGTAATTAAATAGTTTCGGATATTCAGTACGGGACTTGGAACAGAAGCTATGGCCCTGGTAGTTTTTTCAACTGCTATTGGTGAAAGGCTTTTCTCCAGTTTTTCCAGGTCCGCATCATAGAGCAGGGTTCCATGATGCAGCATACGGCTCTTACCCACATGCGCAGCAGTTCCTGATATCTTGTATCCACCTGGCAACCAAAGATCCTGGCGTTTGCCGATCAACACCTCAATACCCAGTTCAGTGAGGACTTTCACAATGGGTTGCAGGAAATCGGCTTTAAGAGGCGATTCACCCTGGATTCGGTTTGAAATAAAGCAGTAATTGATATTTCCTGTATCGTGATAGACCGTGCCGCCACCGGATATTCTTTTATAAACAGGTATATTTTGGGCAGAACAATAATCAACATCCACTTCCGACAGCACATCCTGATTCTTACCCACCACAACACAAGACTCATTCACATACAAAAACAGAATATCATCCGTGCGCTGGGAAAACAGGTATTCCTCCGTAGCTAGGTTGAAAGAAGCTGAATGGGAAGTGGATTGGAGAATGGTCATGTGGTTGATTGGTTGAGTAAGTTGATTAAGTTGATTAAGTTAATTGGTTGATTAGGTTGATTAGGTTGATTAGGTTGATTAAGGAAAAAAGGAAATGGTTAATTTGGTAATTTACAAAGATAAAAAAACGTTCGACAGAAATGATCTATCGAACGATTTTTTTGGACTATAAAAAAACCTTTAGTCGTGCGAAGCACACTAAAGCGTTTTCTTTATTAAATCTAAGAAAACGCTCAAAGGTACTTCGTACGCTTTGAGGTTTGCTTTGAAGTTTGCTTTGAAGTTTTATTTTACATTAAAAGCAACCCTTAGTTCGTCAATTTCCTTATCACCCATTGGTTGAAGAGGTCCGATAGAGGACGCCATGACCAGTGAATTGGCACTAAATTCAGCCACTTCGAGGTAATCGAAGGTATTCAACAGTTTATCGCCTGTAACAAAAACACAGTCATTTTCAACAAGGATGACACGGTTATCATTGAACATCATTGCCATATTGTCGATATTGTCGTGTACGATACCAAATGGTACGGTAGGAACATCCTGCAGGAATATCCAGCTTTCAGGGATGGTACGAACATCAAACTTAGTCCCGCTGACAGCATGGGCCATCAGATTCGTGGATTGGGTTGAGATAATGGAATTGATATGCGGATTCAACTGATAAATGCGATGGTGCAAGGCAACTGACCGGCTTGGCACTTTACCGGCTTCCGCCATACCGTTTTTAATCTGTACAATATCAGATGGAGTTATATCCCAACGGGCCACATCACGGGGAGTAATCAGGAAATCATTTTCTTTCCAACGTACAGAGACTGTACCGTAAGTAGAAATCATTAATCCCTGGTCACAGGCACGGCGGATGATTTTCACCATGTCGGTACGTAAAGCACGTTCATCGGATGGATAATTTACATCCATGAAATGAGTGATATTCTTTGGAAACAATGTCTGATACGTGCTGATTTGTTTGTCGCTCAACGAGTTTACTTTACCCAGCTTGCCTGCATTCACAATGGTACGGCAGCAGAATTCAAGAGTTTCAAATCGCTGGTAAGCGTCCATCATATCCGTACCACCCAATACAACACCATGATTTTCCATAATCACCGCCTTGTACTTGTTATTTTTGAATTCATGGGCAATCTTCTTACCCAATTCTTCACTTCCCGGACAGCCATAAGGAGCATACCCGATCTCACCACAAATATAACGGGCTTGCGGGATAATATTTGTATTCGGCACCTGACGGGCAATACTAAAAGCCACCAATGCAGGCGGGTGAGCATGTATGATGGCATTCAATTCCGGACGGGCTTCATAAATAGCCTTGTGAAAAGGGTATTCCGAAGAGGGTTTGTGAGCACCTGTAACAGTGCCGTCCTTTTTCATACACACGATATCTTTGATGGTCAACGAACCTTTGTCTACGCCCGAAGGTGTAATCCAGATATCCCCGTTGTCATCCCTGATAGAAATATTACCCCCTGAGGTAGTAGTCATTCCACTCCGATAAATCCGTCCGATGATCACATTGATCTGTTCCACCGGATGCATTAAATTAACATCTAATTGCTTCATCTTAATATATTTAAAAAATTCTAATACGTTATTCGTTCCGTGTTCTGCGTTCCGTGTTCCGTGTTCCGGGACTTAGCATTCTGCCGTTTGAATAATAGCCTATTAACCCAATCAACTTATTCAACTTAATCAACTTAGTCAACCTATCAACCAATTAACTAATTAACCAATTAACTAATTAACCAATCAACTAAATCAACTGGGCACCATTAGCGAGCAAAAAAGCTTCCGCTTCCACGCTCCAAAGCCCTTTATTCTTATCACAGATCGTTGCCAGTTGTTTGTAAACGGGATTTGATTCTCCCAGTTTGGCAAATTCAGCAATGGGTGTCAGGGGCATTTCAAGATGGGTATAAATAAGTTTCTTACCTCCCGGGATTTCAGGCAAATGATTTGTAGCTTCAATGACAGAGTTCAAACCGCCAATATGAGTCACTAATCCTGCCGGATCAAGTCCTTTGCTCATCAGGTCGAGGGCTTCCACCATATCATCATTGTTACCGCCACTGGTGCCTGCAACATGCGTGTATCCGTAATGCACATTGTAGAAATTAAATGAAGCACTGAAGTTCGGATCACCGGGACCTGCAAAGAAGTTCAGGCAACCATCGAATGCCAGGATAGCATCAGCCTGTTCTACAACCGGTTTTACGGGTGCAAAAACAAACACATCGTTGTATCCTTCACCACCCGAAATAGCTCTCAGTTCTTCAACCGGATTGGCCATGGTGGAAGTATTTACATACCGCAGGTCAATTCCTTTGGTTGCGGCATATTCCACTGTATAGAGCGTTGCAGCACGGTCCAGCCTTACCTGATCGACATCAGTCACTACACAAAGGGCAGGGTGACGGTCTTCACGGCGCAAGACATAATTAATAGCTGCCAGTCCCATGGGACCAACACCGGCAAGAATAGCCATTTTGCCACCTTCTATGATTTCCATATTATGGATATAACTTCCCGGTGTGATATGATAATTGGCATGCATGGCTCCAATAACACAAGACAGAGGTTCTGCCAAAGATGCAGGATAATACCCCTCCCCCTTATAGGCAAGCAGACAGTCACGTTCCATTACTTCATTCGGTATAATCACGTAGGTTGCATCACCACCAATATTCTGATAGCTGTATCCGGGAGCACTAAGCACACCCACCGGACCATCTTCGTAGTTGAGTGCAGGCTGAATGGAGAACTTATCACCGGCTTTAAACTGATGAGCCCATTTTTTACCTACTTCTACTAATTCACCTGCAAATTCATGCCCGATGATGATCGGATTTTCGGACACATCATTAGGTATGCGTTTATGATCAGTTCCCTGGCTGGAAGCTTTGTACGATGACATGCACAATGAATCGGATATCACCTTTGCCAGTATTTCATTGTCTTTGATGGAAGGTAATTCAAACTCTTCCAACCGAAGATCTTTTTTGCCGTATAGACGGACTGCTTTTGTTTTCATATTATTCAGAGGTAAGAAGCAAGAGGTAAGAGGTAAGTAAAAATACTACAACGTACAAGCTTCTTCTAAAATTCGTTATTTATAAAAATCCTATTTATAATCAGGAGCATGGTAAAAGAACAAATTACTTGCCTCTTACCTCTTACTCCTTGCTTCTTCTACGACAGCATCACCTGCCCGCCGGTAATCGGTAATGCCTGTCCGGTTTCACCACATTGTTCCATCAGGTACAAGGCACCTTTGGTAACATCCTCGGGGGAACAACCTTTTCTCATGGGTACCTGTGCCAGATAAAACTCCTTTACGTCCTCAATTGTTTTGGCACCCGGCACTTTCCCTGCATTCAGATACTGAACAAACAGCCCATTGACCGGATCACTCCAGAGCGGCCCATCATAGAAATTACCCGGACAGATTGAATTTACCTTGATGCGGAAGGGAGCAAGTTCTAACGCAAAAGATTGTGTCAGGCCAATGCCACCAAACTTACCACCGGCATATGCGAAGTTAGCTTTACTGCCCCGTAAGCCTGATTTGGAATTTATCTGAATGATATCGGCAAAGTATTCATTCGAATATTTTGTTTGCAGTTTCATTACCCTGCTCACCACCTTGCAGCAATAGAAATACGCATTGTAGTTTATTTTGGTAACAAAATCAAAGTCCTCGGGAGTCATATCTTCCAATCCACCGGCACGTAAAACGCCTGCATTGCTGATAAAACCATCAATGGCACCAAAGTTACAAACCGTTCGATGAATCAGATTTTCCAGGCTCTTGATTTCACTCACATTGGTTTTCACAAATATTGCCTGATTGCTTTTAGCCAGAGAATTGAAATGTCCGACTGTTGCCAGTCCAACCGTTTCATTCATATCAGCTACCACGATATTAGCCCCTTCGAGCAACAAGCATCTGGCAATACCTTCGCCAAAACCCTGGGCAGCACCTGTGACGATAATGGTTTTGTTCTCAGCACGCCCAACCGATGAACCGGCTGCTACACTGCGACGGTAGTTTTCAACTTCCCAATTGTCAATAAAGTCTATTTGTCCCTGTGTCATTGGATGCGCTCCACCGAACGATTCGGCAAGATATGCAATCTTCATGGCATCTTCGAATACATCGAGCAGAATGTCGCATTGGGTGGCATTATCACCGGCAGCTACTATCCCAATGCCTTTAATCAGGAATATTTTGGGTTGATAGCCGTATTTGGTTGTGAAGGCAGGAATTGATTTCTGAGCTTCTGCCAATACAGCTTCAGGTTCCTCATCGTTGAGGAATATATAATTTGACTTACAATATACGATAGCATCCGGCGTGAAAGGTTTGGCAATCTTAGCCTGATTTTCAATGCTGTCATAAAAGTATTTTACCAATTCATTCTTGCGTACTTTCAATGTTTTCAATCCATCGTTGGAAAGCATCATACGAATGCCGGGAACGAGTTGTTCTGTGCAGGAACATGTCTCCCGTTCTGCATCAGGGACAGGAAATTTGATTGCCTTCTCAAGTGTATCGAAGATTTTGGAGTATAGCACTTTAATCTCTTCAATGGTGTTTGCTCCGACAAAGATACCGTGGTTTTGCAACCAGATAACTGCCGGTTCAGCACCGTCCTCAGCACGAAAAGCTATAATAGCATCTTCCACCTTTTTGAAAAGTACATAACCGGGATCGGTATATTCAATATACAAAGCCTTAGCCCCAAATAACTTTTTCAGTTCACTTTCAGCATCCTGTGCTGACATTAATCCATTTACAATGGTAGGGTGCAGATGCACCACAAATGCGAAGTCTATGGCATTGTGCATGGATGTTTCCACCGAAGGGCGCTTGCCTTTAGAGAGTGTTGCAACCGCCAGGTCGTTCTTTACCTCTTCTTCCCTTTCAACAGGGTTGCTGCTGTATATTTTACCGGACATGAGGTTCAATTTGGCTCTGTCCAGCACCGCAAATCCTTCTTCGGTAATGGTGGCTAACGAGGAGCCACTGGCTTTTACCCAGATCTTTTCGGCATTTTTGTAGGATGTATTTCCACCCCCTGCAATTACAAAACGACTGTCACGTCCATAGAATTGCGATATTGAAATTAAATCTTCTAGAGGATTCATATGATCTATTTAATAAAATAATCAACAACTATAAGAGAAAGAACCCCTAACCCCTAAAGGGGAACTGAGTTACTTTCGTCTATGAGTTTTGTTGGAAAATGTATTTTGTTATAATTTATTTATATCAACTTACTGTCAAAAGGGATTATGTAGACGGACTTGCATAATTCCCCTTTAGGGGTTAGGGGTTCTTTCCTATTGGTTTATCAATTCATTCCCCAACTTAATAAACTCTGCCCTTTTGCTTCTGTCAGCTTGTCCGTTGGCATCCACATACCCTCTCAGGCCTTGTGCCACCAAATGCTGATGAGCTGCTACCACACAGGCTCCTTCGTAATTGATTTGCATCAACCGTTCGGTAAGTGGTGTGCTGTTCCGTGCAAAAAGTTCAACAGGTTCCATGGCAGGCGTATTGTGCTCACTGCCAAAGGTAACGACAAATCCCTGTTCGTGCAAATAAGAAACATATTTCTCGAGTAATTCCACTCCGTTACGGGTGGTGATAAATTCCACTGAATGGAAACCTCTTTCTGTCAGTTGCTGTGCCACTTTCTCCAGGTCTCCTTCAAAGTCAGTATAACCACCTTTTGCATCATCAGCCAAAAACGGATATGTTGGTATGCCGCCTGCAGCAACAATAATATCGCAGACAGTTTTCATGGGCAGGAAGGCTTTCGGGTCTTCCGGAACAAATGCTCCGCCTCCTGCTTTCAACAGGTTTCCGCGTATTTCATTTTCAACACCAGCTATATCTGAAACAGAAGATTTCAATTCTTTTCCTGCAAACAGCTTATTGAAAAGTTCCTGTATTTTACTTTCATTATTCTCGCAGGCTTCGTACACTTTCAGACGCAATGCTTTTGCCAGATGACGTTCGCGAATGGAACCTTTGGTCAGTTCGTTTTTAATCCACTCAAAGTTTAATGTAAAGCCGGCATTACTGGCAACAAGTATTTCATTTACCTTGCCACACATGGCTTCCACCTGTGCATTAGCTTCAGCACTGACATCAGCCAGTTGCGTGGCAAACGGTTCAGCCAGTTTAAATGGAAAGGACAAGCCTTTGCCGCTTAAGTATGTACGACCCGGATTTCCGGGATCATTCACCCGAAGGCCTGCTTTTTGGTCGGCTTCATTCAGGCTGATAAATTCGATATTGAACAACGGATATAAGCCGCGTTCCTTACATCCTGCAGCCCACGCTTCATAGCCTGCAGTAGTGTAAAAATCATTTATTCCCACTACTCTTACGTCTTCGGCAACGGCCCTGTCAAGGGCATCGGTTACATCCTTAAATGCACTGAATGAATAAGGGGTGTGAAGGTGTGCGTTTACTTTTGAGATTTTCATGTGTGTTTTTTATATTTTTCAGGGGACAATTAGTCCTAAGGTGTTTCTATTTTCAGTTATCTACTACTAATTTCAATTGTATTCACATTATTCTGTTGTATATTTGCATCGCCGTCCCGGTACTTCCTCTCCCTGATATCAGATGCAGGTGATGAAGCCGGGTTTTTTTATGCCCTTACCTTCCGTGTTTGTTATGCTTTTATACTTCTACTCACTTTCATTTTAAAGTTGATACTCCATTTAAGTAACAGAAACTAAATAATATCGTATTATTTTTATTTAAATAAGGGAATAAGGGTTAGTTTTTTAGTTTAATATTTCTACTAAGGGGTAAAAAACAAAAATAAGGTTTTTAATTCAAAGCCCTTATATTTAGACATTAACCCTTCGTAGAAAAAACAAATTTTCCCATATTAAAACCCTTATTCCCTTATTTAGAAAAACTGTTTTAGTCGTATTTTTCAAGAAATAAAACAGAACAATAAATTATTCCTACTACTTATGTTTGTGACAGCAACCAATTTAAAACATTTTCTTGTAACTACAACTAAGAGTTAGTATTTTGAAACAAATACTAAGGCACTAAAATACTCAATGTTTCTTTGTGCCTTTAGTGCCTTAGCGTTTATTATTCCCCTTTAGAGGCCAGGTGTTTTTACACTCCCATTTTTGATCGACGGATAAATTCAGCATCCGTAAAGTTCTGACCGGAGATATAACCTGCGAGAGGTTGAATTCGTTCATTGATCATATCCAGGAACCAGCTTGGTTGTGGGAAGAATGAATCTTCCAACTCAAAGGCCGGTGTAATCCAGTTCCTTGAACCCAACACACAAACCGGTGCATCCAGGTAGTCAAAACAAAGGGTACTCACATTTGCAGCAAAGTCATTCAGGAATGAACCTCGCGCACAAGCATCACCTGCAATAATAATTTTACCTGTTTTCTTGACGGAAGCAATTACCTGTTCGTAATTAAATGGAACCAAAGAACGGGCATCAATCACTTCTGCCGACAATCCGTATTTTTCTTCCAATTCTTTAGCTGCAGTCAATGCCGGATAAAGGGTATGTCCAACAGTCAGGAACGTAATATCTTTTCCTTCTTTTTTTACATCAGGTTCACCAAATGGAATTTCGTAATATCCTTCAGGTACACCGCCTTTATGGAATTGTTCCCCGATTTCATAGATACGTTGGCTTTCGAAATAAACCACGGGATCAGTTCCTTGCAAAGCTGAGTTCATCAACCCTTTAGCATCATATGGCGTTACCGGGAAACACACTTTGATACCCGGAATCTGTGTTACTAATGAAGTCCAGTCCTGGGAATGTTGTGCACCATATTTTGAACCTACCGAAACACGCAAGGTAACCGGCATTTTCAATACATTACCACTCATAGCTTGCCATTTAGGCATTTGATTGAAAACTTCATCACCGCAACGGCCCAGGAAGTCACAATACATGATTTCTGGCACTACACGTCCACCGCACATGGCATACCCAATGGCTGTACCGACGATGGATGCTTCCGAAATAGGCGAGTTAAACAAGCGGTGATAAGGCAAAGCTTCTGTCATGCCACCATAAACAGCAAAGGCACCTCCCCAGTCGCGGTTTTCTTCCCCGTAAGCCACTAAGGATGCATCCTGGTAAAAACGGTGCATCATTGCTTCAAAGATACCATCACGCAGCTGGAATTGCTTCATTTTACTGAAAGGTTTACCATCAGCATCGAATGCAAAGCGTTCTTTGGCTGCAATTTTCTTTACCCGTGAATTGTCTGCCAATGGCATCAAAACATCAGGTACAGCGGTTGAGAATGAATCTACCGATCCGTTTGAGAACATCATATCCCCGATTACCTGGGCATTGGTCATGCGTGGTGAAAGTTCTTCGTCGATTGATTTCAGAAACATATCATACACCAATGCTTTTACATCAGTCCATGTTGCATCCAGATCAGCCTGAGTTGCTTCACCTGCTTCAATCAATTGTTTTCCAAAGGAGGCAATACAATCCTGTGATTCCCATGCTTCCACTTCTTCCTTCGAGCGGTACGAAGAAGCATCCGAAGGTGAGTGTCCACTGTAACGGTAAGTCAATACATCCAACAATACCGGGCCTCTTTTTTCTTCCAGGATAACACGTTTACGTTTGTAAGCATCAATCACAGCCAGTGGATTATAACCGTCAACACGTTCGGCATGCATTTGTTCAGGGTTTACACCGGCACCAATACGTGCAGCGACATCATAGCCCATTGTTTCACCACAGGTTTGACCACCCATGCCGTACTGGTTGTTCATAATATTGATAATCACAGGCAATCCACCCTGCATATCACCTTCCCAAAGTTGTTTGAATTGATCCATGGCCGCAAAGGTAATACCTTCCCATACCGGACCGCAAGCCAGGGAAGCATCACCGATATTGGCAACAACCAGACCCTTTTTACGGTTTACTTTTTTGTATAAAGCTGCACCAACAGCAATATCTCCTGAACCACCTACCAGTGCATTGTTAGGATATACTCCAAATGGGGTAAAGAATGCATGCATCGATCCACCCAATCCACGGTTAAAGCCTGTTACACGTGCAAAAATCTCAGCCAGTGTACCGTATACCAGAAAGCGGCGGGCCAGTTCTTTGGTCGTGCCTTTAAAATCTTTCTTAACCACATTCACGACGGCACCATCAAAGAAACTATCCATAACTTCCGACAGGTATTTATCATCGGATTGGTGGATAGCGCTCATCCCTTTAGCCAGGATTTCTCCGTGGCTACGGTGGCTACCAAAGATAAAGTCATCAACGGTCAATGTCCACGCCATACCTACTGCAGCTGATTCCTGTCCAATGGACAAGTGAGCCGGACCCGGGTGGTTGTACGATGTTCCGTTATAGGCACCTACTGTTTTGATCAGGTTGATCATCGTTTCAAACTCACGGATCAACACCATATCATGGTAGATCGCTTTGAATTCTTCGTTTGTGAAGTTACCTTTTTCGTCTTTAACGGTTTTCTGATATTGATTTACTGGAATCGGTTGAAATTCCACAAAACCCGGTTTGCGTTTATCTGCCGGATCAATGTGCTGTACTTTTGGCATGGTTTTAAATATGACCCCCAACCCCTAAAGGGGGGTAAGAGTGGTTAGTATTGTTTTATATTATTTCTATTTCAAAAAAGAGTAAAATACAAGATATGATTAGTTCTCTTTTAATATCTTGACTCTCAAATTATTTTATTTCCTGACACAAAATTGCATAATTTACCTCAAACTCATAAATTCGGACTTGTCCATGTTTGGTATTAAAATCAAAATACGAAGTATTTTTCATATCCGTTTTTTAATCCGCCAAATCAGCGTTGATCAGCGTTCTATTCTTAATTCAGGCTTGTCAGCATTAAGGATTTGGGGTTGTAGGGTTCATGAAAATATTACTTCTTTAAATATCTCACTGACTGTTGGGTGTGGGAATACCACTTCCTGCATTTCAGCAAGAGTCATTTCCTGTTCAATGGCCATACAGGCACCGTAAATGATTTCACTGCATGGATTCCCAAGCATATGGACACCAATCACTTCATTGTATTTTTCACCGACCAGTACTTTGCAAATTCCACTGCCACCTTCATTCTCGGCTATAAACCTTCCGGCATATGCCATTGGTAATTTGGATACTTTAAATGCAATCCCTTTTGCTTTGGCCGATTCTTCAGTTTCCCCTACCCCTGCTACTTCCGGATTGGTATAGACGACACCCGGAATGGCATTGTAACGCATTACATCAGACTTTCCGGTCAGGTTATTTACCACCACTTCGCCTTCGCGACTGGCAGTATGTGCCAACAGGGAAAATCCTGTCACATCACCGGCAGCAAATACATTCGGTACATTGGTACGCATTTTTTCGTCCGTCTTGATACCACCTTTAAAGATCTCCACATTCAGATTTTCCAACCCGAAGCCTTTCGTGATAGCCCTGCGACCAACACTGACCAGAATTTTATCTCCTGCTACCGAATCGGTCTTACCATCCTTTTCGAAGAATACTTTATTTCCTTCTACCTTGACGACTTTCGCCTGAAGATAAAATTCAATGCCTTTCTTCCCGTAAATATCACGGAGCATGGCAGATATTTCAAAATCATTATTCCCAAGGATCTCAGGGAGCATTTCAATGACGGTTACTTTCGATCCCAGGCTGTTATACAGGCTTGCAAATTCCATCCCGATAACACCACCACCAATAATCACCAGTGATTGGGGTTGTTCTTTCAGGTCCAGTATTTCACGGTTTGTAAGGATAAGTTCTCCTGATTCGGCCAGACCCGGAATCGGTGGAACAAATGCTTCAGAACCTGTACAGATCAACAAATTTGCCCCCAGATACAATTCACCATTGCAGGTTACTTCCACGCCCTGGGAAGTGCGTCCCTGAATCATGGCTTCACCCTTAATGACTGTAACATGGTGTTGTTTCATTTTACTTTCGACACCTGCCACCAGTTTGCGGACAATTTTATTCTTGCGGGCAACGATTTTTCCGTAATCAAAACGGATATTATCACCAAACACACCGTATTTATCGCCATGCAAAGCATTCTCGTAAGTCTTTGCACTGTAAAGCATCGTTTTTGTGGGAATACAGCCTTCGTTCAGACAAACCCCACCCATGCTTTTCTTTTCAAACAAAATAACGCTGAGTCCTTTATGACCTGCCCGTTCTGCTGCTACATATCCTGCGGGACCTCCGCCTATTATAATTAAATCGTACATTGATACATGTATTATTAAAAAAGACAACCCCTAACCCCTAAAGGGGAACTGGATTACTTAGTTTTTATTATTTTATTATATTTATTCCTACACCCAGTCAAATCTATTAATCAGACTCTTATCCCCCTTTAGGGGTTAGGGGTTCTCTCTTAAAATTCTATCTCCAGCGTCTCAATCTCTATGGCAATCTGTTTCAAAAAGCGGGTTGCTTCGCCACCATCCAAGGCGCGGTGGTCGTAAGTCAGGCTTAATCCGATATAAGGCACGAAAGCATATACGCCATCACCTAAATCTTTAGGTCGTGGGATAATAGTATTTACTCCCAGGATAGCTGTCTGTGGCAGGTTAATCACCGGAGTAAACATTTCCACCCCGTAATTACCCAGGTTGGATACTGTGAAGGTACCTGCTTCAGCTGCCAGCAATTCAGGGGCAATACCACCTTTACGGCAACCATTGGCAATTTCCTTAAACTGATTCGCCAAACCTATAATGGACAGGTCGTCAGCATTGCGTACTACCGGCACCATCAAACCCCGTTCGGTATCCACTGCCAATGCTAAATGCACCTTGTTGAATAAACGCATCGTGTCGTTCAGGAAATGGGAGTTTACATTCGGGAATTTCTTCAAGGCCTTGATCACAGCAAAACAAACCATATCGTTGATAGTGATATTGGTAGTCAGGGTACCGGCTTCCATGGCTTTCTTTACTTTCTTACGCAGTTCCATCATCCGGCGCGCATCAGCTCCTAAATGGTGGGTCAATTGGGCTGAATTCTGCAGGGAAGAATGCATTGCTTTCGCAATAAGCTTCCGCATATTTGAGATCTTCTTGTCTTCGTAATCAATTCCGTACACCGTATTAGACATAGGAATCAGATCAGTGGATTTTGCAGTTCCGGCTAAACCTGATCCTGTACCTTGTGGTTGGACACCTTCCTGTGCAGCAATTTGCTTTGCCAGTGGGGTCATCTTTGGACGATTCTCCAGTGCAGCCAATACGTCTTTTTCAATCACACGTCCTTTAGGGCCCGTGCCGGTCAATTGGGTTGCTTCAACAGCTTCCTTCTCAGCCAGGTTCTTAGCCCTTGGCGACACGAAAGATGAAGGTTGATTGGTTAATTGGCTGACTGGTTGATTGGTTGATTGGTTTATTGGTTGACTAGTTTCTGCTTTTACAGTTACTTGCTCCTTACCTCTTACCTCTTGCTCCTTGTTGCTTACCTCTTGCTCCTTACCTCTTACCTCTTCTCCTAACAACGCAGAATAATCTTCTCCGGGTTGACCGATGACCATCATATTAAGCAATACGGGCACTTCGTCACCATCGTTGTAAAAACATTCCAGGACAACACCATCAACAGGTGATTCTTCTTCAAAGGAAGCTTTATCAGTTTCGTAAGAGAATAACACTTCGCCTTTCTTAACGGATTCGCCTTTTTTCTTTTTGATTTCAGTGATAATACAACTTTCAACTGATTGCCCTTGTTTTGGCAAAATTACTACAACAGCCATTTCTATTTATGTTTTTTTGATAGATTTAAAAATAAAAAGTAATACCTGAGATACTGATTCCTGTTCGGCAGGATATCAGTCTCAGGTAATAGTTTTCTATGATAATGAAGCAGTCAGTTTAACCTGCATCAATTGCTTCTTTTGAATGATATCCAGAAAGTCCAGATAGGCATTTTCCCAGGTTTTGTTATTCTCTGGTAAGAACTCATCCAATGGAACCGAATCACGTATGATTTGTCGCATTTCCTGTAATGAATCCACACAACCTGCTGCTTTAGCCTGGATCATGATATTCCCGATAGCAGTAGCTTCCGAAGGACCTGCAATTACCGGTATCCCGATTGAATTGGCTGTCCATTGGTTTAACAACGGGTTCTTTGATCCGCCACCTATGACATGAAGTTTTTCGATGGTGAATGGTGCCATTGAATTCAGTTTTCCTAATATATATTTGTATTTCAATGAAAGGCTTTCAAAGATACAACGTACAAACTCGGCATGGGTGGAAGGTGCTTTCTGTCCTGTTACCTGGCAATACTCAATAATTGCAGTGGTCATGCTGGCAGGATTGGCAAATGAAACATCATCCGGATCAATCAATGACTGGAAAGCAGGAGCCGATTCAGCCATATGAACCAATTTTTCATACGCATAGGTGATGCCTTCTTTTTTCCATTCCTTGAGGCATTGCTCGAGCAACCACATGCCTGTAATATTCTTAAGGAAACGGGTAGTTCCTTCTATCCCGCCCTCGTTGGTAAAATTCATTGCATACGATTCATCATTGATAATGGCATCTTTTACTTCAATGCCCATCAACGACCATGTTCCGGAACTTAGGTAAGCGAACCGTTCATTTTCTGCAGGTACTGCAGCAACAGCAGAAGCCGTATCGTGTCCTGCAACAGCAATGACGGATACTTTTCCTAGTTCGGTTTCATCAGCCAGCACATCGGTCAATGTACCTACTACATGTCCGGGCATAACGATTTCGCCTAACAATGAAGGGATTACTCCGGCTTTCTCAAGTAGTACGGATTCAAACTTTTTGGTACATGGGTTTAATATCTGGGAGGTAGACGCTATGGTATATTCAACAACCTTGTTGCCTGTCAGCAAATAAGCAAGGGCATCAGGCATAAATAACATTTCGGTCGCAGCTTCCAGGATGGAATTGTCGGCTTGTTTCAGGGCAAACAACTGGTACAGGCTGTTAAAATTCATCACCTGGATTCCGGTCAGTCCATAGACATCCTTGCGGGGAACAATATTGAAGTATTTTTCGGGTGCTCCATCGGTATGTGGGTCACGATAGGCATAAGGGGCTCCTAATATTGAACCATCTTTGGCCAGTAATGCAAAATCGACTCCCCAGGTATCAATCCCGATAGAAGTAATTTGTACACCTTCTTTTTTAGCTGCAGTCAGACCTGCTTTTAAATGGTCAAACAGGGAGTAGATATTCCAATGGAAATGATCGCCGATTTGAAGCATTTGGTTTGGAAAACGTGTTAGCTCCTTCATTTGTAGCCTTCCATCTGTAAGTGTTCCAAGGATAGAACGTCCGCTGGTAGCACCGATATCGAATGCTAAGAATGATTTGTTTTTCATATTATTTTATTTTAAGTGCCACAAAGATATTTAATTCCAGATGAAGAAACTATGTGAATATTGACATTAAAACTGTACTTTTTGACCACAAGCAATACAACTCATTTAAACGGATTATATTGTTGACATATAGTCTCCTGTGAGAGATCTATATGTACAATGAACAAATTAATCTGACTTAACAAATTGCAATATACTGATATATTCCTATTTTGTCTTTGTTCTTTATTCTTTATTTCAGACTCTTACCTTTCAAACATTTTTTTATCTTTGTTTTTTCCCTGGTAGAAAATCCTTTCCCTCAGAATCAGTCCTTATTTTCTCATTTAAATTCCGCCTAATAAGTTCTCTAATAAGGAAATAAGGGTCGGCGTTTAGGATGTCGCGGTTTTCTACTGAGGGTGAAAAACCAAAAATAAGGTTTTAAATACCTGCAATTACGTAGTCAACCAGTTGATTAAGTTGATTGGTTAATTGGTTGATTGGTTAATTGGTTAATTGGTTAATTGGTTAATTGGTTAGTCTGGCAAGCAGAACGTTACCAAATTCCGTTTACTGATTAGATAAAAAGAAATTTGGTAACCGTGCCGTTTATTCCAATTGCAAAATGCTTCAATCCCAATAACGCTTGAATCTTGTCTTACTACCTACTACCAACTACCTACTATTTATTTACTTATACAGCGCACCATAAGTCTGGCAAGCCCTGTAATCAGAACCTTCAGCATCCATACCGAATGCAGACCATGCACTTGGACGGAATACCTGATCCAGCGGAACATTGTGCATACAAACCGGTATACGGAGCATGGAAGCCAGGGTAATCAGGTCGGCACCAATGTGTCCGTAACTAATAGCACCATGATTGGCACCCCAGTTATTCATCACACTGTACACATCCTTAAATTGCTGTGTTTCATTCAAGCGTGGGGCAAACCAGGTCGTAGGCCAGGTTTTGTCTGTACGCTCGTTGATGATCTGATGAACCTTTTCGGGAAGGTCTACAGTCCAGCCTTCAGCAATTTGTAAAACAGGTCCCAAACCTTTGATTCTGTTCAACCGCAACATAGTCACCGGCATGCCACCTTTTGACAGGAAGTTCGATGAGAATCCACCTCCGCGGAAATAACCCTGACTGGCAGGATACCAGGTGGTAGCTTCCAGGCATTTCAGGACTTCATCTTCGGTGATCTCCCAGAAAGGTTTCATAACAGGCTTACCGTCTTTATCGGTTTGTTCACCGGTTGCATCCAGACAGGTAGCACCGGAATTAATCAGGTGGATAATCCCGTTGGCAGCTGCACCTTCCAGTTCATAACCGGTAACACGTTTCACTGCATCCGGGCTCCAGAAGGTACGTACATCGGAGAATATGGAAGCGGTGTTGGTAAGCAAGTGACCAAATAGCATGGATACTCCATTAAGTGAATCGTTTTCTGTAGCCAGTACAAATGCTTCGCGTATTCCATTCCAGTCAAAAGACGAACAAAGCAATGCTTCGCTGTAGTCCCCGTTAGGCATAAAATCAGTCCATTGGCGTTGTCCCTGGAAACCTCCCAGGATGGCATTGTGGCCCAGTGCTTCTTCTGCAAAACCCAGCTCTTTCAATTTAGGGTTTCCAATCATCAAGTCACGCATGATCAGCGTCATTTTCACAACATATTCCCAATCTTTTTCCTTTTGTTCGGAACTGCTCATCATTTCAGGAGAGTTGAAGTCAGTGCCTTCATTTGCCTTCACGTATTTTTCGGTCCAGGCCATTGCTTTTACAAATTCTTGCGGATCAAAGATTCCTTTTTCAACACGACGTATGATCTCTACTTCATCCACTGCTTCCACACGGATACCCAGGTAATCCTGGAAGAAATCATGATCTACAATAGAACCGGCAATACCCATGCATTGACCCCCGATGCCCAGGTACGATTTCCCACGCATTGTAGCTACTGCAATACCTGACTTAATAAAACGAAGTATCTTTTCTTCAACATCAGGTGCAATGCTGGTATCGGTGTTGTCCTGGACATTCTGTCCGTAAATGCCAAATGCAGGAACCCCTTTTTGGTTATGTCCTGCCAATGCTGCTGCCAGGTATACGGCACCAGGGCGTTCAGTACCGTTAAATCCCCAGATAGCTTTCGGGTAATACGGATTCAGGTCGATAGTTTCACTCCCGTAACACCAGCAAGGTGTAACCGACAAGGTCAGGCCAACGCCTTCCTTTTCAAATTTTTCAGCACAGGCGGCTGCTTGGGATACACGTCCGATGGTAGTATCTGCAATAACGCATACCACCGGGGTTCCATCCGCATAACACAATTTCGAAGAGATCAGGGCAGCTGCACTTTTAGCCATATTCATTGTTTGTGCTTCCAGACTCTCACGTACACCTCCCTGGCGACCGTCAATAATAGGACGAATCCCTACTTTTGGATTTTCTCCCGTTAATCTTCCTGTTTTCATGTTTTGAACTATTTTATTTTATGTTATTGTTAATTACGAATTTGACGAATTAATACGAATTACACGAATTTTAGTGTTAAGTTTATCAATTATATAACAGGTAAGAAATAGAGTTCTATTATTTCAAATAAAACTTAACAAACTCTCAATTCTTTCACCTTCTTATGCGGTCATAGTATTTAAACTAAGCATTTAAACTAAGTATTAAAAGACTGAAAGTCTGTCATATTCTAGCCCAAGGTAAAGGCCTGAAAGGGTGAAGCCTTGGGATAAATGTATCACCCCACCTTCAATCGCCCTGAAAGGGCAGCATAGAATTAGTGATGATTTTATCAATATTATTTACCGTCTTTTCAAAACTTAAACAGACGTTTTTCATTCTTCTTATATTTAAAACCTTATGTTTTTTTGTTCAACCTTAGTAGCCGGTTTGTCTCCCCAAAACCCAACCTTATTCTTTGTTTGATTGATTACTGCTGAAAAACTTTCAAAGAATAAGGTTTAATATTGGGGATCAGCTTTAGTACTAAGGTTTAAAAAATAGAAATAAGGTTTATTATTTAAAGTGTAAACTATTTCTATTTCAAATAGTTGAATGTAAATTAAATTATAAATTACGAATATTAAAATTCAAGCTATGTTTTCTCCCGTTACCCGGGATGTACCATATGTCTTCGATTTGTATTAAACTATGCGTTTCTATGTGTTCTTTCTTTGTGGAATTATGTGATTTAAAATAAGGCATCAATATAGTCCACTAACTTAAATACTACAACTCATTATTTTATTCAACCAATTTACAATACACTTTATCTTATTTCAATCAACCTCCACTATGCTGAACTGTGCTGTTATCACATTAAAAAAATAGGTATTGCTTATATTGAATTTCTCACGATTAATTCAGTAGGAAGATATTCCTGGATCGGTTGTTTGCCGGTAATGAAATTGGCAGCCTTCTCCCCCATCAATCCAAAGTCAATGCTGATGGAGGATATCCCGTCTTTAATCACTTCGAGCACAGGTTCATCGTTATATGCAATCAACCCGATGTCATTCCCCACTTTCAATTGCGCCGAATCCGCCGCTTTTATTATTTTCACCAGATCCTCCGACAAAATACAAAGATAGGCGGTCCCTGCTTCTACCCCCTTCCAATCAGACTCTTTTCGGATTACTTCGTACTCATATTTTTGGGACAAACAGAACTTTGTAAAATATTCTATGGAACTTACCGGATGGCAAAGCTCTTCCGGAAATACAAAGGTCAATTTTTTATATTTCTTCAACAAATCCTTCCCTTCTGTCAGGCAATCAGTAAGCGATTGGTTGAAATCCTGGCAGATATAGGAATATTCCGATTTCTCAAAATCTCCAAAGTCAAGCAGCAACAACTTATGCGAAGGAATAGCCGTAAGTGTTTCCGAGAATTGATTGTTCGAAAAATTCATGATTACATACATGCTGTATTTGCCGATGCTTTCGCGCACAATTGTTTCAAACAACTGTTCGTTGTATTGATGGAATATCAGGTCTACTTTATAGTTTTCAGGCAAGTTGGCTATGAAACTATGATACAGGTTTTGTTTAAAAGAGGAATACGTATCCAATAAAAGCAGGATATGGTTTACTTCCCCGGTCACAAAATACCCTTTTTGAGGAGTTGAATCAATCAACCCTTTTTTTTTCAATTCATTATAGGCTTTGAATACGGTATCGCGTGACACTTTATGCAGCGAACTCGCTTCATTAATTGACAGCAAATTATCACCAACCTTCAATCGTCCCTGCAAGATTGACAGACTGATTCCATCTGCCAACGATCTTATTTTTGACGTTGAATTTGAAAAATTAATTTGTGACATTGACAATTATTTTTTCAGAACTTCCTGAACCAATTGAACTTCTGTAACCAGCTGAGCTTCTTTAACCAATTGAACTTCTTTAACCAGTTGAACTTCCCTGAGCAGATGAACTCTAACAGCATAAAATGCAATAAATGCAAAGAACGGGATAGGTGCCAAAAATCCGATTGACATGCCATATTTATCCGCAATTAAGCCCATTAAGGGAGGAAACAGTGCTCCACCTACAATTGCCATGACCAGGAACGATGAGGCTCTTTTAGTTTGTGGGCCCAAATCTTTTATGGCCAATGCAAATAGTGTTGGGAACATAATTGACATCACAAAAAATACTGTATAGAGCGAAATTAAAGAAACCCATCCTAACTTCAAACTTACTACCGGTAATAGAAAAGCTGCTATAACAGCACAAATAGCTAATATTATGGTCGGCTTTACCAGTGACATTAAATAACTACCACTAATCCTTCCAATCATAAATAAGGCAAACCCGACACTTAAAAAGTACGGTGCCAACTTAACATCAAATCTGGGATGTTGTCCTGCATCGGTGACAAAATTAATGAGATAGCTGAAAATCCCTGTTTGTGCAGCCACATACGAAAATTGAGCTATAACACCAAGTACAAAATGGGATTGTTTTTTCAGTGGAATGTGAAATGTCGGCTTGTCTTCTGCTGTATTTTGAACAAATCCGTGTGCATGAACTTCATCTTCTTCGCTAATTTCCGGAAGTTTCAAACGCATAAATACGAATGCTACAGTCAGCACCAATAATCCAATAGCCAACATAGGTAGAATGGTAGAATAAAATTTTTCGCCTTCCACTTCGCTATTGCTATTGTAAATATATAATGCAATGAGCGGTCCCAGCACCCAAGCCAATCCATTGAATGATTGAGACAGGTTGATTCTTCTTTCTGCAGTTTCTATAGGGCCCAATTTGGTAGTATATGGATTTGCAGCCGTTTCAAGGGTAGCTAAACCGCATCCTAAAAGGAATAAACAGGTAAGGAATACCCAGAACGATTCAAATACTGCTGTCCCGGCAATAAGTAATGCACCCGAAGCAAATAAAAACAAGCCCAATACGATTCCTTTTTTATATCCAAATCGCTTCATAAACAATCCCGCCGGAATTGCCATGCTGAAATAGGCACCGTATAAAGCAAATTGTATAAAACTCGACTGCCATTTTTGTAAATGGAGAATCGTCTGAAAATGTTTATCCAACGTATCTAACATTCCATGAGCAAGCCCCCATAGAAAAAATAACGAAGTGATAAATATAAACGGAAGTTTGTACTCTTTGGTGATAAGTTTTGGGTGTGACATAAAGTATCTATTGGTATTTAAAGATTATATTTTCGTTCCATAAAAGTCCATTTCTCTGATGAAGTAGCTCCAGGCTTGGTAAGTTGAAACTTTGCCCTAAATTCATCCCTTTCAGCATGAAGATTGAGTGATGAATAATGATGATTTATCAATATTTCTACTGTGCTGAACTGTGCTGCAAAAATAGAAGTATATTTTGGATATAAAATGAATAATTTTCATGTTGTACAACACAATTCTTCAATAAACAGGTGTTTTGCTTTAAAAATAAAATCAATTATACTGTTTTCACAATGATTTTCAATATTTGAAAAGTAAAGGTAATACCATATTCCAGGAAAAAGTGATCAGAAAGCCTTTCCTGATTTCACTCCCGTACACTCCTTTGATCCTAAACTTTGATCCTATTTGAAAACTTACAGGGGCACTCATTTGCAACACAGATTTTACAGGGTTAAACATCTGCATGACTGACTTTTGCATTTTACTTATTCCTTGCCGCTTACCTCCTATTTCTAAATTCTCATTCCTCGCTCCTCATTCCTGTCCTTCTGAATCTGTTTTTGGTTTAGAGGGGGTTCAGTGAGGGTTTCAAGGGCCTGGGCCCTTCGAACCCCCTCCGACATCCAACTATCCATAAGCTGTCAGAATCACAATTTCCAAAATTTAATAATTATCAGAATGAAGTCAGTTCTCTTCACATCTTATTCTTTTTCTCTTCATGCCAACTCTTATTCAGTAAATTCAATAATTCTGTGAATTCTGATTCGGACAATATGCGACAAAGTGAATGCGGGAGCAAAACCTGCTAAATGCATGTCAGCCAGCAGGTGAGCATAGGCGTGTGCTATAGGCTTGTAGTTTCATTTTTTTCGGGTTATAGTTAAGTTTCAAGTTGTCAAGTATTAAAATAGTTTTGAACATCTTGATTCCAAACAAAGAAGTTTACAGCTAATTGACTAAAATCGTCTTGACTAATTTCTTTATTTAGATTTTCGTTACTATCAAACTGGAAAATTTTAATTCTTTCCCCAACTTTTCTCACTTCCGGTTGTCTAATATGAAAATTCCCTCTTGCTGATATTTCATAATCATTATAAAGTCTAATTGCACCATCGCAGTGTTTAATACTACCTGATTTCTTATTAAATATTGCATGGAAATATCGACTTGTGTTGAAACCATCATAACTAAAGTTTGGATATTCTTCACATGTAAAATGAATCTCATCGTCTTTTGGTGTCCAAACATAATCAGTGAAGCTATTATCTTGCTCGTTAAACCACTGACCAAAATCTTCGTTTCTTAATTCAAGCAATATATTCCAATCCAAAGGCGTCCCATGAACGCACATTTTATACATCATTGGATTGTAGTCTTCTGGTCGGATTTCCTAAATGGGTCTAACCTAACTTTAAAAACGACTCCAGAGTTAGCAATACACTTTAAGATAGCTTGAGAAATCCAATAACTTGAATTTGAACTACCTGTAATTGGACAAATTTCATATACAAATTTGTCGTAATTAAATGTTGAATAATTTGTATTGAATTGGTTTGTTGCAACTAAACGATTCTTATCCAATTTTATATTTAAGAGGTTCTCAGATTTGTAAGGTTTTGGTCTATCTATAAAGTCGATAAGATCTTTGATTCTTTCTTTTGTTATTTCCTTCTGTATTTTGTAAATTGTATAATAAATTCTTCTACCAAGGTCTTTATTTTCTTGACGATTTAAAAAGCCATCAATGTGTTTCTCTCGTACAAATTTTTCTAAGTCTGAACTTTCAATACTCTCAAGGTCGCTTATCAAGTTATTGTATTGATTATGACTTTTGTTGTCTATGACTTCATAAACTTCCCACATAGGGTCTGTCATATTAAGAGCAAAATAGTCAAATGTTTTAAACTTCATGTCTGTCTTTTTTCTTTTTTTACTATAGCCCCTAACGACCGAGGCTATGTGCACCTGCGGTTTGCAGGAGCGTTCACTGTCGTTTAGCTACAAAGTGAATGTGAGACCAAAACCTGCTAAATTCACTTCAGCTAACTAATGACTCCTATAAGTGTTTTATTTCACTGATGCCACCCAATTATTATCTAAATCAAACTGGTTAAATCCACTTTTCGAATCGCTTTCAAAATGTCCTATATATTCATTATCTAAATTAAATAAGGCGAAGCCTCCTCTTGTGTGTAATACACCATACATGATGTTTTCATTATTGAAATTAAAAACATGAATTATTCTATCATTCACGCTTACTATAAAAGCCAATATATTATTATCTAGGTCAAATACATATAATCCCTTATATGAGCTATTTAATCTAGGATTGATAGAACTGTTTAGTCGAGGATTGATAGAACTGTTTAATCGTGGATTAATAGAACTGTTCAATCGAGGGTTGATAGAGCTATTCAGTCGTGGGTTGATAGAGCTGTTCATTCGTGGGTTGATTGAACTGTTTAGTAGAGGATTAATAAAACTGTTTAATCGTGGATTAATAGAGCTGTTTAGTCGTGGGTTAATAGAACTGTTCAGTCGTGGATTAATTGAACTATTTAATCGTGGATTTCTATTTGAAGGCAATAACATAATCGTAAATTTATTGGTTTATTAATTTAAAAACAGCATTCATGGGAACACAGACAGAGTAACCTGAATTTAGATACTCAGCATGTGTAACAGACATTTCTCTATTATTTTTCCATTCAATAACGAATGGAATATATCTTGAAACAATACCTATGACTCTTAACTCATTATCTTCACATATTTCTAAAATTGGCGCTCCACTATTTCCGTAATAAGCAGAGCAGTCTATAATGAAAGTATTGTCATTTGCATTTATTCCAGCAATGATTCCCTTTCTTAACAAGGGTTTTCCCGGGTCAAAATGTTTTGAGTTCTGGAAAATTAGTGAAGTAGGGAATCCAACTAAATAGACATCGTTTGCAATTCCGATTTCTTCCAACAATCTAGTTTGTTCTTCTTGGTTTATTGAAAAAGTTTCTGAAATTCCCTCTTGAACGATGCTTATGTGCTCTGAAAATTCTGATTTTTCAATAGAACCAAATTTAATCGCAGCAATATCATCTGTTTTACTGTCTAACACATGTGCACTTTTCATGTCAACTTCGAACATTTTTGAATCCTCAATTTGACCACGAGAATTTTGAGAAGATATCAATAAATCTTCACATCTCAACTTGTCATCATCATACAAGACGTGTCTAGCAGTAATTAAATAATCGACTCCGTTTACGTTTAGGAAGAAACCTGAACCGGATGATTTTCCACTGTCAAGACTCAATAAAGTTGCATATGTAAGATTTTCTAGTATTTTTCGATTACTCATTTTTCTTTTTTTTATAATACCACTAACGCACAAGTCTATGGGCATTTGTTTATTTTGAGGAGCGTTCACTTTCTCCCTGCAACAAAGTGAATGCTGGAGAAAATTAATCAACATCAAATGATTTCATCCTTTGATGTTGATATCATTTCACCTTTATCAGTGATTAATAGATTATGGATTTGACCACCGACTCTTATATGTTTTTTTTCAAATAAGTCTTTTTGTGTTCTTTTAATCATTTCAATAGGTAATGAAGCCATAGAAAGATATACTTTTAAATCATTCTTTTTTAATACTCTACGTTTTACTGCTTCTAGAAACATTTCATTCATGGCTATTGAAGCAGGGTTGAAAAAATCAGGGTCTCCATTGTTGAAAATAAAAATTCCACCTTTATCTAAGTATTGTTTTACTGAAAGTCGTTGTTCCTCTAATGAATTCTCATTATTTTTCAATTCTATATCTAAATTATTGTACAAATTACGGGAAACCACGAGCTCTCCAATACTTTTATATGAAGTGTCAGTAAAATTTGAAATCAAGAACAACTCAGGCAATACTTCACCTTCAAATTTTTCGAATCCAGCCAAATGAATCCCAATACCTTTATCAATTGCATTTGGAACTCTAACTTTATCTAATTTCTTTTTTAATTCAATACAAACGTGGTTAGCAAAACTTTCAAAATTCTCAAAACTTTCTGCCTCAACTGACATATTCTTCAAAAAATCATAAGTACGCCATTCTGCAATCTTAGCTAAACCCCAATATGATGCAGAAGCTTTGAATTTTTTTATTGGGACAATTTTGCTTTTACGAAATTCAATATGTCGAACTTCATCTCCTTTAATTATTTCAGTTAGTAATGAGTCCGATGCTACTGAAATCCATTTTTTTGATATTAATGCTGAAATAGCTGTCATTTTTATCATTTTTATAATTATACCTAACAACAGTAATTTAATGGCATTTGATTGTTTTCGGGAGCATTTCACTAACACCCTATTAAAAAGTCAATATAGGAACAATACCTGCTAAATGCCAATATACTATCAAATGCTTTTCTATTTTTTTTATTCAGTAAATTCGACAATTTTCGTAAATTCATTCCAGCCATAACTATTTTTATATTCTGAGAGAGTTCCTTTAGGTACATGAATTATGCACTCACGTGTTGACATGTGATAAAAAGAATTATTTTCAGGTGCTCTATCATCAGTTAATATTCTTGGTGGAATTTTACACTTACAAAATATGTCCCTTAAATTCCAACATTCTTGGAAAACATACTCATAGATTATTTTTACATTTTCTGATATAGTTATCCGTTGTAGGTTCTCGCACAAAGCAAATGCCTGTCTTTCAATTATCAGAATTTGATTAGGTACAATAAATGACTTTAAACTTTCGCAACCCCAAAATGTACTATTGCAGATGGAAATACTCATTTTGGGTATGTTAAATTCCGAAATACTCTTGCATTCTGATAACAAAGCTTTATAATCAGTGATATGATCCGGTAATATGCAGCTATAAAGTTTTGTGCAACCACCAAATATAGAATATCCTATACTTTTTATACTTTCGGGTATTCGTATTGATTGAAGATTTTCACAGTATTTAAAAGCAAAATCACCAATTTTTTCTAAATTATTTGGTAGTATTATTTTTTCAAGGTATTTAGAATTTTGGAATGCACATTCATTCAGTTCATTTTCTCCTGATCGATGTATAGATTCTTGAATATCAAAGTTACAAAAATATAATTCTTTCCATACTTTAGCTTCAGACAAATCTAAACTAGTATAAGAATAATCACGTTTATTTGGATCTGTCTTTTTAGTTGAGAATATCTGTTTTAGGTCAATTATTATCATTGAATTTAAAATTCCTGTAATTTTTAGACGTGTAGCTGAAGATTTGTATGGTAATAGTCCTCCCAATCCATCATATGGGCTATTTACATTAATTGAAATAGTCTCTTCTGCTTTTTCTTGGAATATTAGCTTCTGCATGTTCATAATATTGATTTAATTATATGTCATTTTACTTTGATAGAGTAAGCTTAGTGTAGTGTAACTTTTGCTGATGCTAGTAAGTCTCTAATATTATCTTTCGAAATAATAAACTTCTAATTTCTCATCATAATGCAAATTCAATTTAAGTAGTAAAGCAAAGTTGTACTTATTGCTTTTATAAATTATTCCTCGTTCGCCTCAGCTTACACCGCCCCTGTTCGCCGTAGTTTGACCTATCCTCCAGACTTCGCCGTAGCAAAAAAGAAATCTCCTGATTTCCATATTGAATTCACTTTTCTTTATCTCCCGATCACAGGAGCAGTAACAGTATTAACAAAATCACGTACATTCGAATGTTAACGTTGCAAATGTAATTCATTTGTTTGAATTATCTTTAATTATAATTGACATTATTTCAGAATGTTTTCAGTTCTTGTATGCCTGTCAAATACAAATCCATTCCCGTTCATCCCTTCACCTCCACCCACACCGAATCCGATGCCTTTTCCCCATCCCTGCTTCGTACAAATACATAGCAGCATATACCTCTTCAGCCTGCAGGGCCGGGTATTTCAGCTGTATCGTTCCAATGGGTTCATACCCGATAAATTACTGGTTCATAATCAATTCATCGGTTATTGACCAGGCACACGTGATTATTTCAAATGAATAGTTTTCCATTAAAATATCAATGCGTTGACACATTAATGCATTTTATATGTCAACGCATTGATACTTTAATGTATTTAATGTGTCAACGCATTGATACATACAAAACAAATTACTATCTTTGCATTCATATAAAATAATAATTATGGAAAAGCTAACACAGAAATTCTACGAGAAATACGCTTATGTTCAAACAAAGCTAATTCGTGATTTTAGTCATAAAATTGATTGGTCAAACCGATTTATTGGTATCAAAGGAAGTAGAGGTGTAGGAAAAACGACCTTGATTCTGCAATATATCAAGCAAAATTTCGTCCCCGATAATTCAGTACTCTATGTGAGTTTAGACGATTTATATTTTACAGATAACAAACTCTATGATCTGGCAGATAGGTTTCACAAAAAAGGTGGACAATTACTGGCTATTGATGAGGTTCATCGGTATGAAAACTGGGCTATCGAACTAAAGAACATGTATGATGACATGCCTGATTTGAAAATCATTTTCACAGGCTCATCGCTGCTTCATTTGCAACAAGCGAAAGCGGATTTAAGTCGCAGGGCTGTGATGTACGAAATGCCGGGTTTGTCGTTCAGGGAGTACCTGCTTTTTGAAACCAACCAACGTTTCCCGATTCTTACCCTGCAAGATTTACTTGATAACCACATTGAACGGGCCATTTACATTCTTCAGAAAATAAAACCTCTCGCCCATTTCGAAAACTATCTGAATCATGGATATTATCCTTTTTATAAAGAAAACACTCAATCTTTTCATCAAAAACTGAGTGAAATAGTCCTGACAGTTTTAGAAGTTGACATCCCGCAATTTGCAGCCATTCAACCATCTAACATTATTTATCTGAAAAAACTCCTGAAAATTATTAGTGCTTCGGTACCATTCAAACCGAATATGAATGCATTAAGCGTGCGAACAGGTATCAGCCTGAATACAATGAAAAATTACATTCAGTGGCTAAACGATGCACAATTACTCCAACTTCTTTTTGTGCCTGAGAAGGGCATCAATAGCTTGAATAAACCGGAAAAGATTTATTTGAACAACTCAAATCTAATGTATAACCAGGCAGATGAAAATGCAAACATTGGTAATATCAGGGAAACGTTTTTATATAACCAACTGAATGTGAATTACAAAACAAATGCATCGAAAGTTTCCGATTTTCTGGTTGTTGATAAATATACACTCGAAGTCGGTGGTAAAAATAAATCACAAAAACAGATTGAAACGGTAGATAATGCTTTTGTAGTGAAAGACGATATTGAAATTGGCTCCGGGAATGTGATTCCGTTATGGCTCTTTGGTTTTCTGTATTAAACAACTGAAAAAGTAAAACTTTACTTGCAGGACCTAAAATAAAAGTTTTGGAGCCCTTTCCATCCGGATATATACAACAGATTTTCAAAGGTTCATGTACTTATTGAACCCACAAATACAGATTATTTTTCAGTTTTATATCTGACTTTTTTAATCAGTTATTTACTTTATTTTCCCCATTCCCGTTCAGCCCTTCACTTCCACCCACACCGAATCCGAAGCCTTTTCCCCATCCCTGCTTCGTACAAATACATAGCAGCACACCACCTCTTCAGCCTGCAGGGCCGGGTATTTGAGCTGGATAGTACCGTTGGGTTCATACCCGATGAATTGCCTGGTTTTAAGCAGTTCGTCAGTTTTCAACAGGGCACAGGCAATGATTTCATCGTCCGCATTTAAATCAGGAGTCAGGGCATGGGCATCATAGTTGAGTGTTATTCCTCCGGCATCGGTTGTGGCTTCCGTTATCGTCACGCGGGGCAACGAACCTTTGGCAAGCATCATCTGGGGATAACTGAGCTCCTGGACATCATCCGCCATAACGAAAGCCGTTTTGAAATTAGCGGAAACAAACATGTTTTGAGGTGATTGACGTTCCTCGCGTTCAGGGAATCCCATGCTGATAACGGGGCTAAACTTGTGATACATTTCTGCAATCAGTGACATGCGTGCCCGCATGTTGAGTTGCTTCTGCGTTTTGGGATCTTTGATAGTAAATGCCTTCGAACGAACGATGTTCATGCCTTTATACGTATACATCGTAAAGTTGGCCATTGAATTCTTCATGCGCCCTGTCAGTGGATTTTCTGCGATACTCATAGTGTTTAACGTTTTAACTGAATGAATGGATTCCGGATCTTGTTCACCTCAACCGGATAACCGGCTAATATTAATTTGTAAAGATAAGTATTATTTTAATAATTTAAAACGGAATAATAAACTGTTAAACGGTATTTTTATTGCTTTTGCAACTCCTGACGACTCCTGACATCCCAGTGCATCCGAATAGGCTGAATAATTAATGATTATTAACCTACTAATCCTCTATATTTAACTATTCTACTTTCATTCAATTCACTGAAAATCATCTGTTAGTACTGTTTCCAAGTCTTAAAAGGATGGCTCGATATTCTCAAACCGGATTGGTAATCCCCCTTTTTTTTCCAATCTTAGGATGTCCTGCCCATGGTATCCATCCATTTTACCTTTACAGGGAATTGGGCAGGTCTTTCCTGAGGGTTGCCTGGGGGATAGGAGGGCTCCATCCCTCGGAACCCCCAGGCAACCCCCAGGCAACCCCCAGGCAACCCCCTCGGAACCTAAAGCAAGTCAAAAGCAATTTCGGATATTGATCAGACCCTAAAATGAAGCCTTTACCTAAATTAAAAAAAAATCAAGTAAAGTAAAAAGCTGGATATTTTTAATTTTCATTATTACATAATTGTTATTTACATGAGGAAGTATTGCGTAAAGTCCTTAAATCTAAATTGAATTTAAAGAACTTAAACTTTTCGAAATTGTTTTTCAAAGAGTAAAGTTGTTATTTATTCCGTGAAAAACATCTCTATTTAATTGGGATGCTTATAAAAGATACTGGATCAGAACATCCTCGAAGCTGTTTTAAATTTATATATTTGTCAAAACAGGTGTTTTAGATAACCAGGTCATTCAGAAACAGCACTAAGAACGGGTAATATTTGTATTGGCCGATAAAATAAGTCCGGTCACTGATTACAAATTCACGGAACTACCGTCTTAGTTTATACAACAAGCTATTTTTAAAGAACAATTTCATTAAAATACTTATTTTCAGGATATAAAAGTTATAAAACAGAGTTTTGAATTCAATTTAGATCCGTCAGTTTCGGATATAAAAAATGAAGGCGCTAATATTAAATATCTAAAAAGTATCTTTAAATAAAATGATTACAGATTCCATTTAATATCGTCATAACTATAATAATCTTTATTATTTACGTGGTATAGATAGAAAGATTGGGCTAAATAATTATTTTTATAAAAACAGAGACTGAAAGTTACCAAAAAAACTTATATTGCTATATTAAATCTTTAATAATAAAAACGACAAATAAAAACAAAAACAAACAAGGCATTTTTCCATAATACAAAATGTCTTTTCTAAACATCAACAGTATAAGCTTCGGTTTATTGAATTTTAAATAAATATTATGAAACAAATCTTGTTAAAAAAAACCCGTTTATTGTTTGCCATAGCAGTTACCCTGCTATTGTCTTCGTGTATAGACGGTTATTTGAAAGACTGGACTTTCTCGTCCGGTGTCACAAACACTACGTTATTATCTCCAGATTCGTCTAAGGTCGTTTTCTCGAAAGACGTAAAAGGCAATATGGTAGTTACATGGCCCGTTGTATATGGTGCGGGTGGGTATCAATTTACCTTGTACATTGTTGATGACCCGAATAATCCGGTAGCTGTCGGGACAGAAAATGCTGTCATCGATGGATGTTCTGTTACACGTCCACTTCAGGAAGATACCAAGTATAAGGTTGTTATTAAAACGCTTGGGAATGTGAAGGACAACAATAAAGAAGCGGTGTTGGCATCTACTGCACATTACAGTACGCTTTTACCGGCCTATGCTGTTATTCCGGATGGCACTGATTTGTACCAATACTTTACCAATACAGCCATACCGGATTCAACCCATGAACTGGCTTACGAATTGGTTGCTGATGGAAAATATACACTATCCGGACCTGTTGATTTTCAGAAACACTGGATTACATTACGGGGTGATAAAGTTCACCATCCAACCATTACCTATGGCATTTCAGGCAGACTACGCACCACAGCAGGATTTACATTAAAATATATGGATTTTGATTGTAATGCCATGGCAGCCGATGTATCTGATGCATCAGTATTACTACTTAGTGATGTTCCTGATCCCGCAATACTTAGCGCTGCACACAACAGTTATTACATAATCCCAAAAGACATATTCTTTTTCAAATGTAATTTTTATGGTATCAACCGACGTTTAATTTATGATGCAAATGTGAAATACTGTTTGACAAATCTGGTAATCAGCGATTGTAAAATAGCATTGAATGCCCTTAACGACGGTAGTGGAGGTGTAATCTTTCTTCAGGCAGGCTTTGCAAATATCTTCACAATCAAGAACAGTACTGTTTGGGAAAATGCATCAACCGCCGGATATTTTCTACGTTACAACAACAGTGGGCGCCCTGATCGTGCAGGTTTCGTAAGCGGAAGTATTAACTTCTTCAACAACACATTCAACAATGTCGTAAAGACAGGCCAAATGGGTAATTATAGCGGCATGGGAACAGCATCCAGCTCCTCAGGCTCAACGGTATATTTAAACGTAAGCCAAAATATTTTTGTGGATTGCGGCAGTCAGAATGTTATCAGACGACTTTCCGCAGGAACAAATACAATGATTAAGACCCTCAACAATAACTGTTATTGGTTTGATGGTGCTTTTCCTCAGGTAGGTGAAATTGACCATACGAATGGAGATAAGAGTGGTACAGGGTATGGTCAGGATCCAGCCTTTGCAGATGTTTCAACCGGAAATTTCACTGTAGGTTCGAATGCCACAATTATTATCAGCAAACAAAGCGGAGACCCACGTTGGTTACCTATTGCAAAGTAACAGGATTAAACAATAATTTGAGATAAAAAATATGAAACAATATCGTTATATATTAAGTGTGCTCCTGGTCCTTTGTTTTCTAATGCCGGCCATGGCGCAACAAACTAAAACAGTCTCAGGGATTGTTTTAGATGAAAAATCTGAGCCTGTTATTGGTGCCAACATAGTCGTAATCGGAACAAAATTAGGGACGGTTACAAATCTGGACGGCAAGTTTACAATAAGCAATCTACCTGCAGGACAAAAATTTATTCAGGTTTCTTATATTGGCTATCAACAACAAAAAGTCGATATCACCGATAAAAAGGATCTGAAAATTAATCTTCAAACATCAAACTCCGATTTAAATGAAGTTGTGGTGGTAGGTTACGGGGTACAGAAAAAAGCACACATGACAGGTGCAATTTCAACCCTATCGGCCAAAGACGTCACAGACATGAGCACAACCAACCTGGCTACTGCCCTTAAGGGCCAGATTAATGGTATCAGTATTAGTGGTGGCGAAGGTCGTCCCGGATCCACAGCATCAATCACTGTACGTGATGCTCCTGTAACGACTGCTTTTTCGAGTGTATCGGGATTTGTTCCGGATACCAGGCCTGTATACGTAATTGATGATTTTATTACAACAGAAGCAGCCTTCAACAACCTGGATGCAACTATGGTTGAAAGCATTACCGTTCTGAAAGATGCTTCAGCTGCTGTTTACGGAGCCAGTTCGGCATATGGAGTAATCCTTGTCAAAACAAAGCGGGGTAAAGAAGGTGCACCAAAAGTATCGTATAGCGGTCAGTTTGGTGTCGTGGATGAAATTTCGCGTCCAAAGATGTTAAGTGCCTATGATTATGGCAAAATCTGGAATGGGGTAAAGGGAGCCATTGACCCGACAAGCACAACTACACCCAACACCAGGACTGATTACTTTCAGGCAGATGAGTTAGCTGCCATGAGAAATCTCAATTATGATTTGCTGGATCGGGAATGGAGAGCTTCCCTGACTCAGAAACACAGTCTGAATTTAAGTGGAGCCACCGACAGGGTAAATTATTTTGCAGGCGTTTCGTACAATACCCAGGGTGGTAATATTGGAAAACTTGATTACAACCGTTGGAATTACCGGGCAGGCCTGGATGCAAAGATCACCAAATCTTTAAAAGCATCGTTTCAGGTATCCGGAGATTATGGAAGTTCATCCAATGCATACAGCAGTGTAGGCTCATCAACCGGGGATAATGATTATGATTATTTATTAACACATCCACGCTATATGCCTGACTATGTCAACGGATTGCCTTTGGCATCGTACGGGGTTAGTAATAATCAATATGAGACTGCCCAGTTATACAATTACAAAACTATTCAGGATCTGGGAGATTACAGTAAAAACATGAGTCAAAACATGACTATAAACTCCTCGATTGAATATGATTTTGGATGGAGCAGTATTTTAAAGGGGCTTAAATTAAAGGTATCCTACTCTAAAAATATCAGTACCAATAAAAATGACACCTACGGTACAAATTACACTTTGTACCAAATCAATCAACGTGCCGGTAGTGGGAACCACCTCTTCACGAGCGACACCCTGAATCTGTCAAACAGCAATCTGAAATCAATCACGGTATCAAATGGTAATATCCTGAGCAGATCCATGGATAGAGGAGATAACTACCAGGCAAACTTTATTATGAGTTACGCACGTACTTTTGGCAAACACGATGTGAGCGGATTATTCACAATCGAACGTGCAGAAGCTGAATCTGAGACCCTGCTTGGATCTGTGACAAACCCATACACATTTACCAATTATCAATCGAACGGAGCCGATAACGGAGCACAAGCCACCGTATTTACCCGTTCCGAATCCGGGAAGTTATCCTATGTGGGTAGAGTGAATTATGCCTACGCCAATAAATACCTGCTTGAATTTCTGGTACGTTCGGATGCATCAGCCAATTTTGCACCTGAAAACTACTGGGGAACATTCCCATCACTTTCTGCCGGATGGGTACTATCAGAAGAACCCTGGTTTCAGGAAAAAATTCATGGAGTAGATTTTCTAAAATTTCGAGGATCATTTGGACTACTTGGGAAAGACAATATTAAACCATGGCAATGGATCACAACTTATAATGTGAATCAGGACAAAGGAGCTATTTTTGGGACAGGAACAAGCACAGCCTCCGGATCGCATATCGGGGTGCCCGATGCTGCTGTAAACCGCTTTGCACACTGGGATGAAAGTTACCAATCGAATTTCGGAATAGACTTCAACACGTTGAAAAACAGGCTTACCATGAATCTGGATGGATATTACTTTTGGAACCGGAATGTGTTTATGACCAAGCAAGGTTCTGCAAATTATCCATCAACAGTTGGAACACAAGCAGCAGCTGAGAATTATGGTTCCATTGACAGGTACGGTATTGAATTATCATTAGGTTGGAAAGACAACATTTCGAAAGACCTAAAATACTGGATTAAACTGAATACCGGATACAGCGACAACAAAGTACTGGTTGCACCATGGCCGGCACTGATAGCTTTTGATGACAACCATCCCAATCAACGTGTGGATGTAGGTAGTTGGGGGTATGAAAGTATCGGCATGTTTCATAATTACCAGGAAATTGAAGAATACTTCGATAAATACCAGATTAAAAGCTACATGGGCATGACTAAAGATAAAGTAAGTCCAGGCATGTTGATTTATAACAATATTCGAGGTTCACAAAAATCTGATGGAACCTATTATGGTCCAAACGATCCGGGCGATCCGAAAGCAGGTTATGTGGATGCAAACGACCAGGTATTGATTTCAAACCGTAGCAATCCCTGGGGATTAACAGTGAATATGGGTGGCGATTGGAAAGGCTTTTCGTTCAGCACACAAATTGGAGCTAACTGGGGTGGATATACTTACCTGCCGGGTGATGCACGTGGTATCTCAAGTCTGGTTTCAACTGCCAGTGGTTATAACGTCATGGAATACACAAATCTCCCTGCATTCTGGGCGAATAACATGTTTGTGTACGACAATGTACTTGACAACCAGGGCAATATAGTAGCTGAAAAAAATCAGGATGCCAAGTATCCTAACCTGCGTTACGCTGTTAATAATGTACAATCTACGTTCTGGAGAGTTAGTGGAACATCAGTCTCCATCAAAACACTTACTGTAGCCTATTCATTACCTAAAAACTGGATGAAAGCAGCAAATATTGAAAGTTGCCGTTTGAATGCTACAGTTCAAAATGTATTGAGTCTTTACAATCCTTATCCGGACAACTTTATTGATCCAATGTCAGGAACCTATGGAAGGTATCCAACTTTGAGAAGAATTACCATCGGAGTTAATGTTTCATTCTAATAAGATAAAAATGAAAAATATAAATAAATATTGTTTGGGTGCCGGCTTACTTATTGCCGCAACACTCATGACTGGATGCAGCGATGAGTTTTTGAAAGAAAAGCAGGATTTTTCGCGTGTTACAGCTGCTATTTACAACGATTATGCCGGTTCAAAAGGAAGAATTAATGATATCTATGCATTATGCCTTCCCAAGTCCAACACCGACGTTTCATATGACAATCCAAGTACCGGGACAGCGGATCTTTACGCAACTTCAACCGAAGAATACGGTGGATTGTCGGACTTTGTCACTGATAACGTCATGACAAATACTACTGTTCCTGACTTTTTCTATGCCGAAGCAAAAACTTCCCGTTCTCCCTGGGGACGTATCCGTAATTGCAACGATGCCATCGAAGGTATTGAGGGCGGAACCTTGCCGGATGCCCAAAAGAAAGAGTTACTCGGTCAGGTCTATTTTTTCCGCGCCTGGACCTATTACCGGTTAGTTAAAGTTTATGGCGGAGTACCCATTGTGGATCATGTGCAACTTCCATTAGCAGGTTCAAGCGGAGGGCTTGATCTGGCAATTCCACGTTCAACAACGAAAGAATGCATTGAATTTCTGTGCAAGGATTTAGAAAAAGCCGCCTCCTATCTACCCGTAAAATGGGATGATGCAAACTGGGGCCGTGTAACTGCAGGAACTGCACTGTCTGTAGAAGGCAGAGCGAGACTGTTATATGCCAGCCCGTTATTTAACCGTGCTGATGATGTAGCCAGATGGCAAACTGCTTATGAAGTGACTAAACGTGCAGTGGACACCCTCACTGCTAGTGGCTATTTTGGGTTGGCTTATTTGAATAATCCGGGAATACATGCTTCCGGTTGGGCTAAAATGTTCTCTGATTATCAAAGTCCGGAGGCTGTATTTGTAACACTTTACAACAACCTTGCTCCTGCAACCAACGCAACCGCACCAGATCTTAATAATACCTGGGAAAATTCAATCAGACCATCCAATACAGGTGCCGGAGGCGGTAAAAGTACAACTGCAGAAATGGTTGATCTTTTTCCAATGGCTACCGGGTTACCTGCGATGGATAAAGATAAAAACCCCATCAATAATTATGATAAGGATATATTTTTCAAAAACCGTGATCCCCGTTTCTACCGGACATTTGCATTCCCGGGGGTACAATGGACCTATAACGGAATACCAAAAAAATCAGCAAGCCCATATACTCTGGGCTCAAAATACCAACTCTGGAACTATGCCTGGTATGAATCAACAACTAAACAGGCAGATGAACAACAATCAGGGTATGGTGCTGACAAATTGGCTACCAACTACAAAGGTATTTACATCCGGAAGAAAACAGATGATCTTGCTGTTAATACAGCACCTTTATACGTGTTTGACTCATTAACATCTACACCATTTAAGCGAAGTTCAGCTCCCTTCATGGAAATTCGATACGCTGAAGTATTACTCAACTTTGCTGAAGCTGCCTGTGGAGCCGGTCATGGCAATGAAGCTTTGACAGCCCTGCGTCTGATTCGTCAGCGTGTAGGATATACCGGAAACTGTGGGTTGGACGATGCATTGGCTGGTAACCGCCAGGGACTCTTTGCTGCAATTTTATACGAACGTCAGGTTGAATTAGCCTACGAAGGAAAGCGTTTTGATGATATGCGCCGTTGGTTGCTTTGGGATGGAGGTGCCGGACAGGCAGGCCTGAAAGCTTCATGGGCACTTACCGGTTTTGGAACGAATACCTGCACGTATCTTGGCGTAAACCCTCTGAACGGGCAACGACGTAACGGATTGGAATTACGTGTATCAAGTTCTGTTACCGGAGGAGGTATTGCTCCTGTTGGAGATGCAAATGATCCGATCATTAAAAATAGCGCTACTATTAAACGTCCACAGGCCTGGAATATCAGTTCGAACGATACGATTCAACGAGACAGTGTTGTAAACTTCTATCGTTCCTATCTAACGCGTAAACAACGGATGATTGATACACAAAATAAAGTTATTTCGTTCCGTCCGGAATATTATATTATTGGATTGAGGGCGAGTGCACAAGTAAATAATACGACACTGCTTCAAACAATAGGTTGGACAGACTCACAAAGAGGAGGTCTGGGAACATTCGACCCATTGGCCGAATAAGCTTGCAGATCAAACTGTATAATTAATTTCTCAGACCAATAAATATATTCCTGCAGATGCCCAAGTTTAGCAATAAATCAGTTAAAGGCGTCTGCAGGAATTCTATTTTGTACTAATAATTAAAAAGCAATCTTAAAGCGAATGAAAATTAAAAATTTACTTCTTATACTAACCTGTCAGTTGATCTTTACGATTAACGCCTCTTCCCAGGTTTTCAAATATATTGTTGCAACGGATGGTTCAGGTGATTTTACCAGTATACAATCGGCTCTGAATGCATGCCCCGATGGACAAACCAGCATGATATTCATCAAAAACGGGACCTACAACGAACAGGTTACATTGGGAACAAAAGCTGCTGCCTCCACGAAAAAAATAAGTCTGATTGGCGAAAGCTATGGCGGTGTGCTTATTACTCACTCCCAGTCGCGTGCTTCAAGCGGTTCACCTACTTACGAAGATGTATGTACCGTTAAGTTTTATGCTACTGATCTTTATGCCGAAAATATAAGCATTCAGAATGCTGCCGGTAATACCGGTATGGCAGAAGCGCTTTATACTGCCGGCGACCGTCAGATATTCAGGAACTGTAAAGTGTTGGGATACCAGGACACTTACCGTTCAAAAAAAGGGACACGTGGTTATTTTAAAAATTGTTGGATAGAAGGTGCCGTTGATTTTATTTATGCAGGAGGTACTCTCTTCCTTGACGATTGCACCATCAATTGTGTGAATGGTGGTGGCCATATTGTAGCCCCGGAGGATTCATATACGACAAAAGCATCAACTGTTTCTGGGAAAACATTAAATCTTGGTTTTGTATTTCGCAGATGTAACATAACAGCTAACTCAGATGTAGCTACCGCTAGTTATGACCTGGGCAGGCCATGGAATATCAATTCCGGCGCATATTATTTAAACTGCACGCTTGGAAAACATATTAAACCGGCAGGTTGGGCAACCATGAGTGGAAATGAAACCACAGCCAGCTTTGCCGAATACAACAGTATGAATCCGGATGGAACGCCGGCTAGTGTGAGTGGAAGAATCAGCTGGAGTTTCCAGTTGCAACAATATGATGCTGACAGCCTATTAAACCCTCAAAAGGTTTATTCCACTACTTATACCACAACTTTTGACCCAATTACAAAGAGTACACCAACTGCAAAACCTGAGAACCTTAGTATAAACGGATCAACAATAAGTTGGTCGGCAGTAAGTGGTGCAATTGGTTATGTTGTTTACAAAGATGGGAAATACCTTGGCTCGGTTACCGGAGTCAGTTCTGTTGACAATTCGGGTATTACCGGTTCATACAGCGTAAGAGCCTTAAATTCCATTGGGGTACTCAGTGAGGTTGCAACTCTTGCAACTGCCTTATCTGATGTTGAGATGGGGAATGTTGGAATTACAATAAATCATCAGGCAATTACTCTCAGTCAACGTGTAGAAAAGATGCAGTTGGTAACGACTACAGGCAACATTATTGCCCAAAAAATAAATGAATCAATATTAACACTAAACAACTTATCTCAAGGCATATATCTGTTAAGAATGTACGACAAAGGCATGACCTATACTAAGAAAATAATTTTAGGTACAGAATAAAATTTCGTATAAAGCATAGTCATAGCTTGATACTAATTACTCCACATAAAATACCAATTTATCGCAATCAGTATAAAACAGAGTCAGTATTTTTGTTTCAATTATTTATCTCACATATTACACAATGAAAAAATTCCAAACTCAGTTCGTTCTTACCCTGTTGTTACTTACAGCAGTTTTCACTTCTGTAAATGCTCAAACACCGGCTTTCCCGACTGCAGAGGGTTATGGTAAGTATGCCACAGGTGGCCGGGGAGGAAAAGTAGTATTCGTCGATAATCTGCAAGATTATATATCCTACAATACCCTGGAAACTCCCATTCCTGGAAGCTTCCGCTGGGCTTTAGCTCAATATCCGGGAGATTCAATCACTATTCTATTTCGGGTATCCGGGATTATCAAACTTAAACCTTATTTGCAGACATCAGGCAGTACAGTTGTAAACCGAAATGAAATCCGATGTACAAGAGCTAAAATGACTATTGCCGGACAATCAGCTCCTGGCGAGGGAATATTGATACGCAATGGTCGGTTAAATTTGGGTGGCTGTACCGATTTAGTTATAAGAAACATGCGTTTTCGTATTGGTGAAAATGCAGCAGACAGTACCTTTCTTCCAGGTGGATCTATGGATTGTGAAAATGCAGCACGTGTAATTATTGATCATTGTAATTTTGGCTGGTCAGGTGAAGAAAACCTTACTTTTTACGACAATCGTTTTACAACTGTTCAATGGACAATATTTCATGATGCACTCTATGACGATGGACATGGTAAAGGTAACAGAGGGTATGGGTCACAAACCGGAGGAATCAATGCAACCTATCATCACAACCTGTGGACTAATAACGAATCCCGTTCACCAAGACTAAACGGAGCCAGAACTACAAACGAAACAAATGTTTTTATTGAATTTATCAATAACGTGGTCTATAACTGGGGTAGTTCCGGAGCAGCATACGGTGGTGATGTAATTTTAGGCGACCGTTCACATACCTGTAACTTTATTGGTAATTATTACAAACCAGGACTGGCTACTCCTTCCACTAGAAACTTCTTTACTAATTATATAGTTGCCGGTGCGAATGTCCCCAAATGGTATCTCTCCGGAAATATTATGGAAGGCTCTTCAACTACAAATTCGAATAACTGGAATGCCTTTACCTGGAAATGGTCGGGAACTGCAGGAACGGTAGCACTGCCAACAAAAGCTACAGCAGGCTCCGACACGTTACTTTCACCACCATCCAATGTCGTGTATAATAGTGTCTGGGTCGGATATTCTCCTTACAAAACGAATATTCAAAGTGCAACGGACGCTTTTACATCTGTTCTTTCCAAAGTTGGTACCATAAACAGAGACTCTGTGGAACGTCGCGTAATACGTGAAGTAAAAAACGGAACATCCACATTTAAAGCTTCCCTTGGATCATGGGGGATTATCGATAAGTCGTATAATGCCGAAGGTTATATGCCTTATGCATCGGTTGTTGCTCCTACTGACACCGATAATGACGGTATGCCTGACACCTGGGAAATTGCCAATGGATTGAATCCGAATAATGCAGAAGACCGCAACATAAAAACATCTGAAGGTTACACAGCCCTGGAAGTTTATCTGGCCAGTCTGATGGGAGAGAATATTGCTCATAATTTTCTTACAGCCGTTCAGGAGGTGAAGAGTTTTAATGCAAGTATTGTTCCAACCACAGTAAAAAATAAGTTTCAGGTGATAAGTGACAATCCGTTGCAATCTGCGAAAGTTTTCGACCTGACTGGCAAACAGGTCCTGTTTAGTACTTTGTCAGGAAATAATTCTGTAGACATATCTAATCTTACTGAAGGTTGTTATTTGGTTCAGATTAAAAACCTTTCCGGAAATACCCAACAATTTAAAATAATAAAAAATTAAATATAGTCCATCTTGATATTCTTCTGAAATCTCAACTGAAGATATTTACACGTGGATGGAAAACGATTTACAAAGGGTTGCAACAATTGCAGCTGCTATAACAAATTAATTCCAGGTACAGAATAAATTTCTTTAAAGCAAATTGACAGTTCGCAACTGGCATAAAACACTTACAGTATTTTATATTTCTATTATTTATTGCATATAGTATAAAATGAAAAAAAATCAACCGTATTTCGTTCTGACCCTGTTGCTTCTTATAACAGGTCTTACCTCTATAAATTCTCAAACACCGGCATTTCCTTCAGCAGAAGGTTATGGTAAATATGCCAAAGGTGGTCGTGGAGGAAAAGTGGTTTTTGTAGACAATCTTCAGGATTATGTCGCTTACAACAATTTAGAGTCACCCATTCCGGGAAGTTTCCGCTGGGCATTAACCCAGTATCCGGGCGATTCAATCACAATCATTTTTCGGGTATCAGGGATTATTACACTAAAACCCTATTTGCAAACATCAGGTAAAACTGTTGTAAACAAAAATGAAATCCGATGTACAAGAGCTAAAATGACTATTGCCGGACAAACTGCTCCTGGTGAGGGAATATTGATACGTAATGGTCGGTTAAATTTGGGTGGCTGTACCGATTTGGTTATAAGAAACATGCGTTTTCGTATTGGTGAAAATGCTACAGACAGTACTTTCCTACCCGGAGGATCGGTAGACTGCGAAAATGCAGTACGCGTTATTTTCGACCACTGCAATTTTGGCTGGTCAGGCGAGGAAAATCTTACTTTCTATGACAATTATTTTACGACTGTCCAATGGTCAATATTTCATGATGCACTCTATGACGATGGCCATGGTAAAGGACATCGTGGCTATGGGTCACAAACCGGAGGAATCTGTGCCACCTATCATCACAACCTGTGGACCAACAATCATTCCCGTTCACCACGTCTCAACGGTGCCAGATCTAAAAATGAATCGAATGTATTTATTGAATTTATAAACAATGTTGTGTACAACTGGGGGAGTACCAATGCGGCATACGGTGGTGATGTAAATAAAGGCGACCGTTCGCACACCTGTAACTTTATTGGCAATTACTATAAACCGGGTCCTGCAACCCCTTCCGGAAATAAGTATTTTTTTACCAATTACATTGTTGATGGAGCAAACATTCCAAAATGGTATCTGTCAGGAAACAGAATGGAAGGATCCCCTGCTTTGAATTCGGATAACTGGAATGGATTTACAAGAAAATGGTCAGGGACAACCGGAACAACACTACCAACAAAAGCAACTTCAAGTTCGGAGACTTTACTAATACCATCTAATAAAGTTGTGTATAATGGTGTTTGGGTTGGATACGCACCCTACAAAACCAACATTCAAACGGCACGTGATGCCTACAATACTATTCTTGCAAGAGCAGGAACAATAAACAGGGACTCTGTTGAACGACGTGTGATACGTGAAGTAAAAAACGGAACGGCAACATTCAAAGCCTCCCTTGGAACATGGGGAATGATCGATAAATCCTATGAGGCTGAAGGTTACAGACCTTATAGAACGGCTGTCTCTCCTACTGATACCGATAATGACGGAATGCCGGATGCCTGGGAACTTGCCAACGGATTGAATCCGAAGAATCCGGAAGATCGTAATCTGAAAACTCCGGAAGGGTATACGGCTCTGGAAGTTTATCTTGCAAGTTTGATGGGTGAAAAAATTGCTCCTGATTTTAGTAATAAATAGATACTACCAGTTTATTCCGAAAAACAAGTATATTTTTAGACATTATTTTACAAGTGAAAAATGGAGGTGCCGATAGTGTGCACCTCCATTTTTTGTTTATATTTGCGGGAAGGCTTTGAGTACAACAAGTATAAATCAACGTCTTATTTTTATATTTTCAACAACTAATATTTGAATTTTCGACATCTATTATTTCAGTAAAAACAAAGAAAAATCCAATGAAAAAGAAATTATTTTTAGGTATTTGCGCTGTGTTGCTTTTAGTACCTCTGTCAACGATTAAAGCCCAATACCCTGATGTACCAAATGATTTAAAGGCTGCTGCCGATAAAATGATAACCAGCGAGAACAGGGTTGTGGATAGCGTTATGCTGGCTAACAAATCAGTTCTTAAAGCCGAGACAGTTAAAGGTCGTCCGTACATTCCCTGGGCTGCCCGTCCTACCGATTTACCACAGGCTAAGATTCCTTCCTTTCCGGGTGCAGAAGGTGGTGGACAGTTCTCTTTCGGAGGCCGTGGCGGCAAAGTGATTACAGTAACAAGTCTTGCCGATCGTGGTCACGGTACGTTGCGTGAAGCATGCGAAGAAACTGTGGGTGCACGTATTGTGGTTTTTAATATCGCAGGCGTAATTCACCTGAAAACACCCATCATTGTTGCAGCTCCATACTTAACTATTGCAGGACAAACGGCTCCCGGCGATGGAGTTTGTGTAGCAGGCGAATCGTTCTGGGTAAACACCCATGATGTTGTGGTTCGACATATGCGTTTCCGTCGTGGTGAAACAAAAGTAGAACGTCGGGATGATTCTTTCGGAGGGAATCCGGTGGGAAATATCATGATCGACCACTGCTCGTGCATGTGGGGACTTGATGAAAATATCTCTTTTTACAGACATATGTTCAATCCGGGTCCCGGAATGAAAGACGAAAAACTACCGACGGTTAACGTAACTATTCAGAATACAATTTCAGCTCAGGCTTTGGATACCTATAATCATGCTTTTGGTAGCACCCTGGGTGGTGAAAACTGTTCATTCATGCGTAATTTGTGGGCAAATAATGCCGGACGTAATCCATCCATCGGTTGGAATGGAATTTTCAATTTTGTAAACAATGTAGTTTATAACTGGGCTAACCGCTCGGTGGATGGTGGTGACTATACTGCCCTGTATAATATCATCAATAATTATTATAAACCGGGACCCCTGACACCCAAAGATGCCCCTATCGGACATCGTATCCTGAAACCTGAATCGGGTCGTAGTAAATTAGGCTATTTAGTTTTTGGACGTGTCTATTGTAATGGTAATATCATGGAAGGAAACGAAGCAGTGACAAAAGACAACTGGAACGGTGGTGTACAGGTTGAAGAGATGGAAAACACAGGTCAATATACCGACTCCATGCGTTGGAATGAACCTTTTCCAAAACCTGAATTTCATATCATGAAAGCGCAGGATGCGTATGATTTCGTTACTACTAATGTGGGTGCAAATATTCCGAAACGTGATATCGTTGACGAACATATTTTAACTCAGGTAAAAACAGGAAAAGTATTTTATAAAGAAGGACTTGATTCTGTCAATTTCTTCCAGTTCAAACATCGTCGTTTAGCCAAAGACTCATACAAAAAGGGTATTATTACCGATATCCGTCAGGTAGGCGGTTATCCTGAATATAAAGGAAAAGCTTACAAAGACAGTGATGGTGACGGTATGCCGGATGCATGGGAAAAAGCAAATGGATTGAATCCAAATGACCCATCGGATGCTATCAAGGATTGTACCGGTGACGGATATACCAATATTGAAAAATACATCAACGGTATTGACACCAAGAAAAAAACAGATTGGACAAAACCTGAAAACAACCATGATACCCTGGCTGAAAAAGGAAAACTAATGTAATTTACAATTGAACTATTTACAATTGAAGAAAATACGTTAGAGCAAGAAGATCGAACGCAGGGTATTTCCCTGCGTTTTCTTTCAACTAGATCTCATTCAATACATTAAATAATTACAAGTATGAAGAAGACTCAAATTAAATATCTCTGGATGGCACTCTGCTTAATGGTGCTGATACCAACTGCAAAGGCAGTGGATCTGGATTCTAAAAACCGTGACCCGAAATACGTGGAAAACATCACGGGTCGTGCTAAAAAAATAGTGGATAAGCTGGAGTTGAAAGATAAGAATGTGGCAGAGGATGTACTCAATACTGTTGCAAACCGCTACTTTGAACTGAATGATATCTTTTCAAAACGCGACACGGCAGTGAATCGTATTAAGAGATCAGCATTGAAAGGGGAAACTAAGAATAATGCCCTGAATGCAGCTCAAAACGAGAAAGAAGCTGCCTTGTACCGGTCACATTTTGCATTTCCTGCCAACCTGTCCCTTTATCTAAACGATGCGCAGATAGAAGCGATTAAGGACGGTATCACTTTCGGGGTTGTGAAGGTAACCTATGATGCCACGCTGGACATGATTCCAACGCTCAAGGAAGAAGAAAAAACCCAAATACTGGCATGGCTTAAGGAAGGCCGGGAATTTGCCTTAGACGCAGAAACTTCGAACAAAAAGCACGAAGCATTTGGCAAATACAAAGGCCGTATAAACAACTACCTTTCCAAACGGGGCTATGACCTGATAAAAGAACGCGAAGGCTGGTATGCCCGCATAAAAGCCCGTGACGAGGCTAAAAAGAAATAAGTAACAGGTTTGATAGCTTGTATGAAATAAAAAACTCCCTGAATGGCTAATGCTGTTCAGGGAGTTTTTTTGTATCACACGAGTAAACACATTATAAATTCATCGAATTCATTAATAGCAATTGTCAACTTAAAGCACGATAATGCCATGATGATACCATGATGATACACTCATTATTTTGAAGTTTCCATAACCTTATGCGGTATTTACGTATATATTACGCTCCTTTTAATGGATACGGGTTATATACGTAATTATAGCATAACTACCGCTTATCTATTACGAAACCAGTGTATCATCATGGCATTATCATGGTATTATCTTCCCTATTCCGGATTCCATGTTTGAAAAGTTTGAAAGGTTTGAAGAGTTTGAGGTTTGAGGTTTGAAAAGTTTGAAGAAGCGTTCAGCGTTCATTGTCCCATGTCCAGTGTTCAGTTTTCAAGGGAATTGTGCTTTCACAAATAAAAAGCTTACGTGTACTTCGTATCCAAACCTCAAAATGTACGTAGTACTTTTGAGCGTTTTATTCAAATCAATCTTTAATACCTAAGAAAACGCTTTCGTGTACTTCGTACGACGAAAGGTTTAAGAAAGGTTTACGAACGACATGTATGCGTTAAACAGAAGTGACGGCTTCACTCGGAGTGAAGCCGTCACTATAAATCTCAACTAAGACATTAATATCCCGGGTTCTGACCAAATTCATCCCGGTTCAAAATTGCACTCAGGAAGGTGATGGGTACAGGGCGCAGATAATGAATGCTTTTGTCAAAAGCCCTGATGTCCGGGTTTGCTTTTCCTAATCCCAGGCGGTTCTCCAACTGGCGTGTACGTTTTAAGTCAAACCATCGCAGGTGTTCTCCACATAATTCCCGGCCTCTTTCGTTTAAGATAAAATCAAGATTGATATCCGAAGCAGTAACCTGCATGGCTGCCGTTTGATCCACGGGAGATTTGATGGCTGCACGGGTACGTAAAACATTAATATAGCCGGCTGCCAGATCTGCTTTCCCCATTTGCATTTCAGCTTCGGCAGCAATCAAATACATTTCGGCAAGACGCATCACGATAACATTTAATGACCCGGCCTGCACATTTGGATCGGTACCACGGGTAAGCGGATCCATAAATTTCCGGAGCGAAGGGTAATAATAACGCTGCTCCCCATTCAGGATTGTATCGTTTTGCGCATCGTAAATATCGTCAATATCCAAAGCCGCATAGCGACGAGTGGCTTTATCTGCCAACTTAGTCTTGGAGATATACAAGGCGGTATCTCCCATGGCAAATGCAATGGGTGTACCTGTCCAGCTCGATGGTTTACCAAACTGTGTCACATACAGCGAACTCCAGGTTTGATTTGTCGCCGGATTGTTTCGTAACCAGACATCCTGAAAAGAAGCCGCATACCTGCCATCAATTTTCTCATTGAACAGGTTGAGCAGGAATTTAGTAGGCATCAACATCCCCGAGCCATCACGGCCATAATCGATGGTACGAATCAGTCCCGGACGACCGGAATAAGGTATCAGGTACCACAAATGCAACCTGTTCCAGTTGGTATTGGCCTCAAGGGCCTGATTGGAAGTATGGCTTACCACAAAGAGTGCCTCTTTATTTTTCTTATTGTTGTTGGCATTGAAAATATCGGCAAAACTTGAATACAATGAAGTTCCTAATGCAGCCTGGTTATCAATAACATCCTTGGCTGCGTCACGGGCCAACAGATAGTACACCTGAGCTTCGGTTGTATTCTGTTTGTCGTACTGAAGGTGTGAGGCCCATGTCAGGTAAACCCTGGCAAGCAATCCCTTGGCGGCTTTTTTAGTTGCACGCCCATTCTCTGCTTCAGTGGTTTCAACCTGTAAATAATCACTTGCAATTTTTAAATCCTCAATCATTTGCTTGTAGAAATCGGCTTCCGAACTTCTGTAAAGATTCAATACCGGTTCTTTAGTTTCTGTCGTTACCAGATGGACTCCCCCGAAGGTTTCCACCAAATGCCAGTAATAATATGCCCGTAAGAAACGCAGTTCACCTTCACGTTTATTTTTTAATATCTGATCAGTATACACAACTTTGCCGATACGTTCAATGCCGGCATTACAGATGGCAATGGGTGCATACAATCGTTCCCAGGTATTTTTCGCCTGGCCTAACGAGGGTGTCAATGCCTCATAACGGGCTAACTGATTCAAATAGTTCTGACGTTTAGCATTAAACCAAAGATCGGTGCCTGATTCCGTTAGATACATAATATCCTCGCGGCCGTAAAACTGGGAGCGTAAGTTCGAGTAAGCCCCGTTAACATTCGTCTCAATGCCGGCAGGCGTACTCCACACAGCATCTGCTGTAGCTCCTGAAGGATTGAATTCATTTAAATCGCAGGAAGCCATTCCAAGTGTCAAACAAAGCAAAATACTTCCACTTAAAATTGATTTTATATTCATTGTAATTTTCATTGTTGTTGATTTTAAAATTAAAATTCAATGTTTATACCGGTTACCCATTGTCTTGTTAAAGGAGATTGCATGGACCCTCCACGTTCAGGGTCATAATCCCGGATAAGAGGATTATTGGCAAATGTAAAGAGATTATTCCCGGTGGTATAGACTCTCAATTTGGACAACATCAATTTGGAAGTCAACTTTTTAGGCAAAGTATAACCCAATGATATCGTTTTGATTTTAAAGAATGAACCGTCCACAAAATTCAAAGCCTGGTATCCGGCATAATCATACAGTTTTTTGCCAGCAGTAGGTCGTGGAAAGTCATTTGAAGGATTCTCCGGTGTCCAGTAATTCAGGCTGGCAGCACTATTCAACTCCCCATCAGGGCTATACGCTCCCAGGTATTCAGCATCAATTGTCTGACCCCAGCGGGCATATAAAAAGACATTCAAATCAAATCCTTTGTAGGAAAAAGAGTTCATGAACCCGGCAATCCACTTTGGGGTTGCATCACCGACATAGGTGCGGTCATTGTTGGCATCAATCACATTTTCTTTGCCGGCTTCATCTTTCAGGTTTTTCACTTTAATATCACCGGGTTTAAATATTTTTCCTCCAAAACTATATTTTGCAGCTTCATCGGCCTCCGACGTTTGCCAGATTCCTTCTTTTACAAATGTGTAGTACGAATTGATAGGATGACCAATCATCAAGGCATTGCGTTCGTCTGTAATGATATCCTGACCATCAATCAGGCTGGTAATCTCTTCATGGTTCGTTGAAAAAGAAAAGATTGAAGTCCATTTAAAATCATTTTTCTGGATATTGACGGTGTTCAGCAATATCTCGAGTCCCCGGCTTTGGGTTTCACCTATGTTTTGCCAGATCTGGGTGGCTCCCAATGACGAAGGAATCGTCCTTTTTAACAAGACATCGCTTGTAATTGTATTGTAGGCATCGACTGTAAGATTGATCCTGCTTTTCAACAAGCTGAAGTCAATCCCGATATTTGTTGTAGCTGAATTCTCCCAGCCCACCTTTTCATTTCCAAGAAGATTACTGAACACATACGAAGGTGCGGCAGTTTCGCCAAATCCCATATTCTGATTCACAATCACACTTTGGGTACCGTAAGCACCAATACCTGAATTACCTGCAACCCCGTAACTCAACCTTAGTTTTAAATTGTTGATGGCAGCGTTATCTTTTAAAAATGACTCATCACTGATTCTCCAGGCCAGTGCAAGTGATGGGAATGCCGACCACTTGTTATCTGCTGACAACATTGATGATCCATCCCAACGGTTGGACGCTGTCAGATAATATTTCCCATCATAGTTGTATTCTAATCTTCCGCCAAATGAAAGGGTTCTTTCCCCAGTATACGATGATCCGATAATCCGGGAAGTAGCGTCGGTAGAACCCAAGTTGTAGAAAGTCTGGGAAGCCAATAACTGCTTTACCCCACCTTCGGAAAAAGATTCAGCAACTTTATCGGTATAACTGGTCAACCCGGTTACTTTAAAAGAGTGTTTATCTATATTTTTACTATAGGTCAGAATATTATCCCAATTCATAAACCTTGAATTAGAGTTTGATACCGACGTTTTACTGTACTTGACTATTTCCTGAGAAAGAGAAGACTCATCGAAGAATTGACCCTGACGAACAAAGTTAAACGTAGTTCCAAAATTAGACCTGAATACTAAATCCTTAAAAGGTTTAATTTCCAGGAAAGCGATGGCACTGGCATTTAATCTTTTTGTATTATTAATGGCCGAAGTAGAAGTTCTTTCATCAGCCAACGGGGATAAATAAGATGAAGTTCCTGCCGGATAGATGTTGATATTTCCATTTTCATCGTACGGAACACCCAGTGGTAAGCGTGTTGCAGCTTTCTGCAATGCATTTCCATCGCGGGAATCAACATCCCAATAAGTCAGCTGGCTGTTTATTCCTGCTTTGACATATTTGCTTACCGTATAATCAACATTTGAACGAAGTGTATATTTGCTTGCAACATCATTTTTCACTACTCCTTTTTCATTAAAATATCCAATGGATGTATACGAGCTGAGATGCTCATTTCCACTTTTAATGGATATATTATGACTTTGTTCCGTTCCGTTTTGCATCAACAAATCCACCCAGTCCACCCATTGTCCTGCCACCAGGGCATCATATTCACTTGACACTGAGAAAAGGTTCTTATCATCGGCTGGTGTACTCCACTTGCCAATTGCCCTGTTGGCTTCACGCCTGAAAGCCAGATAATCGTTACCCAGGCGGGGCTTCGGGTAATTAACATACCCATTTACTCCAAAATAACCATCATAGGTAACGATAGGTTTTCCTGAAACACCTTTTTTAGTAGTAATAAGTACTACCCCATTAGCACCTTGTGAACCATAAATTGCCGTTGAAGAAGCATCTTTCAATACCTCAATAGAGGCTATATCATTGGGATTCAAATTCTCATAACTGCCACCCTGCATTCCATCAATAATAAACAAAGGGTCATTGTTGCCTGTGATCGAGCGGTTACCACGAATCCGAAGATTAACCCCTGCTCCTGCCTGTCCGGAGGATCGGGTAATATCGAGTCCCGGCACCTGTCCCTGAATGGCTTCCAGGGGATTGGAACGGGGAGTTTTTACCATATCTTCCTCTTTGATGGATACTATAGAACCTGTCAGGTCACGTTTCTTTACAGTACCAAATCCTATCACTACTAATTCATCCAACCTGTTATCAGAGCTGGCCAGGGTAATGTTTAATATATTGCCCGTAATTGCCATTTCCTGTTTTGTCATGCCAACATACGAAATCACCAGCACTTTACCGGTTGCAGGCACATCCAATTTGAAAATCCCATTCACATCAGTAACAGTGCCTGCGGCAGTTCCTTTTATTGTCACTGAAGCTCCAATAATTGTTTCACCAGAAAGATCCTTTACGACTCCGGATACTGTTGTTACCTGGGCATTGGCAGTCCCAAGAGCGAAGAATACAGCCAGACAAGAAATCATGAACCGGTTACCCAATAGTTTTTTTAGTTTTGTTTCTTTTTTCATGCATTAAATTATTACGTAATATTTAAAATAGACGGACAGATGCCCGGTTTTCAGCATGTTGAATATAAGATAGGATACTTCCTGTCAGACTGGATATGACTTTTTATGTCACATTAAGAGTTGACAGATGAAACATCTTATTTACCCGCGCTACATAGCAACTTACAGGTAAAGATTCAGTACAGACAAAATAATTGAGATTGAATAAGTTGGAAGTTATTTATGAATTAAATCAAGCTATATTTCATTCAAATATTAAAAGCTTTTAATTCATAAGTTCCCAAAGAGGATAGTTACAGAATTTCAATTTTACTCAATAAAACCGGTCATACTTCAAAAGTATGCCGAACACGGAAGGGTGTGTCTAAAAAAAATATCGCTCACTATTTGTCAAAACAAGTGTTGAATTCTTTTAGTAATTAACTTATAATATCAAACAACTGCGATGTTGGAGTTTTTTTCGTTTTGTAAATCGCTTGTTATTGAATATCAATAGTAAAACGTAATAGTGGGGAGTTTGTACTCAATAAAACAAGGTTAGTTTATTTAAAAGATCATTTGAGAAATTTTTTATGCGCACAAATAAAAAAATGAATATCACACACTGACAGAAGCAATCCAAAACAAAACTTTACGACTTCAAAATCGTGTAGGAAGCATCTGATTAATTCATTTTCTGCACTCTCACAAACACTTTGGACAGTTCGTAATACAGTATTTATTTCTTTAAAACTCACCAAGCCCTATGACAAGAAAAAACGGGATATAACAATTAAGTTACATCCCGCTTCTATTAGTTAAATAGTTGAAATTATCTTACTATCACTTTAGAAACTGAGTTATTCACCTTAACCAGGTAAATTCCACTTGCTATGCTAAAAGTAGTTTTATCATTTGTAAGTTTAGCTGAAGCAACTTTAATTCCACTTACCGAGTAAACTGAAGCAATATCGCCGGCAGTGGCATTGGAGATTACCAGTTTATTCCTTTCGCTTGAATAAACTAACGCATTACTAGTAGCATCAGGAGAATTTACAGTAGTAAGAATAACTGTTGAATTTGTTGGAAAATCGTTTCCTCCTAAATAAACAAGAAATTGTGTTCCATCCTGAACAGGGCTAAAAACGTTTGTACTTGTGCCTGTAGGCGCAGTAGTTAAATCTGATTTACCTCCTGTAAATGAAAGTATTACATTTGATACAGGGGCATTTGGGTTCATGGTTGCTACTGCTGCACTCATGGTAAGACTATTACCTACTAACGAAGTTACAGTGTAATTGGATATCCCCGGACCACTTATTGTTTGCCCTGGTTTAATATATTGAAAAATAGTATCACCAATCAATGTTAATGGATTGTCACCAGCTTTATATGAGCTGGTAGCTCTAACATAAGGTACATAATAATAACCAGCACCGGTATATAGAATTGAGCCTTGTGCAGCACTTGTATTTGCTATCCAGTTTATAATTGGAGTAGTTGCAGGAGCTACAGGAGTTGCATAAGTGGTAGTATAAGTCTTTGTCCCCTTAATAGCTGCAACAAAAGGCAATACGACCCCGGCTCCGTTAAGTGTCAGGTTATAGAAGTTTTTTGGAAATAAATATATTGCAGGAGTACTATTGTTCAACAATTGATAGTTCATAACCTGTCCATAATTCCCGGTTATTGTTACGGTTGAATAATCTTTGAAATTAAGTGCAATAGTTTGAGTACTTTGTTTTATTAATTTCACATTGCTACCCAAAACTAAAGTACCTGCATTAGCTTGGGTACCATCTCCCAAATTAAATGTAAGTGTACCAGTATTTCCGGCAACAGTAGTCATACACAAATCGAAATCTGAAATTCCATTGAGAGGAAGGTTATTGCCTGCAGAACCATAAGTTCCCAAATCAAGTGTTCCATAAACATTGTAAACCAAATTACCCTGATCATTTGTAGTTATACCTCCATTTGCATGGAATCTGTATCCTACATACACAGAAACTCCCGGGTCAATTGTACAGGTACGGGTGGTACCCGGACAAGTATCGTTATTTTGGATGGATAATCCAATAGCGTTGTGAATTAACAACGACATTGTTTCTTTGATATTCAGATTGGTGTTGGCTGTGGTTTTGATATTGGCGTGTGGTAAAATTTGAGCAATATTAAATGCATAGCCTGATACCGATGGTGTTGAAGGTTTGATGGTAATACTGTTAGCCTGATTGCTATACAATATTTTTATACCACTACCAGTTCCAGCGGGCACAATAGGTCTTGAATCTCCAAAAACACCATCGTTAATAATGGTATAATTGCCGGTTCCCGGTATAGCCCCATTAAATCCAACATAAAAGTTTTTAGCACTTCGATAGTTTGTATTTGCATTAATTGTACCAGTATTATTGATATTTGCACAGTACAAATCAGAAGCCTGAGTTAGAATTCCACCTGTATTTACTGTAATATCACCAAATGAAACCAATTGAGATGAAACCCTTAAGAATCCACTGACATTAAGATTTTTACAAGCAGGATAAAAATCCAGTGCTACTGTTGAACTAGTAATTAATGCCGGTTGAGAAAGAGTTATTGTTGTTCCGTTTATAGCGGTAACATAGGCTCCGGGTGTTAAACCTGTGATTGTACTTACCGTAGCACCTGATACAGTTATTGATGTAACTTTTACCGCCATACCTACAGTAATCGAAGTGCTTGCTGCAGCTAATGTCACTGTTGAAGAACCGGAAGTTAAAATTGCTCCGGAAGCAGAAGATTTAGCTGCAACAGTTCCCATTCTTTTACCTGCAGGAATCCATACATTATCAGTAGCAACTGGAATTCTTGTAGCAGACGTTAAACCTCCTACACCATCAGATACCGACCAGTTTCCTACTGTAGCATAAAGACTATCTGTTGCTAAAGGTTGCGTAAATACATAGTCACCAGCAGCCTGTCCATAACTTTTTGTTCCCATTCCAATCAGGAAGAACAAAACCATGAAGGAAGTAATTAATTTTTTCATAAAATTTAAATGTTTAATTATTTAATAGCGATTTGATTTAATATAAAACTAGATGTAGTTTAGTATCTAATACAAGACCAAATTACAACATACATTAAACAAGACGTAACATATAAATGTTTGTCATACCTAAATGACTACTAAATCGCACTATTAACAAATAATAACATAAGGCGGGTTAACCTTAACTACAACTTTACTTCCATATATTTTATCCGTTGCCGTCTCCAGGTGTATACCACATGTATCCGTCCATCTTTTCCCTGAATAATGGATGGATACGAGTATTGGGATATCGGTGAATCTTCGAGTACGAGTTTCATATCCCAATGAATCCCATCCGTAGAAACGGCGATATTTAAAGGAGTACGTGGTCCTTTCTTTTCACCCTTTGCAGTGCGCACGGCATTATAAACAATCACCTGACGACCATCTTTCAGGGTCACGGCATCGGTACCTGAATTATTGTTTGGCAGCGAGGTAAGCGTCAGCGGCGACCAGGTTTCTCCCTTGTCACTGCTCCACGATGTGGCTACAGAACCGTTCCTGCTCCGGCAAAGAATCTGAAGGCGGCCATCTTTGTAGGTCAATATACTGGGCTGTATAGCCTGCACGGTATTTTTCACTGCATTGTCACCCCCTTCGGCATCCACTGCACTATTACTCGAAGGACCCTGCAGGTTAGTCGGTAACGCTTCGGTTGCATCAATAGGACCCACTATATGTGTTTTCTTTCCGCCTTCTTCTGCTATTTCAAAATGCACTTTCCATCCATCAACCTCAGTACTGGATGGTGCAATTATTTTACCATCCACTTCAACCGGTTTATTTTTAATGGGTCCAAGATACCCATCCGGTAGTTTTTGGGGGTTGCTCCAGGTTCTTCCTCCATCTTCACTTGTAATCAGATACCCGGTCCAATCGGCAACTTTCTTGCCCACCTTATAGAACAGATACAAACTTCCCTGTGGCATTTGAAACAAAACAGGATTCCAGCAGGCTTTCCGAAGTGTAGGACTGAGTACGCCATCAGCAACTTTTACGGGTTCTGTCCAGGTATCACTGTTTTTATCCTTCCGGCAAACCCAAATGCATACATCGGGATTGGCTTCTTTTGTTCCACCAAAGAAAGAAGTTACCAGGTCTCCATTAGTCGTTTCAGCTATGGTGGCAGCATGGCATTCCTGGAAAGAAGCTTTTTCGTAGAGGAATTCATTCGTAACAATCCCTTTCCGTTGAGGAATATCAACATGATAGGTATAACTTCCGGAACCAACATGTTCTATTTTTCCAGTAGGCAAATGCACTTCAGCAGTCGTATTGGCCGGGATTGTTATATTCCAGTTCAGATGCATAGGCGTTTTTTTCCATTTGCTGATTACTTTTCCATAAGGCGTCATATACGATGCATCCACATTTTCAAGATCCGGTATATCGAAATCAGGTTTCAATATTATATGTTTGAATGCTGTTTCTTCATAACCCGTTTTAATTCCTCCCAGGTTTTCATAACACCAGGGGAGCAAGTCACCCAACAACATGACATGATTGCCCGAGTTCATCTTCTGGCTTGCCGTGTTTCCATTCCAGAGTTCCCAGATGGTAGTGGCACCATTGGCTGCCATATAGCCCCATGAAGGATATTTATTGTTCGAAGCTATGGAAAAGGCTACGTCAGCCCTGCCCATTTTGCTTAATTCGCGAAGTAGCCATTGTATTCCAATCATTCCTGTGGTAATCCGTGGCGAGTTGTTATCGGCTACTGTCTTAATAATTTGCCTGCAAATGGTATCTTCATATTGTTTTGGCACCAGTCCAAATGCCAGGGGCAATAAATTGGCGGTAGCAGTATTATTGCCGTAGAAAAGCGAATCTGTACGCAGGAATCTGGCATTGAAACCCTCTTTTACCTTTTGTGCCAACAGGCTGTATTCTTTAGCATCCGCCTTTAAATCCTGTAAACCGGCAAAACGAACCATTAACTGCAACATTTTACAATAATAGGCTGTTGATATCAACTGGCCATCAGTCTGACGCTTTGGGTCCTTGCTGTGTATCAAATCCAGGCTTTCAGGAGGAACACACCAGTCGCCATATTCATCACGAGTAACAATATATTTGTTAGTCATGTATTTACTGCGGATATGCTCCATCCATTTCTTCATAGCAGGATAATTATCCACCATCGGCTTTTTGTTCCCAAATTGGGTGTAAGTCATATCCGAGAGCATAAGAAAAGTAGAAGGCCAGGTCACATTATCGCTGTAGTAATTCCAGTAAGCAGGTGCCACATCTGGCAGGCAACCATCTTTTCGTTGCGAGTCGCGGATGTCATCACCCCATTTGGCATACATAGCATTGTTATCAAACAAATAGCTTTCTCCCCAGCAACCCATGGAACGATCACCCAACCACGGCTGGCGTTCATTGCGTTGCGGGCAATCAACCGGCATGCCTTTATAATCACTGCGGATTCCCCACCAGGCATTCTTCAACACCTGATTCAACACATCGTTCGAAGTGGTTAGGGTTCCCAGGTTTTCCATTTCATCATTTACCACTTCACCCGTAAAATCACTGATGACAGGTGCATAGTTCAATCCACTGATTTCTACAAACCGGAAGCCATGGTACACAAACCGTGGGGACCAGTCTTCACCGGCAGCATCTCCTTTTAGTATGTAATAGTCTGTAACACGTGCATCACGCAGGTTTTCAACGTACAATTCGCCGTTCTTTTGCAATGTCTCGGCAAAGCGTAGTTTAACCGAATCACCTGCATTCCCGTGGACATGAATCCGCAACCAGCCTGCCATATTCTGTCCTAAATCAAGGATATAGTTTTTGCCTTGCGATTTTAAAGAGACAGGCACAATCCGATCTACGATCTTCATTCCCGCCATGGGTTGGGCACGTAGTGTTCCATCCGGTGAACCTACCCTCTCTGCTAACTTCCATTTTGAATCATCATAACCCGGTTTATTCCAGCCTATCAGTTCTTTACGGGCATCATATTCTTCACCATCGTATTCGTTATTGCTGCGAATGGGACCATCGGCAGTAAGCTTCCACGATGTATCACTTCCAATAGTTTCTGTACTATTGTCGGCATATTCTATAGTCAGGTTAAAACGTAATTTGGGATACCCAAAGTTGATGATTTTATACGGTTTGTATTTCTGTCGCATAGTAAAGAAACGTCCGTTTCCCAATGTAACGCCTATTGCATTCTTACCCTGATTCATTAGTGAAGTTACATCATAGGTATTGTAGAATGCTGATTTGCGATAATCGGTTGGTGCCGGTGCCAATACCTGATCCCCTACCCTGTTCCCGTTCAGGAACAATTCATAGAGTCCAAGACCTGAGATATGCACCGTAGCACGTTTTACGGTTTTAGCAGCAGAGAATTCCTTGCGCAGGTACCGTGCCGACAGCCGGCTCCAGGTAGTTTCACTGTCCCAGGGCATTATTTTATCCAGCCCAATCCATTGTGCTTTCCAGTCATTTTCATTCAATAAACCCATGCTCCAACGGGCCACCGGACTCCACAGGCCTTCACCTTTGTTTGTCCAGACTTTTACTTTCCAATAATAAGGTTTATTGCTTTGCAACGGCTTACCGGCAAAAGGAATCCAGATAGAAACATCTGAAGAAACTTTACCACTGTTCCACACATCCCCCTGGTCTGCTTCCAGTTGTTCCGGGGTTGATGCCACCAAAATCTGATATGCTTTTTGCATCACATCATGTTCACTAGTTGCCTCCAGCTTCCAGCTAAAACGTGGATATTCTGAGTCCAGCCCAAGAGGATTGTTCAATCCTTCTGTACGAAGGGTAGATAGTGATATTGTTGCAGAAAGTCCTGCAGCCAGAAAGAGAAATATAAATAGCGAAATTAGTTTACTTTTCATGTGAACATAGGTTATTGGTTACACGATATTTATTTCATTTGTCTGCGATAATTCTTATATCACGATTAAAAACCGGAAGCTAATCTTATTTAGCTGGTAAAACTATCGCACCTTTTTTAATATAGTCTTTCGTGGTATCCAAAGCTATCAATACCCGGTCATTACCTGAATTATAGGCTACATCAATTTGAAAGTTAGTAGTTTTAGTACCTTCAAATTCTCCAATGTATTCCAAAGCGCCATTTTTAGGGTTGAACCACCAGCAGTTTTTAGTTGCACCGCTTATTTTGGATAAGTCGATCTGCATGGGTCTTCCGGAATAAATATATACCAGCAGATAGTCGCTGCCACGGGTAGCAATGGCACGGTCATAACGTTCCCCGTTTTGTCCGGCAATAATACCCTGGTCAGGAATCCTGTCAAAGAATGGAAAGGACAACATCAGGGCTTTCAGGTATTTCATTTGATTGTAACCAGGATCTTCGAGACAATCGTACCAATACCGTTTTGCTCCGAATGAACCGGAAACGCCCGGTTTCATGAACTGCATAATGGAGTTATGCCCGTAAGTATGTCCGAAAGAACCTGCAAATACCGACCAGTAGGCGTATCGGCGTACATCATTGGCATTCCAGCGGACTTCATTAAAATCATGCAATCCCTGGGGTATATCCTCGTACGATGGCTCACCATCAAGAATAGGTTTCAGGGGGGTAACCGACAAACTCTTCTCAACATAGCGCCAGTTATCTTCCTCTGTATTTTCAGCAATGGTATAATCGCCATCCCCTTTCCGTTGTCCGTACCGGCGGTGTCCACTCTGGAACATATTGAAATCAAGCCATTCTGCATTATTAAACCAGGTTGCTGAAGACGTTCTGCCACGGGGGTGAAAAGTCATTAGGTGATTCTTATCAACAGATTTAATACTTCTTGCCAATGCTTCCCAGACTTCAGTTTTTACATCTCCCCTGATGTCTCCTCCGATTAACCAGATGATATTCGGTGAGTTTTTATACCGTTCACCGAGGAATTTACCGTAAGATTCAGCTTCTTTTACATTCATCTTGCCGGAGCTTACCTGCCCGCCCCAAATGCAGGTCATAGCAATATAAATCCCTTTCTTTTCAGCTGCTTTCATGATATAATCCATGTGATCCCAATATCCGTAGGTGTTTTTTTTATTGATCTCCCTGAAATTGAATCCATCAGGCATTGACGACTGTCCATACGCATTTATCGAAGGAACATCATTTATTGTTTGAATCTGGACTACGTTATAACCCCGTTTGCTACACTCGCTCAGGTAATAATCAGCTTCGTCCCTGTTCAGGCGTTCAGGGAGCAGCCATCCTGTATCACCAAGCCAAAAGAAAGGAGTCCCGTTTTCGTGTTGCAAATAACGATGATTTTCACTTACCTTTAATTTGCCGTTATCCCAGGGATGCAGGACAGGTTTTGTCTGGGCAGAAATATTTCCAATAGTAACCAACAGAAGAAACAAGATATTAACTAACAAATTTTTCATACAAATATTTTTATACTATTTTGATTGAGTGACAATATATACTTTTCCTGCTTCCGTTTTCAGATCGTAAAGATACGTCTTTTTAAGATTTACCGGATTCAGGATCGCCTTTTCATTTATCAATGGTTTTGAAACTGTCGGTACGTCATACAACCGGTTTGAATTTTCACCTTTTGCAATTGTCAATCCGCTTCCTTTTAAAGGTGTCAGCGAGCGCAACCTGCAATTTCCTCCTGATTGTGATTTGATAATTACTTTTCTTACTTTCCCCTGGGCCCATTGAATATCCATTTCAAATCCACCACGGGCAATAATCCCTTTCACTTCACCATCCCTCCAGCTTGCAGGAAGGGCAGGAAGGATGTAAATAAATCCATCCTGGCTTTGCATCAGCATTTCGGCAATGCCGGCAGTACACCCGAAGTTTCCATCTATCTGGAAAGGTGGATGGGCATCGAATAAATTCGGATAGGTCCCTCCCTGTTTTTTTTCATTCCTGACTATGGAGAGTTGGTCTGTAATCAGTTTATAGGCATGATCGCCATCAAGAAGCCGTGCCCAGAGGCAAACTTTCCAGGCCATGCTCCAGCCTGTTGAAGGATCACCTCGATGAATCAGTGAAGTGCGTGCTGCATCCAGCAGTTGTGGCGTGCGGAAAGGTGAGATCTGGTTGCTAGGGTATAATCCATACAAATGCGAAACATGCCGGTGTGTATCATCCGGTTTATCCCAATCGAACATCCATTCCTGCAATTGACCCCAACGGCCTATTTGGAATGGTGCCATTTCCTTTAACCGGCTTTGTAACCGGTTAGCAAAATCAGCATCAGTATTCAGTATTTTTGAACCGGCAATGACTGAAGACCACAAATCAGTGATCAGTTCATTATCCATTGTAACGCCTCCGGCCGTAGTAGCTTCCCCGGTACTTCCTACGTGTGTATTCTCCGGTGAACTGGAAGGACACACTACCAACCAATTGTGGACAGGTTCCTTTACCATGACCTGATCATAGAACCGGGCAGCTTCTTTTATGATTGGAAAGACAGACTTTAGAAAGGCTGTATCACCGGTATATAAATAATGCTCCCACAAATGACGGCACAACCAGGCTCCCCCACCCAACCACATCCCCGAAGGTGCTTTGTCGACAGCCCCGGTCATTCGCCAGATATCGGTATTGTGATGCAACACCCAGCCATCGGCTCCATACATGATCTTAGCTGTTTCCTTTCCGGAAACACTAACCTCTTTGGTCAATTGTAATAACGGTTGATAGAGCTCGCTCAGGTGGGTGACTTCCGCCGGCCAGTAGTTCATTTCCAGGTTTATATTCGTAGTGTATTTGCTATCCCACGAAGGAAATAGCTTATCATTCCAGAGACCCTGCAGATTGGCAGGCTGGCCTCCCGGTTGGGAAGAACAAATCAACAGATACCTTCCAAACTGGAAATAGGTAGCTACTAAATGATTATCGGGATTCTTTGAAAAGTTCTCAATGCGTTTGTCGGTAGTCTCTAATGAATGGTTTTCACCCAGGTTAAGTGAAACCCGGTCCATGTATTGTTTAAAAAAAGCCGTATGCGTTTTTTTTATTTCAGGGTAGCTATGAAGCAGTGCTTTATCCAGGTAGTTTTTAGCACGTTCGGCTGCATTACCGTCAATATTCTGGTAGTTATTGAAATTAGTGGCAATAGAAACGTAAATGGTGGCTTCGTTGGCTCCTTCTACTGCCAGCACCCCATCTTTGCAGGAGATTCTTCCACCCGGTGCCTTGACAGTCATTCTTCCCTGAAACTGCACTTTTCCTTTCAGGCCTTCATGGGTGGAGGTTACGCCATCAAGGGTAACAGTTTGCCCGTCACAGCCAATCAATACATCCACATGCGGGGAAGTCAGAAAGGCATTGAAGGTGATTTTATTCATCTTACTGGCTGTGAGATGGACCATCACTACCTGATCGGTAAACGAGGTTATTATTTCACGTTTATAGGTAACCCCATCATTCTTGTATTTTACCAGGACCCGGGCTGAATCCAGGCTTAGCTCCCGGTAATAGTCCGTATACCGTGTATGCCCGGGAAAGGATATCCTCAAATCACCAAAAGGTTGGTAAGGCATTCCTGAATTTGTCTGGGACATTACTTTTTGGGTAGCAAGTGTTTGAGCTTCGAGGTATTTCCCTGCAAAGACCAGTTCCCTGACTTTCGGAATATTGAGTAATGCATCGGGATTGGCATTGTTGTTCGGTTTTCCAGCCCAAATGGTTGCTTCATTCAGTTGTATTTGTTCAGTACCAGGATTTCCATATACCATGGCTCCCAAACGTCCATTTCCCAATGGCAAGGCTTCTGTCCATACCTGGGCAGGTTTATCATACCAGAGCTTATACTCGTTGGTTTCTCCAAATAACAGGGTTATTGAGAATAGAATCAGAAATATGGAAAGGCTGTATCTTTTTGAGTATAGCATCATTCGTAGATTGTTTTATCTTTAGAACAGACGCATAAAACGGGGTTTTGTACTAGGGCATTCATCCAATGTAAAAAGCAGTATAGTATGATTTAATTTCATATTATACTGCTTTTATAGGATCAATGAGAAATAAGAATACTTGACTCCCTGATATAAAACTATAGGTTACAATATTCTTTTCGCAAATTTGTTTGTTGCACCTATTGCAAATATGTCATGTTTTATCTTTGTTTTTTTTACGTTTAGAAGTGATAAAGAAAGTTTGTTTTGTATTAGAAATAAATAAAGGCTAGTAAATCGCAAGTAATCAAAAAATATGTATTTGTCTTATATTCAAAACCTTATTTCTCTTATTTTCACCCTTAGTAGAAAACTAGACACCCAATAACCCACCCTTATTCGCTTATTTTAATCAGATCAACTCTCATACCAAAAATAAATAGCGAGAACAAAAATATGCGAGAATTCAGGGAGTCTGAAATTACTTCTTTTCGGTTCCATTCTTTTTAGCTTCTTTCTCAGCCTTTATTTTATTTGTAAAATCCTTGTACATTTGATGCCAGTTGCGCCCATTGTCGTTCAGGTATTTTTCGCAATTGTTTTTATATACTTCGAAAATCATGGATATGGCTTTCATACTCTTGTAATCGACAGCCTGTTCCCTGGCAAGTTTTAGTTGTGATAGAATGTATGATTCTTCTTTTTCTGTCAGATTGGGAACGATTGATTTATATCCACCCATGGTAAAATCTACCTTCCCAATCGTAAATTTATCAAGCACCTTCTCTACCTGTTCTTCTGTCAGGTCCTTGCGAAGTCCTTTCATCAATGCTTCGTGTATTAATTTTGGTTTTGCGGAGTTAGCTATCACTTCCCGTTCCAGGTTGCTCAGGGACTTTCCGGTAATTGGGTTTATTCCTTCCGGTATAGTGGAATAAGGATGTTCATTGTGCCAGTCACGAACTGCTTTAATGTGATTGTAGATGACTGCTTCAACGCGTGCCTCCTTTTCTTTATCTTTCAATTCCAACGATTCAGCCCAGCTTTTTGCTTTGGTAAGTGCATCAATGTTGGAGTTTGCCTTTGCATCGCTCTTTTTATGAAAGTACTTTTCTACATCACTGAAATTACGAATTGCATTGGCAGGCATTTTTTCACCTTTCGCTCCAAAACTATACATGGCTTCTTTTGGTTCAACAGTTACCTTTGTTTCATCAATCCGTGCTGCGTTTAACCCGAAAGCACTGATAAAGAAATTATATACTGCGGTACGTTTGCTTGGTCCAAAATCATGACCTTCAGCCGGTATATGAATATTAGTTGCTTTATTACCTGCATTATAGAAACCATATATCCGTTGCAGGTATGGGAATTCCAGTTCAGGCACACTGACTGTCCAGTCCTTGCCATCAGAAACAACACATACCGGACGCGGTGCAAACATGGCCATCATTTCAGCATTGTTGGTACCCCCACAGGACAGGGATATAGGCATGCCGCTTTCACAGGGGCATCCCCCATCAAAATGTGATGCCAGGCTAACTGTAGGGCATGCAGCCGTAATGCGTTTATCCAGCACGGTGAGCAACACAACCTGTGAGCCGCCACCCGAACCGCCATTAACTCCAACTTTCGAAGCATCAATATCTTTTCGTGTCAGCATATAATCCAGGATCGTCAGGCCATTCATGATCTGGATCACATGGGCAGCTGATGTTGGATGAGCCGCTGCTGTTACCTGCAATTCCGATTCGCCCCAACCAAACAGGTCATAACTGACGCAGGTAGCTCCCATGCGTGCCAGGGTGGCAAACCGCTTTTGTTCATCACTGTTATACCGTCCGTCTGCCCAATGGCCATTCGGACAAAGAATTACCCCGTGTTTTCCCTTAGATATTGGACTGTAGATAGACCCGCAGACATACAGACCGGGTAATGTTTCAAGTGCAAAATTCTGAACAGTATAACCATCATATTTGCGGATACCGGATAGTATAGGTTTGGAAGCCACCCTCTTTTTCAGGAGTGAATCAATAGTTAAGTTTTCACGTACTTCCTTATACAAGCAGGTTTTTCGGATATTCCATTCTGTGGAATCTTTGTATAGTGTATTCAGATAGGACAGCATTTTCTTCCCGTCTTCCGGTGTACGGCGTGGATATTCGTATATTTTTATTTTATAGGTTTTGCTGTCTTGTTTTACAAATTTATAGTCGAACATGGAAAGTACATTGGTTAATGACTCTTCCACGGAATACGGACGAATACGAAAATCGGCATAAGTCACCACTTTCCCCACTGTGTCCACATCGTATTTCAGTTTTACATTAAAGCGGGAACTGATTTCCTGAAGCACCTGGCCTAATGGCTTTGAAAACTTAGTCTCAAAGGATTGGGAATAAGTGTTTGTTGCAAAAATTATAATTATGAGTGCTAAAAATAGTTTTTTCATATTGCGTAATTAGTTGATTGAAAAGGAATTTATTGTTTGATTATATTTTCATTGAGGTGATAAATTAATCGAGGGTTATTTTCTCTCCGTTTACCAAAACATCTTTCATCACGATCCGTTTATAATTTTGGAATACACATTTTTGTTTCGCTGTAATATTAATATTGGTAAGGGTAATATCCGTGATGGGAGATTCCTCCAACCCACGTATTTTTATAGGAATCAATACATTGTTACCGGTCATGTTACTGATATTTATATTCCTGAATATAGGTGTCCGGTCACTCTTAGGTTCTGACTTTATTTTTGTGTAGAGCATATCCAGTATAATAGCTTCTTCCTTGATATCCTTCATAACGATATTACTGATCTGGATATCTTCTACCACTCCTCCCCGTCCCCGGGTTGATTTAATACGGATTCCACGGTCGGTACCATCAAAGACACAATTGCTGATGACTACTTTCCTGACCCCGCCACTCATCTCGCTGCCAATCACCACTCCGCCATGGCCTGCCAACATAGTGCAATTGGTTATGGTAATGTTTTCATCAGGATTGTTTAATTTACGTGCTTGTAAATCCCTGCCGCTTTTAAGGGTAATACAGTCATCCCCTACTGAAATATGACAATTGGAGATATGCACATACTTGCATGATTCCGGATTGATGCCATCGGTATTCGGCGAAAGCGGATTAGCAATGGTTATACCATCTACTAACACATTTTCGCAAAATTCAGGATTGACCGTCCAGAAAGGTGAATTGACTATTGTGATGCCTTGTATCCGCACATTCTTGCATCGTACCGGCTGGATAAAGGGTGGACGGAAGAACCTGCGCTTCATGGAAGTAACATAATCCTCGTTGGTTTCGGCATACAGTGCTTTTGTATCATTTGCTTTGTCCCACATCGGCTGGTATTTATTGAGATCGTTAATCCCGTTGGCATCAACATCCACAATCACCCTGTAAAATTCATCCCACCATTTCTTTCCCTGACCGTCGAGTTTGCCTTCTCCTTTGATGGTGATATTTTCGCAATCAACCGCATAGATCAACGGACAGAAACTCTTCATCAGGATCCCTTCATGGCGCATCTCTACAAAGGGCAGGTAATCATCAAAATCATCCGAGAACAGGAGTGTTGCACCTGCTTCGAGTTCAAGGGTAATATTGCTCTTCATCTTAATGGCTCCGGTAAGGTAAGTCCCTGATGGGAAAAACAACGTGCCACCCCCGTTTGCATTGAGTTTATCAATGGTCTTGTTTATTAGCTCAGTATTCAGTCCCTTTCCGCCGGGATTGGCGCCTGCCTTTTGCATGTCGACGTATTCTGCCCGAACTGATAGCACACTGAGTTGCAAAAAAGCAATGATAATTACAAATGTTTGTTTCATATTTTTTATTTTCAACTTTTCCAATATTTACAACTTTTCCAAAGTCCCAAACTTTGGAAAAGTTCGTTTAGTATTCTGTTTTTTATAAATAACAAACAGTTTTATCGGTTAAAACGAATTTAATATATTCATATCTGGATATGAAAATGTATCGTCCTGAAATTCGTTTACACTTTTTGATTAATACTACTTCTACTTTCTACTACCTAATGCCCACTAAACTAATATATTTGGGTCCCGCGATTTCCATATCGCGAACTTTTTTACATCTTATATTGCAACGGAATTGCTACAATATCGGTCGTTCCTACGGAACTACCGAAAATCTTTTTTTCTACTCACCTCTTACCTCTTACCTCTGTTCTCATTCCTCATTCCTCATTCCTCATTTCTCATTTCTCATTTCTCATTTCTCATTTCTCATTCCTAAACGTATAATTTCCGCCATTCACTGTCTTCGCCTCTTTTTCTCCCGGCAAATACACATCAGCAGTACAATTTACCGGTATATTTATTTTCAGGGTAAAATTCTTATCTTCACGCTTCCAGTCTACAGACACTTTTCCATACAGTGTTTCGTACGATGCTTTTACAAAGGTCATATCTCCTGTTACTTCCGGGCGGATTACCAGATGCTGGAATCCCGGTTTATTGGTATTGGTTTGAATCCCTGCCAGCGAGGCAAAGAACCATTCATCAATCTGGCCCATCATAAAATGGTTCCACGAGGATCCCATCCGTGGGTCCCATTGTTCGGTAAGCGTGGTAGCCCCGAATTTAAGCTGAAAACCATACCCCGGAGCTTCTTCGTGGTTTTGCATTTTGTACATCAGATCATTCAACCCGTTTTGTGCCAAAGTCTGGAACAAATACCGGTTGCCAATATCTCCGGTTGTCAGTCGGTTGCCATGTGCCTTGATATCTTTCACCAGGTTATCAAGTACTGCCTGACGATCTTCCGGTTCAACAATGTTCAGGTATACAGCCAGTGCATACGCGGTCTGGCTTCCTGTTCCGTATTGCTTTGTTTCTTTATTGAAGAATTTTGTATTAAAAGAGTTTCGTACGTCTTGCGATAATTGCTGATACTTTTTTTCATCGGTCTTATTTCCAATCAGTGCAGCCGCTTTAGCCATCAAGGTCAGGTCATAATAGTAATAAGCTGTTGCCACCAACGGTACAGGGGTATTGCGTGAATATCCGGCCCTGAAATTACCATAATCATACCAGTCGCCCAATCCAAATGAAAGGATATTATTTTCCGCCCGGGTTGTCAGGTAATCGACGTACCGGTGCATATTCTTGTAATACGATTTGATTAAAGTGGAGTCTCCATAGAAATCCAGGTACAACCACGGCAGGATCATCAACGTGCTTCCCCATTCGGGTGAATCGCCAAACTCATCAAAGCCTTTACTAGTCCCAAAGATATTATACATCGGTGCAATGGTAGTCACTATCCCGTTCGGTAATTGTGAATCCGCCATATCTTGCATCACCTTTGGCATAAAGGTGGAAAGATTGTAATTGTACATCAGTACCGGACCGTTCAGGTGAACTTCCTCGAGCCAGGCCAGCTTTTCACGGTGCGGGCAATCGGTAAAGACAGCCTGCATATTACTTTCCACAGCTTTCAGGATCAACCGGTGTGCATTGTTGAAGATAGTATTCGAACATTCAAAGCTGGAAGTTTGCTCTGCAGAATTATAGACAAAACAGGATTTTATTACTTTTAATAAAGGCAATTGATTTGGGTTTTCATCTCCTTTAAGGACTGCCCCTTCCACCTGGATATAACGGAAACCATAGTATGAAAACCTGGGATGCCACGTTTCTTCCTCCCCGCCTTTCAAAGTGTACTGGTAATAATGTTGTCTTCCTGTCTGGTTTTGGTTCGCAGCACCTTCCGGTGTCAATGCTTCGGCGACCACCAGGGTTATTTTATCGCCTTTTTTACCCCGGACCGTTATTTCAGGGAAGCCAGAAAGGTTTTGTCCCATGTCCAGCACAAAAGCCGATGGGTCGATAGTACGTTTTGTTTTGAGAGAGGCACTGTCTGTTTCCTGGCGGGTAAGTTTTTTTACCGATTTAATCCCGTAGTGCTCCATGATCTTCACCGGTGCTGCCTGTTGCGGGGTTAATTGACCGGCTGGAGGAGTCTGTATGACGACATTGTGCCAGCTTTTATCATTAAACCCTGGTGCATTCCAACCCTGTTGGTCCAGGCGGGCATCATAATCTTCCCCACCGTAAATGCTGTTGAAGGTGATCGGGCTTAACGCGTATTTCCAGGTCTTGTCTGATCTGATTTCCTGAGAGGTACCATCCGAATAACGGATATTCATTTTGATAAAAAGGGTGGGTGCTCCAAACGAGACCTTTAGTTTGCTGTATCGTCCTGCCCCGCCCTGTTGGTTGTAAAAACCGTTTCCAAGGAGTACACCGGCCACATTTTCACCCTTACGGAGTAAGCTGGTAATATCAAAAGTATTGTAATATACTGTTTTCTCGTAATCACTCCAGAAAGGTGCAAATTCTGCGTCCCCTACTTTCACGCCATTCAATGAAAACTCATAATGCCCCAGTCCGCATACATAAGCTGTGGCCTCGGTGATTTGTTTTTTTATGTTGACTGATTTCCTCAGATAAATACTTTTTTGAGAGAGAGTATCGATGTTCTTCCACAAGGCTTTATATTCGGGAGTTCCCATTTCGGAACTCATGAATCGTTTGCCTGCCGGAATTTTAGCATCTTCACTCCGGATAGCCCCAATCCATTGGGCATCCAGGTAAGTCTTTTCAGGTGCCAGCCTGAATTCAGCCCACGGACTCCAGCCCGTTGCCTTGTCTTTTTCATCCCACACCCTGACTCTCCAGGAATACTTTTCACCGGAAGTGAATGCTTTCCCGGTATATAGTACGAGTTGGCTCTTATTCGATTTTATTTTCGAAGTGGTATATTTAATTCTTGGGCTTTTGATCTCAAGTTCATAGGCAGTCTGCATGGCCTCTTGTTCGGTGGAGGTCATTTGCCATCCAAAACGTGGATTCCCGGTAACTATAGCCAATGGGGATACGGACATTTCACAGGTAAGTTTAGTTACCTCGATTGCCTGGATAGCACTCAAAACAAATAGAAATAATAGAATAAGGATATTTATTTTTTTCATTTAGATCTTAAGTAACAGAAACTATATAATGTCGTATTATTTTAATTTTAAATAAGGGAATAAGGGTTAGATTTTTTTGCTTAATATTTCTACTAAGGGGTAAAAAACAAAAATAAGGTTTTTAATATAAAGCCTTTATTTATTGTTGATAACCCTACTATACAACTCATGCAACGTGTTAATAATCAAGATTCCATAAATCACATTTTCAGCAATTCTTAGTTATCTTTATTGTTGTACGATCATCTGATTGTGGCGACTTCCCAGAAAACTAATCCCACATATTAAAAACCCTTATTCCTTAATTTAACAAAGCTGTTTAGCCTGTTTTTCAAGAAATAAAACAGCACAATATATAGTTCCAACAACTTCACTCTCGAATGCGTGTATTTTCTTGTGTATTATTGTACAATTAACTTCTAATTTTTTAGAGGCTGTGTAAGTTTAAAACTAGTTATAATTGAAGCTTACGAAATCAAATTTGCTTGCTGATTTTAAAATAATGTAAAAAGGTTTTAAATCTGCTGATTCGGTTTTCTACTAAGATTTAACACCTAATAATAAGTGAATTATATAAAACAACCCTTATTTTTGTTTTGTCACCCTTAGTAGTCCCTCAATATATATAAAAAAGCCCCAATAAAAATAACTGGTTAAGTTGTTGAAAACTGGAATAAATCAACCTCAAAAGAAATATAAAAACAAAAAGAAATTATCAACTATAAATGGTTTATATACTGATATTTATATTTTAGTTACATAAGAGAAATATTAAGAAAAAAAGAACTTGCCCTTATTCCCTAATTTATTTTCAAGTTTAATTTTGCAAATTGATTCCATTCTCATTTATCTTTTTACACAACCTATTTAATCCTCAATAATCGGTGTTTGGTATTAAAATCAAAATACGCAGTATTTTTCTGATCCGTTTTTAATCCGCCAAATCAGCGTTCATCAGCGTTCTAATCTTAATTCCGGCTTGTCCGGATAATTGTCTTTGAGTATTATTTCAATGCATCTACACAAACCACCTTTGTCAGGCTAGCAGCATGTCCCACTTCTTTCCCATCAACAAAGATAAGCAAACCTTTCCCAAGATGATACCGGCTGCCGTCTTTATCCCAGACTATTGACACATTATGATTGTGATAACGCACATTATCCAGGCAAAACCAGTTCCATTTACCATCCGGCAACAGTGGGTTTACTTCCAGGGTATTATCTGCCCGTGGGCGAAGGCCGACAAGGCCGGTAATGATCAAATCGTTAAAGGAAGAGTGATTGTAATACCGGCTGCGTTCCTGGTCGCCTTTTAACCAGTTTCCGTTCACTTCGTCCAGGTATTCACCCACATACGGTTTCCCGCGATGGTGTTGCAACTCTACTAAAATCTCCAGTTGACGGAAATAGGTACTGTCGGTGATGACTTTCTGAGGGTAGTTATTCATAAAGTTAGCCAGTGCGGTCAGGGTCTGTGAAGTTGCAAAAGGCCATACGGCACCATCCCATTCGCATTTCCCAACACCGCGTGTACGAAACTCAGGATGACGGCGTTCCGCAGTAGTAAGTCCGTAAGGAGCCGAGAAGCCTTTTTCATCGGTGATTTGCTTCCAGGCAATGTCGTATTTTCCGACGTCCGGCAGGTTGAAATACCAGGGCAGGTACCCGATCGCTTCCCGCACATTGGCCAGGCTGTCGGTACGCATCGTTTCAAAGAAATTCTGTTTTTCGCTCCAGAGTTTAGTCTGTACCAACGATTTCATGGTATCTGCTTTCAGGGAGTATAGTTGAGCCTTTTCTTTGTTTCCTGCCAGGAGTTCAATAGCATCCAGAGCTTTTGCATTGCCGTACATATAACTGTCGATGGTAGGCCGCGCATATTTTTTCTTTCGTCCGCCACTGATAGTTTCTTCCATGCCATCCTGCACGTCGCCCTGCCAGTAGAGTCCGTTCTTCAACCTGTGGGTGGTTTCCCAGCGGCTGTATTCATTTTCAAGGTCTTTTACCATGCCGGTCAGCGCGGTTTTATCTCCCGTTACCAGATACCGGTTATACACTGCGTCAATATTCCACGAGCTGAAGTTTATCATCTTTTTCATCGGAGCACCTTCATTCCCACGATACCAGGTATGGAGTATCTGGTTGAGGTAAGTCGTATCGCGCATCCACCGGCTTTCGTAAATGTGATGGCCGATGGCGGAGGCAATCAGGTTGTATTTATCGGCGTAGGTGCGGTTTACCAGGAACTCGGTCATGGCATAGCCCACGGGCGTTTGCTCAATATGCTTGCGGATGGTCCACCAGCGGTAATAATACATTTCTTCGAAATTCTGTTGCGGGCATTCAAACAAAGGGATATTCTTTTCCATCCATTCCCCTGCCTGTGCATTCGGAATGGCCTGTACGATATTTTCATCCTCCATCGTGTTGAAATAATTCACATAATGGTTGAAATCTGAGAACTTCAATATGGCTGCTGAGGCACCCGGTTCCAGTGATTCTGTTTTAAAGGAAGCAATCCTGAATACGCTCATGCTGTCCTGTCCTCCGGCATTTGGGACATCGTAATCCTGGTCCGCAGGTGTTTCCTGAGTCGGAAACTCATCATTTTCACCGGTGCTGAAAGCAATACGCTCGATGGAAGGTACCGGGGCATAGAATATCCGGGTTCCGGTTTTTTTGCCGTTTACGGTGACTTCTATGCTTCTGTTTGCAACCGATAACAGGGCTTCCACGTTGTAGACTTTCCCGGCTTCGTATTTCATCATATTCGAATACCTCGATCCTCCTTTTGCACGCATCGATCCATCATCTCCAAATTCAAGCCTTGAACAGGTTATGCCATTTTCGTCCAGAAATTGAATCCTGAAAATACCCTTGTTGTTCTGGTCGGCCATGAATTCAAACGACACCTTCAATTCTTTGGTGGCCGGTATTTTCCGTTCCACTTTTGCGAAGTCAAACGGATCTTTATCTTTCAGCGTCAGCCAGTTTTTGCCTGCTTTTTTCTCCAACATGACCGGAGCCCACAGCGGGGAATGTATATTCCAGTCGGTAAGTTCCGATAGTTTCGTATTTTTTTCAAAGTTATCATTTGCCTGGGCTGTTGCCTTTATTCTTACCGGTACCTGAATGCACGACACCCACATGTCTTCTTTGTTCATGCTGTAGCCTACCCACATGTTTCCATCAGGGGGTGTTCCTTCGCCTTCCTGAATACCTCTTGTGTATTGGGGTCCGTACGATTTGTAATTGCCCCCATAGCGCATGCGGGTAATATCACCCTGTAACAGGTTTAGTGTGGTATAATTGAGTCCATCGGCAGAAGTGGATATTCCCAGTGGCCAACGGAATTCGGAAGGGTTATACACTGTAGCATAGGTGCCGTCGCTGAGTCGTTGTCCCCAGATCTTGGCGTTGCTGTTTACAAATCCTTTAGCCCGAAGAACAGGTTGCAACCAGGTCTTGCCTTCGTCAGTACTGATGGAAGTAAGGGCATGTTTCCACAGGCAGGCTACTTTTCCATCAGGCAGGTGATAATAACAAAATGCTTTGTAATCCTTATCAACAGGAATAAGCTTATCTCCCCGGTCCGACTCTTCCACCCATTGCATCATATACAAAGGGTTATCCAGCAGTTCCTGGCAGCTTTTTACAAATTCCTTATCCTTGCTTTTTGTGAAATACGGGTAATCTGTATTTTTCTCATTAAAGGCGTGATTGTAATGGATGAAATAGATAGGCCCGTAGGTTCCGTTTTTCTTTATCTCCCGTACTACGCGTCCAATGCCGTTCCCATCATTCGGATCATCTTTTTTATCCAGTGCTACCCCGTAAAAAGCCTGGGTGATGAGCCTTCCTGATTTTGACACATAAAACCCGACCCGTTGATGCATGATAGCGGTCAGGTTTTTAGCTACACCCGTATAATCCGGCTTGGTATACCCGTCAGGGACTTTATATTGAGGAAATAAAACGTCCGGATTCGACCAGGTATAGCCATCGGTGGAGGTTTGAAGGAAAGTTTGTGAAGGCGGGATATGTTCGCCAACCTGCCCGCTCAGATACTGAAGGTAAAACTTTCCGTTCCAATAAGCCGGCATGGGTTGATGGTTATACGTCCATCCCATGCAGTTCGAAGCATCCGGGTGTTCCCGGTTTGCCCGCATCACCTGGATATTGTGAACCCCGATCACCGGAGAAAGTTGTCCATCGTGGTATGCCGGATTCGAAAGTTCGGTGCCGGTGTAATGGATTTTATCCTGCGCAAAAAGTGCAGCCGTTGACAGGAATACTGCCAAACAGCTGACTGCTATAAGTTTTAAATTTTTCATTTTGAATTTAATGGACAGAATACAAAGTTAATTAAGTTTTTCACTTAATAAATGAAAGATCATTTTGTGTTGTATCTTTTTTCTGAATATTACTTATTTCGTAGGTACGGAATAAATTCTTAATGGTTGAAGCGGGAACTTTAAAAATCGTACCATGCTTATGCCCTTCGGGAACCGACACTTCCTTCGAAATGTTCGTGTAATGAATAAAATCCTTTGTTTTTACTGCCCCGAAACTGAATTTCTTGTATTCATCAAAATAAATCAGGTAAGTGTCATTGACCTTTTCAACGGCTGGCCCTTCGGTAAAGCTTTGTGTAAAAGGAGTAGTTGCCCTGCTGTAAGGTCCGGTAGCAGACTTTGCAAATGCCACCTTCAGGTTCCTGTTCGGACGGGTATTATCTTTAAACACCAGCACATAATCGTTGGTTGCCCGTTTCACAATGGTAGCATCGATGGAGCTAAACCCGGGGTCGTACAACAGTTTTGTCTTCGAAATCGTTTTGAAATCCTTTGTGGTGATGTAATACAACCGGTGGTTATTTTTTTCTTCTTCCTGCCCTTTCTTAAAACGGTGAGGTACGCAGGATGCCCAAACCACTACAAATTCACTTTTAGTGTCATCATAAAAAATCTCCGGTGCCCACACATTTACAGTCGTAGGTTCGTCTTTCATCACCGGGATCAACTGCTCTTTCGTCCAGTTTATCAGGTCCTTTGAACTTGAATAGCCAAATCCCAGGTCGCCTTTCCAGCTGCTGGTCCACACCAGATGATAAGTGCCATCAGGTGTTTGGGTGATCGATGGATCACGCAAAACCTTTTGATTGCCAATAGTTGGTTTCAACCAGGTGCCGGGGATATTGTCCCAGTGCATGCCATCTTCACTATATATAAACCGGAGTCCTTCGTTGGCAGGTTCGTGAAAAGACGTGAAAACATAAAAATCTTTTTCGGCTTTACAAAACTGGAATACTAACAAAAAGACGGCCAATAACTTAATTATCTTTATCATTACTCTTTAAAATACTTCCTATTAAAATTTAATACGTTATCTAAATCACACACAAAGAAAAGACGCAGGGATACTAAAATAGTACTCAATGAAAATTTTGAATTCTTTGTAAAAAAACGTTTATTAGTAGTGTTCCAACAGAAAAAGCAAAGTTATCTGTATGATTATCCGAACAATGCATTCTTTTGAATCTCTGTTTAAAAGTGCTGAGCATGAAGCAGCTGCTTTAAGTAGCCAGGCAAATATTTAATTTCTATAATGGTTATGATCTGTTTTAGCTTGAGAGGGAGTTCAGTGGGGGTTGGCTGGGGGTTTCGAGGGCTTGGGCCCTCGGAACCCCCAGCCAACCCCCAGGCAACCCCCTCGGAACCTAGAACAAATGACATGGTTAGGAATTTGAATTTCCACGGGATAAATTGCAAAAAATGAAACAAAATGAAGTGAATTTTAGATTCAAATTCCGGATCAACATCTATGCCAGCTATAGTTCTTTAGACGTAGATATAAGTAGAATTCAAAATCGATTGTCTGGATGTATAAAATTCGACAGTCAATAATTTCACCTACTTCTATTTTTTATGAGTACAATAAAAGAAATCAAGCGTCTAAATTTCAAATAAGTCTATAATCAACTAATATTAATAATCAATTAATTTTTTACTTATGAAAAACATTTTTACTTTTGGAATTTTCCTGTCCTTACTATTAGGAATCGGGAATAATGTGTCGGCAACCATAATTAAATCTGCCGGTACAGGTATAGCTGGTCTGGATTGGACTAACGCCTCAGCATGGGCTGGTGGAGTTGTACCAACAAGTGCAAATACAGATTCAGTTCAGATAGTTGCTGGTGATAGTATTACTGTAAATACTGCTATTCAAAGTTGTCCAACACTTATTGTAAACGGAGTAGTAAATACAAATGGTTTTGCATTATATGTTAATGGTAATGCAGTTGTAAATAGCGGAGGTATTCTTAGCATAGTTAAACAGGTGTATTGTAAAAATATTTACAATTATGGTAAAACATGGGCACCCGGAAAAACAAATTCCAATGCTACTACAACTGTAGCTTTATACGTTGGATACACTTGTAGTGGAACAACTGCAACGGCAAGTACCGACAGCTGTACAATTCTTAATGATGGTATTATCGGTTGGTATAGAATACCATCTCTCGCAACTACAAATACTCCTAAAGGTTGTGGAATGTTCGTTTATTATGCGAATACTGTGAAGGCTTTAAATATAACACATTCCCCGGGTGTAACTTCAGGTTATGTGTTTACAGTTGTTCAACTTGCACCTATATCAACAGCTTCATCACTTCAAACACAAGATTTAAATCTGTATATCAATGAATCAGTTGCCTTTATTACTACTGGTTCTGGATTACCATTTGGATTAATAAGCGCTGATGTTTTTACCAATAAAAGAACCTGTACAATTGCAGCCGGAGATACAGTCTTTGTAGCCGGTTATTTTCACAAAAATTCTGCACCCAGTTCAGTGGGTCCAATGGTTTATAATATTTATGGCTGTTTGGATATGGCTAGCTACCGTCAATCTAAGAATGAATTTGATATTTATACTTCAGCAAATTCTGTAACAATGAATATTGGTGATGGTACTCAAGCAAATGCCGGTACTTTAATTTTGGGCGCTACAATCAATATGTCAGCAGGTACTGCCGGTCAAATAATCTTTAACCCAACAAAATATTCAACTGTAAAATTTAATTATAAAGTTGCCCCGGCAATTACTCTTACAAATTTTTCACTTTCTGCATATAATCTTTATGTGAATTCATTTGGTGTCCCATCAACAATTGGCGCAATACCTGTTGCAGGAGATTTAACTCTGGCAGGAGCACTTCCTAATACAGTTACACTTAATGGAACAGCAGCTCAAACAATCACTGGCGGTGGCCAAACAGTTACCGGCCTTACGTTAAACAATCCTGCAGGGGCTTCACTGGCTTCCGCATTGAATGTGAGCGGCGCTTTGACATTGACAGCAGGGAAGCTTACATTGGGAAGCTCTAACTTAACCGTTGGATCAATTACAGGAGGTTCTGCCAGCAGTTATGTTTTAACTAATGGAACTGGTGCATTATCTCAAACAGCTGCAATCACGGGCACTTTATTCCCTATTGGGACCGCAACCGGTTATGCTCCTGCAACTATTACACCGGCAACTGTTGGTATTATTTCAGCGAATGTAAGCGCTACTACAACCGGCACATTTACGAATTATGGAGTAAATCCTGATGAGTGGACTTTGACACCTGCCGTTGCAACGACTGCGACCTTAGCATTAACACCAGAAACAGCTACTTATGCTTCTTCTCCTGTTATTTTCTCAGGTGCTGGCTATGCAGCTTCAACTGCTGCTACAGTGAGTGGCAGTACTTACACTGCTTCCGGAATTAGTCTGGCAGCAGCAGCCACTCCATTTGCAACAGGTGGATCCACAGTAACAGCTGTCGAGTCAAACACAAGCAATAAGTTGTTTGTGTATGCAGCCAAAAATTCACTTGTTGTCAGAAATGCAAAAGTGGGAGAACTGGTAACAGTGTATGGAGTTAGTGGATTAAAAGTGGCTTCGTCTGTTGTTAAAAGCGACAATACTACCATGACTCTATTACCGGGTATTTATATTGTAAAAGCCGGTTCAACAATTCAAAAGGTATCAGTTCAATAAATAGTTTTAGGTGTTAGTTAAATAAATAGATTAATGTTTTTTCAGTGAAAATGCTTCGGTGCTTATGCCCGAAGCATTTTTTATACAATTCTAAGTACAAAAACCAAACGACTTACGTCTTTGTAGGAAATAGATTGATGAACTTTTAATATGAAGAAATACCTTTTCCTTTCCCTTTTAATGGCTTTTCTGTGTGTCAATGCACAGAACAGCGGACTTACCAATACCTCAGCCAGCAAATTTGCCAAAATGAGCAGCACCAATATTGATGCCGTGAAATGGACAAACGGCTTCTGGGCTGAGCGATTCTCAGTGTATAAGGACACTATGATACTCTCCATGTGGAAGACACTCGACAACCCGGATATCAGCCATTCATTCCGCAACTTTGAAGTGGCAGCCGGAGAGGTTGATGGAGAACATTGGGGACCACCCTTTCATGATGGTGATTTCTATAAATGGCTCGAAAGTGTAGCTTCCGTATATGCCATCACCAAAGATCCGAAACTGGATGCATTGATGGACAGGATTATTGCCACTATTGTAAAAGTCCAGCGCGCTGATGGATATATCCATACCCCGGTGATTATTGCCGAAATGCACAAGGGCATCGATACCCATAAAGTGGATAATACAGTTGTTGGCACAAAAGTAGGTGACGCAACCAAAGGGGCATTTAATAACCGCCTTAATTTCGAGACCTATAACCTGGGTCATTTAATGATGGCCGGGATCATTCATAAACGGGCAACAGGTAAGACTACCCTGTTCAATGCAGCAGTTAAAGCAACCGATTTCCTATGCCATTTTTATGAAACGGCTTCGGCAGAACTTGCACGGAATGCTATCTGCCCTTCCCATTACATGGGGGTAGTTGAAATGTACCGGGCAACGGGTAATCCACGTTACCTGACCCTGGCCAAGGACCTGATTGACATACGAGGTATGGTGGAAAACGGGACGGACGATAATCAGGACCGGATACCATTCAGGAAACAAAAACAAGCCATGGGGCATGCCGTACGTGCCAACTATCTGTATGCCGGCGTAGCTGATGTGTATGCCGAGACAGGCGAAAAGGTCTTGATGGATAACCTGGAAAACATCTGGACGGATATTACCACCCGCAAAATGTACGTAACAGGAGCTTGCGGAGCCTTATACGATGGCACCTCACCGGATGGAACGAATTACAAACCCGACAGCATTCAGAAAGTGCATCAAAGTTACGGGCGGGCCTACCAACTGCCGAATTCTACTGCGCACAACGAAACCTGTGCCAACATAGGAAATATGCTGTTCAACTGGCGTATGCTCCAGGTGACGGGTGATGCCAAATATGCTGATGAATTGGAAACAGCACTTTACAACAGTGTCCTGAGCGGGGTAAGCCTCGATGGGAAACGGTTCTTTTACACCAACCCATTACGAATCAGCAGCGATTTCCCCTATACCCTTCGCTGGCCAAAAGAACGCACCGAATATATCAGTTGTTTCTGCTGTCCACCCAATACAGTTCGTACCCTGTGCGAAGTACAGGATTATATGTACAGCACAGGTAAAAATACTATCTGGTGCAACCTGTACGGTGGCAGCCAACTGGATGTATTGCTGAACGGGAAAGACAAAGTAAAACTCACCCAGGCTACCGACTACCCGTGGGATGGGAATATTAAGATTACTGTAGAGAATGCACCAAAAGGAAAAGCGTTTGCCCTAAACCTGCGTATCCCGGAATGGTGTGACAAAGCAGTGGTTAAAGTAAACGGCCAGGAATTTGTGTCTGAAAACAAAGCTAACACCTATACTACTGTTTCGCGAGAATGGAAGAAAGGGGATGTTGTGGAATTAGTGCTTGATATGCCGGTAAAGCTATTGGAATCAAATCCACTGGTGGAAGAAACCCGCAACCAGACTACCGTAAAACGCGGGCCGCTGGTATATTGCCTCGAAGGAATGGACATTGAAGGCAGCAAAGGCATTGATAATGTAATGATACCCGCAGATATTCAGTTCACCACCCGGAAAGTAAGTATTGCAGGCAGTCCGGTAGTGGTACTGGATGCCAAAGCACGGTTAGCGAATGAAGATTCATGGAAAAATACTTTGTATCGTACAGTCGGGAAATCAGATAAACCAGTCAACATTACCCTGATTCCGTATTATGCCTGGGGTAATCGTGGAAAATCGGATATGACTGTTTGGATGCCGCTGGTCAGATAAAGGTTTGAAGAGTCCCGAAAAATCGGGATGTCGAATACTCCATTTGAGGGGTTTGAAAGGTTTGAGGTTTGAAGAGTTTGAGGTTTGAGAGGTTTGGGTTTGTACTAACGAACCGCTCGCTAATAATCACATTCTTAGCAGCAGCGAGCGAGTCGATACTCAGCAGTTTGATGTTTGAAAGGTTTGAGAAGTTTTCCCACAGAATAGGTTTTAATCGGTTTATCAACTAATAAATATGAGACTAACATTCACTTTATTACTAGTAATTTTTCTGGGCTGCCCGGTCATTAAAGCCACGGAAATATGGGTATCATCAACAGGTAATGATCATGCAGCTGGCACAAAAGAAGCTCCAAAAGCAACCCTGGCAATGGCATTAAGGCAAGCACGTGAATATCGCAGGCTGAACAGTCCGGGAATAGAAAACGGAATCCGGATAATCCTGAAAAGCGGAACTTATTCCGAATACGAGGCGCTGTTTATCCGCCCGGAAGACAGTGGCACGGAACAATTGCCCACCACGATCTGTGGCGAAGAAGGTAGCAAAGTAGTAATAAGTGGCGGGGTACAAATTATCAATTGGAAGAAATCTGGGAAACTGTGGGTAGCGGATACACCCATCTTTAATGGCAGACCATTGGACTTCCGTCAACTCTGGGTGAATGGAAAGAAAGCTGTCAGGGCACGCAATGTGGCAGACTTTGAAAAAATGCCCCGTATCCTGAGAAACGACCCGGCGAATGAAATACTCTGGGTACCGACATCAGCAGTGAAAAATATATTGAAAGCACCCTATGCCGAAATGGTGCTCCATGAAATGTGGTGTATTGACAACTTAAGGATTAAATCCATACAAATTCATGGTGATTCTGCTGCTGTGCGTTTCCAGAATCCTGAAAGCAAATTGCATTTCGACCGTTACTGGCCCCGTCCTATGATTGGTAAAGGAGTGAATTCCCCGTTTTACATTACAAATGCCATGGAGTTGCTGGATCAACCAGGAGAATGGTTTCACGATATTAAGACCAACAAGATTTATTATTTCCCATTACCCGGAGAAAATCCAAATAAGGACGATATTATAGTTCCTGCCATTGAAACTTTGGTACAACTGGAAGGTACACTGGACAGGCCTGTTGAAAATGTATTGTTTAAAAACATCACTTTTAGCCATACTACCTGGATGCGTCCTTCCGAAAAAGGGCATGTGCCTTTGCAAGCAGGTATGTATGCTACCGAAGCGTACCGTATCGATCCTCAAATTGACCGTGGTGATAATAATCACAAACTGGATAACCAGGTATGGCTTGAACGTGCTCCGGCTGCTGTTACAGTAAAAAGTTCGAATGCCATTAGTTTTGATAATTGTAAATTTGAACATCTGGGTTATTCCGGACTGGATTATAAATATGGAGATCGGGGTGGAAAAGTACAAAACTGTACATTTACGGATATTGCCGGAAACGGCATTCTGGTTGGAAGTGTTTCTCCACCGGCTTATGAAACACACATTCCGTATATTCCTCAGGATGAAAGGGAAATTTGCAGCGGACAACAAATCAGCAATAATCTAATCACCGATGTCACCAACGAAGACTGGGGTTGTGTAGGAATTTGTGCCGGATATGTCAGCAATATCAATATTGAACACAATGATATCAGTGAAGTTTCTTACATGGGAATCAGCCTCGGTTGGGGTTGGAACCAGACATTTAACCGCATGCACAACAACCGTGTTTTTGCAAATCACATCTGGCATTATGCCAGACACACGTACGATGTAGCAGGGATATATACCCTGGGCGTACAACCTAAAACCGTAGTTTCAGAAAACTATGTTCACGATATTTATCACCCGGGGTATGTTCACGATCCCGAACATTGGTTTTATTTATATACCGACGAGGGGTCTTCGTATATCACGGTGAGAGACAATTATACAGAAGGTGAAAAATTCCTTCAGAATGCCAATGGTCCCGGCAATACCTGGGAAAACAACGGTCCAATGGTAAACGACAGCATTAAAACAAATGCCGGAATCAGCCATTCATTTCAGCCGTTGAAAAAAACAAACTAATAACAGAAATCAAAACATGTTGAATATAGCTATCCTGGGGCTTGGGGAAGGCAGAAGTACAATGTCTGCTGCCTTAAAAAGCTCCAAACTGAACCTGATTAAAGTGTGTGACAGGAATGAAGAACTTTGCAAACAAAGGGCAAAGGAATTTGATTTTCATGCATATACCTTAAACTTCGAGGATCTTTTAAATGATCCTGAAATAGATATTATTGCTATTTATACGCCCGATCACCTTCATGCAGATCACATTAAGCAGGCTTTGCTTCACGGGAAACATGTGGTTTGCACCAAGCCATTTATTGATGACTTGTCGAAAGCAAAGGAATTGTTGGAACTGTGTGAGAAAAGCGGTAAAAAGGTCTTTATTGGCCAGAGCTCCAGGTTCTTTGAGCCTGCTAAAAGACAAAGAGCTGACTTCGAGAATGGCATTATTGGAGATTTAATAACCATCGAGGCACATTACAATGCCGATCATCGATGGTTCCTGGCTAAAGAATGGTCGTTGCTCCAGTCATTTAAGTGGCTGTATGGCGGTTTAAGTCATCCTGTTGATTTTATACGATGGTATTTACCCAACATTGAAGAAGTAATGGGTTATGGCATGATCAGCAGCAATGGAAAAACGGCAGGACTAAAAAATGAGGATACCATGCACTTTATTTTTAAAGCCACTGATGGCAGGATTGCCAGGGTGAGTGGCGTCTATACTTCTCCAACCCAGCCTGCACAACGGGAAAGCGAGATGAGCTGTATTTTAAGAGGAACAGCCGGTGCAAGCCAGGCGGATTATCATGAACTGCGGTATGCAGTCACAACCAAAGACGGTGAAGAAAAAATCATCACCTGGGGAGCTGAAACTCTCAGTCATTATTTCCGTTTCGAAGGCCAAAGCCATCACGCAGGCGAATATCAGAATTACCTGGAGTATTTTGTGGATAGCATCGAGCAGGACTTTGTTGCTTATCCCGATTTGAAAGAAGGAATTGGCACCGTTGCCTTGTTACAGGCCATGGACCGGTCATTACAGACAGGGAGACCGGTAAAAATAACTGATATTTTAATTGAATTTGATCTTCAACCCTAAAATAAAACTTTTCCAAAGTTTAGAACTTTGGAAAAGTTATTTTGGAAAAGTTATTTTGGAAAAGTTAAACAACAAAACAAAAAATACCCACACACAATGAAACGCACCCTCTTCCTGATCGTTTTTGCAGCAATTACACTTCTGTCCAATGCCCAGACCTGGATCTGGTATCCGGGTGACTATGAGATCTGGCTTGGGAATGAAATGAATAACCGCCGTACCGAACGGGGAGCATTCTTCCCACCCTTCTGGAAAATGGACAGCCATTATGTATTGGTGGAATTCAGTAAAAAGGTAGAATTAGCTATTCCGGAAGAGATTGAAATTGCGGTGGAAGGAAAGTTTAATATCAAACTGGATGGCAAGTTACAGTTTGGCATGCCTCATAAATTTATGCTGCCTGCCGGGAAACACAACTTAAACATTAAGGTATGGAACCAATCCACCCCACCTGCTATTTTTGTCAACGGGAAGACTGTCCATTCGGATGGTTCCTGGAAGGTAACGTACGAAGACAAGGAATGGATTGATGAGAGTGGTAAAGCCAGTGATACTTCCGCTACGGTTTATATGGATGCCGCCTCGAATAATTTCAATAATCCCAGTACACCTCCTTCCGCCTTTAAACTGGCAATAGAACCTGTTAAGGCTGTAAAACGTGAGAAAAAGAATGATGGTGAACTGATTGATTTTGGCAAAGAGACTTTCGGATTTATCCAGCTGAAGGGACTTCAGGGTATCGGGAACATCCACATTTACTACGGTGAAAGTCCGGAGGAAGCCCTCGATACAAAGTACTGCGAAACACTCGACAGAATAAAAGTGGCTGGAACTACTATTACCGACGAAGCGTTGGATGTGACTTCAAAACTGACGGATATCTATACATTGGGAAACAGCAAAGCATTCCGGTATGTCTATATCGTGAAAGACAGTGGCGTTGAACTTCAGGATGTAAGCATGCTGTATGAATACAAGCCTGAAGTTAAGAGAGGTTCCTTCCGTTGCAATGATGAAGAAGTAAATAAAATGTGGGAAGTTGGGGCTTACACCATGCAGCTTACTACCAGGGAGTTTTTCATTGATGGTATCAAGCGCGACCGTTGGGTCTGGAGTGGTGATGCCATTCAAAGTTACCTGATGAATTATTACCTGTTCTTTGATGCTGAAACAGTGAAAAGCAATATCTGGCTATTGCGTGGAAAAGATCCTGTAACCAGCCATACCAACACCATCATGGATTATACGTTCTACTGGTTCCTGTCGATATACGATTATTATCAGTTTACGGGTGACAAGCATTTTATCGAACAGGTCTATCCCCGCATGCAGACTATGATGGACTATGTGCTCAGCCGGACCAATAAAAACGGAATGGTGGAAGGCCTGACGGGTGACTGGGTGTTTGTGGATTGGGCGGATGGATATATGGACAAGCACGGGGAACTGTCGTACGAGCAGATCCTGTTTTGTAAGAGCCTCGAGACCATGTCGCTTTGTGCTAAACTGGTAAAGAATAATCCTGATATTTCAAAATACGACGGGCTATCAATGAACCTTCGCAGCAAACTGGAACCTGCCTTCTGGAATGAAACTAAAAAAGCACTGGTTCATAACCGAATTGATGGATACCAGAAAGATGCCGTGACCCGGTATGCCAATATGTTTGCCATCTTCTTCAATTACCTCAGCCCTGAGAAGCAACAAATCATTAAGAAGTCGGTATTGATGAATGATTCCATCATGAAAATCACAACTCCCTACATGCGCTTTTACGAGCTTGAAGCTCTGTGTGCACTGGGTGAACAAACTGCTGTTATGAAGGAAATGAAAGATTACTGGGGTGGCATGTTGCGCGAAGGAGCAACTACCTTCTGGGAAAAATACAATCCAACGGATAAAGGGGCCCAACATTTAGCCATGTATGGCAGGCCTTATGGAAAGAGCCTGTGCCATGCCTGGGGAGCCAGCCCGATCTATCTACTGGGGAAATACTACCTGGGCATTCAGCCCGCAAAAGCAGGTTACAGTGAGTATTCAATCACTCCCAGCCTTGGCGGTCTTACCTGGATGGAAGGGACAGTGCCAACACCCAACGGGAGTGTCCATCTTTTTATGAATGCCAAATCCATCAAGGTGAAAGCAAGTCAAGGAAAAGGAACCCTGACAATCGTCAGTGTAAGCAAACCTAAGGCCAGCATCGGCACATTTGAGAAGTTAAAAGATAATCGTTACAGGCTGCTGATAGATACACCGGAAGAAGTAACTGTAACTTACCGACAGTAAAATAATGAGTACAGAAGGGCATTTAAAACGTCCATCTGATGTTGTTTTAAGGTATAATAATAGTTTTTTAATTATGAAATTTAAAAGTTTAGGTGTTGTTTTAGTATTGTTGTTTGCCCAACAGGCATTCAGCGAAACCGTCCATATAGTCAGCTATCCAAATGCTTCGAACAGGGTAGTATTTGCGACTGATATGTTGGGTAAGTCGTTAAAGAATTCAGGTTTTCAGGTGGATAATACCAACGCAAAAGGGATTTCATTGAAAGAAAAAACCATTCTGGCTATTGAAAAGAACGATCCTGATTTGAAATCAATCTTAAAACAATTGAGAATCCAGTTGCCCGATTCCATGAAGAAAGAGGGCTTCTACATCACTACAAAAAAGAATACTACCCTGATTATTGGAACCGACGGTTCAGGAGTCATATACGGCTGCCGTGAGTTGATCGACCGTCTGAAGAAAGAAAAGAAACTTGATTTACCGGCTTCATACACCGATGCACCTGAAATGGTTCTCAGGGGTACCTGTATCGGCATACAAAAAACTACGTATTTGCCCGGACGTACTGTATACGAATACCCTTATACCCCCGAAACCTTTCCCTGGTTTTACGATAAAAAACAATGGATCGAATACCTGGATATGCTGGTATCAAACCGTATGAACTCGCTTTACCTGTGGAACGGGCACCCTTTTGCCTCGTTGGTGCGTCTGAAAGACTATCCCTTTGCAGTGGAAGTCGATGATGCGACGTTCAAAAAGAATGAGGAGATCTATAGTTTCCTGACCAAAGAAGCGGATAAACGCGGGATATTTATTATCCAAATGTTTTATAATATCATTGTCTCCAAACCTTTTGCCGAACATTACGGTATTCCTACCCAGGACCGGAATCGCCCGATAACACCATTGATCAGTGACTATACACGGAAGAGTATTGCAGCCTTTGTTCAGAAATATCCGAATATCGGGTTTCTGATCACACTCGGTGAAGCAATGGACACGAACGAGGATGATGTAAAATGGTTTACCGAAACCATTATTCCTGGGGTTAAAGATGGCATGAAAGCATTGGGCACTGCCAAAGAACCCCCAATTATTCTCCGTTCGCACGACACGGATGCAAAAATGGATATGTTAGCTGCCAAGCCTTTGTACAGCAACCTGTATACCATGAGCAAATACACCGGTGAAAGCCTTACAACCTATGAACCGGGCGGACCCTGGTCGAAAACGGACCGGGACCTGAGTGAACTCGGACCGGTACATATCAGCAATATCCATATCCTGGCTAACCTGGAACCATGGCGTTACGGGTCACCTGAATTCATTCAAAAGACAGTCAATGCCATGCACGTTGTAAAGGGTGCCAATGGCTTGCATGTATATCCCCAGTCTTCGTTCTGGGATTACCCTTACACAGCCGATAAGCTTGCTGATGGTAGCCGGTTGAAACAGATCGACCGGGACTGGATCTGGTACAAGGCATGGGCACGGTATGCATGGAATTGCCATCGTGATCAGAATAGTGAACTGAATTATTGGGATCAACAGTTAGGTGATTATTACGGAATTACTGAAAGTGAAGCCGGTAAAATCAAGGAAGCTTATGATCAATCCGGGGAAATAGCACCTAAGTTACTTCGCAGGTTTGGGATCACCGAAGGAAACCGCCAGACCCTCTTATTGGGCATGTTTATGAGCCAACTGGTTAACCCCTACAAGTACAAGATTTATCCGGGATTCTATGAAAGCTGCGGGCCTGAAGGTGAAAAGCTGATTGAATACGTGGAAAAGGAATGGAAACACCAGCCTCATATGGGTGAATTGCCCCTGGACATTATCGCCCAGGTCATTGCCCATGGGGATAAAGCCATTGCTGCCATCGATCAGGTGCAAGGGAAGGTAACTAAGAACAAAGCGGAATTTGAACGACTGCGCAATGATATGTATTGCTACCGTGAGTTTGCTTATTTCTTCGAGAATAAAGTAAAAGCAGCTAAGTTGGTACTCGATTACCAATGGGGAAAAGATATCAGGAACCTGGATGCTGCCATCCCCTTTCTGGAAAAGAGCCTGGAACATTATAACAAACTGGTTGACCTGACAAAGGATCATTACCTGTATGCAAACAGCATGCAGACTTCGCAACGTAGAATCCCTATCGGAGGCGATAACGGTAAAAATAAAACCTGGGAAGAGTTATACGTACACTACCAGAAAGAACTTTTAAATTTCAGGAATAACCTGGCGATGCTGAAAGGGAAAAACGGGAATGAAATACAGGAAGCTAAAATCATTCCACCTCTTTCCTCTGCAGGCATAAGCCTACTCACAAAAGCTACAACCATAAAACTGGCTAAAGGAGTTTCTGTCTATTCTGATCTGGATTCAAAAATTGAAGACCTGGCACCTGAACTTGTTGGCATGAATGGTTGGCTATTGAATGCAGATAACCAATCCAACGAAGGCACCATTGTTGATTTTGAATCTACTGCACCAGTTAAGATTCTGGTAGGGTATTTCCGTGATGATCAAAAGAAATTTGCCAAAGCACCTACCCTTGAGACTGATGCTTCCGCTAATTTATATGGACAATCTGAACCCGTTCTGATAAATGCCGTTCGATTTAACGGATTGCCGGTAGTAAATGTACATGCCTACAGTTTTAATGCAGGAAAAAACAAACTGTTGCTGCCCAAAGGTCTTTGTTTGATTTTGGGGGCTACAAACAGCATGATTGAAACCCGCAATGCCGGACTTGCCGGTACCGGAAAAGAAGAAACTATGGATTGGATGTTCTATTAAAATTCTATGAAAAAGCTACTCTCCCTGATTATACTTTCTTTCCTGGTTCAATTTATCACCGCCCAGCCTGTAGTATCTCAGGCTAAGATGGCAGAAATCTATGAACAGGTAAAAACACCCTATAAATACGGGCTGGTAGTTGCTCCAACTACCAACAAGTACAAGATTGATTGCCCTACGGTTTTCAGGAAAGGCGATACATGGTACATGACTTACCTGATGTACAACGGCCGTACCGGGACTGATGGGCGCGGCTACACAACCTGGCTGGCGGAAAGTGATAACCTGTTGGAATGGAAAACCAAAGGACGGTTGCTTTCATTCAAAGATAAAACCTGGGATATGAACCAACGGGGAGGTTTCCCTGCCCTGCCCGATATGGACTGGGGTGGAACCTATGCCCTGCAACCCTTCCAACACAAGTACTGGATGACCTACATCGGGGGTGCTTCTTCCGGGTATGAATCAGGACCGTTGAAAATAGGGGTGGCCTATACCCCGGAATCAAAGCTTACCGAAGCTGTTGAATGGGAAGCCCTCCCCGACCCTATCCTCACCCCCGAAGATAAAGACGGCCAATGGTTCGAAAACATCACGCAATATAAAAGCACGGTTTACTGGGATAAAAAGAAAACCCTGGGTGAGCCTTTTGTCATGTTTTACAATGCCGGAGGACGTAACCCGGAGACTAAGATTAAAGCCGAACGTATTGGCATAGCCTTGTCGAAAGATATGAAACACTGGAAGCGCTACCCGGGCAATCCTGTCTTCACCCACGAGGAAGGTATAACCGGTGATGCCCATATCCAGAAGATAGGCGACGTGTATGTCATGTTTTACTTCTCGGCTTTCCGTGCCGACAGACCTTATAAGGCATTCAACACCTTTGCCTGCAGTTATGACCTGATCCATTGGGCCGACTGGAAAGGTGACGACCTGATCATCCCGTCCAAATCCTACGATAATCTTTTTGCACACAAGAGCTACCTGATAAACTACAAAGGTGTGGTCTATCATTTCTATTGCGGGGTAAATACTGCCGACCAGCGTGGTATTGCCGTGGCTACCAGCAAGCCCATGGGACGTTCCACCGTGCATTTTCCTGCCCCTGAATCCAAAGAACGGCGTACAGTGGTCAACCTGAATGAAGGTTGGAAGACCTGGATGAAAGATACCCTGAAAGTAAACATTCCTCATAACTGGGACGATTACTACGGATACCGCCAACTGACTCATGGCAACCTGCATGGTACTGCCACCTATCAGAAAAACTTTATTGCTCCCAATGCAGGGCCAGGCAAACAATACTTTATACGCTTTGAAGGGGTTGGCACGTATGCAACTGTCAGCCTGAACGGCAAGAACCTGGGCAGGCATAACAGCGGAAGGGTATCCTTTACCCTGAACGTTACCGCAGCCATTAAACCGGGCGAAAACAATACGCTCACCGTCGTGGCGGAACACCCTGAGATGATCACAGATATGCCGTGGGTCTGCGGCGGTTGTTCTTCCGAGTGGGGATTCAGCGAAGGCTCCCAACCTCTGGGTATCTTCAGACCTGTAATTTTGGAAATTACCGACAACATCCGCATCGAACCTTTCGGTGTCCATATCTGGAACAATGACAAGGCTGATTCTGTATTTATTGATACGGAAGTGAAAAACTATGGCTCCCAACCCTCCGAAACAGATGTTGTAAACAAACTGAACAATGCCGATGGAATAGCTGTATTCAGGCTGGCTGAAAAGGTAAAACTTGCTCCCGGTGAAACCAGGATTGTCAGACAGGCATCAGCAATTCAGAATCCTAAACTCTGGGACCTGGAGCGTCCGTACCTGTACAAATTAGCCTCCATGGTAAAACAGGGGGATAAAACCCTGGATGAAATAACAACTCCCTATGGCATCCGCACAGTAAGCTGGCCGGTAAAACGCACCGGTACCGATGGACGTTTTTACCTGAACAACAAGCCTGTATTCATCAATGGGATTTGTGAGTACGAGCACCAGTTTGGACAATCGCATGCTTTTAAGGATGAACAGATTGCTTCCAGGGTAAAACAAATTAAGTCAGCCGGTTTCAATGCTTTCCGGGACGCCCACCAACCACACAACCTGGAATACCAGAAATACTGGGATGAGGATGGAACCCTTTTCTGGCCGCAGTTCTCAGCTCATATATGGTACGACACCCCTGATTTCAGGAACAACTACAAGGAATTACTCCGCCAATGGGTGAAGGAACGCCGCAATTCACCATCCCTGGTCATGTGGGGATTGCAGAATGAAAGTGTATTACCCAAGGAGTTTGCTCAGGAATGTAGCAATATTATCCGCGAAATGGATCCTACAGCCCGTACTATGCGGGTCATTACCACTTGTAACGGTGGTGAAGGTACCGATTGGAATGTGGTGCAGAACTGGAGTGGCACCTATAGTGGCAAACCTGAAAATTATAATCATGAATTGGCGCAGCCGAACCAGTTGCTCAACGGGGAATATGGCGCCTGGCGCAGCCTGGGCCTGCATACCGAACCCGCAGCTTTTGATCAAAAGGGTGTCTGGAGTGAAGACCGCATGTGCCAGCTTCTGGAGATGAAAATCCGTCTGGCAGAACAGGCTAAGGACAGTGTTTGCGGGCAATTCCAGTGGGTATTCAGCTCGCACGACAACCCGGGTCGCCGTCAACCGGATGAAGGGTACCGGGCTATTGATAAAGTAGGGCCGTTTAACTACAAAGGATTGGTTACCCCCTGGGAACAACCTACCGATGCCTATTACATGTACCGGGCAAATTATGTTTCGGCAAAGAAAGACCCCATGGTCTATCTCGTTTCACATACCTGGCCTGACAGGTTCACCAAACGAAGCCGAGCAACTGTGGAAGCCTACAGCAATTGCGATAGTGTGAAGCTGTATAACGATGCTACAACAGACAATTACCTGGGTCGTAAAAAGAATAATGGCAAAGGAACACACTTTATGTGGGAAAACCGGGATGTCAGGTACAATGTACTTCGCGCTGTAGGTTATTTCGGAGGGAAAGCCGTTGCCGAAGATGTTATCGTATTTAATAACCTCGAAAAAGCTCCTCATATCGATCAGCTTTATGCAGAATCAACGCCTTTATTAAAAGGAGAATCAGGATATAATTATCTCTACCGGGTAAATTGTGGAGGAGATGACTATACCGATGAGTTTAACCAGAAATGGGCAAAGGATGACTCAACCTGTTCACGTTCCTGGGCTTCCGATTTCAAAGGCTTGAATCCTTATCTGGCCAGCCAGCAGGTTACAAATGATCCTATCAAAGGTGTTCGTGACTGGGCATTGCTTGGTCATTTCCGGTATGGCCGCCATAAACTGGACTATCAGTTCAAGGTACCCGATGGCCGTTACCGGGTAGAGCTTTATTTTATCGAGCCCTGGCATGGAACGGGAGGTGGTATCGGAACGGATTGTGAAGGATTACGAATGTTTGATGTCGCTGTAAATGATTCGGTAGTGTTGAAAGACCTGGACATCTGGGCGGAATGCGGACATGATGCTGCCTTGAAAAAGGTAGTGCATGCCAACGTAAAGAACGGAAAACTTACTGTTTCATTCCCAACTGTAAAAGCCGGGCAAGCCGTACTCTCTGCCATTGCCATTGCCACAACGGACAAGAGCCTTCAGGTACCTGCCAGGACTGAAACATCCTGGTCGTGGGCAGAAGCAGAACATGTTGTCTTAGAGAAGACACCTGTTGCATCGCTTCCTGTGGATAAAAACATACGTATCAATACCGGTTATAAAGCTGTTAAGGCTATCCTGAAAGGCACCTATTCCAAAAAAGTACTGCGTGACAGTACCTGCATCAGCTTTGGGAAAGGAACAACCAATTCCATCCAATGGAATATTTCCACCGGATTGGCACAGGTTTATTCCCTTCGGTTCAATTATATGAATTCAACAGGTAAAGTACTTCATCTCCGACTGAAATTCATTTCTTCGGACGGTACTGTTTTGAAGGATGATGAAATAACCTTCCCAAATATTCCTGATAAGTGGCGTACAATCAGTACCACCACCGGTAGCTTTATCAATGCCGGCCATTACCGGGTGATACTGTCCGCCCCCGACATGAACGGGCTAACCTTTGAATCGCTTATAGTGCAATAAACGTCTGTTAAACATAACATTACAAAGAGGTTATATCAATTTGTTGCTTGATAAGTATTTATCATTCCAACAAGTTGTATCTGAATCGTAACTTCACGATAGCCCTAAACTATCAGACACAGATAAGGAACATAAAACCCGGGATTGATAGTTTGTGATATTTTTGTTTATCTAATTGAGAATAGTATTCAGCCCCGATACAGTAAAGTGTACCGGGGCTTATTATAATTTCCCATCCTGTTAAACTCTTCTATCTATCAATACGTAACCAAATGAAGATCCCTGTTTATCAGGACCCTTCAATCTTCAAACACTTAGAATCGAAACGTAGTGAAGTTCCCAGTTTATTGGACTCTCAAACCTTTCAAACCTTTCAAACATCAAACGCGGAACGCGAAAGACGTAACGTGGAACGCTTTCTTGAAGATGTCGCCATGATGTCTTCATGATGTTGCACGTATTACGTAGGAGATACGCTATAGATACGTATATGTCTCGTAAATATCACGTACCTATTAAGGAGCGTAATATATACGTGTCAACAGCATAAGGTTCTGGAAACTATAACGCAATACCTGCAACATCATGAAGACATCATAGCAATATCCTGGCATCAAAAGTAATTGCTCAAAAAAATAATAGTTTAGAAGGTTTATTGAAGAATGAGGTAATATGGTGTTGAAAATGCAAAAAAAGGCCTGAATTCCCGGTGAATCAAAGTCCGTACAGAACGGGATTTATGAGTACATTCGAGGATTTTGAACGTCTCGTTTAAATAATTCCCATCCGCAACATGAAGAAAATAATTTCAATCATCATCCTGAATTTACTGGTTATTTTGGCCATCAATGCCCAACAGGCGGATTGGGAAAACCAACATATACTGCAGATTAACCGGGAACCGGCCAGGGATGCTTTTATACCTTACGGGGATGTTCCGGGAGACCGAACCCTGAGCCTGAACGGAACCTGGAAGTTCCGCTGGACTCCCACCCCTGAAGGTAAAATAAACGATTTTTATACAACTACGTTCGACGATGCTGCCTGGAAAACACTCGCTGTCCCTGCCAACTGGGAAGTGAACGGATACGGCACCCCGATTTATGTTTCCTCGGGTTATTCTTTTAAAATAGATCCACCCCGGGTGATGGGAACGCCAAAGGAAAGCTACACAGCCTTTAAGGAACGTAATCCTACCGGACAATACCGCCGGTCGTTCATGCTGCCTGCCGGATGGAAAGCGGAAGGGCAGACCTACCTGCGGTTTGATGGAGTAATCAGTGCTTTTTATGTCTGGATTAATGGCATCAAGGTGGGCTATAGCCAGGGAAGTATGGAACCTTCGGAATTTAATGTCAGCTCTTATCTGAACGATGGAGAAAACCGGATAGCCGTTGAGGTGTATAAATACTGCGATGGGTCATACCTGGAAGACCAGGACATGTGGCGTTTTGCAGGGATTCACCGGAATGTCATGCTCTTTCATACTCCAAATATCCACATTACAGACATCACGGTCCGCACCCTGCTTGACAAGGATTACCGGGATGCCTCGCTTGAAATTGACCCAAAATTATCTGTTTCGGGAAACGAGACAGGTAAAGGATATAAAGTCCGGGCTACGATAGAGAACATGGTCAATGTTACAGCTGATGCCGCATCAATATTGAATCTGGACCACAAGGCGGCGTTGATGAATGAATGGAATCCGCAACGGGGACCCCGCAAGTTTGGCAGATTAAAGGCACAGGTTTCTAATCCTTTAAAATGGACGGCTGAAACCCCGAACCTGTATACCTTGTTGGTTACACTGGAAGACAGCACCGGAAGAGTCATCGAACGTGTGGGCAAGCAAGTAGGGTTCCGGTCGGTAGAAATAAACGCCGGACAAATGCTGGTGAATGGAAAACCCATCAGGTTAAGGGGTGTCAACCGCCACGAGCATGACCCCTTGTTGGGAAAAGTAATGACCGAAAAACGCATGCTTCAGGATATCTTACTCATGAAACAGGCCAATATAAATGCAGTCCGTACCTGCCACTATCCGAATGTGACACGATGGTATGAACTCTGCGATTCCATTGGATTGTATGTGCTGGATGAAACCGACATTGAGGAACATGGGTTGCGGGGAGGGCTTGCTTCCGATCCGGACTGGGCAGCAGCCTTCATGGACCGTGTAATCCGTCTGGCAGAACGAGACAAGAATTATCCTTGCGTAGTGATGTGGAGCCTGGGAAATGAGAGCGGTTATGGACCCAACTTTGCTGCTAATTCTGCCTGGTTGCATGACTTCGACCCTACCCGGCCGGTACATTACGAAGGGGCGCAAGGCATAAACGGAAATCCGGACCCTGCATCCGTGGATGTGATCAGCCGTTTCTATCCCCGTGTACAACAAGATTACCTGAACCCCGGAATGAAAGAAGGAAGTGATGCGGAGCGTCCTGAGAATGCCCGTTGGGAAAGGCTGTTGACCATAGCACAACAAACAAAGGATACCAGACCAGTATTGACCAGCGAATATGCCCATGCCATGGGGAATGCACTCGGAAACCTGCAGGAATACTGGGATGAATTTTACAGCAACAAACGTTTATTGGGAGGCTTTATCTGGGAATGGGTGGATGAAGGGATTTTTAAAACGCTGCCAAATGGGAAAACACAGGTTTCGTATGGCGGGGACTTTGGGGATGTACCGAACCTGAAAACCTTCTGTATCAAAGGCGTCGTGACCAGCGACCGTGAAACTACACCCAAATATTGGGAAGTTAAAAAAGTATACCAACCGGTTGCCATTAGCATGAAAGACAATAAAATTCTTATCATTAACCGGAATCATCATGTCTCTCTTTCACAGTACCGTTGTATATGGTCGTGTTCGGTAGATGGAAAAGAACTCAGGAAAGGCGAACTTAATCCGGGAGCGATCCAGCCCGGGGACAGCGTTACTCTCAACTCACCAATGGCAGGGGTAAAATTACCTGCCGGGGATGTCCGGTTAAAAATATCCTTCGTACTTAAAAACAATTGTGTGTGGGCAAATGCAGGATATGAAGTTGCCTATGAACAATTCGCACTTCAGGAAGGTGCACTTCTACAGAAAGAAATTATCAACACAGGAACTTTGTCGATTTCAGATATCAACAATCAACTGGTGGTAAAAGGGAAAGGGTTTTCAGCAAGATGGAATACAATTGATGGAAGCCTTACTTCATTAGTTTATGACGGACATGAAACGCTGGCACATCCGGCAGACTTTGCGAACCAACCCATTCCACAGGCTTTCCGTGCACCGGTAGACAACGACCGTAGTTTTGGAAATTGGCTGGCAAAAGACTGGAGTGCAAATAACCTGGACACACCTATTATCACAACCGATTCAATCCGTCATTTTATCCTGAATGATGGGGCATTGATTGTACAAGTATTTAAAACAAACCAGTATAAAAGCGGAAGTATAAAGACTTCCCTGAAATACACAGTAACAACCGTTGGAACGGTTGACCTGGAATGCCATTTTATTCCATTGGGAGATTTACCTGAATTGCCAAGGCTTGGAATTGCATTTGCCATTAATCCCGATTACACGAACTTTACATGGTACGGCCGTGGACCTCAGGAGAATTATCCCGACCGCAAAGGTTCGGCGCTTATTGGATTGTGGAAAGGCAAAACCACTGAACAGACAGAGCGGAATCCCCGTCCACAGGACACCGGGAATAAAGAAGAAGTCCGCTTTTTAAGCCTGACAAACCAACAGGGTTCCGGTATACGGGTTGATGCAATAGAAAAAACAATTTCGGTTTCTGCCATTCATTTTACCGCCAACGACCTTTACAACACGGATCACGACTGCAACCTGATTCCGCGGAAAGAAGTGATACTGAGCCTGGATTGTGCTGTGCTCGGGCTTGGGAACAGCAGCTGCGGACCGGGTGTATTAAAGAAATACGCCATTGAAAAGAAAGAGCATGTGTTGCATATCCGGTTAAGCAAAGCTAAATAAGAAGTTGAGAATTATTTTATTCTACTTATAAGCAGACCTCTCCCCCTGCCCTCTTCCAAGGAGAGGGTGATAGAGCAGTGGGTTGAATAAGTTTTATTTTAAATAAACTGATACTGTTAATTTCCTGTTAAGTAATTCAAAGTATTTAATGATACATTTTGAGCTTTGACCCCCTAACTCCCAAAGGGAGCATAAAGACGCAGTATTTGAAAACTTTCTAATACTGAATATCTCCTGAAGATGCACTCTTACGCCCCCTTTGGGGGTTGGGGGGTCAGGAATTAAATAGTTGCAGAAATAGTCAGATTAAATATTTAACAAATATATCAATAATTATTACTGATTACTTACCTATATCCATTTTAATACTTAAAAAACTAAGAGACTTTAGAAATATAATTTTACAGAACTAACAAAAAAAAAGATGAAAACAATGTTGCGTGGAATCGTTCCACCTTTAGTCACCCCGCTTTTAGACAACAATACCCTGGACCTGGAGGGATTGGAAAAATTGATTGAACATGTGATTGCGGGAGGAGTACATGGATTGTTCATACTTGGAACAACCGGAGAAGCACAAAGCCTGAGTTATGAACTGAGGGCAGAAATGATTAAACAAACTGCCAAAATTTTACAAGACAGGCTGCCTTTACTGGTGGGAATATCGGACACTTCGCTGGCCGATAGCATTAGCCTTTCACAGGTCGCAGCAGATGCGGGAGCAGATGCACTGGTTTCAGCACCACCTTATTATTTTGCGACCGGACAACCTGAACTGGCAGAATTTTATGAAAGCCTGATTCCGCAGTTGGAATTGCCTATCTACCTGTACAATATGCCTTCGCATACAAAAGTAAATTTTGCACCATCTACCATAAAAAGGATTGCCGAAAATGAGAAGGTAATCGGGTTTAAGGACAGTTCCGCAAACGGCACTTATTTCCAACAGGTAATGTACGAAATGCGTGACCGGAAAGATTTCTCTATATTTGTAGGCCCGGAAGAAATGATGGCTGAAGTGGTACTGATGGGTGCCCATGGAGGTGTAAACGGGGGGGCAAATATGTTCCCCAAATTATATGTAGACCTTTACAACGCGGCTGCAACCCAGAACATGGCAGAAGTAAAAAGACTGCATGCCATCGTGATGCAAATCAGCGCAACCATTTACAGTGTCGGAAGTTTCGGGTCCAGTTATTTAAAAGGAGTGAAATGCGGCTTGTCGGTACTTGGCATTTGCAACGACTTCCTGGCCTCGCCATTTAATAAATTTGACGATGAACATCGGAAAAGAATCCGTCTGGCTATCGACAATCTTCCTTTATAATCCTTTTAAACTTTTCCAAAGTTCTAAACTTTGGAAAAGTTATTTTTTTTACTAATCTACTATCATGAATTCCAAGAAACTCTATCCCTGGCTCGTAGTCGGAATGCTTTGGTTTGTCGCCCTGCTCAATTATCTGGACAGGCAAATGCTTTCGACCATGAAACCATCCATGATGATTGACATTGCTGAATTGGTATCGGCTACCAATTTTGGAAGGTTGATGGCGGTTTTTCTTTGGATTTATGCCTTAATGAGCCCTATTTCGGGTATTATTGCAGACAGGTTGAACCGGAAATGGATGATTGTGGGCAGTTTATTTATCTGGTCGGGTGTAACCTTGTTGATGGGATATGCAAAGTCCTTTGACCAGCTTTATGTGCTGCGTGCCATCATGGGAGTGAGCGAAGCATTTTATATCCCGGCAGGCCTTTCGTTGATTGCCGATTATCATCAGGGAAAAACAAGGTCGTTTGCCATTGGGATTCATACAACAGGCATTTACCTGGGACAGGCATTGGGAGGGTTTGGAGCTACAGTAGCTGCCAGTTTCTCCTGGCAACTGACGTTTCATTCCTTTGGGCTGATTGGTATGGGATACAGCCTGATATTGATATTATTCCTTCGGGAAAAGAAAAGTTATGTCCTGGATGCTACCAAAACTACATCTATATTCAACGAGTTCTCCCTGGCAGTAAAAGGTTTGGGAGTTTTGTTGGGAAATATTGCTTTCTGGGTACTGCTGTTTTATTTTTCCGCACCCAGCCTGCCGGGTTGGGCAACCAAGAACTGGCTTCCTACTCTCTTTTCGGATACCCTGCACCTGAATATGTCCCAGGCAGGCCCTATGGCTACCATTACCATGGCCATGGCTTCCTTTGCCGGAGTGTTGATTGGCGGAGTACTGTCCGACAGATGGGTACAGAAGAACCTGAAAGGACGCATTTATACAGGGGTTGTCGGGTTAAGCCTGACCATACCTGCATTGATATTATTGGGTTACGGGCACAGTTTCCCGACCATACTCGGAGGTGCACTTTGTTTTGGACTGGGCTTTGGGATATTCGATGTGAACAACATGCCGATCCTTTGCCAGTTTGTTTCTTCGCGTTACCGGGCTACGGGCTACGGACTTATGAACCTGGTGGGAATAGCCTCCGGGGCATTCATTACCAATTACCTTGGGAAAACATTTGATGCCGGGAATATGGGAAAGAACTTTGCTATGCTGGGTTTTGTGGTTGTGATTGCCATTGTATTGCAGTTAACCATGTTGAAACCAAAATACATCAATAAAACCGAAGAAGATTTATAACCACAGTAGGCACTTAAGGACACAATAAAACTATTTAACCTCAAAAGTCTCATAAAGTCACAATAGATCTGAAAAACAACATTAATTCTGTTTACTTTTGTAGACCATTTAACAATGATGGATTAAACAATTCCTGATATGACCAAAACAACAGATGAGTTATACCGCAGCATTACTGACCGTGTGATTGAATTGAGCAAAGAAGTTGCGTCTTACATTGAAAAGGAAAGCCTGGACTTTTCGCTGGATACTGTTGAAACAAAAAGCAAGAATGACTTCGTTTCGTATGTCGACCAGGAAGCTGAAAGGCAACTGGTCAGGGTACTGAAAGAAATTATGCCTGAAGCAGGATTTGTAACCGAGGAAGGTACAGCAGTCGAACATGGCGAAGATTATCTGTGGATTATTGATCCCCTTGATGGGACAACCAATTTCATACATGCCTCTACCCCATTTGCCATAAGCATTGCCCTTACCTTCAATCAGGAACCTGTTGTAGGAGTCATTTATGAAATCACCCGCAACGAGGTATTTTATGCCTGGAAAGGAAGCAAAGCCTATTTAAACGGAAAGGAAATCCATGTCTCAACAGCTGATAAACTTTCAGAAGCACTCATAGTCAGTGGGCGCCCGCATCATTACATGGACCGGTATCCCGAACTATTGAATTCAGTAGATTATTTCCTGAAAAACACCCATGGTTTGCGGTTAAGCGGTTCTGCTGCTTCCGACCTGGCCTATGTGGCTTGCGGACGGTATGATGGACGCTTTGAATTCAACCTCAAACCCTGGGACATTGCTGCCGGGGTACTGATTATCCAACAGGCAGGTGGTCATATTTCTGATTTTAATGGAGGCAACAATTATTTTAAGAACGGTTCGGTACTGGCATCAAACAAAGGCATCTTTGAAGAATTTAAAACGGTGATCGGTGGGTTGTTTGAATACTAATCAGTAGAATTTAGTTTTCCAATATGTAACTAAAAAGGTTGACTTTGCTAAAACAATGACAACCTTTTAATTCTTTGAGAAGTATTATCAATTCACCCCAATAAGCGTTACATTGAGAAACATACACGGTTTTAAATCTTTATAAAAAGCCTGTTTATTCTGACTTTTAGACTCATTTTATTGGGTACAAAATTAAGGTTTTTACGTCTACTCTTCATATTGTCATAGCTTTCACAATACATAAAAGATAATGAGACACTCAAAAATTCTTCTGTATTTCACACTTACTCTCACATTCTATTTAGTTACAGCAAACACCTTTGCACAAAAAAATGCATCCATAACCTTGCGTTATTATCTCTCCGGCCACGGTGCAGACGATATGGTGCAATGGGATTTTTTCTGTACCGATGGGAATAATTCAGGCAAATGGACTAAGATAGGGGTTCCTTCCTGCTGGGAATTACAGGGGTTCGGAAAATACCAGTATGGCATGAAATTTTACGGGAAAGCTTTTCCGGATGGAGTTGCCAATGAGAAAGGGATGTACAAGTATGAATTTGAAGTACCCCTGGCCTGGCGTGGAAAACAGGTGATTATCAATTTTGAGGCTTCCATGACGGATACTGAAGTGAAAATAAACGGACAAAAAGCAGGGCCTGTTCATCAGGGTGCCTTTTACCGCTTTACGTATAACATTAGTGAAAGGTTGAACTATGGCAAGAAAAACCTGCTTGAAGTTACTGTAAGCAAAGAGAGTGAAAATGCAGGAGTCAACCTGGCAGAACGCCGTGCTGATTACTGGAACTTTGGGGGAATATTCCGCCCGGTATTTCTGGAAATCAAACCGGTTGTGAACATATCCCAGGTAGCTATTGATGCCAAGGCGGATGGAACTTTTAAAGCAAATTGTTATTTGAATAAAGCCACCGAAGGTTGGAGCATCAAAACAATAATCTTTGACACAAAGGGTACTAAAATTAATGAAACTACTTCACCTGTAAAAACAGGCAGTGACTGGACAGTGACCACTGCAGAGATCAATAAACCGGCATTATGGACTGCTGAAACGCCCAACAGGTACAAAGCCCAGTTCACTCTATTGGATAAAGATGGAAATACCGTGCATCAACTGACTGAAAGTTTTGGTTTTCGTACCATTGAAGTCCGTGAAAGTGATGGAATGTATATTAACGGGGTTCGGGTCAATATTAGGGGTATTAACCGCCACAGTTTCCGTCCCGAGAGTGGGCGTACCCTTTCAAAAATCAAGAACATTGAAGATGTGTTGCTGATAAAAAGCATGAACATGAACTCAGTCAGGTTATCGCATTATCCTGCCGATCCTGATTTTCTGGATGCCTGCGATTCACTGGGACTCTATGTTATGAACGAATTGGGCGGCTGGCATGGGCATTATGACACTACTACCGGAGTCAAGCTGGTAGAAGAGATGGTTGTTCGTGATGTAAATCATCCTTCCATCATCTGGTGGAGCAATGGAAACGAAAAAGGCTGGAACGATGAACTGAATGGTGAGTTTCATAAATATGACATTCAACTGCGTCCTGTCATTCATCCACAGGGTAACTTTGGAGGATTTGAAACCATGCATTACCGTTCGTACGGTGAGACACAGGAATACTTGCGCAAGCCGGAGATATTTATGCCTACCGAATTCTTACACGGGTTGTATGACGGAGGCCATGGTGCAGGGCTATGGGATTATTGGGAAATGATGCGTACCCATCCCCGTTGTATTGGAGGATTCCTGTGGGTATTGGCAGATGAAGGAGTAAAACGTACGGATATGAACGGATTTATAGACAATCAGGGTAATTATGCCTGCGATGGTATTGTAGGTCCGCATCACGAGAAAGAAGGCAGTTATTATTCCGTCAGGGAAATATGGAACCCGGTACAGGTCATGGACAAAACCATTGATGCGAATTTTAATGGAACATTTACCCTTGAAAACAGGTACGATTTTCTGAATATCAATACCTGCCGTTTTATATGGAAACAGGTTAAATTCCCTGTAGCTTCTGATTCCAACGGAAAAACAACTATTCTGAAACAAGATGAAGTTAAAGGAAGTGATATTGCACCCCATGCTTCTGGAAAATTAAACCTGAACATCTCATTGGATGCACAAACTGAAGCACTCTTTCTGACTGCTATCGATTACAAAGGTGATGAACTCTGGAGATGGTCGTACCCGATAGCAAGGAATAAACCTGTCCAGAACATTTCAGGAAGCGGCACCATAGCAACACAGGAATCGACTTCAGAAACTCTTACAGTTACTGCAGGGGATAAAAAATATACCTTCAGTAAAAAAGATGGTGAGTTGAAGGGTGTAAGTGTGAAAGGTCGTACTATTAGTTTTGGCAATGGCCCACGCTTTATTGCTGCCCGCCGTGCCGACCGTTCACTCGACCAGTTCTACAATCATGATGATGAACAGGCTCATGCGAAGGAAAGAACTTATACGGAATTTACTGATGCTGCCGTATTCAATGGATTTGAAACAAAAGAAGCAGGAAAGAACCTGACAGTAACGGCAAACTATAAATTGGGGAACCTGGACAAAGCACAATGGACTATTACTCCCGATGGAAAACTTACCCTGGAGTATGCCTACAACTTTAATGCAGTAGTAGACCTGATGGGGATTAAGTTTGATTATCCGGAAGAAAAAGTAGAAAGTAAACGTTGGCTGGGTGATGGTCCTTATCGTGTCTGGCAGAACAGATTACAGGGACCGACGTATGATATCTGGGCGAATGATTACAACGATCCGATTCCCGGAGAGAGTTTTATTTATCCTGAATTTAAGGGGTATTTTGCTAATGTCAACTGGATGAATATAAAAACCTCAGAAGGCGAAATAAGTATTACAAATGAAACCCCAGCAACCTATGTAGGTGTTTACGAACCCAGGGATGGCCGTGATAATTTGTTATACACGTTGCCAAAAAGCGGAATATCAATCTTAAACGTTATACCTGCTGTTCGGAACAAAGTAAATACAACTGATCTGATTGGACCATCGTCCCAACCGAAATGGGTACATGGAGTCTATAGTGGACGAATCATTTTTAATTTCAATTAATTCAATCAGGAAGCTCAAAGGAAGAATTTACAAACCTGCATCTTGGGTTAAAACTATCAATATGAAACATTTCAGGTTCTGCATATCCTGTCTTTTTATAGTCCTGCTTGGTACCGGGACACTTTATGCCCAGCCTTCATTGCGCGAACAATTCATCACACCGCCAATAGAAGCAAAGCCCTGGACATTCTGGTATTGGATGTATGGAGCTGTTTCAAAGGAAGGTATAAAAGCCGATTTGGAAGCTATGAAAGAGATTGGGTTGGGAGGAGCGTATTTAATGACCATCAAAAGTATAGATGAAGGTCCGGGTTATAAAAATGCTGTTGCACAACTGACTCCCGAATGGTGGGAAATAATTCGTTACAGTATGGAACAGGCCGACCGGCTGAACCTGAAACTGGGCATGCACATCTCTGATGGGTTTGCCCTGGCCGGTGGTCCCTGGATTACTCCCAAAGAGTCTATGCAAAAAGTAGTATGGAACGATACCATTGTTTCAGGAGGAAAAGCAGGATCAGTCATTCTGGCCAAACCTGAGTCCTTTAACGGTTACTACGAAGATATTGCTGTCTATGCATTACCTCTTAAAGGGAGCATATCGGTGCAATCCGAAAAGCCTGTTATAAGTTCCAATAATCCGGATAATCCTGCCCCTTTTTCCGGTATAGAAAAAGTATTCCGGTCTGAAATACCATGTTGGATTCAATATCAATATTCAAAACCAATCACCTTAAGAAGCCTTGAGGTATTTCCTTCAGGGAATAACTTTCAGGCTCAACGGCTTTGCGTCATGGCCAGTGAGGACGGAGTTTCTTTCCATTTAGTGAAACAACTTGTTCCGGCAAGGCAAGGATGGCAAAATACGGATTCGAACTACACCTATGCACTTTCTGCTACTACTGCCCGTTATTTTCGGCTTAGCTGGAATCCTCAAGGCAGTGAACCCGGCAGTGAAGACCTGGATGCTGCAAAGTGGAAGCCCACATTGAAAATAAAGCAAGTCCTGCTGAGTTCAACACCCCGTATAAACCAGTGGGAAGGAAAAGCCGGATTGGTATGGCGGGTAGCAAACAAGACTACTTCTGACGAAATTACTGACAATGATTGCTCCAAAGTTAGTGAAGTACTGAACCTGACTTCATCGATGAAGGATGGGGTATTGACAACGAAGCTTCCCAAAGGCAACTGGCGTATTTTGCGCATGGGACACACTTCCACCGGGCATACAAATGCTACAGGAGGTGCTGCAAAAGGACTGGAATGTGATAAATTCAGTGAAACAGCCGTACAGAAACAATTTGATAACTGGTTTGGTGCAGCATTTGCAAAAACAGACTCCGCCCTGGCTCACCGGGTATTGAAATTTATGCACATCGACAGTTGGGAATGTGGCAGCCAGAATTGGAGTAAAAGCTTTGCCTCTGAATTTAAAGTCCGACGTGGTTATGACCTGATGCCTTATTTGCCCTTGTTGGCAGGTTATCCTATAGAAAGTGCCGATAAATCTGAAAAGGTTTTACTGGACGTCCGTACCACCATTTCGGATCTGGTATCAGACGTATTTTTTAAAGTCATGGAGAAAAATGCAAAGGCTTATGGGTGTGAAACATCCGCTGAGTGTGTGGCTCCTACCTTTGTGAGCGATGGCATGCTTCATTTCAAAGAAATAGACAGGCCAATGGGTGAATTCTGGTTACGCAGTCCGACACATGATAAACCCAATGATATGCTCGATGCCATCAGCGGGGCGCATATCTATGGAAAAAACATTATCCAATCCGAGAGCTTCACCCAGTTACGCATCAACTGGGATGAACATCCGGCCATGTTGAAGCCAATACTCGACCGTAACTTTGCCCTTGGTATCAACAAAGTATTCTTTCATATTTTTGTTCATAATCCCTACATGGATCGTGCACCGGGAATGACTCTCGATGGAATTGGTCATTACTTCCAACGCGACCAAACTTGGTGGCAACCCGGAAAAGCTTTTGTGGATTATGTTGCCCGTTGTCAGGCAATGTTGCAATACGGCCATCCTGTTACTGACATTGCAGTGTTCACAGGTGAAGAAGTTCCACGACGAGCGTTAACTCCGGATAAACTTGTGCCTTATTTGTCTGGTATTATGGGAAAAGAACGTGTGGATAATGAACAAAAGCGTTTAGCCAATGTTAACCAGCCTATGCTTGAAATGCCTGCAGGTGTAAATCATTCAGCTAATATTTTTAAGGCTGAAGATTGGGTGAATCCATTGAATGGATATGCATATGATTCGTTTAATAAAGATGCTTTACTGCATATGACAAAAGGGGAGAATGGTCGAATGTTATTGATGAGTGGTAGTTCATACAATGTATTGTTATTACCTTATCAACCTCATATTTTTCCAGATAGCTTACCCTATTCTTATGAAGTAAATCAGAAAATAAAAGAATTAAAGAAAAATGGAGTTTCGGTTATCAGTAATAGAATAATCAATACTAATGATTTATCATTTTATGGAGTAACACAAGATGTAATTGTTCCGGAAAATATTGCATGGACACACAGAACAGGTAATGAAGGTGATGTCTATTTCATATCCAATCAAGAAAATAAAGAGAGACAAATAGAAGTAACATTACGTTGTTCTAAAAAAGTTCCAAGCCAATGGAATCCTGTAAATGGAGATATATCTTATTTAGAAAATTTAAAAGTTACAGATAAAGGAACAAACTTCATGTTAACACTTGCTCCATTTGAATCTACTTTCATTGTGTTTTTTAATCGAGATATTAAATCGAATAGATTTGTTCAATTGCCTCCAATTGACTCATTAAAGATAAACAGTGACTGGGAAATAGAATTTGTAAAAAACCAACAACATTTAGTAGCTAAAAAATTATTTGATTGGAGCAAACAGGATAATCCTTTGATTAAATATTATTCAGGAACTGCTATCTATAAAACGAGTTTTAATTCCTCTTTTGATTCCTCTTATATATCCAAAATAATTTTGCCAATCTATCTTAATCTAGGAAAAGTTTGCAATCTAGCCACCGTCCGTTTAAACGGTGTAGATTGCGGTACAGCCTGGACTGCTCCTTATCAGGTGGACATTTCCAAAGCTCTGAAAGAAGGTGTAAACACCCTTGAGATTGAAGTCACAAATACCTGGGCCAATGCCATCAACGGGTCGGATAAAGGCATGCCTCCTTTCCCGGGGATATGGACAAACGCCAAATACCGTATGACCGAAGATAAATTACTGGAAGCAGGTTTACTCGGACCAATTTCAATCATACAAAAACAAGCAAAACCTATAACAAAATGAAATACCTGTCAAAACTAATTCTTTTAGCATTCCTTACCGTACTTGCAACTGCAAATGCTGAGATTAAATTACCGGCTATCTTTTCGGATGGTATGCTCATGCAGCAAAAAACAAACGCGAATATTTGGGGTAAAGCAACTCCAAAGAGTCAGATAACACTTACTGCAAGCTGGGATAAAACCAAATTCAGCACTCAATCCGACGAACAGGGCAATTGGAAAATAAGTATCAAAACGCCATCAGCAGGTGGTCCGTATACCCTGACCGTAACTGATGGAAAACCGTTCACAGTGAAAGATATCCTGATAGGCGAACTATGGCTTTGTTCGGGGCAGAGCAATATGGAAATGCCCATGAAGGGTTTTAAGAATCAACCTGTGGAGGGAGCCAACATGGATATTTTAAAAAGCACGAATCCAAATTTGAGGTTATTTACTGTGAAACGCAATTCTACCATTGAAGCCCAAACCGATATAACCGGCCAATGGCAGGCAGCCTCTCCTGAATCGGTGGGTGAGTTCAGTGCCACCGGGTATTATTTCGGCAGGTCGTTGCAGGAGACATTGCATGTTCCTGTTGGGTTGGTTAACAGCTCCTGGGGCGGCTCCTGCATTGAAGCCTGGATGACAGAGGATATGCTGCGAGCATTCCCTTCAGTAAAAATTCCCAAGACAGAAAAAGATATAAAAGAAAAGAACCGTACTCCCACTACCTTGTATCAGGCCATGATTCACCCGATTGTTGGATTAACAATCAAAGGGGTGATCTGGTACCAGGGCGAAAGCAACTACGATCGTGCAAATACCTATGCCGGTATGTTCACCACCATGATCAAAGAATGGCGTAAAAACTGGGGGCAAAAGGATACGATTCCTTTCTACTATTGCCAGATTGCACCTTTCGATTACTCCATCATTACTGAAAAGGGCAAAGAAGTGATCAATTCTGCTTACCTGCGGGAAGCACAGGCTAAAGTTGAAGTGAGTGTTCCGGCAACCGGCATGGCTGTATTACTTGATGCCGGGCTTGAAAAAGGCATTCACCCTGTCAGGAAACAAATTGCCGGGGAAAGGCTCGCATTACTGGCCCTGACTAAAAGCTATGCAATCAAGGGCGTTTCAGGTGAAAGTCCATATTATAAGGGAATGGAGATTCATGGAGACACTGTGCAGGTAAGCTTTGAACGTGCTCCTATGTGGATTGCAGCTAGAAATTTTGAATCAAAACTATTTACGGTTGCCGGTGCTGACAAAGTATTTTATCCTGCCAAAGCATGGATTGTCCGCAGCAAGATGTATGTAAAAAGTGATGCCGTAAAAATTCCCGTTGCCGTACGCTATGGTTTTGAGAATTATGTGGAAGGTGATTTATTCAGCAACGAAGGATTACCTGTTTCTTCATTCCGGAGTGATAACTGGTAATTGTCCGATCTAAAAAATTAGCCTTCGATCATTTTGAATATGAAAATAAATATCCTGAATACATTTACCAACTCTCTCACAGTCAGCGGGCATTTTAGGATAAGTTATTTTCTTATTCTCCTCCTCACAGTTTCGTTTACCGGGCTTTTTGCCTCCGAAACCAACTTGGTATGGTCTACCCCATCCCACAACTCTTCTGAATCCATGCCGTGTGGCGGAGGTGATATCGGGTTGAATGTATGGGTTGAAAACGGTGACCTGTTGTTTTATATGGGACGGAGTGGTACCAATGATGAAAATAACACTTTGCTGAAACAGGGCAGGTTCCGTATACGCCTCTCTCCTAACCCTTTTAAGTCACCGGTAGATTTTCGTCAGGAATTAAAGCTCCAGGATGGTTCTGTTGAAATATCTGCCAACGGAACCACTGTAATACTATGGGTGGATGTATTTCATCCCGTTGTGCATGTGGATATTCAAAGCAAACACAAAGTATCGTCAGAGATCCGCTACGAAAACTGGAGGTATATTGACAGGTTGATTCGTAAAGGGGAAAGCCAGCAAAATTCATACAAGTGGGCTCCACCGAAAGGACTGTTAATGAACCGTGATTCTATTTCTTCAACTGGGAATGCAGTAACATTCTTCCACAGGAATTCTTCCAATACAATTTTTGATATTGCCGTATCCCAACAAGGAATGGAAAGTGTAAAGTCCCTGTTGTTGAATCCGCTGGCAAATCTTACTTCCGGAGGCCGGGCATGGGGTGATAATCTCAGGTTTAAAAATACAGAATCCGGAACGTATGCCGGTACGGATTATACAGCCTGGGTTTTTGAAAGCAGCAAGCCTTTTACAAAACAACAATTCAACATTGCTTTGCATACCGGTCAGACACCTGATGTAGAGACCTGGGCAAAAGAACTGGATAAAACCATTGCTGGCTGTTCTCCAACTTCCGATCACAAAAAGACTATTGCCTGGTGGAATGCCTTCTGGCAACGAAGTTTTATACATATTTCAGGACAAGCATCCACTCTTTCCCAAAATTATACGTTGTTCCGTTACATGCTTGGGTGCAATGTCTATGGTACTTCGCCTACAAAATTCAATGGGGGTTTGTTTACCTTCGACCCTGTCTTTGTTGATTCCACACAGGCATATACTCCCGATTACCGCAAATGGGGAGGTGGAACATTTACCGCTCAAAACCAACGGCTGGTATACTGGCCGATGCTCAAAAGCGGGGATTATGACCTGATGATCCCACAATTCGATTTTTATAACCGGTTATTGAAAAATGCAGAGCTACGGTCAAAAGTTTATTGGGGACATTCGGGGGCCTGCTTTGCAGAGCAGCTGGAGAATTTCGGATTGCCGAATCCGAGTGAATATGGGTGGAAACGTCCGGATTATTCGGATAAAGGAGTGGAATACAATGCCTGGCTGGAATATGAATGGGACACCGTCCTTGAATTCTGCCAAATGATTCTTGAAACACGCGATTACAACAATGCTGATATCAGTCGGTATAGACAATTGATAGAAAGTTCCGTGCGTTTTTTCGACGAACATTACCGCTATCTGGCCCTGCATCGTGGCAGGAAAGCATTAGATTCCGATGGACATTTAATCCTTTTTCCGGCTTCGGCCTGTGAAACCTACAAAATGGCCAACAATCCGGCCAGCACGATTGCTGCGTTGCGTACAGTTTTGAAAACCATGGGGAATAAAGATTCCTTGCTGGCAACAATCCCGCCCATCACTTTGCGGGAAATAAATGGTAAACCAATGATCTCGCCCGCCAAGACCTGGGAACGGGTCAATAATACCGAAGCCCCGCAACTTTATCCGGTCTTTCCATGGCGGATATTCGGAGTTGGAAAAGACAGCCTTCAAATTGCAAAAAATACGTATCTTTGTGATCCCGATGTTCAGAAGTTCAGGAGTCATGTGGGTTGGAAACAGGATAATATCTTTGCTGCCTGCCTGGGTCTGACCGCGGAAGCCAAACGACTCACAAAGCTTAAACTGGCAAGCGGGCCATATCGTTTTCCGGCTTTCTGTGGTCCGGGCTTTGACTGGTCTCCCGATCACAACTGGGGTGGAAGCGGCATGATTGGGTTGCAGGAAATGCTTCTTCAAACAACTGATCAGGGAAAGATTCTTCTATTTCCGGCATGGCCCCGCGAATGGAATGTTCATTTCAAACTCCATGCACCGAAAAACACCACCGTGGAAGCCGAATTAAAAAATGGGAAAGTAATCAACCTGATTGTTTTGCCGGAAAGCAGAAAGAAAGACATTGTGATCATGAATGAAGATAAGGAGTAGGAAAAATCTGTATAATTTGATAATCAATCAATTAACTGAATTTACATGAAAATAAATTGAGTTTATAAGATGTTACCACTTGATTGCTGTATTAAGTTATTTCACTTTTAGTTTCTATTCAGATACGTCACACATACCATACCTTATTAATGATATGAGTCACCTATAAGGTATCTAAGAGCGAACTATAAGGGAACTAAGAGCGAACCTTATTCTGATGGCAATAGGATGAAAATAATCCGACCATCGGAAACGAAAAAATTTAAAGCTTTAGAAAGCATTAAATCATTGATCCTGATTTATATGAATTGAATATTGTTATACCGGAATTAAATATCAAAAGTAATATCTAAAAAATTAAAAATATGATCCTCGCATCTAATTATAAATGGCAAACAACTAAAAACATGACTACAAGAAAATTACTTTTATCCCTATTGCTTTTTATACTTCCTACGATTGGTTTTGCAATAGTGGAAACATCTGTTGCAGGATTTATTCAACTTCCGGGGAGCGGAAGACAGGTGTATAATTTCAATCCCGGATGGCGATTTTACAAGGGGGATGTAATGAATGCCGAAAAAACAGGATTCGATGATGCAGGTTGGGAAGTGGTTTCAACGCCTCATACCGTGGAGCTGATGCCTGTCGAAGGGAGCGGATGCCGGAATTACCAGGGAATTGCCTGGTATCGCAAGCATTTTGTGGTACCTGCAGAGACGAAAGGGAAAGATGTTATCATCCATTTTGAAGCCATTATGGGCAAACAAAACATTTACCTGAACGGGAAATTAGTAAAAGAACATTTGGGAGGTTACCTGCCCATAACCATTCCACTTACAGCAAATGGAATACAGGCCGGAGATAGCTGCCTGATTGCCGTTATGGCGGATAACAGCGATGATAAAAATTATCCTCCGGGCAAACCGCAATACACCCTGGATTTTGCTTATCACGGGGGCATTTACCGGGAAGCATGGATGATCAGCAAGAACAAGGTTGCCATTACGGATGCCATTGAAGCCGGTGAAACTGCTGGAGGTGGTGTATTTGTCCATTATGATAATATCTCCGAAAAAAGGGCACAGGTTTTTATTAATACAGAATTAAAAAATAGCGGAAATAAACCTGAAAACCTCAGCATCGAATCCTCTTTGATCGATGCCGCGGGAATTGTTATCAGGAAAATCAATACGACTATATCCCTTAAACCGGGAGAAGCCAAAACAGTCAATCAACAAACATTGGTTTCAAATCCGCATTTGTGGTCACCGGATGCTCCATATCTATACCGTGTTAATTCACTGGTAAAAGAAGGTAAAATAGCCATCGATGGTGGAACTACCCGCATAGGAATCCGGAAAGCAGAGTTTAGGGGCAAAGATGGTTTTTACCTGAATGGAAAACCTTACGGGCAAATGATTGGCGCCAACCGGCATCAGGACTTTGCCTATGTGGGCAATGCACTTCCCAATTCCCAGCAATGGAGGGATGCCAAAAGGTTACGCGATGCCGGTTGTACCATCATCCGTACGGCACATTACCCGCAGGATCCTGCGTTTATGGATGCCTGCGATGAACTGGGATTGTTCATCATAGTAGCCACCCCGGGCTGGCAATACTGGAATAAGGATCCTAACTTTGAAAAGCTGGTGTATGAAAACACCAGGAACCTGATTCGCAGGGACCGCAACCATACCTCGGTATTGATGTGGGAACCCATCCTGAATGAAACCAGGTTTCCTCTTAACTTTTCACTGAATTCTTTAAAGATCACACGTGAGGAATTCCCATATCCGGGTGCACCTTCCACTGCTGCCGACCTTCATTCCGAAGGGGTAGCCGATAATTACGATGTCGTTTATGGATGGCCAACCGATGAGGGAAAGGCCAAACAAAGCATATTCACCCGTGAATTTGGGGAAAATGTGGACGATTGGTATGCTCATAATGCCAATAACCGTGCAAGCCGTAGCTGGGGAGAACGTCCGCAAATCGTACAGGCATTATCACTTGCCCAATCGTACGATGCCATGTTTCATACTACCGGACAGTTTATCGGTGGAGCACAATGGCATCCATTCGATCATCAACGCGGTTACCATCCCGATCCATACTGGGGAGGGATATTTGACGCATTCCGCCAACCCAAGTATGCTTATTACATGTTTAAGAGCCAGGTTGATCCTTCCATCAAACATTCAATAGCTGATGATGGGCCTATGGTATTTGTAGCCAATGAAATGACGCCGTTCTCGGATGCAAACGTAGTTGTTTTCAGCAATTGTGACTCGGTGAGGTTAACAGCTTACGAAGGCAAAAGCTGGACAAAACCTGTCCTGCATGCAAAAGGAAAAATCCCATATGCACCGGTAACATTTGAAAATGTGTATGATTTCTGGGAAGCCCGCGATTACTCCTATGTCCATAAAAAATGGCAACAGGTGAGCCTGCTGGCAGAGGGAATCATCGGAGGAAAAGTAGTCTGCTCAGAAAAGAAAATGCCATCACGCCGTTCCACAAAAATACGCCTGACTGCCGATACTCAAAAACAATCACTGGTGGCTGATGGATCTGACTTTATAGTAATTGTGGCTGAAATTACAGATGACAATGGGAATGTACGTCGCCTGGCAAAAGACAATATTGCATTCACAGTAGAAGGGGAAGGTGAAATTATTGGCGATGACCGTATTGGTGCTAATCCTCGCGAAGTAGAATTTGGCTCTGCACCTGTATTAATTCGTTCGACCAGAAAAGCCGGAAAGATAAAGATCAAAGCACATGTCCAGTTTGAAGGAACACAGGCTCCGACAGCTACAGAGCTGGAAATTGAAAGTGTACCTGCCGCTTTACCATTTTGTTTTACAGAACAACAAAAAGTTGCTCAGGTTACAACAGGGAATTTACAATCGAACAAGAAAGTGTTGACAGAAGAAGAAAAACGAAAATTGTTGATTGAAGTAGAACGCCAACAGACAGAATTTGGGGAAAAGAAAAATAAATAGAGTTTAAAAGAGCAAGTAATTGGAAGAATTAATTTACACATCTTTGAATCTTGTATTTATTTAAAGCATAGCAGTAAAGCTAACCCCCAAAAACATAACTATATTCATTGAATAAGTAATAAGCACAATTAAATGTTCCATCTTAAATTCATAAGAATAGAACGCGGATACACGCAGATTTGGCGGATTAATAACGGATTTTATTCCAACAAGTTGGAATCGATTTTTCTATATTGATCAACTCCAACTTGTTGGAGTTGAATCCGAATAAAATCTATATAATAAATGAATCCGTAAACATCAGCTAGATCAGCGAAAATCAGCGTTCTATTCATATAAAAAACAGGACATTATATCCTTTCTATTACTTAGAATATTATTCGTAGTCAGTCGTTCAAAGAATAAGGTTGTGTATCGGGGAGGCAATCGGGCTACTAAGGTTGAACAAAAAAAATAAGGTTTTAAATGTAAAAATTGATATTCAACAAAAAAACATGTTCAGAATTTACAATTACAAACTTTCATAGATTTCTTTATTGTAGTTCGATCCCAGATCGCGTTAACTGAAGAATAATACTTTTAAAACAAAAAAAACAGAAATGAATTTCAAAAAAAATATATTCCTTATATTGGTTGGACTGTTGACTCTATTCTCCAATCTATCAGCAGAAATAATATTGCCAAAAATTATCGGGCACAACATGGTATTGCAACGCCTGAAGACAGTTCCTATCTGGGGAACAGCGACCCCGGGTGAAAAAGTAGTTGTTGAATTTGGCGGGCAACATAAAGAAACCATTGCCGGTGATTCCGGTAAATGGGAAGTAAAACTGAATCCAATGGCAGCTTCAGAAATGCCACGTGAGATGGTTATTTCAGGCACAAACACCATCAGGCTTAAAAACATACTGGTGGGAGAAGTCTGGCTTTGCTCGGGACAATCGAACATGGAATATGCCATGCGTAAAAACAGCAAGATCCAGGGAACAGTGAAAGGCAAGAAACCACTTGAAGACGATTTACTAACCGCCAACAATTCGAATATCCGGATCTTTCTGGTCAGACGAAAATATATGTCGCCCGATTCAACCCATGGTGGCTGGGATGTGGCAAGTGGTACTGCCCTGAAGGATTTCTCGGCAGTAGGCTATTTCTATGGCAAGGAATTGTATCAGAAATTACATATCCCAATAGGTATGATCTCTTCGGCTGTACCCGGTAGCCGTATTGAACCCTGGATAGAAGCAAGCAGGATGGAAGTTTCACCGAAGTTGAAAAACGGAAAAGTATTGGATCCTCTCAAAGATGACAACGGTGATCCCGGAAAGTTTTACATCACTATGATCAAACCGTTGATTCCTTTTACAATCAGGGGGTTCCTGTGGTACCAGGGTGAATCGAATTGTTTCCTGAATGAAAATATAAGGTATGCCTATAAGCTTAAAACGTTGATAGAGAGCTGGCGCAGTGATTGGAAAAATGAAACTATGCCATTTTATTTTGTGCAAATAGCCCCGTACGGTTATTCAATCTCCAGGGATGTTCGTCCGCACACACCTGAGATCCTGCCTGAATTCTGGGAAGCACAGACACTTACCCTTACCTTACCCAACACTGGCATGATCACCATCACTGATCTGGTTGACAGCATTGTGGATATCCATCCGGCCTATAAATGGGAAGTCGGAAAACGATTGAGTTTGCTTGCCCTGAATAAGATTTACGGGTTTAAGGACATTATCTGTTCAGGTCCTACTTATAAAGGAATGAAAATAAAAGGAAGTAAAATTGAAGTGACATTTACAAATACCGGCAGTGGATTGACCAGTCGAAACGGCAAACCAATCGAAGGATTTAGTATAGCAGGAAGTGACGGCAAGTTTGTGGAAGCGAAAGCTGAAATGATTGGAAATAAGGTGATTATATCGTCTCCGGAAGTAAATAAACCGCTACAGGTTCGTTTTTCCTGGTATGAATCAGGAAATTCAAATTTTATGAATGCAGAAGGATTACCGGCAGTACCCTTTCGAAGTGATAACCCGTGGGAGAAAATATTCTAACCCTATATCCCGTTTAATAAAGGTCACAGGCCTGTTTTAAACCATTTTATAAAACTAATTGTTTAATTACAATTAGTTTTATACATTTGTGGATTAAATAGAACAAACTATCTATTAAATAATTACACGCCAGAAAACCTAGGCAGGTAGTTAAAGTTTGAGTCATTTAAGACGAATACAGGTTGCCTGAATAATATTTCCTGTAATTTTACATTCCCAATAAAAGATATTCATTGATTTCAATATGAAAAAGTTACAACTAACTGTTCTTTTTATTTTCTTTGCCTTACAATCTGGTTTTTGCAGTAAAAACATGATTGTACAAGAATATACAACAGAGAATGGGTTGCTTCATAATACCGTATTCTGTGCCATTAAAGATACAGATGGATTTATGTGGTTTGGCACCTGGTACGGCCTGACCAGTTTTGATGGAGTTAAGTTTAAAAGTTATAACAACAGGGATGACTATAATACGGATATTCCACCTCATAAACTGCAAACCATTATCGAATCAAAGGATGGTAATCTGTGGGTAAAAACAATCGATCATAAGTTATATCTTTTTGATAAAAAGAATGAACTCTTTTACGATGTATTCAATGTCATTAAGAAGAAGTATACGGTAAGTCCTAAAATCATAAAGATTCAGAAAACCGATAAAGGTGACCTGTTGCTTCTTACTAAAAACAAAGACTTACTAAAAGCAGTATCGAAAGGTAACGGCAACCTGGATGTGTCGATCCTGTATAATTCAAAAAGCAAAAGGGAGCATAAACTGACAAATAACCTGCTGATTGAAGATGCAACTTATATAAACTGGATTGGACTGGATTATAAAATCATATCCTGCCAGAAAGGAAATGCACTGAAATCAAAGCCTGTTGATTACTTGCTCAAAAGAATTGCACTGGCACCAGGCCTGGAATTCACATGTGCCTATGTATCAGGAAATATTCTTTGGCTGGGTGATAATTCAGGGACTATTTATAAAATAGATTATAATTCCGGGAGTGTGTCAAAAAAGACACTCATGCAGGGGAGTGCAATCCAAAATATTATCAGCGTAAATGGAAAAAATCTCTACATATCCATCAGGAATAATGGTATTTTCGAATACGATGACCGTACCTCAGGATTTCAAAAGATAATCCCTATGTCAGGGAATGATGTTGTCACCAATTCCTACATCGACTCCTACGATAAGCTTTGGTTCGAGATAAATCAAGGTTCCATAGTTTATTTCGATCCGTTTAACAGGCTTGTAAAACGATTTAATCTGCCGGCAGGGAATGTAAATAAAACAATCAAATTTCAGGACGGGAAAGAACAGGGAATGTTTTTTCTGACTACATCAGGTGAAGTTGTCTGGTTTGACCGGTCACAGGCAACAGTCACCCTATTGAACAATCAACCGGAACTAACCCTCAACGGGACTAAAAAGATCTTTTTTGATATACTTTTGGACAAGGATAATATTCTCTGGCTTGCCTCCACCTCGAATGGTGTGATTAAAATTATCTTTCCAAAACAACAGTTCAATCTGTTTCATTTGCCATCAACAAATCCTTCCGGTACTGATTTTGCCATAAAAACCATGCATCAGGCCCGTAATGGGGATATTTGGGTGGCAAACCGCCAGGCAGAAGTCTATCAACTTGACCGGAATGGTAAGGTCAAACGCATTTTTTCAAAAATCAGCAATTTTATTGGGAATGTTTATAATATCATGGAGGACCGGAAAGGAAATATCTGGTTTTCTACCAAAGGAAACGGCCTTGTAAAAGCCGAACTGAATGCTAAAAGTCCAACCGGTTATATTCTCACACGCTATGTGTATGAAGAAAAAAATTTACAGTCCATCAGCGGAAATGATGTTTATTATACATTCGAAGACAGCTACGGACGCATCTGGGTTGGACTGTTTGGAGGCGGATTAAACCTGATAAGCCAGGAAAAGGGAAGAACCATCTTTAAGAACAAGTTTAATTGCTTTGAGCATTATCCGAAGTTTGGGATGTATATGGAGATCCGGAATATTACCGAAGATAAGAATGGCCGTATCTGGATTGGTACCAGCGATGGATTAATGTCATTCGACAGTCACAGTAAGAATCCGGCTCAACTGGATTTTGAAATTTACCGGTCTGATACTTCAACTTCGAACATTGCCGATAATGATATTTATGTCCTGTTTAAAGATGCTTCTTCCCAAATATGGATCAGTGTGTTTGGTGGTGGGTTAAATAAGCTTGAGAGTTATGATAAAGAAAAGAAACGCCCGGTTTTTAAATCCTTTAGCCTGAGGGAAGGATTAAAAACCAATGTAATCGTATCCATCATTGAAGATAATGAGAATGCACTCTGGCTGGTAACCGAGAATGGATTGGCAAGGTTCGACAAGACCAGGGAAACCTGTCGGAATTTCGACCGGTACGATGGTTTCCTTGATTTACAAATGGAACAGGAAAGTGCCATGAAGTGTCAATCCGGGGATTTATGGTTCGGAAGCCGCATGGGGATCCTGTCATTTAATCCTCAAAAGATTGAGACCTTCAATTCGGATTATAAAACATTTATCGTGGACTTCCTGTTATCAAACAGGGATTTAAGGAGTTTTAAGGACAAACAAATCCTAAAGGAATCCATCCGGTATGCCAATTCGATCACCCTGGACCATACCCAATCGACATTTGTGATTGAATTTGCAGCTTTAAACTTTTATAATCAAAACAGGGTTTCCTATAAATATATCCTGGAGGGATTCGAGGAAGAATGGCACTACAATGGAAAAAACCGAATTGCTTCATATCCGAATATTCCACCCGGAAAATACCATTTCAGGGTGCAGACCATAGATGAGGCAAACCCTACATTAAAATCAGAACGTTCGCTGGAAATCATCATTCTTCCACCCTGGTGGCTTACCTGGTGGGCCTATACCTTTTACACCTTGTTAGCGATTGCATTTATTTATTTTCTACTCAAGGGAATATTGTTTTATATCAGGATGCGAAATGATATCTACGTTGAACAACGGGTTTCGGAGCTTAAAATCAAGTTCTTTACGAATATATCGCATGAATTACGAACCCCGTTGACGCTTATCATGGGTCCTATCCAGGAACTAAAGCAAAAGCAGCAACTCTCTGAAAAGGGCATGCAATATGTATCCATGATTGAAAAGAATGCCAGCCAGATGCTCCAGCTGGTGAATCAGATACTTGATTTCAGGAAGATACAGAATGGGAAAATGATTCTTCATGTTTCACAATTGAACCTGATCGATGTGGTTGATTCCTTTCAGAAAGAATTCAGCGTAATGTCTGAAGAAAAGGAAATCAGCTTTACCTTTCATTATTCTGAAGATGATATATCCATCTGGGCCGATAAAGAGAAACTGGAAATCGTGATCCGGAATATACTCTCGAACGCTTTTAAATTCACTCAACCCGGTGGAAGTATACTTGTTACCGTTGGATTAATAGAAGATGGGCAACATTGTTTTGTGAAAGTACAGGATACAGGCATTGGCATTCCCCAGAATAAAATTACAGAGATTTTTGAAAGGTTCTTCCAGGGTGAACATTCAAGCAATACCTATTATCCGGGTACTGGTATCGGGCTGGCCCTCTCCAAGGAAATAGTAAGTCTGCATCATGGCAACATAGTTGCTGAAAGCAAACCCGATCAAGGTACTGTATTTACCATTGAATTAAATCTGGGGAAAGATCATTATAATCCTTCAGAAGTAAATTTCTATGTCAGCGACTCAGTGAGTGAATCACAGGCTGATGAATCAGAAAATGAGACCGAATCAGAGGATGATTCACTGGTTGAAACAACCGAAAATAAAAATGACCTGCCGACCTTGCTGGTGGTGGAAGACAATAAGGATTTATGCAACCTGCTAAAATTGCAACTGGAAGATAAATATAAGGTTTACATTGCAGGGAATGGAGTTGAAGGATTGAAAAAAGTAAACCTGTATCATCCGGATATTGTTGTTACCGATCAAATGATGCCCGAAATGTCAGGGACAGAAATGTTGCAACATATCCGCAATGACTTTCAGGTCAGTCACATTCCGGTAATTATTCTTACGGCAAAGAATGATGATGAGGATAAAATAAAAGCCATCAGTATGGGCGCAAATGCCTATATTACCAAGCCGTTCAATAAAGAGTACCTGATAGCCCGCATCGAACAATTGCTTAGCGACCGGAAAGTATTCCGGGATAAAATATGGAAACAGGAAATTTCAGAAGAACACGCCAGCCAGGATACCTACGAAAACTATCTGATGCAGAAAGATATCCAGTTCCTGGATAAGATACATCATGTCATTGAGGAGAATATTGACAACAGTGATTTTAATATTGATACCATTGCTGACAATATCGGGTTGAGCCGGTCAGCCTTCTTTAAAAAGCTAAAGAGCCTTACCGGATTGGCACCTGTGGATACAATAAAAGAAGTCCGGTTGACCAAGTCAATTGAATTACTTAAGAATACCGATATGACTATTTCGGAGGTTGCATTTGCCGTCGGATTCAAAGAATCAGGCTATTATGGCAAGTGTTTCCGGAAGAAATATAACCAAACGCCGACGGAATACATCAGTAAATATAGAAAAAAGTAAATTTCTGATTACAAAAGGGATTCTTATTCGTTTTAAGGGTATAAAACAGATCCTAATGAAAAGAAATCAATTCAAAAAAGCAGTATCAATCCTGATAATTGCAGTTTCGGTATTGCCTGTTATGGCGCAATACCCCATCATCCCTGACTCGGTAAAGACAAGAGCTGCCCGTCAGACCAAAGAGTGTGAACTAAAATCGGATATAGCCTGGGAAAAGGCACTTCCGATTGTAGAAAAAGAAGAAAAATCAGGCCGTCCTTACAAACCATGGGCTTCCAAGCCTGAAGATTTGTTGAAAGCCGATATTCCTGCTTTTCCGGGAGCAGAAGGTGGTGGAGCATTTACTGCCGGTGGTCGTAATGGAAAAGTCATAGTTGTAAACACATTGGCAGAAGATGGTCACGGATCCTTCAGGGAAGCCTGTGAAACAGGTGGTGCCCGCATAATCGTCTTTAATGTTTCCGGAATCATACGGTTAACTACTCCTATCCATGTCCGTGCACCCTACCTTACCATTGCAGGACAAACTGCCCCGGGTGATGGAATATGTGTCACCGGTTCTTCTTTCTTAATTGATACCCATGATGTCATACTTCGCCACATGCGTTTCAGACGTGGTGTACAGGATGTTGCATTCAGGGATGATGCCATTGGAGGTAATCCAATAGGTAATATCATGATTGATCACTGCTCGGCCAGCTGGGGATTGGACGAAAACATGTCTATCTATCGCCATGTGTATGAACGAGGAGCAAGTGGAAAAGGATTAAAACTTCCAACTGTGAATGTGACTATCCAGAATTCAATTTTCTCCGAAGCCCTGGATGCCTATAACCATGCTTTTGGTTCAACCTGTGGGGGCCACAACTGTATGTTTACCCGCAACCTGTATGCTTCGAATATCAGCCGCAACTGTTCGATAGGAATGGATGAAGGATTTAATTTTGTGAATAATGTGATCTTCAACTGGTGGAATCGTTCAGTGGATGGAGGTGATCATAAAAGCCTGTATAATATTATCAACAACTACTTCAAACCGGGTCCTATCACTCCATTGGACAAACCAATTTCATACCGCATCCTAAAGCCTGAAGCAGGCAGGGATAAAAATAAACCGCTTACATTTGGTAAAGCTTTTGTTTCAGGAAATATTGTGGAAGGAAATGATAAAGTAACTAAGAACAACTGGGACGGAGGAGTCCAATTATCAGAAGAAGTCAGTGAAAAAGATTATTTACCGGGGATAAGAGTGAATAAACCTTTTGCAATGCCTCCCGTAACCATCATGGAAACCAAACAGGCTTACAAATTTGTATTGGAGAATGCAGGTGCTGACTTTCCAAAACGTGATGCTGTAGATACGCGGGTTGTAAAAACAGTACAGACAGGAAAAGCTATTTATGTAGAAAACGCCCCTGAATTTGTTCCTAATTATGTAAAACGCCGGTTGCCGGTTGATTCATACAAAAAAGGAATAATTACTGACATTCGTCAGGTTGGAGGACTTCCAGAATACAAAGGACAACCTTACCTGGACTCGGATAATGACGGTATGCCTGATGCCTGGGAAAAAGCAAACGGGTTAAATCCAAACGATCCAACCGATGCTGTAAAAGATTGCAATGGTGATGGATATACAAATATCGAAAAGTATATCAATGGAATTGATACAAAAAAGAAAGTTGACTGGAAAAACCTGAAGAACAATCACGACACATTAGCTGGTCGTAAGAGTTTATAACCCACTTAAACAGATAATATAATCAGTATAAATGAAACGAATCAAATTTTCAACGATATTCATTGGCCTGCTTACCCTGGGATTTGTTGTGCCTGTAAATGCTCAAAAATTCCCGCTTCAGGTGAAGGATGGCAAAATAAGCTATTCGCAGGATACAAAAGGAAACCGGATCCTGGATTTCTCCTATTGTGGTTACAAAAGTTCGGAACAGGACATCCCGAATCTAAAGAATGTAATCTTCGTTCCTCATACTGATGGGGATGCCACTGAAATCATTCAACGGGCAATTACTTACGTTTCCGCCCTAAAGGCTGATGCGCGTGGCTATCGGGGTGTAGTGTTACTGGACAAGGGAACTTTCAATGTATACAAAAGTCTTTGGATACAAACCTCCGGGGTTGTATTGCGTGGCTCTGATAAACATGAAACTATTCTTTTGAAGCATGGTGTCGACCGGAGTGCCCTGTTGCATATTGAAGGCATTAAAAATCAGATCCTGAAAGATTCTTTTAATCTCACGTCAACTTACATTCCGGTAAACCAAAAGTCTCTGGAACTTGCTTCGACAGGCAATTTAAAAGTTGGTGACCGGTTAATTATCTTCCGTCCTTCTACTAAAGAATGGATTGCATCGTTAGGTTGCGAGATATTTGGAGGTGGAATCAGTGCCTTAGGCTGGAAAGCGGGTGACATGGATATCCGGTGGGATCGAACAATCAGTGCTGTGAATGGTAAAACAATAACCCTGAATGCTCCACTGACAACATCTATAGATACTCAATATGGCGGCGCAAAGATCTTTCGGTATAATTGGAATGGCCGTATCATGGATTCAGGGGTTGAAAACCTGACCATGAGTTCGGATTATGACAAGAAATACCCAAAAGATGAGGATCATTGCTGGACTGGAGTTTCAATAGAACATGCCGAGAATTGCTGGGTACGTCAGGTTAATTTCCAACACTTTGCAGGCAATGCCGTTTTCCTTCAACCCACAACTTCACAAATTACGGTAGAGGATTGTATTTCTAAGGAACCTGTTTCTGAAATCGCAGGTTTTCGAAGGATCACGTTCTATACCATGGGACAGCAAAACCTGTTTCAACGGTGTTATTCAGAAGATGGCATCAATGATTTTGCAGCAGGATATTGTGCACCCGGACCCAATGCTTTTGTGCAATGCGAAGCTAAAAGGGCATTAGGATTCAGTGGAGCCATTAATTCCTGGGCATGCGGCTTGTTATTCGATGTGGTAAATATCGATGGACATAACCTGACATTCAAAAACCTGGGACAAAGTAAAAATGGCGCTGGTTGGGGAACAGCTAATAGTTTGTTCTGGCAATGTACGGCAGCTGAAATAGAATGTTATTCTTCTTCTAAAGATGCACCGAACAGGGCATACGGATGTTGGGCACAATTTTCAGGTGATGGTGATTGGGCCGAATCAAATAATCATGTTCAACCACGAAGTATCTATTATTCCCAACTGGCAACACGATTAAACCAGGATGTTGCGTTACGAGGACGTATCCTTCCAAAGAATACAGATGCTTCCAGCAGTCCTTCTATTGAAGTGGCGGCAGAGATGGTGAAAGAATCGTACATTCCGTTGCTAACGTTGGAAAAGTGGATTGAACAAGCCACTTTTACTCCTTCTGTTGATCATTCTGGTTTGATGACAACAAATGAACTGAGAAGCAAACCAATGAAAGTAAAGGCATACCTGCCTGTTTTCGCAATCGTAAATGGCCGAATTGTTGTTGATGAAACATTAATTACCGGTGGAAAACTTGATGTCCAATGGTGGAATGGCAAATTAAAGCCCTATTATATTGATTCCTATTTAACAAAACCTCATGTAACCAGGTTTGTACCGGGACGTGAAGGTTTAGGATTTACCGATAGAATCGATACGGTTATATCAACCCTGAAATCAAACGGTATTGCAGTTCTGGATCACAATTATGGGCTATGGGCTGACCGCCGCCGGGATGACCATGAACGTATCCGTCGTCGTGATGGAGATGTCTGGGCACCTTTCTACGAACAACCTTTTGGACGAAGTGGTGAAGGCACTGCCTGGGATGGATTATCAAAATATGACTTGAACCGTCCAAATGCCTGGTATTGGAGCCGGTTGAAAGAATTTGCTGACAAAGGACAAAAACAAGGGATGCTTTTATTCCATGAGAACTTTTTCCAACACAACATCATTGAAGCCGGTGCACACTGGGTGGATTGTCCTTGGCGTTCTGCCAATAACATCAATGACCTTGGTTTCCCGGAACCAATCAATTTTGCAGGTGACAAACGTATTTTCAGGGCCGATATGTTTTACGACATTTCTGTTCCTGTCAGAAGGGAGTATTATCGCACTTATATTCGTCAATGCTTGAATAATTTTGCAGATAATAAAAATGTGATTCAACTTATCAGTGCAGAATTTACAGGCCCACTTAAATTTGTGCAGTTCTGGTTGGATGTAATAGGCGAATGGGAAACTGAAACCGGTAAAAAAGCAACTATTGCCTTAAGCACCACCAAGGATGTGCAGGACGCTATCCTGAATGATCCTAAAAGGGCAGCTGTGGTCGATATTATTGATATACGGTATTGGCATTATAAAAACGATGGCACAGTCTATGCGCCGCTGGGTGGGCTTAATCTGGCTCCCCGCCAGCATGCACGGTTAATGAAGGTTGGAAAGGTGACTTTCAATGAAGCCTATAAAGCCGTTCATGAATACCGCACAAAATACCCGGAAAAAGCGGTAACATATTATGCTGAGAATTATCCTGACATGGCTTGGGCTGTTTTAATGGCAGGAGGATCTTGCCCTGCACTCCAAATCAAGGATAATGAGTTCTTAAAGACTGCTGCTCAGATGGATGTAAAAGAAACAGAATCTACGAACTATAAGCAGTTGGTAAAATCTGGTACAGGAATTATCATTTTCACCCAATCGAAATCAGAAATTCCCATCCAACTGGAAACAGGAAAATACCAACTCAAGTATATTGACAGCAAAACAGGTGAAGCTACAGTGCTGAACAAATTAATTAACGGCAACCAAGTATTTAACCTGAAAGCAGATAAAGCAGGGTCTGGAGCCTATTGGTTTCAAAAATTATAGGATAAAAGATCCTGTAAGTGACTGGTAATTTAAACATGCCGGGACAATCGAAAGGTTGTTCCGGCATGTTTTTTAGATCCAAAACTTCATATTAACACAAAAACATGTTCTAAAGCATGTTACCTAAATTTACCATATCAAAATCAGAATTTCCAACCACTTCATTTTGCAACACTGTATTTTTGCTGCATAGAAATTAGTAACAAATATATACTCTATCGTGATGGAAAATTCATACTCGCTTAAAGCATCTTATTTAAACACTGATGTCCAGACATCCGAATTACTTGGTAATTTTATCAACGGTGATACTGCTGCTTTTTCTAAGTTGTATAACCTGCATGTCAACTTACTTTATAATTACGGTTGTAAATTGACCACAGACGTTGAATTGCTCAAAGACTGTATTCAGGAAGTATTTATCAAAATCTACAACAAAAGGACTGAACTTGATACGGTCGCTAATTTTAAATCCTATATCATAATTTCACTCAAGAATAAACTGTGTGACGAAAGCCGTAAACGTGTAAACCTTTCGGATGTAGCTGTTGAAGAACTGGATGTTGTATCCAGCGACAATATTGAGAAAGATTATATCGATAATGAAAAAGAATTGTTGGATAATGCCTTTGTTACTAAAATTCTGGACCAACTATCACCACGCCAACGCAAAGCCATTGTATTATACTATATTGAAGAAAAAAAATACGAAGAAATCTGCACTATTATGGATATGAATTATCAGTCTGTCCGCAATCTTATCCACCGTGGTATCTCCAAAATGCGTGCTTGTGCATTATAACTAAATAAATATGTAATCTATTGAGTACGAAATGAAGTGAATTTGCGTCTTAATTATAAATTAAACACAAATTCGTGAATTCAACTACTGATAAACGCCTGATTAGTTTTCTGGTTAATGATGATTTTATTAACTATGTACTAAATCCAAACCTGATTCTTAAAGAGTTATGGGAGGATTATTCCAATGCACACCCTGAAGACATCTCACTTTTAGATGAAGCCCGCCGGATATTACTTGGCGAGACAATGCTAATTGAACTTCCAACCAACGATACGATCGATTTAGAGAAAAGCATTTTTGAAAAATGCGGATTATCTATTTCCTAAGTTTCCTTTCAGGTCTCACCCCATGCTTCTATTTTCCGGAGCTAAAGTTTTGGAATTGTTATATCCAAATTAAGATGTTATAAATTGTAAGTCTTAAACATTTATATCTTTATTTTATTTCTACACGTTTAATTTATTTTACTTTCTACCTTCTACTTTCTACTTTCTACCTTCTACTTTCAACCTTCTACTTTCTCACCACTATCTTTTATCCATTATCCTATTGGCACTAAAAAATAAAGAGTGAACTTAACAACATTGATTATTCCATCATATAAAACTGCATTCTTTCTAATCCGGTCTGTTTATCTATCCCTTTTTTGTACTTTTGCAAAAAACAGTAAATTGTAATTGTATTAAAAGTAAATCAATTGACATCCAATAAAAACATATTAAAAGTAACGTATCCGATCTTCCTGACGCTGCTAGCTCAGAACATTATCAACGTCACCAATACAGCCTTTTTAGGACGTGTGGGGGAAGTAGAACTGGGTGCCTCAGCTATTGGTGGAGTGTTCTACTTTGCCATATACATGATCGGGTTCGGGTTTAGCCAGGGCATGCAGATTCTTATCGGGAGACGTAATGGCGAAAAGAATTATAAGCAGATCGGACCGATATTCAACAACAGCCTGATATTCAATTTCTTGTTAAGTGTTGTTATTTTTGGTTTGTCAGTAAAAGGAGTGCCGCATGTCATGAAACTATTGGTCAGTTCGGAGCATGTCTATAAAGCATCGATTGAATATATGGACTGGCGGATATATGGTTTCTTCTTTGCTTTCGTCAGTGTTATCTTTCGTGGGTTATATGTTGGCATTACCCAGACCCGCATCCTTACTACCTCGGCAATTTTGATGGCAATCACCAATATCGTGTTCGACTATGCCCTTATATTTGGTCATTTTGGATTCCCGGTCATGGGTATTGCCGGTGCAGGCTTATCATCAGTCATTGCCGAAGTAGTCACATTGCTCTATCTTGTGTGGCATACTTTTTACCGCACGGACATGAAGAAATACGGATTATTTGTTTTCAGGAAAATACAATTGAAACTTTTGCTTAATATCCTGAATCTGTCAATTTTCATCATGTTCCAGTATTTCATTTCTATCTCCACCTGGTTCATGTTCTTTATTTTCATCGAACGTATGGGGGAAGAACCATTGGCAGTGAGCAATATCGGACGGAGCACCTACATCCTGCTTATGATACCCGGTTCGGCCCTTTCCACCACAGTGAATACACTGGTTAGCAACTTGATTGGTGCAGGTCGGAAAGAAGAAGTTCTTCCATTTATAACAAAAATTATCCGCATAGCATTAGTCATCGTTGTGCCCATGATCCTGGTTACGCTCACCATGCCTCAATTAATTGCGCGAATTTATACCGATGATGCAAAATTGATTGCTGCCTGTATTCCTGTTTTAAGGGTGATATCGGTTGCCATTCTGTTCTGTGCCGTAAGCAATATCGTTTTCAGCGGTGTATCCGGCACCGGAAATACCCGCACAGCTTTCTTTATAGAATTCCTGACCTTGTTTTTTTACCTGAGTTATGTGTATTATACTTCCATCATTCATCCCAGCCCAACCTACGTAGTTTGGATGTCTGAATTTGTGTACTGGATTATCATTGGCAGCCTGGGATATTTGTATTTGATGAAAGGAAACTGGAGGAAACGGGAAATCTAGGTTAGTTGATTGGTTGACTGGTTAATTGGTTGATTGGTTGATTGGTTGTGACGGCTTCGATAATAAAACCCGTTCCAGCTAACTTTCGAAGCCGTCACTAAAATTGAAGGGTTGATTGAGTAATTAAGTTTAGCTGACAAATCACACCTTTTGTGCCAATATTGTGTATTAAATCACACTTTTGGCACAAAACATGTGATTTTGGTTCAATTTAGAAAAAACTTACTTATCTTTGTTGCGAAAAACAACATCAAAATCAAAGAGGAAAAAATGATAATAAACAGGGGAATTCTGTCAAAACTCATAAAATGGCGTGATTCTAAAAACCGAAAGCCGCTAATTTTACAAGGTGCCCGCCAGGTAGGTAAAACCTGGGCATTGAAGCAATTTGGTAAAATGTATTTTGAAAGTGTTGCATATTTCAATTTTGATGAACAGGCTGAACTGAAACAATTTTTTGCACAAACAAAAGATATCGGGCGATTACTTGAATACCTGACTTTAGTTCACGGGAAAGCTATACTTCCCGGAAAAACACTCATTATTTTTGACGAAATACAGGAATGCAACGAAGCACTCAACAGTTTAAAGTATTTCAACGAAAATGCTCCTGAATATGCAGTTACATGTGCCGGTTCACTTCTGGGTGTTGCACTCACAAGAGGTGCTTCTTTTCCGGTTGGCAAAGTTGATTTTCTAACCGTTTACCCTGTTTCATTTTCCGAATTCTTAGGTGCCTCCGATCCTCTTTTGCTTAATTATCTTGAAAACAAAAATGATCTGGAGAGTATTCCAGATTTATTCTTCAATCAATTGGTAGATAAATTTAAAATGTTCTACATATCAGGTGGAATGCCTGAAGCGATAGTAGCATTACTCGAAAATCAAGACATTGAACAAACGCAACAAATTCTGAGTAATATTATCAATGCCTACCAACTTGATTTTTCAAAATACACCGATAATCATTTAATTCCTAAGTTAACTTATATCTGGAATTCCATACCTTCACAACTTGCACGCGAAAATAAAAAATTCGTATACCAGGTAGTAAAACAAGGAGCCCGTGCCAGGGAGTACGAAGAAGCATTGTTATGGCTTTCTCATGCAGGCCTGGTACATCGAATTTTCCTATGCAAAAAACCGGCTCTTCCGCTATCGGCTTATGATGATTTGTCAGCTTTTAAAGTATATCTTTTAGACGTAGGACTCTTGAGACGATTGTCAGCATTGGACCCAATAGCGATACGCGAGGGCAACCGTTTGTTTGTTGAATTTAAAGGGGCATTGACTGAAAATTACATATTGCAAAGCCTGTTAATGCAATTTGAAAAGACACCACGTTACTGGACCTCAGGCAATCAGGCTGAAGTTGATTTCCTTATCCAGTTTCAGAATGAAATAATCCCTATTGAAGTAAAATCAGACGAAAATATAACAGGAAAGAGTTTGTCACTTTACAACAAACAATTTCAACCAAAAAACAGAATTCGATTCTCATTGAAAAACCTGAATCAGGATGGAAACTTAATCAATATCCCTTTGTTTATGGCTGATTTCACAAAGAAAATCCTGATCAACCAATCAACTTAATTAACTATTTAACCATTTACTATTTACCATTTCTTATTTACATAGAACCAATTAACAAATCAACTTAATTAACTTATTCAACCAGTCAACCAATTAACTAATCGCCAGTCAACCAATTAACCAATTAACCAATCAACCAGTCAACCAATTAACTAATTAACCAATCAACAATGGCCAAAACCAAATCAGTATACGTCTGTCAGAACTGTGGAGTCGATTCACCCAAATGGATTGGGAAATGCCCATCGTGCGGTGAGTGGAACAGTTATGTGGAAGAAATTATCGGGAAAGATCCGGCACCCAGGTTCCAGATGGCCGGTGTGGAAATCATCAAACAAAAGCCGATACTGATTACCGAAGTAGAGACGAGCGAGGAAAGCCGTTTTGATACCAGCAGCAACGAACTGAACCGGGTGCTGGGTGGCGGGTTGGTACCCGGATCGTTGGTATTGATTGGTGGTGAACCCGGTATTGGCAAGTCTACATTAGTACTTCAGGTAGTGTTGAACCTGAAAGGGAAACGGACACTATACATTTCGGGGGAAGAAAGTGTCAAGCAACTCAAGTTACGTGCCGAGAGGTTGAAGTTTGAAAACCCGGATTGCTATATTGTCAGTGAAACCTCACTGGAACAGATCTATGTGCATATCCAGAATATACAACCCGATGTGGTAATTGTCGATTCCATTCAGACTGTCTCTACTGAATTGATAGAATCATCCCCGGGAAGTGTATCCCAGGTCCGGGAATGTGCAGCCAGCCTGTTGAAATTCTGCAAGACAACTTCCATCCCGGTACTGCTTATTGGCCACATCAACAAGGAAGGCACTATTGCAGGGCCTAAGGTACTGGAACATATTGTGGATACTGTATTGCAATTCGAAGGAGACCAGAATTACATGTACCGCATCCTGCGTTCCATCAAGAACCGTTTTGGTAGTACCTCCGAACTGGGAATCTTTGAAATGCAGCAAAACGGGTTGCGCGAAGTGAGCAATCCTTCCGAGTTATTGCTTTCCCAGAACCACGAAGGTTTAAGCGGAGTGGCTATTGCTTCAGCTATCGAAGGCGTACGACCATTCCTGATCGAAGTACAAGGTCTGGTTAGTTCAGCAGCTTACGGAACACCCCAACGCTCCAGTACAGGCTTTGATTTACGGCGGTTAAACATGCTGCTTGCCGTACTTGAGAAACGTGCCGGGTTTAAGATTGCCCAAAAGGATGTTTTCCTGAATATTGCAGGAGGTATCAAGGTAAACGATCCGGCTATTGACCTGGCAGTCATATCGGCTATCCTTTCATCCAATGTGGACATCGCCATTGAAAAACATGTCTGTGTAGCCGGCGAAGTGGGGCTATCCGGTGAGATAAGACCCATCAATCGCATAGAACAACGTATCCTGGAAGCAGAGAAGCTGGGCTTTGAGAAAATGATTATTCCTGACTTTAATTTAAAGAGTTTAAATATCAGCAAACTGAATATTCAATTGATCCAGGTAAAGAAAGTTGAAGAAGCGTTTAGGGTATTGTTTAAGAGATGAAGAAAATAATTATCACAGTTAAAATACGCTTTTAATCAGAGTGATAATTTCTGTCAATTTAGTATTATTGTTAATCTCTGATATTTTTTTAATTATTACACTTTTATCCAAAACTGCAATTTTTTTACAATAAACTGACATAGAAGAATGAGGTGGTTTAAAATCGATATTTACATCACTATTACTTATCATTGTCCCAAAGCTACCACTTATTGATTGGGTGGTTAACATTACAACAATAAAATCACCGCTTCTATTCACAATTTGATTTGATACTATAATTGCAGGTCTTTGTTTGTACCCGGTCAAATCAGTAAATGGAAACTTATCAATAACTATGTCACCTAGATTATAGGGCATATATTTTAATAATTATTCCAATAACTATCATCTTCGTTATCCCATTCTTTAGAGAAAGATGTACTCGCTAATCTTTTAGAGGTTTCTGTCAAATCCTTTTTAGATAAATCAGATTCAACATCGTTATAGTATCTATACATAGTTGTAACATCTTCTACAACAGCCTTATCAATCAATGGGATTTCTTTTTTCTTATCTTTTTTATCTTTCTTATCCATATCAATTTATGAGTGTACAAATGTAAAATATATTTTTCAAAATACAAGAATAATATCATTAGATACTTAGATTATTAAAATAAACCAGTTAAATTTGCATTGAAAAAATAATCATTCTCATTTAAAAGCTTATACCGTTTATTTTATAACAAAAATTACAACTTAATGTATATAAATTAATCTCAAATTCATGACCCTACGTACAGTAAATGTTACCCGTTATATCACACCTCTCCGTGAAGGAGGCTCCTTACCGGCATTGGCTGAAGCTGATGATGGTTTCAATTATGTAGTCAAATTCCGTGGTGCCGGGCATGGTACCAAAGCACTCATTGCCGAACTGATTGGTGGTGTGGTGGCAAAACTCTTAAAGTTACGAGTTCCTGAGCTGGTATTTGTACAACTCGATGAAGCATTTGGTCAGACAGAAGGAGATGAGGAGATACAGGACTTGCTTCAAAGCAGTCGTGGACTGAACCTGGGGCTTCACTTTCTGTCCGGTGCATTGACTTATGACCCTGTCACTACGAAAGTTGATGGCAGGCTGGCATCCTACATTGTCTGGATGGACGCCTTCCTGACGAATGTAGATCGTACGGTACGCAATACAAACATGCTCATGTGGCACAGGGACCTGTGGCTGATCGATCACGGAGCAATCCTATACTTTCATCATTCGTGGACTAACTGGCAAACACAAGCCATTACATCGTTCCCGTTGATAAAAGATCATGTACTGCTTCCTTTTGCCGATCAACTGACGGAAGTAGATGCAGAATGCAGGTTATTGCTTACTGACGCGATACTCCGTGAGATCACAGACCTGATTCCCGAGGATTGGGCCAACTGGTCGTATGATGGAGAAACACCGCAAGATATCAAAGAAATTTACTATCAATTCCTGAGTGAGAGACTGAAACATTCCGAAAACTTTTTAAATGAAGCACTGCATGCAAGGGAAACAGGTTTATGAATACGCCGTGATACGTGTCTTGCCAAAGGTGGAACGCGAGGAATTTATTAATGTAGGCATTATTTTGTTTTCTAAAAAAGCAAAGTACATTCGCATGATTTATAAGTTGGATGAAGTCCGCCTGAAATCATTCTCTACCGAATTAGACATGGATTTGCTGGAAGAGACATTGAAATCATTCGAGAAGATTTGCCAGGGTCATATCGATGGTGGAACCATTGCCCAAATGGATATCCCCGAACGATTCCGTTGGCTTACCGCTGTACGCAGTTCGTGTATACAGACCTCACGTCCACACCCGGGTTTCTCGGACAATATGGATAAATCGGTAGAGAAGCTTTTTGAAGAATTGGTACTGTGATAAATTGTCATTTATAAACAATCGAACTATTACTGATTAAGTAAATTTCTTCCTTCATGCATTCATTTTAGTAAAACAAGTGAGTTTTTTGAATATATTTATCTCATTATTCGTCCTGACTTGAACGTAAATTTGCTGCAAAATCAGCTATAAGTGACATTTCAGGCGTATCTTTGATGATTACAAAATAAATTATAAAAATTATTGATTCTGAATTTTAAGCACTTGCAATGATTTTTACATTTCATTCTTAAAATAATGAGATTATAGTTTTGAGATTTCAAAAAAGGATGTATCTTTGCACTGCTTTTAGAGAAAGGTATTACAAACCGAATACAAATTCGGGCGTTTAGCTCAGCTGGTTCAGAGCATCTGCCTTACAAGCAGAGGGTCGGGGGTTCGAATCCCTCAACGCCCACCTTTTATTCTAAATTCAATACAAATTTCGGGCGTTTAGCTCAGCTGGTTCAGAGCATCTGCCTTACAAGCAGAGGGTCGGGGGTTCGAATCCCTCAACGCCCACCCGAAATTATAAGGTCGTACATTCATTTGTCCGGCCTTTTCTTTTTATCTGAGTTACCACTTCCAAGTTCAATTAATCTTTCAAATGATTAGCCCCTAACCTTTCAAACTCTTCAAACCTTTCAAACCTTTCAAACGCGGAACGCGGAACGCGGAACAATTCTTCCTATTTTCCCCTTCCAATTAAAAATCGTACCTTTGCACCCAAATTATTTGCACCCACTGTCCGGATTTGAGAAAACCCGGGCTGAATCAAAAATGAATGGAATGTAAATATCTAACTTATTAGATATAAAAAAGCAATGGGAAATATTGTAGCAATTGTTGGTCGCCCGAATGTAGGGAAGTCGACCCTTTTTAACCGGCTCACGAATAGTCGTAGAGCCATAGTAAATGAAGAAGCCGGTACCACCCGCGATCGCCAGTATGGCAAATGCGAATGGGAAGGCCGTGAATTTTCGGTAATCGATACAGGCGGTTGGGTGGTAAATTCTTCCGATATATTCGAAGGAGAAATCAAACGGCATGTCAGCCTGGCTATTGAAGAAGCTGATGTGATCCTGTTCCTGGTCGATATTCAAAACGGTATTACCGACTATGACCTGGAAGTAGCACAAATCCTGCGTAAGCAGACCAAACCGATTATTCTGGTATCCAACAAGGCTGATACCTTCGAATGGCAATTTCAGGCTGCCGAGTTCTATAAACTTGGACTGGGCGAACCTCAGATTATCTCTGCCATCAATGGACTAGGCTCCGGAGATTTACTTGACCTGCTCCTCACCCACTTCAACCCTGATGTTGTTGAAGATATTGAACATGACTTACCTCGTTTTGCTGTTGTAGGGCGTCCGAATGCAGGAAAATCATCCATGATCAATGCATTTATCGGTGAAGATCGTACCATTGTAACGGAAATACCCGGAACAACACGCGACTCGATATACACCCGTTTCAATAAATTCGGCCATGACTTTTACCTGGTTGATACTGCCGGGATCCGTAAGAAAGCTAAAGTAAGCGAGGACCTGGAATATTACTCGGTAGTACGTTCTATCCGTGCCATTGAAAATTGCGACGTTTGTATCCTGATGATTGATGCCCAACGGGGTATTGAGAGCCAGGATTTAAATATCTTCTCATTGATCCAGAAGAATAAAAAAGGTTTCATTGTTGTGATCAACAAATGGGATTTGATTGAGAACAAGGAATCGAACGATATCAAGGAGTACGAGAAAACTATTCGTGAACGCTTGTCCCCGTTTGTAGACTTCCCGATTATCTTTACCTCTGCCGTGACCAAGCAACGTATCCTGAAAGTATTGGAGACTGCTGTTGAAGTATGCGAGAATAAGAAGCGCAAGGTGGCAACAGCGAAACTGAATGAATATATGTTGCCGTTAATTGAAAACTATCCGCCACCGGCGTTAAAAGGCAAGTATATCAAGATAAAATACGTGACACAGTTGCCAAATACACAGATACCAACATTTTTGTTCTTTGCCAACCTGCCACAATATGTAAAAGATCCATACCGCAGATTCCTTGAAAACAAGCTCCGTTCTAAATACGAATTCACCGGAACACCTATTCAGATATTTATCCGTCAGAAATAAGGACCATTTGATTCCATAAAAAAAGCAGCAGAATAATTTCTGCTGCTTTTTTTATATCATTTTAATCTGATGTCGTATCATTTTTTCAAGACGACACCTGGTGCGGTTATTTAAAATCCGGTATACACCACATTAATTCTCATTGGTGAATGAGTATTCTTTCCACTGCGGATTGACACTGCACTCATCAGATATTCCTGTTTCACCGCTGTTACTGCACTGCTTGAATTCAAGGTAACCTGAACCGGAATCAACCTCATGTTCAACCTATCAGATGGTGCTATACCCTTCGCAGCAGCAATTTTCAATTCATTGGCAATAAGCTTGGCCACATTGAATGAATAATAATGTTGGTAGTTGGTCGTTGAATTCAGGATTAATGCTGCTGCATGTTGTGCAAGCACAGCACAGGTGTCCGAAGGCAACTCCCTGTTTTTAAAGAATCTGTCGACAGCCGATTCTTTAATCAACAACATATACCGTACGGTCGGAGCTGATATAGTATCTACATCGATATCAGTAGCTTCAACCCTGAGGAGTGCACTGTTTACAGTCAACTTCTTACCGGCAATCCCTGCATCCATGCGTTGTTTTATCCTGCTCAACGGAACACCAACCTTTGTATTCCAATTGGCCGGGGAAGCCACGTAATTTATACTGTCGGGTGCTGCAGCAAGTGAGCTCCTGTCAGCATGAACAAAACGGTTCACCTGACGTACTTCAGCATTTGCAGGGAAATACAAGGTGTTTTTTACAGTCACAATTGAATCACCACCGTGGATATTCCTGGAAGTATAGGTGTAATGATAATAATAGCTCATATTAATCTGGCTGACATTCAACAAAGTGGATGCACCATAATTGGTAGTAATATACATTCCCTTAAAGAACTTCAGGAAATCGGCAGTGCTGTTATAATGCGAACTATTGAAGAAGCGCGTTACAAATTCCTGGGGCAGGCTTAACCGGATGGCGGTACTATCGGTCCTGTATTTGTCTTTTGCTTTAATAATCTTTTTGGCCAGCAAATTAGTTGGATTATAGATCTCGTGGTCGGTATAATCCGAAGGATTCAGATTGGATGGGTATATTCCGAAATAATCGAAAGTCTTTTTATTCATTTCATAGATGCTTATTTCCATTGGCGATTCGGATACTCCGGTCCATGAATTATAAACAATAATTACCGATGCTGAATCGGGTACTGAGAGAGGTGGAAAAGTAAATCCTACCGGACAATTCAGTTGAGCTAATACATCAGCCTGCGTTGATCCGAATTTAGTATTATAATACGATCCCAATAAAAATGAGTCCGGCTTTGCATACACTGCCTCAACCGCATAATTATCAGTCGACAAATGAAATGTATCTGTTCCAATCTTAATCTGATCCGATGTAGGTTGAATTCCGGAACCTATGTCAGTTAAAGTATCTTTACACGAATATACAAATAACGACAACAAAAAAAGCACAATGACGGGGAATGATTTCATGTAAAATGAAAAAAAAGATTGACTGAATAGAGAGTTAAATAATCACGTATTACTAAAACAATCCCTAGAGACTGTCATAAAACTGCACATAGGCATCGGCATAATCTTCATCCTGCTGGAATGGCAAGAACTTTACTTTTTTATCTGCAATATAATCCAGGACATCCGCATTCACAACAGGGCTTGACTGGATCACAGCATCCGAATAATCAATAGCCAGCTTGGAAAGTGCCAGGAAGTCAATGACTTTATCTTTTACCTGAACAACATGTCTTTTTTCAATGCCTTCCAGCAACAGTCGTTCTGCAAACAGGCTACGGAATGGTTTTTTAAATTCATCATTAAAAAGCGAATAGACTACTTTCGAATGTTTAAAAAACGGATCATCATTAAATGCTTTTTTGATATACAAAGGGGCCAAGGCAGTCATCCACCCCTGGCAATGAATCACATCGGGTGTCCAACGTAATTTTTTGACAGTTTCCATCACTCCTCTTACAAAGAAAATGGTACGTTCATCATTGTCTTCGTATTCTTCACCGCTCTCGTCCGAAATGGTGTTTTTACGGTGAAAATAATCATCATTGTCAATAAAATAAACCTGCATCCTGGCCGATTGTATGGAAGCGACTTTAATGATTAACGGGTGATCGGTGTCATCGATAATTAAATTCATTCCCGACAACCGGATTACTTCGTGAAGTTGATTCCTGCGCTCGTTGACAGCTCCAAATTTAGGCATAAATGTGCGCGTTTCGCGTCCGCGGTCTTGCACTGCCTGAGGTAAGTACCTCCCCATATTCGACAATTCGGATTCAGGTAAATAAGGAAATATCTCTTGCGAAATATACAAAACTTTTGTAATTTTTTTCATTCTTTTCTAACCCGAGGTGTATGGGATAATGATTCGGATTGCAAAGATATATAAAAAAAATCGGATATAAACAAGATGTCAATCCTTAAATGTTAAGCTCCGGCATCATAAAAAGAACATATGTAAAAAATATAATTTCAAATAAATCTTTTATACCACACACAATCAAACACTTATTCAATCCTGCCCGAAAAACGGCTCATTTTAAGCGGCTTTCTATTTATAAAAGTTTAACCAAGAATTAAATAGTGGTTTTGAGTGCTTTATTGGGGCATTGGCTTGTTCTCCCGGTGAATCAAATATAGGATTGAAGGCTAGATTTTCATATTTTGAAATATACTTAAATAAGAATTCTTGCAAGCAAAAGAGCTGATAAAGTTTACATAGCATTAGTCCAATTCAGGTTTGCACGTTTTGCATCTCCCTTGACTGATACATAGTTGCTAACAAAGAAGTTAAACTTTAAACTGAATATATAACGCGTGTAATTTTGTTTCAATTTTTGCGATTCATCCCATTGGAATTCAAAATGAATTTCGATGAAATTGCTTCCGAATTTGCTTTTGACTTGCTTTTAACTCGCTTTAAGTATCGAGGGGGTATCGAGGGCCTTTCGAGGGGGTTCCGAGGGCCATGGCCCTCGGAACCCCCAGCCAACCCCCAGCCAACCCCCAGCCAACCCCCAGCCAACCCCCAGGCAACCTAAAACAAATACCAGATGAATTCAAAGGATTTTCTTTTAAATAAACAAACCAAATTCTGTAGTTTCCCTTCAATTTTGAAAATTTGGGAATATTTTCCCCTTGTTGGATATACCGGCAGAAATAAATAGTTTATGGGGCTAAAAGATTGAAAATTCAAGCAGTCTGACAGTAAAGCATTTCGATATGGCAGAATGATCCATCAGTGGTTTTCTTCTATTAAAATTAAAATTCGACAATTAATTGCTTCTAATACTTATATACTATTGATATGTGTTATAATTGAATGTATATGTGAAATTGTTTTGCTACTTTTGCACGCATTTTTTATGAATTTCTATACAATTCTGTATTCAAATTCACGTTTATAAAATATGATGAAGATAATAAAACTAAAACAGGATTTGAAGAGTGAGATTGAATCACTTAAATCATCAGGAAAAACCATTGGTTTTGTGCCTACCATGGGCGCTTTGCACAAGGGACACAAATCGCTGGTGAAACGTGCCGTGGAAGAAAATGATGTTTGCATTGTAAGCATCTTTGTGAACCCAACGCAATTTAACAACACCTCGGACCTGGAGAAATACCCACGTAACCTGGATCAGGACGCCGGGTTACTCGAAAAGGCAGGTTGCAAATTGATCTTTGCACCCGAACCAGGGGAAATCTATGAAACCGATGAACTTAATGCTCCCTTTGAATTTGATTTTGGAGGACTGGATAAAGTCATGGAAGGAAAATTCCGTCCCGGACATTTTAATGGGGTGGTTCAAATAGTAAGCAAATTATTCAAACTGGTACAACCGGATAAGGCTTATTTTGGTGAAAAAGATTTTCAACAACTGGCAATCATTCATCGGATGGTAAATTTAATGAATTTCGACATTGAAATCATTGATTGCCCTATCGTTCGTGAGCCAAGCGGACTGGCCATGAGCAGTCGAAATGAACGATTAACACCCGAACAACGCAAAAAAGCGGTAGAAATATCTAAAGTTCTCTCTGAAAGTCGTAACTTTGCAGCGCAATTACCTCCAAGAGAGCTAACCAAATGGGTAATTGACATGATTAATCTGGTTCCGGGGCTGGAAGTAGAATATTACGATATCGTAAACACTACGACCCTTCAAACTGTTAATTCATGGACAGAACCAACTGTAGGCTGCATTGCCGTATACTGTGGAGATGTCAGATTGATAGATAATATAAAATACAAAATAATGGACAATTGAGCAGACTCAATTGAAAAAAAGGAAAATATGTTAATACACATTGTAAAATCAAAGATTCATAGGGTAAGTGTTACTGAAGCCAACTTGAATTATATAGGAAGCATTACCATAGATGAAGATTTAATGGATGCAGCCAATGTGATTGCGAATGAAAAAGTAAGTATTGTAAACAACAATAACGGCGAACGGTTTGAAACTTACGTTATTCCCGGTAAACGCGGAACAGGCGTAATTTGCCTGAACGGTGCTGCTGCCCGTAAAGCCCAAACGGGTGATATTATTATCATTATGGCGTACGCCATGATGGAAATGGAAGAAGCACGTACGTTTAAACCGGCAATCGTTTTCCCGGATACAAAAACAAATAAACTTATTTAAAACTTCAGGTCGAAATCAGTTTGTTTTTGTCAAGTTGTTCGTTCTGCTTCACCAAAAGAAAAATGAACCACAATACAGGTTGTGTAAAAAAGAAAAATGAAAATGGAATCAACTTACAAAATGAAACTCGAAAACAAATAAGGGAATAAGGGCAAGTTCTTTTTTACTTAATATTTCTACTAAGGGTAAAAAACAAAAATAAGGTTTTTTTTCAATACTCTTAATACCAGACATTAAACCTTAGAAGGAAACTTAATCATCTAAGAATAAAACCTTATTTTAAAATCAGGAATCAACTTTCAATTCGTAAGCTTCAATTAATACCAGTTTCCTTTTACACCGCCACTATAGAGCTTTTTATTTTGTTTTTGTGTGCTATTGTGCCTATTGTGGTTTGATTTTGTTGTTTAGTTTTAATTCAGTAAAGTAGAAGTAGTATAAAAAGATGAAAGTAGTCGTAATCAAATACAATGCAGGGAATATTCGATCGGTTCTTTTTGCCCTGGAGCGAATTGGAGTGAATGCAGTAGTTACCGATGATCACGATGAGATTCGTTCCGCCGACCGGGTTATTTTCCCCGGAGTAGGTGAAGCTTCTTCGGCTATGAAGTACCTGAAAGAAAAAGGGCTAGACACGTTGATTAGCTCCCTGACCCAACCGGTATTGGGCATTTGCCTGGGAATGCAACTTATGTGCAAACATTCCGAGGAAAATGATACTGAATGCCTGGGCATATTTGATCAGACCGTAAGGCTTTTTCCACAGGAAGGATTGAAAATTCCTCAGATCGGGTGGAATAATATCACCAATTTAAAAACGGATCTTTTCGGGGAAGTAAACGAAAATGCCTATATGTATTTCGTTCACAGCTATTACGTTGAAAAATGCGACAATGCCATTGCCCTGACTGATTATGTTTCAGAATACAGCTCGGCAGTACAAAAAGATAACTTTTATGCCGTTCAGTTTCACCCGGAAAAATCGGGGGAAGCGGGACAAAAGATCCTGGAAAATTTCATATTCAACCTTGGACTTTGAACGAAGTTACGGAACGAATAAATAGTATATATTAAGAATAAAACGCGGATTTACGCTGATTTGGCGGATGGCACATTCCGGTTTTACGGAATAAAAACGGATCTAATTCCAACAAGTTGGAATTGATTCTATTTCTTAATTAACTCAAACTTGTTTGAATTTAATCAGTATAAAACAATAAACAGAATAAGAATCCGCAATTATCTGCCTAATCAGCGTAAATCAGCGTTCTATACTTCACTTAAACATTCCAATACTTATACATAATTATCCTTCTTAAAAAGAAATAGAACCAGCCAGCAATGACCTTTGAAATACAACATTCCGATCCAAATTCAAATGCCCGTGCGGGAAAAATAACTACAGACCATGGCGTGATTGAAACGCCTATTTTTATGCCGGTTGGTACTGTGGCTTCTGTAAAAGCGGTACATTTTCATGAATTAAAAGAAGACATCAAGGCTCAGATTATACTTGGAAACACCTACCATCTGTTTATGCGCCCGGGGATTGACACCCTGGAACGTGCCGGAGGATTGCATAAGTTCAATGGCTGGGATCGTCCGATACTTACCGACAGCGGTGGTTATCAGGTATTCTCCATGTCGGCCAACCGAAAATTAAAAGAAGAAGGCGCAACTTTCCGTTCGCACATTGATGGCAGCAAACACCTTTTTACCCCAGAAAATGTGGTAGATATTCAACGGACAATTGGTGCCGATATTATTATGGCTTTCGATGAATGTACCCCCGGAACGGCAGATTACCAGTATGCCAAAAAATCCATGGAACTCACTCATCGCTGGCTGGACCGTGGATTGACTCATTTCGACAATACACAACCAAAATACGGTTATTCCCAAACTTATTTCCCAATCGTACAAGGTTGTGTTTATCCTGATTTACGCAGGGAATCAGCCAAATTCATTGCCTCCCAGAACCGGGAAGGAAATGCTATCGGCGGATTGGCTGTTGGAGAACCGATTGATAAAATGTACGAAATGATCGAAATTGTCAATGAAATACTGCCAAAAGATAAACCAAGATACTTAATGGGAGTTGGAACACCTCAAAATATACTGGAAGGAATTGAACGTGGCGTTGATATGTTCGACTGCGTGATGCCTACCCGGAATGGACGTAACGGAATGTTATTCACTTCACAGGGAATCATCAACATGAGAAATGAAAAATGGAAAAATGATTTTTCACCCCTTGATGAATATGGTACTTCGTATGTGGATGCTGCTTATTCAAAAGCCTATCTGCGCCACCTGTTTATCAGCAAGGAATTGCTTGCCATGCAAATTGCCTCTATTCATAACCTGGCATTTTACCTGTGGCTGGTGGGTGAAGCCAGAAAACATATCCAGGAAGGTGATTTTACCAGTTGGAAAAAAGGAATGGTGGAACAGATCGCAAGAAGACTCTAAGAAATTCAGCGTTCCGCGTTCTGTGTTCAGCGTTTGAAGAGTTTGAAAGGTTTGAAAGGTTTGGAGTTTGAGAGTTTGGGATTGAAAAGTTTAAAGTTTGAGAGTATGAAAATTGATTATCGCAAATTTGGCTTAAAACGAATTGATACATATATCATTAAGAAGTTTCTGGGGACGTATTTCTTCTCCATCATCCTTATATTAAGTATATCCGTGGTTTTCGATTTGACGGAGAAGCTGGATAACTTTGTGGAACACAATGCCCCGTTAAAATCTATTATTTTTGATTATTACCTAAACTTCATTCCGTATTACATGAATATGTTCAGTCCGCTGTTCACATTCATTGCTGTTATCTTCTTTACCTCCAAAATGGCTAATGACACCGAAATCATAGCTATCTTAGCAAGCGGCGTCAGTTTCAGACGTTTAATGCTACCCTATTTTCTATCGGCCTTAGTGATTGCAACCATTTCATTTACAGTGGGCGGGTATATCATTCCACACGGGAATAAGATAATGCTCAATTTTGAGGATACCTATGTGCGCAAAATCAAACAGGACAATGCACGCAATGTCCAAATGGAAGTTGAAAAAGGGGTTATCATGTATATCGAGCGCTATGAAGTTTCGAATAATACCGGGTACCGGTTTTCACTTGAAAAGTTTGATGGAAAAAAACTGATTTCAAGGCTGACGGCAGAAACCATATCCTGGGATTCGGCCTACAAATGGAAAATAACCAATTACCTGCAGCGTGATTTCAATGGCATGCGTGAAAGCATCACCAAAGGAATGAGTAAAGATACTACCATTAAAGTACAGCCTCAGGAATTGTTTATCACTTCGGCAGAAGCACCTCAACTGAGCAATGCCCAGCTGGGAAGCTACCTTAAGAAACAACGAAACCGCGGAGTGGGAAACATACAGGGTTTTGAAGATGAGTATTACAAACGGTTCTCAATGCCCCTGGCCGCCTTTATCATGTCGCTGATCGGGGTATCCTTATCTTCACGTAAAGTCCGTGGAGGCATGGGACTTCACTTAGGGATCGGACTTGCCTTAAGCTCGTTGTACATTTTATTTTCCACCATGTCCACCTCCTTTTCAGTAAGTGGTGCTATGTCTGCATTCACGGCAGTATGGCTTCCGAATGCATTATTCGTAATTATAGGAATTTATCTTTATCGGACGGCTCCGAAATAAGGAGGTAGTGGGTAGTAGGTAGAAAGAAGTAGTTAGTAGTTGGTAGTATGTAGTAGGTATCAAAATAAACTATTTTAAGTCCACAGATTTATTAACATCTAATCGAAAACAATGATCATTAGTTAGAGTGCCGCGAGAGAAAACATATTACAGGAATAAAGATTACATATATTTTTTTTACCACTAATATTTTAATTTTAAACAGATTGAATTATCAACCCTTATTTTTTTACCCAACCCTCAGTAGAAATCAGGTAACAAAAACCAAACCCTAATTCCCTAATTTAAATATACGGAAACCAAAATAATTCATTGAAATAGATTTAAGGGACTCAAATTTTCTATTTCCCGGTACTCTTATCAAAATATCACTCAATCCCGAAATGTGAGAAAGAGCAATGTATCAGAAGTATTTCTTTCTTTATATCATACAAAAAAGCCGGGCTTTTCAGATAATCTGAAGAGCCCGGCTTTTTTAATAGTAAATTGTAAATCCTTTTATCTTTCGGTATACTGTTTTTCGTAATATTTCTGATAATCACCATTAATGATATTATCCATCCATTCCTGGTTAGCAAGATACCAGTCAACTGTCTTTTCAAGGCCTTCTTCGAATTGCAAAGAAGGTTTCCAGCCCAATTCACGTTGCAACTTGGTAGAGTCAATGGCATAACGTAAATCGTGTCCTGCACGGTCTTTTACGTACGTAATCAATTTAGCCGATTCACCGGCTTCACGTCCTAACTTACGATCCATAATCTTACACAATTCATGAATCAGGTCAATGTTAGTCCATTCATTGTTACCACCGATGTTATAGGTTTCACCAATTGCTCCATTGTGGAAAATGGTATCAATTGCGCGGGCATGGTCATTCACCCACAGCCAGTCACGCACATTTTCACCTTTCCCGTAAATAGGAATCGGGCGGTTATGCTTGATATTATTGATCGACAGGGGAATCAGTTTTTCAGGGAAATGGTTTGCACCATAATTGTTTGAACAATTCGAAACGACAACCGGTAAACCATAGGTATGGTAAAAAGCACGAACGAAATGATCGGAACTTGCTTTGGCAGCTGAATACGGACTACGTGGGTCATAAGCAGTTTCTTCGGTAAAGAAACCGGTTTCACCTAAAGATCCATAAACCTCATCGGTTGAAATATGATAAAAACGTTTACCTTCCATATTTCCTTTCCAGGATTCCTTGGCTGCATTCAGCAGATTGGCGGTTCCAAAGACATTGGTACGGATAAAAGCAAAGGGATCGGTGATAGAACGATCGACATGTGATTCGGCAGCCAGGTGAACTACGCCATCAAAATTATAGGTTTTGAACAATTCAGGGATAAAAACATCATCGGTAATATCACCTTTTACAAACTTGTAATTAGGTGCATCAGCGATATCCTTGAGATTTTCAAGATTGCCTGCATAGGTCAGCGCGTCTAAATTAATAATCTGATAATCGGGATATTTAGTAACAAATAACCGAACGACGTGTGAACCGATAAAGCCGGCACCACCTGTAATTAAGATCGTTTTCTTCATTTTATAATTTTATTTGTTGAGGTAGTACAAAGATACATCGTTTTGTTGGGTTTAACAACTTGTTGATAACTTTTTGAATGAAATTAATTCGAATATGGTTCCTTTCGCTTACTTTTGTGAAGTGGAAAAATTCTGTCAACATATAGAAAAACTATTAGCCCAGCACGATTACGTTGTGGTGCCGAATCTAGGTGGATTTGTAGTTCAAATACAATCGGCCAGGATCCTATCCGATCACATTGCCCCTCCCCTATCAACTATTGGGTTCAACCCGCTCATGCTTCATGCCGACGGGTTGCTTGCCATTGAGATAGCACGATCTGAACAGATCAGCTACCGAATGGCCATGGAGTATATTGAGAAACAAGTTGAAAGCCTGAAAATAAAGATCCAATCAAAAAGGAAAATACAGTTCGGTGATTTAGGAGCTTTCTATATGAATAATACAGAAAACATTTTATTCACCCCATCCGTAAAGGTTGAATTCTTACCGCAGAATTTCGAACTTACCAATTTGTATATTTCACAAAAGGAAAAACAAATCCGTTCTGAAAAGCCAAAGATAACCATAACGCTTCCTTCGACCAGGGTATTCAAATATGCTTCGGTTGCCATGCTTGCTATAGGATTATTCTGCATTTCGCCTACAATCAATGATATGCGAAGGCCGGATAATGCTGACATTCTCACTTCTGCATTCTACAATTCAACGCCAAAGACGGTTGTATCGAATACTGTTGCTACAACTGAAAGCAACAAGGAAGAAGCGATACAGGAGGAACAAAACAATTTTCACGTTATTGTAGCCAGCCTGCCCAACCAATCGACAGCCGATAAGTTCTGCGACGAATTAACAGCGAAAGATTTCCCGGCTGCACATGTACTGCCTCCAGGTAAAACATACCGGGTTGCTATCCAATCATTCTCTAAACGGGATAAAGCAATCGAGTTTATGGAGAACCTCCGCAAAACGGACAAACGTTTTGAAACCGCCTGGGTTTTTTGCAACAAATAATCAACGCAAACAATGCTTGAATTAATAGTTGCAATACACTTCTTATCACCATTTCATCAATAAATCCAAAAGTATTTAGCCGGAGCTTTTTTGTTTCGAATAAAAACACTATCTTTGCAACCGCTTTTCGAGTAAAAGCATTAGGTATAAACATTTAATAAATAAAAAAAAATGCCCGTAAAAATCAGATTGCAACGTCACGGTCGTAAAGGATATGCGTATTATCATATCGTGATCTCTGACAGCAAAGCGCCACGTGATGGCAAATTTATCGAACGTATCGGTTCTTACAACCCAAACACGAACCCTGCAACAATCGACTTAAAATTCGAAAGAGCATTGCATTGGTTACAAACAGGTGCCCAACCAACCGACACAACCCGTAACATCCTTTCAAACGAAGGCGTTTTATTGAAAAAGCACTTACTTGAAGGAGCAAAAAAAGGTGCATTCGATGTTTCCGAAGTAGATGTACGCTTCGCAGCATGGAAAGCAAGCAAAGAATCAAGTGTGATTAAAACAAAAGAACAATTGTTCGCTGAAAAACAAGCTGATTTAAAAGCCCGTTTAAAAGCAGAAACAGAAGTTAACAAAGCAAAAGCCGCAGAAGTAGCAAAGAAGAAAGCTGATGCTATCGCTGCAACTATTGAAGCAGCAGCTGTTGTTGAAACTCCTGCAGAAGCACCAACCGAAGAAGTTGTTGCTGAATAATTGCCGGCAGACGAAATAATCTAAAAACCCGAAAGAGATTTCGGGTTTTTTATTTTAACCGAATTTATTGCACCATGCAAATCAGTAACTATTTATTATACTTCAAACACAATTTTTAATTGCTTTCAACGTTACATCATAATATTATTTTATCCTGACAACAAAATGAATAAGACAGTCAATATAGCATTACAGGTTTTACCAACTTCCAAGACAATTCACCCCTACAAAATAGTCGACAAAGCCATTGAGGTCATCGCCAATTCGGGACTCAGATACAAAGTATGCCCTTTTGAGACCGTAATGGAAGGAAGTTACGAAGACATCATGAAAGTTGTACAGCTAGCCCAGGACGCCTGCTATGAAGCCGGTGCCGAAAGCTTAATGACCTATATCAAAATTCAAAGTTCGGTAGGGAATGTGAGCATTGATGATAAAATGGAGAAATACGAATAGAGATAAAAAAGTAAAAGTGATACAAATTCTAATCTATTCTTATTATTTATGATTTTGCGATTATGGTCGTATAATTATATACAATTTTGCGATTATAGTCTTATAATTATTTAGTCGACAAAGCCATTGAGTTTATTTCCAATTCAGGAATCAGGTATAAAGTATGCCATTTAGAGACTGTTATGGAAGGAAGTTACGAAGATATCATGAATGTCATAAAACTTGCCCAGGAAGCCTGCTACGAAGCCGGTGCAGAGAGTTTAATGACTTGTATCAAGATACAAAGTTCGGTAGGGAATGTGAGAATTGATGATAAAATGGAGAAATACTAATAGAGGAACAATATTATTTAAGTATTTCTATTCATTAAAAAAAAAAGTTTTACATATTATCTGTTGAAGTAATTTAGAAGAAACAACTTAATTCCTAAAAGAGACTTGTTTCAAGAAGTATGTTCATTGGTAGGTAGATTCTAATATTTTACGCGAATGAGGCATAAAAATAAATTAGGATTTCGCTTAAATTAATTGAAATAAATTTTTAATGATAATAACCAAAGTAGATGTTATATGGAATTTTGCTGCAACAATTTTGAAAGTTGCAGCTGGAGTACTAATTTTGCCATTAGTATTACATATACTCCCAGCAGAAGATGTTGGTTTATGGACAATTTTTGTTTCTGTAGGGGCTATGAGTTTTTTATTAGATTTTGGATTCGGTGATTCATTTGCCCGAAATATTACCTACATTTTTAGCGGAGTAAAAAATCTACAGAAGACAGGTCATGAAACAGTTATTGAGAAGACCGAGATCGATTATAGCCTGTTAAAAGGAACCATTATTGCTATGCGTCGATTTTACGGTGTAATTTCTTTATTTTTATTAACACTACTAACTACATTAGGAAGCTATTATATTTATACTGTTTTAAAAAATTATCACGGAGACAGAATTCAAGTATTCTTTGCATGGGGTGCTTATTGTATATTAGCAATTTACCAGCTGTACACTCTTTATTATGATGCTTTATTGAGAGGTCGAGGAATGATTAAACGCTCAAAACAGATATTAGTATTAGCCAATATTGCATTTATTATAGTAGCATCTATTTTTCTTTTGCTTGGATTTGGATTGATTTCATTAGTTTTGGGTCAACTTACATCTATTCTAATTAACAGAATACTTTGTAAATTGATATTCTATGATGCTGAAATAAAAGTCAAATTAAATAATGTTAAACCCCAATCGCCTTCAGTTATCTTTAAAATTTTATTACCGAATGCAACAAAATTAGGTATAACTAGTATTGGTGGTTTTTTAATTACACGGTCATCAATAGTTATTGGATCACTTTATTTGTCATTACAAGATATTGGCTCTTTTGGTATCACAAAACAAGTACTGGAATTACTTGCAGGTATTGCAATAGTTTGGTACAATTCATTTAACCCAATGATTTCAAAATATCGTATTGAAAATAATACTGCATCAATAAAAAATATATTTATACGAAGTCTTCACGTACAATTGTTTGTATTCACAGCTGGTGGTTTGTTTTTATTTTTATTCGGAAATAAATTATTAATAGTAATGGGAAGTAAAACATTGTTTCTAACGCAAGGATTATTAAGTATTTATTTACTCTTAATAATTGTTGAATCAATATTCACCTCAGCAGGGGGTATGTTATTAACAAAAAATATAGTTCCATTCTTCAAAGCTTCAATTTTATCAGGGATTGCAATTGTATTGATGATGGTAATATTCTTTAAATATACAGACTTAGGAGTCCTTTCAATGATATTAGCACCCTTAATTGTAGATTTTGCCTATCAAGCATGGAAATGGCCACTTGAAATAAAAAAAGATTTGAATATTAAATTCAAAGATTTGTTCGTTTTTAAAACTAATTAACAATGAAGTTCCAATGATTACACAAATATAATTTGTTCATATTAAGACTTATTTATAAATTACTTTTCCATACAATTTGAAAAGACAAATTCAATTCAAATGCTTGTTTATAAGCAATTCATTACTATTATTTTAAAAGTCAATTTACAACATCGAAATACATACCTAAAAACCATTTAAAAGAAATGTCAAATGAAAAATAAAATTAAAACACTACTTAAAATATTAATTAGTATTGTATATAAATTTTATAGCTATAATTCTAAAAAACAATTTCAAAATCTCCAAAATATTCTATATTCTATTTGGATAAGTAACTTATTTCTAGAATGTGGTAAAGATATTCTTATTCATTCACCAGCCATTATTAAAGGAGGTCGATTTATTACAATTGGGAATAACTTTAGCTCTCTAGATTCGTTAAGATTAGAATGTTGGGATAAATTTGAAAATAAAACCTTTATACCGAATCTTATTATTGGTAATAATGTAATTATGAATAGAAATGTCCATATTGGATGTATAAACAAGGTTATTATTGGCAACAACGTTTTATTTGCCAGTAATATTTTCATATCCGATCACCAACATGGTTACATTGATAAAAGAGACTTGTATATACCTCCAGCTAAACGGGTACTAATTAGTAATGGGCCTGTAGTTATTGAGGATAATGTTTGGATTGGAGAAAATGTGGCGATAATGCCAAATATCACAATTGGCGCTGGATGCATTATAGGAGCAAATTCTGTTGTAACAAAAAGTTTCCCTGAGAACTCAGTTTTGGCCGGAGTACCAGCTAAACTTATAAAATCACTAGTTTAAGTCTAATTTTATGAAACCACTTGCAAGAGTAATCGCTTTTTACTTACCCCAATTTCACCCAATACCTGAAAATGATAAATGGTGGGGAAAAGGATTTACAGAATGGACAAATGTTGGAAAAGCTAAAAAATTATTCAAAGGACATTATCAACCGAGAATACCAGCAGATTTAGGTTATTACGATTTACGGATTCCAGAGGTGCGAGAAGCGCAAGCTCAAATGGCAAAAGAATACGGAGTTGAAGGATTTTGTTATTGGCATTATTGGTTTGGAAATGGTAAAAGGCTATTAGAAGGACCTTTTAATGACGTTTTAAAATCTGGCAAACCTGATTTTCCGTTTTGTCTTGCATGGGCAAATGAATCATGGAAGGGGTTTGCACATGGTTTAAAAAACAGGGAAGTACTTATAGAGCAAAAATATCCGGGCACTGAAGATTATGAAAATCATTTCTATGAAGTTCTGCCTGCTTTAAGAGACAAACGGTATATTTTAATTGATGATAAGCCTGTTTTTAGTATTTTCAAACCAATGGCAGATCCGGAAGTAATTGTTTTTATGAAAGTTTGGAGAGAACTTTCACTTAAGAATGGATTAAAAGGAATTTACTTTATAGGCATCTCTGATGATGTAAGCTCGTTGGAACAAATATATGCAACCGGTGTGGATGCAATCAACACCTATCGATTAAATTCCTATATTGTTAAACACAGATCATTCTTCCAAAAAGTAGTTGATAGAATTATTCGGAAAATTCATCTAAGGCCAGTCACATACTCATATAAAAAAATATCCAAGTACTTTATCGAAAAAGATATTGATAGTAAAGAAACAATTTTCCCAAGCATAATGCCTGGCTGGGATCATACGCCAAGAAGCGGTTTTGAAGGACTAGTCATTAGAAATTCAACACCAGAATTATTTCAAAAACAAGTAAAATGTATTGTTGATTTAATTCAACATAAGAACTCTGAACATAGAGTTATTTTCTTAAAATCGTGGAATGAATGGGCTGAAGGAAATTACATGGAACCAGATTTAAAGTTTGGTTATAAATTTCTTGACGCACTAAAAAATGGATTATTTTACGAAATTTAATGTGTCAATTTAATCATTGATTCGTATTTTTGAAATGAATAAATGTATGGATAATTTTTTCTCAATTATAATACCACTTTACAACAAAGGAGAATATATAGACAGAGCTATACAGTCTGTATTAAATCAAACATATCAAAATTTTGAATTAATAGTAGTAAATGATGGTTCGACAGACAACAGCAACCAAAAGACAAACTGTTATACAGATGATAGAATAACGTTAATAGACCAAAAGAATCAAGGAGTATCAGTTGCTAGAAATAACGGCATTAATAAGGCAATTTACAAAAATATTGCAGTATTAGATGCAGATGATTGCTGGGAAGCAACTTTTCTTATGGAATTAAATAATTTAATAAATTTATTTCCTGATGCAGGTTTATATGGCATAAATAATTATTATCATTATGAAAATGGAGAAGTCTCTTTTCAAAACTATGATTGGTTATTTAATGGTAATAAAAACGGTATAATTGATGATTTTTTCTTGATTTTTTCAAAACTTGGAAAATCTCCCTTCCCAAATTCCGGAACTTGTTTCCCAATAGAAATATTTAGAGAATTGGGTGGTTATAAAGCTGGAGTAAAAATAACAGAAGACAGTGATTTTTGGTGTAGAATTGCACTGAATCACAAGGTTGCTTTTCATATAAATCCTTTAGTAAATTATTATTTAGAAACTCCAAATAACACACGATCATTTATTGAATATAAAGATTTCCAGGTATCTACAACTCTTCAAAATTTGCTAAAAAGAGGGGAAGTACCTGCTATTTACATCAAATCGGTAAAAAAACTAATTGCTTTTCAACAGCTAAGTTTAGTTAAAAGGGCCATTTTAACTGGTAATAACAAATTTGCATTACGAAAGTTATTTGATTTTAGAATTATCTCTAATTATCCATTCGTTTCTATTTTACATCTTGGGTTAGGGTTAATCCCGCATACAGTTTTCATATTCCTAAGAAGATTACTAAAAAATATATCTTAAATGATTTACTATTTCACATTAATTTTTCTTTCTGTTTTTTCTATGTATGAACTACATAGATTGGGGAATACAAAAAATGAAATTGGTATTGTTTTATGTTTCCTTTTGATTCTCATATTAGGGGGATTAAGATTCCAAGTCGGTACAGATTGGAACACCTATAATAATATTTTCAGAGGGACACAAACCTTCACAGATGTGCTTCATTCTCAGCGAGAAAAGTTATTTATGACATTTTTATTTTTTAGCAAAAGAATATATAACAACTATAGCTTCTTTATATTTTCCTTTTTTGCAATTTCCTTTTCTTTAAAATTTCAATTTATAAAAAAATATTCATCTGATATCTTTTTATCATTAATTATCTATTTCTTTACACTTTTTATAATTTACGATATTAATCAAATTAGACAAGGGATGGCACTTGCTTTTGTTCTTTTATCAACAAGTGCCATACTTGATAGAAAAATATTTCGATTTATAATACTTATATTTATCGCATCCTTATTTCATTTATCAGCAATAGTTTTCATCCCTGCGTATTGGATATCCAAAATTAGAATTTCGCCAAAAACTATCTTTATTGTATTAGGATTAAGTTTGTCATTTTCATTAACAATTAGTGCAATCATTGAAAATAGTTCTATTGTTCAAGCGCTTTTAAAGACTGAAACGTTTTCGCATTATTCAACATATATAAACAATGCTAATTTTATCAAAGAACTCTCTATATTAAGCATTGGAGTAATGCAAAGAATTTTAATTTTTCTACTTTTTCTATTTTATTTTGACAATATAAAAGCCAAAGAAAATTTAAAATATCTCTTATTAAATGGATATTTTATATCAATAGTTATTTTTATTTTTCTATCATTTAGTGCTGAATTAGCTGCTAGATTGAGTTTCTATTATAAAGCTTTAGAAATTTTAATTGTACCTTATATAGTAACTTCTCAGAAATTAATTCAAAATAGAATCATTCTATTTATTCTATTTTTCGCTTTAAGCATTTTAGCAATATATCGTTTATTAGACGTCCACAATAATGGTCTAATTCCGTACAATTCAATCCTATGGTAGAATTTAACAATAAATATAGCCTGTCAAAAGAATGTATAATGTTCTATTCAAGCGTAAGATCAAAAAAAATGTTTTCTGTTCAACAATTTCACAGAACGGACATTTGTATTCTACGCGATTTAGGATACAAAGTTGTATTAAGTAATTCTGTATTTAATTATTTGAAATTCTGGAAATACGACATTGCATTTATTTATTTCTATAGATATGGCCTTTTCCCTGCAATATTTGCAAAATTATTTAGAAAAAAAGTTTTATTTACTGGAGGAATAGACAATTTAGATAAAGAATATGCAGGCATAAAAAAGCATTTAATTCAAAAAATCTTTTTTCAATTATGTACTATGTTTTCTGACAGAAACATAATAGTTTCAAATTCAGACTTGAAAAATATAAAATTGTTTAAACCTAAATTACCTTCGGATATATTTCCACTATCTTTTCATGTGATAGACTTTGACAATTATGCATCTAATGATATTTTAAAGAAAGAAAAAATACTAACTACAATTGCGTGGATGCTTGGAGAAGACAATGTTATTCGTAAAGGAGTTGACAAATCTCTTTATTTATTTAAAAAATTACATGAAATTGATAATGAATTTAGGATGGTAATTATAGGACCACAAGGTAAAGGAACTCAATTAGTTCGAAATATAATAAAAAAAGAAAACTTAGAGGAATTGGTTACCCTTACAGGAGCCATACCAGAACTAGAAAAAATAAATATTCTGAAAAGAAGTTCGGTATATTCTCAATTGTCAAATTACGAAGGCTTTGGAATAGCTGCAATAGAGGCACTTGCTTCAGGAAATATTGTAGTTCACTCAGGAAAGGGAGGTTTGAAAGATGGAATTGGAAATTGTGGAATAATTGTTGAAAATGATGATTACGACAAAATAATTCAATATATAAACATAATCATTAATGACTATCAAGCTCGTTCAGAGATTATAAGACAGGGAATTCAATTTGTTTCCGAAAATTTCAAATATGAAAAGCGATTAAATGACTTTCGAAATATCTTTAAATCATTAAAATGAAAATATCGATTATTACTGCAACTTACAATAGTGAACGATTTTTACAAAGAACCATAGATTCAGTTGCCGCTCAAGACCATGCCGATATAGAATATATTATCATAGATGGTGGTTCAACTGATAACACCTTAAATATTATTCGCTCAAATGCTAATTGTATAACTAAATTTATTTCGGAAAAGGATAGTGGGATTTACAGTGCTTTAAATAAAGGCATCAAACTTGCTACAGGTGAAATAATAGGATTTTTAAATTCAGATGATGTTTATTCAAATAATCACTCAATTTCAAAAATTGCAACCTGTTTTGAAATAAAACAATGTGATGTTCTTTACGGTGATCTTGTTTATCAGACTAAACACAACTTAAATCCTAAAACGGTTCGATACTGGAAAAGTAATTCTTTTCATTCAGGATGTTTAAAATATGGCTGGATGCCACCCCATCCGACTCTGTATTGCAAAAAGGCAATCTATGATCAATATGGCCTTTATAATGAGCAATTTAAAATTTCAGCGGATTACGATTATATTTTAAGGATATTTAAACAACCTGAGATTTATAAAATGTATTATCCAACAGTTATAGTAAAAATGAATATTGGTGGAATCAGTAATGGTTCCGTTAATGGTATTATCAAAAAAACGAAAGAGGATTTACAAGCATTAAGATTAAACAAAGTTGGAGGTTATTATACGATAGCATTCAAATACTTACGAAAAATAAGACAACTAATCAAGATAAGAAATTCCAAATTTCCATGATAAACGTCTCCATAGTCCTTTATAATCACTCTCTTTCAGAAATTTGCCCTTTAATAGAATGCTTGCGAAAATCAACAATTGTTTCGCAAGTTTTTTTAATTGACAACTCCCCGATTGAAAATCCTGATTTCAAAACATTCGGTGCAAATTATCATTTTACAGGCAAGAATCTTGGTTATGGTGCCGCTCACAATATCGCCGTCCGCCAAACAATAGAACAAGAAATCCCCTATCACCTGGTTATAAACCCTGACATATCCTTTGATCCTAAGATCTTGTCAGAAATTGAAGAATTTATGAATAATAATTCAGATATTGGATTATTAATGCCCAAAATACTCTATCCCAACGGAGAAATTCAGTATCTTTGCAAACTGATTCCGACTCCTTTTGATTTGATTGTAAGACGATTCTTACCGAAAAGCTGGACTCAAAAAAGAATTGAAAAGTTTGAACTTCGTTCTTCCGGATACAATAAGGTTATGAATGTGCCTTATCTCTCCGGTTGTTTTATGTTTTTAAGAACGGAAGCTCTTAAGCAAGCGGGATTATTCGATGAACGTTTTTTCATGTATCCGGAGGATATCGATTTAACCAGACGCATTCACAAGCATTACAGGACAGTTTTTTATCCGTATGCAACAATTATTCATCATCACGCTAAAAGTTCGTATATTGATTCCAGAATGCTTTTTATCCATATTTATAATATGATCAAATACTTCAATAAGTGGGGATGGATTTTTGATAAAGAACGAACAAAAGTTAATCGTATAATATTAATGCAATTAAAACAGAGTTGATTTTTGAATGATTTAATCAACTTTTTCACGTTTTAATAAGTGTAAATACAGGGAACAACCAGGGAATTGAGTAATTAAAATTTGATATCCAAGTCTATGAATTTCAGCTTTATTCAAATAACCAGTGCCTTTATGGTACTCTTTGCCATTATTGACATTTTAGGATCTATTCCTATTATACTCAATATTAAACGCAAGGGGCAAAATGTAAATGCATTAAGGGCAAGTGCCATAGCATTGTTTATACTTATAGGGTTTTTATTTTCGGGTGAAGCGGTGCTCAGATTCTTTAATGTAGATATACAGTCATTCGCGGTAGCTGGTGCCCTGATTATCTTTATCTTTTCCCTGGAAATGATATTGGATGTGGAGATATTCCGGAATCATGGACCCGAAGGAGGTTCTTCGATAATACCAATCGCTTTTCCCCTGATTGCAGGTCCGGGATCTTTCACAACCCTGCTTTCATTACGTGCAGAATATGCCACTGAAAACATTATTATAGCACTCTTATTGAATATGGTCTTTGTTTTCGCGGTGCTGAAATCAACTTCTAAGATTGAGAAATTTATTGGTGAAGGTGGTATTTATATTTTCAGAAAGTTTTTTGGAATAATCTTATTAGCTATCGCTGTAAAATTATTCACAAGCAATATAGGCTCACTCTTATAAAGGAGCAAGAGGCAAGAAGTAAGAGGCAAGTAACTGGTAATGTGATTACCTTTTACTTGCCTCTTGCTTTTTTCTTACTACTTACTACCTACTACCTACTACTTTCTCAGTCCTCATTCCTGTTTCTAGTATTCAAACTTTCCAAATTCACTTTCTATCAACAATTCCTTCTTATCAGAAGCTTCGCAATAGCCGATGATTTGTGCATCAATATTGAAAGATTTAGAAATATCAATAACCTGTTGGGCTTGTTCTGCCGGAAGGTATACTTCCAGGCGGTGTCCCATGTTGAATACCTTATACATTTCCTTCCAATCGGTTCCTGATTCTTTCTGAATTAATTGGAACAGTGGTGGAACAGGGAACATATTATTTTTCACTACTTTCAATTGGTCAATGAAATGTAGGATCTTGGTTTGTGCACCTCCCGAACAATGTACCATCCCATGAATATGTGGTCGGAGTTCTTCCAACAGTCGTTTAACCACCGGTGCATAAGTACGTGTTGGGGAAAGTACAAGTTTCCCGGCATTAATTCCGAGACCTTCAAGTTCATCAGTCAAATTCTTAGAACCTGAATATGCCAAATCCTGGGGTATATCGGCATTATAGCTCTCAGGGTATTTTGCAGCCAGGTAGTTGGCAAACACATCATGCCGTGCTGAAGTTAAACCATTGCTACCCATTCCGCCATTGTATTCTTTTTCATAGGTAGCCTGTCCTGAAGAAGAAAGTCCCACAATCACATCGCCTGGTTTGATGTTAGCATTGTCAATCACTTCCGAACGCTTCATGCGGCAAGTGACGGTACTGTCAACAATGATGGTACGAACCAGATCACCCACATCAGCCGTTTCGCCGCCCGTAGGATAAATATTAACGCCCATCCCTCTTAGTTCTTCAACCAGATCATTGGTGCCGTTTATAATAGCTGAGATCACGTCACCCGGTATCCGGTTTTTATTCCGGCCAATGGTGCAGGACAATAAGATATTATCGGTTGCCCCAACACAAAGCAAATCGTCGATATTCATGATCAGTGCATCCTGGGCAATGCCCTTCCAAACAGAGATATCGCCTGTTTCACGCCAGTAAACATACGCCAGTGATGACTTGGTACCCGCACCGTCAGCATGCATAATGTTGCAATAATCCGGGTCATTCCCTAAAAAGTCAGGAATTATTTTGCAGAATGCCCTTGGATATAAACCTTTGTCAATATCTTTAATTGCATTGTGCACATCTTCTTTAGATGCTGAAACCCCTCTTAAATTATACCGTTGATCACTCATTTATTGTTTGTTTGAAAAGTTTGATGTTTGAAAAGTTTGACGTTTGAAAAGTTTGATGTTTGATGTTTGAAAAGTTTGATGTTTCGCGTTTGGCGTTCCGTGTTCTGTGTTTAGCATTCAGTGTTGTTCAGTTAAATATTCCTATTCAACTAAGTCAACTTAATCAACCAATTAACTAATTAACCAATCAACTAATCACCTTCCCGAGGAAGCAATCATTTCCGTTATTTTCTTATTAAATACATCTTCAGCCAATAATTGCTCCAATGTCATATGCATGCGATAGCACCAGAAATTACGCGGGTTACTTGGGACATTTATTCTTTCGGCTAAGGGATGTTCGTTTCGTAACACAACATCGATGGCCATCCAGTCCTGCCAGGGTAATATTATCCACATGGCATTTGAATTTAAATGCTGTTCTATGATTCGTTCGATAATCCAGGTTTCGCAAACTGCCGGTGCAGGGCCTTGCATACCCAGGGCACGGTTGTAAAAACGTTGGGTCAATGCTGTATCTTCCTCCCACCATGCACGAATCGGGTTCATATCATGCGTTGAGGTCGTACATACCGAACGGTATGGAGCATCCGAAGGCATGGCAAATTCAGTATTTGGCTTCTTTGGCATCCGCTGGATCTCCAGGCTCAGTATTTCCAGTGAATTCATTACATCAGGTACCGAATCGGGGACCATCCCTAAGTCTTCACCACAGACCAGCATTTTTGTTGCCGAGATCAAGGCAGGCAATTTCTTCATGGCCTGTTGCTTCCAGAATTCAGTATGACGGTGATAGAAATAATCCACATAGATCCTGTCAAGGGTACGGCGGTTTTCGTCTGTCAAATCCCTGAACGTAGCAGAGCTATGCATGGAAATCCGTGGATGGAATTTATCCGGTTGCCTTGAATCACGCAGAAAGAGTACTTCACAATGTAATGCATACAGTCCATCACGTATAAGCACTTCCTTAGTCCCAAAATTATATCCCAATGAGGCAAAATGAGTCTCAATTTTCTTTTGTGTATCGTATTCCGGCTTGAACTTAAAGTTCTGCCAGCCATCCTGTAAAAAGTATTCCCGCGTTACTTCATCACTGTATTTCCCAAAAGTGGCATAGATGACATTTTCCTTCAGGTAAGGTTTCAGGAATCTGTTCTCATCCCATTTAAGTCCTTTGGATTCAATTTCTGCACGGGTAAAAGGCAGTGCAGGATGAAAACTTCCTGTTAATCCCCATACTGCATCCACCGGAATTTCCCAAATGCGGAAGAACCCGAGTATATGGTCTATGCGATAAGCATCAAAATACTCTGCTAATTTCTGGAAACGCTTCCGCCACCATAAATACCCGTCCTTTTCCATCAATTCCCAGTTATAGGTCGGGAATCCCCAGTTTTGACCGGTAACCGAGAAATCATCAGGAGGAGCTCCTGCCTGCACATTTGTATTGAACAATTCAGGTTCCACCCAGGCATCCACACTGCGGGGGCTAACACCTATCGGAATATCCCCTTTTATGGCAACCCCATTCTCACGGGCATAATCATGAACTTCGATGAGTTGTTTATGAAGATGATACTGAAGGAAATAATACAATGCAATTTCATCATAGTGTGACGTACCGGGGGCAGTCAACTCTTCAATATCCTGTTTATGATAGGTTTTGAAATTTTCCCATTTACTGAATTCGGGACTTCCGTTCAGGTCACGCAGATAAGAGAAGGCAGCATACGGAACCAGCCACTCTTTATTTGTCTCAAAAAACAGGTTATAATCCTCCGATGCAAATATAGCCGGGCTTTCCTGGGGGTAGATGATCTTGAAAAACTCCCATTTTGCCATCAAGACATTCTGATAATCCGAAAAATTCTTTTCGTTCAGCTCTGTCTTTTTAGCCTGGAAATAATCCTTTAATTTCTTAGTCTTAAGTTTCCCCACACTTTCCAAATGCAGGTAAATGGGGTGCAATGCATATACCGACACGGCATTATAAGGGTATGAGTCGTAATTGGTATGGTATAAAATGGTATCGTTAATTGGCAAAATCTGTATGATCCGCTGGCCGGTCTTTTTTGCCCAGTCCACCATTTTCTTTAAATCATTAAATTCTCCTATTCCAAAACCTTCCTCACTGCGGAGTGAGAATACAGGAATAGCTACCCCTGTCGCTTTCCACGAAGGTATTGTACGGATAAAATGTTCATCAGTAACAACTGTCATTGCCTGTTTGTCGGCTTTTTCAACCAACCGGTTCGGTCCCCCACCCCATGCCAGCACTTCATCCGTTTTAGTATCAACAATCAGGTACTTATATTCGAGTGGAAATTTAATTTTGGCTGCATCCAGTGTAGTAGTCCAAATGGGGAATTGCGATTCGTCCAGCCGTACTTTCTTTTTCACATCCCAGTTACCCAATGAATCCTGGTTTCCTATCACAGCAAAATGCCTGTCAGGTTCCATTTGAGGGCAATTCAGGCGAAGTATCAGGTTGTTGGTTGATTCTGCAGGCTTTACCTGAACAGGAGTCCGTTTGAAGAAACAATCGGTAAATGCTGTTGAAATAAACGGGCTGTCACCATACGAAGCACGCCAGTTATCAATCACTGTCATATTTTCCGTTAATGCAGGAAGCAGGATTGTACGGATAGTACCATACTCATAATCCAGTGATTTCTCAGGGTTTTGAATGGCATACTGATACGATATTATTCCAGTGGAATCAATTTTTAATTCAGTTTTCCATTCCGATTTCTCGTTACAATGCATCCCATATTTTTCAATGGAACCGGCAGGTGTATGTATGATCAGGCACATGGTCTGACCCCATTGCGTTTTATAATGTATTTTAAATTGGATTTTCATGGATTCCCCTTTCACTAATTGGGTACAAATTTACAAAAATAATGCTCATAAAAAAAGGTGAATGGATAGCAGTTGAAAAGAAACACTGCAAACGTTTGAATTTTAAGGATAAACCTATGAATTCAAAGTAGGATTTTAAACGCAGCAGTTATAACAAACTATTCCATGATAAGTTAAATTACATAATACACAAAAAAAACCCCGCAGTTTTGCAGGGCTTTGGGGTATAAAATTCACCTATTTATACTAGATGAATTTGCATTAAGTCTTCAACAAATTTATGAATTCCAGAGTCAATCTTTTCTATTTGAGTCTTTCTGGGTTTTTTCAAACCTGAAGAATAATGACCCAATTGTTTTTGATTAATACCTGTAATTTTTTCTAACCCTGATTTTGTAAATACTATCGAAATGTATTCTAAAAATGAAGCAGTGTCGAATTCCCATTTAATGTTATAATTTCCGTCCAATCCTTTTGGTAATGCTTCATTATATTTTTCATATAACTGAATTGCTTCCAAAATATTGCTTTTCACATCTTTAACCGTGTCACCTGCCCCATAAATTCCAGGAATACCTTCAACCCAAGCACCATATTGGTCGGTTCCTTTCTCTATTTTAATTATAATTGTTTTCATATTGTCATTTTTTATCTGGTTTGGCAGCCTTTCTCTTAAGTTGATTTGAGTTGAAAGTTTCACTTTCTTAGTAATTTTCAAATTTGTCTTTTTTTGTTTTTCTTTTTGTTGGGTGCAAACTTTTTTTGTGCTGGTTAGGTGTTCTTATAGTAAGATCCTTTTTTTAAGGACATGCTATTAAAATCCCATATCCTTTAAAATCTTCTTTCTTAATCCTTCTGGAATTTCTTTTGCTCCATGATTTGGGATAGGATATCTGACTCCATCTTTATCTTGATAAATATAATGGCTACCTTCAGCTTCCCCCGTCCAGTTCCAATCACGCCCGGATTTTTCTTTATGCTTTCGGAGCCAACGGTGAAATTCATTATACTTCATTATTTCAGACAGCTATTGTTTATTAAACCCTCTACAAAGGTAGTCTATTTTCTACTATTTGCAACAAGTATGTATTAATTTATTCAATAAAATATCTTATTTAACTATGTTTTATTGTAATTAACTCCACATCTAAATGTAAATATCCAATCAAGTGAAAGTAATCGGCATACCTGTATAAGCAGCTTTATTCGAACACAAATTCATTTTCGAAAGATTCGATGTGAATATCTTCTCTGAAAACTTCACAAAATACGGTGATATGAGTAATGTGTAATGACTATCCAATCCGATCATAGCCCCGACCATGAAATATACAGTATAGGTGAGTTTTCCTGGACGTTACATGCATTTTACATGATCTTGCTAAGTTATGGGCTCAAAATGAGATAGCATGTGCTTATTTGGACTGGAATTCAGTATCGGTTCAACGAGTATTTGTTGATTTTAAGCCTAGTTTTAAACCTACAAAGAAAAACCCTCATAATTAAGCTGGATTACAGCTCATTAAGAGGGTTTCTTTGAGGTACTTGGCGGATTCGAACCGCCGTGTGCGGTTTTGCAGACCGGTGCCTAGCCACTCGGCCAAAGTACCTTGTTTTTCGGTTTGCAAAGATAGTATTTTTTTGCTTGTGAACAAATAGCTCGATCAAAAAATTCAAAAAAAGCTTAGGATACTCTGTTTTTAGTGCTTATCATGCTCTTTTTTGTCCTTTAAATCCTGTAATAATTGACGTTTAAAATCCCGTTCAGCTTTGTAATATCTGAAAAGCGTCTCAGGATCCAGTATCTTGCGTAATTTAATATGATAATTCTTAGCCATTTGAGCTTCCTTAAACTCATTGTCAATGTACCTGTCGTTTAAAGCAGTATAATTTGGCTTGACATTCTTCGCATTCTTAAGGTTTGATTTGAAAAACTCATGGTTTTCCTGATGCAACTTCCACAGCAAGTTTTCATATTCAAGAAACACTGGCTTTACATCTTCTATTTCCTTCGGGTTTAACTGGGCTTGTGTGATCAATATCTGCCATTTGCGTTCATGGAATTCTTGTATTTTGGACAATTTATTGGTTTCCTGGGCAAATGTTGCACTACTAATTATCACGAACATGGCCATCAAGGAAAATTTCATCAGCTTCATAATGTTATATTTTTTTGAAAAAGAGTTCATCATTTTTTTTATTTACTTAGCAGGTTCATTGACGTAAAAGTCTGCCAGTGAGCTTTCATCTACCTGCGAAAGCACATACGATTCGTAATTTTCGGTATTCTTAGCCAAATTATTCTTATTGACGTTATAGAAAACCTGTCCCAAAACCAATATCCCAACAAACATGGCAGCCATATACATCCACGTTCTATAAGTCTTAAGGATATATGATTTTTTATATCCAATCTGACCTTCCAGTTGAAGGGCAAATTGTTCGAAATAATTTTCAGGCACTGTAAAAGGCAGTTCCTTGCTTATTTCATCGATTGATATGTTCTTGTTGTTTTTCATACTATTACTTTGACTGTTTCGGTTTAATTTGGTTTAATTGCGATCTCATTATTAAGTTAAAAGAAGTAGGAAGACTCAAATTCTTTTACTTTTCATTCTTCTTCGTCGAAATACTTTTCTATTTTCTTTACGGCATGATGGTACGAAGCTTTCAAGGCCCCTACGGATGTACCAAGGATTGCCTCCATTTGGTCATACGTAATATCTTCGAAATATTTCATATTAAAAACCAACCGCTGCTTTTCAGGCAATGTCAGGATTGCCTCCTGCAGTTTCAGTTGAATTTCGTTCCCGTTAAAATAGTTATCAGCCCTCAGGTTCTGAAGCAATCCATCTTCCACCTCATCAATCGAACTCTGGCTTCTCATGCGTTTATTCGTCAGGAATGTCAGAGTTTCATTGGTTGCAATCCGGTAAAGCCAGGTGGATACCTGTGAATCGCCCCTGAAACCGTCCAGTCCGTTCCAGGCTTTCAAAAATGTATTTTGCAACACGTCATTGGCATCCTCATGCGAGAGTACCATTTTGCGGATATGCCAGTAGAGCCGTTCCTGATAAGTACGAACAATTACTGAAAAAGCACCTGCCCTCTTGTTTGGCTGACTCAGTTGATGAACTAATTCCTCTTCAGATGGATTCATACGGTTTCAGTTGGGGAATTTTGCACCAAATTTATCTTCATATTATTTATTCTATGACTGTATAGAATGGAAATAGTTTAATTACACAGGTTAATTCACTTTGGTAATGTCTGTTCGTCCCGCAAAGTAACGAATTATATTTTGCGATACAAAACGGCTCATTTCAATCCTTGCTTCGATGGTACCGGTTCCGTTATGAGGAGCAAGAACCACATTATCAAGTCCAAACAATTCCCGGCTGATGACAGGCTCAAATTCGTATACATCCAATGCTGCAGAACTGATCCAGTTATATTGCAAGGCATCAATCAAAGCGACCTCATCCACAACCGGCCCCCGGGCTGTATTGACCAGGATTGCGGTTGTTTTCATTTTCTGTAATCCAATCCGTCCGATCAAATGATAGGTCTCACGGTTTAATGGTGTATGCAACGAGATGACATCACTCGTTCTCAACAATTCGTCCAATTCAAGCTTTTCTGTCTGATAGAGTGCTTCCAGTTCAGGTGTAAGACGTGACCGGTTGTTGTATACAATTTTCATACCATTCGCCAGTGCCCTTCGTGCTACAGCCTGCCCAATCCTGCCCATGCCAATGATCCCAAGTGTTTTTCCGTATAAAGTCTGTCCCAGGTTTTCCATTACACCCCATTTCAGCCCGTCAGGAATTCTCATTTTCCGGTCGCATTCCGGTATCCGCCGTGCTGCTGCCAGCATTAAGGCAAAGGCATGTTCTGCTGTAGGTTCAATAACCGGATCCGGGGTATTGGTCACTACAATGCCACATTCAGCAGCATAATCCACATCAATGTTGTTATACCCGACTCCATAATTTGCAATTATTTTAATTTTTCCCTTTGCCGCATCCAGGACATCCTGGTCTACTTTAAACTGGAATGTTGATACAAAAGCATCAAAGCCTGAGAGTATGTTAATGACTTCTTCTTTCGAAAATATTTCTTTTTCAGGGAAAACTACTTCGTGTTGCTCCATCAATTCTTCAAAACCCGCTGCTAACAGTCGGGTAGACACCAGAATACGCATATTAACTATTTTTATTTCGGTTACTGTCAAAAAGTTGTAGCACAAATATACAAGGTTTTTAACTGATTTGCAAACATAAAATGGGATTCGTGAAATATAATAATTTAAAAAATCCGGGCAATATGTACTTACTTCCAAAAATTATGACAACATTTGCATTTAGTAGAATAAATTTTTCACTTCCCCAAAACAACTTTTAAATTTATATGTTTAATAATTGTTGTATTAATTTATTCAACAAATAATGGATATAACGTGCCATTTCCTGTCTCAAATTTTCTGAAACCATAGTATAAAACAAAAACACAAATTGCATGAAGATTCACGAATATCAAGCGAAAGAGATTTTCTCCCGTTACAACATTCCTGTAACCAAGGAGTTGTTATGTTATACAGTTGACGAAGTAAATGCTGCTACTGTAAAATTAGGATTACCGGTGGTAGTGAAAGCCCAGGTATTAACCGGAGGGCGTGGTAAAGCAGGAGGTGTAAAGCTTGCCCGTACAGCGGAGGAAGCCACTGCTGCAGCCAAACAGATATTAGGCATGGATATCAAGGGATTCCTGGTCGAAAAGGTATTGGTAGCACAGGGTGTCAAATTCAGTTCAGAATATTATGTTGGGTTAACGATTGACCGCAACACTAAATCGGTTCTCTTTATGGCCAGTAGCGAAGGTGGTGTTGAAATTGAAGAAGTTGCCAAGGATAATCCGGATGCCATATTAAAATTCCCCATTGACCCCGATTTGGGAATGACTCCTTTTATGGCCCGCAAAATAGCCTTTGCCCTTTTCGATGATTTTAAACTGGTGAAACAAGCTACTGATCTTTTCCAAAAGTTGTACCGTATCTTCCTGGAAACCGATGCTTCGTTGGTCGAAATAAACCCGTTGGTTCTTACAGCTGAAGGAAACCTGCTGGCTCTTGACGGCAAAATGAATTTTGATGATAATGCCTTGTTCAGGCAAAAAGAAATAAATGCTCTTCTTGAACCTACCGAAGATGAAGTGAAAGAACTGGATGCCAAGGAAAAAGGATTAACCTATATCCGCCTCGATGGTTCCATCGGTTGTATGGTGAATGGGGCCGGCCTTGCCATGGCTACCATGGATATGATTAAATACTATGGCGGTTCACCGGCTAACTTCCTCGACATTGGCGGAAGCTCAAGTCCCCAGAAAGTAATCGATGCCATGAACCTGCTACTCTCCGACAAAAATGTAAAAGTAGTGATGATTAATATCTTCGGTGGCATCACCCGGTGTGATGATGTAGCCCGTGGACTGGTAGCTGCCTTGGATCAGATAAAAGTAACTGTTCCCATTGTGGTCAGGTTATCCGGCACCAACTCCAAGGAAGGACTCGAAATCATTAAGTCTGCCAATCTCCCGGTTGTCGAAACCATGACCCAGGCGGCACAAATGGCAATAAGTCTTTGTTCTTAGTTGTTAGTTGATTGAGTTAATTTAGTTGATTGAGTTAATTGAGTTAATTGGTTGATTGAGGTGATTAAGGTGATTAAGGTAAAAGGTAGAAGGAGTTATTCTGGTTATAACCACAAATTCAACTATCAATTTAAAAACTAAGACAAACTATCATCTAATTATTCAACATAATTAACTCATTCAACTTAATTAACTAAATTAACTTAATTAACCAATCAACTCAGTCAACTTACTCAACCAATCAACTAAATTAACTTAATCAACCAATCAACTAACACATGAGCATACTAGTCAATAAAAACACAAAATTAATCGTTCAGGGAATTACAGGTAGGGATGGAAGTTTTCATGCCGGCAAGATGAAAGAGTATGGAACCAATGTTGTTGGGGGTGTTTCGCCCGGCAAAGGAGGCCAGGAAGTGCATGGAATTCCGGTTTTTAATACCGTGGAAGAAGCAGTAAAAGCTACGGGTGGCAATACGTCCATCATTTTTGTACCTGCCCCATTGGCCGCCGACGCCATCCTGGAAGCCTCGGAAGCTGGGATCACATTGGTGGTAGCCATCTCCGAAGGGGTTCCAACCCTGGATATGGTACGGGTTACTCCTTACCTGAAGAAGAACGGCACCATGCTGATAGGTTCCAACTGCCCGGGATTAATCTCGCCTGACGAATCGTTGGTCGGGATATTACCGGGAAACATCTTCCTGAAAGGAAATATCGGTTTGATGAGCCGCAGCGGCACTCTCACCTACGAAATGGTAAACCAGCTTACCACCAGTGGACTCGGACAAAGCACCTGCGTGGGCATTGGTGGTGACCCGGTAGCCGGATTGTACTACCAGGAATTGCTTCAGCTCTTTCAGGATGACCCTGATACCAAAGCGATTGTCTTGATTGGTGAAATCGGGGGTGATGTTGAGGAACGTGCCGCACAATATATCAAGGAACACATCACAAAACCGGTTGTTGCCTTTATCGCCGGGCAGTCGGCACCTCCGGGCAAACGCATGGGACATGCCGGTGCCATTATTTCAAGCGGTAGCGGAACTGCCGAAGAAAAGATTCTTGCCTTCGAAAAGGTGGGTGTGCAGGTAGCACGTATTCCGGGTGAAATTCCTGAATTACTAAAAAAATTAATGAGTAAATAGAAGTAAATACTTGTTGTATTTTGCAGAACAGGTTCGAAATCATTTACTTCGAACCTGTTCTTTTTTGATATTGGAACTGTTTAGTCCCTGTATATCGTTTTTCAATGTGCAAGTACACATACTAATTTCATTTTCAGACACATAGTATAACATAGCAAGATCACATAATAACACATAGTAATATTCCCTGGAATTTAAATATAGTATAGTATAAATTGAAGACATATGGCACATCCCGAGTATCGGGAGAAACACATAGACGAATATCTGTAAAGTTACAAATGATGAATATCCTAATTTAAACTATGTTTTCTATGTCTTCTTTTAGTATTAAGCTATGTGTTACTATGTGATCTTGCTATGTGGGACTATGTGATTAAAAAAAATGACATTAATTTATTCCATCTACTTAAATGATTACTTCGCTTCTACATACTGATTAATATTGTCCAGCGAAGCCGTCACTACTATTTTCATTTATTCCTGCACCATTTTTACAATCTTCTCTTTCTCAAACCCTCTTTCCACCAATTTAGCTATCAGCGAATTATAGAGTGTATCATCCATTTTCGGAGTCCTGGAAAGTATCCACAGTGTTTTTCTCTTCGGGTCGGACACCATTGCCCATGAATAATCCTCCGCCAGGTCAATGATCCAGTAGTTTCCTTTGAATGGCCAGAAAAATTGTACCTTCAGCTTGGCATTCCCTGAATTCTTAACCACAAAAGCTTTCCCCTTGATGTCATTCGCCATCCCGTTTTTAATCGACTGGTTAAAAACCTCAATATAACCGGTTTTTGCGGTATACGTTGCTTTTACGTTACTGCATCCTTTCTCAAAAAACTGAGGGTAAGAAGCCAGTTCATACCACGTACCGGCATAACGGTCCAAATCAACAGATTGAACTGTGGCAAGAGCAGTTTTCGGTTCTCCTGCCGAGCATCCCACGATTACAAAAAGTGCAGCTAAAAGTGATTTCAGGGTAGTTTTCATAATTTATAAATTAAATAGAATTGTGTATACTTCTTTTAAACAGAAATTAAATAGTATTAGTTTAATTTTCACCACATTCTTTTTGGTTCTACTGGTTTTCCTGTGAAGAAATATATTAAACCACAAAAGTGACAAAAGCAACCACAAAAGTTTAATATCTGAAATCATTATGAAGAAGAACACAAAAGGATTGCTTTTAAGCGGTTTCTGAATTATTAAAAGAATTTGTGCTTTTGTGTTCTTTTGTAACCTTTGTGGTGAACTATTTAGTTGTTTTTATTGGTTCCACAACAAACCCTGTAGAACCTTCTTTTTTATAAATTCCTTTATTAAGTAATCAGTAATAAATATTGATATATTTGTTAAATATTCAATTTGACTATTATTTCAACTATTTAATTCCTGACCCCCCGACCCCCAAAGGGGGAGTAAGAGTGCATCTTCAGGAGTGATTTAGTATTATCAATTATTCAAATACTGCGTCTTAATGCCCCCTTTGGGGGTTAGGGGGTCAAAACTCAAAATATATCATTAAATATTTTCAATTACTTTGTTCTATCTGAATGTTCGCGGGATGACTTTATTCCTTTCCCTAAAGAGAATTAATTCAACTAATGACTTATATATTAAGGTTATAATGATTTACTTTAAACAAATCTCCCAATAGTAAAAAACAATTTAATAGATTTTCAATAAATTCAGTATTGAAACGTTTTATAATTGTCATCAATGAATTGCAAATACTGATACCCGAAAATTAATCTGGTTGAGGTTTTTGGCATCCAAAGTTATGCTACTGTCTATTCATTTTCAGATTTCAATTTCACAATCTTACTTGCCTGGTTCGAATCCCATTGTATCTCTTTTTGATTTCTTAGGAAGTTTGTAATTTCTTCATCACATTACCATGATGTTTTAGTTGTATCTTAGATGTATCTTAGATGTATCTTAGATGTATCTTAGATATAACTTAGATATCTCATATCATTAATAGGTTAATATATCTATATTATATCTGAATGGCAAATATGATAAAGTTATAAAAATACAAAGAACAAGTGAAAAATAGATCTTACCCTGATGAAAGCTATTCCTTTTCCCGAATTTACAGCAATTATTCTTTCACAAAACATTTAATTTCAAGGCTATTGAAAATTTATTTAAAAAAAAAATCATTGTATTTCATGCGGTTATATATTATTTTAAAACATTCCCTTCTTTATTAATATTTTGTCCGATAACCCACCATGCAATTCTTAGAATACACCTGAAATCAGTTATTTCCTGTTTCCCTTTCCTTTACCCTTTGATTAGGAGAAGAAAAGTCATACTAAATGAACAGTGATATGGATTATTAAATTTCAAAGCCAAAAGTCTTAAGTAAGCAACTGATCATATGTCAATTAAGCTTCATTTTGTGATTGAAAAGCAAATAATAGATAGCCTGAACTTTATTTATTACTTTGAATACAACTGAAATAAATTCACGGTAGCTATTTTCCTACATTTATGTTGTTTCAGGGTAGATTCCCCTCCTTTCAAGTAACTTATCAGCAACACAATAATTCCACATTATTACATAAATAGCTATATACCAAACTATTAATTTATTGGCACAGGAATTGAAATGCCCATATCGGAATAAATAACATTTTGGTGTACACAAAAGTGATTTATATCCGGTAACAATCAGATCACGCAAATAAAATGATCCATCAGGTTTTTAATATGGCTGCCGACCTTTCATTTTATCGGGAAGGGGAATTATTCATGGGCAATACACAAATCAGGCTGCTGAAACAGGTGGCCCTAGATGGGTCCATAAATTGTGCGGCAAAGAACCTGAAAATGTCCTACCAACATGCCTGGCATTTGCTGGACCGGCTGAACCTATTATCGCCGGTACCGATTGTGATCAGGCAAAAGGGCGGCAAGGATGGCGGGGGATGCCGGATCAGCCCGTATGGATTGAAACTGATCCGCACCTACGAGAAAAAAATAGCGGATATCACCCGGCTTTTGGAACAAGGTAACAGCGAATTGGAAAGCTGTTTTTTTTAATCATGCGATATACTATGAAGGACATATCGCTTAAAATTTAGAAAGCGTTGTTCTTTGCAGATTATAACGAACAAAGACATTTACAATTTATTCATTTACAATTTACAATTGGGTAAATTGTAGAATTATCATTAAATAAGCATTTTATGAAAACAACTATAAAAAGATTGATTCTTTGTATTCTGGGATTTACACCCTCTATTTTACTGGCACAAACCGTGGTGATTGATGGAGAAATACGTCCAAGGGTTGAGGTTCGGGATGGATTTACCAGGCCATTACTTGATACCAATGACCCCGGAGTATCAGCCGTGCAACGTACCCGGATCGGAATGAACTTTACAAGCGGATTATTAAATACACAAATTACACTGCAGGATGCCAGGACATTCGGACAAAACCCCAATGCTTCGGGCGATGCAACTACTGGGATCTTTGAAGCATGGGCTGAAATGGTATTAGTTCCCGGAGGTACTTTTAAAATTGGCCGGCAAACCTTAACCTACGACGATAAAAGGCTATTTTCTGCTTCTACCTGGAGTAATACCGGGACTTCACACGACATGGCGCTATTTAAATACTGCGTAAATGATTTTCAAGGACATATTGGAGTTGCGTATAACAACAATTCCATCATTTCAACAGAGACCTACTATACACCAAAATCAAATTACAGGTACATGGGATTTGTCTGGTTAACGAAAGATATTGTGAACGGACTGAATGTGAGTTTAATTGGTGTGGACGAAGGAGTACAGGATACCATTGGGACTAAAAACGGGGCAAATTACCTGAAGACCAGTATGTACCATGCCTATACGTATGGAGGCAACCTGAAATTTACTGACCCGGCTTTACCGATTAGTGCCCTGGCAACAGCTTATTTCCAGGGAGGGAAGAATATATCAGGTTCAAAAATGAACGGAAGTCAACTAGCCATCAACATTGATTACAAATTCTCAACCATCCTCTCGGCCACCCTTGGAAGCAATTACATTTCGGGGGACAACAATGCAACAGATGGTATCCAATCAGGTTTCAAGAAACTATACGGTACCGACCACAGCTTCAATGGTTCCATGGAATACTGGAAGGTACCTTTAGTCCAGGGTTTACTGGATTATTATGCAGGAGTAGCTGGTAAAATAAATAAAGATCTTAGCCTGGAAGGGACCTTTCACCTGTTTAATTCGGAATATTCGGGAAAGAATAAAAAAAATATTGCCTTTGGAAAAGACCTGGGCTCGGAGCTGGATTTAGTTGTAAACTATAAACTCAATACCTGGACCAATATTCAGGCAGGGTGGTCGACTTATTTTGCAACCAATAATACGCTTGTTGCTAAAGACATTATTGCCAGCAGCACAGATAATCCGGCAATCAGGACACCACAATGGGCGTATGTCATGTTGACTATCAAGCCGGTATTTCTGCATTGAGTTGATTGGTTGATTAAGTTGATTGGTTAATTGGTTGATTGGTTGATTAGGTTGATTGAGTTGATTGGTTAATTAGGTTAATTAAGTTGAATGGAGTAATAAAGTAGATTTAGTTAAAAGACATACAAGTATAAAAAGAACATTATGAAAAGAATAATTATTTCGTTGGCGATAGTATTCGCTACCCTGTCCGTATCGGCACAAAAAGTAACTATAGCCGCAGCAGCAAACCTTCGTTATGTGTTGGAAGAAATTAAAACGGCTTATGTAAAACAGAATCCCAAAGCAAAGGTAAATCTGACCTTCGGGGCATCGGGGATGCTGGTGCAACAGATTATGAATGGTGCAACCTACGATTTGTTTATGGCTGCCGATACTGAATTTCCATTAAAGCTGAAGGAAAAAGGATTAACCACCGGGGCAATGTCAACCTATGCTTTTGGAAAACTGGCGATGTATAGTACTACCCTGGATATAGACAAAATTGGATTGGGTGCCTTAAAAGATCCTTCGGTAAAGAAGATAGCCATTGCCAATCCGGAGACAGCACCCTATGGGGAGCGATCAGTGCAGCTATTAAAGAACTGGAAGATGTATGAGCTCTTGAAAACAAAAATTATACTGGGTGAAAACATTTCACAAGCAGCACAATTTGCGTTTACGGGCAATGCAGAGATTGGATTTATTGCTTTATCCCTGGCACTGGCTCCTGAAATGACCGGCAAAGGAAGTTATTATATCGTTCCACAAAACCTGTACAAACCAATTGAACAGGCTTGCATACTGATCAAGACACCGGTATTGAATACAGAATCTGCCAGATTTAAGAAGTTTGTACTGTCACCAGCGACCAAATCAATTTGGGAAAAGTTTGGATATTCAGTACCAGGGAAATAGTTGATTGGTTGATTAAGTTGATTGGTTAATTGAGTTGATTGAGTTGATTGAGTTGATTGAGTTGATTGAGTTGATTGAGTTGATTGAGTTAATTAAGTTGATTGAGTTGATTAAGTTGAATGAGTTGATTAAGTTGAATGAGTTGATTTTGTTATTCGGTTCAATACATGATTAGAGCATTTCAACCGGGTTTACATTTATAAATTTATATGAATCGAAGGTAAGCATCATCAATTTACTTTTTTATTTACTATTTACAATTTTATATTTCTTATTCTCTTAATAACAAATGCCTAATTACCCTAATCAACTCAATTAACCAATTAACTTAATCAACTAATTAACCAATCAACCAACCATGGATAACGATTTTATAAATACACTTTTGCTTACCGGTAAATTAGCCTGCTGGACAACCGCTTTCCTGCTAGTAATAGGTTTTCCGATAGCGTATCTACTGGCATACCGTCGTTTTCCATTGAAAGCTGTGGTGGAAGCACTGATCAGCATGCCCATGGTGCTGCCTCCCACGGTACTGGGCTTTTACATGCTGGTGGCCTACAGTCCGCAAAACGGATTTGGACGATACCTGGCTGAGCATTTCAATACAAGGCTTGCATTTAGTTTCGAAGGAGTATTGATAGCCAGTGTGCTCTTTAGCCTGCCATTTATGATTCAGCCTTTGCAAAACGGACTAACGAGCATCCCACATAGTTTACGGGAAGCTTCCTACACCCTGGGAAAATCAAAATTCACCACCTTTATCCGGGTCTTGGTTCCGAATATGATACCTTCGATCATAACAGCTATTGCCATGACTTTTGCTCACTGTATCGGGGAATTTGGAGTCATCATCATGGTTGGGGGAAACATACCGGGGGAGACGCGGGTAGCTTCCATAGCTATTTACGACGAAGTGCAGGCTATGAATTACCATGCTGCCAACCAGTATTCATTTATCCTGTTTATTATTTCATTGGTGATTCTGACGTTGGTGTTTAGTATTAAAAAAGAAAGAAAGAACCCCTAGCCCCTAAAGGGGAACGAAATTAGTGCAGTTTTTATAAAAAGAATAATATGAAATCAATGTCTAAATCAAATATTACAGACGAAAGTAACTCAAACTCCCCTTTAGGGGTTGGGGGTTCTTTATTCAATACGATATTAAAACCAAATATTACAGTCGGAAGTAACTCAAACTCCCCTTTAGGGGTTGGGGGTTCTTTATCTTCTTTATCCATTTCCATCCAACATGCCATGCTGACCTCCGAAGGCAAAACGAACCTGGAAGTAAACACTGAAATTGAAGGCAATGAACTGCTATGCCTGTTTGGGCATTCCGGTGCAGGGAAAACTACCTTGTTACGGATATTAGCCGGGTTATTGAAACCCGATAAGGGAAGGATTGTATTCAATGGCATTGTCTGGTTTGATTCGGAGAAGAAAATAAATATGCCGCCCCAGGAACGCAATATAGGGTATATGTTTCAGGACTATGCCCTGTTTCCCAATATGACAGTGGAGAAAAATATCCGTTTTGCCCAAAAGGAAGAAGACAACGGTGAAGTAACAAAATTGATGATTCTTTTCGACATAGAATCCTTGAAACACCAACATCCCAGTAAGCTATCGGGAGGACAAAAACAACGGGTTGCATTGGCACGTGCACTGGCTTCAAAACCTGACTTATTGCTGCTTGACGAGCCACTATCAGCACTCGATTGGGATATGCGTACCTCATTGCAGCTTGAAATCAGTAAGGCACATGAGCTAATGAATTCAATAACGATGTTGGTGAGCCATGATATACCGGAAGTATTTCAACTGGCATCATCAGTAATAGTACTTAAAAATGGAAGCATTATTAAAAGTGGAAATCCGGGTGAAGTTTTTGAACATAACAGACCGGAATATGTATATAAAGTTCCTACATTTTAAGTGTTTCTCCCTACATTAATGTAACATTTCTGCGAATATACCTTCTCATAAAATATCCAATATTACAACAATCCATTATAAAATAATATTTTTTATTTCATTATAAAACAACATATTACACCTCATCCAAAGAACTAAAAAACAACCCTAAAATGTTAATGGCACGATAAATGAATAAGGGTTGTCAGGTTATACAAAAACAGCAAATTTAGTTTTACATTTAAAAGATAAAAAAGATGAGAAAAATTGCAATCTACGGAAAAGGCGGAATCGGTAAAAGTACCACAACGCAGAACACAGTAGCCGGACTGGCTGAAATGGGTAAAAAAGTAATGGTAGTAGGCTGTGACCCGAAAGCCGATTCAACACGGTTACTGTTACACGGGTTGGCTCAAAAAACAGTATTGGACACACTTCGTGATGAAGGAGAAGATATCGACCTGGACGATGTAATGAAAACAGGATTTAGTAACACCAGTTGTGTGGAATCAGGCGGTCCTGAACCGGGAGTTGGTTGTGCCGGTCGTGGTATTATCACTTCAATCAACTTGTTGGAACAACTTGGAGCATACGATGAAGAAAAAGCCCTGGATTATGTATTCTACGATGTATTGGGTGATGTTGTATGCGGTGGATTCGCCATGCCGATCCGTGATGGAAAAGCAGAAGAAGTTTATATCGTTGTATCAGGTGAAATGATGGCCATGTATGCTGCCAACAACATTTGCAAATCAATCTCTAAATTCGGAAAAGTAGGAACAGTTCGCCTGGGTGGTTTGATTTGTAACTCACGTAAAGTGGACAACGAAGCCAACATGATTGAAGAATTTGCCCGTCAGTTGGGAACACAGATGATTCACTTCGTACCCCGCGAAAACATGGTTCAACATGCTGAGATCAACCGTAAAACAGTTATCGACCATGCTCCGGACCACGCACAAGCAAACGAATACCGTGCCCTGGCTAAAAAAATAAACGACAACCAAATGTTTGTTATTCCTACAGCTTTGGAAATGTCGGCACTGGAAGAATTATTGGTAGGATTTGGTATTATGAACTAAAAATAACCCCCAACCCCTAAAGGGGAGTAAGACGCGGTCTTTGTTAAAGTGGGGGTATCTTAAATAAAAAAACTTAGTCTTAAAGCCCCTTTAGGGGTTTGGGGTCATTAATTTATAAACATAGCCTTCTTACTCCCCTTTAGGGGTTGGGGGTAGGTATTAAAACATTTATTATATGTATTTATTAAGAGCAATAGTTCGTCCGGAGAAATCAAGCGTAGTTATGAAAGCATTATTTGATGCAGGCTTTCCGGCAATCACAAAACTGGGTGTATTCGGTCGTGGTAAACAACGTGGTATAAAAGTAGGTAATGTAACTTACGATGAGCTTCCAAAAGATCTGCTAATGATGGTTATTCCGGAAAAAGATAAAGATTTCGTAATCGAAACAATAATGTCAGCAGCCCGTTCGGGTGAAAAAGGTCAGTTTGGTGACGGTAAGATCTTCGTTACTCCGGTAGAAGAAAGCTACACGATTTCAAGCGGGAAACAAGACTAAGAAGACCCCTAACCCCTAAAGGGGGATAAGAATGAACTTCTGATTTTATTTCCAAATGATAAGATATTAAAAACAAAACACAAAGGCTGAAGTAACTTAGTTCCCCCTTTAGGGGCTAGGGGTAGTCTTAAAAAATATTTGTATATGAAACTGATATTAGCAATGATACGCATCGATAAAATGGCCGCTACCAAGCTTGCTCTTTCGGATGCTGGTCTGCCTTCGTTCACCGCCATGCCGGTATTGGGACGCGGGAAAGGAAAAGGTGGATTTGAAAAAGCAGCCGGATTAGACCCTGATCAACAAGAGCTCATTATTGAGATGCCCCGTTTGAAATCCAAACGAATGATTACCCTGGTAGTTACCGATGAGAAAAAAGAATTGGCTATTGAAACACTTATCAAAACCAATCAAACCGGTAAAAGCGGGGATGGTAAAATATTTGTAATCCCGACAAACGATTCTATCCGTGTTCGTACGGGTGAAAGCGGAGACATTACACTTGATTAATTAGTAATTCACAATTCATAATTCACAATTATTACTCAGTGAAAAGTAAAAGGTAGCTGAAATTAAACGATGCTCTATTCAAAAGTAAGGAACAGCAAGTGATAAACTCACTGAAAAAGCTCTCTTTCAATTATGAATTATGCAATCTGAATTATGCATTAAAAAAAAACGTTATGGCAAAGACATTAATAGAAGAGTTGGATTTAGGCAAATTCGTTGAAGAAATTTCAGGAGCCTATCCAAAGAAAGTAGCGAAGAAGAGAATAAAATCGATGGTAGTGAATGATCCGGATTCAATACCGGAAATTCAGGCTAACGTTCGTACTATTCCGGGGATAATTACACAACGTGGTTGTACCTATGCAGGTTGTAAAGGGGTAGTACTCGGACCAACCAGGGATATTATCAATATCACGCACGGACCTATCGGTTGCGGATTTTACTCCTGGTTGACACGTCGTAACCAGACTAGGGCCGACAAACCGGAAATGGAAAACTTCATTCCATATTCATTCTCAACCGATATTCAGGATTCAAATATCGTATTTGGTGGAGAAGAGAAACTAAAACAAGCAATTCGTGAAGCGTACGAACTGTTCAAGCCAAAAGGTATTGCAATTTTCTCAACTTGTCCGGTTGGACTCATTGGTGACGACGTTCACCGTGTTGCCCGCCAGATGAAAGAAGAACTTCCGGGTGTAAACATTTTCGGTTTCTCGTGCGAAGGTTACCGCGGAGTATCCCAGTCAGCCGGTCACCACATTGCAAACAACGGATTATACAAAAACCTGATTGGGAACAATGACAACTATGTACGTAAAAACAAATATGCCATTAACGTACTGGGTGAATACAATATCGGTGGAGACGCCTTTGCAATTGATTCATTGTTCGAAAAAATCGGTGTTGATATTATTGCTACCATGTCGGGTAACTCAACCCTGGAGCAATTTGAAACAGCTCACAATGCAGACTTCAGTCTGGTAATGTGCCACCGGTCCATCAACTACGTGGCAGAAATGCTGGAAACATCATTCGGTATTCCCTGGGCAAAAGCCAACTTTATCGGTGCCGAAGCAACAGCTAAAACACTTCGCAAGGTAGGCCAGTATTTTGGAGACCAGGAATTGATCGATCGCATTGAAGTAGTGATTGCAGAAGAAATGGTTGCAGTAGAGACTGCTATCGCACAGGCAAGAGCTAAAACAGAAGGCAAAACAGCCATGTTGTTCGTTGGAGGTTCACGTGCTCACCACTATCAGGAATTGTTCACTGAATTGGGTATGGAAACATTGGTTGCCGGTTACGAATTTGGTCACCGTGATGACTATGAAGGTCGTCGCGTATTACCTTCTATCAAGATTGATGCTGATAGCCGTAACATTGAGGAAATAACCGTTTATCCGGATCCTACACGTTTCAAGCCACGTAAGTCGGAAGAAGAACTTGCTCAACTGAAAGAAGCTTTCGACATTGAATTCAACGATTACAAAGGTATCATGAAGGATATGAAAAAAGGAACATTGGTTGTAGACGATTTGAGTCACCACGAAATGGAAAAACTCATTGAAAAGTTCAAACCGGATGTATTCTGTGCCGGTATCAAAGAAAAATATGTGGTTCAGAAAATGGGCATTCCCATGAAGCAACTCCACAACTACGATAACGGTGGACCCTATGCAGCTTTCGAAGGTGCTATCAACTTCTACAAGGACATTGAAATGATTGCCTGCAGCACCATTTTCAAACAAATGAAAGCTCCCTGGGAACGCGAAGATGTGGTTGAAGCGGAATACGTATTCAATTAAAACGACCCCAAACCCCTAAAGGGGATTTAAGACGCAGTTTCTGAAAAATTCAGAAAATAACAATTAGAAAATATAAACTAAAGATCCGCAGTAACTCAGTTCCCCTTTAGGGGTTAGGGGTGGTTCTTAAAAACATTACACTTATGTTACTCAGACATACCACTGCATTTGAAATAGACAGGAAGGCACTGACCATTAACCCGGCCAAGACCTGCCAACCCATAGGGGCAATGTATGCAGCATTAGGCATCCACGGATGTCTTCCCCACAGTCATGGTTCACAAGGATGTTGCTCCTATCACCGTAGCGCCTTGTCCCGTCACTTCCGTGAACCAATTATGGCCGGTACCAGTTCGTTTTCAGAAGGTTCTTCTGTATTCGGCGGATCTGCCAACCTGGTTTCGGCAATTGACACCATGTTCACAGTTTATAATCCCGAAGTGATTGCAGTTCATACCACCTGTTTATCGGAAACAATTGGTGATGACTTAGTTCAAATCGTTTCTAAAGCCAATGAAGATGGATTAATTCCCGCAGGCAAACAGGTGATTTATTGTAATACGCCAAGTTATGTTGGAACACACGTAACCGGTTATTCAAACCAGGTAGCTGCCATGGTAAAGTTTTTCTCCACAGCGACTCCTAAGAAACGCAACGTTATCAACCTGGTTGCAGGTTGGATGGAACCTTCGGATATGGGTGAAATCAAACGACTGGCATCGGTCATGGAAGCCCGTACCATTATGTTCCCGGATATGACAGGAGTATTGGACACTCCCCTTGATGGACATTACAAAATGTACCCGGATGGCGGAACTACTACTGCCGACCTGAAACTGACAGGTGACAGCAAATTCACTCTTGGTTTTGGTCCTATGAGCACCGAAGATGCTTGTATTAAACTGGAAAACAAGTGTAAGGTGAAATTCGAGATGCTGGATATTCCAATCGGATTCAAAGCTACCGATCGCTTCCTGATGTCATTGAGCCGCCATGCTAACTTACCGATACCGCAAACTTTGAGCGACGAACGTGGACGTTTGATAGACCTGATTTCGGACAGTTCTAAATATCTTTACGGAAAACGAGTTGCACTTTGGGGTGATCCTGATACATTGGTTCCTCTTGCAGAATTCCTGGTAAGCCTGGATATGAAACCCGTTTATATTGTCTCCGGTACCCCAAGCAAGTACTTCCTGGAAAAAATTCCTGAAATACTGAAAGATATTCCAGAAGCAAAATTCAAGTGTGGTGAAATGGCCGATATGTTCCGCATGCACCAGTGGATTAAACAGGAAGGTGTAGACTTATTGATTGGCAACACGTACGGAAAATACATTGCCCGCGATGAAAACACTCCATTTGTACGCTTTGGATTCCCTATTGCCGACCGTCCAGGACACAACTACTTTGCTAAGACAGGTTACAATGGTGGTGCCAACCTGGTAAAACAAATCATGGACGCATTCCTTGATCATATCGACAGGAGCTGTCTGGAAGAAAAAGTAGAATTTCAGTTGTAAAAAACCTGAGGACATTCAAACAGGTGTTAGTTAACAAATTTCTTTTTTTAAAATGTCCTCGGGTTTTTCTTCTGTAATCCAGGATCGAATGAATTGATATTTCACGTAATTCAAGAGAATATTCATTGAGTATAATGAGATATAACTCTGATTCGATAGAATATCATATTCTGAATACTACTAAGTTTACTATTTCTAATCACTATAATTGAAAATCCATTGACAGCTTCACATCTTGTGAGGCTGTCAATTTATTTTAATAGTGATATCTGTTCCTACATTTTAAGTATTACGCCCTACATTTAGGTATGTTTTCGATAGATTTACCAACAGGATAAAAACTCATACCTGGTACTCCAAGGATTAAATTTAAAATACATAGCTATCATTTTCAATATATTACAATCAACAAACAACCATAAAAACAAGAATATATTTTAATGGCACGATAAATGAATTAGGGTAATTGTGAATTATGAATTCTTAATTGAAAAAGGATATGGGACATATATTAGATGACAGACAAAAACAGGTATCGATAGCCGGGACAAATGAACGGACTATCGATTGCAACAAAGCCAGCTTAGCCGGTAGTGTTAGCCAACGAGCCTGTGTGTTTTGCGGATCAAGGGTGGTGCTGTATCCGATCGTTGATGCCTTGCATGTGATTCATGGACCTATCGGTTGTGCAGCCTATACCTGGGATATCCGGGGTTCACTTTCATCAGGACCGGAATTACACCGCTTGAGTTTCTGTACAGATTTGCAGGAACGGGATGTGATCTTTGGGGGAGAGAAAAAGTTATATGATTCCATAATTGAATTGATCGACAAACATAATCCAAAGGCAGCGTTTATTTATACTACCTGTATCGTAGGGGTTATTGGTGATGACGTAGAAAGTATCTGCCGGCAAATAGAAAAAATTAAAAACATTCCTGTAATTCCTGTACAGGCTCCGGGATTTCAGGGTTCCAAGAAGGACGGTTACAAGGTAGCCTGCGAGTCAATCTTTAAGCTGGTAGGGACAAAGAGCAAGCCATTCACTCCGGCAAAGAGTATCAATATACTGGGCGATTTCAACCTGGCAGGTGAACTCTGGATTTTGTTGGATTATTATAAAAGAATGGGAGTTCATGTCAATGCTACTATTACAGGTGACGGAAGAGTGGATGATATTTGCAATGCACACAATGCAGCGTTGAATGTAGTTCAGTGTTCCGGATCCATGAATTACCTGGCGAAGATGATGAAGGACGAATATGACATACCTTCCATGCGGGTTTCATATTTCGGTATTGAGGATATGAGTGATGCACTGTATGACGTAGCCCGTTTTTTCAAAGATGAGGTCATGATGGAAAAGGCCCGCGAAATAGTAAAGGAAGAATTTGCCCGCTTAATACCTCAACTGGCCTGGTACAAAGAACGGTTAACCGGTAAAAAGGCTGCCATCTATGTAGGTGGAGCATTTAAAGCAATCTCTCTGGTAAAAGCATTACGATTGATTGGCGTTCAATCGGTGATAGTAGGTTCACAGACCGGTACAACTGAAGATTATGAGTTGATTAAACAACTTTGTGATGAAGGAACTATTATTGTGGACGATTCGAATCCTGTTGAGCTATCGCATTTTGTAAAAGAAAAGCAGGCCGACATATTTATTGGAGGCGTGAAAGAACGCCCCATTGCCCATAAGATCGGACTTGGGTTCTGTGACCATAACCACGAACGCAAAGAACCACTGGCTGGATATGAAGGCATGCTTAATTTTGCAAAGGAGATATATGCTACGGCAATGAGCCCGGTGTGGAAATTTACGAAGTAAGTTGATTGGTTGATTGGTTGATTGGTTGATTGGTTGATTGGTTGATTAAGTTGATTAAGTTGATTAAGTTAATTAAGTTAATTGGTTAATTGGTTAATTAAGTTCTATCAGCTAAATCAACATAATCAACTCATTCAACCTAATCAACTCAATCAACTTAATCAACTTAATCAACTCAATCAACTTAATCAACACAATCAACTTAATCAACACAATCAACTTAATCAACACAATCAACTTAATCAACCTAATCAACTCATTCAACTCAATCAACTTATTCAACCTAATCAACTCATTCAACTCAATCAACTAATCAACTAAACAACCGCTATGATAGCAGCTAAAACATATACCTCCACCCGCAACTCCTGCAAGCTCTGCGCTCCACTGGGTGCATCCCTGGTATTTAAAGGCATTGAAGGATGCGTACCGCTTATTCATGGCAGCCAGGGTTGTGCTACGTACATCCGCCGGTACATGATCAGCCATTATAAGGAACCGGTAGATATAGCCTCCAGTAATTTCAGTGAAGAAACAACAGTGTTTGGTGGAAGCCGCAACTTCATTACCGGAATCGATAATATAATTAAACAATATAAACCGCGCGTCATTGGAATTGCATCCACTTGTCTGTCTGAAACGATTGGCGAGGACATTCCGGGACATATCCGCAATTATTGCGAAGAATACAAAGGCATGGAAAAGAACCTTCCGACCTTTATACATGCCTCTACGCCCAGTTATTGCGGCAGTCATGCCGAAGGATATTACAATACAGTATTGGCAACACTTAAAACGCTTGCCGAATATGAGAAAACAGACAATTCCATTACCATCATCCCCGGAATGGTCACTCCTGCCGATATCCGTTACCTCAAGGAACTGATGGATGATTTCGGATTGAATTATACCCTGTTTCCCGATTACAGTGAAACGCTGGATAATGAATACACTTCGGAATATGAATTAATACCATCAGGTGGTACTCCTATCTGGAAAATCAAACGTATTGGAAATTCCAAAGCAGTGATTGAATTTGGGAATGTTTTTAATAAAGGGGTGAGTCGTACAAAGGATACCGGCGCAATCCAGTCAGCGGGTGAATGGCTTGAATCGGAACTCTATATCAGGAATTATCAAATGCCCTTGCCCATTGGCATTGAAGCTTCCGACAGGATGATGGAAGCATTTAAAGAACTCAGTGGCAAAGAGATTTCTGAGAAACATCGCAAAGAACGTGGACGGTTGGTGGATGCTTATGTGGACGCCCATAAATACGTATTCGGGAAAAAGGCCATGCTGTATGGTGAAGAAGATTTTGTGACTGCATTGGCCGATTGGTTGCACGAAATAGGTATTGAAACCTACTTTAAGAAAGGTGCTGACTTCGAAACCTTACGGGAAGAAGCAGAGAACTTTAAACCTGACTTTTTAATTGGCAACAGCAAAGGGTATTATATTGCCCGGGAACGTAAGATTCCGTTGGTCAGGTTAGGATTCCCCATACACGACCGCTTCGGAGCTTCACGCATTCATCAGATCGGCTATCGGGGTACCCAGGAGCTTTTTGACCTGGTGGTAAATGCACTGATAGAATACAAACAGGAGAATTCACCGATAGGGTATAAATATCTTTAATTTACGATTTTTTCATTTACAATTTACAATTACACAATAATATCGACTGCGTCTTATTCCCCTCCTTTGGAGGGGTTAGGGGAGGTCTCAAAACAAGACACATTATGGAAATGACCGAAGAAAGAAAACAAGCACATCCTTGTTTCAACGAAGAAGCAAAGCATACCAATGCACGTGTTCACCTGCCAGTAGCTCCAAAATGCAATATACAGTGTAATTATTGCAACCGTAAATATGATTGTGTGAACGAGAGCCGTCCGGGTGTAACCTCTTCGGTACTGGCACCTTTTCAGGCTGTTGATTACATGAAAGAACTGGATTCCAGGATTGAGAACCTGGCAGTAATTGGCATTGCAGGTCCCGGTGACCCTTTCGCCAATGCAGAAGAAACACTGGAAACCATGCGACGCGTCAATAAGGAATTTCCTGATAAGATTTTCTGTCTTTCCACAAACGGGCTTAATTTAGAACCCTACATTGATGAAATTGCTGAATTGGGTGTTTCACATGTTACAATCACCATTAATGCCATTGATCCGGCAATAACTGCCAGGATCTACAAATGGGTACGTTTTGACAAACGAATATACCGGGGTGAAGAAGGAGCCGCTATCTTACTGGAACGCCAGCTGGCCTGTATTCCCAAGCTGAAAGCCAGGGGAATTACAGTGAAGATAAATTCCATTATCATACCGGGAGTAAACGAAGACCATATCCCCGAAGTTGCACGCGTATGTTCAGAGCTGGGGGCTGACGTCATCAACTGCATTCCACTCATTCCAACTGCAGATACACCTTTTGAAGAAGTCGTAAAACCAGATGCAAAAATGATATTCAGGGTGCGCAACCTATCTTCTAAATATCTAAAGATTATGAGCCATTGTGCACGTTGCCGTGCTGATGCTGCCGGATTACTGGGACAGGATCTGAGCGATACACATGTACTGCTGAAAGAATACTCCTCAAGGGCAGAAGTGCTGGAAACAGATAAAAGGCCTTATGTGGCAGTCGGAACCAACGAAGGCCTTCTTGTAAACTTACATTTAGGGGAAACTATTCAATTATACATCTTCGAACATACAAAAAATGGCTTTAAACTGGTGGAAGTACGCAAAAATCCTACTAAGGCGAAAGGCGACGAACGTTGGTTGAATCTGGCTAAATCCTTAAAAGATTGCCGGGCTATCCTGGTAAGCGGAGTGGGTGAAAACCCAAAGGCCATGCTTAAAGGCTGTGGCATTCATGTTGTGGAAATGACAGGGTTGATTGATGAAGGCCTAGAAGGTATTTACAACAATAAGGTGATTCGCTCCATGGCTAAACCCGATGCTTTCAAATGTGGAAGTAGCTGTAAAGGAGAAGCAAAAGGATGTGGTTGACCCCTAACCCCTAAAGGGGAACTAAGTTAGTCTCGTCTCTGATATTTGATTATTATTTTGATTCGTATTATTTTATTTATAAACTCAATTAAATACACCGCCCCAAAACCCCCTTTAGGGGGCAGGGGGTCACAACAAATGAAAAAACCTCAGTATCACATTTTGCTATGCAACTCGTTTCGTGTTGCAGGAGATGCACAAGGTGCATGTAACAAAAAAGGAGCAAGTGCATTGCTTCAGTACATTTCGGAAGAAGCATCCGACCGCGGTCTGGATGTGGCAGTCAGTACCACCGCCTGTTTGAATGTTTGTTCACAAGGCCCGGTAATGGTCGTACACCCGAACAACTTTTGGTATGGTGGTGTAGAATCGGAATCAGTAGTTGATGAAATCTTTGACTCCCTCGAAAGTGATGAACTCTGCGAAAAGTATTCCATAGCAGATTAAAAAAACAACAGGTATAAGAGTCATAAAAACTGGCTAGGGTTTAGTAAATAATTGAATCATTGCTTTAAACTTCAAACTTTCATAATTTTAGAAATTATCTCGGTTTATCAGTTTTTATGACTGCTTATAAAAAACTCAATAGTATGAATTCACCCTATTTCATCGATACCACCCTGCGTGATGGCGAACAATCGCCCGGAGTTGTCTTTTCCTTACCGGAGAAGATACGCATTGCCGCCTTGTTGAATCGAGCCCGGGTACCTGAGATAGAAATTGGTACTCCAGCCATGGGTGAAAAGGAAATACAGGATATCCGTACCATCTGCGATATGGGATTTGATTTCAGGACCCTGTCGTGGTGCAGGGCAACAAAGAATGATATCCGCAGTGCTGTACAGGCCGGGACTAATGGAGTCCATATTTCATTTCCGGTTTCGACTATACTGATGAATGCCATGGGAAAAAACCCTGCCTGGGTGATACTGCAGTTGAAAGAATTGATTGATTTTGCAGCGCCTATGTTTGACTATGTCACCATTGGAGCACAGGATGCTTCGCGTGCAGAAAGCACCTTCCTAAAGGAATTTGTTTGTGCTGCCAGTGCATTTGGTGCTTCCCGGGTAAGGTTAGCCGATACTGTTGGGTTGCTGAATCCTGTCAGTACCTTCGAAATGGTTTCTTCTGTTCGTAGTGTAGAAAAAGATCTTCCGCTGGAGATTCATGCTCATAATGATTTGGGAATGGCAACAGCCAATACATTGGCTGCATTTATGGCCGGGGCAACCTGCCTGAGCACCACCATTAACGGGTTGGGTGAACGGGCCGGAAATGCAGCTATGGAAGAAGTAGCCATGGCGTTGGAAATGAGCATGGGCATTCCAAGTACCTTGCGCACTGAAAGTTTTTCAGAACTCAGTGCTTATGTAGCGAAGGTTTCAAAAAGAGAACTCAGCGCAAGTAAACCTATTACAGGAAGTCTGGCGTTGACTCACGAAAGTGGCATTCATACGAACTGTTTGCTAAAAGATCGCAACACGTATCAGTTAATCCCGGCTGAAAAGATTGGAAAAGCAGAGCAACAGTTCCTGATTGGCAAACACAGTGGCAAATCAACGATTATACATTACCTGAATGAAGAGCATCTTCCCTGTAACGATGAAGACTGTATGTTGTTACTCGACAAAGTGAAAGCAAATGCCGAAGCACTGAAACGGGCAATAACAAAAGAAGAATTGATTGAAAGTTATTTTGCTTTATGTTCAACTAAAGATCGGACAATTGTAAATTATAAAATGTAAATATTATTATCTGAATACTCAACTAAATATGGAAAAGACGCTTGTCATTATCAAACCCAGTGCAATAAGAAGAAATTTAACCGGTGAAATCATTCATCGTTTCGAACGTAAAGGACTGCAAATAAGTGGCATTAAAATGATGCAACTGGATGATAAAATCCTGGATGAACATTACGGACATTTAAAGAGTAAACCTTTTTTTCAACGAATTAAAAATTCAATGATGAGTTCACCTGTTGTGGTCTGTTGTTTAAAAAGCGTTGATTGCGTACACATTGTACATACCATGGCAGGTTGTACAAATGGCCGTGAAGCTGCAATGGGAACCATCCGGGGCGATTATAGTGTCAGCATTCAGGAAAACATTATACACACTTCTGATACTGTTGAAAATGCGAACATTGAAATTGCCCGTTTTTTCAAGGAAGAAGAGATTTTTGAATTCGACCAGCTAAGTCCTGATGTATTGTATGCAAATGATGAATTTTAAGTGTACCTCATCTAAAATATGCTGGAAACTGTAGCATTCACATATGATCAATCATTTATAAACGGAGAATTATCAATAAGTGCTAAAACTTATTCTGAATCTCCGGAGAGGGTAAAAGAAACGAACTAAGTTTTCGCATGAACATTTAAAGACGAAGTATTATACCCTGTGTTAACGAGTATCTAATCTAAAAAAAGAATTACAATCATTTGAATTTTAAACACATTAATTGGAAATCAACGTTATGGCAACATCCACTATTATCCCCGATGCAGAAATGCGCAATCATTCATTATCCTGTTTGGAATATGCAAACGGTTTCTATTCTGCCTTTCAAAAAAGCCTGAATAATAAGAACTCCCGGTTTAATAATGATTTGCTCTATGATATGGCCGTATTGAGCCATGAGAAGTATTTTGTAGCCTTGATGGCACGCTATGACTGGCATGCCTCCCACCACATGCCCATTGCACTGTACAAGGAAGCGTTGGACTTTGATTCTGAGCTAACTGATAGTATGAAACAAACCAGCATTCTGGTAGGAAAGTTTGAAGCTATCTGCTCCCTCGAAGGCTTTGGATACCGCACCCCTTCTACCGAAGAATTACATGCTATGGCACTAGGGATTCAGGAAATAAAGGAATTGGTGGAGAAACGTGCAGGGGAAATCTGTTAATTGGTTGACTGGTTAATTGGTTAATTGGTTGAGTAAGTTAATTAAGTTGATTAAGGTATCAGATATTAGGAGAATAAGAAATAGTAAATAGTAAATGGTAAAATAGTAAATTGATTGCTTAAAATGATGTTAGGAGTAGCACAAGAATTAACTTAATCAACTTAATCAATCAATTAACTCAGTCAACTTACTCAACAAATTAACTTAATCAACTCAATCAACTTAATCAACTCACTCAACCAATCAACTATTTATTTCCTAAAGCAATTAAACCATGCTTTCACTTCCTTCACCCTGCCTGCCTGTTCGTAAGTCTGGCATTTAAAAAGCAACATATTAATGGCATCCTCAAACTCATCCGAGGTAAAGCTACGGCCTTTCCCTTTCAGATGTTCCAGCAATCCCTCCTGGGTTTTACAGGTATAGCAGGATTTCCTCAACTCATTGTCGGTATCCACTTCCGAGATAAATGTAATGGCATTTTGTAAGCTCATCTTATATTCATTTACTATTTATTCATTTACTATTTACTATTTCTTATTCTCCTAATTAACCAATTAATTCAGTCAACTTACTCAACCAATTAACCAATCAACTTAATCAACTTAATCAACTTAATCAACGACCTTCTCTTCCTCGCAATCCGTACTGCACGCTTCACAGGCTCCACCGCAAACTGCGGCATTCAACATTGCTGCTTCCATATCGAATGTGATCAGTTTATTCTCAAGCAACTTCCCTACATTTTCGTCCAACAAATCACCTATTGATTTGTAAACGTGAAAGCCTTTATTCACCAATACCTTCAATGCCATGGGTTGGACCTGTCGCGATATGATGGTGGATACATTTTCCCTTTCCAGGGCAGGCAACAATTCCCCCATGTTGGGTGCCAGCTCCAGTGTCTTCATCCAACGTCCTGCCTGCACGACCGTATCGTAGATACAAATGTATCCGATCACATTCAGGCTGCCTGCAATCCGGTTGCGTTGCAGTTCTTTATCAATTACCGGTATGGCTATTCTCATATTCTTATAATTTCTTTGTCCAGAAAAGCATGGAAGGGGTGCATTCTTCAAATCCCAGCCGGTAGTATAAACCCTGTGCCTGAAAGTTATCTTCCCGTACTTCCAGGGTTATTTTACAATAATCACGTTCTATCGAGATTTCAATCAGTTTTTCCATTAGTGCTTTTCCCAAACCCTTATTCCTAAAATTAGCATACACAATCAAGTCATGAATATACAGGTATGGTTTCACGTTGAATGTCGAGAAGATGATAAAGCATGTAGTTAATCCTACAATTTCACCATCATACAAAACAAACAGCACAAGTGCCGCCGGGTGGTTTGCCAGCCCATCAACCAGTCTCAATTGTTGGATCTTATTCAACGGAGGAGCTTCCCCCATCGGATCGGTCATATAATGGTTCAATAAATCCACCAATGCAGTCAAATGCATCGGATTCTCAAAATCGCAGTATTCGAAGGATGTATTCATTAGGTTGATTAGTTGATTAAGTTGACTGGTTGACTGGTTAATTGGTTAATTGGTTAATTGGTTAATTGGTTAATTGGTTGATTAAGTTGATTGAGTTAATTGAGTTAATTGAGTTAATTGAGTTAATTGAGTTGGTTGAGTTAGTTGTTTGTTTAATAGCTATTTGGTGTAAAATTGATCGATCAATCAAATAGGTTTAGCATTCTCCGGGCTCAATACTCGGATTTAAATACTGTCCTTGACTCTTGGATCTTCACTCATTTCTCATTTCTCATTCCTAATTCCTCGATGCTTGATGCTCAATGCTCAATGCTCAACGCTGCCCTTAAACCTCCTGGCATCTATTTCATATTTCTTTATCCTGATCCCCATCATTCGTTCGGTAATGCCAAGCTGTTCGGAGGCCTTGGCACTATTTCCCTTGCAGGCGACGAGTGCATCCAGGACTATTTGTTTTTCCATTTTACCCAGTATAATATCCAGCGTACCCGATTGCAGTGTTTTACTCGAAGCTGCCGTTTGAAGTGATGCCGGCAGATTGTTGGTACGGATTACTTTATCGTTGCTCAGGATACAGGCCCTTTCAATGCAGTTCTCCAACTCACGGATATTTCCGGGCCAGTGGTATATCATCAAGGTATCAATGGCCGACGAAGTGATGCGCTTGATATTCTTGCCATGCCGTTTGTTGAATTTATCAATAAAGAAATCAGTCAGCACCGGGATATCATTGATACGCTCCCGAAGGGATGGGATGTACACCGGGAATACATTGATCCGGTAATACAGGTCTTCCCTGAATTGATCCTTGGTAATCAAATCTTCCAGATTCCGGTTCGTAGCGCATAATATCCGGACATCAACCTTTATGGGTTTGGTACTCCCTACCCGTTCTATTTCCCGTTCTTGCAATACCCGCAACAGCTTGACCTGTGTGGAAGCCGGGATATCCCCAAACTCATCCAAAAAGATAGTCCCTCCATTGGCAGCTTCAAATCTTCCGATCCGTTGAACGGTAGCCCCTGTAAACGAGCCTTTTTCATGGCCAAACAATTCACTTTCAATCAGACTCTCGGGCAAAGCTGCACAGTTTACCTTGATAAATGGTTTCCCCTTTCGAAGACTATTAAAATGAATAGCATCGGCTACCAGCTCCTTCCCCACTCCACTTTCTCCGCGGATCATCACGGTAGCATCGGTCATGGCTACACTTTCAATCAACGAAAACACTTCATTCATTTTACTCGAATTGCCCTTAATTTTATCCGGCATGATCCGGTTGCGAAGCTCTCCCCGTAAACTGTTATTTTCGTTGCGCAATTGCTCCATTTCCTCGGCATATTCCTGCCTGCGACGCATGGTACGGCCTATCATGGACCCTACAATTTTAAGCAGCCTGACATCATAATCAAACGACACAACCCCTTTATATACCTTATGAAAACTTAATGTTCCAATATTTTGATCTTTGTAACGAATCGGCGTACAAATAAACGAGACATCAACCCCATCGATGGCGGTAGGTGCATGGGTCAGGTTCAGGAATTCATCCGACTTGGCTATTTTTGGAATCATAATCGTCAATCCATCCTGAATCACCTGTCCAATGATGCCCTGCCCAACCTGATAAACGGCATTTTTCCGTTCGTTCTCCGTAATTCCATACGATCCTTCAATGACGATATGGGAGTTTTCACGGTTTAAAACCGTCAGGATTATCCGTTCAGCGGTTAGGTGTTCAGCCAGGATGCCTATCACTTCATCCAGGTTAATATCCTTATTGCTTAACAAAGAGCTTAAATCCAGTAAAAAATCCAGTTCCTTCGCACCATAACAATCCGGCTTATTGTACTTGCAAATTGATTCCATAAACCATTTTATTTATACATTATGACATTATATATGTTTTTAAACATACTTTTGTCTGCAAATATACGACTTTTAGCATGATTATGATATTTATTTTCCCATTATTATTGACAAATCTTTCTATTTAACTTTTAATAAAACTATTTTAAATAAAAATCGAAAGATTCCATCCGAAACAGTGAGTAAACAGCTTAAATAATTATCACAGGAATCCACCTTGCACGATCATAGTCAGGAGAATTAATTTGTTTACATCAATCCTCTTTTTAGAAATTAATCTTAAAAAATCATGACTTAAATTTCAACTTAAAAAACAGCTGAATCGAGATTTGCTTTATATTTCTAAACTACGCAAATAGTCTCACTCCAAATAAACATATGCATTCTATCCTTCTGTTACGATACATTCCTGCCGACATCTTTTTCAGGTAGGAATGGTAGCTGAATTTTCAGGTTGGCAGAAAAATGGGATGTAATTGAAGTTTATATTCTCAGAAAAATCCACAGAATTCAGTTTGTTCCTGGTTTCTTTCCGAAGGGGGTTGAGAGAGGGTTCATTGAGGGTTCATTGAGGGTTCATTGAGGGTTCGGATAGGTAAACCTCATTCAACCCTCTCTCAACCCCCTTTCAACTCTCTTGAAAATGTCTTTCATCAGTAAATGTATGAAGTTGAAATTCAAAATTTGCTCATTTGATATAAATTGCAAAAATTAAAATAAAATCAGGAGTGATTTGGATTCAGGATCAGGTTTTGCGTTGATGTCACCCAGAGTTCATCATACGGCGAAGTTACCAGTAAGGGTTAAAACTGATTGTCTGTGTGGTTAAAATAAGACATTCATATATTCCAACAACTTAAAATGTTGAGAAAACAAAAAAAATTGTACTTTTGTGGTGTGGTCAGTAGGTATTAACGGATCAAGTTATACTGAAAAATATCCCACCGATTTAATTTTTTACTTATGATACTAAACTATATCTGGATTGCCTTTTTACTGATTGCCTTCGTCGTGGCATGCATACAAACGATATTCTTTGGCAATTCACAGATTTTTTCGGAAATCATGACGGCAGCATTCGGCTCGGCCAAATCGGGATTTGAAATCTCATTGGGATTAACCGGAGCTTTATCGCTGTGGTTGGGGGTAATGAAAATTGGGGAAAGAGGCGGCGTACTGGAGCGCTTATCTCGGGTAGTAGCGCCCTTCTTTGTCAGGATATTTCCGGAAATTCCCAAAGGGCACCCTGCCACTACGAGCATATTCATGAACCTTTCGGCAACCATGCTGGGACTGGACAATGCGGCAACTCCGGCGGGACTGAAAGCGATGAAAGAATTGCAGGAACTGAATACAGATAAAGAGTCAGCATCAAATTCAATGATCCTGTTTCTGGTACTGAATACAGCAGGTTTAACCCTTATCCCGATCAGCATCATGGTGTACCGGGCACAAATGGGAGCCGTGAATCCTGCCGACGTATTTATCCCCATATTACTGGCTACCTTTATTGCATTTATTACCGGCTTGATAAGTGTGGCGATAGTACAAAAAATCAATCTGTTCAACCGGGTTGTTATGGGCACTTTAGGAGGGTTAATGGCACTGATTGTTGGAATCATTTATTTTTTAAGCGGATTGCCAAAAGAACAAATAGCCAAATATTCCAGCTTTGCAGCAAACTTTATATTGTTCTCCATTATAATTTCATTCATTGTAATGGCCTTGCGAAAGAAGGCAAATGTATACGATTCGTTTATTGAAGGGGCAAAAGAAGGATTCAAGGTAGCCATTGGGATAATACCTTACCTGATAGCCATCCTGGTGGCAATAGGCATGTTCCGGGCATCAGGAGCCCTTACTTTTATGGTAGATGGTATCCGGTGGATGGTTGCACTGACAGGCATCAATACTGAATTCGTTGACGCATTGCCAACTGCATTCATGAAACCATTGAGTGGCAGTGGTTCACGTGGCATGATGTTACAAGCGATGCAAATACATGGCGCCGATTCGTTTGTCGGAAGGCTTTCGAGCATTATCCAGGGGTCGACCGACACAACCTTTTATATCGTTGCCGTTTACTTTGGCTCGGTAGGAATCAAAAACACCCGATATGCCATAGTCTGCGGATTGATAGCCGATCTGGCGGGTATCACGGCAGCCATCCTGTTGGGGTATTTGTTTTTCCATTAATTAAAAAATAGGAACATATCCCGATACATATTAAACTAAGTAACAGAAACTAAATAATGTCGTATTATTTTAAATGTAAATAAGGGAATAAGTGTTAGGTCTTTTTGCTTAATATTTCTACTAAGGGGTAAAAAACAAAAATATGGTACATTCCGGTTTATCGGAAAGGTTTATAAATCAAAGTCCTTATATTTAGGCATTAACCCTTCGTAGAAAACCAAACTCCATCAGGTTAAATCCCCTATTCCCTTATTTAGTAAAGCTGTTTTAGTCGTTTTTTACAAGAAATAAAACAGGTCAATATTTGGTCCTACTACTTCTATTAAAATATCAGTAAGAAGTCAGAAATTATTATTTTCTTTGTGAACTATTGCGTCTATAATGGTCCATTTTTCAGTTTGATAACGGAGAACAACTTACTTTAATTTTGAATTTTGAAATAAACTATGATACAATACATTGCAGAAGAGGTAGAACTGCCCGTTTTACAAAAACAAAAGATTAGCCGTTGGATCAAGGAAACTGCATCGGGGTACGGGAAAAAGACCGGGGATATATCGTATATCTTTTGTTCGGACAAACGAATCCTGGAAGTAAACAACCAATTTTTACAACACGATTTCTATACCGATATCATTACGTTTGATTATACCGAAGGCCCTGTTATTTCAGGGGATATATTTATCAGCCTTGAAACGGTGGCGAGCAACGCCACAGAATTCAACGTGAGCTTTGAAGAAGAATTAAAACGGATTTTGATTCACGGGATCCTGCATTTATGCGGACAGGATGATAAAACACCTGAATCGCGATTGGAAATGACGCGAAAAGAAAATCTGGCACTTGGAAACTACTCAGAATAAAGTCATTTTAAGCTTATTTATCAAAGTGGAAACATGATTTGCTACTAACTCACTAATTTTGCAATTTAATGTTAAATAAAGGCATGAGTTAAAGGCCAATTTATTATCATTAAAAGATTATCACTACTTTTGTTGCAATAAAATGCTACAATCTATAAAATTAAATCACTAAAAACCCGTTGTAAGTCTAATTAATTATACTCATCGAAATAGTATTAAAATGAAACTAATTAGATTATTGATTTTTAGTGTATTTGTCCTGATAGCAGTCCAACTCTCTGCACAAGATGTTTATCGGGCAGAAATAGGGATAAACGGAGGAGGATCGTATTATCTGGGAGAGGGCAATAAAACGCTTTCTACGAATATACAACCGGCTTTCAGTGGGTTTTTACGGTATCGTTTTGACCCACGTTTTGCAGCAAGAATTGAATTGACAAGTGCAACAGCAGCAGGCACAGGTTTTAAGAATCCTGTTTTTGCAACTGATTTATGTGGTGAATTCAATTTCTTTGATTTTGAAAAAAATCAGTATAAAAGGTTTAGCAAGACTTTTACGCCTTATATTTTTGCCGGAATAGGGATGATGAGTTATAAAAGTGACTCGTCAGGAATAGCTCCAAGTATTCCTTTTGGGGTTGGCATGAAGGTAAAATTGGGTGACCGTTTTAATCTGAATCTACAATGGGCTACCAGGTTATTATTAGCAGATAATCTGGAAAATATTCCGTCCATGAATAATCCGAGTAGATTAAATGGTACAAATATATTGAATAACGATTTACTTTCGACTTTTACCGTAGGTATTAGTTTTGATTTTTGGAAGAAAGAGTGTGACTGTCAGAATGCTTCAGTCAGAAAAGATAGTCATAAATACAAGAAAAAGTAAAATTGCAAATGTCATCCTTCAAAGAAAAATTAGATAAAACCCGTTTACCAAAGCACATCGCCATTATCATGGATGGGAATGGACGCTGGGCAAAAGAACGTGGTTATGATCGGATTTTCGGACATCAGAACGGTGTGACTTCCGTGCGTGAAACCACCGAAGCAGCTGCAGAGATAGGGATTGAATACTTAACCCTGTACGCCTTTTCGACAGAGAATTGGAGCAGGCCACAATCGGAAGTGGATGCGTTGATGGAATTGCTGATCGACACCATTGAAAAAGAAACTCCCTCATTAAATAAAAACAATGTACGGCTCATGGCCATCGGCGATTTGAGCAGGTTACCGGGAAGCGCAGCTGAAAAACTGCAACGTTGCATAGCGCAGACATCGAAGAATACCGGCTTAGCATTGGTACTGGCACTGAGTTATTCTTCACGTTGGGAGATCACAAATGCCTTAAAAAACATTTGTACCGAAGTGCTTGCAGGCAACTATAATATTGAGGACATAAACGACGAATTGATAAGCAACCATTTGACTACGAAATCAATTCCCGATCCTGATTTAATGATCAGAACCAGCGGTGAAGAACGTATCAGCAATTTTTTATTGTGGCAGTTAGCCTATTCAGAATTGTATTTTACAAAAACACATTGGCCTGAATTCCGGAAAGAAAATTTTTATCAAGCAATTTATGAATTTCAACAACGAGAACGTCGTTTTGGCAAATAATCCATCCAAATCCACAATCCCCGACACTTTAAAATATATTATGCACTACAAAACGTTTTTCTCTTTTACCTTGTTGTTCCTTTTTTGTCAACTACTTGTTGCACAAACAACCACGGTAAAAGATACTGCCAGTTTGCCAGAAATTCAATATGGTATTTCCAACCCAAAATATGAAATTGCAGCTATCACAGTTACCGGTGCCGGGAACTATGAAGATTTTGTATTGATAGGATTTTCAGGACTGGCTGTTGGTGATGTGATAAACGTGCCGGGCGACCAGATAACTAACGCTGTTAAGAGGTTTTGGAAACAAGGCCTTTTCTCGGATGTAAAGATATTGGCAACCAAGATCAAGGATGGCAAAGTGTGGTTGAATATCGCGTTGAAAGAAAGACCCCGCGTATCGGAAGTAAACTACATCGGTTTGAAGAAATCGGAGATTGAAGACCTGGAGATCAAGGTGGGCATTGTAAAAGGAAACCAGATTACGCCTAATATTTCGGACAGGGCAAAGAAGATTATTGACAAATACCTCGAGGAAAAAGGATTCTTAAATGTAGTGGTCAATGTATACCAACGCAATGACCCTAAGAAAGCGGGATTTGTGATTGTGGACATCAATGTAGACAAAAAGCTTAAAACAAAAATCCATGAATTAATCTATACAGGGAATGTTGCACTGACCCATAATCAGATCAACAAGGCGATGAAGAAAACCAATGATGGTAATTGGCGTAACTTCTTCCGTACTAAGAAATTCGTTCGTGAAGAATACGAAAAAGATAAAATTGCATTGATCGACAAATACAACGAAATCGGGTACCGTGATGCCTATATCGTATCGGACAGTGTCGTACCATTCGACACTAAAACAGTCAATGTATACATTAAGGTAAACGAAGGCAAGAAATACTATTACCGGAATATTAAATGGATCGGGAATACCATTTATCCGTATGATTATCTGAACACCGTGTTGGGCGTTAAAAAAGGCGATGTATACAATCATAAAAGCTTAACTGCAAGACTTCAAACCGATGATGATGCAGTAAGTAAATTGTATCAGAACCGCGGGTATTTATTCTTTAACGTAGAACCAATTGAAGTCAACATTGACAATGACTCAATCGACTTCGAAATGCGTATTTATGAAGGAAAGCCTGCCACGATTAATGAAATTGGCATAAAAGGAAATACCAGGGTATACGAACATGTTATCCGTCGGGAATTACGTACCAAACCGGGACAATTATACAGCCAGGAGGACATTATGCGTTCGTTGCGTGAACTAGCCCAGATGGGACATTTTGATCCTGAAAAGATCAAACCGGACATTCTACCGGATCCTGAAAACGGAACTGTAGATATCAATTATGAACTTGAAACAAAGGGAAGTGACCAAATAGAATTTTCAGCAGGTTGGGGATCAACAGGGGTTGTAGGTAGTATCGGTTTAAAATTCAGCAACTTTGCTATCCAGAACTTATTCAAACCTGAAACGTATCGTATTGTACCTCAGGGCGAAGGTCAAACACTGACTATTAACGGTAGAACCAACGGACAATCATACTCTTCGGTAAGCTTATCGTTCCTGGAACCATGGTTAGGTGGAAAACGTCCAAACTCATTATCATCATCAATCTATTACTCCACACAATCGGATGTTAGTAGCCGTTATGCAGCCAATTCAGCCAATTATATCAATTCGCTGGCAAGCAATTACGGATACGGTAACAGCAGCAGCAGTTACAGCACCTTGTATCAAAGTGAGATTGACCCGAATAAATACATGCGTACCTTAGGTGCATCGTTGGGTTATGGTAAACGTTTAAGCTGGCCGGATGATTATTTCGTATTCCAGGGAGAATTGTCCTATCAATTGTTTATGATTAAGAACTGGTTATACCTGCCTCCATTGACCGATGGCAATTATAATAACTTCAGTGTGAATTTGACATTGAGCCGCAGTTCGATTGATAATCCAATCTACACGAGATCAGGATCTGCTTTCTCTCTTGGCTTAAAGATCACACCGCCATATTCTGTATTAAACGGTGGAAAAGTAAACGGGAAGAGTTATTCCGATCCAACCATGTCGAATGCTGATCGTTACAGGTTCCTGGAATACCACAAATGGACATTTAGTGGAAAAACATTTACTCCGCTGACACTTGACAGCAAACTGGTATTGATGGGCAGGGCAATGTTCTCTTACCTTGGGGAATACAACAAAAATGCACGCTCACCTTTCGAGACATTTAACATGGGTGGTGACGGTATGTCAAGCTATACCAGTTACGGAACCGATTATATCGCCATGCGTGGTTATACCAGCGGTTCGTTGACTCCATATGACCCTAAAATCGGTGCGAATGTCGGATATTTATATAACAAATTCACCATGGAATTGCGTTATCCACTATCGTTGGAACAATCGGCAACCATTTATGCCCTGACCTTCGTGGAAGCGGGAAATAGTTTTAATAAGATGTCGGATTACAATCCGTTCGATCTGAAACGCTCGGCTGGGGTTGGTGTTCGTATCTTCCTGCCAATGTTTGGTATGATGGGTATCGACTGGGGTTACGGGTTCGATAAAGTTAACGGAACAAAAAGCGGCAGCCAGTTCCACTTTGTTTTAGGCCAGGAATTGTAATAATCGGAATCAATTCATAGAAAGACAATTCGCTTTAAAAAGAGTTCTTCAATAAGATCCAATTATTTTTGGCAAAGTATTTGTATTAACGACATCACTTGCTATTGAAGTTATAACCTTTAAAAGAAAATAGAAATGAAAAAACTAATTATTGCGCTCTGTTTATTAGCCGGAATATCGTTTGCCGGGAATGCCCAGAAGTTTGCATTGGTAGATATGGAATACATCATGAAGAATATTCCGTCGTACGAAACAGCAAACGACCAGTTAAACCAGATATCCAAAAAATGGCAATCGGACATTGATGCACAGATGCAGGATGTTCAGAAGATGTACAAGAATTACCAAACAGAGCTTGTATTCCTTTCGGAGGACATGAAAACAAAGCGTGAGGAAGAAATTGTTGCTAAAGAAAAGGCTGTACAGGAATTAAAACGCAGCTATTTTGGACCAGAAGGCGAGTTGTTCAAAAAACGTCAGAGCCTGATGAAACCTATTCAGGATGAAGTTTATACCGCGATTCAGGAAATAAGCAAAGAAAAGGACCTGGAGCTTGTATTTGATAAAAGTTCGGCAATGAGCGTTATCTTTACCTCTCCAAAACTGGATATTAGCGACACAGTACTCCAAAAATTGGGATATTCAAAATAATTTTATAAATTTGCAACCCGTTTTAAATAAATAATAACTCAAAATAATCAAAACATGTTCAAAAAAATTGCATTAGTATTACTTTGCGCACTTCCATTCAGCTTAATGGCGCAAGAAGTTAAATTAGGCCACGTAAATTCCCAGGAAATTCTGACTCTTATGCCGGAACGTGCAGTCATTGAAAAAACAATCAGTGATTTACAAAGTCAATGGGAAAAAGAACTGGTAAAAATGCGTGAAGAGTATTACGCAAAAGTAAAAGAATTCCAGGAAAAACAAGCAACCATGCCAGAAAGCATTAAGTCTGCCCGTCAAAGTGAAATTGGAGAAATTGAACAACGTATTTCTACTTTTAACCAAACAGCAAGTGCTGATTTACAAAAGAAACAACAAGAGTTATTTACTCCTGTTATCGACAAAGTAAAGAAAGCAATCAACGAAGTTGGTTCTGAAAACAACTACCTGTACATCTTTGATCTAAGCACACAAGGAATTATTTATCAATCGCCAAAATCGAATGATGTGACTCCATTGGTAAAGAAGAAACTTAATTTAAAGTAAGATCTACACAACACCATAAAAAAAGACTTTAATGGAAATATCCATTAGAGTCTTTTTTTATGGTGTAGTATGAGGACAAAGAGCTGAATTAATATTTAATCAGGTGCTTTAATACAACCATAGGATGATACAGAATTAATCTTGGTCCTGAAAACCGCATTACCTTTCGTATTTCAGCCCGCATATCTTTCCGGTAGCAATGTATCGTACACTCCTTACAAGCCGGCTTGTTCTCCTTAAACGGGCAATGCACCAGTCTTTCGAAAGCATATAACTTCAATGCTTCGCAATCTTTGCATAAATTACCGGAAGTATTGTGGTTCTTGCGGCAATATAAATGAATCATGCGGGATACACCTTGTTTTTCATATTCAATCTTGCTCATTCCGGCACTAGTATTTAATCCTTATTCAATAGAAATCAGGGTAACATTTATTAATCCGTTTATTTGGAAAAGGAAAACTATTATTTCTTTAGATTCAAGAGTTTTTCAATTTTACCTTTAAAACTTGTATTCTCCATAAAACCTGAGAAATTAACTGCACCCGGCCCAAATGCAAATACAGGAACGGGAACTCCAGAATGATTCTTTGTTGAAAAAAGAGCCTTCATAGTATCCGAACTGAATTTCCCGTCTAATATAGTCATTCCACCTGTTTCATGATCGGCGGTAACAATCACCAATGTATTACCGTCCTTAACTGCAAAATCAAGTGCACGGCCTATTGTCTGATCGAAATCGAGCATTTCCTTAATCACTTGTAGTGAATTGTTATCATGACCCGCCCAATCAATCTGGGAACCCTCTACCATCAGGAAAAAGCCTTTCTTATTCGTTGAAAGTAACTCAATGGCTGTTGAAGTGGCATCAGGCAACATGGAACCTCTTTCGGGCATACCGGGGTTTTGATCTTCGTAAAGCAATCCGGCCAGTTTACCTGTCCTGACAGCTTTCATTTCGTTCAAGCCATAGGCTACTTGATAATTCTTAGCTTTTAGTTCAGCAGTCAGGTTGCGTCCATCAGTCCTGTCTTCAAAATACTTGCGCCCACCCCCGATAAATACATCAATATCAGTTTTCAGGTAATCGGCGGCAATTTCCTCATACATATCCCTGTTTACCTGATGGGCTATGTAGGAGGCAGGAGTAGCATGCGTAACAGCACAGGCAACTACTATACCGGTGGACAATTTGTTTTTTTCGGAGAGTTCAAGGATGGATTGTACCGATACTGAATCAGGACTCATTCCTATCATTCCGTTTTTGGTCTTTATACCACACGCTAATGCCGTACCACCGGCACCGGAATCAGTTGTAAAATTATTCGCAGAATAGGTTTTGGAGAATCCACTGTATGTACAACGTTCTAACTGAAGGCTATTGCCGTTGGCTACCATTCCGGCATATATCTGCGCAATCCCCATGCCGTCACCAATTAGAAAGATAACATTCCTGGGCTTCTTTTCAGCTGATAAGGGTTGGAAACAAATTGAAACAATGAAAAAGATTGTGAGTAGGCAAATGTTTTTCATGTTACTCTGAATGATTAATTGTTTGCAGCTTTAATGGGACAAAGCGTTTGATATTCCCAGAAGTTCTTTACGTATCAATTTCAAACGTTCCACAACTTCCGTTTGTTTGGCAACCACATCTTTTTTTTGGCTTAACTTACGTTTTGCGCCATCAAGGGTAAGCTTTTGTTCGTTGACCAAATAAATGATCGATTTAATAACTAAGATGTCGTCAGGAGAGTAAAAACGGGTTCCTTTTGGGTTTCTTTTAGGCTTGAGTTGTTTGAATTCCTTTTCCCAGAAACGCAGGTTCGATTGATTCACCTGAAACATGTCCGCAACCTCGGAAATAGAATAGAAGAGCTTTTCCATAATCAACTATTAATTATTTAATTATCTTCAAACGCTGACCGGTACGGACAGTGGATTTATGCAGATTGTTCCACTTTTTTAACTTTGATAGAGAAACACCATTTCTGGCTGCAATTTCTCCAAGGGTTTGTCCCTTCTTCACTTTATAGTAAATCACACGGCCATTTCCACCCGGGGTAATGGTAGCCGGGGTTTGCAGGATTTCAATCTCACTGCGCCGGTTATTGATCAGTTCATCCGCTTTGTAAGAAACAACTTCATTATATTTATCAATAAATGTATTGGCATAGTTCAAAGGAAGGCACAATGCATAGGGTTTTATATCCCCTGGGATAATATCCTTTTTGTATTGGGCATTCAAAAGGCGGACTTCTTCGATAGGTAAATTCAGGACCTCAGCAATCTGACTCAGATGAATTCGTTGATGAACCATGACCGTATCAGTCAGCTCAGGCATATTGACAATAGCCGGACATAAGTTATGTTCAGCAGCGAAATTCAAAGTGTAATTTGCAGCAATAAAAATAGGAACATAACCCCTTGTTTCCCTGGGTAGGAAAGGATAAATAGCCCAATAGTCACGTTTTCCACCTGAGCGACGTATTGCTTTATTCACATTGCCCGGGCCACAGTTATAGGAGGCAATCACTAAATTCCAGTCTCCATAAATGGAATACAGATCCTTCAGGAAACGGGCAGCGGCATTAGTAGCTTTTACAGGCGATAACCGCTCATCAACCAGACTATTAATCTCTAATCCATACATTCTACCGGTTCCGATCATTAATTGCCATAAGCCGGCAGCACCCATTCGGGACACGATCGTTGTATTGAGGGCTGATTCGATAATGGATAAATACTTCAATTCAAGGGGAAGATTATTTGCTCCAAGTACCTGTTCAAACAATGGAAAGTAATAATTGCTCATTCCCAGCATATATTCAACCTGCTTGCGTTTACGAAGTGTGTACAAGTCGATATAGGAACGAATGGTAGAATTATAAGGCATCTCCATCAAACAAGGCATTTTGGTTAACCTTAATTTATAAATGGAATCGGAAACAATTCCTAAATCACTGCTTGGCTTACAATTTGGAATATTAGCATGCTGAATAACCCACGACTGAAGCATATAGTCAAGAGTATTATTAAAATCTGCCGGTATAGTTAATGTTGTATCCAGAGGTGCTCTTTCATCGTTCGCAATTTTCTTGCTTTGTGAAAAAGAAAAAACAGTGCAAAACATCAACAAACATACAGTAGAAACCAGTGATCTAAAATTCATCGTATAAAAAGATTTTTAATTGGAAACAATACTATTTTAAATTAATACAGCATTGCAAACCAAGGGTATTAGTAAAACCATATTTATTCTGCATCAACGCAGGCTGGATTTTCATTGACAAGTCAGGACTAATATCAAAGTCATATAACTGGGCATCCACGTACGCATCAATTATTGTTAAAGCATAAAATCCAATTGTGGCAATAATACTTAGGTCCCTGTACCGGCGGGAACCATCCTGTGCGTTTTTTAATATGGCAGTATACCCTGTAATTCCGCCGAATTGTTCGATTGTACTTCCTTTGGGTCTAATTTGATTAAAACTTACGGCATCTGGATTCTTATCAACAATAAGTTTGAACGAATTGTCCGTTTGATATCTGGTAATATCTAAAAATGCCGTTTTATAAGACTGATAGCGTCCCGAATTCCAGGTAATGGCGTACGCACAACCCAGGAAGCCACCATAAACAATTGGCAACTTCCAATACTTTTTATTCAAGATCTGACCATAACCGGGAATGATAGTAGCCATCCAAACCACTTTAAACGGATCGGGTTTAAACACTTTTGGATTCAGTGAGTCAGTAATCTGAACAACCTTTGTTTTGACAATCGATTTATCATACAACCTGGCTACCGAATCTTTAGGCAACTGATGTTTAATAGAGTCAATCTGTGCCTTGACACCAGTTGACACCAGTAAAACAAACAATATCAGTAAACAAGTGCTTTTAGTCACAAAATTTAGGTTTAGATTTTATCGAACAACTCCATAATGCCCGTTAATTCCTCATCATTCGAAAAAGGGATTGATATTTTGCCCTTTCCTGCCTGGTTACAGGTGAATTCTACTTTGGTTCCAAAAACTTTACTGAGTTGATTCTTCAAATCATCATATTCCTGCAGGCTTTTTACAGGGTTTGGAGTAATTTCTTTTGGTTTAGACTCTAAACTGCCGGTTTCCAAGAACAGGCGTACCAATTCTTCTACCCTTCGAACAGTATAGTCATTCTGGACGATAGCTTCATAAAGATGCAACTGCACAGCCGGGTCATTTATTCCCAGTATTGCACGGGCATGACCCATATCAATTTTTTTATCCTTGATGCCCATCTGTATTTCAGCTGGCAACCTGAGTAAACGCAGGTAATTTGCAATGGTAGCACGCTTTTTACCAACACGATCGCTTAATCTCTCCTGTGTCAGTTTATATTCTTCCATTAACCTGTAAAATGTCAGTGCAATTTCAATGGCATTCAAATCCTCACGTTGGATATTTTCAATCAACGCCATTTCCACCACCTGCTCATCAGCAGCTGTTCGTACATAGGCAGGGATTCTAGCCAGACCAACGAGTTTTGAAGCCCTGAACCGGCGCTCACCGGCAATAATCAGGTATGTGCCGTCATCATTTTTACGCAATGTAATAGGCGAGATAACCCCTAATTCACGAATGGAAGTTGCTAATTCCGTCAATGCTTCTTCATCAAAATGACTACGTGGTTGATTGGGATTTGCAAAAATCAATTCCATTTCAACTTCGCTTATCGACGACGATCCATTTGTACTGATATTTTCAGTATCAATCAATGCTCCTAAGCCTCTCCCTAGTCCGGTTATATTCTTTGCCATATTTGTTTTACGAAAAACGTATTTTTTAAACGATTACTTTTTTGAATTAATTCACTTCGAGATGTTTCGCAATTAATTCTTTTGCCATGTCCATATAATTTGTCGAACCTTTTGATTCTGAATCATACAACAATACCGGCTTTCCATGGCTGGGAGCTTCACTTAGCCTGACATTGCGGGTTATGACTGTTTCAAATACCATTCCCTGGAAATGTTTTTTCACTTCTGCATAGACCTGGTTTGCCAGGCGTAGGCGGTTGTCATACATGGTGAGCAGGAATCCTTCAATTTCCATTTCAGGATTCAATTTGCTTTTTATTATTTTAATTGTATTCAACAGTTTGCTGATTCCTTCGAGTGCGAAATACTCGCATTGAACCGGAATAATGACCGAATCGGATGCTGTGAGCGCATTCACGGTAATCAAGCCTAACGAAGGGGAACAATCGATTAACAGGTAATCATACAGCGGTTTTAACGAAGTAAGCATATTTTGCATAACCCGTTCGCGGTTTTCCATATTCAGCATTTCAATTTCAGCACCGACCAAGTCGATATGGGAAGGCAGAATAAACAGGTTTTCTACTTCGGTCGGATGAATTGCTTGTATCGGTGGAACATTATCAATCAGACATTCGTAAATCGTAAACTCCAATGAACGAATATCAATACCCAGTCCCGATGAAGCATTTGCCTGAGGATCGGCATCTATTAACAAAACTTTTTTACCGAGCGATGCCAACGAAGCAGCCAGGTTAATAGCAGTAGTAGTCTTGCCTACCCCACCCTTTTGGTTTGCTAACGAGATTATTTTACCCATTTTGAAAAAATTAATTAGAAATTAACGCAACAATTTTAGACTCTTTCGACATTAGGGTTAAATATCAATCTTAATTACAACTTTCATTCACTTAAAAACGCAACGCTTTGAATGTCATAATCATTGATTTAAACCACGAATATTAATACCGATTGGCAAAGATAATAAAATTAATCCACCCACTCAATACGCATTTTCACCTTCAATTAGAAATAAGCTTTTTTAAGTCAACTAAAATATATAGCCTGAAAAATGTCTTAATTGCCCAAATCAGATTATTTTCACACCTGTTATTTCAACTGGATGAACCATTTAGCAATTTCAGTTCCTGTCAAATCAATAATACTTAAAATTGAAATTCAGGTTTATTTAAAATGATTACCTTTGCATGCGTAAACAAAATGAGTGAAAGTTAATTTAAATCATTCTTATCCACTAATTTAAAATTTAAGGTTTATACATTGATATGAAAATTATAAAACGAAGGGAATTACTCTTTTTCAGTTGCCTGATACTCCTGATCCTTATTTCATATTTCTTTTTCTTCCGTATTGATTTGACATCCGACAAGCGATACAGCATTTCTGAACAAACCAAATCATTAATGGGAAAAGCAGATTCCCCACTGAAAGTAGTGGTTTATCTGGATGGTGACCTGAACCCGGGATTTCAGCGCTTAAAGAAATCTACTGCTGAATTATTGGATGAATTATCGGTTTATTCCGACCAGAATATAGATATTGAGTACGAAAATCCCTCGTTGGCGGACTCACCCGATCAACGGGAGAAAAAGTATGCAGAATTACAATCCAGGGGCTTAGCACCTACTGCTGTTTATGAACGGGACAAGGAAGGCAAATCCATCCAGAAGGTAATTTTCCCTTGGATCGAACTGACCTACAAAGGTAAAAAGATACAGGTTTGTTTATTGAAGAATATCCTTGGAAATTCAGGGGACGAAAACCTGAATATCTCCATTGAGAACCTGGAATTTGAAATCACCGATGGTATCCGACGCTTAGTAAATACCGAAGTATCAAAAATAGCCTTTCTGGAAGGACATGGTGAACTTTCCGAATCAGAGACTTATGATATAAGCAAAACCTTAAGCAAGTATTTCCAGATTGACAGGGGAATTATTGCAACTAATGCAACAATCCTTGATAATTACAAAGCAATAATCATTGCGAAACCCACGAAGCCTTTCAGCGAGTCTGATAAATTCGTCATAGATCAATACATCATGCATGGCGGAAGGGTGTTATGGCTGATTGATGGCGTCCGTGTTTCAAAAGAAAATTTATCAGTATCAGGACTTTCACCGGCCATTGAACTTGACCTGAATCTAAACGATCAGCTTTTCCGATATGGTGTCCGAATAAATCCTGTTTTACTTCAGGATGTACAATGTGCGTCAGTCCCTGTCAACATTGCACCGGCAAATGCAACTCCACAATTTGAACCTTCCCCCTGGTATTTTGCCCCGTTACTGCTTACATCACCCGAACATCCTGTTACCCGCAACATTACTGAAGTCCGATCCGAATTCTGTTCAGGCATTGATATTGTAGGCGATAACAAACAGGTAAAAAGCCAGTTACTCCTGGCGACTTCGGATAATACTCATATCATGGCTGCACCGACTACGATTGATTTAAGCCAGAAAATCAAACCCAATGACAAAGCTTATTTTAATGTCGGGTATGTACCCGTGGCAGTAGCCATGGAAGGAAATTTCGAATCTGACTTTGCCAACAGGATGATTCCGGCAGGCCTGACAAACACTTTACCTGTCAGGAAACAGAGTTTCAAAACCCGACAGATTGTAGTAGCTGATGGGGATATTATCCGGAATGAAACATCTTTGAAAGACAGCACCTCTGTTCCGCTGGGATTTGACCGCTACATGAACCAACAATTCGGGAATAAGGATTTTATTCTAAATGCAGTCCTTTACCTTGCCGACGACGATGGCTGGATGCAGTTACGTTCACGTACCATGAAATTAAGGTTATTGAATAAGAAAATTACAAACGAGGACAGGATTACCTGGCAGCTGGTGAATGTGATCATTCCAATTGGTTTATTGTTGATCTTCGGAATAGGGTATCAGGTTATCAGGAAAAGGAAATATACGAAATAAGCAATCCTAAAGTTTTGAAGTATTCGGAACTATTAAATGCACCATCTTGCTCAAAACAACAGGACAATATTATATCTTTTCCAGTACTTATTTAATTGGAAAAGAACAAAATTAATCAGATTACATTAAGATTTTCAACCTATGCGGTTTCAATTGTAAAGATTGAAACCGCTTTTTTATGATACGATGTAGCAAACAAGATGTTTTTTTAGTCAATCCTCTTTTGGTTGGCAAACAATAATCCATCAATCTTGTTTAATATTATACAAAGACATTTAACACAAACAAAAAAACATATGGCAAAACTAATTCTAATTCGTCACGGACAATCTGTTTGGAATAAAAAAAACGTATTTACAGGATGGGTAGATGTACCCCTTTCACAGGAAGGAATCTCTGAAGCAATTCACGCGGGTGAGGAAATAAGCGATATTGAATTTGATGTGATCTACACTTCGGTTCAGATCCGGGCTATCGAGACAGCCATGATTGCACTGGCAGGGAATAAAAGTGATAAAACACCGGTAGTGATTCATTCTGACGGGAAAATGGGAGAATGGACTACCATTTACAACGACACCATGAACAAGAATATCATTCCCGTCTATCGTGACTGGCATTTAAATGAACGCTATTATGGACAATTACAGGGGAAAAACAAAGCTGAAACGGCTGCCATTTATGGTGATGATCAGGTGCACTTATGGAGAAGGAGTTATGACATTGCCCCACCAGAGGGAGAATGCCTGAAAGATACTGCCGAACGAACCATTCCTTTTTTCAAGGAAAATATACTCTCCCAATTGCAAGCAGGTAAAAACGTTCTTGTTTCAGCTCATGGTAACAGCCTGCGATCAATAGTCATGTTTATTGAAAGCCTATCACAAGAGGAAGTATTGAAACTTGAAATACCTACCGGTGTACCATTGTATTATGAATTCAAAGACAATAAAATAGTAAAAGCAACTAAATAAAGAAGTATACATAAAGACTCATACTATCGATCAGTTAAACGATTCAGCATAGGGCATAATATTGAAAGAATCTGTACCACAACCGGGTACAGATTCTTTTTGTATATATACGTTTAAAGAAAATGCAGGCAGACTTTATAAGCTTTATAACGTTCTACATACTTATACATTCATCAAAAGATTGTACACCCACTGGTATTCAAACATCCAGAGTAAAGTATCAGACAGGTCCCTTTTCTTTTTTCCGCAACTTTATTCTTTTATCAACTTCATTGAGTTTACTGAACCATTGACAAACAACACATTGACAACATAATACCCTGCTGCAAGTCCTGTGAGGTTTACCGGAAGCTGGCTGGATTGTTTTCCATTTTGTTCAAAGACTTTAACACCGGTCAATGAGTAAACTTTTACCTTTGCAATATCATCCTCCGAGCTGATAGTAAGATTATTTCCTTTGAGGGGATTTGGAAAACAGGATAAGGTGTTATTTTCGTTAACATCCTCAATTCCTGAAGGACCACAGGAAGTGGAAACACCTGTCGCAGTGTTTATGCCACTTATTGTTGCTGCGTAAGGTATAATTGCGTTCCCCTTTCCACTGGGTAAAGTAACTGATGAACAGTTCTTAAATACCAATCCATCGACAAAGTTTGTAATTAATCCTGATGTTGTAGCTCCAATTTTTACATTATCAAAAACTACATTTTTAATGTGCATTTCAGGCAATCCATAAATAATGCCCCCGTAGGTTGAATTGGTAACAGTGATATTTTTGAAAGTAATATTTTTCCATTGGGGAGTAGTAGCTGTCACTGTTCCTGCTACCTGTGCAGAAGCCGGGTAGGGTTCATTATCGTACCAACTGGTAATATAAAACGGATATTTTACATTATTCATGGTGATATTTGAATATGTAAAAGTTGAATCGTTTCCTCCTCTTGTATTGTTTGATTTCAGACGGATACCATTCGTAGTTCCACTAAAAGTACAACTATCCACGTTTACATTTTGTACATCTATGGTGTAACTGCCAACTGAAATGCCGTGGCCGGTGCCTAATGTACAATTGCTAATCTTAATATTTTTACTGTAGCTATTCATTGCTACATTATCATCACCTTCCGAAAGGTTGCAATGATGAATGTCAATATCGTTCCAATACCAGGTATCAATGGCATCAGTATTTGGGGATGTTGATGGCGATAAAATGGTAACATACGAAATTGTACCGTTCGATCCCCGACTACTACCACTTTGACCAAGAGTTATATGAACATTCGGTGCATTTTTAATGGTTATGCCGGTTATTAAAACAGTATTACATGCTTTAAAACGAATGACACATGGTCTTGAAACAGCTGAGTTGGCTTTATAGGCAGCCCACCAGGCAGTCCCATTTCCTTCAATTGTACCGGAACCACTTATCTCAATATTGCTTAGTCCTGAACCAAAAATAAAATTGGCGTAAGTATCTGCCGTTCCATTATTTGGATAGGAACCTGCAGGAGTTCCATTCCCGGTTCCATAAGGCATTAACTGTAAAATAGCACCAGCCTGAATATTGAGATTAACATTACTTTTCATGGTGATTGGACCACTTAAAAAAGTTCCGGCAGGTATGACGACAGTCCCACCTCCCGCGGTGTTTGCATCGGTTATGGCTGCATTGATGTACGATGAATTATCGGTACTGGATGTGCTGGCTCCATACGTAGTTATAAGAAATTGAGTGGCAGGTATATTTGGCAATAAGACGGCTGCATTGAGAAAAGCAATATTTAAACAAAAAAATAAACTAAAGACGAATCCTTTTATATTTTTCATTCTACTTGGGTTAGTTTCTCTCATAATTTTCATTTTTTAAAAGATAATTGATTCAAGGAATTTATTGAGCAAAAATAGAACTTAATTGGGACTAAAATGTTCAAAAAATGATATTATCGGTGGATATTTTGGTCGGGTATGGCTGACAGTCCTTTCACATCAACTCCTGCCCATCTGGTTGTTTCAGCGAAATGACACACCCGGCAAATGCCGGTTGGCACTCGCAATGAGCATATTCAGGCAAATTTAGGTGTACATTAATAACAAAAGGATGATAATGGAGGTATTCAGGGTGGTCAGACGGTTAAACTTATAAAATAACTCCAGCAGGGTTGCCTATAAGATTTCTTCAAACGAGTAGTTTAAAACTGTGCTTGTTGATTTGTGTTCCACAGGTCAAGGCAGTACAATTGGCACAGTCTTTAAAAAGAGGTCGGATTATGAAAATATGACTTAATACTTAGATCATTACTCTATAGTTACACTCTTTCCCAAGGAAAAAATCAATTCTATGATAGCCTTTTAAAGCTCTTGAATAGTTTTGTAAGAAATATTTTCGATCTACAAAGTTTAACCTGGAACCGGTTATCTTGTACTCAATGACTCAGGACATGGCAAAATTTAGTCAGTATAAAGGTTCATTAAAAGAATAAAATCCATATACTATTCATTTTGGAGAACAACCACATGTATCCGGGTTTTTTGAGACACAGGTTTTAGCATTCGGAGCTGCATACTTCATGTTTTTTGTAATTTCTTTTTTGATATCGCATCCATTACAATCGCCGCATGGGGAAGTTTCTTTCTTTCTAATATTTTTATACACTGCATACGCTGAGTAAGCAACTGATAAAATTATAATGATATAAACTAATATGGTTTGAGTCATTTTATTGATTTTTGATTCATGTTATTTAAAGCTAATATTCCTTCCAACGGATACTTTGAATTTTCTATTAATTCATAAATTGTTTTAAGCATCTACAATTCTTACACAAACAGGCTTCCAATCTGGAATGTAGCAAATGCAACCAACCACGCAATGGTGGTGGTATACACCATAGTAAACACCGCCCAACCCCAGCTTGATTCTTTCTTGATAGCAGCAATCACTGCCACACACGGGAAATAAATCAATATAAAAAGCATGAAGCAGAAACTCACCAACGGGGTAAATACCTTTTGGCCCTTCAACTCACCGGTATTATGGGTTTGAGCTTTTAACTCTTCCTTCAGGGTGCCTGAATTCTCATCTGCTTTCATATCCGCCTGATACAGGATACCCATAGAACTAACTACTATTTCTTTGGCTGCCAATCCGGTAATGATGCTGACACCCATCTTCCAGTCAAACCCCAAGGGCCTGATGACAGGTTCAATGGCATGTCCAAGTTGCCCGATATAGGATTTCTCCTGACGTTCAGATTCCTGATTTATCTCCAGAAGTTTTATTTTATCATGTTTTTGAATATCATTAAATTGTTGATCAGATTTCACCTGTTGTATTAGCTCTGCATAATTGGTAGTATATACCATGTGTCTTGGGAAATACCCCAATGCCCAGATCAACACAGAAGCAAGCAGAATGACATTCCCCATTTTCTTGAGATATTGTTGTCCTTTGTGCCACATGTGCAAACTGGTATTTTTCATGGTTGGAATCCGGTAAGGAGGTAGTTCCATCACAAAGGGCACGTCTTTTTTGGCAAATGCTATCCGTTTCATCACCAATGCAGTGAGAATAGCCAGTACAATGCCAATCAGATAAATGGAAAATAATACCAATCCCTGATTGGCCGGAAATATAGCCGAAATAAGCAATACATACACCGGCAAGCGGGCGCTGCACGACATAAACGGGGTAATGATCATAGTCAGTATGCGGTCTTTTTTATTATCCAAGGTGCGGGTTGCCATGATAGCAGGCACATTACAACCAAAACCCATAACAAGAGGGATAAACGATTTTCCGTGCAATCCGATTTTGTGCATTAGTTTATCCATGATAAACGAAGCACGGGCCATATACCCGGTATCTTCCATCAACGAGATAAAGAAGAATAATATCAGGATATTTGGCAAAAAGACAATCACCCCTCCTACTCCTCCGATAATCCCGTCCACTACCAGATCACGCAAGGCACCAGCTGCCATGGTGCCATGAACCCATTGGCTCAGTAATCCCACACCGGTTGTAATCCAGTTCATGGGATAGCTTCCTAATGTGAATGTTGCCTGAAACATCAGCCACATAAAGAAAAGGAAGATCGGGAATCCCAGGTATCTGTTTGTCAGCAGGTCATCCAGTTCACGTTTGCTTTCGCGTTTGTCTTTTTTAGGTTCCTTGTACGTTTCTTTCAATGCACCATCAATAAATCCATATTTAGCATCGGTGATGATGGTCTCCGAACGTTCGCCATACTCTTTTTCGAGCTGTTGAATGGTCTGTTTGGTAATGCTTTTAATTTGTTCATAATTGTTGAACTTTTCAAGCTGCGCGAGTGTACTTTTATCTGTTTCCAGAAGTTTAATCGCTACATACCTGGATGATAATTTATCGGTAATAGCCGGATTTTTCCAGATCACATCCTGAATATCCTTAATTGCCTTTTCAATCTGCGACCCATAATTAATATGAATGTGCCTGACACTGGGATCGCGGTCCTCATAAACGTCAATCAGTTTATCAAACAACTCATCCACCCCTTTTCCTTTGGAAGCAACAGTCGGAATAATTGGAATTCCCAACATTTCTCCCAAATCATCATAATCAAACTTCACACCTTTCTTTTCCAGTTCGTCAAACATATTCAATGCAATCACAACCTTGATATTCATATCGATAAGTTGTGTTGTGAGAAACAGGTTTCGTACCAGGTTTGATGAATCGACAACATTTACCACAATGTCCGGCATTTTTTCGGTAATATGCATGCGGACATAAAGTTCTTCGGGGGAATATTCGGTAATGGAATAAGTTCCGGGTAAATCAACAATTTTAAAAATATACCCATCTTTTTTCATGATGGCTTCCTTGGCATCCACGGTTACTCCGCTATAATTCCCTACACGCTCGTGTGAACCGCTGGCAAAATTAAAGAGGGTGGTCTTTCCACAATTCGGATTCCCCACCAGTGCCACATTAATAACCTTTCCTTTCTCCAGTGCCGATACTTTAAGGGTATCTTCATCAATGGTGCCTTCAAATTTGATTTCCGAAAGCGAAGCTGCCTCCTCGATCGATACCACTTCCACCAGCTCTGCTTCACTCCTGCGCAGGGATACATTATACCCCATGATTTCATATTCAACCGGATCCTGCAACGGGGCATTCTTGATAACCCGAACCTTTTTCCCTTTTACGAATCCCATCTCTGTAATACGTTTCCGAAAAGCTCCATGGCCCAGCACTTTTGTAATGATGGCCTCATCACCTGTTATTATATCAGAAAGATATGTATTTTTTGTTGTCATTTAATTACTAATTACACGAATTATTACGAATCTCACGAATTATTGCGAATTATACGATTTGCATCCTTTTGTACTAAGAGTGCTTCTGTTTTGTTAGAAATCAACCCCGAAACGGAGAAAACCAACCAGTGCATTCTTCAACTTAGCTTCTGTTCCCGCCGGATTGATAATGTATTGAATATCCGGCCGAAGATATATATTTTTAGTTACCACAAATTGATAACTCAACTCAAGTGCTGTTTCACTACCAACTTTATTCCCATCAATACCGGCATAAGCTAACGCAATACCAGCCTGGTCATTGGGGCGCTTGTCAAATGGACCTTTGTAGTTTAATCCCAGGCTCAGATAGCGGTTGTTTTTATTCATTTTCTTGGGACTTATACCTATTTGCGAAAAAACAAACAACTTGTTGCTGATCTGTTGGTCTCCTACAAAATAAAAACCACCGTTCTGCTGTTCTACAGCTATTGTATCATTATGTTGATGATAGTAAACTCCAAACTTATAATTGCCTGTCATTTCCTGAAATAAGCTTTTTCTGACCTGGAATTCAGTTACTGCAAGGAATCCCTGGTTCTTACTCAATTTCCATTTAGTATTATATGGATTTGATTCGAAATCGTCAGGTGTACCATCAAAAATTGCAGCTCCCCATGTAAAAGTATCTGATACATTCCATTTCACATTGGCTCCTAAGGCAGTAAGTGGAAATATAGGTGAATCTACGTTATCTGCAATACTGGATTGAATGCCAAATGAACTATTGGTGAAAATAGACCCATTTTCATTGGTTGCAAAATCTGCATTCAAATCCTGCAGCCCGACAGTCATTTCCAGTTTCCCCAGCTTCTGCTTGTACCACAGTTCATACAGAAAACTCAGGTTGCCCGCCTCAATATTCGATACCCCCTGAAAATCACCTACCAGTGTGGCTGATGGCTCCCCACCATGCGTATTCCCAACATTTACAAACATCTTACCGCCTTTCCACCAGTTTGCAGTTTCCGTATTAAATCCTGCTTTCAGATTTGCCAATCCCAGGTAATTTGTACCTGTCTTGATTCCCCCGCTAAAATTACTCACTACATCTCCAATATAGGAAGCATTCAATTTTACAGGAGATTCCTTTTTAGGTTCCAACTCCTGGTTAAATGCCAGGTTTGCATTCATGCTGATAGATAGTCCGGTAATCATTAGTTTGTACTTAATCTTCATAAGGGTTATTTTGTCGTTTTCGATTGATACAAAAGTACTATCGCAAATTCAACTCTTCAATCCCTAATAATGCTGATTCCATCCCGAATCAATAGCTATATATGGGTATAATAATTGTCCTTCAGTCATCAACAACTACCGACTACCTTCTACCAACTACCTACTACCAACTACTTTCTACCTACTACCATCTAAAAACTACCTACTTCTCAAAGAATCATACTTTTCTTTATTTCTTCCAGTTCTACCAATTTATTCACAATAGCATAAATGGTAAGTCCCGCTGTACTGTGAATTTCGAGTTTACGGGCTATATTCCTTCGGTGCGAAATAACTGTATGGGTCGACAGGAATAATTCCTGGGCAATTTCTTTGTTTGTCAGGCCTTTTACCACACAGGTTATGATCTCTTTTTCGCGGGCACTCAGGGCATTGGTCTCATCCGGATTATCCTCCAGGGGCGATTCATACAATTTTTCAAGCTTTTCTTTTAATTGCTCCACACTCTCAAAAATGCTGATCGTATCATCATAATTACGTAACAAACTTACATCTATGGACGAGTATAGCAGGGCAAGGCATTTGAGTTTCGGATTTGCAGTATCATCCTTGAGCCTTGCAATATCAAAATGACCCCAGAAAGCCGGATTAATGATCAGGATATCGGGTTTGTGCAACCCCAGATAGTTATTGAGCGTATCGACAGACGTAATTTCAACGGGCTGGATCCTGAATCCCGGGATTCGCTTCAACACAACGGTGATGCCACTGCGAATAATGACTGAAGGTTCAGCAATAGCTATGGTTAGCAGTTCTTTATTCATTGTACCTGGCTTTTTTTCCGTTCAATATCTTCAATAGCCGGTACAAATAAATAATCCTCTACCCGGTTGTGAGAAGCTAAATCAATCTCACAGGAGAGTATGTCGAACAAAACTTCCGTGAGCAAATGATTGTTTCCTTTGGCCGGATAGTATTTGATCAATATGTTTTTCAGTTCCTCAAGCTTCGATTCTATCTCGTTATGCCGTTCCTGAAAGACGTTAATGTTGTACTTCGGATCTTTTTCTCCTTTTAACAGCTTGAGCACATACGGGAAAACCACTTTATTTTCGTACTCCATGTGTTTCCTGACTTCCGAAAAGTATTCATCGAAGAATTTCATAAAAATGACCTCATAGGGAATACTCTGGTCCGGGGCGTTGATAGCTTCCAGCAATTTATTGCGTATGGCCGGAAGTTTAAAGTCCAGGAAGTAGACATGCGAATTTTTCAGATAATCGATAACGGTGACTATGGAGATATTTTCATAATCGACGCCAACTTCAAAATTCCCTTCCGAAAGAAAATTGACTACTGCCAGAAAGGTAGTGCAGTCAATGCCATTAAGCTGGCAGACTTCTTTCACTGTTTTATCTCCAAACCCCAATGACAATCCGAAACGGCTGATAACCAATAACAACGAATGATTTTCATTGATCAGGTCGCTCATTTTCTCATTCGCCGAGAATTTCTGTTGTTTTTGCATTTTTGCGTCATTTATATGTTCCAAAATCAGGATAACTTTCTCCGGACAGGATAACTTTCAGTCAATCTACACTTTCCAATTTATTACTGATAATACCAGGTTATTTCTCGTTCCAGTTCTGACTATTCACAGGATTAGGTGAACCGTTAATCTCTGTAAAAGTGGATTTTCAGGTATCGAGTGCAAAGATAGCTATTTAGATTGATTCTAAAGACTGAATAACCATAAAATTAAAACATTAATTTAGATTCCTGCTTATTTTGTTTATTTGGACGCATCTCAGCCTAAACCTGTATACCTCAACGAATAGATTCAAACTTCAAACATACTTTCCTGCGCAATCTATTTTAAAATTTTTAAAACGTACAAAGCTGGTTGAAGTATTTAAAAAATCCAGACATAACAATGTGTAATAAATAGAATTTTGCATGGATTCATGATTAGTGACTTATGCGGTATTTAAATTTATCCGCCCATTTTTTTCAACACCCAAAACCATCCATCACAGCCATAAATTCATTAAATGGGAATCACATCAGAATTATCCAAATGGAAGGAAACCGGCATGAAATTGTTGCACTTTTTGAAAAGCGAATCCTTTGAATCCGGGATGAATTTGTTTTAGGTTGAGAGAGGGTTCATTGAGGGTTGGTTGAGGGTTCATTGAGGGTTCATTGAGGTAAACCTCATTGAACCCTCTCTCAACCCTCTCTCAACCCTTATTGAAATATCTTTGAACATAAAACGAGTTGAAATCAAATTCAGGAATTATTCTCATTGGATGATCTTTATAAAATGAAAAAAAATCAGGAGCGATCTGGTAACAGTAGCAGGATCGGTTTCAACGCCTTCATTGGGTTGTCATTCGGAGGAAATAGAAGGTAAGGTCTAATTAAATTGGCTCTATTTAAAAAATAATACACTGAATTATTCCACTTAATTATGTAGTTTGAACAAAATAAAGTCTTGTTTTATTTAAATTCTTGCTAATCTATGACCTCTTATAATGCCCTCACTTAAAGAGAAAGTAATAGACCTGAGGGTTGAAGAGTAATTATTTAAAATAACAGAACTCATTTTATTTCTTATTGACTAATACATAATACGTTACTCTAAATTTTTAAACCCTTATTTTTCACCTCACCCTCAGTAGAAAAAACGACCCCCTCTGAACTAACCCTAATTCCCTAATTATAAAACTATCCAAAATACATGAATTGAATCTATCAATGGTATTGTCTTTATCTGTTTCCATGAATCAATGTAGATCCTGTATTTTTAATTAGGGAATTAGGGTAAGGGTTTTTATTATTTGTTTTCTACTGAGGGTGAGGAAAAAAAAATAAGGGTATTTAATTCAATCTATTTAATTTCAAAGAGATAAGCAGAATTTAGAATAGATTGATTTGTCTTATTTCTTAATTTCATATAAATTATCCTCCTGCGCTATCCCAAAGATCATAGCTACCATGGAAAGGATGATAGATTTGAGACTTGAAATAATTTCATTTAAAATATAGAATCACACTGTTCATTTCCTATTGCTTAACTATTTTGAACAGTCATAAATCTTCATTCCAAGTCTAATAAAACTCTTCCGTGTCTTTTTGACAACAAAGCTTATTGATATTAAATTAAATATTGCTACTTTTATGCCCTGAATCTCATTTCCGGATAAAAAACTACCGATTATACCAGAAACTCATAGTTTATACCGTCAAATCCAGCCATCATGAAGCACTTAATTGCAAAATCAGCCGAATCAATTAAAAAGATGAAGAACCATAAGCTATTCAAAAAGCTGGCATTTTTTACAGTAGGCATCAGTACTACCGCCTGGTTCCTGATTCGCGTAATTCCCAAACCTTCGCGTGCAGCCTACCCTTGCATGCAGGCATCAGCGCCCATTATGTCAGCATTTGTACTTTACCTGCTTTCAGTAGTTGGTGGAGTAACAGCCTGGATGAAAGCAAAGACCTTCATCAAAAACCGAAAATACGGGTATGCAGGGCTTTTTGCAGTAGTCGCCCTGATTTGTACTGCCAGCTTTGCAATCCAGAATTCCGAAACCCTGTATGCCCAACTGAAATCAGCTGTAATGCCACCTAAAATGATGACAGGCAGCAATGCACCGGTGGGTGAAGCCAAAGGTATTTTCCCCGGACGGGTTGTCTGGGTGCATAACCCGGGTGTCTCCAATTGGGATGAGAAAACAGGTTTCTGGTTCGAGGACCGTTGGAACTCCCAGGAGAAAGCGATTAAAATGGTATCGGATGCCTTAACCCATTTAACCGGTGATAAGAATGAGAAAAAAGCATGGGGTAAATTGTTTGTGTTCTTCAATAAATCAAAGAACCGCGGCAACCACGGGTATGTCAACACTGAAAAGATAGCCATCAAGGTGAACGAAAACAATACTTCCTCGCACAGTGACAGCCCGGAGATCAATGTATCCCCTCAACTGGTGTATGCATTGGTAAAAAGCCTGGTCAATCAGGGGGGAGTACCTCAGAATATGATCACAGTATTTGATGCCAGCCGCTTTATCACGGACTATACTTTCAACAAATGCCATGCCGAATTCCCGAATGTTATTTTCGTGGATAATGTGGGTGGGGAAGGCCGTACAAAATCAACCTACAAGGCTGAAGCCATGCATTATGCCAAAGACAACGGCAGACTGGCTACCGGACTGGCTACCTGCGCCATTGAAGCGGATTACCTGATCAACGTAGCTTTACTAAAAGGCCATGTCGGACAAGGGGTTACACTTTGTGGCAAAAACTGGTATGGTGCCACCGATATTAATGCCGACTGGCGTAAAAATGCACACAATAACTTTGACCAGGATCGCAAAGGCGGCAATAAATACGTTACTTTTGTTGACTACATGGGACATAAGGATCTGGGCGGCAAAACCATGTTGTACCTGATCGATGGTTTTTATGGAGCCAAAGCAGTAAACGGACTTCCTAAACCCATGTGGAAAATGAAACCATTCAACGGAAACTGGCCTTGCAGCCTATTTGCTTCCCAGGACCCGGTTGCCATTGATGCCGTTGCCCTTGATTTTATTTCAAGCGAATGGCCTGATGCCGTCGACATGAATTATGCTGATTCTTATTTGCTGGAAGCTGCCAAAGCGAACAACGCACCTTCAGGAACTGTCTATGACCCTGAGCATGATGGAACGAAACTAAACAGCCTGGGGGTATTGGAACATTGGAACAATGCCACCGACAAACAATACAGCCGGAACCAGGGAAAGAAAACAGGTATTGAACTGGTAGTCGTAAAATAAAAACAGACCTGGCATTTCAGGGTTTTATCAGCACAGAATGCTGCCTTTAATATCATTCATAAACTGAACCCCGAAGAGGGGTTCAGTCGTAATATTACAATTTAAATTAGCGGATTAATAACCTTCAGGCGATTAACCGTTCAATGGATTTCTTAGAAATTATGATTTTATCCAGGACAATTACATTCCTTATTCTGTTTTTTATATTTTGCATTGTTACTACCGGTCAGTCCCAGGAAAGCAGTTCATATCAAAAATTGACCGGCAAAGTAGTAACAACCGACAACAACCAACTGGTGTCATTGCCCTTCGCCTCCATACGCTTGCTTTCGGCAAAGGACAGCTCTTACCTTACTGGAACTACCACCAACAATAACGGACAATTCGAACTACGGGTAGAAAACGGGAAAGAACAACTCCTTCTCGTTTCCTGCATTGGGTACGAAGCACTCTACCAACCTTTTATTCTAACCAATAACACCTTATCGTATACGCTTAAGGACATTGTACTGTCGGGTAAATCAGTCAAACTATCCGAAGCAGTTGTAGTGGGTCAACGTTCGGAGATGGTGGTAAAAACGGATACCGTGGAATACAATGCTTCCGCTTATAAATTGCAACAAAATGCAGTGGTGGAAGACCTGCTTAAGAAACTTCCCGGAATAACCATTACCGATGAGGGGAAGATCCTGGTCAATGGAAAGGAAGTAAAAAGAGTCATGGTGGATGGCAAGGATTTTTTCCGGAGCAACCCGAACCTATCCATAAAGAATATTCCAGCTAGCATTATGGAGAAACTGCAGGTAATCGATGACAAGTCAGAGCTCTCCAAACTTACGGGAGTCGATGACGGGGAAGAAAATATTGCGATCAACATTACCATACAAAAGGATAAAAAACGAGGCTGGTTGGTGAGCAATAACCTTGGGGGAGGACAAGAGTTGAATGGCAGCGAGGGAAACCTGATGCGTTATACGGTCAACAGCTTTGCCGCCCGACTGGTTGGAGAAACCCAGTTGGGGGTCGTTGCCAATGGAAACAACATTAATGGCATGACGGTTGGAGGCGGAGGAAGCACGATGGGAAGTGGCAAACCCGGGCTTAACTCCTCACTCTCGGTGGGTATTAATTTCTCATCAGGGAAAGACGATAACAAAACACCCTGGATTATCAACAGCGATGTCTCCTACGGCTTCAACGAGCGGATATTGAGACGTACCTCTATCAGGCAGTATTTTTTGCAGGACAGCACTTCCTATCAAACAGATACAGCCAACCAGGTTACCCGTGAGTCGGGACTGCGTTTCAGTGCCAAACTGGAAAACCATTCAGTAACCGGATGGGTGTTTTCGTTCTCACCATCAGGTTCTGTCACTACAAACTACCAGAACAACAGTGGATACACTCTGTTACAGGCAGGCAATGCGGCACGCGACTCAGTCAATTCAAACCGCTACAACCGCATTTCAAATACTCCGGGTATAAACATTGGCGGAGTAATGACCATATCCCATGATTTCGAAAAGAAAAGGCGTAAGCTTTCATTAAGCATCGATTCCCGGTATACCAACTCGGATGGATCGGGGGAAACAACTGCCCGGTACTATTACTACCGCAACAAGGAAGGAAGCAGGCTGGTAAACCGCAACCAGCAATGGGAAAACGCTTCTGCCAACTTCAATAACCGGATGTACCTTTCGTATATTGAACCGATCGGAGAAAAACAATCCTTGCAGTTTGTATACTGGATCCGCTCCAGCACAAATGACAACATTATCAATAACTACAAACCCGATCCCCTGACCGGAGCGTATACAGTATTGGATTTGCCTTACAGCCGGAGCCTGAACAATGTTTCATTAACCCAGCAGGTAGGAGCCAGTTACCGGGGAGTGATTAAAAAAGTAATCTATACCGTTGGCATCGATTACAATCCGTCCTTTATCCGCAGCCTTTCGTACATTCAAAACGGTTCGGTACTGGGTGCTGATTCAACAATCACCTACTTTCCCGGCCTGCAAACATTTAATTATGCTCCCAATGCCTACCTGATGTACAACATTGGCAAGGGTAAAAGCATTCGTTTTGATTACAGGGGCCGTTCGGAAGCTCCTTCTGTGTACCAGCTTGACCCTTCGAGGAATGAAACCAATCCTACCAATATCCGTATCGGGAATCCAAACTTATCCCCCAAGTTCACTCATTGGTCCCGTTTGCGGTACAGCAGCAATCAGCGTGAAAAGCAACAATCCCTCCTGGTTATGTTCGAAGGAAACTATATCCTGGATGACATTATTAATTTCACAAATTATGATGGCACCACCGGTATAAAAACAACAACGCCCATTAACCAATCGGGTTCCTGGAATGCCACGGGTATGCTGATGTACAACCAACCCCTGTCTTCCAATTTTCAAATCAACAACTATACCCAGGCAGGAGTTCGCAACAATATCGGCTTTTCGTCTGTGAACAGCTCTTCCAGCAGCCAGAAAAACATTGCCAATACCACCACTGTAAACGAGGAACTGGGGTTAAGCTATAAGTGGGAATGGCTTTACCTGATGACAAAAGCAACCTACCAGCTGAATTCAACCACTTACTCGGTGGAAAATATGCTGCCTAAAAACAACACATCCCTGGGTGGTTTTATTACTGCCCAGGCCACACTGCCCAGCTCCTGGACATTCTCTTCTGTATTGAATTACAGAAGTCTTACCGGGTTCTCCTCCGAATACAGCAGGTCCGAGCTCTTATGGAATGTGGAAATAAGCAAATCGATGCTTCGTAATAAAGCCGCCACGGTCACCTTGTTACTGAATGATATCCTGCAACAACAACTGAGCGTTTCGCAGGTTGTTTCCAGTAATTACGTCGAGGACCAACAGTTCAACACCTTGAAAAGTTTTGTGATGCTGGCCTTTTCATATCGGTTCAATACAATGGGTGGGAAATAATACTGTATTTCTTTAAGTAACAGAAACTAAATAATGTCGTATTATTTTAATTTAAATAAGGGAATAAGGGTTGGGACTTTTTGCTTACCCTTTCTACTAAGGGGTAAAAAAAACAAAAATAAGGTTTTTAATTCAAATCCCTTATTTTTAGATAGTAACCCTTCGTAGAAAACTAAACTCCCCCATATTAAAACCCTTATTCCCATATTTAGAAAAGCTGTTTAGTCTTTTTTTCAAGAAATAAAACAGTACAATATATTGTTCCAATTACCTGTTCGTAGTAATCTGAATAAAAAAGGATTCGATAGTATCATCACTCATGCATGCATGAATAATGATACTATCGAATCTTTAAAAATCAGTCCAACAGATTAGAAATAGATCCGTCTTCAATCCGCCCTATCAGCGAATATCCGCGTTCTATTCTTTCTTTAAAGCGTCACTCCGGATTTCCAGATGGCTATCTCCCTGTAATTTTTCTTTTCATTATTCACCAATTCACCACTGGCTACTTTCCGGACATATTCCACAAAGCTTTCATGGGTATCATTCATGCTTTTGTTTTCAAGGATAACCCCGGCATTAAAATCAATCCAGCCCGGTTTATTGGTTGCCAGGTTCGAATTGGTCGATATCTTCATGGTTGGAACAAACGACCCGAATGGCGTACCCCGTCCTGTTGTGAATAGTACAATATGACAACCTGCCGAACCCAATGCAGTGGCAGCTACCAGGTCATTCCCCGGTGCACTGAACAGGTTCAATCCTTTTGTCTGAAGCACTTCACCATACATCAACACATCTTTCACCACCGACTTGCCACATTTCTGTGTACAGCCCATTGATTTTTCTTCCAGTGTTGAAATACCGCCTGCTTTATTGCCCGGTGAAGGGTTTTCGTAGATCGGTTGCTCGTTCTTAATGAAATACTCCTTAAAATCATTGATCAGGTGGACGGTCTTATCAAATAAATCCGTAGTTTCGCAACGGTTCATCAGGATGGTTTCAGCCCCAAACATTTCAGGTACTTCTGTCAGTACGGTTGTACCTCCCTGTGCTACCACAAAGTCGGAAAAAACTCCCAGCAATGGATTGGCAGTGATCCCTGAGAATCCGTCCGATCCGCCGCATTTCAATCCTACCTTCAATTCACTGAATGGAACTTCTGTGCGAACATCTTTAGAAGCGACTTCATAGATCTCACGCAACATGGTCATTCCTTCTTCAAATTCATCGCCTACTTTCTGGGTCTCCATAAACTTGACACGCTGCGGGTCATAATCACCCAGCAATTCGCGGAATGCAGTCAATTGGTTATTCTCGCAACCCAGCCCGACTACCAGTACGCCACCTGCATTTGGGTGTTTCACGATATTACGGAGGATCATGCGGGTATTTTCATGGTCACCCCCCAACTGGGAACAACCATAATTGTGCGGATAACCTACAATGGCATCCACCCCTGCCCCATTGGTCTCTCTTTTCAATGCATCCACCAGTTGGTTTACCGTTCCGTTCACGCAACCTACCGTTGGAATAACCCAAACCTCATTCCGGATACCAACATCACCGTTCGTGCGACGATATCCCTGAAAGGTAAGTTTCCGGTCGGCAATCTCCGGGTATTCCAGTGCCGGAGCATAGGTATATTCCAACACCCCGTCCAGGTTGGTCTTGATGTTCTTTTCGTTCACCAAACCTCCTTCGGCAATAGCATTCCGGGCATGGCCAATGGCATAACCGTATTTTACAATGAATTCTTTTTCTGCAAAGTCCTTCAATGCAAATTTATGGCCTGCCGGAATCTCATCCACCAACCGGATCTCAGATTGATCCACTGTCACCGATTCACCTGCCGGCAACGTTACTAATGCAACGGCCACATTATCGTCAGAGTTTATTTTTAAATATTTGGTTTGCATAAAACAAGCTTATAGTTTGAAATATAGTTTATAGCATCGAGAGTTGAGCATCGAGTATTGAGTATTGAGCATCGAGTAAAGAGCATCAAGCATAAAGTGTTGAGCCTTGAGTTTTGAGTTTTGAGCTTAGAGCATTGTGTGTTGAATCTTTTGTCTTGAATCTTGACTCTTGACTCTTGGCTCTTGACTTGATGCTCAACGCTCAATGCTCAAAGCTTAGGACGCAAGTCCTTCGTTTCTTTTCATCTTTTCCAGTGGAGTCATCGCTACCGGTTTTTGGCCATCCTTAAGGATTGCTTTCACGGTATTCAGCATGCCTTTATCCTGAATCGAAACCAGGTAATCGGTTACTTTCTGTGTCAGCCCAGGAATCTTGTTCAGGTTTTCACCCCAGATAAATTTAGCTCCCAATACGCCTTTGGCCACTTCCTTCACGTTATTGGTACTCCAGAGTTCCTGCAACAAGTCCATGATGGCCTTATCGTCGTTTGGCACAATGGTATCTTCACCACGTTTTCCGCCTTTGTAATAAGTAATGATGGCAGCCAGTCCCAGAACCATTGCCGAAGGTAATTCACCGATACGTTCCAGGTATATTTTCATTCCCGGAAGGTCACGGGTCTTGAACTTAGGGAATGAATTCAACATGATGCTGGTAACAAAATGCTTCACGTAAGGATTACGGAAACGGTCCAACACATCATTTCCGAATTTCTCAAGTTCTGCTTTCGGTAAATCAAGGGTAGGAAGCAATTCATCAAACATGATTTTCTTCACAAAAGCACCCATGACATCATCTTCCACAATTTCCCTGACAATATCGAATCCTGCCAGGTAACCTACCGGTGCCAATACGGTATGAGGTCCGTTCAGCAAGGTTACTTTACGATCATGGTATGGTTTTTCGCTTGGTACAAACAATACATTCAAGCCTGCTTTATCGGCAGGGAATTCTTTGGCTACCTTTTCAGGGGCTTCAATCACCCACAAATGGAATATCTCGGCCTGAACCACCATTTTATCTTCCAGTTGTATTTTCTCAAGGATATCTCCGATTGTTTCGCGGGGATAACCGGGAACAATACGATCCACCAACGTGCAATAAACCCCGCAGGAATTTTCGAACCATGCTTTAAATTCTTCACCCAGGTTCCACAATTCGATATATTGTTCAATGCATTTTTTCAGTTCGGTACCATTGTGGAAAATCAACTCACAGGCAAAAACATACAATCCTTTGTCTTCAGCTCCGTTGAATGTCATGAAACGGTGGTACAGCAATTGGGTCAGTTTACCCGGATACGACGATGCAGGTGCATCAGTCAGTTTGCAGGCAGGATCAAACACAATACCCGCTTCGGTGGTATTTGAAACCACAAAACGCATATCGGGGTTTACAGCCAGTTTCAGGTATTCTTCAAACTGGGTGTAAGGATTCAATCCGCGGCTGATCACGTCAATCAACTGAAGGCTATCCACCTGTTTACCTTTGTCAAGTCCCTGTAGATTCAGGTGATACAAACAATCCTGTTCATTCAGCATATCCACCATGCCATTTTCTATCGGTTGAACCACTACCACGCTGCTGTTGAAATCAGCTTTCTCGTTCATGTTCCATACAATCCAATCCACAAATGCACGCAGGAAGTTGCCTTCACCAAACTGGATAATTCTTTCCGGATAGCGATTTGCGCTAACACTTTCTCTGTTTAACCTTTTCATATCTTTTTTATTTTGTTAGTTTTTTTACAACAGTCTGCCCGGGTTGAAAAATTCAACATTTGCTATTCAGAAACCTTCTTTCAAAAGATTTCTGAATGGAACTGATCCTATCGTTCATATTAGCTCTGGAGCAGAGGGATTTTCTCCCAGGGAGAAATGTGATGGGTCGTTATTTACAACTTCCCGGAGTGCTAGATTAGGGCCTTTAATTAAGAAGCACAAAAGTACTCAAAACAGGCCTATTCTCAAGGGGAATTTTTGACATTAAGTGTGTAATAATTGATATTTTGAGGCTATTTGCTATTGGTTGATTGGTTGAATGGTTAATTGGTTGATTGGTTGATTGAGTTGATTGAGTTATTATTCCAATTACACAAAGCTTAAATCACAATAACGCAGAACACGGAACGCGGAACGCAGAACCTTTCAAACTTCAAACCTTTCAAACTCTTCAAACGATTTCTTCTTGATGTCTTCATGATGTCACCACGATGTTTAATGTGTTACGTGATTCCAATGTGTCAGATACGTACCAGACTCGTAAATATCACGTCCCTTATAAGGCACGGAATATATACGTGTGTGGAACATTAGAGGGTGATTCCACTAAAATAACAAAAAAGACATCACGGCGACATCGTGGTGAATTGGTGGCCGATATTTGAAAACCCTTCCTTCCCGATATGTCCTTCATTAAATGAGAAAATGGTGATAAATGTGACTTTGACTTGTTACCCCAGCTTCTGTATTATAAGGATTTGAAATCCAAAAAATCCAAATATTAAAAAACATTCACTATATTTGCAAAGTTAAAATTCACATTTTAATGGATATCAAAAATCACATAGAAAGTGAAGTTTATATTGTTACCGACAAGTTCGTAGATTAGGTGGATATAATTGATCGTGCAACATGCAACGAGAGTAAAGCCATTGAAAGGATTGGATGAAAAAGGGTGTTTGAGGTAAATTGGGTTTGAATTAAAGGATTTATAGTATTGCAATTCCTGATAAAACTTTCAGTTGGGATTGCATACCGATAGCTATTCGAACCCAACTATAAGTATGATCCTTTGTACATTTAATTAAGATTCCATATCCTGAGGGACTTGTACAATATGAATAAACTATATGATAACTTTAAGTCATAACTTTTGGTCATTACAATATTTGTACCCGTCCTTCCGGATATATACTTTTCTAAATGAGAAAATGGTGTTGTAAATTCCAACAACAGGCAAGAACTTTTGTACATTTAATTAAGATGGTATATATCCGGAGGGTCGGAGGGACAGGCAATTAAACAATTAATTTAAACGATATGAATACACATAAAATCAACAGTAAATTAAGAATGATTTTTTTTCTGGCATTTGGATGCATTTTCACAACAATTGCATCTCAGAATACACACCAAATCAATCAGATGAAAGAAGCAAGTTTAGATACCATCTCATATATAAAGATTGAAAAAACTATTTTTTACAAAGATCCACTTGTCATGGAATACAGTTCGCTAACCGATACAACTTATATCCCAGAATGGTACAATGCATTTTGTGCTTGTTACAATATAAATCATTTCAAGGATTTTAGTAAAGATGCGATTAAATTTTATCATAGTGACTGTGGAGTGACTGAATTAATATTAAATTACTGCTGATGCAGTAAATTGTTAACGTATTTAACTAAAACAGCAATAATTGTTCTTTGACTTCTTGATTTTCCACGATTTGATTTTTTTCATTCACATTGAGCAATTTTAGCAATGGAGTTTT
>JAQTUE010000031.1 GCA_028710415.1 Paludibacter sp. | reverse complement strand
GTACCAAAGACGAAGAAATGGTTGTTGCTGTAGGCAATAATGTTTTATACGGAAAGTATGCCGGTACCGAACTGGAATGGGAAGGTGAAAAATACCTGATTATGAAACAATCGGATATTTTGGCAATAATCTAAAAGAGAACCCCTAACCCCTAAAGGGGAATTAAATTAGTATCTTATTTTTATTAGATTTTCAATTTAAATTAACAAAACAATAGTAACCCAGTCCTCCGTCAACCGACGGATTAGGGGTTATTTTAAAATAGAACTACAATGTCTAAAGAAATTCTCTTCAATATTGATGCTCGCGACCAACTGAAAAAAGGGGTTGATGAGTTGGCAAATGCCGTAAAAGTAACGCTGGGACCAAAGGGTCGTAATGTGATTATCGAAAAAAAATTCGGTGCCCCACACATTACTAAAGATGGTGTATCAGTTGCTAAAGAAATTGAATTGGAAGATCCATTTCAAAACCTGGGAGCTCAACTGGTAAAAGAAGTTGCTTCAAAAACCAGTGATGATGCCGGTGATGGAACAACTACTGCAACGGTGTTGGCTCAATCTATTGTAAGTGTTGGAATGAAAAACGTTGCCGCAGGAGCAAATCCTATGGATCTAAAACGTGGAATCGATAAAGCGGTTGCAGTAGTGGTAAAAAGTATTGCATCCCAGGCTAAAACAGTTGGAGATGATTATGATAAAATCGAACAGGTTGCTTCTATTTCAGCTAATAACGATGAAACTATCGGCAAACTGATTGCTGATGCCATGCGTAAAGTATCGAAAGATGGTGTTATCACCATTGAGGAAGCTAAAGGAACCGATACAAGCATTGAAGTAGTGGAAGGAATGCAATTCGACCGCGGATATATTTCGGCTTATTTCGTTACCAATACTGAAAAGATGGAAGTGGAAATGGAAAAACCATATATCCTGATCTACGACAAGAAAATATCCAACCTGAAAGAATTGCTTCCGGTACTGGAACCAGCCGTTCAATCCGGACGCCCATTATTAATCATTGCTGAAGATGTAGACAGCGAAGCATTGACTACGTTGGTGGTAAACCGCTTGCGTGCATCATTGAAAATATGTGCTGTGAAAGCTCCGGGATTTGGTGACCGTCGTAAAGAAATGCTGGAAGATATTGCAATCCTGACAGGTGGTATCGTTATTTCTGATGAAAAAGGAATTAAACTGGAACAAGCTACCCTTGAAATGCTGGGTACAACTGAAAAGGTGACAGTAAACAAAGATAACACGGTATTGGTTAACGGTGCAGGTTCGAAAGAAGCTATTGCAACCCGTGTTGCCCAGATCAGAGCCCAGATTGCAACAACAACTTCTGATTATGATCGTGAAAAACTACAGGAACGTCTGGCAAAATTATCAGGTGGTGTAGCCGTATTGTATGTAGGTGCAGCTTCGGAAGTTGAAATGAAAGAAAAGAAAGACCGCGTGGATGATGCATTAAGTGCAACCCGTGCAGCCATAGAAGAAGGAATTGTACCTGGTGGAGGCGTAGCTTATATCCGTGCGATTGATGCTTTGGAAAACCTAAAAGCTGTCAACGATGACGAGCAAACCGGTATTGAAATCATCAAACGTGCCATTGAAGAACCGCTTCGCCAGATTGTTGCCAATGCAGGTAAAGAAGGTGCTGTGATTGTTCAGAAAGTTCGTGAAGGAAAAGATGACTTCGGGTACAATGCCCATACTGAAAAATACGAAAACTTCTTTGCAGCAGGTGTTGTTGACCCGGCTAAAGTATGTCGTGTAGCACTTGAAAATGCTGCTTCGATTGCAGGCATGTTCCTGACTACCGAATGCGTCATTACTGAAAAGAAAGAAGATAATCCGGCTCCACAAATGCCTATGGGCGGTGGAATGGGTGGAATGATGTAATATCAATACATAATTAAAAGAAAATCTCCGAACGACTTAGGTTGTCCGGAGATTTTTTTGTTTAAATATTGTTTGGGCTTACTGTATTATAATTTTCCCAACAACGGTTTTACCTGAGTTAATCAACTTATAGACATAAAGTCCTTTACCCAAATTATCTACAGAGACAGAACCCGAAGTGCTTATCGGTTTGTTTATAATCATTTTCCCGGATAGACTATATAGTTGGATGATGTTTGAATTACCTAATTCAGCATTTTGCAATACAATTGTTTTTAATTCTGCATTGTACTTTACAATCTGATTGTTTAACTCTGAAGTATTGTAAACACCAGTAGTTTCTTTATTTTCGGAATAATACAAGACATAACCTCCCATCAACACTGATTCACTCCCACTTAATGCGTATAAATCAATTTGGTTCAGTTGTGTTTTAAAAGGGTATGGGAAGTCTGCAAAAGTATCCCCATAATAAATATTACTCATCAGTATCGATTCGGTGTATCTAGTAATATATTTCATTGATGACTCATATACACCAGCATTAAAATCATTTTCAATAAAGGATATACAATCGTGAGTATTATTGAAGATATAATCGGAATAATCTGATGGACTCCAGATACTATTAGAAATATTAAAAGATTCTGTCTTAATGACATCATTATTGGCATCATAAGAATATTTCATCTTTTTATATTCTGTCAAAGAGTTTGTCTCAAAATTATGATTGAAATACAGTTCAGTAGTATCCCTATTTAAAGCATCATAATAATATCGGGTCATGTATTCCGGCGTAATAGAATTTGAATAAAAAGTCTTTTTCATGGAAAGTAAATTATTTTCATAAATATAATCCTCCCGACTTGCTTTATTTTCAAAATCTATCGTATCATATGCTTGATTGATTGATTGAATTCTGCTATCCTGATCATAAATTGTCTTTGTTCTTTTATATAAACGTAAGAGTGATTGATTTTCATCATACTCATCTTTTATTAAATAATTAATCCCATATATATATATACATATTTATAATTTAATTCATAATTGTTTGTAGATATATTCAAACTTTTAGAAATAAATTGTATCATTCTGCCAAATCTATCGTACTTACATTCAATTTTTGTTTTAGTCATATCCCCAACAGTTCCTACAGGTGTGAAAATTAAGCTATCCAATTGGTACTTTACCTGCTCTGACTGTTTTACTTTAAAATAAGGTGAAATTGTAGCCGACTGTGGCATTCCAAGATGTCTGTGTGCCGATACTTTCGAATTCTGAAAGATACCATTAATAATAGAATAAACACTATTTTTCTCCTTTCTTATCGGATTTTGTGCATTTAAACTACTGCAAATAAACATTAGGGCAATAACCCCCGATAAAGACTTCATTGTAGTTGTTGTTTTCATTTTTAGTTTCTATTAAATAGCCTTTTTGTTTGCTTTTAATTATGTATCTGTTTTAAATTTTTACAATTCTTATAATTAGAAGCGGGAGTGCAACCCAAGTCGCATTCCCGCGTTATATGTCATAACCCCATCTTGTCGCTCTCTGACATGTCGTGTTGGGCATACTAGCTTTTTTAATAATCAAAAAGTGTTACAAATGTACTACTATATTTTTAAATTACTATTACATATATAAACGTTTTGTAGTTTGGTTATGTAAATTTGTGGAATGTGAATTCTTACTTTGTTTGACAATAATCATTTAATGACAATATAACTCTCAAAATGAATTATTTGATTTGGAGATTTATTTGTTTTGATTGTAACATTTTTACCACGCACCAATCTCGTCCATAAAAATCACACTACCTCCCGGATTCTCTTTTTTATCGGCAGCACATGGTCCGGCACAGGTTAATTGCAATCGAAGATACCTGACCTCTGTGGAAGGGAAAGTAAGTTCCGGTCTGATTATATCCCAGGTTTGAAGCGTTGATACCGGAATTTGTTTTTCAGCAAGAAGCTGGTAATTGGTTCCATCAATCGAACCAAGCAATTTGATTTCTGTTGGAAATATCACACACAATGCAGTCGCATTTAATAATCCCACTGAAAAGCGTTCTATCTTTTGAACATTTTGCATATCAACCGTAACCTCTCCATTTGCTTTTTTAGCTAAACCCACCCATTGGGTATAGACTTTCGTATTTCCGGGTATTCCATCAGTAAGTGCATTCTTATTACCTCCATCATACCATGAATTTTTAAAACTTATGATATAGGGCAGTCCGGTAAGTTTACTGACAAGTAATGATTTTGTAATGGATTTACCTTTTATCTTACCATCCACAAAAGCTGCAGCCGTAACAGTTGAAGATTTGTCCAGGGTAACCGGGGCGGTATACAACGCATCGGTGAGAGTTGGAATCGCATCACCGGTTGTGTAATGAATTTGAGCAGTCGGATCTTCGCAAAGTAGTGTAAACTGCAACTTTTTATTATCTAAAGTAGTGGTTTTAAACTGAACATCGTAAAATGCCATTGAAGGCTGGATATCCAGTTGGTTATAACGGGCAAATTCAGACGGCATACGTCTGCGGAAGCTTTCCCAGTTCCTGCTTTCCTTAGGGCTCCAGATCACTTCAGCCATTGCGGATAACCTTGGGTATGCCATATGTTCAACGCTTTTAGTGGTCGGCATATATTCAGTCCACATATTTGCCTGTGCTCCCAATACATGCTTAGCCTCTGAGGCTGTTAATTCTGCCGGGATAGGTTCATACTGATAGACCATGCTTAAGGGTAAATAGCCGCCTATTGTGACAGGTTCCGTTTCCGGGTCAGACTGATATTTATCAAAATAGCAATGGGTTCCCGGAGTCATTATCACATCATGACCTGATTTGGCGGCAGTAATACCTCCTGCAATGCCCCTCCAGGACATGACAGTTGCATTTGGAGCCAATCCCCCATCCAGTATTTCGTCCCAACCAATTATCTGACGTCCTTTTGAATTGACAAACTTTTCAATCCGTTCTATAAAATAACTTTGCAGGCCATTTTCATCTTTCAAATTGAGCTTTTTGATTATCTCCTGACATTGTTGGCTTTTTTTCCAAAGATCCTTCAGGCACTCATCACCACCAATATGTATATACTTTGAAGGGAAGATGTCCATAACTTCAGTCAACACATCTTCCAGAAAATTAAATGTAACTTCACTTGGACAATATACATCCTTAAATATACCCCATTTAGTAGCTACTTTAATGACAGAATCAGGTGTGCACGACAGATATGGATACGAGGCAATGGCAGCCTGTGCGTGGCCCGGCATTTCAATTTCGGGGATTACCGTAATAAAACGGTCCTTTGCATAGGCTACGATCTCACGGGCTTCCTTCTGAGTATAAAAGCCACCGGAAGGTTTCCCATCATATTGTTGTGGAAAGCGTTCGAAATAATACCCGACAAGCGTTTCATCACGACGGGAACCGACTTCTGTTAAGCGTGGGTATTTCCTTATTTCTATACGCCATCCCTGGTCATCGGTTAAATGCCAATGGAAAGTATTGAATTTATGGATTGCCATGGCATCAATATACTTCTTAATAAATTCCAGAGGGAAAAAGTGCCTGCAAACATCCAGGTGCAAACCCCGATATCCAAATCGTGGTGAGTCAGAGATCAGAACAGCATTTGCCGACCAGTTTTTTCCGGGTATCTGTTTCTTGCCATAAATTTCAACCGGCATCAACTGATAGAGGGTTTGCAAGGCATAGAAAAACCCATTGGCTGCTCCCGCTTGTATACGGATAGTTTTAGGAGAGACAGATAATTTATAGCCTTCAGGATTAGTTGATACAGAAGACTGGAAGATAACAGAATTAGCTGTATCATGTGATGTTTTATAACTGATTTCCAATTTCAATCCTGTGACCACTTTGATTTGATCAGCAAATTGTCCGGCCAGCCTAAGAACTTCCGGTTTGCTGGAAGAACACACCACTTTTGTGCGGTTATTGAACGTAAATGAACCCGATTTAGGGATTAATTGTTGTGGATAGGGGATGATATTATATTCAACTGCTGAAACAGAACTAAATGAACATGTTCCAAGTAATAGAAAAATCCCCAGTAAGCGCTGGATAAAAAAAGATGAAGTTTTTATCATAATATATTAATTTTGTGAAATAGGATAGTACAAATGTACAACAAATTAGCATATTGGCACTTCGTTTTTAGCTCAAAAACATGATATTTATTCATTTTAGTTAAGTTTTAAATCCTAATAAAAGCTAAGACAATAAATTCAACATACTTAACATCAAATACATATATTTAGCAACAGGTCATCAAACAAAAATAATTATAAACAAAGTCGAATGAAAAAAAATAAATTCTTACTTTAGTGGTCTAAAAACTAACGAAACAAGGATATGCTAATTATTGGAATTGCCGGGGGAACAGGGTCAGGGAAAACGACTGTTGTACGCAAAATTTTAGAACGCTTGCCTCAGGGCGAAGTTGTCATTCTTCCTCAGGATTCGTATTACCGGGATAGTAGTCATTTACCACTTGAAAGCCGTCTTGAAATCAATTTCGACCACCCGGATTCCATTGAGTTCGAACTATTGGTTAAACACCTGAAAGAACTCAAAAAAGGCAAACCAATAGAACAGCCAATTTATTCTTACCTGACTTGTACCCGTGCCAGTGAAACCATTCTGATTAAACCCTGCCACGTAATCATTGTGGAAGGAATCTTAGTTTTGACGAACCCTGAATTACGGAAGATGATGGATCTGAAAGTATTTGTGGATGCAGATGCCGACGACCGGTTAATCCGGGTGATTAACAGGGATATCATTGAACGCGGCCGATCGGTAAACAAAGTCATGGAACGGTATGAAAGCACAGTAAAACCAATGCATTTACAGTTTATTGAACCTTCAAAACGCTTTGCCGATTTAATCATTCCCCAGGGAGGAAATAACCATATTGCTATTGACATCCTGACTAAATACATAGAGAATAACCTGGTAGAGAAATAAACAAAAACAGGAATGAGGAGTGAGAAATGAGAAAAAGTAAGTAGTAGGTAGAAAGGTAGTAGATAGAAGATAGAAAGTAGAAAGTAGAAAGTAGAAGAAAGTATTAATCTAATATGTAAACAAATTTCAGGACGATACACTGTTAACCAAAGAATATGCGGCAAAATGAACTACAGAAAATAATGTTTCTTGATATCGAAACTGTACCTCTTACTTCTGATTTCTCAGAATTACCCGGGGAAATGGCTCATTTATGGGAAGATAAGTTTGCCATCATTCAAAAACGCATGCCTGAAAAATACAACGATGACACATCGGCAGCCGAAGGATTTAATACCAGTGCCGGAATATATTCTGAATTTGGGAAAATTGTCTGTATCTCTGTCGGGTTCATTCATTTTCAGGATAACGAGATGAATTTCCGTACAAAATCATTTTCAGGAGATAATGAGAAACTTTTACTTATTGATTTTCTGCAATTGATTGCAAAATTCTGTGTCACAAAAGAACAGACACTGTGTGGCCATAATATCAAAGAGTTTGACATTCCTTACATCTGCAGGCGCATATTAATCAACGGCCTGCAATTACCTCCCATATTTCAAATATCAGGAAAGAAACCCTGGGAAATAAGTTTCATTGACACCCTCGAATTATGGAAGTTTGGCGATTATAAAAACTATACCGCTTTAAAACTATTGACCGCTGTCTTTGGAATTCCAACTCCGAAGGATGATATTGATGGAAGCCAGGTAGCGCATGTTTTCTACAAAGAGAATGATATTGACAGGATCAGCCTGTATTGTCAAAAAGATGTACTGGCTACAGCCCAGGTCTTTTTACGATTAAACGGGTTGGAACTGATAAAGAGTGAGAATATTCAATTTATCCAGTAGAATATGTTCAATAAGAATAGAAATACGATCCTTCTCCTGATTTTATCTGCTTTTTTGTTAGCCTCATGCATACAAAAGAATACGGAGAAATTGTCATATTCTGTTTCCAGGGATTTAGAAGATATCATAAAATCGGATACTTTAAAAGTGGCTACCATGTTCGGTTCCACTTCATATTTCCTTTTTAGGGATGAATTAATGGGTTACGATTATGAAATGGCTGAAAACCTGGCTGACCATTTGAATTTAAATCTCGAAATCCATATTGCAAAAAGCGAGAACGAGATGATTCAATTAATACAGGAAAACAAGGTAGACATTGTAACCTACAATATGACTGAAACAAAGGAATTAAAAAAGAATTTTGCTTTTGTTCTCCCACAGTCAGAATCTTATCAGGTTTTAGTACAACATTCCGGGGCTAATGCACTCTCCGAAGTAACCGAATTAGCAGGTAAAAACGTTTATGTAAACGAAAACAGCATTTTTTATGACCGGCTTAAAGCTTTGAATGAGGAAATTGGTGGTTCAATAAACATTGTAACGGTCGATGATTCCATATCGAATGACGATTTGATTGATATGGTTGCCGAACATAAAATTGATTACACCCTGGCTTTTCACAATGTAGCCTTGTTGCATAAATCCTATAGCAAGACTATCGATATCCGAATGTCTGTTGGATTCGAGCAACAGAACGGTTGGTTAATCCGTAAGAGTAACCATAAACTAAAAAAAGCCATCGCTAAATGGGAGAAACTTGAAGCAACAACTCAAAATCAATCGATCCTTTTCAATAAATACTGGGAAAAAAGCCCGTACTTTGCACTCCGGAGAATTAAAATCCCCAAAGGGGCCATTTCTCCTTACGATCATTACTTTAAGGAATATGCCCCGCAAATCAATTGGGACTGGCGGCTACTGGCTGCCGTGGCTTACGAGGAATCCGAGTTTGATCCTTCCACTCGCTCATGGGCGGGTGCATCGGGCATCATGCAGTTAATGTCCAGGACAGCATCTGATTTTGGACTTGATAAGAACACTGTCCTCGACCCTGAAAAGAATATCGAGGCGGGTGTACAATACATTAAGAGCTTAAACCTGTCATTCCACCGCATCCCGGATAAAGATGAACGTATAAAGTTTATCCTGGCAGCTTATAATTGCGGACCGGCCCACATATTGGATGCTATGGCTTTAGCCCGTAAATTTGGAAAGAATCCTCATGTATGGAACAATAGTGTTGAGTACTTCCTGCTCAAAAAAAGCGAACCTGCCTTTTACAATGATCCGGTTGTGAAATTTGGGTATTACCGTGGGAATGTTACAGTCAAATATGTCAGGCGAACCTTGAATACATTCGATAAATACAAAAACAGAAAATAGATAATTATTTGTTTAAATTTCAGATTACTAACTTATTCCAATCAACTTAACTATGCCGAACAGCGAAATAATTCTTATCAATATTTCAGGGGATGATAAACCCGGAGTCACTTCTGCCATCACTGAAATTTTAGGAAATTACAATGCCATTATACTTGATATTGGTCAGGCTGACATTCACCATACACTATCCTTAGGGATCCTTTTCAAAGTCACAAACCAATCCGATTCTGGGAATATATTGAAAGAAGTTCTTTTCAAATGTTCCGAATTAAATGTGAATGTTCGTTTTACTCCTGTCACCGTCGAGCGGTATGAGAATTGGGTTGGACGCCAGGGGAAAAGCCGGTATATTGTAACTATCCTTGGAAAGGTAATTACAGCGAAACAACTCTCCATGGTTACCAAAACGGTTTCCGAACAAAACCTGAACATAGATTCTATCATTCGTTTAACAGGACGCCCATCCCTCGAGATTAATGATGAAAACTCCGTACGCTCCTGTATTGAATTATCCGTCCGTGGAACCTTGCTAGACAAGAAGTTGCTTTCCGCACAGTTTATGCAGTACACCTCAGAATTGGGGATAGACATATCCTTTCAAAAAGATGATATGTTCCGTCGAAGCCGCCGCTTGATTTGCTTTGATATGGATTCAACTTTAATCAAGACTGAAGTGATTGACGAATTAGCCGACCGTGCCGGTGTCGGAGCACAGGTAAGAGCCATTACCGAATCAGCCATGCGTGGGGAAATTGATTTCTCCGAAAGTTTCAAACAAAGGGTTTCCTTATTAAAAGGACTGGATGAATCGGTATTAAAAGATATCGCACATCACTTGCCTATCATGGATGGTGCTGAAAGATTAATATCCATTCTCAAAAAGATTGGTTTCAAGATCGCCATTCTTTCAGGTGGATTTACCTATTTCGGGAATTCCCTGAAAAAAATGTTTGATATTGATTATGTCTATGCCAACGAACTGGAAATAATTGATGGGAAACTAACAGGTAATTACATTGGCGATATTGTTGATGGGAAACGTAAAGCCGAATTGCTTAAGCTCATTGCCCAGGTCGAGAAAATTGATCTGGAGCAGGTAATTGCCGTAGGTGATGGAGCCAATGATTTACCGATGTTGAATGTTGCCGGATTGGGCATTGCGTTCCATGCCAAACCGAAGGTAATAGCAAATGCCCAACAATCCTTATCAACAATAGGACTTGATGGAGTCTTGTATTTCCTGGGATTTCGTGATATCCACATTGATGAAACCGAAATGAATCAGATTAAAATGAAGGTCTGAAATGCAGAATTTCAATCTGTCAGATTCCAATCTTAAACAGGAATCTATTTCGACGTACTTAACCAATCCCATCACTCCTGAAACACTATGAAAAAAGCCATTGTAATAGGTGCAACCGGAATGGTTGGAACACAACTTATTCATTCCCTGATTGAGAATGACGATTATTCTGAAATTATTTCTTTAGTCCGCCGTACAAGCGGTATTACTGATAAAAAGCTAACAGAACACATTATTAACTTTGACAAACCGGACACCTGGGAAAAACTGGTGACGGGGGATGTTCTTTTTTCGACACTTGGTACTACTATCGCACAGGCCAAAACAAAAAAAGAACAATACAAGGTTGACTTCATCTATCAGTATACAGTGGCTGAAATCGCGGCTAAGAATAGTGTTTCGCATTACGTACTGGTTTCTTCTGCCGGTGCAAATTCCAGCTCAATGGCTTTTTATACAAAAATGAAAGGTGAACTGGAAGATGCCGTCAAGTCTCTGCCCTTTGATTACATCACTCTACTTAGGCCAGGTCAGCTGGAGGGGAACAGGGTAAATACGCGTCCTGCTGAGAAAATAGCCCTTTCAATCATGCACGGGGTCAATAAACTTGGGCTCTTCAACCGGTACAGGCCCATACTGGATGTACAGGTTGCACAGGCAATGATAGCAGCAGCTTCAAAATCAACATCAGCAACATACACCTTACAGGAAGTTTTTGAATTGATTGAATGATTCGAATCGTCCAACAACAACTTTACATTTCCGGCGGGATATTGTGAATTCAGTTTTAATAAACCACCTCTTTTTGACACCTTGTATTTCATGCTTAATTTCAATTAGTCCATCGAAAGAATATCAATTTCAAGGCATTAGGCTTTTAAATATTAAATAATTGATTTTATGAATAAAAACTATCTCTTCCTGTTTTTCATATTTCTCAACATATGTTTTATCCGGGCACAGAATTATACCATCAGCGGGTATGTCAGCGATGAGAAGAATGGTGAGACATTAATCAATTCCTCGGTTTACGAACTGAATTCAAACAGGGGTTCTGTAACCAATGTCTATGGCTTTTATTCCATTACCGTACCCAAGGGATCCTCCCAATTCATCTACTCATATGTAGGCTATGCCACTCAAAAACTAAGTTTCGTATTAACAAAAGACACTGTCATCAACATCCGGTTAAGGGAATCGACCGAATTGGGTGAAGTGACAGTGATCGGGAACCGGAAAGAACTGGGTGTACAGGGTTCCCAGATGAGCACTATCGAAATCCCAATCAGTCAGATAAAATCAGTGCCCAGCTTGTTTGGTGAAACCGATGTACTGAAAGCATTGCAATTGCTTCCCGGGGTGAAAGCAGGCACCGAGGGAACTGCCGGGTTTTATGTTCGTGGCGGGGGTCCTGATGAAAATTTATTGTTGCTCGATGGTGTGCCGGTATACAATGTCAACCATATGTTCGGATTCGTCTCCATATTCAATGCCGATGCCATCAAGAATGTGACGCTCTACAAAGGCAGTTTCCCTGCACGTTTCGGAGGTAGGTTGTCCTCAGTAGTGGATATCAGGATGAAAGATGGGGATAACAAGTCTTACCATGGCAATATCTCTGTCGGGGTTATTTCCTCGAAAATCAATCTGGAAGGGCCTGTATTCAATGAAAACACAACTTTCAATTTCTCAGCCCGCCGCAGCTATGCCGATCTTTTAATCCAACCTATCGTTGCTGCAGCCGCAAAACAAAATGGTTCAGGGAAAGCAAGTGCCGGATATTATTTCTACGACCTGAATGCTAAAATCACACATAAATTTTCGGATAAAGACAGGTTATACCTCAGCACCTACATGGGTGATGATGTCATTTATGCCAACTTGCAGGAAAGCTATACCGATTTATCCAATGGATCGCAATCTTCCAGGCTTAAAATGAACTGGAACTGGGGTAATCTTATCAGTGCTTTACGTTGGAATCATGTGATAAACAACAAATTGTTCATGAATACTACCGCAGCCTTTACCCGGTATCGTTTTTATGTGGGGATAGGTACTGAAAATAACACGACAATAACAACACCACCTTCTGTTTCTTCACAGGCAATAACTGTTGGCTATCAATCAGGCATCGAGGATATTTCTGCAAAGGTTGATTTCGACTGGACACCTTATAACAACCACGACATTAAATTTGGGGCCAATTATACTTTTCATACTTTTAGTCCCGGAGTCACCATATTACAGGTTAAAATTACGGAGAACGATCCAACACAGTCCATGGACACTGCCATTGCCATTGGCGATAGAAATGTGACATCACACGAAACCCTTGCTTATTTCGAAGATAATATCAGCCTTGGATCGATCGTTAAAGTCAATTTGGGGCTGCATTATTCCAACTTTATTGTTCAACAGCAATTTTATCAATCACTCCAGCCAAGAATCGGATTGCGGGTACTGCTGAATAACGACTTATCACTAAAGGCCGGTTTTGCAACCATGAGCCAGTACATCCACCTGTTATCAAACAGCAATATAAGCCTGCCAACCGATTTATGGGTACCTGTCACCAAAAGAATTGTGCCCATGATATCACAACAAGTATCAGCCGGGGTATTTTACAATCTATTAAATATAGTAGATCTTTCGGTCGAAGGATATTATAAAAGCATGGAAAACCTCATAGAATATCAAGATGGGGCATCGTTTCTCGGATCAAGTACCGGTTGGGAGGACAAAGTGTATATGGGCAGAGGATGGGCTTACGGGGTTGAATTCTTAGCCCAAAAGACTGTAGGGAAAACAACCGGCTGGATTGGCTACACCTGGTCCAAGACTGAACGGCTTTTTGATCGTCCTGGTCAGGAACTGAATAATGGGGTTGCTTTCCCTGCTAAATATGACAGAAGGAACGATTTCAGCATTGTGGTTTCACATAAATTCAGTGATCGGATTGATATTGCGGCTACGTGGGTGTATAACACCGGAAGTTGTGGAACCCTGGCCATGCAAAACTATGGTGCCACAGATGTCCCACAGAGCCAGGGAAACAATTTTTACGGGTATACGTATTACCCCTCAGGGAATGGATCGGTAACCACGGTAACAAATCCTATCAATACAACCTTACCCTATGTCAGTTCAAGAAATAACTTCAGGTACGACCCATATCACAGGTTGGATTTTGGGGTAAACTTCAACAAGCAAAAGAAACATGGCAGACGCACCTGGAATATTAGCGTCTACAATCTTTACAATCAGTTAAATCCTTTCCTGACGACAGTAACCAGCAAAAGCGAAGTAAATCCGGCTACCGGACAAGTTACCAGCAGGAATGCACTGACACAAATATCTTTATTCCCGATTATTCCTTCGGTGAGTTACACGTATAAGTTCTAGAAAGTTTGAAAGGTTTGATGTTTGAAAAGTTTGATGTTTGAAAGGTTTGAGAAGGTTTGGGGAGGCGTTCCACATTGGAAGAGTTTGATATTTGAATAGTTTGACCTTAGACCTTTGACCTTAGACCTTTGACCTTAGACAGTTTTAAAGTTTAATCAGTAATAGTAACAATATGAAAACAATATATAAAATCATAAGTATCCTGTTGGGAATTTTCCTTTTTGTGTCCTGTGAAAAAGAGATCGTGTTTAAAGGTGAAATTGCAGATCCGATGGTGGTTGTAAACAGTTACATCACTCCTGACTCAATAATCTCGGCTCATATATCCGAAAGCAGGTTCTTTTTGAATGATACCACTACATTCAAGAACATTTCAAATGCTGATGTATCGGTATTTGTGAACGGGGTGTTTAAAGAAAAGATGGGTCTCGTTGAAGAGGGAAACTATAAAGGCACTTATAAACCGGTGATTGGCGAAACCATCAAATTAATTGTAAAAGTTCCGGATAAAAAGGATGTCAGCAGTGAAGCTATTATTGAACCAAAACCTGATATTCTTTCTTTGGACACTACCAACATTTGGACAGGAAAAAGTTATAACATTCAGAATGTCGGATACCTGAATGGGAGTAATTATGAATACAAACTCGATACCATTTCAACAGTTACTGGTCATATTATCAATTATAAATTGAAATTCAATGATAATGGCAATCAGAAAAATTATTACAGGCTGGTTGTAAATACAAAAGAACGTTTTATCACAGTCAATAAGTTTACCAATGACACGATTACAGAAATAAGGGACAATTACACCTTTAATTTCACCGACATTGTCTCCGGGAATAATTCAACCAACGATCCTTTATCCGCAATCGGTGGCAGCTCATCCGATAACATCTACAATGTTTTTTCCGACGATCTGTTTAATGGTAAGACCTATTCATTGACTTTCAGCACCAACGAGGATATTTACAATTATTCCCAGGGATATGACTACGGATTATCGACTCCTGTTGATAAAACGGTCTATGTGTATCTGCAAAGTATTACCCGGGATTATTATTTGTACTTATTATCCAGGCCCGTAGCAGTGAAAGGAAGCGATTTCTTCTCGGAACCTGTTCAAATTCACAACAATATTGTTGGAGGCATTGGCATTTTGGGCAGTTACACATCCGGCAATGTTTACAAAGTTGAACTCAAATAATCATTCCTGGTTTGACTCACCGGGAACTTCCAAAATTATGGGTTTATATGTTATTTGTATCAGTTTAAAAATTACAGATTACAAAACGCAACTTTATATATTGCAAAAGAAGCACAAATGTTTTTGTGCTTCTTTTGTTAATAGATAGATCCAATACAGTTCAAAATTAAAATACTATCAATCTGTAATCAATAAGTCTATTTTCTTGTCATTTTATCCCTTTTTAGAGCGATATTATGCTTTATTTAAACATTTATTCAGGTTTTGCCATCAATACAAAACCAGTTTCCTGTACCCGTTATTTACTATATTATAAGCCTTTATAGTAATATTGCAGTATTTGCGGTAAATTTATCTTCAATTCTATTCCAATTTGAAATTAATCCTGTATTTTTACATCGATTTAATCAATTTCAACGAACATTTGATCTTAATCTCTCAGATGAACCATGAATTGAAAGAACCGATTTACCAACCATTCTTTTAAATAATACGAATATGAAAATTGGAGTTCCAAAGGAAATTAAGAACAATGAAAGCCGCGTTGCCCTCACGCCGGGTGGTGCAAAAACACTGGTTCAAAATGGTCATGATGTCTATGTAGAAACGCATGCCGGTGAAAACAGTGGTTTCAGTAATGAACAATATATCAAATCGGGTGCGCAGATCCTGGCTACCCCGGAAGAAGTTTTTGCCATTGCGGAAATGATTATGAAGGTAAAAGAACCGATCAAGAGCGAATATAAACTGATCCGTCCGAATCAACTGGTATTTACTTATTTCCATTTTGCTTCTGAAAAAGAACTGACCCTGGCCATGATGGAAAGCGGTGCAGTATGTCTGGCGTATGAAACTGTTGAAAAAGCAGACAGGTCGTTGCCATTGCTAATTCCAATGTCGGAAGTTGCCGGCAGGATGTCTATTCAGGAAGGTGCACGTTGCCTTGAAAGACCGAAAGGCGGAAAAGGCATTGTACTGGGTGGAGTTCCCGGGGTGAAACCTGCCAATGTATTGGTATTGGGTGGTGGTATCGTTGGCACCCAGGCTGCTTTGATGGCTGCCGGACTAGGTGCGCATGTCACCATAGCTGATGTTTCCCTTCCCCGTTTACGCTATTTAAGTGAGATTATGCCTGCCAATGTCGACACGCTTATGTCTACAACTTCGAATATTGAAGAAATGCTGCCTTATACCGACCTGGTTATCGGAGCTGTCCTGATCCCCGGAGCCAAAGCGCCACACCTGATTACCCGCGACATGCTGAAACTGATGCAACCGGGTTCCGTGATGGTGGATGTGGCTATCGACCAGGGTGGTTGTTTCGAAACTTCCCACCCTACTACCCATGCCGATCCTGTGTACACCGTGGAAGGTATCCTGCACTATTGCGTTGCCAATATCCCGGGAGCCGTGCCATTCACTTCTACCCTCGCATTAACAAATGCCACTTTGCCTTATGCTGTTATCTTAGCAAACATGGGCTGGGAAGAGGCCTGCAAGCAACATGATGATTTGCGCAAAGGACTGAATATCGTGAAAGGAAAAATCGTCTTTAAAGCCGTAGCCGATACTTTTGGGTTGTAAAATTTGAAAAGAATCCCTATTTCATCAAATAATCTCCTCTTAAATCCGTTTAAGAGGAGATTTTTTTATCCTGCCGCCTTGTATTTTTGATTTTACGGGTTTATTTGTCCACCATGGCATTACTGTGATGTCGTCACGATGTCGCAGATAATCCATATATAATCCAATAATAATCCATATATGATCCATATATAATCCATATTTATATAAGGTTGGATTATATATGGATTAATACTGGTTTATTATTTTGTTATTTATCCGGTATAAGCAACATCATGAAGACATCATGACGACATCATGGAGATGAAACCTAAAAAAGGAAACAAAAGTAATGCCTGAAATTCAATGACAAATGTTTTATTTTATATGATAATCATTCTTTTTGGTACTAATTTCATTTAAAAACCATGTTATTCAACAGAAATTGAAAAATAAATGAGAAAATGTTTGGAAAAAAACAAACTTCACCTTATTTTTGGTCGACCAAAACAAGAGTGTATTAAGAATTAATAATTTGTTTATCAAATTCAAGAAAATATTATTTTTCAAGACAAGTTTTATTTTCTTTCATCTTACCTTTGCAAAAATATAAAATCGATCAATTAAACAGTACTATTCGTATAAAAAATTAAAGATATGGCAGAAGCATATACAGGATTAAAAGAACGCGCCGAAGAAAGTCCTACTGATAAAGTCATTTCTAAAGTAAAAGAACTTATCAATTCCGGTGTCCTGAAACCGGGAGACAAATTGCCTGCTGAACGTAAAATGGCATTGGATTTCGGATTCGGCCGGACCCAGGTGCGTGAAGCGCTGCACAAACTGGAGTTTTATGGCATCATCAAGACCTTGCCTCAGAGTGGCTCTGTGGTAAACGGGCTGGACATTAACACTCTGGATGGATTGATATCCGATGTATTGAACCTGCAGAGTTACGATTTCTTTTCGTTAGTTGAAACGCGTATTTTGCTTGAGGAAAAAGCAATAAGACTTTGTGCTGAAAGAAGTACTGAAAAGGATTTGAAGAAACTTGAGAAAGCTCATGCCAATTATATTGCCTTTTTCGATACCCCAGACCGGGTAAGTTATGACTTTGCCTTTCACCGCGCCATTGCAGAAGCCAGCCACAATCCGGTTATTAAAGCGATGTTGATGATTGTTATCCCCGACATCCTGGATGTTTACCAGCGTGACCGGATTTGTGCACCAAGCAGTGAAGTTACCAATGAGCACCTGGAAATGCTGAACGCCATTAAAAACAGGGATGGTGAATTGGCTGCCCATTTAATGACCCAACATTTGCAAGGCGTACTGGCATTTGCGAAGCAGAAACTGGAACTGGAAAATAATTAATAGAAAATTCTATACGCAGTTTAATAAATGGATTCTGTGTAGATTGATTTATCAAACTTCATATTAAAAAAAGAGGCATATTCAAGTTGAATATGCCTCTTTTTTTTATGCCAGGACCTTACCCGAATGGATAAGGCTAAAATCAAAACTGTTGAAATTAAATGTTTCTATATCCAACTAAAAGACTGTTGACTCTAAACATATTTTGCACAAAAACAGACAAGAACCCCGCCAATTTAACATAAAAATATGTTATACAACAGGAATGATAAATTAGTTCAAAAAAGCTTTTGTACATTTAAAACTAAGTAGTATTTTTGGTCGACCAAATTATTGGTAGACCAATTCAATTGGGATTTATTAAGACAATCAGATGATTAAAAGCAACTATCGGACAATATCGAAAAGGCAAGCATCAATACAAATAATATCTAATATACAGATACTTATCAAAATATAAAACTGACATTATCTATAAAAGGCAGCATTTCGAACACTAAAATCAATTCAAAATAAATTAAAAAGTACATGAAAAAAAACAGAAACAGTAAACGATTCATTCGGAATTTATCGTTGTTGTTCATTCTTATTTGCATGAACACAGGAGGCTTATTTGCCCAGGTGAAAATCAGCGGAACAATCACTGACAGTAACAAGGAGCCCCTGATTGGCGTAAACATTAAAGTTGCCGATTCAAAAGCGGGAACCATATCGGATGCAAATGGATTTTATTCCATCCAGGTACCGAATAAAAATTCGGTTTTAGTATTTACCTATATTGGATATAAAGCTGTTCAAAAACCAGTAGGCATTGCTACTGTCATAAATTTAGCCATGGAAGAGGACACCAAATTGATGGATGAAGTAGTGGTAGTTGCTTACGGCACGCAGAAGAAATCGCACTTAACGGGTGCAGTATCCTCCCTGAAAAATGAGAAACTGGATGAAATACCGGTATCCTCTATCGCGGGTGCCTTGCAGGGGAAACTGGCAGGTGTGCAAATTCAGAATGTAGATCCGGAAGCGGGTGAATCTCCGGTTATTCGTGTTCGTGGTATGGGATCAATCAGTGCTGCCCTGTCACCACTTGTAGTGGTAGATGGATTTCCAATTCCAGATGGTATGGCAGGAGTGAGTATGTCCGATGTGGAATCTATCGAAGTTTTGAAAGATGCTGCTTCTGCTTCCATGTACGGTTCGCGTGCTGCCGGTGGTGTGATATTGATTACCACTAAAAGCGGAAATATTACAAAACCAAAATACCAATTTAAAATGTTTACCGGAGTACGCAAAGCGTTAAAGCTTCCGGAAATGATGAGTACCAATCAATACACACAACTGCTTTATAACGAAGCTGCTTTGCGTCAGCAAGACCCATCGGTTGATGGCACGAACATGAAATTTAACATGATCACCACCGGGGAACAGGCAGCCTATTTAATCGGGAAATATTATTCCGACCAGCCAACAGACTGGTTACAGGAAGGACTTCGTCAGAATGGATCTAACCAAAACTACCAGTTAAGCGCATCAGGAGGTGACAAGAATATAAAATATTTCATTTCCGGGAGTTATACCGGTGAGAATGGCATCATGAAGAAAAACAATTTTGATAAATACAACCTTAGGGCAAAATTGGATGTCAATTTATCAAAAAATGTAACCATAGGAATCAATATTGCCCCTTCGTATAGCAGACAGGAAAAACCAGTTAACGATTTAACCGATTATACCCGTTACCCAAGCTGGATGCCAGTTCGCCATAATGAAGCCACTGCTGCATTAACAGGTAAAATTAATGGTGACTATGCACAGGCATCAGACTTTAACGGAATAAACATGAGTGGCATCGGATTAAACGGTGAAACCTGGGATGTAACAGCAGTCAACCCATTTAGTTCGAGTAACCAGACCCCTACTTCCATACGCGAACGGACCAGCGTGATCACAGATGATTACAGGATGCAAAACAATTTTTATATTACCATTAAGATTTTACCCGGACTTGAATTCAAAACTTCAAACGGAGCTTTTGTTGAATATAAAGAGTACAACAAAAAGGAACAAACTTCGGCCAACAAAGCAGGTGTACCGAATCAACTGACACGTGAAATGTCCATGAAAACAGAATTGTTGACAGAGAACACCCTGAATTACAATAAAAAATTTGGTTATCATGAGATTGGTGCAGTAGCCGGTATTACTTATCAGAAATCGAATTTGAAATTTAACAGGATGGTTGGAACAGGCTTTGCAGACGAACAAATCCTATCCTTCAATTATGCTTCTGCACTTATTATGGATAGTCCATCCATAACAGGAACAACATCTTCCTATATTCCGGATGCCTTACTATCCTACATTAGCCGTTTGACTTATGCCTATAAAGGGAAATACCTGTTATCTGGAAGTGTCCGCCTGGATGGCAGCCAGAAATTCAGCACAGGAATACGTCAATGGGGAACATTCCCGGCAGGATCGATTGGTTGGAGAGCATCGGAAGAATATTTTCTGAAGCAATTTGACTGGCTTTCGAACCTGAAAGTACGCGCCAGTTACGGGTTAACAGGGAATAACAATATCCCGACCTATTCAAACATGAATCAACTGTACACCTCAAATTACGATTTAGGTGTCAGCAACGGGAACCTGGTAGCCGGGCTTGCATCAAACAATTCATTTTTAGGAAATGATGATATTTCCTGGGAACAAACAGGGGAAGCAAATTACGGCTTAGACTTAGGTTTATTTAACAGCAAAGTCAATGTAACCCTGGAGTATTATAATTCAAATACCATCAAACTCTTGCTTCAACAGCCTGCCATGCAAATTACAGGTCACCAGACATCATGGAATAATATCGGCAGTGTAAACAACAAGGGACTTGAAATTGAACTGACTACCACGAATTTTGATTCAAAGAATTTCACCTGGAAAACAACCGGCAATTTATCTACAAACAAAAACACATTGGTGAATTACGGTGAAAGGACTTACCAGGATAACTTTGGTGAACGAAGCGAGGTGTACAGGGCTATTGTAGGACAACCATCCATCCAGTACTTTGGATATAAATCAGCCGGGGTATATACTACCTTTGAAGAAGTGGCCGCAGCAAAAGCATTAACCGATGCCAATGGTGTTCCATTTACCTATGCAAAATTTGCACCGATCTTAGGAGGATTGAAAACAGTAGATACCAATGGGGATAATAAGTTGGATCCAAACGACCGTGTCGTCCTGGGGAAACCATTTCCGGATTTCACCTATGCGATGACTAACACCTTTACTTTCGTCAATTTCGACCTTAGCTTTATGATCCAGGGAGTACAAGGAGCTAAACTTATCGATGGCAACTTAAACTACAATGAGAATTTACGTTTAAACACTGCCTATACAAACAACCGGTATGTGAGCCCAATGTTCCCGGGAGATGGAAAAACAGTTTATTCGAATACGACCTCAGGGAGTGACCTGTTGCTGACTGACTATGCTATACAGGATGGATCGTATGCAGCCTTACGTGAATTAACATTTGGATATACGGTCCCTAAAAAGATCATTAAAACATTCAAAATAAGTTCGTTCCGCGCCTATTTTTCAGCTCAGAACCTGATTTACCTGATGGCACCAGGATATAAAGGAGTAAATCCTGAAGCACGCCGCACCAGCGGTCCATACTCAAATGCATTTCCGTTGATAGATGGTTACCAACGAGGTGTATTCCCGTTAAACAGGACTTATACAGTGGGAGTTGATATTAACTTTTAATCAGTAAAATAAAATTAGTTACAACTACCGGTAAGATTCAAACTTCAATAAGCCGGAATAAATAAAATATGAAAAATGAAAAATAAAATTGGAATTATACTAGCAATGATCGGCGTAATTGCTTTCACATCCTGTGAGAGTTTAATCAATGGCGAACCGGAATCAGCGCTGACCCAGGTAGGTTTCTATACCACACCCACCCGTATTAACAATGGAATTATCGGTTGTTATCAAGGCATGGCCAATATCAAAGACAATGAATGGAGATTCACTGAAATACGGAGTGACAATACCTGTGTTGCGGGCTTTGGAACAGGGACAACCGACCGGGCAGAGATCTGCGATTTAAAATTTTTCAGGACATCGCCCAGCCAGACAGCTGTGTTGGATTATTGGTATAAAACATTTCAGAACATTTCGAATGTAAATGCCATTTTGCCTTTCGTGGCATCAGGCCAAACAATTGTACCTGTTGAAACAGCACGAGCCCAGTACGAAGGAGAATTATTGTTTATGAGGGCTTTTCATTATTACACCCTGGTAAATCTTTGGGGCGATATGTTTAAGGTGACTACCGTGATTGGCCCCCTGGAAGCAAAGAAAATTGCACGGTCGCCGGTTTCAGAAATATATAACGACATCATCATACCTGACCTGATCAAAGCGTCATCGCAATTGCCCGCTTCATATTCATCAACAGATTTGGGCCGGATAACAAAATGGGCAGCAAAAAGCATGCTGGCAAAGGCTTATATGATGATGGGTGGCACTGCTAACCTTGCACTGGCAAAAGGATTGTTACAGGAAGTACTGGCTGCACCGCAACATGGGCTGTTGACTGACAAAGGAACAAGTACCAGCGCCTATGCAAATGTATTCAGCATTGGAAACGAGATGAATAAGGAAATTATTTTTGCTGTAAGGTATAAAGGTGGTGCTTTAGGAATCGGTTCCCCATTCTGGGGAACATTTGCACCGGAAGGTTCAGCCAATTTATTTTTAAAGATTGGAACTCCGGCAGGGAACAACAACCCGACGAATGACATCATGAACCTGTTTAAGAGCGATCCAAAAGACACCCGTGCTGATGCATGCTTTAGGGTCTGGAGCAAATCAAGTTCATCAAACATTCAATATGTTTCAAAATATATAGATGCCTCCATGACCCAGGCATTACAAGCTGAGAACGATTGGATTGAGATTCGCTATGCCGATATCGTACTTTTATATGCTGAAATCCTGGCACAGGATGGCAATTTCGCTATAGCCCATGAGCAAGTGAACCTGGTTCGTGCAAGGGCAGGTGTGGATCCCCTGGCACCTTTTGGATCAAAAGAAGGAGCGTTGGATGCAGTCTACAAAGAACGCCGGTTAGAACTTGCCTTTGAAAACCACCGTTGGTTTGATTTGTTGAGAATGAATAAATCGTACAACGACCCTCTGAAAGCATTAAACATTCTGAAGGCACACACTTTTACAGCGGGTGATGGACTAACAACCGACTACGATTTAATCTATTCGAAGTACAGTCCTATTTTACCTCCGGAAGTACGATTCTTTACAAATGACCGGTTATTGTTGCCAATTCCTCAACAGGAAATAGATACCAACAACGATATGGTCATTCCTCAAAATCCAGGTTATTAATTTAAAACAAAGGAAATTATGAAATTTATAGAAAGAATATCCCTACGATTTTTACTCCTGGCCTTTTTGGGAGGAATTCTCAGCTCATGTAATGCCGTGGATGAACCAACGGTTGTTACGCCAAAAACTGTAGACCAATATATTGCCCAATTCAGCCAGTTTGTAGCTTCTGAAAGAGCTTTCGTTGATAGTTGTAAAGTTGGATATAACAAAGGTAATTTTAAAGGAACAACTAACTTTGCTACTTATAAAGCCGCTTATCTTATTGCATTAAAAGCTGATTCAGCTGCATTAGTAAAACCGGGTGTTACAATTACCGAACTAGTAAATGCAAATACTGCTTTATCAGTTCCAGGAAAAGCTTTTTGGGGATCTATTTATAAGACCGATTTTAGACCACTAAACGATTCAATTGTAAAAGCAGATGCATTAAATGCAGCAACACCGGTTGGAGTATCGGGAGGACAAGTATTAAAGGATGCAAAAGATGTTTTCTCAGCCGCGATTGCAACAGCAAAAGTCACATTAATTGGAGTTGATCGTCAGATTGTAGAAACAAATGCCATTCTTTATGCCGCCAAAAAAGCTTTTATAGCTGCAATCATACCAGCTACAATTGAGATCTATGTCCAGAATTCAAAAGATTATCTGACAGCACAAATTACGGTTGTACAAAATAGCCCTGTTGGTTTTGATATCAAACAATACATTCCAACACTACAGACCAATTACCTGAATGCATTGCTTGCAGCACAAACTGTAGCGAATACAGCCGGTGTAACCTATGCACAGCTTTCAGCTGCGTTGGATGCCTTGACGTCACCACGGAAAGCATTTGTAGCGAATGTGTCGGACAGGAAGGCATTGAATGAGGCCATTGTTGCAGCAGAGACTTTAAACACAGCCACAGTTGTAGGGACCGCCACAGGACAGGTTTCCCAGGCGGCAAAAACAACCTTTACAACTGCAATCACTACTGCAAAAACAGCCCGTGATAACCCTGCTACCATTGATGGGAACGTAAAGGCTGCCACCTATGCTCTTGGTTTGGCTAAAACAGCATTCTCAACTGCAATCATTAAATAGTTTTATTTGATTGATTCTACTGCCGGAGAGGTCACCGGCAGTGGAATCAATTCATTTTCAGCACATCTATATTTTAAACAAATCACCCTCCTGTAATTCTTACAACAACTATAATTCAAAAACACACAATGAAAAAGAGATTGAATTTTCTGATCGTCTTTGCATTCCTCGCATCAGCAACCCTGGTAGCTAAAAACTACAAGGTCATGAATATGGACCAACTGAATGAAAAAATAAAAACAGCCTTACCCGGAGATAGCATCGTGATGGCGAACGGAGTATGGAATGAAACGCAAATCAAATTCAAAGCAAATGGTAAAAAAGATAAATTCATCTCTTTAAAAGCTGAGAAAGCCGGAAAAGTTTTTATTGAAGGGAAATCTTCATTAGCGATTTCGGGAAGCTGGCTGCATGTGTCCGGCCTGGTATTCAGGAATGGGCATACTCCTGGAAGAACAGTTATTGAATTCAAGACAGATGCCCGGAATTATGCCAATCATTGTGTGGTATCAAATTGTGTGATTGATAATTACAATCAGGAAACCAGGGAAAAAGAAGACAACTGGATTGCTTTCTGGGGAAAATACAACACGGTAGAATATTGTTACCTGGGAGGTAAATCAAATGTAGGAACAACCTTAATTGTATGTCCAAACGATTCAAACAGCATTCACAATAAACACCTGATCTATCGCAACTATTTTGGTGCACGGCCTCGCCTGGGGTCTAATGGTGGGGAATCCATACGGCTGGGGACAAGCCAGGTATGTACGTTCAGTTCAGAAACGACAGTGGAAGGCAATTATTTTGAACATTGCAACGGGGAAGTGGAAATTATCTCCAACAAGTCATGTGATAATAGGTTTTTAAACAATACACTCTTTGAATCCGAGGGCAGCCTGGTGCTACGACACGGCAACCGGGCCATTGTCGCCGGGAACTGGTTTATCGGAAATGGCAAACCCTTTACAGGTGGTGTTCGGGTTATCAACGAAGGGCATCATATTTACAACAACTTCTTCTATAAACTCAGGGGTGATGAATTCCGTTCTCCACTGACGATTATGAACGGAATCCCAAATTCAGAGGCCAGCGGCTATGCCCCGGTAAGGGATGTCATTCTTTCCAACAATACGTTTATGGATTGTACGCTACCCTGGAACTTTTGTGTGGGAGTGGGCGAACGCAATAGGATTGTAACCCCGCAAAACACACAAATCATCAATAATATCGTTTATTGTCCGAATGAGAATGAGCTGGTAAAAAGTTATGACAAAACGGATGGCATTGCCTTTGGCAACAATTTAATGATCAGTAAAAAAGGAAATTTATCCGGGCAAGGTAACTTAACCGGAGAAATTATACCATCGAAGATCGGGGAACAAGAGATGGTTTATTCGACTGCAAAAGCACAAAAAGTACCCTTTATCAAAACTGATATACTGGGACAACTTAGAACCAATGGCGTTATTGGAGCATTTCAGGGGAAAGGTGAAAAATCCATGCCGGAGATTGCAAGTTCCACCAATTGCGGACCTGCCTGGTACAAGCCTGCCTCATCTACTTTCGGCAAAGGAATTCAGAAAGGCAAGAACATTAAAGTGGAAGCCGGTACCGACAATTTATTCGAAGCAGTAAAGAATGCAAATTCAGGGGATATCCTGCTTTTAACTGCCGGGGAACATTTCCTGACAAAGAAACTGGTGATCACAAAGAACCTGACCATTAAGGCAGCCTCAAAGCTGGAGGCAAAACCGGTTATAATCAGGAAAGACCTTGCCGGCGAAGAACCTTTGTTTGAGCTGACTTCGGGTGTAACACTCCGTGTGAAGGGCGTTAAGATGGATGGTGCCGGAGATACCAATACCGCAAAATATGCTTTTGCCACCGGAGAACATGCATTGAATTATTCTCTTTTTGTGGACAATTGCGAGATTTCCAATTTCAAAGGCAAAGGAAGCTCTGTGTTCAACAGCCTGTATTGTACATTTGCTGATTCCATTATATTCTCAAATTCAGTCATTAGGGATTCATACAGCGGGATTAACCTGCACAAGGAAAAAGAAGATGGCAGGTACAATGCGGAAACCGTGATACTAAGCAACACTGTATTTGCAAATATATCGGATTACGCACTCGACTATTACCGTGGCGGGAATGATGAATCGACAGTTGGAGGATCACTGGCAGTGAATCATTGTGTGTTTGATTCGGTAGGTAATGGGACAAAGGAATCGATACTCAGCCTCTCGAGGATAATGTTTGTGAAGATAAACAATTCAATCATTTCAAACTCAACGGCCAAATCAAGTGTTCAATTGTGGGGATTATACAATAAAATCTCGAACTGCTGCCTGTACAATTGTGCCAAACCTGAATTTACCAGGGAAGCTAAATCAAAGAACCTGACAGGTGACAATCCATTATATGCACCGAAAAGTTATTTGCTTTCTGAGAATTCTCCTTTAATCGGGAAAGCTACGGACAGTAAGAATATCGGTTTAAAAAAATAATTTTATTCTGTGTAAAACACTCTGTGAATGTACAAGGTAAAGCTTATAATATTATTCCTGATCGGCAGCATTAGTTTTGCATATAGCCAGATGAGCTGGCAATCAACATTGGTCTCGGTTGACAACAGCGGAGTCATCACTTACAAGGCCGACAACAACGGTTTTAAAATCCCTGATTTCAGCCATGCCGGCTATAAAGGCGGGGGAGTTGACTTGCCGGCAGTTGCCATAGTCAAAACCATTTCACCGGTTGCAGGGGATAATACGAAAAACATTCAGGATGCCATTGACTATGCGGGGTCATTGCCTAAAGATGCTGCCGGCATACGGGGTGCAGTGCTCTTAAGTGCCGGGAAATACGAAGTATATGGATCTGTTTACGTGAAATATGATGGCGTGGTATTGCGTGGAGTTGGACAGGGGGAGGACCAGGCAACTTCAAGTATTATTTATGCCAGGGGGAACACTCCTGCCCAACGGGATGTGGTGGTGTTGGGGTATTCCACCAGCCAGGTTAACGGAAATACACAACAAAGCGGTACTGCTACCAACATTTCAGATCCGGTAGTTCCTGTTGGAAGTTGTACCTTTAACGTAGAAAATAGTTCCCTTTACAAAGTGGGCGACCGGATTATTATCAATCATCCCTGTACACAAGCCTGGATAACAAAGGTAAATCAGGGTGGGGTACCCTATCCGGACCCTTCCGCACTGACAGACCCTGACGAACGATGGGTAACCGGCCAATTGCCGATTGTTTACAACCGTTTTATAACCAATATTACGGGCAGCACAATTACTGTGGATGCTCCTGTATTTTACACATTGAATAAAACTGTTTCCCAAAGTTTCTGCTACAAACCAAACCTGAATAACCTGGTCAATCAGGTTGGGCTGGAGAACCTGAGGATCGATATTGAGACATTGGGTGGGGAGGACGAGAATCATGCCTGGCAAGCTTCCCGTTTTAAAAGCTGCGAGAACTCCTGGGCCCTTAATTGTACCTTTATTCATTTCGGGCAATCGGGGATCATCACGGAAGCCTGCTCCAGAGGTACATTCAGGAATTGTACTGCGATTGACCCCGTAGCTATCATCACCGGCGAGAGGATGTATAATTTCAATACCTATGTATATTCACAATTAAACTTGTTTTCAAATTGTTATGCCCGGAACGGAAGGCATCATTATATCTCGAACGGGACTTCATCAACTTCCGGGAATGTATTCCTGCGATGTACTTCGGATGCCATAAACAATGCCAGTGAAGGTCACCGCCAATGGACACAAGGCATGCTGTATGACAACCTGACAGAAATAAACATGAAACGTGATTTTGTACTGGGGCTTTACAACCGTGTTGCCATGGGGACCGGTCATGGCTGGGCGGCTGTACACTCTGTGTTGTGGAATTGCAATGTTGATGCAACCTATGGGAAAATTGCCTTGCAACAACCCCCGACAGCCCAGAATTATGCCATTGGGTGCTTTGCCAAATCAATAACAGGAAATCCAATCAGCGCTACTAATTTTGCGTTGGGATATGTGGAAGGACAAAACAAGGCAGGCCTGACTCCCACTTCACTTTACGAAGCCCAATTGGCTGCACGAATGGGAGTCAATACCGCAGTGAAGACACCAACTGCAGAAGGTTTTTATATCTGGCCAACCTCTGTGGACAACATTTTAAATATCAACTTTAAAAATAGTGGAAAAGAGACTATTCTTTATATCCGTTCATTTACCGGAAAAATAATCAACGTGGTTGCGACTAACGGAAATAGCTATACCTATAATACATCAACCTTACCCACAGGAATCTATCTGGTTGAGTATTTCACCAACAGTAAGCTATATACTTCCAGGTTTATTAAGATTTAGAATGAAACATTTATCATAGAAGAATTATGTACTTAAAAAATTATATACGGGCAGCACTTTCATTCGCCTTATTGGGTTTGTTTTGTTTCATTACCAATGTTTCATCACAGAACCAGGACAATGTCATTAACAGGCTGTCATCAAGGTTACAGGTAAGAAACCAAATTATCAAGGCAGAAAAAGAACGGGTCATACAACTTGCAGATAGTTTTTTGAATGAAAACCCGGAGACTGTCACAGCACATATCTGCCCCAGAAGTGCCGGAGGCATTCATGACTATTATTCGGAAGCTACCTATTGGTGGCCTGACCCTGCAAATCCGGAAGGACCCTATATTCGCAGAGATGGAATCAATAATCCCTCAAACTTCGATTTTCACAGACAGGCAATCAGTCAGTTTTCATGGATTACAGGCACCCTGACTTCGGCCTATCTGTTGACAGGTAAAAGCATTTATGCCGAAGCAACGGTAAAACATGTAAAGGCATGGTTTGTGAATCCTGAGACATGCATGAATCCAAACCTGCTCTATGCCCAGGCTATCAAAGGCGTAAACACGGGGAGAGGAATCGGGATTATTGATGCAACCCCTTTTATTGAAGTCACCAAATCCGTTCAGGTATTGCAGGATTCCCCTTACCTGGCGAAAGAAGACAGCAAAGTAATCAGGCAATGGTTCACTGCATTTATGACCTGGCTGAATACCCATCAATACGGCATTGTTGAAATGAATGCCAAGAACAACCATGGTACATGGTGGCATGCCCAGGTAGCAGCCTATGCAATCTTTACAGGCGATAAAAAGATACTTGAAAAGTGCCGTACCCATTATAAAGAAACCTTATTGCCTACACAAATGGGGAAAGATGGCAGCTTCCCGTTGGAAATAGAACGGACAAAGCCTTACTCCTACTCACTGTTTAACCTGGATGGGATGACCACCCTGGCATGGTTGCTTACCGACAAAGAATTCAATGGTTGGAATTTCACTTTGCCCGATGGCCGCAACATAAAGAAAGGAGTTGACTTTATGAAACCGTACGTAATTGACCGTGGAAAATGGCCCTTCAAGAGGGACATCTCACATTGGGAAGAGCAACCTGGAAGGCGTCCATTTATGATATTTGCAGCTATGAGTCATCAACAACCGGAATGGATTGCTATCTGGCAAAAATGCAGTCCTGACTTTCCAAGCGACGAAAGCAGGAGAAACATGCCTTTAAAAAATCCTATTCTCTGGCTCGGATTAACAAAACCTTTAAAATAACGGATACTTTAAATCAGCATCCAACAGTTATAAAATTACCGGTATCAAAACGGAACTGAAAATGAACAAAAAAACACTCTATTCAATTGCCTTCACCATGCTATTATCCATGGCTGTTCATGTTTCAGCAGCAAATGCAAAAGACATTAAATGGCTTAAGACAGCAATTGAACGATCGGAAGAACAATTATCGGCAGCAGCTGAAAAATACAAAAGCAAAAGGGAAAGTCCACGAACCTTTGAAAAAGATAAAGTAATATTTGCTGGTTCAAATGACTGGACCTGCGGGTTCTTCCCCGGATCATTGTGGTATCTGTATGAGATAACCAAAAACGACCTGTTTAAAGCCGAAGCTGCACAATATACAGAATTCTTTGAAGCAGCCCAGTACCGGAAGAATACCCATGATGTTGGTTTTATCCTGAATTGCAGCTATGGAAACGGTTACAGGATTACAGGGAATCCTGAATATAAAAAGGTACTGGTTACAGGTGCTAATTCGTTAATGACCCGGTTTCATCCACAAACAGGTTTAATTAAGTCGTGGGATAATCGTAAAAACTGGCAGTATCCGGTAATCATTGACAACATGATGAACCTGGAATTACTATGTCGTGTCACTGAATTCACCCATGACCCATCGTATATCCAGGCTTCTATTTCGCATGCAGATAAGACTCTGGAGAATCATTTCCGCCCGGACAACAGTTGCTATCATGTTGTCAATTACGACAGCATATCAGGGAAAGTAATCAGCAAGGAAACGCACCAGGGATTTAGCAACGAATCTTCGTGGGCACGTGGCCAGGGCTGGGCATTGTACGGATTCACCATGATGTATCGGGAGACTAAAGATCCGAAATACCTGGAACAAGCACAGAAAGTGGCACAATTCATACTGCATCATTCAAATTTACCTATAGACAAAATTCCTTATTGGGATTTTAACGCGCCCAATATCCCCAATGAACCAAGGGACGCCTCAGCGGCTGCTATCTATGCTTCTGCCTTGCTGGAATTAAGCGGCTACATGAAAGATGGAAAAGAATTCTATCATGCCGCCGAACAAATGCTGATGAGTTTATCATCACCGGAATACCTGGCTGCCAAAGGTGAAAACGGATTATTTATTTTAAAGCATTCCACCGGCAACTTACCCAAGAAATCAGAGATTGATGCACCCCTGAATTATGCCGATTATTATTATCTCGAAGCATTGGGACGGTATATGAAAATTAAAGGGATCACAAATAAAGATTTTTGAATACTCATAATGAATTAATGAAACAACATGATAAAAGCTATACATCTACTTCACAGAATACTACCTGCATTAATTTTTATTCTAAGTCCAGCACTGACATTTTCACAAACATTACTCGAAGCCAATGGTCCCGGGAATACCTATGAATTAATAAACAGTGTTTTGGCACCGGGGGCTACAGCAGTTGAAACACCGGATCAATTCGATCCTTCATTTGGTCGTCACATTGCCGAAGTATGGGATGCTGAGTTGGGGAAATATGTATTCGAATTTTATGTTCATGTAAGCGTCGCCAATGAATTGCAGGATGAATCAACCGGGGACACCGACAGACAACGGTGTGAAATAAAAACCTATGCCTCATCACCCGATAATTTAAAAGGAGTATCAGGTGAAACAATCGTTTATAAATGGAGGTTCAGATTGCCTGTTGGGTTTCAACCCTCTTCCAACTTTACACACATTCACCAGATTAAAGCTGTTGGAGGGGATGACAGCATGCCGCTGATTACGATTACAGTCCGCAAGGCTAGTCCAAACAGGATTGAACTGATCCATAATAATATAACAAAACTGACTACCGCTGACCTTTCTTTGTTCACAGGTCAATGGATGGAAGCAACAGAAAGGATTAAAGTTGACAGTATCCATGGGACTTACTCCATTACAATAAAAAATGTAAGTACCGGAGCTACTGTTTTAAGCTGTACAAATAATGATTTGATGACCATTCGTGCCACAAATGATTTTATCCGTCCTAAATGGGGCATTTACCGCAATATCGTGAACATTGCCGATTTAAGGGATGAAGCAGTCCGGTTCAATAGTTTTTCAATCTATGAAGAACCATTTACTTACTTAGAATCTCAACATGTAAACAGTGAACCAGAATTTAAAGCTGTTTCAACGTCATCCGGGATAAATATTGAATATAATTTACCCAGAAAAGAAACGGTTCAATTAAGTATTTTCAATATTAACGGGCAGTTAATCAAAACCCTTATTCAACATCAGGATCAGGAAAGCGGAAGCCACCAAAACAAATATGACGTTTCAACCCTGAAAAATGGAATTTACTTTCTTCGGTTACAAACTGATGCCACCCAGCGTACGATTAAACTGATACTATAAGTGTGTTACAATAAGTCATTTGATAAATTCAGAAACACCTATATATGAAAAAGCAAAGTCTATTTCCCTTCATTCTTCTTATATTATGCATTGGAACAAGCCTGAACGCACAAACAGAGTCTAAGATCCGCTTGAATGACAACTGGAAATACCTGAAAGGTGACCTGGGAAATGTCTGGGAAACAGTCCGGCCAATTGTAAAACCAGGGAACCCGGAGTGTGTGCCTTTATGGGAAGCTGTCACGCTGCCCCATTGTTTTAATGCCAGTGATGGTGTTGATCCGGATGTGAATTATTACCAGGGACCCGGCTGGTATAAGACCCTACTCGCACTGAATAATCCTTTTAAACAAGGACGTACAATTCTACATTTTGAAGGGGCAGGACAAAAGACAGAAGTCTATGTCTATACCACAAAGGTTGGTTCACACATAGGTGGCTATGATGAATGGTCGGTTGACATTACCGATGCTGTCAATGCATTCCTTCAAAATAAAACTCTATCATCCACATTCAACGGGAAGATCCCGCTATCCATACGGTGTGATAACTCACGCGACAATGAAATGATCCCTTCCAGCCTGGCTGATTTTAATATCTACGGTGGTATATACCGGTATTTAAACCTGATTTATGTCCCTGCACTATCCATCGACAGGGTAAATATTAATACTTCAGTTGATTCAAAAGGAATGTCAGGCAAGTTTGACATTGTATTGAAAACAACCAATAAATCCTCTCTGACTAAGGCTAATCTGAAGATAGAAATCGTTGATGCAGCGGGGAAAGTAATTGTCAACACAAACCAGGAAACAGAAACCGGTGATGATGAACGGACTGTATACAGCTCAACCCTAAAGAAACCTATCCTTTGGTCGCCTTCACAGCCGAACCTGTACACGTGCAGAGTTACCCTAAATTCCGAAACAGGCACGCAAACAGTAACCGAACACTTTGGCTTCCGCAATTATGAATTCACCGATAATGGTCCTTTCATGCTGAATGGAAAACGCTTGTTGATTCGTGGAACCCATAAGCATGAAGATCATGCCGGGGTAGGTGCTGCCATGACTGAAAAACAAATCAGGGAAGAAATGATCCTGATTAAAGAAATGGGTGCTAACTTCATCCGCCTGGGGCATTACCAACAATCGCGCATCACCCTGAACTTATGCGATAGTCTGGGTATCATGGTCTGGGAAGAAATCCCATGGTGTCGTGGTGGAGTTGGCGGCGATCGGTATAAGAAACAAGCATACAGCATGATGACCAACATGATTACCCAACACCGTAATCATCCTGCTGTCATACTTTGGGGACTGGGCAATGAGAACGACTGGCCGGGTGATTTTCCTACCTACGACAAAAAGGAAGTACGTGATTTTATGAGCACGTTGAATGACCTGGCACATAAACTCGATCCTTCCCGCAAGACATCCATCCGTCGTTGTGATTTCTGCAAGGATATTCCGGATGTGTATTCACCATCCATCTGGGCCGGTTGGTACAAAGGCATCTTTACTGACTACAAGACAATGAGTGAGAAAGAAATGAAAACGGTGAAGCATTTCTTCCATGCCGAATGGGGTGGCGACAGCCATGCCGGAAGATTCGATGAACGCTATGACCAATTACTTCAACAATCATTAACAAAAAACAAAGACAGCATTTTAACATTGCCAAATGACATCGATAACGCTTCCAAATCTGGCGAATGGAGCGAATCATACATTTGCAATTTGTATGATTGGACATTAAAAGAACAGGAAACTATGCCTAACTTAACCGGTGCTGCCTTCTGGACATTTAAAGACTTTTCAACTCCGGTTCGTCCCGACAATCCGGTCCCATATGTCAATCAAAAAGGAGTCGTTGAGCGAGACGATACAAAAAAAGAATCATATTTTGTATTTCAGTCATTTTGGGCTGAAAAACCAATGGTACATATCTATGGTCATAGTTGGCCTGTTCGTTGGGGAAATGCTGGCGAAGATAAAATGGTAAAAGTGTATTCGAATTGTGATGAAGCCGAATTGCTTCTGAATGGCAAAAGCCTGGGTGTAAAAAAGCGTCACAGCCAGGATTTCCCGGCAGCGGGACTTCGCTGGAATGTTGTTTACAAGCAGGGGGAGAACCTGTTAAAGGTAGTTGCCCGCAAAGGGAAAGTTACTGTTGTCGATGAAATTACACAGAGTTACCAAACAGATCATTGGGGAAAGCCTGCTCAAATGACTCTGACAAAAATCAATCAACAGGGCGATATAGCTACCCTTGAAGTCAAACTCCAGGATGAACAGAATATCCTTTGCCTGGATGCCCGGAATGTAGTTACCTTTGGGCTGGCAGGTGATGGCAAGCTCCTGGATAACCTGGGTACATCTTCAGGGTCCAGGGTAGTGGAACTCCAAAATGGCAGGGCTATCATTCGTGTCAGGATGAATGCAGGATCATGTGTGGCCAGTGTGAAATGCAACAACATCCCCACTGTATTTTGCAAACTTCCAGACTAACATTCTCAGCTCTATTTTTAACTAATCCACATGCGAGACATCCAGGTGTCTCGCTTTTTTATATCCGATCCCGTAAATTGGTCGACCATTTTATGTTCTACAACATATTTCAAAAAATAGTACTCAAATAATTTTTTTATTGTGAATACATGTTCTATTTTTGGTCAACCAAATTATTGGTTGACCAAAAAACATATAACTATCTTACTATCCTGGAATAATAAAATAAACTATATAACCCAATTTAAAATCTATTATGTATGAAGAAAATTACTTTATTATCGTATTGTCTTAGGCGGTTTAAGACACTATCAGTATTTATGATTATATTGCTTAGTTGTTTTGGATTTAAAGCAAATGCCGTCACCCACCAATATGCAGTATCAGATGTAGTGGCTCTCAATACAGATTTAAAAGCCGGCACGTATGATGTCTACGAACTTACCACTCCCGGGGGATTATATGTCTTCAATACAGGTTCAACGTCCAATAACAATACACTGACTAAAAGTGTAACTGTAAAGGCTGCAGCAAATTTAATTGCCAAACCGGTTATTAGTCTGTTTAGCAGTACATCTGGCAGTACTGCTAATATTTTTTACACTTTAACCCCTAACATTACACTTACGTTGGATGGACTTGAATTCAATGGTATAAATTCAGGTGGAACAGGACAGCCTCTATTATTTTATGGAGCTGCTACAGCATCTTTGAGTAAAGTCATCATAAACAATTGTTACATTCACGATTTTCTTAATGGTTCCGGGAACGGGGTAATTAGGTTTGACGGAGTTAATGGTACTAATTCAGGGTCTGCAATTGATATTCAAGGCAGTACTATTAGTAACTTTGGAGGAAGAGCGATCTATTTTGCCAATGCAGCCACAAATACACCCGGCGTTCTTGTAAACCTTAGAAATACAACATTTAGAAATAATTCTTTATTAGCCTCCAGGGCTAATATTATTTACAGTGCTCAAATAAATACCGGAACAACAATTATTGATCATTGCACCTTTTATAATCTACTAACCAGTACTACTTCTGAAGGTATTATTAAATTACTAAGTGGTTCGGGTGCAATTACGATTTCTCATTGTATTTTTAGTAATGTTGCTCAAACATTGCCTACCGCTACCACAAGTTATTGTTATCTGGCAGGTTTTACAGGTACTGTACCAACGGGAACAAATACCTTTGCAGCAGGCACTCCACCGGCTTTTTCCGATCCAACAGTTCAGGATTTCTCGTTATCTAATAAATCTTCATTCATTTGTGCCGATGATGGATTAGTTGCAGGAATTTCTCAAACTGCTCTTAACCAGGCAAAATTATCGGCTCCAACAATAGCTAATGCAACAAATGTAGTCGGGTTAAGCATGACTGCCAACTGGACTCCTGTTGACATAAATGCAACCGGGTACACGGTGTATCTTTATGCAGGAGCCACTGCCCCGACAAGTACTTCTATACCTGTTATCTCCAGAAGTGTTACCGGACAATCAACATCCAGTCTGTTAATCTCGGGGTTAACTACAGGGAGCACCTACACATACAAAGTAGTAGCTATTGGAGATGGAGTATCCTACAGTAATTCGATATCCTCAGGTGCATCAAGTTCATTTACAATGCCAAAACTGAGCACCCCAGATGTTTCTGCAGGTGGAATTACCCCTGTAGCAGTTGGTTTTACGGCACAATGGGCCGCGGTAACAAATGCCTCAAGTTACGACATCTCCGTTTATCAGGGCGCAACCTTAATAAGTACCACAAATGCAGCAGGTCAGGCTACAACCAGCCAGGCAATTATCGGGCTGATGTCAAATACAGCCTATACTTATAAAGTGGTAGCCAAGGGTGATGGAATTTACTGGGGCAATTCGGATATTTCAGTAGCTTCTGCGACTATTTCAACAGTAGGATTATCTTCTCCGGTTATTGGAGTTGCAACCTTACAGACAGTCGATGGATTTACTGCAAACTGGTCGGTAGTAACTAATGCCCTGAGTTATCAAATTCAATTATATCTGGGTAATGCATTATTATCATCAACTGCAGTCCCCGGAGATGGAACTGTTTCCAGCTTTGTATTTACCGGGCTTCAGATGGGAACTTCGTATACTTATAAAGTGATCGCTATTGGTGATAATCTTACACCTGCAACTTTAACATCAAGCACTTCTGTTTCATCCACAGTAACCAAAACTTTGTTTGCAAATGTCAACACCATCAATACTAATTTTGCGGATGGCACCTGGGGAACTCCTGCAGCTACAGGGTCATTGGTATCTGGCTCGTATGGTTCAATATCTCTCAATGGCTTCGATTTAACGGCTGCTTCAATCTATCCGGCTGCAGTAAGCGGATTAAAAGGGGAAGTACTTGTTAATTTAATATCGGTTGATAAACTTGCTAATGTTGGTTCAGTTGCACTTCCAACAGTAAATTCATTACAACAGTTGGAGATTCATGGTTTTGCCCCGACAGCCGGCAATGGATTTAAACTGACTGAATGGAATGGTTCCGCCTGGGTTGCTGTAGCCGAAGCACCTGCTAGTTCGTATACCACAGCAGCAACTACATTAAGCTCAAAACTTGATTCTGTGTATATCTTTAATATCACACGTGCTACTCCTGCCAGGTTTAGAATTGAAAATGCCAGTTCGGGAGGTTTTATATTAACCAAAGTAATTACACGTACAACGGCTCCTGCTTTATTGCCACGCCCGGTAATTAATACCGCTTCAGCAATCTCAGCCAGCGGCTTCACAGCTAGTTTAACAGATGTTCCTAATGCCTTAAATTATGATGTTTATGTTTACCAGGCCGGAGCATTAGTAACAGGATTTCCAGTCAATGTAACAGGAAACAGTAACGCCATTGCAGGATTATCTGCAAATACAGCTTATACTTACAAGGTAAAAGCGAAAGGGGATGGTGATGTAACCTATTCTGATTCTTATCTGTCAATGCCTTCTGCCAGTTTTACCACCTTGCTCGCAACACCGGCAGTTCAACCGGCTTCGGGTGTTACGACGACAGGATTCACAGCCAATTGGACAGTTGTAGCTGGTGCTGTAAGTTACGATGTTACGCTTTATGATGCAACACCCACACTGGTAGACACTAAAAATGTTCTGGCTCCTGAAAATTCTGTGGCATTTACAGGTCTTACCCAGGATGCAACCTATACTTACTACGTTACCGCAAAAGGGGATGGTTCTACCAGTTTTAACTCGACCCTTTCTTCTGGCATGACAGCTACCCCGGGGACTGCAACAGGAATAAAGAGTATGGATTCAAGGTCATTTGTCTCAACCGTTGGTAAAACAATCCGTTGTTCCGAAGCCGGTCAAATCCAGGTGTACAACGTGCAGGGTGCAAAAGTATTGCAGGTTTTCAATACCAACAAGGTGGTAACTACCCTTGAAAGCGGATTGTATATCGTTCGTTTCACCGGCAAAAACGGTCAAATGAACAGCACGAAAGTAATGATAAAATAAAACAAATTTCTAGTTTCAATGAAAGGTGTTGACTGTCACGGCCAACACCTTTTTTTGTGGAATCAGGCAGGCAACAAGTCAGAATACAATCTAAACAATGTTTTACAACATATTACGAAAAATAACGTATAAATTATTTTTTTAAAAAATAGAAACCCCTTACTTTTGGTTGACCAAACAAGCGATCTACTAAAGTTTTGAATTTCAACTATTCATTTTATATTTAATCACCCTTTAAATTAAAATCATTATGAAAAAATTTACTTTATTTCTGGTCATGTTACTGAGTGCCATGCTGGCAAATGCCCAGGTTTTAATGGACGAAACGTTCAATTACGCAGACTTTCCAAATGTCTCGGTTGTCAGCTCCACCGTTACAGGAAACGGATTCACAACAACCACAGGTACTGCCCTTCCAACTACTGAACTACGATCCCTGGTTACAACTCCGGTTTTGAATTATACTACAGGGATTGATGCGTATGCACTTTCCGGTGTAGGTAAAACCTTGCTGAACACGTATAGTGGGGTAACCAGCGGGGCTTATACCTCCTACAAATCATTTACAGCTTCTCCAATCACAACAGGAGTTGTTTATCTGTCATTCTTATTTAAAGTCCAGGCACAGGGTGGTTCGAATGCTGAAATTATCGGGCTTTCGGATGCCCCGGCTACATCAGGAATTAAGGTGTGGTATGGTAAAAATGCAACCAATGGGAGCATCTTCCGGTTCGGAATAACCCGTTCGAGTACTACTTCTGCTGACATACAATGGATAGGGGGTGCCACATCAACCTATTATGATGCAGCAGCCACCTATTTCATCGTTATCAAATATGATTTCAGTACTTCTACCGCCTCCTTATTTGTTAATCCGATAGTTGGCACCACCACCGAGCCTGCTGCCAATGCTGTTGACAACTCAAAAGGGACAGCAAAAACAGCCCTCAGTTTATTTATGATCAAATGCAATGGAAATAATGCAAGTTATTTCTATACAAGTGGCGTCAGAGTATCCCTTGCATGGGCTGATGCTGTGGCTGCATCCTCATTGCCACGTACGTCGGCCCCTGCAAATGGGGTAGCTTCTTCCATTGGAGCCGAAGGTTTTACTGCCAACTGGACTGCTGTTGCCGGTGCCACAGGATACAATATTTTCGTTTATCAGGGTACAAACCTGATAAGTACTTACACCGCCAACGGCCAGTCTGCACAAAGTATCAATATCGATGGACTGACTGTAAATACCCCTTACTCTTACTCCGTAAGTGCTATTGGTGATGGTACGACTGTTACAAATTCCATACAATCAACCGCCTCGGTTTTTTCTACTGCTACCGATTATCCTGCCAGTTTAAGCACCGCCTTCAATGATGGATCCTGGGGAACAGCCTTTCTTTCCACCGATGTGCTCCCGGCATCAGGGGCATTGCCTTCGATGACTGCCAATGGCTTTGATGTGGCCAGGGGGTATTTATATGCCGATACAAAAACAGGCCCCAGGGGCGAAGTACATACTAACTCAATCCGCCTGGATAAATTATCATATACCGGAATGTTCGTATTCCCAACGGTTAAAACTGTAGGCCAGATTGAAATACATGTTGCACCTGCCACGGGTCCCAGGGATTTTTTATTAAAACAATTAATCAGCGGGGTATGGACGGCCGTCGGAGCAGGTTCTGCAGGTACAGTAGGAACATACACCATACCAACTTCCGGGGTGGAATCTATCTTCATGATTCCTATAACAGCCAACACAACCAATGCCAAATTCAGGATCGAAAATGGCGGTACAGGATATATTTACATTTATCAGGTGATCATCCGGACTACCAACCCTGCCTTGCTTGCCACTCCAACTACAGGCACTGCCGGAAATATCACTGCAACCGGCTTTACAGCTAACTGGACCCCGGTAGCAAATGTCACAGGGTACTTCGTGAAGGTATATAGCGGCACCACTTTGGTAAACACCTATACTGCCAATGGCCAGACTGCCCAGAGTCTTGTCATTTCCGATCTTCAGGGTGGTACAGCCTATACGTATGCAGTGGTTGCAAAAGGTGATGGAGACAACTTATTCACCGATTCCTATATTTCTACAGCCTCTTCCTTGGTGACAACAGCAACTCAACTTACTGCACCTGTATTGGGAACTGTATCAACGATTGTTTCTAGCGGGTTTACGGCTGTCTGGACTCCGGTGGCTAATGCAGCAAGTTATGATGTTCTGGTATATAATGGAGCCACCCTGATCCAGACAAACAATGTGATGGGACAGGCTTCGGCCAGCCTTGATATTATCGGCTTAACCAGTTCGGCAACCTACACCTATGCTGTCGTTGCAAAAGGCGATGGAATCACTTATTTTGACTCCAACCCATCGGCTCTTTCCAACCAGATAACGACCTTAAACACCTCGCTGGCAGATTTGAAATTATCAGGTTTTGTAACTGCCCACGGTAAAACTATCCTTTGTTCCGAAGCCGGACAAATCCAGGTGTACAACATGCAGGGTGCAAAAGTATTACAGGCCTTCAATGCCAACAAGTTGGTAACAACCCTTGAAAGCGGATTGTATATCGTTCGCTTTACAAGTAAGGATGGTCTGATGAAAAGTGCTAAAGTCATTATTAAGTAATCCGGGATTTCTTTCACAATTAAATTTTCGGGTTCCTGCTTTAAAGGCGGGAACCCGTTTTTTTATATCCACACTTGTGATTAGAGTATTTTGACACTCAACGAAACATTACTCCTCCATCTTTCATTCCAGGAATTTCGGTCTACTCCCTTCTACCGACCATATACCAACAGTCAGTACGCCCCTTGTTTATATAAAATGTTGGTTTGAATATCGGATTAGTTGGATGTTTTATGGATATCACCAGGATATTGCACATATTAATGAAAAGTTACAGAGATATTACAGTGATATTACACTCATAATATTAGGGTGTAACATCACTGTAATATCACTGTATCATCACTGTAATATCACTGTAATACCAGTGACATCGTGGCGAACAAATGGTGAATAAAAGCCCACTGGTGGTAAGTCAGAAAGCAGGTGGAAACGGAATAAAATGCGGCTCGCCGGATTCCTCAAACACAATTAAAGCGGTAACTTTCTTTAAAACGGATAAAGTGTTTTATTATTTTATAAAAGGGTTAAAAAATCGGGTGGTATATATCTGATCCGAGATGTTTTAACTTAACAAACAGTTCCCAGATTCTAAAATTAGCCAATTATTATGTTCTACAACATGAAATGAAAAATAGCTCATAATTTGTTTTTTTATTATAAACATAAATCGTACTTTTGGTCGACCAAATAATTGGTTGACCAAATAAAAAGACTTAACCCATTCAATTCAAAACGAATAGCATATTTTTAAATTAAGTATACAACTTTACAACTAAAATACCCCTGCATGAAATCACTTTCTACACTTATTTCTACACTTTGTATTTTACTTCTAAGTTCGGTTGGGTTGAATGCCCAGACGTTGGTGAACACATCGTTCGAAACAACCGACAGCTATACTACTGGTACTGTTCACAATAAAAATAAATGGACCGTTACCACCGGGATTGGTGAAATAGTGACACTGGCCGATTATGTAAAGGATGGAACGCAAGCGCTCAAAATTGGTGCCAGTGCAACCGCATTGCAGGTGGACCGTACCGATTTCGCAACCAATGCCGTTGGACTGGCCGGGGATGTATACCTGGACTTCTGGATCAAACTAAAGACATTACCCTCTGCTAATTTTGGCATAACCGGTTATGACCTGGGCACCACTACCCACCGCAGTTTTATGGTAGAATTCCTGCCCACATCAAAACTAAAGATTTATGATGGCAGTGCCGGATGGGCTACCCAACCTGATTTCACAGTGAATGCCTGGACCCGGATTTCAATAAAAATTGACAATGGGGCCGGAAAGTATCAACTGGCGATCAATGGCGTAGTGCAAAATAAAATATTTACGTTCCGGGAAATCAGGAATGGAGCCACCGTATTTGATTATCATTCAACCCGGTTTTCGATGGTAAGCGGTACGTGCGATGTGGCATTTGATAACTTGTATATTGGCTCTACCCCTATTTCAGACATTGCTTTTCAATCATCATCAACCGACAGAACGATTGCCATCACGCAACCGGCTTACGGCACCATTGCACTTTCGCCTGTAAAAGCAACTTACCAACTAAATGACCAGGTGTCAGCGTCGATAACGGTTCCAGACCATTACCTGTTTACAGGATGGACGGGCGACCTGAGCGGCACGACAAATCCGCAGGCATTTACAGTGGATAAAAACTATATATTCGGAGCTACCGTTATAGTTGACCCGGCAAATCCACCGGCACAATCCACCATCACCATTACCCAACCAGTGGGTGCAACGATCACACTTGTTCCACAACAAACAGTGTATTACAACGGGACTTCGGTATCAGCGCAACTCTCCATTCAATCGGGTTATCAGTTTAACGGATGGTCCGGCAGTTTGAGCGGCACAACCAATCCTGCCTCTTTTGTTGTAAACGGGGATATGGCTATAGGCGCTTCCGTTTCGGCTATTCAGGTTTCTTCCACTACACGCACCGTATCGACCGTTACGCAGTTCAAAGATGCCCTGGCAGCCATGAATCCGGGCGACACCGTACTGGTGCTCGATGGAACTTACAACCTTGGGGGTTTAAAAGTCACAAAGGGTGGTTCGGCACTGAAACCTATCCTGGTTAGATCAAAGAACCTGTACGGTGCAAAGATTACAGGACCTACCTATTTCAACCTGTCTTATCAAAGTTATGTAACCTATGAAGGTTTTGATATAAATGTCGATGCAGGAAGCACCATTTTTAAAATGGAAGGATGCAGCAATGTACGTATTACCCGGAACTGGTTAAGAATGCCAACGATCACCGACACACAAACTTCGAAATGGGTAACAATCGGTGATTTGTGGGATAGCGAAATCTGCAACAGCCACGATAACCGGTTCGATCACAATCTGTTTGATGGAAAATTTGACCAGGGTGCCTGGCTGGTAATTGATGGAAGCCATGGAACCGTACCGGCGATATCGCAACATGACCGGATTGACCACAATATTTTCAGGAACAACACTCCGCGAGTTACCAACGAAAAAGAAACCATCCGCATTGGTGTGAGCGATCTTTGCAAGCTGGATGCCTATACGGTAGTGGAAAACAATTTGTTTGAAGATTGCGATGGAGACCCTGAAATAGTTTCGTTGAAAAGCTGCAAGGATACCGTGCGATACAACACTTTCCGCAGGTGCGTGGGAACCGTGAGCCTTCGTCAGGGAAACAACAGCGTGGTGGAAGGAAATTTCTTCTTTGGTGAAAACAAAACGACCTTATTTGGAACGGAAACCATCGGATGCGGAGGCGTCAGGATATACGGGATGAACCATAAGATTATCAACAATTATTTCGAAGGACTTACCGGGGATAAATGGGATGCAGCCTGCACCATCACCAATGGGGATGTCACTAATGCATCGTCCAGCAATTCGAGCCACTTCCTGGCAGAGAATGTGGTATTTGCCTTCAATACGCTGGTAAACAACAAATCGAATATAGAAGTCGGGTTTGATAATAACGGTGCCTATGGGTTAGCTCCCAAGAGTAACATACTTGCCAACAACATAGTGGTTGGACCGGTAAATCCTTTTATCAAGTATTACAGCACTGCCTCGTTGACCGGTGTAAGTTTCCAGAACAACCTGATGTATCCAACCGGAAGCGCAACCCTTGGGTTAACCGGAACTACCGATGCACAGATAAAAACCATCGACCCTCAGTTGATTAAATCATCGTGCAAGGCATACGGTCAGAATTGCGACCAACGCTCTAAATATGATGTGTATAAATTAACGTCCGGAAGCCCAGCTATCGATGCATCGATAGGGTATACGTACGTAACCAGGGATTTTGAAGGTCAAGCGGCAATTGGAATCAGGGATATTGGTGCGGATGAATACAATGCGTCAGTGAGCCTGGTAAATGTTCCACTGGATGAACAAATGGTCGGACCTACTGCCCCTGAAATGATAGAATATGAGATTACCACTACAACGGGTATTGCGGAAACTTTTACCAGTGGATTGACCGTATCGCCTAATCCATTCGCAGGGGAAACAACTCTATCGATTCCTGTTGAAGTACCGGGAAAAGTGAGCATATCCCTGTACAATGCAACAGGCCAACAAATACAGAGGACAGAAAGACAAGCCCCGGAAGGAAAATTTGACTATCCGATCATTACAAACGTAAAAGGAATCCTGTTCTGCGTAGTGGAACTGGCTGACAAAAGATACACAGTAAAATTAATCACAAAATAAACGGCTATCGTCACACTATAAAATAATACAATCAAAAACAAATTCTCCCATGAAAAGAATTACGCTATTTTTCGCCTTGTGTACTTGCTTCCTGTTAGCAAAAGCAACTTATCCACAGGTATTGCCCATTGATTACAGTTCATTTTTCACGGCTACTGCAATTGGCGCAGATGGCTTAAGCCTGGAACGTGGTGTTTATGCCGATGCAACTCAAACGGCAACAGCCCCGCTCATGGCAAACCAATGGAACCGGAGCGGTAAACTGACCAGTGGTGAAGGTGGTGGAGTATCACCTCTCATTGAGAACAGCACGTTGAGTTTTTCTAACTATATAGACAATAACGCTGGGAAGGCGATTATCCTGGATCCAAACATCCAACCATCAACAGTAGCCTCGTCAACCTTTCGTTCAACAATATACAGCCTGACTTCGCTATCCTCCGATTATTTTGGAACATTCTACCTGAGTGCCCTGGTTAATCTGTCAGGGGTTACAACAACTGTCGGAGTCGATTTCATCACTTTTGATGGGAACTATGCCGGAAATACGCAACGTGGAAGAGTATTTATAAAAGCATCCTCCAATGCCGGGAATTATCAAATGGGAGTTGGATTTGATGGAGTAGCAACAGGAGGCACTGTAACAGCAGGTGTCAACAACTGGTCGGCGGACCTGGCCTACGGGACCACCTATTTAATTGTATTAAAGTTTACAACAGCTGCTACCGGTGGCACTGAAACAGCTTCATTGTTTATAAATCCAACCCCGGGGGTATCGGAAGCTTCCACAGCCACTTTAAACAATACCGTTTCAGGAACAGCCGGAATGAAATCAATCAAAGGGATTACCATTCGCCAGCGTCCGGGAATAGGAGGCAAAGTGGCAGGATTACGATTCAGCAATACTTGGGAAGATGTGGTTAAATCATCCTCTGCCGCTGCACCAGCCCTGACAACACCGGTGATAGGAGTTGCCTCGGATATTACATCAACCGGATTCACTGCAAACTGGACTCCTGTAGCTAACGCAACCGGATATGATGTAAAAGTATACTCGGGAACAACCCTGGTAAGCACAACCAACGTGAGCGGGCAAGTAACCGCAAGCTTAGCCATCTCCGGGTTAACACAAGGCAGCAGCTATACATACAAGGTACTTGCCAAAGGAAATGGCACCACGCTTAGCGATTCTTCGCTATCAGATGCCTCAGCTATTTTTACAACCATCGGGGTAAATGCCATTGACTTCATCCTTACCGATTTTGGGGACGGCACCTGGGGGACAGTTGCTACTACAGCCTACGCTACTGGGAGTTACCCATCGTCAACAGTGAATGGCTTTAACCTGGTAAAAACATATTTGTACACAGGTAACTTAACCTGCACAGCCGGAGAAACCCATACAAACCGTATTTTATTAGGAAGGAATACTGAGAATGCTGCTCTTGAATTTCCAACCTTAAAAACAGTAGGACAAGTTGAGATCCATGCGGCCACAGGAACCACAGCCATGAGTTTCCGCCTGGAGGAATGGACCAATAACCAATGGCAGGCAATTGGAACCTATACCACCATAAAATCGCCTGACAGCATTTACCGAATTCCAGTTGCACGAAGTGTAGAAACAAAGTTACGCATTGTCAATAATACCAGCAGTGGATTGTATGTATACAAAATCAAGACTTTGACATTACAGCAAACGCTTGATTTAAATGTTCAAAGCTCATCACCAGTGGAAAATGAAGTGTGCTTTGCAAATTTAAAGAAGACACTGACATTTAGCTTCAATAAGAATGTAGTTGCCGGAACGGGAACCATCACTTTAAACAGTACAAACATCCCTCTGAGCGATTGCATTATTTCGAATAATGTAGTAACCATCCCGGTTACACTGACAACCACCAGTTCTGCAAATAAAAGCTATAAACTGACAATTCCGGATGGTGCTTTTGCAGAGGCAGCCAATGTAACAAATCTCTCAAAGAAGTTTATTGTCAACTTCCAGACCCTGCACTCGGTTGCATATCCTGTTAATTATAACGGGTTGCTTGATGTAGTTTATAAAAACGTAAACAGCACCAACTGCCGCATGGATGTGTATTATCCAACCGATGCCGTTAACCCTGTCCCAGTAGTGATCAACATGCACGGAGGTGGATGGAACCATGGTACCAAGGAAGAACAGGGCGGTTTCAGCACCTATTTCAATATGGGCTATGCTGTGGCAAATGTAGAATACAGGATGACGGGTGAAGCGACTGCCCCGGCAGCCGTGGAAGATGTGAGGGGAGCTATGATTTATTTGTTGAACCATGCCGCTGAATTGCATATTGATAAAAACAGAATCGTTTTCCAGGGTGGCTCGGCAGGTGGACACCTGGCCTTAATAGCCGGTTATCTGACCAACAATTCCATCTATGACAATGATTGCATACCTTATACAGGCGAATATAAAATCATGGCTGTCATTGACAAATACGGTCCTGCCGATTTACAAAACTTCATGTTCTATGGTTCGTTGGTTGACTGGTTAGGACCGCATGCAACAGATGCTACCTACATTAATACCTTGTCACCTTTAACTTATGTGAATGCCAATACACCGCCGACCTACATTATCCATGGGGATGCCGACCCGACTGTGCCTTATACCCAATCGGTGACTTTACAGGCAGCATTGCAGGCAGCAGGTGTAAAGAACAAGTTCACGACGGTACCGGGTGGCGGACATGGTGGGTTTACAGATGCTTACAACACACAATCGGAAAATGAAATCACGGTATTCCTTACGGAAGTGAATAACCTGGTGAGAACATCCGCAGACATGCTTCATAACAATTCGAACATTAAGATTAATATGAATGGCAATCAGGTACAGGTAACATCCGCTGAAAAAACAAATACAAAAGTGTATAACGGGGTTGGAACAGAAATCAGGCAAACCACTGACAAGAATTTTCAGATAAACCGGAAAGGGATCTATATCATCAAGGTTAAGACTCCTTTAGACGAATCGGTATATAAAGTATTAGTCAATTAATTTTTCAAAGTTCCTATTCAATGAAAAAGTATTTAAGCATTTCAATTATCTTATTGTGTTTGTTATTAAGTATCAAAAGTGAAGCTCAAAAACTTCAACTGGGAGAGCTTTTTAATGAAGGTGCCGTATTACAACGTAATTCAAAAGTGAGTATCTGGGGAACCTCAAAACCATCAACAACGATCAGCATCAATATTCAGGATAAAAAAGTACAAACGAAAAGTGATAAAAACGGCGATTGGAAAACAGACTTATCCGCTTTAAAGGAAGGCGGCCCATATCCTATGACAGTGATATCGGCAACTGACACTGTAAAGATAAAAGAAATCTATGTTGGGGAAGTCTGGATTGCAGGCGGCCAGTCGAACATGGCATTTATGCTGGAGAAATCGGATAATGGGGAACAGGAGATTGTCCGTGCCAACAATACGAACATTCGTTTTGTCATGGTACCCTACAAAGCTTATGAAGGCGACAAAACCCGCGGTGACATGAACTGGCGTACGGCAACAACAGAAAATGTATCGAAAATGTCAGCGGTAGCCTACTATTTTGCCAAAGACCTGCAACAAAAACTGAATGTCCCGGTAGGAGTGATATGCTGTTATAAAGGCGGCTCAGGAGCAGAAACATGGATGACCAGGGAATCGCTGCTAAAGAACCCGGATCTGTCACCGATCGTAGAAAACTATGAAAGCTATTATTCAAAACTTGGGAAAGCCAAGTACCTGGATTTGGTTTCAAAATATGAGAATGATTTGAAACAGTACCAGGATTCAGTAAAAGCAGGAAATACGACAATAAAGAATCCTAAAGAGCCTATGGGGGAACAGAATTACAACCGGCCATTCGGATTGTATTATACTATGTTGAAACGGGTCATACCCTATTCGTTAAAAGGAGCCATCTGGTATCAGGGAGAACACAATTCACCCCGTGCCGAGCAGTACCGGACCTTGTTTCCGGCCATGATAGAACAATGGCGCATGGATTTTAACAACCCTGCCCTGCCGTTCTTATTTGTCCAGTTACCCGGTTATTCCAATGCCGATACCCGAAACCGTCCGATCTGGCCTGAACTAAGGGAAGCGCAATTGATGACCTGGCAGAATGTAAAAAATACAGGAATGGCAGTTGCCATTGACCTGGGCGAGAAAAGTACCATTCACCCACCTCACAAGGAGCCTGTGGGGAAAAGGCTTGCAATTTGCGCTTTTAATACCGTATACGGCATCGACATACCATATTCCGGGCCAGTGTATAAGAACGTCGAATTCACAGCAAATCAAGCCTTATTATCGTTCAATTTTGTATACGAAGGATTAAAAGCAAATGGTTCCTTGCAAGGTTTCACAATTTGTGGCAGCAATAACATTTTTGTACCTGCGAAAGCTGAGATTAAAGGTAATCAGGTTGTTGTCTGGGCAGAAGGAATTACCTCCCCCAAAGCAATTCGCTATGGGTGGGATAACTGGACAGAAGCAAACTTAACAAACAGTGCAGATTTACCGGCAACCCCTTTCAGGACGGATGATTTTCCATTGCTGACAGCAGGGATAAAGACTATAAAATACCAGTAAGTAGCATCGAGAATTAAGCATCGAGCATTGAGCATTGAGCATCGATCATTGAGCATTGAGCATTGAGCATCGATCATTGAGCATCGAGAATTAAGCATCGAGAATTAAGCATCGAGAATTAAGCATCGAGAATTGAGTCAGTAGCATTTAGGTCAGCAGATAAAAAAGTAATTTAGTATAAGAATAAGTCTATGAAAAAACTAGTTTTTAAGGTATTTATCTCTCTGTTTATTGTTACAGCAGGCAACCTGTCGGGACAAGCCAGGATATGGAACATGGAGAAATTAAGCAAAGTAAAAGCTTCCGGTTATGGTATTTCGCAAGACGTTTTGAATGATGCAGACAAATGTTTGAAGAAAACCATTACAACAGTCATGGATAAGGAAATGACTCCTCCCAGTGGAGACAAACATGATTATATGAGTGCAGGCAGGTATTGGTGGCCGGATCCTAAAAATCCAACAGGTCCTTATATCCGCAAAGATGGGGTTGTAAATCATGAAATCGATAAACTGGACAGGGGTCCGTTGGGACTGATGGCTAAAAATGTAACCTGTCTTTCACTGGCCTATTATTTTACTTCAGATGAAAAGTATGCAGCAAAGGCAGTGAACAACCTGCGTATCTGGTTCATGAATCCTGATACCCGCATGAATCCCAACATGAATTATGGACAGACAATCCCCGGACGGAACAACGGATTGGGTCGCGGGGAAGGAATCATTGATACCTATTCGTTTATTGACATGCTGGATGGCATCGAATTATTGAAAAGTTCATCTAAATTTACCAAAGAAGACCAACAGGGATTAAAGAACTGGTTTGCATCCTACCTGGATTGGATGATGACCTCCCCAATAGGGAATGAGGAATACACCGCTAAAAACAATCATGGTACTGCGTTCGATGTACAGGCAACCCGTTATGCGATCTTTGTGGGAAAAGAAGATATTGCCAGGAAATACTGCAATGACTTTGCCGCCCGCAGGCTGTTTACACAAATTGAACCGGATGGGTCGCAACCGTTGGAATTAGCCCGGACAACCGCTTTGGGATATTCCACCTTCAACCTGACCCACATCCTGGATATGTGCTATCTGGCGAAAAGTTTGAATATCGATTTATACCATGCAAAATCAGCAGATGGCAGGTGCATATCAAAAGCATTGGAGTTTTTATCAACTTATGTTGGGAAACCACAGAGTGAGTTTCCATATAAACAAATTAAGGACTGGGACGAAGTGCAGACAAAATTATGCTGGCAGCTTTACCGTTCAGACAAACTGACCTCCACACCTGTTTTTGAGAAATATTACAAGAACAGGATCAGTGAATCTGACAAAGACAAGGACAGTAATTTAATGGTTTATTAAGTAAGACTCAAGAATCAAGAGACAGGAGTCAAGACAGGAGATGCAGTATATCTGCACATTACTAATTAATTCATCAAAATTAAATGATCAAAGATTTAGAAATTCATATCATGAAAAAAACAGTTCTATCCGTATTTATTTTTACTTTGTCAATCCTGAGTATGCAAAGTCAAACCAGGGTCTGGGACATGGGAAAACTCAACAATGCCCGAAATGAAAAGTCCATTGAAAAGGATTATGTTTTACAACAAGCACATTCTTTCCTGACAAAAGACATTCCTACGATTGTTGATAAAGACAAAATCGCCCCCAGTGGGGACAAGCATGATTATTTTAGTTGTGCCCCGTATTGGTGGCCGGATCCTGCGAATCCGACAGGTCCGTATATCCGGAAAGATGGAGAGACAAACAGGGCCGTTACCACTCCCGATAAGAAGAACCTGGGAACTTTGACCAACAGCGTTGTTTACTTATCGTTGGGCTACTACCTGACCTCGGATGAAAAATACGCCACAAAGGCTGTAGAGAACTTGCGAGCCTGGTTTATGAATCCTGAAACAAAGATGAACCCAAACCTGAATTATGGTCAAACCATCTATGGTCATTTCGGGGGTAAAGGACGAGGAGCAGGAATGATTGAGACCTACAAATTTGTTGACCTGCTGGAAGGCATAGAGTTACTGAAAAAATCAACAGCCTTTACAAAGAACGACCAACAGGGATTAACCAACTGGTTCGGTGAGTACCTGAACTGGATGCTTACCTCCCCCATTGGGAAAGATGAATACAAGACAAAAAACAACCACGGTACAGCCTTTGAAGTTCAGGCTACCCGGATTGCATTGTTTGTTGGGAAAGAAGACGTTGCCCGTAAATTCATTACAGAATTTGCTGCCCGTCGCATATTTACACAGATTGAACCTGATGGCAAGCAACCTTTTGAACTAGTCAGGACAAAGGCGTTGGGGTATTCCACATTTAACCTGACCCATCTCCTGGATATGTGTGCCATTGCCAAAACACTGGACATTGATTTATACCCTCTAAAATCAGCAGATGGCAGGAGCATCTCAAAGGGATTGGAGTATGTATCCCAGTTCATTGGAAAACCTCAAAGTAATTTCCCTTACAAACAAATTGTCGATTGGGATGAGGTTCAGGATAAACTTTGCCTGCAATTGTACAGGGCTGATAAATATGCCTCTGCTCCTATTTTTAAAAAGTATTACATAAATAAACAAAATGGCTCAAAAAACGATTATAACTATATAGTATTCTAAAAATAAACATGTTAAATTAAAAAATTATTATTATGAAAAAACTTCTTCTACTCGCTATCGTGTGTGTCGTTGCAATAACAATGAATGCACAGCTCATTAAAAATGACTTTCTTGCCGGTTATGCTGTCAATGGCAATCTGGAAAAGGGTGCTTATGCTAGTACAACTCAAGATGCTGTAACTCCAATAATGATCAATCAATGGAATTTAGCTGGAAAAACAGGTACAAATGATCAAAGTGGTGTAAATCCAACAGTAGTTGATCCACTTTATTACACAAATTATGTGGATTCGGGGAAAGATTTTGCAATAAATCTTTTAAAATTAGCTTCAGGAGGTAGAACCTCAATTTATTCATTGGCAAGTGATAATACCTATGGAGCTGGAACGTATTATCTTGCATTCATATTTAATGTCTCAACAGCCTCTCTTACCAGTACAGCTGAATTTTTGTCTTTTGATGGAAATTATACAGGTAATGCTCAGCGAGGTAGATTAACTCTCAAAGGAATAGATGATTTAACTTATCAGGTAGGTATGGGTGATGCTGGTGTAGCTACAGTTTTTAATTCTACTTCTCTTAATTTTAATCAAACCTATTTTGGAGTTATTAAAATAACTATCGATGGAGCTGGCCTCGGCACAAGCTGGCTTTATATAAATCCAGAATTGACTTCAACTGAACCAACAACAAATTATGCAACTTCCAGCATAACTGGAACTGCTTTAAAATCAATCAGAGGAGTAGTAATTCGTCAAAGAAGTTCTCTTGCAGCTCAAATAGGTGGATTTCGACTTGCATCGTCTTGGTCGAGTGCAATAGGAATTTCAGGTACAGGAGTAAAACAAATTCAAAGAAACAGCAATAATATTACAGCAACCGGCAATACGATTATTACATCAGAATCAGGCAGCTTAAAAGTTTACAATTTAGCCGGCAAAGAAGTACTATCTTCAAAAACGGAAGGCAAGTTGACAACAACTTTGTCTAAAGGGCTTTATTTAGTTCGTTTTGTAAGCAATGAAGGCAATGTGAAATCTGCAAAGGTTGAATTGAATTAATTCTATTTAGAAAAAATAATTATCCAGTTGGTATTATCCTTATAAAATAACGCGGACAAAAAAGCTCTTTATTGTCCGCGTTACTATCTCTACCATGAAAAACACATTCCTAGCATTAATTTTTGTATTCAGCACAGTAGTTGCAGGTGCAAAACAGACAATCGTATCTACTGCTTCAGAAATTAATAATGGCACATGGTCGGCAGGTGATACCATTCTTATGAAAAACGGCACCTGGACCAATCAATCCATTTTACTAAAAGGAATTGGAACAGAAACTCAACCGATCGTTTTACTGGCAGAAACACCGGGAAGTGTGATTCTTACCGGAACATCAAAAATAGGATTCTCAGGAAAGTTTGTAGTTGTTTCAGGATTGTTTTTTAAAAACGGCACCCTAAGTGGTTCGGATGTAATATCTTTTCGCACTTCCTCTTCAGAACTGGCAGAGAATTGCACGTTGACGAACAGTGCTATTGTCAACTACAATCCATCCCTCAATACAGTGGACAGCAAATGGGTATCCATTTATGGTAAAAACAATAAAGTGGATCATTGTTCATTTGAAAACAAGAATAATTCAGGGACTTTAATGGTAGTCTGGCTGGTGAACGGAGTTACAGTAAACCACATCATCGCCCAAAATTATTTTGGATACAGGAATTCGAACCTGGATGCCAACGGTACTGAACTGAATGGGCAGGAAATCATACGGGTAGGTGATAGTGGAACCTCCATGACAACAGCTTCAGTAACCGTTCAGGGTAATTTCTTTGAACATTGTAATGGTGAGATTGAAATCATATCGAATAAATCGTGCGGGAATTATTATTCCAACAATGTATTTTTCGAATGCCACGGGATGCTTACCCTCCGACATGGGAATGGATGCACCGTTGATGGCAATTACTTTTTCGGCAATGGCATTTCCGAATCAGGTGGTGTTCGGGTAATCGGTGAAAGCCATAAAGTGTACAACAACTATTTTGAAAAATTACGGGGAACTGATTACCGGTCTGCTATCTGTGTTGTTCGCGGGAAATTAAACTCCTTGGCAAGCGAATACTTTCAGGTAAAGAACGCATTGATTGCATTTAATACGATGGTTGATTGTACTGAATCATTCAGCATTAATTACAACAGTAGCTCAACATGTACGATGCCTCCTATAGGTACAGTCATTGCTCATAATCATGTATATAATGCTACAGCATCAAATATCAATGTCGATGTAGACCTTACTGACGCTGCCATGGATATTACCTGGAAAAACAATCTGTTTAATACAGGCAAATATACGAATTTCACGTATACTGCCACCCAGGTAATAACCGGTAAGGATCCTAAAATGTCATTAGCAGGAACATCCATAAATATGTATGAACCGGCTGCAGGTTCGGCTCTATTAAATTATCCTACAGTTGAATACCCGGAAGTAATTACGGATATCAGAGGCAGGGAACGCGGTACGACAGCTAAGATTCCCGGAGCCAGCCAACTTTCAGGAACGATCACGAGGATTATGCCTTCAAAAACAGGAGTTGGTGCAACATTCTTCAATCAGACAGGTACGGATGTAAAATCACAAAGCATGACAAAGATATTCCATGCCTTTATTTCCGGAAATAATTTAAAAACCAGTGTATCCACTTCAGGCAAACTAAACATTTTCGATTTAACGGGTAAATGCCTTTATCAGCAATTGCTGGCTTCAGGGACTTCTTCAACGACATTAACACAAAAAGGTATTTATGTTCTCTGTTTCAACACCAGTATTGGTGAGCATTACACACAAAAAATCATTGTAGATTAAGTATTGCTTACTGTTAATCTATCAGTTAGGTCTCATTTTAATATGAATTAATTTATTTGTAATTATAACTAAATTTTAGGCAACTATATTTGGTAAACCAATTTAGAACACCTATATTTGTACACTTTATATTGGTCGACCAATAATTATTAGATTAGCCATAATGAAAATATCAAGTAAATAAAAAACAGACTACAAATTAAATTAATCAAATCCCCGTGAAAGTAAAACACCTTTTTTTCCTAATACTATTATTTCTTCCTTTCATAAACATTCAGGCAAACCAACATCCAGGACTATTTCTTACCTCAAAAGGAGTCCGGGATATTAAAGCCTCACTGGGTAAATACCCACAATTTGACAAATCATATAATGATTTGAAAGCTATTGCAGACCAGGCTTTATCAGAGAAAATGGAAGTCCCTGTACCTAAAGACGGAGGTGGGGGTTACACCCATGAAAAGCACAAGAATAATTACTATCAGATGAATGCAGCCGGTACCATGTACCAGCTTACGGGCAATGAAAAATATGCTCAGTTTGTAAAAGATATGTTGATGAAGTATGCTCAGATGTATCCGACACTTGGTTTGCATCCATTGGTAAAATCAGAAGTACGGGGCAAGTTGTTCTGGCAAACTCTGAATGATGCTGTTTGGTTGGTTCATACTGCCAATGCGTACGATTGTGTCTATAATTTTATAGATGAAAAAGACCGCACATTCATTGAGAAAAATCTTTTTTACCCAATGGTTGAATTTATTACGAACGGGAATCCGAGTAATTATGCAACCTTTAATAAAATGCATAATCATGGTACCTGGTCCACTTCGGCTGTTGGTATGATAGGATATGCAATGGGAAATAAAGAAATGGTTGCTAAAGCTCTGTACGGTTCGAATAAAGATGGAAAGAGCGGTTTTATCAAACAACTGGATGTACTATTTTCGCCCGATGGTTATTTTACCGAAGGGCCCTATTACCAGCGCTATTCCATTTGGCCGTTTATGACTTTTGCACAGGTAATTCAAAACCAACAACCTGAGCTTAATATCTTCCAGTATCGTGATGGAATATTACAAAAATCAGTAAACTCTGTTTTGCAATGTGCTTATAACGGCGAGTTCTTTTTTTTGAATGATGCTCTCTTAAAAACCTATGACACACAGGAAATAGTGTATGCTGTGGATATTGCCTATAAAAATAATCCCGCAGATAAACAGCTGCTTGATATTGCCCGCCAACAAGGTTCATTTATAGTCTCTGATGAAGGATTAGCAACAGCTAAGGCTGTATATCAGGAGAAAATACAGCCGTTTGACTTTAAATCAATATTATTACACGACGGTTCTAAAGGAGACGAAGGTGGTATTGGAATTCTCAGGACAGGAACTGAAAACAAACAAACATGCCTCACCTTTAAAGGAACTTCCCATGGTCTTTCCCACGGACATTACGACAAGTTGTCGATAGTATTGTATGATAACGGGAATACTATTTTACCTGATTATGGTGCTGTACGGTTTTTAAATATTGAACCCAAAAGCGGAGGTAATTATACCAAAGAAAACTCAACCTGGGGTATGCAAACTATTGCCCATAATACTGTTACAGTAGATAACCGGAGTGATTTTAACGGGGAGTTTAAAGTGTCAGGTAAATATCATTCGGATATCAATTATTTCGAAAGCAAGAATCCGCAGGTTCAGGTAATATCCGGAGAGGAACGAAATGCTTATCCGGGTGTCGTTTTAAACAGGACAACAGCTTTAATTACGGCCAAAGGATTTGAATACCCTGTTACCCTTGATTTGTTTAAAGTAAAATCTGATTCTGTTCATCAACTTGATCTGCCATTTTATTATTATGGACAAATGGTCATGACAGATATCAAGTATCAGAAAAATACTAAAGAGTTAAAAACTCTTGGGAGTAATAACGGGTATCAACATTTATGGCTCGAAGCAACCGGTAAAACCAATAAATCGAATGCATCCTTTACCTGGGTGAATGGCAATCGCTTTTACAGCATAACAACAATAGCCAATGAGAACACCCAATTTATGATGACAAGAATAGGAGCAGGTGATCCTGATTTTAATTTACGCAATGACCCCTGCTTTATGATTCGTCAACCGAATGTAAGCAATCACACATTTGTTTCGGTCATCGAACCACATGGATTATATGATTTATCACGAGAAGTAACCACCAATTTTGATACAAATATTGCAAGTGTAGAATTAATCCGGGATGATGAATCTTATTCAGTGGTTAAACTTGAAACTAAAAACAATCAGAGCTTTCTATTCATTACCGTAAACAGAGATTTTGGAGATTCAAAAGACAGGAAAGTTTTAATAAATGGAAAATCAATATCTTTCATTGGAAATTACTATTTCTCAGCATATAACAAATTAAAATAAAAAAGAATATGAATACAAAAAGTGCAAAATTTATTGTAAGTTCTGAACTACCATGGGAAGATGTAGGAGGTGGTCTGTCCCGTCAAATAATGGGATATGATGGACAATTAATGCTGGTAAAAGTAAAGTTCAGTAAAGGAAGCATTGGTATTTTACACGAGCATTTTCATTCTCAAAGCAGTTATGTGGTTAGCGGTGTTTTTGAAGTATCAATAGGCGGTGAAAAGAAAGTCTTAAAAGCAGGTGATGGCTTTTATCTTGAACCGGATATCCGTCACGGGGCAGTTTGCCTTGAAGAAGGAATTTTAATTGACACTTTCAGTCCAATGCGTCTTGATTTTATAAAACAGTAACCCTTCTACTATGAAAATAAAAGGATTACGTTGGTGGATTATCGGAATGATTATGATGATTACCATTATCAACTATTTAGACCGGGGTACCCTCAATTATATGTGGGTGGCCAACATTGAATATAAACTGGTTGATAAACTGGATGCTCCCGGGAAAGAGAATCAGGCTCTTTTTATTGCAAAAGACAACATTTACCGGTTGGTTTCAAAAAAAGGGGAAGTCATAAATCAAAATGCGTCATTTGTTTCCTTCAAAAAGAATGGTAAAATTTTAGTGAACCGTCAGGGGATTGCATATGACCTTGGGATAGTAGATTCCAAAGCAACACCTGAAGTATCTTCTAAACAAGCTAAAGAATTTCTAGGTGATATAACCATTTTCTTTATGATTGCCTATGGTTTCAGCCAGCTCTTTTCAGGGAAACTGTACGATAAGATTGGTACCCGCCTGGGATTCTTTGCCTCCGTATTAATCTGGGGAACAGCAGATGCCTTAACTTCATTAGCACAGGGAAAAATATCCTTAACCGGATTCCGAATGATGCTAGGGTTAGGTGAAGCAGGACCTTGGCCTGGTACTACCAAAAGCAATGCAGAGTGGTTTCCTCAAAAGGAACGCGCATTAGCTCAGGGACTTTTTGGAGCAGCAGCTTCAATTGGTTCAATCCTAGCTCCGGTAATCATATTGATGCTGTATATTTCCTTAGGCTGGCAAACGACTTTCATAGTTGTTGGAGGATTAGGACTATTGTGGATAATACCGTGGTTGATTATCAACAAAAAAGGTCCTAAAGAACATAAATGGATCACTGAAGAAGAACGGGAATACATTTTAAGTGGTCAGCCGGAATCGAAAGTAACAAATGAAGTTGCCAAGTCCTGGGGACAGTTGCTCTCCAATAAGAAAAACTACTCTGTAATCTTAGGTCGTTTCTTTTTAGATCCTATCTGGTGGATGTTCGTTACTTTCCTGCCAATGTATTTGGTCGAAGAATTCAAATTAAACATTAAAGAATTAGCGTTTTCTGCATGGATTCCCTATGTTGGTGCCATGATAGGAAGTATTTCAGGAGGATGGTTCTCAGGTTATCTCATCCGCAAAGGGGGAACTGTTGATAAAGCCCGAAAAACTGCAATGCTTGTAGGATGTTGTATTATGGTTCCTTCAATAATAGCATCTGTTATGGCTTCTAATGCGGTTTTTGCAGTCATATTAATGGCATTTGTCCTTGGAGGCTTTCAATTCACTATCGTCAATATACAGACATTACCAAGCGATTTACATTGTGGCAAATCAGTTGGATCTCTGGCTGGATTGGGAGGAGCAGCAGCTGTACTCGGAACAATTCTTGCTATTCTATTTGCAGGTCAAATAGAAAGTTGGACATTGCTGTTTGGCTTGCTTGCAGCACTGGTCCCAATGTCCTTATTATCGGTCTATCTGACCGTTGGTAAAATCGAGCAAATAAAATAAATCCATATTATTCGTTTAATAAGATTTTGATTTTCAAAACACAAAATTAACGCAATATCTCTAATATGGGATATTAAGACACAATTAAATATGAAACTTAAAAGTAAAGTTGCCGTTATAACCGGTGGTGCACGCGATTTAGGTCGTGCTATTTCAGTAAAATTAGCTTCTGAAGGAGCTAAAGTAGTAATCAATTATTACGATAATGAAGAAGATGCTCTTGAAACATTAAAACAAGTTCAGGAATCAGGTTCTGAGGGAATCATTGTACAGGGTGACATGACTAAAGCTGTCGATGTAAAACGTGTTTTTGATGAATCTATCAAAGCTTTTGGAAGTGAAATTCATGTATTAGTAAATGTTGTTGGTGGAATAGTTGGAAGAAAAACTATTACAGAACAAGACGAAGACTGGTACAATTTTCTTATGGATGTAAACATGAAGAGCTGTTGGTTATGTACCCGTGAAGCAGTTCCTTATATGCCAGAAGGTTCATCCATTGTAAACTTTTCATCGTTAGCGGCACGTGATGGTGGTGGTCCGGGTGCTTCCATGTATGCAACAGCCAAAGGCGCTGTTATGACATTCACACGTTCTATGGCCAAAGAACTCGGACCAAAAGGTATCCGTGTTAATGCTTTAGCTCCGGGAACAATAGCTACTTCTTTTCACGATCGTTTCAATACTCCTGAAAACCGTGAACGGATGAAAGGCGTTTATCCGTTACGTCGTGAAGGTGATGCTGATGATGTAGCTGACCTGGTATTATTCCTTGCCGCGGCGGATTCTGATTACCTGACCGGAACAAATATTGATATCAATGGGGGAATGTCATTCTCTTAATCAAGAATAGTTCTTAAACGTCTGTAAAACCTCCTTGCTCATTTAGTTGAGTAAGGAGGTTTTCGTTTATCAAAAAAATTTACTTATCATTTAAAGATATTTTTTTACAATACTACTGTCTTAGATATGCAGTTTATAACCAGCAAAAATATAAATATTACAAATAAATTAGTTTACTCAAAACTTTCAATTAAATATACCTACGAACTAGCATATAAAATATAGCATAAAACAACAATCATCATTTTTCATTACATTCTCAGCTTCAATCTTATATGAGTTAAATAGGTAGTCATAGTCACAATTATAAATAGCTTGTAAAAGAACACATAAAATCGACTAAAAAGGCTTTGTGAAATATACTATAATCTTCTTTTTCGCAAATCAGCAATCTGTTACCCTGTAAATTCAACCTTCTATATCCACATAGTCCCCAGATTATAAACGGTTTTTTAAATAGCATTCTGTTACCCCTGCAAATTCATCCTTCTGTATCCACATAGTCCACAAAGTCCCCCCTTCAAAATAGTTTACACAAAAAAAGCCCTCCATAAACTAAATTATGAAGGGCTTTAAAAACGGCGGCTATCTACTCTCCCACAAAATTGCAGTACCATCGACGTGGACAGGCTTAACTTCTCTGTTCGGAATGGGAAGAGGTGGAACCCTGTCGCTATAACCACCT
>JAQTUE010000096.1 GCA_028710415.1 Paludibacter sp. | reverse complement strand
TACTGGAAGTTGGGAGACTAATGTAGTGAGTGGTGCGGAGTGTGGTGATGGTAAAGTTTGTGAAGGAGCAGGTGCAAGTGCGGAATGTAAAGATATTACTTTTTGTGATACAGAAGGAAAGACAAGTAATTGTATTGGTTGGCTTGAGGATGGAGATAATTTAGGTGTTCAAAAGTGTACCTCTATAACTTATGGAACGGGAACTACTTTGGCATGGGTGGGAATAGGTTGTACTGGTGGAAATACTTGTAAAAAATATAATGATGTTTTCCAATGTATGGGAGCAATTCCAACCCTTCCGGCTTTAACTTCTTATCCTGAAAAGATTTCTTTTAACATTCTTTATACTTTGGATGGAGTGACAGCGGGGAATGCAGGTTGTGTAACTAATAGTTGGGAGATTGAGGTTTATTTAACCAGGGCTTATCCTAATCCTCGTGATGACGAGAGAAGTAGTACTGCAAAATATAGTGTATCGGGGCATGAAGTTCTTAATGATGACGGGACGCCTCAAACCAATGATGAGGGAGAAATAATTTATGAGACTGCAGTTACGGTGGAGAGGAAGTATCTTCAAGATGTTTCTTTTGGTCAAAAGTTTTTTATCTGGATTGATGGGCCGAAGGGTGTTCCGACGAAGTATGCCTTTAGTGGTCAGACTGAAGTTTGGCCTTTAGATGTCGATGATAGGACTGGTCTAGGAGGGCCGACTTCATCGTTTGTATTGGAAAAAACGGACAATGGAGAATATAAATTATATGATGGTTCGAATGGTTCAATCGATGAGCCTATTAATTTAAAAGCTTTTTCGGTGTTAGCAGGGGATGCTAATGGAAACGATAGGGTTAATGTGGATGATTTCTCTGCTGTAAAAGGTTATTTGGGTTATTCAGCTAGCAAGGGTGATAGTTTAAGAATTATAGACATGGATGGTAATTGTTTGATTAATTCTGGAGATTTGGCAGCTTATCAGCGAGCTTTTACTTCTTTGTTAGACCAAGATTATTAGGTAATTAACAAGTTATTAGTATATTATAAATATATGAAGATGATGAAAGAAAATAATTTAATAAAAGTGTTAATACCGTTGGTGGCGGTGGTTGTTGTTTTTGAAAGTATTGTTTTGGTGACTAATTTAGAAAAGGGGACAAAGGTTGATAGTAATAGCCAGGTGGCTGATTCAATAGAAAATCAGATTCAAGAAGCAGATTCGGTAGAATTGGTTTTTGCGACTGATAATCAAGAAATGAAAGTTGGAAAGACTTATAGTGTTTCTTTGGATATGATGGGGAAAGAAAGTAAAAATATTGATGCAATAGAATTGTATATTAGTTTTGATCCGGAAATGGTTAATTTAACCGGATTAACCTTTCCAAACAAGAATTTGCCGGAACCCACTTTTAGTAAAGTAAGTGATGTAAAAAATGTAATAGTAGTTAGTTATTTGATTTCTGATGTGGGTGGTTTCGTGTTGAATAAAGATGAAGTTAATAGTTTGGTTGCTTTTAAAGTAACTCCAAAAAAAGAAGGAAATATAAGTTTTGGGATAAGTACTGGTGATGATGACAACCAATCAACAACTATGTTTGTGGAGAATTCAACGGGAAGTTCTTTGGGTTTTTCCAGTAATAGATTAGAGATTAGTGTGGTTAAATGATAAATCAATGAGGAAGTTGTTTTTAACCATAACAGTTTTGTTTTTTTTGATGATGACAGGGACTGGAATGGTAGTGGCTGGTCCAAGGTTGATAATGAAGACAAGTACAGTTGATGATGGTTATTATGTTGGTGATCAAATTGAGGTAGTAGTTTGGGTAAATTCTGAGAATTATTTATCGTCGGCAGTGGATGTGTGGGGAACAGTAGATGGGACGGTTTTAAAAATAGTTGGGATTAGTGAAATAGACACTGATGATGCTGCTTTTAATTTTGATATGGTGGCCAATACCAATTATCAAAGTACTAATAATTTCCAGGTTTCTTGTGTTTCTGCTGATGGTGAATTGGCTGGGGGGGAAACTACTTTAGATGGAAGATTAGTGCTTTTGACTTTGGAAGCAAAAACAGCGGGGACAGGGAAGGTTAGTTTTACCTGTAACACTAATAGTAATGGGATAAATTCAACGACTGATTCAAATATTTTTGATACTGATGTGGTGGATAGAATAGATTGTGCGGCTACTCATCAAGGGGAACTTACGATAACGGTTAATAGTGATGGAACTTCAACATCTGTCCTTACTCCTACTCCTACTTTATCAACAACTACTACTATTGGTGAGACTGACCCTGAGACTGGTTTGGAGGTTACTACTACTCCGGCTAGTGCTGGGACTACGTTGACTACTACAGGAGAGACAACGACCACAACTAAAATAACTAGTACTACCACGAAAGTTACTGGGGTAGCTGGAAGTACAAGTCAAAATTCTGAATTGCCGCGGACTGGAGCCTCTGGACCAACTATTGGTTTAATAATTTTTGGGGCAGTTAGTATTTTATCGGCAGTTTTCCTTAAATTCTTATGAAGGGGAAAATTAATGTTAAGGCAATTGTTATAGCGTCGATTTTGGTGTTGGTGATAGTTTTGGGGGTAATTGGAATTAATACTGCTAGAACTTTTATGAGTGGGGCAGCTGGCGGTTATGAACCAAAAAATGTATCTTATTCTGCTTCACCAGATGGAAAATCGGTAACAATTACTTGGACTTCTGATAAAGAGTCGACTGGAGTGATTTCTTATGGATCTAACCCGGCCAGTTTGATTTTGACAACACAGGAAGAATCAGTAAAAACTCAAAATCATAGTGTAGGAATTGTAACCTTGAAACCAAATACGACTTATTACTACAAAATAATAGTTAACGGATTGCCCCCCTTTGATAATGAAGGAACTCCTTGGACTTTTAAAACTAAAGGGGTGGATGAGAGTTTATTGCCTTCAGTTTCTCCGGTAGTGCCAAGTGTCGTTTCTCCTAGTCCGATGCCTTTGTCAGCGAGTAGTAGTTCAACTCCTTCTAATACATTGGGAGATAATTGTTCCGATATGAATGGAGATGGAATTGTAAACTCTGCTGATTTACTTTTGTGTCGAAAAAGAACGGCAACTGAGTCTGGATCAGTGCAGGGGGTAAGCACTACTGATTGTAATAGTAATATAGGGGATTATAATAACGATGGAATTGCCAATAGCTTAGACAGATTAAAGTGTTTACAAGATCAAAAAAGATAGGTAGAATAGACGGATGTCAATCATAGTACAAAAAAAGAAAGGCGAATCTAAGGACGACATAATCGGTAAATTTAGAAGATTGTGTTTGGAGGAAGATATTACCGAAGAGGTAAAAAAGAGAACTGCCTATGTGAAGCCTTCTGAAGAAAGATATGCTAAAAAGAAAATAATTGTTTGGCGGGATAAATGTAGACGCCGAGCTAAAAATTCAAGAAGGCATGATCAAAGATAAAATAAAACAGGATAGTGTAGTGGCTTTAAAAGCTCACGATAATAAAAAGGTTGAGGTTTT